>NZ_CP150224.1:4800000-6859859 GCF_037969975.1 Paenibacillus sp. FSL R7-0163
CGAGAATACTTGGTGTCAAAATACGATTGTTCGTGATGCTCTGAAAAACTACGGTAGAGACAGCTATCACAGCTCCGGTAATCAGAATGGCCGCCAGCTTTCTTCCCCGGCTGGGCAGAACGTAGTCCCAATTTCCCAAAGCATGATACGTCATAAACAAGACGATGAGGGCGACAGCACTTATTGATAATATAGTTAGTTTTGTCTTCATCTCTAGTTCGCCTTTCTTCTCATCAGCAAGTAGATAAATAGACCACTACCGATGACGCCTACCGTGAGACTGATTGATATTTCATATGGATAGATAATGAGCCTGCCCAGAATATCGCAGAACAGGAGGAACACCGCTCCGAGAATGGCTGTATGCGCCAGACTTTTTTTGAGGTTATCCCCTATGTACAACGTTACAATGTTAGGTACTACTAGACCCAGAAATGGAATCGTACCTACGGTTAAAATGACAACAGAAGAGATTAACGCTACAATTACCAATCCCACGTTGACCACCGCTTTGTAGTTCATGCCAAGATTGACGGAAAAATCCTCGCCCATACCGGCTACCGTAAATTTATTAGCGAAGAGATACGCCAGAATGACAAGTGGAATGCTGATATAAATTAATTCGTATTGGCCTTTGATAATCGTCGAGAAATCCCCAAGCATCCAAGATGAGATATTCTGAATCAAATCATTTTTATACGCAAAAAATGTTGTAATCGAACCTACAATGTTTCCGAACATGAGTCCGACCAGCGGGATAAAAATACTATCCTTGAACTTGATCCGATCCAGGATTCTCATAAAAATAAAGGTGCCCAATAGTGCAAAAACAAAAGCAACAAGCAATTTCTGCATTGGCGTTGCGCCTGTGAATAACATGAGGGATACGAGAATACCAAATTTCGCGGAATCCATCGTCCCTGCCGTAGTCGGTGAGACGAATTTATTGCGTGACAGCTGTTGCATAATTAATCCGGCAATACTCATGCTGACTCCAGCGATAATCAATGCGGCTAACCGGGGAATCCGGCTTACCAGCAAGGTCTGTGCTTGAGATTCTGTAAGATGAAAGAGATCTAATGGGGATATATTTTTAACGCCTATAAACAAAGAAATAAATGAAAATACTATTAGAAGTAGGGACAAATATTTTAGTTTCATGAGTTGTTCCTTATCTGTTTAATAGTTTACAAATACGATTTTATGATAATGATTTTCATTCGCAATGTTTTAAATTATACCTAAGCCCACTTTGAGGGTCAACCCTTTCATATACTTAAATTTAAAATAATTAAGACTTAGGCTTATCTGCTTAAGTTACATAAAAAAAGACACCCTAACGGGTGCCTCTTTAATCTCTGCCATATTTTTAGCGCGAAGCCATAGGATTTATTTAAATTTCTTCCAATCCTGATTACTGTTCTCCAGCAAATGTGCAAAATCATTATCCAACCGCTTCTGCTCAGCCTTGCGCTGATCTTCCACTGCCTTACGGGCAGCTTCTTTACGGTCATTTTCCTCCGCTTTCAACGCATCAGATTGCGCCTTCAGCTTTCCTAGAACATCACTGCTTAGCAGGTCTTTTAACGTAGCAGGGCCATCATTCGTAGCGGCTCTTGGTGTGGTAGGCATTTTCTTTTTTTTAGCCACTGTCCATCATCCTTTCTAGTACTGAATTAAATTGGAATTTGTTTAAGTTATTGGTCTTTTCGTTTATAATGTTTACTAAGAGGTGAGCCCTATGAAGTCCAATGATTTATGTCCCCGGCTACAAAAAAGTATGGATATTATCGGCAGGCGTTGGACTGGTTTAATTATCTACCAGCTCCTTCAAGGACCCCAACGTTTCAATGTAATTGAAGCGGCATTGCCCATCAGTGGAAGACTGCTCTCCGAACGGCTCAAAGAGCTGGAACAGGAAGGGATCGTTCTTCGAGAAGTGTTCCCAGAGACCCCCGTGCGAATCCAATATTCTTTGACGGATAAAGGTCTTGCCCTGGAATCAGTCATCCGAGACTTACAGAGTTGGTCCAAAGAATGGGTCGATTGCGACACCGATAATCTAAATCCAACTCTCAAAATGTAAGCGTTTTATCTGGTATTTTAGACTTTAAGGCCTACAATGACTAAATCGCGCTCTATACCGTCAAGTTCAGCCACACCAGGCAGCATTCCCCACTCTTTAAAACCAAATTTTTTCAGCAAACCAAGGCTTGGATCATTATGTCCAAACACAAAGCCGACTAGATTCTTAATTCCGAGACTAGGGGCTTTCTCAATGGCCTCTGTCAGAAGAATTCTGCCAGCACCACCACCACGGAACTTTTCATTCACGTATACGCTGATTTCTGCTGTTGCATTATACGCTGGACGACCATAGAAGGATTGAAAACTGAACCATGCTGCAATTTCATCTCCTTGCTTCAGTACCCATAAGGGACGGTGATGGCTGTTATGCTCAAGAAACCATTTCTCCCGGTCTGCAACAGTAATGGGTTCCAGATCTGCAGTTACCATCCTCCCAGCAATCGTTGAGTTATAAATATCTACAATAGCTGCTAAGTCTGCAGATGTCGCATCTTCAATTCTGCTGTTCTCCCAATTCATCCCTTAATTCCTCCAAATGTGTTAATTAACTCAGGCCGACCTGCTCCTGGCTCCATTGCCACAGCCGTTCGGCCTCTATTGTATTCTGCGCTCTGGGAGACAGTTGTTTAATCTTTCTTCGATAATAATATTGACCGGTTACCTCTTCAAGATCAGGATCTGTAGCCAAATAAATCGCTGTATCGGCGCCTTGTTCAGGTGTTAAGAAAAAGTATGAGAGTAACTTAAGTACCGACTTGCCGAAGCCTGTCTGCCGGTTTACACCTATATTCGTCCCCACTGCACCTGGATGCAAGCAATTCACCGTCACCCTTGTTCCGTGAAGACGCGAAGCCAGCTCCCGCGTGAACAGAATATTGGCTAGCTTGGATCGGGCATAGGCTTTTGCAGGATTAAAACGGCGAGCCAGGGTTGGATCTTCATAATGGAGCGCACCTATTTTGTAAGCACCGGAGGCAACCACAATGATACGGCCTTGCTCTGCTGCCTGCAACGACTTAAGTAACAGATTTGTAAGTAGAAAATGCCCCAAATGATTTACGCCAAGATCCATCTCAAAGCCGTCCTTCGTAAGCTGACGCTTAATCGTGACTACCCCGGCGTTATTGATAAGTATGTCTAGCATCGGATATTTCATAGTAAATTCCTCAGCAAAGCTGCGAATGCTCTCAAGTGAAGCCAGATCACACAACATGAGCTCGATATCCTCGGAGTGGCTCTTTTGTTTGGCGGCAGCAAGTGCTTCTTCTCCCCGCTGGCGATTACGGCAAACCATAATGACTTTGGCTCCCTTGCGAGCCAGTTCAACTGTTGTAGCCAGCCCCATACCGGAATTCGCTCCGGTAACAAGTGCGATTGTTCCTCTCATTCCAAGAATCACTCCTCTCTCAACAACCGTACCCGAATAAGCTTTAGCCTAACCTTAGGAGAAGTATATTTAAAGATATGTTACACCAACTAGTAGGGTTAAGAAAAGCTTCATGTCATGATTAGCCAACGATAGTTATAGTTCGTCAGGTGCGTCTGGTCTATTTTTGATCTATAATAGGAATATTGCAGTTCTAATCGTGAAGTTGAAAGGGGAACACCAACTATGAATAATGCTCTGACAAGCCTAGAGCAGCAAATGGCGGGCGAAGGTCTGGATGCCCTGCTCGTAACAGATCCCAAGCATGTCTACTACTTAACCGGCTTCGCCAGCGATCCGCATGAACGTTTTCTGGGTCTGCTGCTGATACGCGGAGAAGAGCCTATGCTCATTCTGCCTGCATTGGATGCAGAAGCGGCTCAAGCGGCTTCTTCGGTCACCAAAATCCTAACTCACAGTGACACTGATAATCCCTATAACCTGCTAAAAGATTGTTTCGGCAGCAGCAAGCTTGGAACTCTTGGCATAGAGAAGGAACATTTCTCAGTAGCCCGTTTTGAACACCTAACCGCTGCTGTTCCAGCTGAACGGTTTAGTGATATTGGTCCATTGCTGCGCAGCATGCGCTCCAAAAAGACCCCGGATGAAGTTAAGCGCATGAAACATGCCGCTGAGCTAGTTGAGGAAGCCTTGCGCCGCGTTCTTACCCACGTAAAAACAGGCGTTACAGAAAACGATCTAGTAGCGGAGCTAGAATATCTAATGAAAAAGGTTGGCGCTTCCGGTCCTTCCTTCGACACTATGGTGCTTTCTGGTCCGAAAACTGCCCTACCTCACGGTGTTCCTGGCAACCGGGTCATTCAGCCAGGCGATTTCCTGATGTTTGATATCGGGGTGTATGCCGATGGTTATGCTTCTGATATTACACGTACCTTTGCAATTGAATCCGTGGACGACAAGCTAATCACTATTTATAACACTGTGCTGGCTGCCAACGAAGCTGGGATCGCTGCCTCCAATCCTGGAGCACCTTTCGGCTCAGTCGACAAAGCTGCACGTGATGTAATTGAGGAAGCTGGATTCGGGGAATATTTCTTGCACCGTGTCGGACACGGACTGGGCATGGATGTTCATGAATATCCATCACTTCACGGACAGAACGATGACATTATCGAGATCGGCAATGTGTTCACCGTTGAGCCAGGAATTTATGTGCCTGGACTAGCGGGTGTGCGTATCGAAGATGATCTGATTATTACAGCTGAAGGCGCAGAGACCTTAACAAGCTTCCCTAAGGAACTGACTATTCTTCATTTGTAGAAAAGAATTACAAGCCACGGTCAAAAACACAGAGCAGCGATTCCTCCAATAATGAGAGAATCACCGCTCTGTGTTTGTTTTTATTTAAACCTGTGTTCCCCACATCCCGCGAATCGACCCAGCCTCTTTAACCATCCTGCCGACCAGCTCCGCGACTGTAGGTATATCTTGGATCATTCCTGTTACTTGACCTGCCCAGCCGATGCCCTCTTCTTTGATACCATCATAAATCCAGCGCTTGTTGGCTGTACCACTGATATATTCTTTTAATGCTTCATAGGTCGGTGTCACGCGCTCGATTTCAAGAATTTGATCAATGTAGTCACTACGCAACACTCGTGCGGGTGCTCCAATAGAACGTTTGATTACAACCGTATCCGACTCTGAGCTTTCTACTAAAGCTTTTTTATAAGAAGCAGCCGCGTGCACACATTCCACTGTAGCAACGAAACGAGTGCCCATTTCGATTCCCTCAGCCCCAAGCGCATGAGCAGCCATCCATCCACGGCCATCTCCGATCCCTCCTGAAGCAATCACAGGGATATTAACCGCATCGACCACTTGAGGAACGAGCACCATGGTTCCAACATCGTCACGCCCTAAGTGACCCCCGCCCTCTTGCCCAACAACAATAACCGCAGAAGCGCCTAATTGTTCGGCCTTTTGGGCTTGTCTGCGTGAGGAGACGAGCACGAGCGTTTTAATATCGGTGGGCAGTAACATTTCCAGTATAGGGGCAGGATTCCCTCCAGTGAGGCTCACCACGGGAACCTGCTCGTCGATGGCGACCTGCACCCGGTCTTCATAACCAATCCCATGCATGCCGATAGCAAAATTAACACCAAATGGCTTGTCTGTTAGTGTTCGTACCCGCCGTATTTCTGCACGTAAGGCCTCAGCATCCGGAAGACTCATTGCTGTGACCTGACCCAGTCCACCGCTATTTGAAACCGCAGCCGCGAGGTCTGCATAACCTAAATAAGCAAGTCCTCCTTGAATAATAGGATATTCTATGTGCAATAACTCCGTAATACGGGTGTTCCATTTCATCTTCATCTACACCTTTCCTATCTTTAAGCAAAGCAGAATCACGGCAAATAAAAGGGCAACTCCCCCTGCCAGATAATCTATCTGCTGAAATTGCAGTCTTTTAAAAGAAGTCCTTCCTTTACCATTACCATAAGCACGCGCATCAATTGCATAGCTCAGCTGTTCGGCACGTTGAATCGTTGTGAAGAGCAGAGGAATAATGATCGGAATGTACGCGTATATCCGTTTAGGCAGTGACAATACTGTAAGATCATAACCTCTAGCCTTTTGTGCGAGAAAGATACGATCAAGCTCCTCCTTGAGGGTAGGGATAAAACGGATCGCAATCACTATCATTAAAGAGAACTGTTCTACGGGTACCCCCAATTTGGATAGAGGGGCAAGCAGCTTTTCCAGACCATAAGCTAAGTCCAGCGGCTTAGTAGTTAAGGTTAGAACTGAGGCTAACAAGATGAGCAATATAATACGCCATACAAAACGTAATCCTGTTCGCAGTCCCTCTTCAGTCACCTCGATAAAAACCCATGACCAGAGAACCGTCCCTTTGGTGAACAGGGCATTGTAAACTAAAGTAAACAATAAAATAAATAATACCGGCCGCAGCCCTCGCCAAAAAAATTGCACAGGAACTTTAGACAGTAATAACATTCCCAATACAAAAAAGGTTGCAATAACATAACTAAGCCCCGTACCAAGCATCATAAAGCTAAGCATGAGCATCACGATACTTACAAGCTTTGTACGTGGGTCTAAACGATGAAAAATCGAATGTGTCTCCACATATTGACCGACTAATACGGAATCAGCCATGCCCTTGCCCCCTCGAATGCCAAATCGGCAAAATCGCTTCGAGGATATCCTGCTCTTTACAGCTGGCAACTTCAATCTTCTGGTCAGATAATTCCTCCATTAGCTTCAAGAGCTGTACGGGTTCAGGCAAGGATAGTCCAAGTTCCAGCAGTAATTCTTCCTTTTCCAGAAACAATGTTCTGATATCATGATGCCCTTTTAACTGACCTTCATAAAAAACAATGACCTCATCCGAGTATTCGGCAACATCATCCATCTGATGCGAAACGAAGAGGATCGTGTGATTGTCTTGTTGCTGCCATTCCTTTAGTAGCTTCAGCAAAGACACTTGGCTAGCAGGATCGAGACCCGCTGTCGGTTCATCCAAAATCAGCAGCTTCGGATTTGTCATCAGTACAGAGGCAATAGCTACACGGCGCTTTTCACCACCGCTTAGCTGGAATGGATTTAAGGGGAGAAATCCCTCTGACAAACCCACTTGCGGCAAAATCGTTTCAATCGCCTCTGTAATTTGCTGACGTGAAGCGCCCTGTTGATTCAGAGCAAAAGCAAGCTCCTTATACACCGTTGTTTCGAATAGCTGATGCTCAGGATATTGAAAAACGAAACCCAACTCAGGGACAACCTTTAAGCGCCCTTTGGCATCTCTGCTGGCAGGCTGCTGATTAATCCAATAGTCTCCTTTTACGGTGGGAATCAAGCCCTTCAGCACTTTGACAAAGGTAGACTTTCCTGCGCCTGTTGGACCGATAATAGAAATCCATTTGCCCTCAGGAATAGTGCAGTTTATATTGTGCAAAGCCACATGATCGGCATAGTTCACACTTAGATTTTTTAATTGGTAGACCATTGTGATCGAATTATCCCCTTCCAATCGGCTGTTAGCGGTGCTGCTGAATGGAGCAATGTATGTACACGCACTGCGAAGGGCAGATGTAATTGATAGTCCGCAACAGGCATGGTTTCAAAAAAAGTCAGTGGATCGCCGTCAAACTCAAGTCGTCCTTGGTGCAGGAGCAATACGCGTTCTGCTGCAAGCACTTCCTCCATATGGTGGGTGATATGAATAAGGGTCAGGCCTTGACGATGCAGCTCTTGCATGATGGAAAGAACCTGCTGTCTTCCCTGAGGATCAAGCATTGAGGTAGCCTCGTCAAAAATAATGACTTGCGGGCGCATCGCCAATATAGCTGCGATAGCGACACGTTGCTTTTGACCTCCAGATAGCTGATGTGGCATAGCCTCCAGATAATCCTCCATATGAACGGCCTGTAAGGCATGATCCAATCGGCTGCGCATTTCCTCCCTCGGCACACGGATATTCTCCAAACCAAAAAGCACCTCATCCATAACGGTTGTGGTAATAAATTGATCCTCTGGATTCTGAAAAACAAAACCGATTTGCTGATGAATCTCCGCAAGATCCGTTGGTTTTGCCGTATCCAAGCTCTTAAATTGTACAGCCCCTTTTCGTGGCAGCAGCAGTCCGTCCATGAGCTTTGCAATAGTGGATTTGCCAGAACCATTCGCGCCAACTATCGCCACAAACTCCCCTGCTTCTATCGTAAAGCTAATATCCTCCAGGAGAGGTTGTCCCTTTTTATAATAAAAACAAACTTGATCGAAGGTAAGCATTTATTCACTCCCCTTTTGAAGGTGCCAAGCAGCAAAAAATGCCTCAATGCTGTTCTCGGAAAATGCAGGTGCAGGCTTCTCCCATTTTGTCACTTTTGATCCATTCACAGCAAAGATTTCACCGGTTAAATCCGCGTCGGACTCCCTCAATAATGCAGTCACGAAGGAAGCAATATCCTCCGGGTCACCTATTCTCCAAAAGTCAGGCAAAGGTTCATTCCGACTGGCATGTTTTTCCCTCAGATGGTCAATTATAGGTCTGGTCATATCCGTTAACGCCGCTGGAGAAATCGCATTGACCCTAATCTGGTCACGTTTCAGCTCTGCTGCGAGCGTCCACATCATGCCGAGTATTCCAGCCTTGGCTGCACTATAATTCACCTGACCCACGGAACCTGCTAGTCCAGCAGCAGAGGTCATCAACAGGATATCCCCACCTGTTTCACGCATATGTGGTAATACTCGTTGAATGCAGTAATAAGTGCCATTTAAATGCACATCCAGAACAGTCTTCCACTGTTCATCCGTCATACGTTGACATTTCTGATCCTGCACAATTCCCGCGTTAGCTATCAATACCTCGATACGACCGTATCGGGCAATGACCTCACCTACCATAGCAGTGACTGCGACTGGATCGGCTACATTAGCAGCGTACCCTAGTGCCTCTCCGCCTGCCTGGCGGATCTCGCGCACAACCTCATCGATTAAGACTTGTTTCGTACCATTTACAACCACTATATAACCTGACTTACCAAGCTGCATGGCGATACTACGTCCGATCCCTCTTGTTGCTCCAGTAATTAAGGCTACTCTATTCATCACTACACCTCTTTCACTGCAAAAGCTCCCGCAGCAATAACATCGCCAGCTTCTGTTGTAAGGATCACTTTCACAAAGCAGTCGTCAGCTGCAAAATCAAAAATCACGACACTATCGACCTCTATAGGCTTATGAAATTTCATATCATATTGAGTGATCCACTGTGTAGGGTGCTCAGCAATGTACAAGGATTGGGCTAATCCCATAAGATACATCCCATGTGCGATGGGTCGCTTCAAGCCAGCCTTGGCAGCGGCATCTACATCTAAATGTATAGGCGCCGAATCTTGGGAAGCAGCTGCATATTGCCGGATAGCTTCAGCTGTTACGCACTTTTTTATCATGATCATCACCTACCCGAATTAACACCGTTTCTGCGGTGACTATAAGCTCACCCTCACACCTACAAACCAGCGTATGTGTGTAAAAAGTCAGTTTACCCTGTCTGCCTTCTTTTTGCACCTCGCCCGTTAACGCTAATTCACAATCCAAAATCATCCCCGCCGTAATCGGAGCCTGATATGAAAATTTCTGAGTGCCGTGAAGCAAGGGTTCACCGATGATTAACCAAGGAATATCGAAGTTTTGCCAGAAAATAATAGGCATCGTCGCAGGAGCAATCAGCTTTCCATTTATCGTCTGCATGGGTGCTTCGATACTCTGTGCGTAGTCCGAAATCCAATCAGCAGTCATATGGATCTGATGTCGGACACTGTTCATTCTATAACCTCCACGAGTGTTGCCAGACCTATCCCTCCGCCGATTCCCAGAGTAGCAAGCCCTCGTTGGTAAGGGGCATGTTGCATTTCAGCACATAAGCGAGTCATTAAAACAGCCCCGGAAGCTCCGTATGGATGGCCTATTGCTAATGCCCCCCCGCCGAGATTGACCTTTTCCTGTGGAATTTGAAGCTCGTTCAGTGATGCCAATACTTGTGAAGCAAAAGCCTCGTTAAACTCTACGATATCTAAATCGGCAACGGTAAGCTTTTGGCGTTTTAACACCTTTTGCACAGCTGGTACAGGCCCCATCCCTAAATAGTTCGGATCTACACCCGCAGCTTGCGCATCCACGACCCGTAAAATAGGCTTCAGCTTAAGCTGCTGGCATTTCTCCCGAGACATCATTAATAGAAGCGCTGCGCCATCATTAATAGGACAGGCATTTCCAGCAGTGACGGTACCCCTTTCTTCAAAAATTGGCGGCAGCTTTTGCAGCTTGTCCAGACTCGTATTAGCCCGAGGACATTCGTCGGTGTTCACCCACTGCCCCTCTACCTGAAGAGGTACTATCTCCTGCTGAAACCGGTCACTTTGCTGAGCATGAACCGCCTTTTGATGGCTTTTCAAGGCATATTGATCCTGCTCTTCTCGAGAAATCCCGTATTTCCGAGCTACATTCTCTGCAGCAATTCCCATATCCGGATCACCGTAAGAGCTAGGCGTAAAATGTGCACGGGTATATAGCTGCGGAACCCCCATTAAGGTCTGTGGTTTAGCCATTTTCCATGGAGCACGGCTCGTACTTTCGACACCACCCGCTAAATAAATCTCACCAGCGCCGCTTTGAATCAGTCTTGCTGCTATATTAATTGCCTCTAGCCCAGATCCGCACTGACGATCCACGGTGACGCCCGGAACCGAAACAGGCAGCCCCGCTTCAAGCGCAGCTACCCGGGCAATATTACCTCCTGGGCCCACAACATTCCCAATAATGACATCATCGATCAGTTCTTTAGGCAAGTTCGTTTCGGCTACAATATGCTGAATAAGCGGCGCCAGTAATGCTTCCGGCTCAAGTGTACTTAATAAGCCACCCATTCTGCCAATCGGTGTACGTTTTGCCATGACAATTACTGCTTCTATCATACCATCGCTCTTTTCACATAGTCTTTCATCGCTTGCCGGGCAATTTTGCCGCTGCTTGTATAGATAAATTCATCCAGGGTTAACAGCTGCTTCGGCGCTTTGTAGCTTGCTAAATACTGGCGGCAATAATTCTTAATTTCGTCGACAGATAAGTGCTGTTCTCCGCTCCACTTCACGAGGGCTATCAGCTGTTCTCCCCAGTAATCGTCAGGCACGCCAAGCACCATCACTTCATCTATTTCCGGAAGAAACTCCAGCACCCTCTCTATTTCTTCTGGATAAACGTTCAGGCCTCCGGATATGATTTTATTCTTCAAACGTCCCGCCATATATAAATAACCAGCTTCATCCTGATAAACATAGTCTTCTAAAATAAGCCATCCCTCTTTAAAAGCTGCTGCTGTCTCATTCGGCAATTGATGGTAGCCTAAAAATATCATATCACTACGCACATATAGCTGCCCAATCTCCCCAGTAGGGACTTCCCGGAACTGTTCATCACGAATGGAAATTTGCACCCCGGGATAAGGTTTTCCTATAGAGGTCGGATTATGCTCGGTCAGAACATTCAAATAACTAATATAACTCGCTTCTGAAGAACCGTAGGATTCATAAAGGCGCGCTCCACCAAACACTTCCATGCCCCTTTTCTTGGACAACTCCGACCACTTTGCACCTGAGCTAATAATCGCATCCATCTGTATCTGCCCAGGTACAGCCTGCAACATCATGGATTCGATCATTGTTGGTACGACGAACAGCACCACGCCCGGAATTTGCTGGCACAGCTCTAACACCTTCGTGGCACTAAATTTTTGTGTGATATGAAAGGTTGCTCCACAATATAGACTCTGCATTACGGCGAATAAGGATAGGGAATGCACAAATGGACCTGGTGCCAAAACATCCTTCATAGCGTCCAATTCAAAAGCAATATTCGAGACCTCAAAGCTTTTTAACCATGATAAATGGGTACGCATATAACCTTTGGGCAACCCGGTTGTGCCTGAAGTAAAGCCAATAAATAATAATTCATTCGTCTCATCCAACTCAGCCTCCGGCTTCAGGGCAGCCAGCCACTGATCATAGGAACCTGTTCGTTCATTTGAGAAGGTCAATGTTGGGATCGCTTGATCCTTGAAAACCAGATTCTTTGCGGCTTCCGGCTCGGCAAAAATCATTGTCGGCTGGCACTGCTCTATAATAACCTGCAGTTCATTAGCACTCCATTTGGGATCTAAGGGAATGGGAACACAGCCCGCATAAATCGCCCCCAAGAAAACCTCAACAAATTCAATACGATTCGTAGACAAAATCGCGATTTTGTCATGCCTCAGACCCTTTTGCTGTAAGCCATTCGCGATTCTCCGCATCGTTTCTACTAATGTTGTATAGGTATGACTTGCTTGGTCATGGGTTAAGGCAATGCTGTCGGGCTGCTGTGCTGCATGACGCAGTATAGGAACTACTAGATTCATCCTTGATCACACCTGTTCGTAATTTCTGTGACTACCAATTATATACATTTTCTTCAATCGGACTGCCCCGCAAGTCCAGCCCAGACTAAAGTATATGTGTTAAGCGCCATCGCAGGCGCTCCTGTTAGACTAACCCGCTAGAATTGCTATGATAGCTTATTTTAGCTTTATATTATTTTTATGTACACATTTTCATGTAACTATTAAGTCCATCTTACAACTAAAAAAATAGCCAGCACGCATCGATTATGATCGGTACGCGCTGGCTGTATTGTTGTTTAGTCCTTCTTTTGAACGGTCGATGGTGTACCCTCTTCAGCAAAAGTAAAGGTTCGGGCGATATATAAGATAGGTGTGCTTACTGCGGTTAGTAAGAACTTCGCTAGATAAGTTGTAAGCAAAATTTCAAGCCATACATTCCAGTCATACAAGCCCGCAAACGCAATGGTGCAGAAGATAAGTGTATCCACAAAGGAGCTAATCATCGTACTGCCGTTGGAACGAATCCACAGCTGACTTGAGGTGCTGTAATATTTACGAATCCAAGAGTACAACCGAACATCTAGGAACTGACTAATGAAGTAAGCAGTAAGACTACCCACAGCTAGTCGAGGCATCAGCCCAAAAATCGTCTCCAAAGAAGACTGAGCGATATCGGTCTCCTGTGGCTTAAATACTAGTACCATCTGCATAATGACTGTAGTCATAAGCAAGGTGAAGAAACCAAACCAGACCGCTTTACGTGCTTCCGCTCTTCCGTACTTCTCATTAAGCAAATCGCTGGTCATATACAAAGTGACATACATCGTATTTCCGAGTGTCATCACAATATCAAATGGCATAGCAATCGTCTTAGCTACCTGAATGTTAGCAATTACAGTAGCAATACCTACCCAGGCATACATTCCACTTTTCCCGAACAGGCGGTAACAGAGTAGAAAAAAGGCAAAATTGACAATAACAAATAAAACTCCCCACAACAAATTAAACATATTACTGAAACTCCTCCTAGTTTTGTTTACGCGGGATGGTTACGAACCGCGGCTTACATTATTAAATTTTTGGAACAAAACATTAATACTCTATCACAATAGCGCTAAACAATCCATAAAAATAATATTTTTATATGAAATTGGTAGTTCCAGTTCTTTTTTTTCGACAATTATCTAAAATAGTCAGCAATAATTCATTTTTTTCAGAAAAAAATGCTCTATAGGACAAAACTTTCACTATTCATCCAGAGGTTAATTCTATAGAATAGTATCAAACACCTTATTCCCGATCCATTTAGTAGAAATATGACATAACTATGGAATATATCTCGGGTCGCCAATTTCCAGCAGTTGGCATGGAGTATCTAGTGAAGACCAAAAAAAGAAATGACCTCACCGTCCATAAAAAAAGGAGAGAACGATATGTTTCGTATCAAGCATTCGATCAGTCGCAAATTCACGCGTTTATTATTTGTTGTTCTGTTGCTCACGTCTCTTTTGTTAAGCACCAGCTTCTACTTTATCTCCATCAATATCTTCAACAGCTATGTTATGCCACAGATTAACAAAATCCTTACTGCCGCTGCTCAGGACGTATATAAGAATCTCAACGTAATGCACGCCCAGCAAACCCTAAATAAGAACGATCAGTCTGCCACCAATCTCGAGTTCTATTTTCAGGAAAAGAGGAAACAACATGGAGTGGAAACCATTTTTCTGGTCAATCTGAAAGGGAAAGAAGCTGAGATTCTATCCGCAGATCACGATGCAAAATTGCAACGGGCAGAAAGTGTCACCGTATCCTCTGCAATGCAACAAGCCTCTAAAGGAAAAACTGGACTAAGCGATACATATAGCGACGCACATGGTATACATAAAACAGCTTATATCGGTATTCCCGGAAGTACGATGGTTATCGGTGTAAGCAGTGACGTAAGCTTCATTCAAGAAAAAACAGACAGTATTCTATGGACAAGTGCCGGAATCACACTTCTGACGTTGATCATCGGTCTAACTGGTGCATGGTTTATGAGTGTGCGTATAACACGTCCAATCTCAAAACTGGCAGCTTATAGTGCCCGGCTCGCAGAGGGAGATTTCACCGAAGAATTATCAGTTAAAGGAAATGACGAAGTTGCACAGTTGTCCGTAAGCTTCCAAGCGATGACCCAACGCCTGAAAGAAATGATCGGACATGTACTGGTAACCTCTAATACTGTCGTTGCGGATTCCAACTCTTTAAAAGAACGTGTTGAGGTTCTCAACGATATGGCGGATCACTCCAGCTCATCGGTAGTAGAAATCGGCAAAGGTAGTACGACTATCGCTAGCAGTGCATCAGATAACTCGAGAGCAATGGAAGAAATCAATTTAGGCATTCAAAGTATTGCCTCAGCAGCGAATGAAGTCACGGAGCAAATCAGTGAGGCTTCCGCTGAAGCAAGTGGCGGTAATGAAATTGCTCAAAGTGCCGTGCTGCAAATGCGCCAGGTTGAACGTGCTTCCCTACAGTCGCTGGATCAATTACAAATCATGAATGATCGTTCAGTAATGATCGGAGAAGTCGTTCACAGCATTACTGAAATTACGAAACAGATCCAAATGCTGTCGCTGAATGCTTCAATCGAAGCTGCACGCGCAGGAGAGCATGGACGCGGCTTTGCTGTTGTTGCCGGAGAAGTACGCAAGCTGTCTGAACAATCCCGTAACGCAAACGAACAGATCCGTGACTTCCTACTTGGCCTTCAGGAAGATATGAGCCGCTCCGTTACTGAGATGAACCACGTGAATTCTGAGGTTGCCTCTGGAGTCGGCAAGGTAGCAGAAGCAGGTGATGCCTTTAATCACCTCTTGATCCTTATCCAAAGCATCAATCACAGCATCCAATCCGTATCTGCGGCTACACAGCAAATCTCGGCAAGTACAGAAGAAGTCAGTGCTTCCGTCGAAGAAACTGCACAAATTACATCAAGATCGCAAGAAAGTGCGGATACACTCGCTGCTAACTCAGAGCGGCAGCGCGTCGAACTGGAAGGCCATGCAGAAACCGTTAAACATCTGTATGAGCAAGCCAAGAAACTCCAAGAAGCTGTGCAGCAATTTAAGATTTAACGCTTGTAAACTAAAAACCCCCGTTCACACGAAAGTGTTGAAGGGGGGTTTTTAGTTTACAATGGCTCGCTAGCGCTTGCTGAGGTCTCGTTTAGACTCGGCTGCATGCGCTAGGCTTGCGCGGAGCTCTCGCTTAGACTCAGGGTGCATACGCTAGGCTTGCGCGGAGCTCTCGCTTAGACTCGGCTACATGTACTAGTTTGCGCGAAGCTCTCGCTTAGACCTCAGCACGCTATTTGCTGCTGGCTTGCGGACTCAGATGCCGCTATTACTCGAAAAACTGCCATTTGGAGGCTTTTTCGGACTCGAGAGACGCTATGGCCTCATAATCAACCCAGACTCAGCCTATTTTGTTCAAATAGCGCCTCTGGTGTCCAAAAACGCTCCAAAATAACCCTTTTTTCGCAAATAAGGTCTCCTGAGTCCGGAGCCAAGTTACTCACAGCAAATTACTTAAAGTTCATCCGTGGTGCTACCTACTGCAAATTACTCTAAGTTCCTCCGTGGATGCTACCTACTGCAAATTACTCTAAGTTCCTCCGTGGATGCTACCTACTGCAATAGAATCAGCTACATGCACTAGCTTGCGCGAAGCTCTCGCTTAGACTCATCACGCCATTTGCCGCTGGCTTGCGGACTCAGATGCCGCTATTACTCGAAAAACTGCCATTTGGTTACTTTTTCGGACTCGAGAGACGCTATGGCCTCATAATCAACCCAGACTCAGCCTATTTTGTTCAAATAGCGCCTCTGGTGTCCGAAAACGCTCCAAAATAACCCTTTTTTCGCAAATAAGGTCCCCTGAGTCCGGAGCCAAGTTACTCACTCAGTAAAAACTAGGTTACTCAGCTTTCATTCAGCTTTTATGGCTAAGCAAACATCACTCAACTTAGTGTCGCGGTGCCCAGAGGATGACCGATACACCGATCACACAAATACCTGCTCCGACCCAGTCATATACGTCTGGTGTCTTCTTGTCTACAAGACATCCCCATAAGACCGCGAGCACGATAAACACCCCGCCGTAAGCCGCATACACTCTGCCGAAGGAAGGGAATTTCTGCAACGTAGGGATAATCCCATACGCTATCAGAATCAAGGACCCCACTAAGCCGTACCAAAGTGGCCTTGATTCTCTCAACCATAACCACACTAAATATCCGCCACCGATCTCAGCAAGGCCAGCAATTATAAATAGCAGAATGGCAAATAACATGTCATCCCTCTTCCCTGTCAATCTCCTTAAAACGCAAAGGTTACTCATAACAAATTGTACTCAAGGTTCACCCGTAGAGCTACCTACAGCAAATTACTCAAGGTTCATCCGAAGTGCTACCCACAGCAAACTATTCAAGGTTCACCCATGGAGCTACTTACACCAAATTACTCAAGGTTCATCCGTAGTACCACCTACACCAAATTACTCAAGATTCACCCGTGGAGCTCACATTAAATTGTGCTGGAGCAGCAATAAAACTAGCAGCAGCGCAACCTCCAGCAGCTCGTTCAGCGCGCCGTACACGTCGCCGGTGAGCCCGCCGAGCCGGCTGCTGATCCGCCGCGCAGCTGCGGTGCCGCAGGCCAAGGCCGCGACCGGCAGCAGCAGAGCTGCCGCCAGATGCAGCGGCCACGCGGCTAAGCCAGCGCCGAGCGCCAGAGGCGCAGCGGCGGCGGCCAGCGAGAGCAGCGCGGCGACTGCCAGCGCGCGCCGCTCATGCGAGGAAGCTAGGCCGGCGAAGTTCGCGGCCAGCCCCTCGTCTCCACGGGCAATGGGATAACGCACCATTGCCCGCACCATATACCAGCGGCTCCAGACCGCTGGTACCAAGAGCAGCGGCAGCTCGTAGTAGGCGTAGCCTTCGATTAGAGCTGCCAGCAAAGAAACTTTAAACAGCAGGAGCAGCACGCAGGCGAGTACGCCCATCGCACCCACACGGCTGTCCTTCATAATCTCCAAGGCACGCTCCCGTGGCCGATAGCTGAGCAGACCATCTGCGCTGTCCATCCAGCCATCAAGATGCAACCCGCCAGTGAGGCCTACCCACAGAATCAGAGTGAGCACAGCAGCTGGCCAAGCAGGTAAAAGCAATCCCGTCAGGGCTGCTCCAGCAGCTACACACAGCCCAATTGCTGCGCCTACCATGGGATAGAAGATTACACTGCGGCGCAGCAGTTCAGGAGAGAATCCCGGATCACCTTTTACAGGAAATCGGGATAAGAACTGAAAGGCAGCTACGGCCGCATCCCTGCGCTCCCTCATAAACGATACTCCCTGCTCTTAAGCTCAATCGGAATTCCAACAGTTACTAGAAAGACCTGTTCGCATTGCCGAGCGATCAGGGCGTTCATTCGTCCCGCCAGATCACGATACAATCGGCCAAGCGCATACTCCGGAACAATCCCGTCGCCAACCTCATTAGTGACCAGAATAAGCGTCCCTTGAAAAGAACGCACACTGTCTTCAAGTCTTGCTATCTCACTCTCAACAAGCTCTTGCCTATTTTCAAAACCTTCCACGGCCAATAATGCATTGGATAACCATAAGGTTAAACAATCTACGAGCACCGCTTTTTCACCCGATAATCGCTTTAGCAGATCTGGTAAATCATACGGTTCCTCAAGCGTCTCCCAAGCGTAACCACTTTCCATTCGTTGATGCTGATGCAGAGCAATCCGTTCCTTCATTTCGTCGTCAAAAGCCTGTCCGGTTGCTACATAGAAGGCCTGATCTGCCAGTGAATGCATCAATTTTTCTGCAAAACCACTTTTACCGCTACGTGCGCCTCCCGTTACAAGAATGCTCATCGTTGACCAGCTCCAGAGATGCCTGCACTTTCAAAGGTTGCCATTTCGCTCAAAATGCGGCAGATCGCCTCGATTAAATGAAGGCATAATACTCCCCCTGTTCCCTCACCCAATCGCAGACCGAGATTAAGCAGCGGTTCAAGTCCAAGCTGCTCCAGCATTAGCTTATGACCCCGTTCTCCTGATACATGAGAGGCTATCATATAAGCGATGGATTCAGGTGCAAGGGCTTTTGCCACAAGCGCTGCCGCCCCCGAAATAAAACCATCCAAAATGATAGGTGTCCGATTAGCAGCCGCACCAAGAATCAGTCCCGCCAAGCCAGCGATTTCCAGTCCGCCAACTTTAGATAATACATCCAACGGATCTGCTGAATTCGGTTGATTTACCTTTAAGGCGCGTTCCACCACTGCAATTTTATGTAGTAAACGTTCATCATCAATTCCCGTTCCTCGTCCCACAGCTACTTCAGGGGCTATTCCTTTGAGAGCACATAGAATGGCAGCACTAGCCGTAGTATTCCCAATGCCCATTTCGCCTGTTATAAAAATCTCCGTTCCGTTCTTAACCGCTTCCTGCGCAACTCTTATCCCAACAAGAAGAGCATTCATGGCATCCTCACGACTCATCGCAGGTCCCACAGCCATGTTATCCGTTCCCCGGCGCACTTTACGATCAATCAGATCGACATGACTAAGATCGCCGTTTATGCCAACATCAACAAACTGTACCTCTGCCCCAGCTTGACGTGCCAATACATTTACAGCCGCTCCACCGCTGAGAAAGTTATGGGCCATCTGCAGCGTGACTTCCTGTGGAAATGCGCTCACCCCTTCGCAGCACACCCCATGATCAGCAGCCATCACAACAACTGTTCGTTTGGTGAAACTAGGCTGCTCCGTACCCGAAATTCCAGCGAGCTTAACAGCTAGAGGTTCCAATTGTCCCAAACTGCCCGGAGGTTTGGTCAGAATGTTCAGCCGATGCTCCGCCTTGAGGATGGACTGATCATCAGCCGGAATGATTTGTTTAATTACGTCTTGAATATCTGAAAGCATATAATTACGACCTCCTATTAAATGTATCCGTATAACCTATTCTATCTCATATTCGCAGAAAAGCCCCCATCTATGATAGAGGGGGACTTCTAGAATTACAACTTCACTTTCATAAAATCTTCGATTCTCTCCAGCGCCTCCGTCAATTTTTGTAAGGAAGCGGCATAGGAGCAGCGGATATACCCCTCTCCGCCTGCTCCAAACACATGACCCGGAACCGCAGCGACACCGACCTCCCTGAGCAGCTGCAAAGCGAAGTCTTCTGATTTCATTCCGGTATGAGCGATGGAAGGAAAGGCATAAAAAGCGCCCGCCGGTTCGTGGCAAGGTAGTCCGATGGATCGAAATCCACTAACCAGCAGCTTTCTCCGCTCATCGAAGCATTGCTTCATGTGTTCCTTATGCTGCATTCCGTTGCGCAATGATTCAATCGCAGCAATTTGACCGAGCACCGGGGCACACATCGCAGTGTATTGATGGATTTTTAGCATCGCAGCAATTAATTCTCGATCGCCACAAGCATAACCAACTCTCCAGCCAGTCATTGCAAAAGCTTTGGAGAAGCCGCTAATCACAATCGTCCTTTCCAGCATCCCGGGAAGAGAGGCGATGCTGACATGCTGACTGTCATACGTAAGCTCGGCATAAATTTCATCTGAAATGACCAGTAGGTTATTCTCTTTTACAATCTGTGCAATAGGCAGCCAGTCTTCATAAGTCATTACTGCACCTGTAGGATTAGTCGGAAAATTCACCATAAGAAGCTTGGAACGCGGGGTAATCACCTTCCGTAACGCTTCAGCAGTAAGCTTAAACCCCTGCTCGGCCGAAGATTCTACCTCCACCGTAACCCCCCCGTTCAAATGGGTAATCGGCGAATATGCGATATAGCTCGGAGAAGGGACGATAATCTCATCCCCAGGTGTAATGAAAGCTCGTAATGCCAAGTCCACAGCCTCGCTGCTTCCCACCGTAACCATAATCTCATCGTTTGGCTCATAGCGAAGCTTGAAACTTGTGTGCAGATAAGAAGCGATCTCCTCTCTAAGCTCCAGTAAACCGGAATTTGGCGTATACATCGTTTCCCCATTGTTCAAGGCACGAATACAGGCAGCTCTTACATGCTCCGGTGTAACGAAATCTGGTTCCCCTACACCCAGCGATATAATATCCTGATTCCCCGTACTTAGGTCAAAAAAAGCCCGAATCCCCGATGGCGCAATCTCCCGCACTCGTGGAGCAATCCATTCATTATGCATGGCTGTACACCTCTTCTTTTGCACTCTTTTCCGTTAGGGAAAGGGAGATGATTTCGTCCAGTAGTCCGCTGAAGGTGTAGCCTGCCGCTTGCGCGCTTTTGGGTAAAAGACTGGCCTTCGTCATGCCTGGTAACGTATTCACCTCCAGCACATAAGGAATACCCTCTTTAAGCAGCATATCAACCCGTGCATACACGCTACATTTTAGTGCTTTATAACAGCTCAAGGCAGCCTCGCGTACCCGCTCATGCACTTCAGTAGGCAATTCAATGACCCGTTCATCTGCTCCGCCTTCTTCGTACTTAGCACTGTAATCGAACCACTCGGCATTTGCTGAGGTAATTCCCAGAATAGGCAGCAGCTCTCCGTTTAGAATAGAACAGGTGATTTCTTGGCCTTGAATGTAGCTTTCAATCAAAATCGCCTGATCACAGGCAAAAGCCTTCTGCACTGCGCACAACAGCTCCTCGCTGCTGCTCACTTTTTCCATTCCGATACTCGAGCCGCCTGAACATGGCTTCACCATAACCGGATATCCGAGCCGTTCCACCGCTTCAGCCGAATAATCCTTCATGCTGTCCCAGCATAGCCAATCTGCTGTGTTGACGCCTGCGCAGCGCATAAGCTTTTTGGAGAGATCTTTATCCATGCAAATGCTGCTAGACAAAACCCCGCTGCCCGTATACGGAATCCCCATCGTCTCCAGCGTTCCCTGAACCGTACCATCCTCGCCGTAAGCTCCATGAAGTGCAAGCAGTGCGATATCGATCCCTTTTGCCTGCTCAATAAGCTCCTCACGCTTGGTGATCACAATTGGAATAATTTCATATTTATTGGGGTCTAGATTCTTCAATATTTCTCTACCGCTATTCATGGATACCTCATACTCTGAGGATACCCCGCCCATAATTACGCCTACTTTCATCTCAAGCACCTCTTTATCCCATTAGTTGTCGAGCTGTTCTGCCAATAACCTCGATCCCCTTGCGGATATCCTCATCCGTCACTCTGGAGAAACCGATCCGTATCGTATTTTGCCCTTTACCGTCTGTGAAGAATATATCTCCTGCTGTAAAAATAACCCCTTGCTCATGACAGGCCGCCAACAGCGTCCTTGTATTAAAGCCCTCCGCGAAGGTTACAAAAAGATGCAGGCCACCGTCCCCTGACAGCGCCGTATAAGGAATAAAATCCTTGCAGCATTGCAGGGTTAATTCATACTTTCGTTTGTATTCCGCTCTGGCTTTTTTCAAATATTTCTCTAAATG
The DNA here is from genome assembly GCF_037969975.1 of Paenibacillus sp. FSL R7-0163. NCBI lineage: Bacteria > Bacillati > Bacillota > Bacilli > Caryophanales > Paenibacillaceae > Paenibacillus > Paenibacillus sp. FSL R7-0163. Next base: position 4,821,953 of record NZ_CP150224.1, read on the forward strand.
GCCACCCAATAAATACTGATATAAAATGGATTGATCCAGCGTCGAGGTGTGAATGGTACGGGCGCGCTTGACGCTTTCGAGGGAATTAATCAACTCCTGATCCGCCAGCACCCAACCTACACGTAGTCCCGGAAATAATACCTTGGAGAAGCTGCCGAGATAAATCACGCTGTTGCCGCTGCCTGCTGCTGCGATAAGTGGAGCCACATGTGAGCCCGAATATCGTAATTCCTCGTTAAAACCATCCTCAATCACCGGGACTTGGTAGCGATTCATCAGCTTCATTAGCCGCTGTCTTTTCTCTGGAGACATTACAATTCCGGTCGGATTATGGTAAGAAGGGACGAAGTATGCACAGTCAAAAGCTTGCTGTTGCAATGCTTTCTCCAGCTCCGCCAAATCAATCCCATCACGCTCCATCGAAATCCCGGTGATCTCAAAACCGTTCAGCTTCAAATTTTTGATCGCTGTATGATGCGTCGGATTCTCACAAATGACCGAACCATTTTTTTTACTCAGAGCAGACAATACAATATCGAACCCCTCTGTAAAACCATTGGTGATCAATATATCCTTGCCCCTCATTTCAACGCCCTTGTGCTCCATATACTGCTTCAAATAGTCTATTAAAGGCTTATACCCTTTGGCATAGCCGTAATTTAGCAGAACGTTGCCTTCTACCGACATCCGATCCATAAAGGACCGCTTCACATTATCCAGATCAAAAAGACTCTCATCAGGCGCTATGCTGGTGAAGGAGATCGTCCCCTTCTCCGCTCGAATCCCGCGCTTCATGATATCCAGTTCCTCCGCCAGCACCGCGCGATCATTGAGACGTGACTTCCAGTCCATCGTCCAGGAAGAGATCGTTTCACTGCCGGGCGGCGTAGCTGCAACATAACTTCCTTGCCCTTGCACGGCATAAGCAAAGCCATCATCCTCAAGCCCTGCATAAGCAGAGATTACGGAGTTGCGGCTAACCTTAAGCAATGTGCTGAGCTCTCGTGTGGAGGGCAGCTTTTGATTGCCTTGCAGACCGCCTTTTATGATTAAGTGCTTCATATAGTCTTTAATTTGTATATACACCGGCCGTCCGGCTATGAGCTTAAAATCCTTAAACATCTCTCAATCGCCCCCATGACTATCATGGCACAATCACTCGCTTAAAAAAAGAACCACAGCCATGGGATTTTAATCCGGCTGTGGTTCTATGAGGGGACAAATGCCCAAAAATCAAGTTACAGATCTATGCTTCGATCACAAGCTCCCCTTCTCCAGCAGGGATCTCAAAACCATTTAAAAACCGGGTTAATATGTCCTCAGTAATCGGAAATGCGGCATTGGCGTCAAAACGTTCACTCCGGATAAGCAGTCTCTGACGTAATTCATCCGGCTGAACCTTTAAGTGAATCAGTTCCCACACGCCAGCATAATCCTCAATAAGTTGCTTGTAATCGTTCCGTCTCTGACGTTGCCAGAAGCTGAAATCGATGACAACATGATGTTTTGCCTGAAGCAGATTCACCAGCTCCCCCCGCAGTTTTATCTCCGACTCTTCTTTATAGAACTCATAATTCTGCTCTGGATAATCCACCCCGAAACGGCCGTGCGTGGCCCAAATATCTTCATCTATCGAAAGTCTGGCGAATCCCTCTTTCTCCAGCTTTTTAGCAAAAGTTGTTTTACCCGACCCCGCTACACCGCACATCATCACTACGATGGAAGCAACACTCGTACGCTTTTGCTGAAGCAATTTTTCAATAACTAACTTTTCGCTCAGCATTATAAATGCATCTCCCTTCCAATTGATGGTATACTCATCGTTACAAAATACTTTCTCAAGGGATAGTGATAAGGATATGGTGAAATCAGTCCAGCAGACCTCCTAAAATGAAAAACGAAATAATTTTAGGAGGTCATAATAAATGATTTTTAACCCGATTGTCATTGATAACTGGAGTAGAAAACCCTATTTTGAACATTATTTAAACAATGTCAGATGCACCTATAGCATGACCGTAAATATTGATATCACCCTTCTACTGTCAGAGCTTAAGCATAAGGGAATTAAGCTGTACCCAGCACTAATCCACATGATAACTACGGTGGTGAACCGTCATAGTGAATTCCGCACATGTTTTGATTCTGAAGGTAGATTAGGTTATTGGGATAGCTTGTCACCTAGTTTTACAATTTTCCATGATGATGATAAAACTTTCTCAAGCATCTGGACTTCGTACGGTGAACAGTTTAATGATTTCTATAACCGTTATCTCGATGATATGAAAATGTACGGAAGTGTGAAACAATTTATCGCTAAAGCAAACGAACCATCGAACACCTTCCCTATTTCCAGCATTCCGTGGGTCAGCTTCACGAGCTTTAACCTGAACGTGTATAACGAGGGAACCTACCTACTTCCCATCTTTACGATAGGGAAATATTTTCAGCAAGACAAAAAAATACTATTACCCATCTCGGGGCAATTCCACCATGCTGTGTGCGACGGTTACCATGCCAGCATGCTGTATAATGAATTACAATCACGTGCAGATACCTATACGGAATGGTTACCTAACCTCTAATTAACCACGTTATTCTGCTGACAGCAAACGATAGTTCAAACATAAAGGGTTCCACCTATTAGGTTTTCCTAATGATGTGGAACCCTTTTTTCATGTAATCATCCTTTTTCCACAATATCAGCTTTATCAGCTGACCATTGTCCATGCTGCCAGAGTATTTTTAGTACCATTACATTCCCTGGAGAAGGAGCCACTGCACTGTAGAATGTGAGGTCAGGAACTAACTGTGCAAGTAAATTCCTGATTACCCCCCCATGCGTCACTACCATTACTCTATTCGATGTAACCTCACTTTTTTTCTCCTTGATAGCACAGCATCCAAATGCAGCCATAGCAGCTTGACCTAGATCTAACAGGAAACTACGCAACCGTGCATCGAATTCTGTCCACGATTCTCCTTCTGGCGGTGTAACCTTTGAAGGATCATCAATCCAATGTCTATATAGAGAGTTATCTTTCAACTGCTCATAGGTGCAGCCTTCCCAAGCTCCGAAGTTCATTTCACGAAGCCGCTGATCGTAAATAGCGTCCTGCTCTAGTGAAGGTGCTACGAAAGCCAAGGTCTCCTGACATCTTAGCAAATCGCTACAGAACACACGCCAAAAACCACCTGATAACTCAGCCTGCATGCAGCTCTGCTGCTGAAGTTGGGATAGCCGCTCACTTGCGTCAGGAAGCAATGGAAGATCCGTATGTCCCAGGTAACGATGCTCAACATTCCATTTCGTCTGCCCGTGTCGGATAAGCACTAGCTCAAGCTCTATAGAGGGAATTGCCATACCGACGCTCAGCCTCCAATCCATATCCATGCCGCAACCGCGCATAGACCTACAAATATTGAAGAGCAGAGCATCATCATCCGCGAGGTCTGGATAATATCATTTGGTTCCATCGTACGTACCGGATCACCCATATAAGCCCGAAAAGAAGCGACGCCATGATACACATTTTCGCCTCCGAGTCGGATGCCAAGTGCGCCAGCCACAGCTGATTCTGGATAACCGCTGTTAGGGCTTGGATGTAGATGTGCATCCCGCTTCACCATTTGCAGGCAACTACGCCAATCCAGACGAAGCATCCCTGCACATAGAGCCAAAAGTAATGCCGTAATCCGTGCCGGGATGAAGTTAGCAACATCATCGAGCCGGGCAGATGCCCAGCCGAGATCACGGTATTTATCGTTCTTATAACCAACCATTGAATCGAGTGTATTGACCGCCCGATAAGCCATAGCAAGCGGCGCACCGCCAATCAGCGCGTAGAAAAGCGGAGAAATAATCGCATCGACAATATTCTCTGCGACGGTCTCCACCGTTCCACGGACAATTTCAGGGGCGTCTAGCGAAGTCGTATCACGTCCCACGATCATCCCCAAAGCCTTGCGGGCAGCAGGGAGATCGCCCTTCTGCAATTCCACGTACACCGCCATTCCTGCATCTTTTAGTCCCTTGGAGGCAATCGTGGTTGAAATCAACCAAACCTCGGCTATCCAGACGAGCCAAGGTGAGATATATGACAGCAGCCATAGCAGGATGGCTGTCAGTGCCCAAGCACCGCCCGCCACACATAGCGGAAGTAACACCCCAGCTCTGCGCAGGCTTTGCGGGCGGGACCATAAACGACGGATCGCCCGCTCCAGAGCCGTAATTGCTTTGCCCATACCAATTACGGGATGAGGCAGGTAACGCGGATCACCTACGATCCGGTCAATCACATAAGCCGCAAGCAACACCAAAGCGATTGTCACAGGCAATCACCTCTGAACAATCTTCTACTTCTCCAGCTATCCATTGTCATTAGCTGTCCTTCCTTGCCTGCACCGACAGCAGGCTGCCCGTCACAGCGCTATATACAAGCCGGCCGATAGCGCCTCCGAGATCGGTTGCTGTTCCGGCGTAGACATGCTCGGCGCTGTATCTCCCGCTTTGGCTCACAGCGAGTACAATAGCATCCGTAGTCGTGCCGGTTGCGATCAGGCCATTCTCGGGATCGGTAATCCCGAGGTCTGCCAGTGCAGCAGCTTTGGCTTCGACAGCTGTCTGCACAGCATTGACCATGGCCGCCGGTGTCAGGCGGCCATCAATGCAGAGCATGATGTTAATCGTACCCGGCCGATACACAGCCAATACATTGCGTTCCACGCCTGAGCGCGCAGCATTTCCTGCGGCGGCTGTAACGCAAACAAAAATCCCCGCTGAACCCGTGTCCTCTTCAGCTACCGCTGCATGCTCTAGCGGTACAGCCGTCATCAGACCGGCACAGCCGGATAAAGGATAACCCCAATCGCGCAGCTTATTCTCCATATCCTGGACAGGATCACTACATTCGTAATTGCGATCTACATATAAATTAACCGCCCGCTGCAGCCGGTTCATTCCTCCGCCGTAGAACGCGCTCGATAAACCATCCGCTGCTGCTGGCAGCTCCAGCAGCAGATGCTTATCCTTCCACTGCAGAGCAAGCCCTGGCCAGACGGCCGGATGATACTCCCTGATTCCCCCTGCAAGATTAAATGGAATCTTCACTTCCACCATAGCCGATCCCGCTCCTTTCACCGCTCATTTCTTTCATTGAATACTTACAACCATCCTCGAAAGGATGCCCCGCCAATAGCGCTGTCAGCTCCCTCCGCACATCATTAAGGAATACGTGCACCTGTCACTTAGTCGCTAGAATCTCCGCCATCTGCAGCAAAAGGCGGGCATTATCCTCATGTCCCTTAACAGCAACTCGAATATGCCCTGAACCTAACCCTGCATACATAGCGCAGCTGCGCACAAGTATACCTACGCGGCCAAGCCTAGTCTGCAGCTCAGCCGCACTCCACGGTGACGGCAAGCCACAGAGCAGAAAATTGGCTTCTCCCGGTGGGACATCGCAACCCAGCTGCACTAGACCCTGCCGCAGTTTTTCGCGTTCTGCTGCAATAAGCTCACGCGTGCGCTGTTCATAGTCACGTCCGCTTGTAAGGCAGGCTTCCCCTGCCAGCAGCGCCAAGCCGTTCACACTCCAGGTGACCTGCTTTCCGCTCATCGCCTTCGCCAGCTTCGGATGCGAAATCGCAAACCCGAGACGCAGTCCGGGAATCGCATAAAACTTCGTCATCGACCGCACCAGAACCGTATGCGGAAACTGCTCCAGCTCCGGCAGGAGTGTATTTCGCTCTGACTCCGGGATAAAGTCAATAAAAGCTTCATCCACAGCCAAATAAGTCCCGCAGCTTTCAGCCTTCTGCGCTAACAAGCGCAGTTCATCCACAGCATACTGAACTCCATTGGGATTATTCGGCTGTCCGAGAAATAACAGCTCCACCTGTTCCAGCAGCCCGGCAATCTCCTCCACTCCAGCGCGAAAATGCTGTTCCCTAGTCCCCTGGACCGACAATACTTCAGCACCAAATTGCCCGGAAAGCTGCCTATACTCAGAGAAACAAGGTTCCACGATGCCAACCTTTTGCGGAGCTATCGCCAACAGCAGCAAAGCCATAGATTCCGCTGCTCCGTTACCCACGGTTAACCAGCCACTATCTACGCCAAGATTTTCCGCCAGTAGTTGTTTAAAGCGTCGGTGTCCAGGGTCCGGATATGTAACCACCGTTGACAGTGCTGTTCTAAGCAGCTCCAAAACTTCCGGTGGAGGACCGAGTGGATTGATGTTGGCACTATAGTCGAGAAATGTGCCCCCAGCTTCTCCATAGAGCTCCGCTGCCGTCAGCAAATCACCGCCATGTCCATATTTTTCAAGCATAATTACACTCCCTCTATCTACTTTCTCTAGCACGATATGTATGTCATTGCCACCATTATTGACTCTTGCCGGAAGAACGTCAATGCTTTCGCAGAAGGAACCAGCTAAATCCCCTGCTTCCCCCAAACCGACATGAATCTCAAAGATGTGATCTCTTTTGTTAAAAAACCGCTTTTGGTTTAAAATGAAGGTTGTAATCAATTTTGCTGCGACGGAGGAATTCACTATGCTTTTTATTGATAACACAGGGATTACTGACGCATCCATCAATTTGGCGATTGAGGAATATGCGCTGAAGCACTTGCCGATGGACGAGAGTTACCTGCTTTTTTATATCAACAGCCCATCCATCATCATCGGGAAACATCAGAATACTATCGAAGAAATTAACCAAGAGTATGTAAAAGATAATAATATTCAGGTCGTACGTCGTCTATCCGGCGGTGGAGCTGTTTATCACGATCTTGGAAATTTGAACTTCAGCTTTATTACCAAGGATGACGGCCAATCCTTTCATAACTTTTTGAAATTCACCCAACCGGTCATCGATTACCTGCAAAGCATGGGCGTTAACGCCGAGCTAAGCGGAAGGAATGATCTGCAAGTTGGTGAGCAAAAGATTTCCGGTAACGCTCAGTTCTCCACACGCGGACGTATGTTCAGCCATGGTACCTTGATGTTCAATCTTAATTTAGATGATGTACAAGCCTCTCTAAAAGTGAATCCAGAGAAGTTTAAATCAAAGAGCACCAAATCCGTACGCAGTCGTGTAGCGAATATCAAAGAGCTGCTGGGTACAGATATGACGATCGAGGAGTTCCGCACCGGCCTGCTGCGTTCGATCTTTGGCATGGATTCTTCTGAGGTTCCTCAGTACAAGCTGCAACAAGCCGACTGGGACAAAATTAACGAGATCTCCAAGGAGCACTACCAGAACTGGGACTGGAACTACGGTCTGTCACCAAAAAGCAACGTTAAGCACACGCGCAAATTCCCTGCCGGAATTATTGATATTCGGATGGATATTGAAGATTCCCTCATTAAAGACATCAAAATCTATGGTGACTTCTTCGGAGTCGGTGACGTAGTAGATGTTGAAAATGCACTTCGTGGCAAACGTTATGACGAGGCTGAGGTTAGAGAAGCATTAGCTGATCTCGATTTGAAGCATTATTTCGGTCGTATTGAGCCGGAGGATTTTATCGGATTGGTCTTCCTAGAGGAATAGGATGAATTCACTGGTCATGATTTGAATCAAAAAGAGGACTCCTGCGCATTCGCCAGAAGTCCTCTTTTGCATGAATTAATACTCTTCGCTTTATCCTTTTACAGCAGATCCAACTGTCATTGCCCGTTCCACCTGCTCACTAAAGAACAAATAGACAATAACCATTGGCAGACTCGCCATCGTCATAACCGCCCCCATGCCACCCCAGTCTGTGCTGTATTGGCCTTGGAAGAACAATAGACCCAGCGGCAGTGTTTTCATCCCCTCATCAGAGATCAGAATATAAGCCAGCAAAAATTCATTCCAGTTGTTCAGAAATTGAAAAATGGCTACTGTTGCGACAGCTGGCGTTACAACCGGCACAATAATCTGCAGAAACATCCGGTATACATTCGCGCCGTCCATACAAGCGGATTCCTCCAGCTCCCCAGGGATACCCTTCATAAAGCCGTAGAATACCAGACAAGAGAACGGCAATCCAATGGCGACATAAGGAACAATCAGCCCACCGTAGGTATTAGTCAGATGTAAATCCCGTACGAGTATGGCAAGTGGAATCATAATTACCTGCAGCGGCATGAACATTCCGATCGTCATATACAATCTGACCCCTTCACGGAATCTCCACCGCAGCCGGGAAATTGCGAATGAGAACATCAGCGATAATATGATAATAAGTAGCGTTGAAATCGTAGAGACTACCAAGCTATTCGTAAAATATCGCGGTATATTGAACTGTGACCAAGCGGCCACATAGTTTTCAATCCGGAAATTAGTCGGAAATCCGAAAGGGTTGGTGACAAAAATCTCATCGTTATTTTTCAGAGAATAAGAAATCATCCATAATAGCGGATAGATGGAAATGATAAAATAAATCCATAGGGGAAGCTGTATGAGCAATGCTCTCACTTTTTTCATAACGTTCCTTTTCCTTTCCGGCGTACTGCCTTATGCTTCATTTCGGTCAAATGTCTTGTTGATAATAATGGTGGCCAGAAGCGACAGAAGGACAAGCACAACCGATACCGCACAGGCATAGCCGTAGTTGCTTTCCAAGAATGCATAACGATAAATCATAAAGGTAAGCGTATAGTTACTCGTTCCCGGTCCGCCGTTAGTCATAATCAACATTTGTACAAAAGCACCGATTCCTGAAGTAATGGCAATGATCAGACAGAATTTGAACGTCTCCTTCATCATTGGAATTGTCACCTTACGATGCGCCATCCATTTGGAGCAACCGTCAATCGTGGCAGCTTCCATGTACTGCTCAGGGACAGATTTAACCCCCGCATATAAAAGACTGAACTGGTAACCCATGAACTGCCAGGCATTAACAAAGGCAATCGCAATTATGGATGTGGTTGGAGAAGTAAGCCAGTTTTGTTGATAAGGAATATGCAAAATTTCAAAAAGCCTATTGATCAATCCGTTATTCGGATCGTAGATGGCAATCCATAGCTGACAAACAACCGTAACCGACAGAACTACGGGAATAAAATAAGCTGTTTTCAACAATTTACGCCCTTTGATTCGCGGATCGGCACAGGCAAGCGCAAGAATGGTTCCCAATCCGATCTGAAATACAGCGAGTACCAGTGCAAAAATAAGGCCGTTACGAAGGGAAGTCAAAAGCAATGGATCATCAAACATCTCTACATAGTTGGACAATCCGTTAAAAGTAGCCGTACTGAGCCCGTCCCACTCGAAAAAGCTACGATAAAAGGATTGAAGCACCGGATAGATAATCACTACGCTATAAATCAACAGAGCGGGAAGCAGAAACAGCATTATGGCTTTCTTATTACCTAAGTATTTATGCATGCGGTAAGATTCCACTCCTTCCTTGCCAAGCCGCTCACCCGATATAAGGGCTCGATCCGGGTGAGCTGCAGGGCATGGACCAATTTTTATTTATTTTTTTCTCTAATTATTTATTTTCTTTGTTCAGCACTCGGTTCATGTTATCCGTGAACTGCTTAGCCGAGAATCCTTCGATCAACATATTTTGTGTATTGTCGTCCAGTGCATTTTTAATTTGAACACTGCTTACCGCATTGGCGTACCCCTTCACGTTTGGCAGCACTTCTTCAGCGATTCTTTTCATCATGGCAGGCACTTCACCGGTCATTTCTTTATCCACTTTAGTCGCTACGATCGGGCTACCCAGCTGTGTATATTTGTATTCGCTATATTTTTGTGCGATGAAACTAGCTACTTTCACTGCAGTCTCTACATTCTTGCTGCTTGGAGAAACGGCAAAGCCACCAGGACCTCCTGCACCGTTAATGTACATTTTGTTGTTCTCATAAGTCGCTTCGTCCTTAGCTGGCCAGTACATCCAATCCACTTTATCCCCAAGCTTCTCAGCACTGCTGTAGATTTCCCACTGACCGTTGACGAACATGCCAGCTTTTCCTTGGTAGAACAAAGATGAAGCTTGATCATAATTGGTATTCGTAGCATTGACGTCGAACAAGCCTGCTTCTTCCAGCTTCTTCATTTGTTCTGCTGCTGTTACATAAGGCGAAGGCAATGTTGTCGTTCCCTTCGTTTCGAGTGGGCCAAACCCTTTCGTCTCCTCACGAGTCACAAGTCCGCTATAAAAAGAAGTAGTGATCCATTTCTCCTTCGCGAAAATTGAGAGCGGTGTATACCCTGCTGTAGTAAGCTTCTTAGTTGCTTCAGCCAGCTGATCGATCGTCTTGATCGGCATCTCAATGCCTACCTCTTTAAAGATATCCTTGTTGTAAAACAACATTTGGAATTCAATTCCAGTAAATGGAAATGCGTATACATGACCATCTGGGGCAATTAGACGGGACTCATTCCCTGTGTTTAGATTCGCTTTGAAATCTTTGGTGGCTTGGTATTCATCAAGCAGCTCGACATTTTTAGATTTGGCGAAGGTTTGCAGCGTAGGCCAGTCTGTTTCATAAATATCCGGCATGTTCCCAGTCGCGGCATATGTTTTCAGCTTCTGGTAGCCGTCTTGAACAGCCTCATCCAGTACAATCTCCACCTCCGGCATTTCCTTTTTTAATTCCTCTACGGCATAATCAAATGGCTTTGAAGTATCTTCGTCAAAATGCTGTGCATAAATTTTTATTTGAATTTTCTTATCGGTATTCCCAGCGGTCGTATTGGAACCTTCAGAGGTTGAACCACCGTTTCCGGCATTGTTACCACCACAGGCTGTAAGTGAGAAAGCTAAGGATAAAACGGTTGCAACCCCCAGTGTTCTGAATAGCTTGTTGCTCATAATGAATCCCCTTTCTGATGCTCTATTTAGTGGAGCTAGTTGAATCCGCTATTTGTTAGCGTTTTCATCGTCCTGTTTCTATTATATTTGAGCCTTGAAGACCCAAAAAGAGCCATATCGGGCACAATCGGTAATAAACAGGACAAAATGAAAGCGGCCTCACCAGAGAGCCGCCACCAAATATGTTTATTAAATTTCATTATTAACGCCAATATGGCGGGAACGGGCAGCCAGCTGCTCAAATTCAGACGGCGGCATGCCATAGTGTTTTTTAAAGCATTTACTGAAATAATTCGGGTCATTATAGCCCACTTTACCGGCGATTTCAGACAGTCTCACATTTCCTCCAGCAAGCAGTTCCTTGGCCTGCTTCATACGAGTATAGGTAATGAAATCAAGTACAGAGATTCCACCTTCTTTTCGAAAAACCTTCCGTAAATAGCTGGTATCTACATAAACGCCATTCGCCACCTGGTCAACTGTCAGCTCACAATCGGAATAATGCTCCCGGATGTACTCTTTGGCGGCAATGAATAAATTGTACGACTTAGAGGGGCGGTGCTCACGACCTTGATCAATGACTTTACTGTACAAGCCTTTTATCCAGCTTTCAGTCTCATCCCAGTTATCCATCTCCCGTAGCCGCTGCTCCGGTGAACCTGCTGGTTTCCAGAGACTTTCCGGATTGATCCCTCTTTCTCCAGCATAGGCAAGGCAAAGGGATACTATACTCATTAATAGAGTAAAGGAATAGCTGCCTCCCCCTCTCTGGCGTCGTAGAATCTCAATTAATTTGCTTATGTCCTTCGCCGCTGCATCGCCATCCCCCATCTTTAACGCCATCAGCATGGCATCCTGAATTCCAAGATGAGTGATTTCTTTGGATGGAAAGGAGAACTCCTCTATCCCTTCAGAGGAATTCTGCTCGTCCATTTGGAGTGGAAAGAGCTTATTGGAAGCCGTTCCTTCTGCAATTATTTCCGGCTTCCCAGCTTTGCGTGCACCTATTTTATGTGACTGAAGGCGCTGCTTCACCTTGATCATCATCTCGTTAAACTCTTGCTGGTTAAACGGTTTCAATAAATAATCTTGTACACCTAAGCGAATCGCTTTTTGTGCATAATCAAATTCATTGTGCCCTGTTACAAAAACAATAAGCATATCAGGAGCATTGGCCTGTAACCGGGTAACCAGCTCCATACCGTCCATATAGGGCATACTAATGTCCACTAAAGCCAAATCTGGTTTCGTCCGTTCCGCTTCTTCCAGCGCTTCTCTGCCATTTGACGCTTCACCACAGACACTGAAATCATATTTACTCCAATCCAGCTTGGTCCGCATATAATAACGAAACAGCGGCTCGTCATCTACAACCATCACTTTATACATCTACGCTGCCCCCCTGCGCTTCCGTACCGGGAATCGTCATTTTCATAACAGTACCTTTTCCCAGTTTACTTTCTACCGATAGGCCATATGGTTCTCCAAAATACAGCTTAATCCGTTCATGAACGCTGTAAATGCCAATGGATGCCGGTTTTCCTTCTCGTGAGCGGTATTCTACAATCCGCGACACCTGCTCCCCGGACATGCCAACACCGTTATCCTCCACAGTAATGATAACTTCTCTTCCGTGTGTATAAGCCTCTATTGAGATTAGCCCCTGACTGCCCTTTGTTTTTAATCCATGGTAGATTGCATTCTCGATGAGCGGCTGCAGGGACAATTTGGGTACCTTGACTCCTTCGAGAAATTTCGGGATATTAATCTCGTAACGTAATACGTCGGGGTTGCGAACCTGCATAATAGCCAAATAATCAGCTGCATTTGATACTTCCTCGGACAGTGGAATAACCTCGTTCCCTTTGCTAAGAACAACCCGATAGAAATCTGCCAGTGCCTTGGTCGTATCCCGAGCTGCTTCATTAAGCTCCAAATCGTTGAGTACATAAATCGTATCCAGTGTGTTGTACAGAAAATGGGGTTTAATCTGGGCATGGATCAGAGCTAGTTCATATTCACGTTTCCGGACTTGTTCGTTCGTAATCGTCCGCATCAGCTCCTGAATACGACCAACCATGGAATTGAATACGGTGGAGATTAGCCCAGTCTCATCCTCTGTAGTCACTGGTGAGGTGACATTCAGATCGCCTTCCCTTACTTTACGCATCGCCTTCGTCACTTGAAGAAGCGGATTTACGATAATCTGTGACAGCTTTCCTGCAAGCAGCAGAGACAGTAACAGGCATCCTATTCCCACGAATATAGTTAACGTTATATTACGGTGAATATCCGCAGTTAACTTCTGCAGCGAAATCGTATTCACAAGCTTCCAATTCAGCTTATCATAATACGTCACAGTGACCAGCTCTCGCCCGCTCCCCTTGCCGATAATTTCCGAGACAGAGCTTCCCGTCTTCCTAAGACTGCCGTTCAGTCTGTCCTCAGGCTTCAGTAGAAGCTTTGATTTATCAGGGGTAGACACGGTCCTTTGCGTTCCGTCTACTATAAAATATTTCTTGTCCGAAGAGGTTTCTCTAGCGGTTTCCAGAAAAGCAGAGAGAGCATCTTCTTTTACGTTCACAAATAATGTACCTATTAGGTTGCCCGTTTTAAGATTGTACACGACTTTACTCAGTGTGAGCACCGGAACTGCCGGATCACTAACCAGATAATCTCTCTGCTCCATGGGAAGCCAACGGTTAACTCCGTAGCTGCCTTTTTCTTTAGCCTTCTCCAGCATATCGCTGGTGAATACCTTCTGCTCGTTAGGATTACCGTAGGCGTAAGAGGAATATATCTGCCCTTCCGTATCCACAAATACAGCAGAGTCGACATCCGGAAAAATAATCAGATCGATAGAAAGCTGGCTCTGCATTAAATTGCGAAACCGCGTCTGCTCCACTGTCGAGGATAACAACGGACGTTCAGCATACATCCGATGGATGTCGGTAGTTATAATGTTGGCACTACTCTCCGCATTTTTTACAATCGTATCTATTTGCTGCATGATGAGCTTGGATTCATCTTTAAAATTGTACTTAGCCTTTTCGATCATCGAACGGCTGAACATCTGCCCTGAGAGCAAGCCTAAAGCAAGCAATGGAAAAATGATCAACGGTATAAAAATAAGGATTATTTTATTACGAATCTGCAATCTTCCAAACCACTTCACTAAGGAATCCCCCCGCATAACAGCCGCCTCCTGTGTGTTCTAGCGGTAATTCATTATGTGCTTCATATCCGTAAATCTCAAGGAGAAAGTATAAATACATATACAACTAGGGCGAGTGTGAGCAGGATAAAAACATTCTCTACAGCTCCACCTTTTTTCGTGCCTGTACTCATTAGCTTTAGACGCAGCTTAAATGGAATGGGCGGCAGGGGCGTAATTCCCCTTTGGGTGAGAGAGTCGGCCAATAGATGAAGCGCATAAGACATGCCGCCTGCTATCCATAGACTACCACCATCCTGTATACCCGATGAAGCAAAATACAATAAAGTGCTCCAGCCTGCAACCGCATATAAGGTATGAGTCAATCCACGATGCGGGACAAGTGATGTAACTACGAGTATACAAGCTACTATGTAGTTCCAAGGATCATACGCCCCTCCGTATGCAAATACCGCAGTAGCGATTAGTACCATCACCAGATGCCGCAGCTTTCTTCCCGGCAGGAAAGTTACACTCCCCACAAGTAGGGCCAGTACAATATTCCAAGGGCTTTCAACGATTCCTGCAAAATAAAGATAAATCGCTGCTCCTATCAAAGCAACCTGTAGTATCCTGAGCAGAAAGTCAGGAATCGCCTTGCGTACCAGTAACGAATTCGGTTCATCAATGTCTGGCAGGAGCGAACTTAATGCCGCGACGGCAATAACCGGGATTGTAATCTCATGGGCCATCAAACTCATAACAGATAGGGTAACCCCGGTGCTGATAATTAAATGGGATCTGCCCATCATAGTGAAACCGCTCCTTTCTAAGATGCAAAAACAAGAACAAATGTGCGGTTATCGAAGTATATCAAGACCCGGATTTTTTGTCTACATAAAACGCTGAAATCGCTTAGTATATAAGCCTTTACGCGATTTCTATCTTGTCCTCTCCATGAATATACGATACAATTTGGACAACTTGACCTTGTCGTCTACATAGAGGCGACAGCTGCTGAAGAAAGGATGACCTAAGTAGTGAAGCGTTCCCGTATAGCCGATTTTAGCCTGCTATTGGTGGCGATGATGTGGGGATGTACCTTTCTGATTGTACAAAATGCTGTCAAGGTGCTGCCACCACTCGCGTTTAATAGCATCCGCTTTATGGGCGCTGCCCTGTTGCTGGCTCTAATCACAGTTATTTTTTACCGCAAGGATTGGAAACAGCTAAGTTTCCGCATGGTACGCGATTCTCTGCTGCTTGGCCTTTTTTTGTTTTTGGGCTATGGCTTTCAGACTATAGGACTTCTATATACAACAACCTCTAATACCGGCTTTATTACCGGGCTATCAGTTGTCCTAGTTCCCTTTCTGTCTCTAGCCCTATTGAAGCATGCGATTTCACGATACACTTGGTTCAGTGCAGCACTCGCCGCAATCGGGCCTTATCTGTTGACGTTCACGGGCTCTGCATTATCCTTGAATAAAGGCGATGCCTTGATTCTTCTATGTGCCATAGCTTTTGCGTTACAGGTAGCCTATACTGGCGTTTATGCACCTCATTATCCGGCGTTGCCGCTAGCCACTCTGCAGCTTGCTTTCGTTGGGCTGTTCAGTATTGCTGCCTCGCTTATATTTGAAGGGGCAATACCGCTCGCCCACAGCGGGGAGCTGGTAAAGGACCCCGCTGTGCTTTGGGCTCTGCTGATCTCCATTGGGCCAACCAGCGCTTTTGCCTTCTGGATTCAAACCGCCTGTCAGAAATATACTACCCCATCACGGGTAGCCATTATTTATGCCACAGAACCGGTATTTGCCGTTCTGACGGGTTTAGCCTTTGGCGGGGAAACACTTGGGTTGTCCGCTCTGCTCGGTTGTGGTTGTATTCTGGGGGCTATGCTTATGGCAGAGCTGAGCCCGGAACCGGGTCAGAATCAACATAAGAAGAGTTATTTTTCCAAATTACATCTATTTAGAAAGAGATAAGGAGAGAGACAAATGTACAAATTGATCGCGATTGATATTGATGACACTCTGATTAATGATGACAAGGAAGTAACACCCGCTACCCAAACTGCGCTTGAAGAGGCAGTTGCCGCAGGTGTTGTCGTAACCCTTGCTACAGGCCGTGCTTACGCTTCCGCTCAAGCCATTGCCCGTCAAACTGGACTAAACGTACCTATCATTACTTACCAGGGTGCACTCGTTAAGAACTTGCTCGATGAAAAAGTACTGTATGAGCGTTACGTCCCGCAAGATGCAGTCCGCAAGCTGTTCACTTACTGCGTGGAGCATAATCTGCATCTGCAAACTTACATTGACGACAAGCTATATGCCCGTGAAGACAACCATAAGATCAAAGACTATACGGACTTGAATAAAACGCAATATTTTATTGAGCCTGACTGGGAAAAGCTTGTCCCGCAAAAAACACCAAAAATGCTAATTATCGATGATCCTGATTTCTTGGATGAACTGGCTCCAATCCTGCATGAATTGCTTGGTGATTCCGTGCATATTACCAAATCCAAACCACACTTCCTGGAAATCATGCATCATGAAGGAACCAAGGGCATTGCACTTGAATTCCTAGCCAAACATTACGGCTGTGATCTTTCCGAGACCATCGCTGTAGGTGATTCTTGGAACGACCATGAGATGCTGGAAGCTGCCGGACTTGGCGTCGCTATGGAGAATGCTATTCCTGCTCTGAAAGAAATTGCTGATTTTGTGACCTTAAGCAACAATGACGATGGCGTGAAATATGCGATTGATAAATTCATTCTTAATAAAGTGAACTAAACTTCCTTAAGCTAAAGGGGTGCTGTAACGCCATGTTAAATGACGATGCAGCACCCCTGTTTATTTCCAAAAACTCACACTCCTGTAGATACTAATTTTACTTCCCCGGGTCCCATTCCACTCTCTTCTTCCTGCTCTAGCTGAGAATAGTACAAATCATTATATCTTCCTTCAGCAGCAAGCAATACATCATGCGTTCCACTCTCCACAATTACACCATTCTCCATCACGAGAATGATATCAGCGTTCTGAATCGTAGATAAACGGTGCGCGATAACGAGTGTAGTTTTATCTCCCATTAGTTTACGAATAGCCTGCTGCACCAGTTTTTCTGATTCATTGTCAAGTGCAGCAGTAGCTTCATCCAACAGCAGAATAGGAGCGTTTCTCAGAATTGCTCTTGCAATGGATAGCCGCTGACGTTGTCCCCCGGACAGTCGTGAGCCTTCCTCACCAATATCAGTATCCAGTCCCTCAGGCAATTCCATTACAAAATCATAGGCATTCGCTTTTCGCAAAGCTTCCAGAATTTCTTGCTCATCCGCCTCTGGATTTCCATTCCGGATATTATCACGAATGCTTCCCGTATAAAGACCTGCCTCTTGCGGCACATAGGAAAAATAACTTCTAAGCTTAGCCAGACTCATCTCGTTGATCCGCTGCCCATTGATTATTACTTCGCCTTCATCGGGTTCATACAATCCCAGCAATAGTTTAAAAAGCGTAGATTTACCTCCACCACTCGGTCCCACAACCGCCATCTGTGTTCCCTTTTGAAGCTCTAAGCTAATCTTGTTTATACTTTGTCTCTCTGCTCCCGGATACGAGAAAGAGATCGACGACATAACCATACTCTCAAATTCTGGTTGCTTAGTCTCCACTTCTGGAAGGGTCTCAACCTCCACCGGGCTATCCAACACCTCAAAGATCCGTCCCGCCGCCCCAAGTGATTGCTGCATCGAATTGATCAGTCCCGGCAATGACGAGAACGGCATCACTAAATAATTCATGAGCTGGATGAAAGCAATCATCGCACCGACCTCAAGTGATCCTTTTGCCACAAAATAACCTGCCACGACCAGCGCCAGAAGAAACGTAAAGTTTCCCAAAAAAGAGGAGAATGAGCCAGTAGCTCCCTCAATTCTTCCCCGCTTCAATTCTTCAGAAGTAATATTCTCACTATGCTCCTGATACTGCTTCATTAGTCTGCGTTCAATGCTAAAGGATTTAAACACCATACTACTGCCTAGAATGTCATGTAAAAAGGAAGTAATCTTGCTCATATTAGTCTGAATCTTCACACTGTTCTCACGCATCGCTGAACCGAAGATTTTTCCCGTAAGGAACATCAAAGGCCCCATTGCAAAACAGATCAACGCCAGTAACCAGTTAATATAGAGCAAATAACCAAAAGCCGCGAGGGCTAGTAAAGGGTTACGGATTAGATCAATCATTACCTCGCCTGCAGCATTACCAACAGATTGATTATCATTAGTAAAGCGGGACAATAAATCCCCGGAATGATTACGGTCAAAATAAGACTGAGGAAGAGCTAAGGCATGCCGCATCATATCCAACCGCAGCTCATTTCTGATCTTAGCTGCGATTTTATTTTTGAGATATCGATCGATGAAACCGTTAATTGCACTCACTAATAAGTAGATTAATCCAAAAATAACCAGACCTTTAAAAGCTTTCACATCGAGTCTAACCGCAGCATCCGTAATTACTGAGAGCAGCCAAGCAATCGTTAAATCCAGAACAATTCCAAATAAAGTCGTAAATAATAAAATCGTATATAAAAGCTTGTGCCTTAACATATATGTACTTAATCTTGAAAATACGCCTTTCTGCTTCAAAGAACCAGCCCTCTCACTTAAAATTCTAAACCTCTAACCTTAGCGAACACCTTACTGTCATGCCGTTCCCCGTCATACCCAAGACTCGCACTGCGCAGGATCCCTTCCAGTGTAAAACCCGCACGTTCGGCTACCGCGGCACTTTTGGTATTTCGTGCACTACAAAAGATTTCGAGACGATTCGCCCCTAGTTCCCGTATGGCAAAATTGGTGATTCCATTTACGGCTTCTGTCATATATCCTTTGCCTGCACAGGCGCTCCGGATCCAATAACCAATCTCAAAATTGCGGAGTTCCCAGTTTAGATGATGCAGGCTAATGCAGCCGATAAAACCCTCCGTATCCCTTCTAAAAATACGCATATGTAGCTTATCCCTTTTTAGAAACTCCAGTCTGCCTTCTCTAGTAACTTTCTCTGATTCTTCTAATGTGGGTATTACTTGAGCAAAAGCCATCCAAGGTCTCAATTCATCTATACTTTCACGGATAGCCTCATTCATGCTAACTCCATCTCCCCATAAAGGGGCACGAATGAGCAGCCTCTCTGTTTCAAAACTCTCGGGAAAATCAAGCAGGATTGGATCCTTGGAGTCAGCCACTTCATACTCCTCCTTTGGCGATGATAATTATTCTAAATATGTAAAAATAATACGATATGCTTTTTGATTATATAGTATAAATGGGGATCTGAATACTGAATGCAATAGAAATCACAAAAGGAACATCAACAGGCTGAAGTTGCCCGAATGATGTCCCTTTTTGATTTAGTGAATATTTCAACTAAAGCAGAGCACTCCGTTTATTGGCTTGAAGAGTTAATTAAACGGATTCAACAAGGCGGAATATAACAGGTTTAAATAAGATCAAGAAAACTCCCTTCCAGCAAATGAAGGGAGTTTTCTTTTTACCTAAATTTCATCTGAAGATCCTAAGGGTATTCTCATCCCCGTTTCGGCCAGCGTAACATTTTCCGGTAAAATATATGATTTTCTCATATCCACATCATGCGACATATGGGTATAGATTGCCTTTTGAGGCTTCACAGTTTGCAGCAGCTCCGCTGCTTCCGTCATATCGTATACAGAACGAGTCGATAACTCCGCTGCTTCGTAATAGAAGCTTGTACCTAAGACCAGCAAGTCAGCTCCATGCATCAGGCGTGTCTCTCCATCTCCTAGAGAAATGGAATCTGGACAATACACCCATACATAGCCCTCCTTCTCCAGACGAAAAGCATACGAGTATCCATTCTTGCCATGGTTCACTTTCCAGGTATCTATTGTCCAGCCGTCTAGCTCTATGCCTTCATCACAAGGAATCATCTCGATCTGATTGCGCAGCCATGGATATTGCCGCTCTATTATCGGGATCACTTCTGCTGGAGCATAGAGCTGGCCCTTATATCCCATCCAGCGGCAAGAATCCGCCCATTCCGGCAGCCCACCAATATGATCAAAATGAGCGTGTGTCACCAGCAGTCTGCGCATATTCCGTACTCCCTGCGCCTCCATCTGACGCCGCCAGTCAGGTCCACAATCGATCACTAAAAAGTCACTGCCATTATCTATAAGTACAGAAGAGCGCAGGCGAATATTTTCCCCCTGTTCCCTTGCCTCTGTACAGGTCTCACAGCTGCAATATACCCGAGGAACCCCCATGGCATCCCCTGTACCCAAAAACACCAACGTATCCATCCGCTATCTCTCCTTCAGGTTCTCTTCAACGAAGTCTTAAATCTAAATTACCCTTTCTCTATCTTAAAGAGACCCACCAAAAAAAGCCATCCCCACCACAGAAGAACTGCTGGGATGACTCTTTTGTTATACCTCTACCTTATATTCCGGCAAGTACCTGATACCAAATTCCACGCTTGGAATAAAGTGAGCTTCGCACCTCATCCCAGCCTCCTAAATAGTTAATATCAAAGAGGCCCGCCGGATCAGGGTAATCGCTTTTGTGCTCAGCATAGACTTGTTTATCCACGGGACGAAAGCCATATTTTGCAAAGATCTCTTGTGCCTGTGGGGTTATCAAAAAATCAACCAGTGCTTCTGATGCTATGCGTGTCCCATGCCCATCCGCATATTTCTCTACAACAGCCGCCGGATTCTCAATCAGAATTGTATTTTTAGGAATAATAACTTCGTATTTGACTCCCTGGGCAATCCGCGCCAGCAGTTCGTTTTCATAGGTGACAATTACATCCCCCACTCCATACTCGAAGGCTGCCATAGAAGCGCGGCCACTTTTATCCAGAGACTCTACATTGGCATGGATACTTTCCAAAAAAGCTTTGGCTGCTGCTGGATCCTTTGCGCCCTCCTGCTCCTCTGACAGCTTAAGACCAGCCCCATAGATCGCGTTGATATCCCATTGCGCACCACCAGAGGTCTTAGGGTTGGGATATAACACTTTAATCCCCGGCTTGGCTAAGTCTACAAAATCGCGAATGCCTTTGGGATTTCCCTCGCGGGTACCAAGAGCAACTACTGAACGTGTCACCATGCCTTTTTCACCCTGCTCTTTCCATGTCGGCGCTACGAGTCCAGCCTTAACTAGCTTCTCGACATCACCTTCCATGGCTAGCAGCGTCACATCCGCTTCAAATCCACCTACAATCGCTCGCGCCTGTGTCCCTGAAGCCTCATAAGACTCCTGAAAAATAATATCCTGACCCGTATCCGCTTTCCACTTCGCAGCAAATAACGGCAAAATATCCTGCATTGCATCCTTAGCCACACTGTATGCGCCAATTACCAGCGTAACATCCCCTTGCTTCGAAGGCTCTGCCATCGTCGTAACTGCCTTCACATTCCCGCAACCGACTGCTGTCAGCGTGAGTATGGCCAGCATTAGGGCAGCAAAACATCCGTGCAGTTGTCTGCTCCTTTTGACATTCATTGCGGCCCACATCCTTCGAGGTAATGATTTTTAATATTTCCTTGAAAGTAGCTCTATGGCTGAAACTTAAAATTCAAGTAACCAACGTTTGGTCTTTGCCGTAATTACGTGGAATGTTTGGACTTTCGGCCGCTGTTGTTCCCAGATTTATTGATTTTATATTCTCAGCGGATTAAATCCGGAAACAAAGGCGGTCACTCCGCTCCTACAGTTCCAAACTTCCACTTCATTACTCTTACCTTCACATCAGTTCCTCTAATCCTAGCTCATCACATTCGCTATTATCAAAAAAATTGAAAATCATTTTATTTATTTTTAAATAAAAATCGGCATTGGATCTTCTTTCAGGTTGTTCTCCTGGATCCAGCTGCGCTCATCATTAAATAAATAAGCCCGATGTACCAGTACTGAAATTTCCTGACCCGGCTGCAAGGTTTCTTTCTCCAACGAACGGTAGGTGACCAGCTTGTGGCCATTTACTTCAACCTCAACGAGCCATTCGCTTCCGCGGAAATGCAGATGTTTCACAACACCTTTTTCCGTGGCAGAAGCCATCTTGAACTCATGCAGGTTACCCACTTCAATATATTCAGGACGAATCAGTGCTTTGGTAGGCTTGCCGTCCCCCGCACCTGTAAAGCCTTTAACCTCAGAAGCGTTCTCAATCAGCGTAGATTCACCGATAAATGTTGCCACGAACGGTGTTTTAGGCTCCTTGTAAATATCCCACGGGGTACCCTTTTGTTCCAAGCGTCCTTGATTAATAATCATGATTTCATCCGCTACTTCAATCGCTTCATCTTGGTCATGGGTTACGAAAATAGAGGTGATACCTACACGTTCAATCAGTTCACGCAGCCAAGCGCGCAGCTCCTGGCGGATCTTCGCATCAATAGCGGCAAAAGGTTCATCTAAAAGCAGCAGCTGTGGTTCAGGCGCAAGCGCACGTGCAAAAGCCACACGCTGACGTTGTCCCCCTGATAGCTGATGCGGATAACGTTTCTCGAACCCTTTTAACCCTGTAAGCTCCACAAGTTCCATAACACGATCGCGGATGGCTGTTTTGTTAGCCTTTTTAACCTTTAGACCAAAAGCGATATTATCAAATACAGTCATATGTTTGAAGAGTGCATAGTTCTGGAAGACGAAGCCGATCCCACGTTCTTGAGGAGGAAGATTGTTCACCGTTTGACCATGAAAAATAATCTCTCCGGTATCCGGTGACTCCAGTCCCGCCAGCATACGTAGAATTGAGGTTTTCCCGCCTCCACTTGGGCCGAGCAATCCAATCAGGTGACCTTTTGTAATGGTGAAATTGACGTCCTTGACCGCATGAAAATCTCCAAAATGCTTGTTTAACCCCCGCACTTCTACATGCATATTACTGCACTTCCTTTCTTCTCTTGGTCCATTCCATCAACAGCAGCAGACCTGCGGAAAATGCAGCCAGAACTAGCGCTATTCCTCCAGCAGCCGTTACATTAAAATTCTCAACATCCTGATAGACTAAAGTTGTCGCCGTCTGGGTTTTATTCATAATGTTCCCCGAGACCACGAGCACCGCACCGAACTCTCCAAGTGAACGTGCCACCGTAAGAATGACACCATACACAACCGCCCAACGAATCGAAGGCCAAGTTACCTTCCAAAAAATAGTCCAGCTACGAGCGCCCAATGTCGAAGCCGCTTCCTCCTGCTGTGAACCAATCTCCTGAAGCACCGGCATCACCTCGCGCACCATTAAAGGAAAGGTAACAAATAAAGTGGCAATGATCATTCCGGGAATCGCATAAACGATCTTTAGTCCAATCCCCTCAAAAATCGCCCCCAAGGTACTATCGGGACCCAGCAACAGGACAATCATCAATCCTCCAATTACAGGGGATACTGCGTAAGGCAAATCTACAATACTGTTCAATAATCCTTTTAGACGCTTGCCGATCCAGTTCGCCCGAACAAGATACAGTGCCATCATAATACCGAACAATGTATTTAATAACGTAACTACTATCACAACAAGCCCAGTCATCATAAGCGCATGCAGCGCTTCGGGCCTAGTCAGTGCATTCCAGAATCCACCAAATCCTTCACTAAAAGCACCCATAGCCATTTTTCCTAATGGAGCAGCAATCAGCAAAAAAAACACTAAATAAGTAAGAGCAATCCATAGTTTTCTCATGAGCGTCTCCCCCGCATCTGCAGCATATTAATCAGCCAAAGAATGAGAAAGGATAAGGTCAAGAGAATAACAGAAACCGCAGCGGCGGAGACCGGATTATCACTTTCAACTTCACCAAAAATAAAAACAGAAGATACAAGCGTACGGCCCGGAATATTCCCTGCGACGAGTACCACTGCACCAAATTCCGCAAGCGCTCTTGAAAATGCGAGCATCCCACCACTGATCATCCCAGGCGCCATAGATGGAAGAATAACTTGCCAGAATACCCTTGCCCCCTTGGCACCCATTGTATATGCTGCTTCCTCTTCGGATGGATCCAACTCCTCCAGCAAGGGCTGAACCGCTCGAATCACGAATGGAAACGTCACGAACACCATAGCAACTACGATAGCCGGTTGATGAAAAACAATTTCAAATCCAAGTGCCTCAACTGCTTTGCCGATAAGACTACCTGGTCCAAGCAGCAGTAGAATCATCAAACCTCCGACAGCTGTTGGAAGTGCAAAAGGTAAATCGACCAGACTGTTTAGCAGCGCTTTACCAGCAAATTGATAACGAATAAGGACCCAAGCAATCATAGTTCCTAACAAGACATTAATTAAAGTAGCGATAATCGCCAGCTTTAAGGTTAACAGCACCGACTTCCAAGCAATTGGATCGCTGACGCTTTCCACAAAATTGCCAAAACCAAGAGAAAAAGAGTTGTAATAGACCCCGAGTATGGGCAACACGATCAATACTACAAAATAGAGCAAAATTGTAGTTCGGAAACCCCAAGTCCAGCCTTTGTGTCTAAGCAGCGAATTCAATGATTTTTGCCCTCCCACCTCCGGATAACCGGTCGGTATACTAACCAAAATCCTCATTAATTATTCCTATTTATATACTTGGTTTTATATTATTACTACTTTACCAAATCCTTCTCACCGCCGTCAATTACTTTCAAGTGAATTTGGGTTAAAATATATGTATCAAAGGTATACTAAAAAATGGCACCTCACAGGAAGGGGAATGATTATGTTGCATACTCTGGAGATCACTACTACAAAGCGGGATGAATTACGTGATATTACTCGGGAAGTCATTTCTTATGTAAAAAAAAGTGGAATTCAAGACGGATTAATTGTAGTTTATTGTCCTCACACCACTGCTGGTATTGCTATTAATGAAAATGCGGATCCTGATGTGAAGCATGATGTTCTGATGCGTCTGGATGAGGTCTACCCTTGGGAGCATCCGAAGTATCGGCATGCGGAAGGCAATACTGCCTCTCATCTTAAATCTATTACTACCGGGCCTTCCCAGACCCTGATCATTCACGAAGGTGAATTAATTCTCGGTCGTTGGCAAGGTATTTATTTCTGTGAGTTCGATGGACCTAGACGCCGGCAATGTTTCTTAAAAATAGTAGAGGGATAATAAACATACAAATGGCCGCTTCCGTTATCGCTACGGAGCGGCCATTTAGACTATAACCAGAGTCTAGTAATACTTTCATCAAGCAGAGAAGCAGTGTTATACCAATGCACAGCTTTAAAGTGAAGATCTATAAAAAAAACAGCATGTTAAAGGCTGCGACATAAAACCTTTATATGAGCTAACGCTGCCTCTTTCACATCGTCAAACGATACTTTATCCTGGATATAATAAGAAATAAATCCGTGTGCAGACAAGAACATTGTTAACGGCACATTCTGCCAGTCCTCAGACACATATCCCTCTTCCTTCATATGACGGCGTACAATACTTGAGAATAAATCAAAACATCGTCCCTGTTCTGCTCTACAATAAGCTAGCAATTCCTCATCGCGAATCATGAACATAATTTCATATTGATAGGGATGATCTATTCCAAATCTAATAAATTCCATAATCAGCTGTTCTACCCTTGTCATGCCTTCTTCAGGCGGTTTATTCATTACTTGGCTGAGTAAAGCAGCCACATGATTAAAATCCTCTACAACAATAGCGTAGAACAACTCCGCCTTTTCCTTGAAATGATAATAGAGAGAGCCGTGGCTATATCCCAAATGCTGACCAATACTTCGCATTGAAATTGCCCGATACCCTTTGGTTATAAATAGATGCCTAGCGGCCTCTAGAATCCTTTCCCTCGACAACTCCTGCTCCACTGCTCTCCTTGCCATATACTAATCCCCTTCGCTGTAGTAAATCCGCCGCCCTTCTGTTATCAGGGCTTGCCCTTGGGTTAGATCTGTCATCCATGCCATAAAAGTCTCACCCTCATCATTTCGCGGCAAACATAACAACGTTACTTTGTCGGTGAACAAAGTCTCGCCAGTCTGAATCCCTCTTCCTCGAAGTTCGTTCTCAACCTTGCCCAGCCAAGTGTACTCGACCTCTACGAATACCTCCCGTCTCAGTACACGGGTGATTACTTCTCCTGCTTCAAGCGCAAGCACTGCTCCATCCGTATAAGCTCTAATCAGCCCACCGGCACCCAGCATAATGCCTCCGAAATAACGGGTAACTACGATTGCGACATTTTTAACTCCCTGATTGCGGATTACTTCCAAAATCGGTTTGCCGGCTGTACCACTCGGCTCCCCGTCGTCCGATTGCCTCTGGATTTCGTCTCTCTCCCCAATCACATAAGCAGAACAGTTATGCGTTGCGTTCCAATGTTTCTTCTTGATGTCCTCGATAAACAACAAAGCTTCTTCTTCATTCTCCACTGGCATAACATGACCAATGAAGCGAGATTTGCGGATCACAACTTCCTTTGAGCCGGAAGAGCGGACCGTTCGATAGTGTTCTAACATAATTATTCCAGTCCTTATTTACATATGATGTCTTCATATAATGTCAGGAGCAGTCCCGGTATTGGATTACCTATGGACTGCTCCTGGTGACTTACATTAGTATGAATGTTCTGTGATAACTAGCTATTGTAAAACCTACTGCAATACTATTCAGTAAGTCTTGCTTCTAGCTCTGCTTTTTCTTTTTCGTAACCTGGTTTGCCAAGCAATGCGAACATGTTTTTCTTGTATGCTTCTACGCCTGGTTGGTCAAATGGGTTAACACCGAGCAAGTATCCGCTGATACCGCAGGCTTTTTCAAAGAAGTACACCAAATATCCAAAGGTGTATGGTGTTTGATCAGGAATAGTAACGATAAGGTTAGGTACTTGACCATCTGTATGTGCAAGCATTGTACCTTGGAAAGCTTTCTTATTCACAAAATCCATAGTCTTTCCTGTTAAGAAGTTCAAGCCGTCCAGATCATCCGGATCATTCTCAATCGTAACATGATGAGCTACTTGATCTACTTGGATAACCGTTTCAAAAATGTTGCGGTTACCTTCTTGGATAAATTGACCCATGGAGTGTAGATCTGTGGAGAAATCAACGGAAGAAGGATAAATTCCTTTGAAGTCCTTACCTTCACTTTCGCCAAACAATTGTTTCCACCACTCAGATACAAAGTGTAAGGAAGGCTCATAGTTGACGAGGATTTCAGTTGTTTTACCTTTACGGTATAGAGCGTTACGAACTGCAGCATATTGATAAGCTTGGTTAGTAGCTACATCTGGATTGTTGAACTCATCCGCAGCGGCAGCAGCACCTTGCATCATTTCTTCAATGTTAATGCCAGCTACAGCAATCGGCAGCAAGCCTACAGGTGTCAATACGGAGTAACGTCCGCCTACATCGTCTGGAATGATGAAGGATTCATAACCTTCTTCAGTTGCCAATTTCTTAAGGGCACCTTTTTCCTTGTCTGTAGTAGCGTAAATGCGTTTACGAGCTTCTTCCTTGCCGTATTTCTTCTCCAGCGCAGCGCGGAAAATGCGGAAAGCAATTGCTGGCTCAGTAGTAGTTCCTGATTTGGAGATTACGTTCACGGAGAAGTCTTTGCCTTCTACTAGATCAAGCAGATGCGTGATGTATGTAGAGCTAATGTTATTACCAGCGAAATAAACTTCTGGAGTTTTGCGTTTATCTTTAGAAAGGTTATTGTAGAAAGAATGCGATAGCGCCTCAATAGCTGCGCGTGCTCCCAGATAAGAACCTCCGATACCAATTACAATCAGCACCTCGGAATCGCTTTGGATCTTCTTAGCAGCTTGTTGAATGCGAGCAAATTCTTCCTTATCGTAAGCTGTCGGCAGATCGATCCATCCAAGGTAGTCAGAACCTACACCAGTTTTGTTATGCAACTGTTCGTGTGCTAGCTTAACTGGGGCGGCAAGGTTGTCGATTTCTTGTTGGTTAAAAAACGAAAGAGCTTTTGTGTAGTCAAAATTAATCTTCTTAGACATCGGTAATGGTAACCTCCTGTTTATCTCTTTAAATTTAAAACCGTTTGTTACAACTTTATAATTAGGATACTTTAATTTGCCTTGACTGGCAAGGTCTTAGGGCACATAGAGGGCATTAGAACCAAGTTTTCCAAAGTTCCTTGGAAGCGTTTCCTGTATCAAAAGACATGGGTGCGCTGTGGTGCTGGACAAAGTGCCGTGATAGAATAAAGAAAACGGAAGGTGGCTATATAAATGAAACAAATCGGTTTTATCGGACTCGGAACAATGGGTGCGCCTATGGCCTCCAATTTACTACGTGGCGGCTTTCAGGTTACGGTATACAACCGTACGGCAGCCAAATGTAAACCTCTTGAAGCAGAAGGTGCCCAGACTGCTCTCACGCCCCGCGAAGCGGCTGAGGGTAAGGATGTTATTATTACCATGATCAGCAATGATGATTCGGTTCGTGAAGTGTTTTATGGTCAAGATGGTATTCTTGATGCTGTGAAGCCCGGTGGACTAATTATTGATTCCAGCACAATTTCACCGGGACTGGTTCGCGAAATTGCCGCCGCTGTAGAAGCTCGTGGTGGACATTTCCTAGACGCTCCAGTAACTGGAAGCAAACCAGCAGCGATTGAAGGAACCTTAGTGTTCATGGTCGGCGGTAGTGCTGAGGTCATAGAACAACATCGTGATATCTTTGATACTTTGGGTAAGAAGCTGCTACATATGGGTGAAAACGGCAGCGGTGCTGTAGCCAAGCTGGCTCACAATGCTATGGTCGGCATTCATAATGTTGCCCTAGCCGAAGGGTTCGCCATTGCCGTTAAATCAGGTGTACCAGCAGACAAGTTCTTGGAACTGGTACAACTTGGTTCAGCGGGCAGCAAACAAGCTGAGCTTAAAGGCCGTAAAATCATAGAAGATGATTTCAGCAATCAATTCTCCCTCGCTCTAATGCTTAAGGATTTGAAGCTTGCCTCTGCCCATAGCGATTCAACAGGCGTTCCTTCTCCTATGCTGGGCTTGGCTAAAAGCATGTTCCAAGCTGGATTCACCCAAGGTTATGGTGAAGAAGATCTCTCTGCCGTAGTGAAATGTTACGAAGAGTGGATCGGCCAAAAGATGGGTGCAAATGTATCCGATAAATAAATTCAAGAACTCAATACCTACTTCATAAGAACATTTACGACCGCCCCGCACATGATATTGCGATGCGGTCTTTTCTTTATAGACAATCCCATTGTCAAACCAAATATAAGAACGTTTGTTTGTATATTTATAATACCAAATTAACTGTTTTAGTGCAAGAAAATATTGGTTGCTGTGGAGTTACTCATAACGTTGTGGCGGTGTTGGTGGGATAGTTACTAAGAAGGTCGCGAAGTACTGGTTAGTCGCAAAAAGTTACTGAATTAGTGGTGAAATGCTGGTTAGTTACTGGTGGAGTTACTGATGAGTTGCTAAATAGTCACAAAAAAGTTACTGAGGGAGTGCTGAAATGTTGGGTAGATACTGGAGAAGTTACTGGATAGTTGTTAGATAATTTCAGAAGAGTTACTGAAGGAGCGCTGAATTGTTTGATAGATACTGGAGAAGTTGTTGGATAGTCACTGGATGAGCTGCTGGTTAGTTGCTGCTTAGTTACTGGAGGAGTCACTGGGTGAGCTGCTGGTTAGTTGCTGCTTAGTTACTGGAGGAGTCACTGGGTGAGCTGCTGGTTAGTTGCAAATTGTTTACCAAGATGATCGCTTGATGACTACGGTATATCCCGTATTTTCTGGAACCTCTCCCTCGCTCCAAACCTCAAGCTCCTTTAACTAAGTAACCTCTGCGGTACACAGCTATCTCTATCGGACTCAGCTGACCTTATTCGCAGTATAATCTCACATTTGGCATGCTATCGGACTCCCTAGTCACTATTGGCATAAAAAGCGCCAATTATGAGACTATTTCCATGGAATAGTTGCACTGGTGTCCGAAAACTTGCTCAAAAGACTATAAATTTGCTAATAGCGTCATCTGGGTCCTTAAGCGGTAGGATTGGGGTTGACCCGGTTCTAAATTGGTGATGATCCAGCGTTAACGTCATCTGGGTCCGTACGCAGTGGGTTGGTGCGGACCCGGCGCCTAAAGTTGGTGATGACACTGCGCCATCGGACTCAGCTGACCTTATTCGCAGTGTAATCTCACATTTGGTATGCTATCGGACTCCATAGTCGCTATTGGCATAAAAAGCGCCAATTATGGGCCTATTTCCATGGAATAGTTGCACTGGTGTCCGAAAACTTGCTCAAAAGACTATAAATTTGCTAATAGCGTCATCTGGGTCCTTAGCGGTAGGATTGGTGTCGACCCGGTGCTACATTGGTGTTGATCTAGTGTTAACGTCATCTGGGTCCGTACGCGGTGGGTTGGCGCTAACCGGGTGCCTAAAGTTGGTGATGACACAGCGCTATCGGACTCAGCTGACCTTATTCGCAGTATAATCTCACATTTGGCATGCTATCGGACTCCATGAAGCTAGAATAAAAAGTGGACAGTAGTTAACAGACTGGCGATAATGAGTCCACGGAGGTGTGTTCACATGGGAGAACATCGACAACGGTATAACGAAGAATTTAAAAAACAGACAGTGCAGTTCATTCAAGAGCAAACAAAGACAGTGGGCGACTTGGCGGAAGAGCTCAACATCCCAAAAAGTACCCTGCATCAATGGATGAGCCAGTATCGAGAACTAAAGAATGAACCGGCAGCTAGCGTGGATCGAGTACGGGAACTCGAGGCACAGTTGAAAGAAATGAGCCGTCAACTTCAAGAAAAAGATAACAAGATTGCTGATGTGGAAGAGGAATTAGCGATCGTAAAAAAAGCAGTGCACATCTTCAGCAAACCAAGGAACTGAGATTCCAGTTTATTGAAAAACATCGCTCCGAGTTTCTCTTGGAGAAGATGTGCATGACCCTACATGTGTCACGGAGCGGGTACTACAAGTGGCGGACAGAAAAAAACAGTACGCATATGCTTCGTAAGGCTGCGATAATGAAGCGAATTCAGTATCATTTTGCAGACCATCAAAAGCGGTATGGGAGTCCGAAGATCACCCGCCTGTTACATCAAGAAGGTTATACCGTTACCGAACGCACGGTGAGTGTGTACATGCGACATATGAAGCTTCGCTCCATTGTCTCCAAAACGTATCGCGTACAGACCACTGACTCCAATCATGACCATCCGATTGCCCCGAATACGCTGAACCAGCAATTTAAAATACTCAAACCCAATTCAGTATGGGTTACCGACATTACGTACATTCCTTGCCGGGGAGGGCGCTTGTACCTGGCTAGTGTAATGGACCTTTGCACGCGCGAAATCGTGGGGTGGCGCTTGGAGAACCATATGGAAACTAGCTTAATTTCGGGCGCCTTACAAGATGCTTACGAAGCTAAACAACCGGAAAAGGATCTATTACATCACTCCGATAGAGGTTCTCAATATACTTCTCATGAATACACGAAGCAGTTGAAAGCGTATGGCATGGAGTCCAGCATGAGCCGCAGAGGTAACTGTTATGATAACGCCTGTATCGAGTCGTGGCACAGCATTTTGAAAAAGGAGCTCATTTATTGTAATCCACGATTCAAAACTAAGGAGCAAGCCTACCAGACACTTTTTCAATATATTGAGTTTTATTATAACCGCAAGCGAATGCATTGCGCGCTGGGGTATCTTTCTCCAGTTCGTTTTGCTGAGCAATTGACTAGAATGTCTGTTGCGTGACTGTCCACTTTCTTGACAGAGGTCCACCATAGTCGTTATTGGCATAAAAAATGCCAATTATGAGGCTGTTTCTATGGAATAGCTGCACTGGAGTCCGAAACCCTATTCAAAAGGCTATAAATTTGCTAATAGCGTCATCTGGGTCCTTAAGTGGTAGGAATGGTGCTGACCCAGTGTTAAATTAGTGTTGCTCCAGCGCTAACGTCGTCTGGGTCCGTACGCGGTGGGGATGGTTATGACTCAGTGCTAATTTAGTGATTATCCGACCCAGCCCTAATGTCATCTACTTCCTTAAGCTGCAAAAGGAGCATAATGAATACATAATTGAACATCAAGCAATCACCAGCTACAACAAAAAGCAGCGATCCTCCAATAACGGGAGAACCGCTGCTTTGCTGACTTCTACGATTTTTAAAGTGTATCCGGGTCGTCTCACTCAATGAAAAAAGCTACTTATAGGACAACCCTTAGAAAAGTCTGTTTTCTATAGAACCGGGTAAGAACAGCAATAATCAGTTACTTCAAATACTTCCAACGCAAATTTAGAGTTGCCAGGAACATTGAACGTTGACGCTCCCTTAATCTCCTGCCATACCTCAGTGCCAGGAAGCAGCACTTTAAGATCGCCGGACAGAATCTCCATAATTTCAGGACCATCTGTACCAAATTCATACACACCCGGCAACATGATGCCCAGTGTCACCTTAGATCCATCTTGCAAAATTACCGTACGGCTGGTTACTTGTCCGCCATAATATACATTGGCTGCTTTTTCGATCGTTGCGTTGTTAAACTGACTCATTACTTGTTCTCCCCCTAATGATTATTCAGTTAATTACAGAAGTGCTTTCACACGGCTAACTACGTTCTCTACAGTAAAGCCGTATTCTTTCATAACTCTATCGCCAGGGGCGGAAGCTCCGAAAGTAGTGATGCCTAGGATATCGCCTTGGTCACCAGTGTAACGTTCCCAGCCGAAGGTTTGTGCCATTTCGATAGCAAGACGAGCTTTGACTCCTGGAAGAATTACGGAATCGCGATATTCTTTGTCTTGTTTTTCGAACAGATCCCAGCTTGGCAAGCTGATTACACGAACATCGATGCCTTCTTCTGCCAAAGCAGCTTGCGCTTTAACTGCCAACTGTACTTCAGAACCAGTTGCGATAAGTTGTGCTTGTGGAGTGCCATTTTTGGAATCAGAGACAACATAACCACCACGTTTGATATTTTCACGAACGCCATCTACGGTTCCAGCAAGAATTGGCAAGTTTTGACGGGTCAGAACCAAAGCAACCGGATTCTCTTTGTTTTCCATAGCATAAGCCCATGCTGCAGAAGTTTCGTTAGCATCAGCCGGACGAATAACAGTTAGACCTGGGATGATACGCAAGGAAGCCAATTGTTCGATTGGTTCATGCGTAGGACCATCTTCACCAACTGCAATACTGTCATGTGTCAGTACATAGGTTACTGGCAATTTCATGATCGAAGCCAAACGAATTGCTGGACGCAGGTAGTCAGTGAATACGAAGAATGTTCCTCCGAATACTTTAAGACCAGTGTGCAGAGCAATACCGTTCATTGCAGCAGCCATACCAAACTCACGTACGCCGAAATAAATGTTGCGGCCATCATAAGATTCTGGTGTGAAAGATGTCAAACCATTCAAATGCGTCATAGTGGAGCTTTCCAAGTCAGCGGAACCACCCACTAGCTGAGGAACGCCAGCAGTCAGACCGTTAAGCGCACTACCGGAAGCGACACGAGTCGATACTGCTTTATCTTCAGTAGTGTAAGTTGGAAGGTTAGCATCCCAGCCTTCTGGAAGATCGCCATTGATTACTGTTTCGAATTGTGCAGCCAGCTCTGGATATGCTTTTTTGTAAGCTGCAAATTTATCGTCCCAAGCTTTGTTAGCTGCGATTCCGTTTTTCTTCACTTCTGCAAAATGTGCACGAACTTCGTCAGGCACATAGAAATCTTCTTCGTATACCCATTTGTAGAAATCTTTGGTCAGCTTAGCTTCTTCTGCTCCAAGTGGAGAACCGTGAGTACCGCCATGGCCGCCTTTACCTTGTTTGTTAGGGCTACCATAACCAATAACCGTTTTCACTTCGATCAAAGTCGGTTTGCTAGTCTCAGCTTGCGCCTCAGCAATAGCTTTTTCAATAGCCGGAAGGTCATTTCCGTCTTCTACACGCAGAACTTGCCAACCATAAGCATCAAAACGTTGAGCTACATTTTCGGAGAAAGAAAGATTCAATTTACCATCAAGGGAAATATCATTTGAATCATACAATACAACCAATTTTCCGAGTTTCAAATGACCCGCAAGAGAAGCGGACTCAGAAGAGATCCCTTCCATAAGGTCACCATCACCACAAATAGCATAAGTATAGTGGTCAACTACGTTATGTCCTTCTTTGTTGTAGGTTGCGCCCAATTGAGCTTCGGCCATAGCCATACCAACGGCCATACCAATACCTTGTCCAAGCGGACCTGTAGTTGCATCAACACCAGCTGTGTGACCAACTTCCGGGTGACCAGGAGTCAAGCTACCCCATTGACGGAATTGTTTCAATTCTTCCATAGGAAGATCATAGCCGCTAAGGTGCAGCAAGCTGTACAGAAGCATGGAACCATGTCCAGCGGACAATACAAAACGATCGCGGTTTACCCATGTTGGATGATCAGGGTTATGATTCATTGTTTTTGCAAACAGTTGGTAGCCCATTGGTGCAGAACCCATTGGCATACCTGGATGGCCGGAATTCGCTTTTTCGATAGCATCAATAGCCAACGTACGAATTGTTGTGATAGACAGGTTATCTACTGTTGAGTTTTCTTCCTTCTGGATCGCTTGTTCTTGTTCACTCATTTAATAGTTCCTCCTCTGAAATCTCAAGAATGTCATTTTGACTCTTATTGTATCACTAGTGTGGAAGCAATTCCAATTGTTTTTAAAAACTCTTTGTTTGACAGCTTATGTTTTGCAATATCTACGCATTTATATACGCAAAAGTAACTATGTCATGAGACGGGTTTTTACTTAGCCTATGGTCTAGTTTTCTATTGCGACTAAAGTTTGTTTTACAATGCTCGAATATAAAGTAAGATGGAGTTACTCAAGTAAAATTTTCATTCATTATCCAATATCTCCAAGTGGAAAGGAATTCTGAACATGACTTCGAAAAAGGATGTTTATATTGTGCTTACCGGTACAGGTACAGCCTTCAGTGGTTTCATTAAGTGGTTTACAAAAGCTGATCTGAACCATGCTTCGATCGCCTTTGATAGTGAACTACGTGAGGTGTACAGCTTCGGAAGAAAAAAAATGCACAATCCATTCGTCGCGGGTCTGATTCAAGAAAATTTCATTCACCCTTTTTATAGCAGCGCAAATTGCTCTATTTATCAGTTACGTGTTAGTGCCACGGAATACGATGCCATGTACAATCATGTCCAAGGGATGATGAAAAATCAGGAACGTTATAAATACCATCTTTTAGGCCTGATCGGCGTACTTCTAAATGTTAAAATAGATCGAGAGAACGCTTATTTCTGCTCTCATTTTGTTGCTTCCTTATTTGAAAATACCGCAGTTCAGCCTGTGAATAAGCCTTCCTGCTTTGTTACCCCGGAGGATTTCGCTCTTTCACTCTGTTCCCATAAAATATTCAGCGGCAAGTTATCCTATTATGTGCGTAGAGCTCAAAGAGCCTCTGCGCGTTCGACGAATATACCTTTACATACACCTTCCGTTGCGACAAGAATGATGAGAATGAATGAAGAACGGACTGAAGGAGTTATATAAGTTGTTGCTCGTAAAAAAAGGGCTATGCGATCGTATTTCCGCGTAGCCCTTTTTAGATGAAAAAAGGATAACGTCGTAGATATATCATTACTTCACACGATGGTTCCGAAAATATTCGGACCAATCGCCAGCGATCACAACAGTAACTGTATCTATTTTGGTATTGTACTCATTCTTAGCTGTGAAGGTAAATTTCACTGGACCATCGGGAAGTTTCACAAATGCTGGATCATATAATTCGCCTGTCCACAAGGTTTTGTCACTGTTCGTTGGATTTAGTTGCGTAGAATAACCTCCCGTCATCGTTACCTCAACAGTATCAGGTAGACCGGTTGCTATCCCTTGCAATATAAATCGCTCACCTGCCCAAAACACATTGTAGCCTCTTGGACTCTCCTCATTACCGCTCTTGTTCAAATTGTAGCCTTTACGGTTGTTATTCCATTCCTCTGTGTGCTGGACCCCACCTTTAATACTCAGCAGATTAACCATGAAATATTTACGCGCTGAGATATTACTCCAGTTATAACCATCAAAAGCTTCCACTTCCACGGCATATTTTTCGTTCTCAACCAATATTCCCGCGGGCACTTGCCACTGTTTGGCACTTGAATTTTGTTCGCCAGATTGAACCTTAACCATCCCTGTCGCCAAGTTGATAATTTGTACCTTATACCGCTGTTGTTCATCTCGATCCTCATCTTGATAATCCCACTTGATGATTGGTGTAAGCGTACTTGCGATCATAGGCTTACTTGAGTCAGTACTTGTTGGGTACGTTATCGTTACGGTCGGTTTACGGTTGGCTACGGTGATAATCAGAGATAGCTCTCGATACAGTCCTAGAGAATCCGTAACGGTTTGTTTCAAGGTGAAGACGCCATTTGAGGTGAATTTCTTCGTAAATTCAGCTTGAGTACTAGCCAATCCGTACGTCCCGTTGGATGATTTCAAATCATACTTATAGCTGATCGTATCTCCTTTTGGAAGGTCTGGATCCGTCGCTTTGCTCTTGATATTAAGAAGATCCGTCCGATAAATCGGCTCTTTGGCAGCATCTCTACCTGTATCCGTGATTAATGTGAATCCAGGCTGCGGCGGATTGTCGATGATAAACGTTTTTTCGTTAGATATGTCTGACCAGGATAACTTGGAATAAGCCCGCCCATATACAGTGAAGTATTCAAATCGATTGAATGTATGGTTAGGGAGTTGATATTGCCGCAGCTGACCTGTGGTGTCAAGGTTTTCAACTGTCTTAACTAAGAGTCCGTCTTTTGAAAAAAATTCTAAACGGTACTTCTCCTGCCGATCACTCTCTGGATCTGTATAATTCCATTTAATTAATGGATCTCCTTGTATTTCGGCATCTATTACGGATGGATTGGTTACGGTTCCCGACGGGGTTATCAAGGTCATCGAGGGCGCTAGATTCTTAGTAACATTCACCTTCAACGTAGCTATATTAGACTTATCACCGATCTGATCGATAACCCAGTGTTCCAATGTATAGATACCGGACTCAGGAAAATTAACATCAATATTAGGAGTTCGAAACCATTGCGTAATGCCATCACTATCTGTTACTTTCCAGAAGTATTGCAGACTAGCGAGATCTGAGAGATCTCCATCCTCATCAAAAGATGTATATTGTCGGGTATCATATTGGAATACTGCCGATGGACCATTAATAGCAGCTGTTGGAACATGATTTTTAACAGTAAATACACGTGTTGCATTGGAACTTAAAGCTCCAATACTTGAGGGATTAGGTACGTCTGTTGCTTTAAGGCGCATTTCCCATCCTTCTGATATAGCCTGTTGCGGTGAAATTCCGTTTCCAGCAATAAGATCTCGTATCGTCAAAGATTGGTTCCGGTTACTGCCAGCATAATAATAAGGACTATTGTTGAGTTTGATGTACCATAAATAAGCAAGCGAATCTCCATCTTCATCAGGATCTGGTGTTAGATTATCCATTGTAATTACAGTATCTCGATATACTTCAGCTGGCATGTTAAATGCTGCTGCGGGTGGGTGATTAATCACCTGGACATTTTGGCGATACCAATCTGACCATAAACCTCGGTTGTCATGCACTTGTAAACTAATTTGATAATTACCGATTCCAAAAGCTGCGATATTAGGTGGCGTTGTAGCTCCACCCCAATGCTCCCAAACTTTGTTCCAACCATCTTTGATAACCGTCCAGTAATACATATCTAATGGATCATTATCCGGATCAAACGATTTGTCTGTTATGGTAGTAGCTTTGCGATAGGAAACAATATTAGGATCAACAGTAAATAGCGCTACGGGAGGTAGATTACCTGCAGCCCCCACCGTCCTTACACACCAGTCGCTCCAGACCCCTAACCCATTTTCGCCATCGACATCACGTACTCTAAGGCGTATGTCATATTGTCCAGAACTCGGTAATTGAGCTGGCGGTTGACCGTCTGTCCATATTTCAGAATCAGTTTTTTTATACTGCCATTGCCAAGCTATAAGTCCCTTATTAACAGCCATGATGTGGTCCAAATCGTAGGAACTATCTGTTAGCTGAAGAGATCCCCACGCCAGTTTGGCAGCAAACAATGCAATGGGCTTCCGATGAACATGATAGGTCATTGAGGATAAATTATCTCGACTCCATAAACGATAGTCATCGAATCGGTCATCGTTTTTAGGATTATCTCGTGCTTGAAAGGTTGCGTTATAGAGTCCGCTATATGGAAAGGAGGTATACCTTTCTGAACGCCATAACCCACTATCCGAAATGATACCCATCGAATTATCGAAGAAATACGGGTTATGATCGTATCTATAGCGTTCTTGATATTTAAAATCTCCTTCATAGTCCTTGTATGTGGTTGATATGTCTATAGGAGTGTTAATCAATATAAAGGATTTATTCCTAAGCCTATAGGATACATTAACGACCAACGATTTCTCATCCTTATAATTATAAGGATCCACAACCTTGATAATGATATTGTGCCGTCCAGGAGGAATTCCGTCTGCCAAAACATCTATTGGGATGGAAAACCATTTATTATTTAATGCCTGTTGGATATTGACTTGTTTATAGAACACATTAGGGATTTCAGCACTAACGACTAGATCATTATTGTCCACATCTCGAACATATCCCTCGATGTTCATACCACTGAATCCTGGCTCATTCAGTAGCTGCTGCTCGCTTGGTGTAGTCACTGTGAGCGTAGGTGCTGAATTTATTATTAGAGGTATGTTATCCCAATCATAATATACGTTGTTATGCCAACCATTCATCCATTCGTTAGGTTGGTGTTGCGCATCACTTGCTCTTAGTGCGACTTTAAGAGCTTTTGGAATTCCATACTTCGTTGGATAAGCATAACTTTCATAAAAAGCGGTCGTATTTCTGTCAAGGTTAAACTGAAGACTATCCGAACTTTTCACAGGTGGCATTTCTTCAATTCTCCATGAGGCATCAGTAGCATAATCAGTATTACCACTTCCATCTGTCCTGTACATATAACTGTAAATATTAAGAAATCTAGTACGCTGCGTATCATAGTACCAATTAATATCCCCTGATGTTAAAATTACAGGCGCATCAGGTACATAATCGTAGCGCAGTATTCTTGTTGTTAGATTAAAAGTAATATTGGTTAGGGTCATAGCAGGCATATTCAAATTCA
This sequence comes from Paenibacillus sp. FSL R7-0163, assembly GCF_037969975.1. Classification (NCBI taxonomy): domain Bacteria; kingdom Bacillati; phylum Bacillota; class Bacilli; order Caryophanales; family Paenibacillaceae; genus Paenibacillus; species Paenibacillus sp. FSL R7-0163. The sequence continues at coordinate 4,861,225 of NZ_CP150224.1, forward strand.
AAGATCCTATATTCCCCATAGCAGGCTCCCAAGGAGTTGTTTTATTAAATCCTTCAAGACGAATATCCATAAAATTGACGATATTTGGGTCACCTGCCGCCTCTACCTTAACACTCCCCGAATAAAATTCAGGGAATGAAAGAAGTAGTAATACAAGGGCCATAAACGTTGAAATTGTTTTTTTTAATTTCCGCATCTCTAATCCTCTCTACCATGACCAATCGACATCAGGTGCTTGATTTTTAACCGTAAAGATTCGTTCGATTACATTTTGTGTAGCTTCCGAATCTATGGATTGCCGATCAGCCTGCGTCACAAACTCAGCAATAGTCGGCTGACCAAACTCTTCAAATACAGTTAGTCTTACTTCGTATTTTCCGACTTCCTTTACCTTGAGATTCAAACGATCTAAATTCTCATTGCTAAAAATAGCCCATGGCTCACCTGTAAAACTACCGTTGTTATCTGAATCGTAGCGGTATTCCCAAAGCCTACTAACCACAATATCTTGATCTGGAGAGTAAGACATATCATCTATTGATAGGGTCGCTTGATTACCATCTGAAGGATTACGATACGCAGTTCCAGCCATCGTAAAGTACGCAAAAGGTTTCTGGTCTGGTGCTATATCAAAAGTTGTTTCGTTTCTCGCAGTTAGCCCTAATGTATTCTCCACAAAAATGGTTGCTTTATATTTCCCTGGCTTCTTGAATAGCACATCTTTGCTATATACTCCGTTCAGGGATCCGCTATATTTAATATCAGAATTCGTTCCACCTGATACGGCTGTGATGGTGATTTTAGTCTTAGCATCTACTAACGGATAGTGAGTCGGGCTACTAACGTAACTTTGTATGATAACCTTTCGATTTTGCTTTAATGTACCATCTACCCTGATAGATGCATCTGGTTTTGGCTCGATGACATTGATCTCAGTGCTAGTACTTCCAGTCATTTTGTCATCGTCTATTACAGTCAAAGCAAGTGTTTGTTCCCCCAAATGGTCTTTATCATACCAAAGCGTTCCCCTTGGCAAAGTGCTCAATTCTCCCTTAGCATTAGGCGTATCCCAAAAGTAATCCGTAATATAACCATCAGGGTCATACGACCCTGCTGCACTGGCTACAAACTCTTGTCCTGCTTTTACAGTTTTGGGTGCATTTATAAGAGCTACTGGAGGTTTTAACTCTCTCGGTAGTTCTGGCGGTGATGTAGGACCTGGAAACCCTCCTCCCGGAGGATCTGAGGTTGTATACACTCCTGCTTTGACTGTAAAAGATTCTTTTAACGAGTCGAACTTACTTCTTTTGGTCACGACTTCATTCTTAAATCTCACTACTATACTTAGTTCGTACTCTTGACTGTAGTTACTTTTACCTGCCACTTTCTCCTTTGGAATTACAAATTTGAAAGTTTCGTTTGCCGTTAGGGTTTTGGTATACACCTTTTTTGTCTGGAGTGAACTGTCATTCCCTTTTTCTTTGGCATAAAAAATCCATTCTGAAATGTTCGAAGTATCTTTATAGGATACGAGTTCGCCCTTCAAAGCGATTTTAACTGGCACGTTCTTATTATCAAACTTAATTGGGTTTGGATTAGGTTGTTCTATAATTGCGGAACCTGTGAGTGTAGCTTCATCTGGGAGACCGTATTCAAAGCTGACTGTTCCCCCGTAGCTGTAGGTGGTTACTTTGGCGTCAGCCTTATAATAATAATGTGTGTAAGCATAATATTTCCGACCTTCTGCTTTTCCAGTTAAACCCGTATTATCTTCAGGGTCCCAAGGTACCCCTGCAGGAATCATATAGTTCAAAATAATTCTTCCATTTTTAAACTTTGGATCTTGAGCATAAGAAGATTTCTTAACAACATAAGATTTTATAGTAGATTGAATAATATCTTGAGAATCAATAACTTCCGTCTTCGATCCGTTATACCACTTTAGGTATTCATTTTTTTGAAAAGGTCCTGCAGTTACTACCGTTGTTGGTGGATTCTTAGAGGGATAACCATCTGCAGCAGCTACGTCTTTTGTCTTCATTTGATCTTTGTATTCATCGTACTCGTTGATTTGCCATCTTCTACCGTCTGAGTATAACCATATTGAATTGTATATTTCAGACTCATAAAGCGACTCAAAAGAAGCTCTATAACCCTGAACCTCTTTTATATACTTTTGATTAGATACTCCCTTTAATGTAACCTTAATTTTCCCATTCTCAAGAGAAAGGTTGGTTTTTTCGTTAGATCCACTATATTTAAAAGTACCTGTCTTAACTGATGAACTAGATACTCCACTAGGAAGTTCCAGATAAAAGTCCTTAGCAGCATTGCTTGATCCTTGCAATCCTGTAGTAATAGGAACAGCAACCGAGATCAATTTCATCTCAGCTGCTTCTACTGAAATGGTTGTCATTAGGGAAGTGAGTAGCATAATGCATAGACATGAGATGATTATTTTTTTCATTCCTACTCTACTCCTGTGAGTTGACTACAAATTTCTCGTCAAATTCACCGCCATAGAACAAACGAATAACAAAGTATCTAAAGTCTTCCTCATACAAATAAGCTTGGTAAGTACTTAATTGCTCACCTGGCTTAATGGTGTAGTAATAAAAGGCTTCCTTACTATTTAATTTTTTCACATTAGCTTTGGGCCAAATTGTATCTAATTGAGATTTACCCTGTAAACTTAACGTCCATAATTTCTCACGATCATTCAATGATCTTTTCACAGTGTTTTTGCTGTTATTCTTAATAGTAATTTTAGTCCAAATAAAATACTTTGGGTTACTAACAAGCCCTCCAAAAGAATCATAATCATATTTCTTCACTAGATTTTGTGCATCTTTTGACTTGAAATCATAAATCATAAACTTCTCAAGCGTATAGCTAAGCCCACCTGCCGTAACCGTAACCGGCAACTCCAAATCCTTTTTCAAACCATATTTACTTAAGTTATCCCTCATAATAGGTACTGGTGTAGCAGTAGGTTTTGCTGTAGCTGTTGGTGTAGCCGTGGCTACTGGTGTAACCGCTGCTGCGTTAGTAATCACGTTCTGCCCCAATACCATGCTAAATAACATTGTCGTAGTCAAAGCTGCCCTTACAATGGTCTTCTTCATCACTGAATCTCTCCCTTTTCTTTAATTGGCTTTTTATTACTTATTGAACTTATACTCCTGAACTGCTGGTACCCTGATGGGCTGTTGTGTTTTGGATCTGGAGATCAGAACCGGGTGCTCCGTCTCAATGACGGCAATAACCGAAGGACCTGCGATGTATTTGGTTATGCCATATTCGCTATCCTCGTATAAAAGTGGAAAAGTCACGCCATCGGAATCGTCAATAATATCGAATTTCACAATTTTCACTTGTGTCTTAAAACGACTGCCCCCTTGGGGGGAAAGGCCGCTATCAAGGCCTAGATTGTTCTGTAGGGTTTGCTGAAAAGTATCGTACGCATCTTCGGGATCTATAATCAGACGACCACGAGTCAATTCGGTCTCATCTAATTCCTGTGCGGCATCGTGAACAGCGATATTATTTGCGTCTTTTAACATGCTGCGCAGCTGGTCCCACTCCTGATTCTGGATCTGAAAGAACCAGGAGTAGATAAAGATCAGTAGGACAAATGCCAGCTTAATAATGTAATCCATAAATTACGCTCATCCCTTAGTCAATCGAGATACTCACTCATAATTGATCCATGCCCATAATATCGAGTCGGCTGCGAAACCGTAGAAAAATTATAAGGAAACAGATTTATCCGCGGCGCGGTTACATACACATCAATTCGTTGCTTTCGCTCTTGAACGGTGTCTGTACTGCTAGTAATTTCTATCGAAGCTTCAGCAAATCCAATCGCCTTCAGATTTGAAATTACTTCATTCCGCATAGAAGCTGTAACCATCCCCTCTGTTGCTGCTTTTTGTGTGATATAGGACGTATTAGCTTTGACCTGTAAATCTAGCAGATAATCTATGTAGGAGAAGATAGGCTGCAGGATAATAAACAGGACTAGCCACATGAACAATGCCCGGAGGACGGTCTCCTTCATTAGACACGCCTCCTTCTAATACTGTTCCACTTGCTTAGTATGTGAGATGATATCGTCCTGACTGCTGCCGATCATATGCGTAGCTACCGTGACAAACATCCCCGCAATTACAAAGCCAATGGTCAAAAACATAGCGACGGAAATAGAGTCTTTTTTCATCTGACTTATACCGAAACGTGAGTCATGGACATAGTTAGTGCAGTCTGGCTGGAATCCAGCGGTTGAGTTAGAGATACCCCCGGGATCGTCGGTCTATTATCATCGGCAGCATTAATCACGTCACGCACCAGAGGAATCAAAATGGCAATTACGATGGCCACACACAAAAAACCGATAGCGATAAACAAACCTGTAGAAATAGCATCTTTTTTCATTGTTAATTTCTCCCTTTTTATTTTAGGTTTTAAAAATAAGGTTGAATATACAATTTTTCACTGGAACATGCCGACTCCATTAAAATTTCCTTTGATTAGCAAAATGTACTGCATCGCCATCGCAACGATCATCAAAAAAGTAGCAATCGATGGAATAACATTAATAATCGTCGATAGATCACCGATGAAAGACCATTTTTTTAAATACTGATCGCTGGAGATTTTGGAGATAATCTTGCCTTGTTCACGCAAATAGTTTGCAGCTTCCGTGTCATCATCCATACCTTCTGTAGCCAGTAAAATGGACCGGATGTCATTAATAAAGTGATGGTTATCCGGAAATTTGGCACAAAACCATTCAATCGCCCCCTCCACACCCTCATCTACTGCCCGTTCTGACAGCTCATACAAGTCCTGACGTATATATTGAAAATGTCCCGCTGTACTCCCACAAAAAGCACCAAACTGCACATATCCGCGCTTACGTAGGCGATTATTCTCATAGAGACGAATGAAGGAGATCAACTCGCCATCTTTTTGAATATTCGTCTTTTGGTGAAGCCACGCCAACACCCAACCAAGCGGAAGATAACGCATCGGACTGCTGATTACGAGAATAAGTAGAGCAATTAGAGGGTCATAGAATGAAAAAGGAACAGATCGGATGAAATCGCTGACGACTTGGCTAAATAAATAGATGATTGCCGCTGAATAACGAAATAGCGTAACTTTTCGAGCCGAAATTGATAAACCGCATTCATTCAACAATTGCTGAAATCTATCACTCTGCACGTGTTCACCCAGCGAATTCCACCGGATGCCCAGTCGGACAAGATATCGTTCCTGCTTACTGCTGCTGCTCACAAACACAAGTAATGCGACATACACGATTCCGATCACTGTAATTAGTAGTAATAATCTATCCATAGTTCATCACCTTAGTGGTAGTCCAGTTTGGGCCTGGCAAGAATAGTACTGATCACAAAAGAGATAAAAAGACCGGAGACGATCACCATCAAAAAGGAAAGGCCTACCGTAGTTTCGAACTGTAGTTGGAAATAGACATCGGGCTTCAGCATATACATAAAGGTTCCAACCGTAGATACCAGCACCAGAAGATTCCCATATAAGCCAAGGCTGATCGCATCTCTGCTTCCTGCTTTTACAGTTAAAATCGTCTCTCTCTGCTGCTCCATAGAACGATTCAACAGCATTAGCGAGCTTTTTAAATAACGGGTTCCCTCCTTCTCGGCATAGAGCAAATCTGATATAAACTCTAAAGCGAAGGTGGTGCCAATCGCACTGGAGAATCTCCCTGCCTCCTCAACAAGCTCCTTCTCATTACTGTAATTAGAAAATGCGGCACCAAGCAGCTTCAGAGGACTCTTTAGTACATTTTTATCTGTTAGAAAATCCGCTGTACGATCAAGAATCGAATCTACCGACAAATGAGTGAATTTGGTGGAGATTTTGACTACATCGAGGAGATCGTAGCTTCCATGTACCTTCCGCTGTGCATAGATGTATCTCATACGAAAATAAGGAATCGTCGCAGATATTACAGCTATAAAAAGCGGAAATCTCCACGCCCCCTGAATCGGCTGTCCTTCATTAAAAGTAATCCCCTCCAAAAAGGGATTGTTAAAACTCAACCTTCCAGGGAGCTCACTAAGTGTCAGTAGTCCTGATAAGAAAACCGCAATAAATAAAATAGCTGTACGCATAACAAAACGCATTACGCTAATGCCCGGCTCATACTTTCGGTGTACGAAATAGAGAAGCTTGTCCAGATGGCGGTAGAGCCACAGCCTTTTTTTAACCGAACTAACTCTTTTGCCAAAAATACTCATCTTATGTTTAATTCGAAAATCGACTTTCTGGAATACCTGCCGTAAATGCCTTTCGATGAGCAGTTTGGTGAGTAACCACAGTCCCCACGCAATCCATAAATGAAGGACAAAACGAAAAATATACAATAGTAAATCCATAGCAGCACCTCCTCACTCATTAAGTACTATCTTAGATTTCAAGCTTTCTTTAAGCGGCTGATCCATCGGCTTTGTTGAAGCAAGTCGTCCCAGCTCTTTTTGGACAATCTGCGTAGCCTGCGCATTTTTCTTAGTCATTTTCAGCATCAGATTTTTCGTCAGCTTGTCATTGTAAGACCAACACATTTCCTGCGGCTCCCAGCGCATAAGATCATTAGCAAACACTGAATTTCTATCCTCTTCGTAAAAGATTTCTGATATTCGCGCCAGCCGCTTCTTCCCGTTCGGAACACTCTCCAAAATAAACACCAGCTCGCATGATTTCAGCGCAGAGATTAAATGCCCCTTTAGACTGCCGCCAATTCTTGTGGATACAGCAAATGCACCTTGATAAGGAATGTCCTCCGAATCCACAGTGTGGAAGGTTCCGGTAATCCCGTCGTATCCTTTTTCCCCACTCCACAAATAAAATTCCCACTCGTTATAACGCATCTCTGTCATATACAAAATATTCGGGTCATGCCGCAGCGATTCTACTCCCACCTCCATCAGTTCCTCATTCGCAGCTTGAATTGGAATAATCCGATGGCCTTTAATTTGATACGGTAAAATGGATTCCGGATGTTTCTCAATCATCACTACTCCCATACAGAAGGAAGAGCCAAGCAGTTGCTCACCAACGATCGTATTGGCAAAGGTTGTTTTTCCTGACCCTACAGCACCCGCAATAATGGTATTGCGAAACGTGGACGATAACGCCCGAATAAACTCAACCGCCTCGGCAGGAATACATTCCGTACCCGCTTGATCTTCCAAATCCAGAAATTCCACAACCTGTCGCCGCAGTGATATCGTAGTAAAACCCTCCCAGACCCTAGGTGATACCCAAATCGCAAGCCGAATAAATCTACCTGGCCAAAGCGGATCATCCATTTTGAACTCCACCGAAGGATTATCCTTGTTCAGCTTTTTATTGGGATCACTTTTTAGCAAGGAACGCTTCAGCTGCTCCACCCGATCCAGTGAAGGCATCTCATACGGGTAAGCTATAAACTCACCTTTATGGTTATAAAAAATTTGCTTCCCAATCATTTGTAATCCGGTTGACTCGCTGTATGCACGATCAGTAAACCAACGATACGCTGGTCCAAAACCCTTCCACTCGTGATACAGGGCCTCTGCCGCCGTTCGGTACGCTTCTGGAACCTTTCCAGTAAAAGGTGTTTTTCGTAAGTACTTCTCAATCTCATTCATAAAAAAGCTAACTGCCTGCGGATCGCCAATTAATGCCTTTGCATTTAGCTCGAAGTAAGCGTCATCCTCACGTTCTAACCCTTCGTTCATCTCGGTTTTCATTTTTTGTAAAAAAGCATAAAAATCTTCCTTGCCCGGTTTGCTAGTGCGCAGCACGCTTTGTTTTAGAGAAAAGAGTGGACGACTCGCGAGAGTTTCAATCATAGAAATATCCCTTTCTTTTTGGCCTCTGGCGCTAATCCCATCGACACCAATAGAGAATGTACCTTATCATCCACATGCTGTAGCTCTTTTTTGCCTAGAGGCAAGCTTTCCTGCAAGGGTTGGTAATACGGTAGCTCCAGCAAGATTTCAGTGCCAAATCTAAGGGCCATATTTTTGGACGAAGATATTTCCTCCACATTACTGCGGTTAATGATCAGCTGGAAATCCTGCGGACGCAGATCTATATGCCCCGCAAGCTCGAATAGAGGTTCTAATCTGTATTCATGTTTAGGATGAGTGACAATCATACGTAACGACGACTTTTGCATACCGACATACCACGCAGCACTCTCGGGAATTGAACCGAAATCAGCAATAACCACATCCGCATTTGCTCCAGCTCTAGCCAAGAAATATTCGATCTCCTCCTCCAGATAATCCTGGACACTTAAGTAGTCGTAATTCCCCGGTAGATACAAATAGCCATCCTGCCTAATCAATTGCTCGAAATCTTCATCATGAATCATCTTCCCTGTAAGCTTGGGGCGCAGTTTGTCTAGACTTATCGTCGCTTTGCGGTCATACCCGGGGTCATATAAATCCAAACCAAGTACAAGAACACGTAGACCTGCCGCAGCAATTCGTCTTGCGAACAGCTTCGCCACACTCGTGCAGCCAATGCCTGGACCTGAGCCAAAAAAGCCAACCAAATTGCTCCGTTCCTCGACATCCTCTTCCAGGATAAAACGAATCTTCTCTATCACTGCTGACGAGGTAGAACGAGGAGGAATAAAATATAAACCTAAGCTTTCACATAACATATGCACAGCTTGATAGCCGCGAATTCCCTTTTGCAGATATAAATACAGGATCATAGAGCTTGGATATTTGTGTCGCAGCTCGCTAAGCGCTTGAACAGGTACCTGGTCACTAGTAACCATTAACATATGACCTTCGGTATGCGCCGGATCGGGATACACGTTTTGTGTAACTACATTAAATCCCGCGTTTTTGATATCATTAATCGTTAACTGATCTATGCCCAGACTAAATATTTTCAAAGCAATCTCCCCCTACTCTACCCGTACGATCCACAGCTTTTTGCCCTGCTCCAAAAATTGCCCTAGCCGTTGACCCTCACTTTTCTTCAGCTTCAATTCTGGTGTCGCTACCTTGCCAGTAGAAGTGAATCGGTTATTGTTGTTGCCTTTCTCAGAATCCTGCACATCATTATTGTCTTCTGTTCGCACATAGTTCACGGTAACTCCAGATAAAAAGATCTCTTTAGCAGGATCGCTAAGCAAGCTTTGTTCTTTCACCTGTTCCTCGTTTTCTTTTTTAACTGTATTTGAACCAAGCGCCTCTCGCTGCTTCTCTCGCTCACCTTCTACAAGATAAATGTCTACCTTATCCCGGCTTCGCAACGAACCATTGATGGCATAAATAGCCTCCTTCGGAATAGGAAATATACCTTCATCCTGCAAAGGCTCTAAATCATTAACATCCACCAGTGATGCTGTCAAAATACTACCGTTAGTCAGATTCACATTCGTAATTTTGTACTCCACTTGTGCGATTTCCGTAATTACACCAGAGGGTATGTCCTTGGTCTGAACAGAATCCAGATATAAATCACTTGCTTTCAGCTCATAATTTTTAGGTAGAGACTCCCCAGCTCGCACCTTAACTTTGACCACGGTTTGGGAAAGCACGTAGGGCTTGAAATAGAGATCATAACCTAGCAATCCCCCGAATCCAGTAATCAAAATGAGACTTGCGAAAAAATAATTACGTTTTAACAAACGTCCCCGCTGTAACGCCAAACCTTCCACCTCCTTAACTACATGATTTTTGAGAACGACAAAAAGCACCTTGGCATAAATAGCCAAGCTGCTGGTAAAATGCTTTTTTACCTGATAGAGATTTAGTGAACTATTAAATTAAAGGATTCCGGTGAAAGCCCTCGGGCATAACCGTTGCTTTCACCGGAGAATACCTTTATTTAAATACTACAGTTTTATTCTGATGGACGAGAATCCGGTCCTCGATATGCCATTTCACCGCACGAGCCAGAACAACACGTTCAATGGTACGTCCAATCCGTTTCAGCTCAATAACATCATCACTGTGGCTTACCCGCTGCACATCCTGTTCAATAATCGGTCCACCATCTAGTTCTTCAGTAACATAGTGAGCGGTTGCCCCGATTATTTTCACCCCACGTTGATACGCTTGGGCGTATGGATTGCCGCCAATAAAGGCAGGCAGGAAAGAGTGGTGAATATTAATAATCTGATGGCGATAATGCTCAATAAAGGACGGCGAGATAATCTGCATATACCGTGCCAATATAATCACATCGATATCGTCTCCGATGACCTCTAACTGGCGTTTTTCTGCTTCAGCCTTAGTATCCGCTGTGACTGGAATATGATGAAATGGAATGCCAAACGACTCGACATAAGATTTCATATCCAAATGGTTACTAACGACGAGGGCAATATCGGCATCGAGATCGCCCGCTTGCCACTGCCAGAGCAGTTCAACAAGACAATGGTCTTCTTTAGAGACGAATATGGCAAGTTTCTTCTTATGACGAACATTAAAGATCTTCCAGTCCATCTTAAAACGCTCCGCCACTCCGCCAAATTGAGAGCGAATCTCTTCCAGACGATCGCCTAATTCAGGTAGGTCAAACTCGACTCTCATAAAGAACATTCCACCATCTGGATCCATCGTATACTGATCCGACTGCACAATATTTGCGCCATGCTGATACAGAAAGTGTGATACAGCCGCCACAATTCCCGGTCCGTCAGGGCAGGAAATAAGCATACGTGCCCGGTTGGAATAATGCTCGACACCCGACGAATTGTTTCTTTTTACGTGTAATTCCATGACCCTCTTCCCATCCTCTCATCTACATACGCAATCTGAAGTATAGCTTAAGCGTTCACGAGCTTAATTGCCTGCTAACCAAGCAATTAAACGATGATTAATAGCTTCCTCGCTTAGTTGCGGGAACAGCTGGGCAGCGACAACTTCATCGTATAAACGCTCCAGTGGTTCACGTGGATCAGCTTTTTTAGCTTTGGCATCGTTCTTCAGCAGCTCCCAGACATTAAGTACATATTGACGGGAATCAATCTCCTGCTTGGCAAAAAATTCACGTAATGTTTCAACATCCTGCACGAATTCCGGTCCAAAGCGTTCAGCTACGTTACCACGCAGCAAAGCGATCTCCACCTCATACATCGGACGTTGTGTCTTAGCATCTTTACCAATCCACGGGGTCTCCAGAATGAAAGGCAGACCTTCCAGCTTTTCATGATGTACGATTTTGTTAATCGTATCAAAGCCAATCCAACCCGAGCCAATTGGAGTGTGACGGTCTTTGCGAGCACCACATGGATTTTTACTGTCATTAATGTGGATTACACCAAGACGGTTCAATCCGATAGTCTCATCAAATTTGTTGAGAACACCGTCCAAATCATTAACGATATCATAGCCAGCATCATGAATGTGGCAAGTATCAAGACAGACCGATAGACGTTCATTATGTTCGACCTTTGCAATAATAGAAGCGATTTCTTCAAAACTGCGGCCGATCTCTGTTCCCTTACCAGCCATAGTTTCTAAAGCGATATGCACTTCCGTTTCGTTCGTGCCTCCAAGCACCTCATTCAGGCCATCTGCAATCCGCTGAATACCATATTCAGCATCTTTATCAGTGAACGCACCTGGATGTAATACAATATGCTTGACCTCAAGTGCATGGGTACGGCGAATTTCCTCTTGCAGGAAATCAACAGCCAGTTGATACGTATTCTCTTTATAGGAAGCGAGATTAATAATGTAAGGTGCATGGACAACAATCTCCTCTACACCATTCTCTTTCATAACCTGCTTCCCTTCGTTGGGATACATGGCATCAATCGGCTTGCGGCGCGTATTCTGCGGCGCTCCTGTATATATCATAAACGAGCTGGAACCATACTCATTTGCTTCATTTGCTGCGGTCAAAAGACCCTTGTCCGAGCAAGACACATGTGAACCTATTTTCAGCATACTTCTTCCCTCTTTCCTTCACGAATTAACCCCTATTCTACCGTGATCGGAAAAATAAATCTAGACGAGGCCAATATGCCGGGTTCTGCTTCGCAAAACTTTGGAAATAAGCTATACTTTAATATGAGAATAATTCGTGTGAGAATCCTCATTGCCAAAAGGTGGTGTATGCATGTTTATCCAATCAGGACTTGGTTTATTATCCACACCGAGCAATTGGTTTATGAACTCTATCGCTTTCTGGACATTTATGCTGCTTGGTTCCATGTGTATCGGCGGTTTTTTTATGTTCCGCAAATTCCTAAAGGTCCTGCCCAAAGCTGATGGAAAGTCAAAGCTAGACTGGCAAAATTACTGGGTGGAACGTAGCCGCCCGCTCTGGAGTGACGAAACAAAGGCCTTTTTGGACCAGCTTGTTCAACCTGTACCTGGGCCATTTCGTGATATTGCGAAGCATTCTATTGCTGCCGAGATCGGAAAAATCGCAGTCGAGAGCAATGCAAAAGAAGTTACTCGCGATCACTGTATTAAAGGTTACATAGTTGCCACACCGCGGCGCGATAACCGTTTTCTTGTCAATTTTCTCGAGAAGAATAAAATCGATTACTCTGCTTACCAGCATTTGTTTAAGTAATTTTTAATGAATTGTACGATTTAGAACGGAGGCCCTCCTTTGAAATATGTGATATGTGGCGGCACCGGTTTTATAGGTAGCGAACTAGCAAAATACTGGCTGCAAGCAGGTAATGAAGTTGCTATTGTAGGTCGGAATTTACCAAAAGACGCAACAACAATTCATCCTAAGCTGAGTTACCACACCTGGGACAGTCTAAGTTCTAATCCCGCTCCAGTGGAAAATGCAGCTGCCCTAATTAATCTCGCCGGAGCTTCCCTTAGCCAGCGCTGGAGTCCAAGTCGCAAAAAAGCGATTATGCAGTCCCGACTTGCAACCGTTTCCGCAGCAGCTAAGTTAGTAGATCAAATGAAGCAAAAGCCTTCCGTAATCATTCAGGCTTCCGCCGTGGCGATTTACGGTACCTCTTTAGAGGATACTTTTAATGAGTCCTCACCAGCCCAGGTCATGGATTTCCCTTCAGAAGTAGTTAAGACATGGGAAGAGGCTTCAGATGAAACCTACCATGATATCCGCGTGGTCAAGCTGCGTACCGGAGTTGTGCTCGGCAATGAGAGCGGAGCATTCCCCAAAATGAAGCTGCCTTATTTATTAGGTTTTGGCGGAAACATTGGCTCTGGAAAGCAGTGGCTCTCTTGGATCCATCTGACGGATATCATCCGTCTAATTGATTTCTGTACGCATAATCCAACGATTAACGGACCTGTTAATGCGACTGCTCCACATCCGGTAACGAACGAAGAGTTCGGCAGAACGATCGGCACAGTCTACAAACGGCCACATTGGTTCCCTTTACCAGCCTTCCTGTTAAAAACAGCAGCCGGAGAATTATCCGAAATCTTACTTAAAGGTCAGCGCGTCCTGCCCGCAGCGGCATTAAATCATGGCTTTGACTTTACCTTCCCTACACTTCAAGTCGCTTTAGAAGATTTGAAAAAACAAAAATTGTAGAGCCACATTCATCGTTAGAACTCACCTTCATACTGTATGAAATGTGTAGCTTCCTTTTATAATTTTAAATGTGGTCCCCTCTGTTAGTGGATACTCTTTATACGGGACCATGGCTTCACCTTGAAAAAGCGTTCCATTTCTGGAGTCAAGATCCTTCAGAATATATCCGCTGGTGCTTCTAGATATCTCAGCGTGTACTCTAGAGGCGCCTTCTGATCTTTCCACATATTGAGCCACCTCTGCCGATCGGCCGATAATGAAGCTAGTTCGATTTAACTCGATCATCTCTGCCTCTTCGCCCTCCTCACCGCTTCTTTGGAGATAAGGAATACTCCGATCCAGCTTTTCGATTTGTCGTCCTTGCTCAGGCGGTTTCTCCTGTGATAATAAGGTTGTTGGAGCTATTGCTTCTGGTGCTTTAACAGAACTTTGTTCCTCTGCTAGTGATTCATAACGTGTCGCCGGAACGCTAGCTGCTGAATCAGAGGATTGCGGAGTTATCTTTGGAATTGTTGCTGGAGAACGCGTAGAAGTCACAGGGTTCCTGCCAAAATTCCACTCCAATTCTTTTCGACTCGGATTACAGTTAGTATCTTCAGAATCCTCACCCAGGCCATCAACATCTTCTTTACCAACCTTTAGCCTTCCGCTCCAAACCATCCAGCTTAAAACAGCCAATACAATCGTCACAACTCCACAGACGGCAAGCCATAACGGCTTGGGACTATCCAAATATAGAAACTTCCACAGTAGTGCATCGCCTAATAGAAACCCTAGCACTATATAGGTTCTTGAGCTTGAGGCTTGTGGATTCGTTACCTGCTCATCCTCCAAGCTTAGAGACAGGCTCTCCTCCTCTTTTATCTTAAGATTAGGATAGCTGCTGATCCAAGGAGTAGCAGTCGGCTGCAGCTCCAATTCCTTATCTTCGCGATGCTCATATATTTTTCTTAATGGTGGAGCTGCTGCCTCTTTCACTAGATATTCTTTTACGCCTTCATGAAGCTGTCTTTCAGGTGTAACGGGCTCTCTTTCTGTCAGCAACTCTGATAAAAGAATCTTTAAGCCAGCTGGAGTAAATCCCTCTTCACTGCAATATTGCAATAGTCTTTGCACACCACTGCCAGTTAGCTCTGTGATAGATGCCATTAACACCATGATTAGTGACTTGAGTGACTCTCCAAGCTTTGAACCAGACTTATTCTCCTGAATGGGTATGTAGGTCAGGTATACTTTACCGCTCTGTAACGACCCTTCAATAAAAATGTAATCTGCATGCAAAGCATACTGTTCCGCCCGCAGCATATATAACCTGCCATCTTCCATGCCTTGGGCAATTTGCAGCAATAACCCGAAAAATGAGCTCATACTTAGCTTTTCTCCTTTGAGTAGATGACTAAGCATTTTTTTGCGTAAAACAGCGTATTCCATAGTAACCTTCATATCTATTTCTCTAAGTAACAGCCTCAAATGATGAGGAATGTCGGTGTTCATCAGCATGCGTGCCTGAATCAAATTAAGCTTCTCCGCAGGTATTCCTTCGGGTTCACCAAGGATCATATATATACCATCCTGTTGTATAAAATCACGGGTTAATCCGAACAACAAACATCAGCTCCCGAACTAAAAGTATAGATAAGCGCATATGGAACCAGGGATAACAGCCAGCATGAAAGGGAATTTCAACAGTTCACTATCGTTATTTTTTAATAGAAACGGGCTCTTCCATAAAATAAATCCAGAAATTCTGCTGATGATCTTACGCGAACGACTGACCGCCTCCCGTCTCTTTAAAACAATTAACCAGCCTATTAAAGCACCAAATAGTACGGAGTACATGACGACTTGCAGCGTAAACAACATCCCTGTCCACGCGCCGATTCCAGCAAAAAGCTTAACATCCCCCGCGCCAACCGCCCCTATTAAATGCATGATCAGAAGGACTGTAAATCCTACAGCAGCTCCCCCGAAAGCCCACAGCAGTCCATGCCAGCTATTGATCACCCCTTGTGCAAGCAGACCGGTGAGCAAGCCTGACAAGGTGATCCAGTTTGGTATTCTCATCGACTTCAAATCTGTAATCAGTGCCGCTGCTAAAAACGGTAGACATCCCCAAAATGTCCACTCTGCCATTTATTACACTCCTTTTTCCACCCTTTCACTTCACTACTGTGAACATAACCTCAACAGATCTACCATCATCCAGTTGTATAACAAACGGCCACGAGCCCGGTGTGGTATTTACACCAATTTTCCATTCCCACTCGATATATCCATCTTCATCCGCTTGTTTCCAGCCTAAATATTTGGCAGTACTGCCCCCGCTCTTATAAAAGACTGACAAGCTGGCAGAAGCATTCGGCGGTATTCTGGCACGAACCTTGCCTTGCTTATTCGCTACAGCCGGGTTCGGCTTTTCTAAGATTTCAATGAATTCATCTGGTTGGCCAGTACCGTTCCCCTCCTTGGCTGTGCCTTCTCCCGTGTCCCCGATCCAGAGACGTTCAACAGCACTTGCTTCTAAAACAATACTTTGGTTTAGAAAGGGGACCTTCATCGGCAGCTTATAACTAACCACTAGCCCAAGGTAGGGACGAGTACCCTCTTTTAGCTCCGGCACCATAACATTAGATACATGAATTCGCTCATAATCCAGTAAATCTGATGTCAGGTATGGTTTCAATAAAGGTTTGATCGCAAGATCAAGTACACTTTCACTAGTCTCTGCCTGAAGCTTCTGCAACGGTCCCTCACCACTTTCTAAAGCCGACATAACCCACTCATTTAACGGCTTGGGTAAAGACTCAGCATAACTATCGCCCCAATCAGTAAGTGACAAGCGAGGAATAGTCCAATTCAGGCCAGCAGAATGATCACTGTCATCCCCTCCTGAATCATCACTTACTTCGCTGAATATTCCCCATTTCTGCACCGCCAAAGCCGTAGGATACATATGAGTTGAAATAGACTTTACAGTGTCTGATGCTGTACTTTGCAAAGCTGTCGAATACAAGGTCATCTGTACGATAGAAATCAGGAACAGGACGAATAGCAGGAAGAACGGAAGAATCATCGCCGCTTCTACTACCATGCTACCTTCTTCCTTGTCCTCCCCTCTGATTCCATACCCATCCCCCATCTCCTTACCAACCTCCCGCTAATAAGAATAATCAGCTTTTACTGCCCTCAGATACTTATTCCCTTGTACATCTCCCGGAAAACCAGCAGTATAATTCAACATTTTAACTACACCTGGCAGAAACCATAACTGCATTTGGAGCTTAATGTCCGATGATAGATAGGTGTTTCTTTCCTCTGGATTTATTCCTGTGTTCAGTTGAATCAGAGCCAGCATCCGCGATAGCTGCACTTCCCCGCCTCCATGCATTATCATGAACAGTCGCAGATGATCACGGTAAGTCAGCTGCGCCGGCATATATTTAGATAAAGGAATCGCATCCTTCTCACAAAGCTGCAACATATCCTGAATGGCATGCTGGATTCCATACAACAGTGCCGCCGCTAGAACAGCCAGTGGATTTCCCAAGGTTGCCTTCTCTATAAAACCTTCCATCGTGCGAATGGACAACCTCATCGCGAATATTTCGGCATAGGCTGCGGCCACATTCCCCGCGGGATTATGAAATCCGTATAAAATGTATTCCAGCTCCTGAGCGCGAGGATCAAGCTGATCTGTGAGCTCACTAGTGTCTTCCAGAGAATTCAGTGCCAGACTAGCTAACTTTGAAACATCAAAATGCTGAAAATAAAGCGCGGAATACTCCGTTTGAAAAAGCCTGTCTCTAGCGCCCCCCATAATGCCACTCATTGCTGCATAAATCCCGTCAATATCCTTCATCGCCGAACTTCCAGCAGCATAGGGATCTGAGGATACTTCAGATTTATCAGAGGATTGAGACTCCAATCCGTTGTTAAATGAAACATTGTCCTCATAAAATTGATGAAGGATTTGATAACGTTCCATCGAAGCTGCCGCTCCGCTACCTAGCATTCTAATCTTGTTCAGTAGTGCTCTAACCTCGCCCAGCTTGGATTTGGCTTCCCACTCTACTTGCTTACGTGCTTTATCCGAGCTGCGATGCTGTTCAAGAAAAGCCAAATCACTAGCGATAACACTTCCCTTCTTACCGTATTTTTTATAATAGTTGTCCACTACATGCGAAGCCCCTAGAACAGAGGAAATCATTTGGTAGGAATCGCCGTTGACTCCCAAAGCTTCATGCAGCTCTGCTGACAATCCTGTTACCGTCGGTTCAATGGATTCGTACACACTTTGTTGCATAAATAAACTATTCTCCATACTACTAATGTCAGCCGAAGAGAGGATCAAGGCATCTTCCTGTTCATGCAGATTTTTAAGTGGCTCAGCACTTATTTCCCCTGAACTTCCCGGAATATCCCAGTCTTTAGCAGGATCGTCCGCCAGATTTACGCCACTTATTCGGGAAGCTGCCAAAACATCTCTCATCTCGTCATTCAATTGCTGCGCCTTGTTTAACGCATCCTTCGCTTCCTCCATTGATTGTCCATGTTCTTCACGAAAGGTTGTTAATAAGGCTGGGAGCCGCGATAACATCTCTGAAGTTCGGCTCTGATAAAGTGCCAACTGATAAGTGTACTTTGCAGGCTTTTCACTATCACGATACAGATCGTCGTAATATTTCCCGAGATAGTCACTATACTGTGCTGGTATATCCGCGGCTGCTTGCATGCTTCCGAGCGAATGGGCCGAGATAGAATCCCCGGGCGGATTCATAATCCATAGCAGTATTCTTCTTCCACTCTCCGCCGCTTGGCTTCTCCGCTCTAACATTAGATCCAAATTCTCTTCACGTTCATCATATAAAGGTTGCAGCTTACTAAGTAATTCGGTAGCTCTTGAGGTCTCTGCCATTACGCCTGACAGCGGTTTGAATTTACCTGCCAGCTCCAAGGCGAAATCTACCGGAGCCTTATACTTCATCTCTTCCAGTATTTGATGACGAAAAACATCATAACTTCCCAGCGGCCGGCTCCATTCCAAGGAGGAGGATTCCAGTGCAAAGGGTAAGAGATTGAACGTATCCCCCCGCCCACTTTTATGCAAATTTTCGTTGAGCACTTTGGACAGCAGCATATCTCCATTGCTATCACCAAATGCAAACAAACCGTACTTCTCTCGTAATTCAACATGATATGAAGACATAACAGAGCGGACACTGGCTCTCGCTAATCGTTCCTCCTGAACGTTGAACGCAGCAATTCGCGCATAATCAATCAGCACAGCAGTAAAAAGAAAGACGAAAGCCAGCACCATGATTAGAAAAATTGTAACTGAGCCTTCTGTTTTGCCCTTAGCAGGACAACCGGTAAATTTACTTTTCATTAAAACCCCCTCCCTTGAGCAGAGATTTTACTTATCCTGAAGCTTGGTCAGCATAGCAGAAGCATCCTTCTTATCCATGTAAACTGCTGATCCACTGCCCTCAGGGCCCCCTTTAAATTTAGCTCCGAAATAACGCATCAGATCGACCGTACGAATAAACTCAACAGGCTCAACAATGATAGACTGGGCTTCAACAGTTGGTTTAGCCTCATCCGATAGAACCTTATCAAGCACAGGTAAGCTCAGCAGACGGTTTAACTCAGCACTTACTCTCCGTCCTGTAAGGCTGTGAGCATAACGCATAGTTCCTGGCATATTGTCCGGAATCATGGTAGACGAATGGCCCAGTTTAAGCACTGGCAAATCACCCTTATCTGATACTTCACCGGGCAACTCTATTGTCACGCCAGCACTGCCAGCTTCTCCACCGAATAATGAGGTTAGCAAGGCATCATCCCCAATTCTCCAATAAAGGGAGTCATACTCACCAGCCATGTAAGAACCAGAGACCTCTTTGTGACTGTTGTCCCAGTTGTAAGCCGCCCGTTCAGTAGCTCCTGAAGCCACCTGCAACAGCATGGACTTCTGATAGCTATACAAGCAAAAAAACAAAAGAAGCATCGTAATAAACATGACGATCGGCAACAGAAGTGACGCTTCAATAGTAAAGCTGCCTTGATCACCCTTAAGCTTGTTCAATCGAATACTTCCTGGCTCTTTTCACCCGCCGTTTTAATTAAGGCTTCTACTACCTCTTGAATTTTGTCCTTAAACAAAAGAACAACCGCAATCAACACAGCAATAATCAAAATCATCTCCAAAGTTCCTAACCCTTCCTCGTCTTCCCAAAAGTTCTTCATACTGTCCAACATTGTTGATACCATCAGCTTCAGCCTCCTACATTTTTAACATCAAAAATGCTGGCGTTCCCACCAGTACAATTACTATTAAAAAGATAACTACCATCGGAAAAACTAATTTGGAGGATGCCTGCTCTCCGCGCGTCCGGCTAAGTGCCTTTCGTTTATCCCACAGCATCCGCGACAGATCACGTAGCGATAGCACAAAATCCGCTCCACCTCTGCGATAATTCAGCAAAACTGTCGTTGTGAATACCGATACCTCCTGCACAGCGCATCTCTTGCTGAAATTTTCAAACGCCTGCTGGAAGGAATATCCGCCCTCCCATTCACTAGTCATAGTCATTAGCTCCTTATACAGAGGATGATTCGTATCCCCCCGGTGGCTTTCCACACAGCGAATAATAGCTCGTTGCACGGTCTCTCCTGCGCCAACCAACAACACAATACTGTTCAGCAGCTCTGGCAATTCGAGCATAA
Source organism: Paenibacillus sp. FSL R7-0163 (assembly GCF_037969975.1). NCBI lineage: Bacteria > Bacillati > Bacillota > Bacilli > Caryophanales > Paenibacillaceae > Paenibacillus > Paenibacillus sp. FSL R7-0163. Next base: position 4,881,487 of record NZ_CP150224.1, read on the forward strand.
TATTCTGCTCCCTAACTCTCACCTTTTTGTGCAGATCACTGACCATAGCGGTTGGTAGAGCAATTGCCAAAAATACACCCAATGTCATACCTGCCTGTTCGCCACTAAATGCTGTAATCAAACTTCCACCTACAAGCAACAGCCAGCTGTAACTTATCATCTCACCCATGAACAGCAGGGTCCGCTCTGCGCTATAACGCATCCCATAACTGCGCTGTAGAGAACGCTGAATTCTGAACAGCAGTGAGGGAAACCGACTGGCGATACCACTCTTCTCAATAAGCAGTAATAACGGTTCGCCTAACTTCCGAAGCCGTAATCCTTCCATAGGAAGACTGCGTAACGCGACATATCTGTTGCCGCATTGAATTCGCAGTAGAACCCAGACTATTAGCAAAATAACAGTAACCACCGCACATAGCCAGCGCATGTTTTCACCCCCTTCACAGTGGAATGTCCATTATTTTAGTAGTCCAGAGATAACATAGGAATAAAGCAACAAGCGCTATTGTCGATATGGCTATACCCGCTCCTGTATACATAGGTTGCATATATTCTCCAGCCGTCAAACTCATAAACATCACCATGATCAGCGGAGATATCAGCAGTGCCTTAGCCTCAAATTTCTTCTGAGCAATACTTACAGCAATATCCTGCTGAATATCCAGCTTCTCACCGATAATCGTTGATGTACGGCGCACCACTTCTACAAGATCACCACCAGTACGTTTACAGACCGAGAACACATCCGCGAATCGCTCGATGTCCTCCATTCCCGCTCTTTCACTAAAGTTCCGCAGCGCTTCTTCCACAGGCTGTCCATATTCCATGCGTGCACAGATAATGTTTAACTCGGAGATCATATCACTGCTTCCCTCCGGGTCGAGCATACGTAAATCCTGAACCGCCTCTCGGAATGCATTCTCCACCGAACGCCCAGCTGAAAGGGAGGAAGACAGCGAAAATAACGTCTGCTTAAATTGTAAATTCAGTGCATTTCGACGTCTTTTCAGTAGATAGTTACGCAGTATATGCGGGGCATAAGCTCCGCCCGGCATAAGCAGCAACGACAGCAGCCAATGATGATAAAAAAGATATCCAATTCCATGCATCAGCAGTCCACCTGCAATAAGGGTCAGAATCCTCTGCTGCAAGGTCAATTCGTATACCTTATAATCTGGTAATAACGAAGGACCGTCAGGATCCGCTTCTACAGGCTTTGCAGCAACAAATTTAAACTTAAGCATGACCTCCCCCCTTCTGGAATTTTGAATCTCTATTGAGCCAATGGATAGGAGGTTACGCCAGCCATCCTAAGCTTCGTTGTATGCAACAATGGGTTACCACAGGGAAGCAGCCCCCCTTGCACCCTTCCCTCTCGTTCACCAGCTTCTTGAAATTCATATAAAGGATTCAAGATTACTTCCCCGTCTTTCAGCCCCGCAACCTCACTGATCTCCATCACCCGCCTGGAACGATCACGGAGACGTGATAAGTGTACGAAGATATCAATTGCCGATGAAATTTGCTGGCGAACAACAGCTACCGGAAGCTCCGCAGCACTCAGCACCATCGTCTCCAGTCGACTGACCATATCGTGTGCGCTGTTACTATGGCCCGAAGACAAGCTTCCATCGTGTCCGGTGTTCATCGCCTGCAGCATATCGAGACATTCCGCTCCCCGTACCTCCCCCACAACAATCCGGTTGGGCCGCATTCGCAGGGAAGAACGAATCAAATCCCGGATGGAAATCTCCCCTCTACCTTCCGTGTTGGCATTCCTGGTCTCCAGTGAAACAAGGTTCGGCACAGTTACAATCTGCAGTTCAGCGGAATCCTCTATCGTAATGACCCTCTCCTGTGGGGGGATATACTGAGATAACGCATTAAGAAATGTGGTCTTCCCAGAGCCGGTCCCGCCACTAATAAAAATATTGTATTTAGCAGCCACTAAGATCTGCAGCAGCTCTGCGGCTTCCAAGCTTAAGGCTTCACGACGGACTAAATCCTGCATCGTCATCGGTGTTTCAGGGAATTTACGAATGGTCATCGCCGGGCCCTTCAGAGCTACTGGCGGAAGCACGATATTTACACGCGATCCGTCTTTTAGCCGAGCGTCAACGATAGGAGAAGAGTCATTTACAACCCGGTTCACACCGGATACAACCGTCTGGATAATATCCTCCAACCTGCTGCTGGACTCAAATTCCAAATGAAGACGACGAATCTGCCCCTCCTCTTCTACAAAAATCTCACTATGGCTGTTAATCATAATCTCAGTGATCGCCGGATTATCCACTAATGGCTGGAGCACATCCAATCCTCGAAAAGAATCGAACAATCTCTTCACGAGCTCATGTTTCTCCTGTGCTGTTAAATAACGCAGATTTTCGCTGTCCAAAATTGTCCTTTCAATATATTGGGTGAGTTCACGATTCCCAACTGCAGAAGTAACATCTAATCCTGCCCGGATATCACTGCGAAGTGCCTTAAACATTTCCTCATTCATGTAAACCTTTACCAGTGAATACTTGCGGAAGCGACGGTTCTATAATTTGCTTGCACAGCTGTAAGATCTCCTTTTGGAATTGTGGTGAGTTCAGAAAAAGCTCCTCACGGTGCTGCAGCGTCCAAGATGGGATATACGGAAGTACACCTTCAACGGTAATTCCTTCCGGAGGTGCCCACACCTCTAAACCATCTGCGGCAAAATTCACGGCAAATCTACTTTTGTCCATCACTTGGCTGGGCATACCAGAATTAGGAGCATTGCAATGGGATAGCCATCTCATGGTCTTATGAATGCTTACCTCGTCATTTCTAACTACCCACAATAGAATTCCGCATTTATGTAACACAGCTTTGGCACGTTCTTCTTCAATACTGCCGGTATCTATTATAATTACGTCAAAATTTCTTTCCGCAACCAACAGCGCCAACAAATCTAGCGTATCCTGCGTAGTCATCTGCAGCATTTCTTTTACATTAATAATTGGCCTAAAAGCAGCACTTCGAAGGTGATCATACCTAATCACGTATTGTCCCAAATCAATCGTATCGGCTCCGCCCTTATCCCGGCTGGCTTTGATTTCATAAAGGAGCCGCTCTAGTCCAGGCGTATTTCCTGCAGGGGGCCGTAAAAATAATCCACTGCTGTCCACACTTTCAAGATTCAAATAAAAGACCGAAAGCCCCAATTCACCTAGCTGCTTAGCCATATTCATAGCTACTGTAGTTTTGCCCGTATTCCCGCTTGAGGAGACGATACCGAGCAGCAGCGTTTCATCTAATACAGAGGAACCTCTAGCTCGTTTCACTTCACATAGCTGAATAAATGCTCCCAGCAGAGAAGGCAGTGCCTGATATTTCGCAATCATGATGCCTCCAGCCAAGCTTTTAGAACTCCTGCTAAGATAAGCTCCCTCCTCACTTAAAACTGCCCAAGGCACCTTATTTCTTCCCTCCACAAGCCAAGCCTCGATAAAAGTAACGTCACCTACAACAGCATCGGGCATATCCTCTCCCCTCATAAATTCGATAAAAGCATCCAGCCGACTAAAAGCCGTGATTCGCAGCATTTCTCCATACTCACTATGATGAAGATAGTGTAGCAATGGTTCGATATATTGACTTTCACGCACTGCGAGTACAATCCTTGCCGCCATAAAACCTCTCTCCTTTCGCAAGAAATTTATAAATATTATCAAAAAAAAGACAGCAAAAAAGCACCGACAATAACCGTGGATACGGTACATTGAACGGTGCTTCCGTTACTATCCCTTTAATTTACAGCTATAGTAGCATATATATAAGAAGGCAGCAATAAGTTTTTTCGCACATCAAGTGGTTTTTAGACTCTCATCGTATCTTCGCGCCAATTCTTGATGGCAGACCGGATATCGGCAGGACTAAGCTTTTCCTTCACCGCCCGCTGACATAGTGCCGGAAACTCTTCATCTCCTGCATACCGAAGCGCAATAATCTGAGCTAATTCAAGCTCTGGATTTAATGCTTCACCTGTCAATCGGAAATACCGGAACTGCTCCTCCACCCTCACTACTCGATCCTGATTTTTTGTCGCATAAATTCGAATTCGAGTAATCGCAAATAACAGGCATAGAGATAAACCAAATAATAGCAAGGGCACTGTTAAAGCACCATCATCACGTAACACCTGAACGACATAAATTCCCGACCATACAAATATAATCAGCGCAAGCGGCATAGTTACAAAATGATAAGGCCAATCAAAACGCATAAAACCTTTAGGTTTCCCCTTATTCATAATTCATCTCCATATTTATTTGACTTATATATTACTGAAGCTTGGTCTCTCCAGGTATAGCCACAACAAATGGTTTTCTAGTATCGTCCCAAGTCAGAGACTGTCCTGAAACTTTAGTAGTTCCATCCGCATGAACCATTCCATAAATAATCTGACTTCCCCAAACACTCGTATAAAAAGAGGCATAAGATGGAGCTAGAACAGGTGCTTTACCATATTCCTTCGCAACTGGGTAACCGAATATCGCGGTAAAATCTTTATTTGTAGCCTCTTTGGACATATCTAGATCAGCTTCCCAAACTACTTTTACAATATTATCCTTGATCTCATAATACTTTACGAAATGTCCATACATTATAAAATAACCATCAGATCTGCCTTCAGGAAAATAATACGTCATGGACAATGCTTCATTATCACCCGTCAATTTGGAGGGTTCTCTTTCTTCAACCGGGAATTGCAAAGCAGCTATGCGGGAAACAACTAAGTCATTACTATTATAATTCTGCACAAGTTTAGCATTGGCCCGTTCCTGAACCCAGACTGTATTCGTAGCAGCATCTACTGTTACTCTCGCTCCAAGAGCCTCCGCAATAAATCGCATGGGTACCGCTACTCTTCCATCCACTATTTTGGCCGTTACATCCAATTGTACAGCTTCCGAGTTCTTCCAAGCCGTCCGTGAACCAACCGTAAGTTTAATCTTCATAGAATCTCTAGCAATCGTAGCTTGCTTGGTATTGGCATCCCATTGAATAGAAGTATTCTTGAATCTTTCAAAAGCTTTCAGCGGAACCAGCGTCTTCCCCGACACGATTTGCACACCAACATCCACACTTGAATTGTTCACCATAATACGAAGCTTGGGGGCAGCTGAGGCCGTACCGATCATACTTAAAGATAACAACATGACTATAAAAAGCAGAAGCCCTTTCCGTTTCACTATTCGTTCACCCCTAGTGATAATATGAAAAAACTATACCAATTTATAGTTTCATTATAACATTCTCCCAGATTATGGTTTACAAAAATCTCCGTTTGATCTCTGGGGTAGGGAGCATACACTGCTCATCACGTCCGAACCAACGATAGCGGTTCTTAGCTACATACCGATAAAGGGCATTGCGCAATGGGCGTGGTACTAAGATGAACACGTATGCGGCAGGCCAAGGAAATCTCAATTTACGGGCAATTCTTAGCACAGCGGCCGACTCTGTATAATACACTCCGTTCTCCAGTAAAATCACCGTGTTTAATTGTCCAGGCTGAAGTCCGGACTCTTTCATTAGATTTGCCGCAATTTCATTCTGTAAAGGTGCGAATAGAAATTTAGCCTCGGGGTCACGCGGGATAATGAAACGAACTACCCCCTGGCAAAGATGACACACTCCGTCTATCAACACAATGGACTTATCTTTCATAAGGTTCAGTTCTTCGTTCATGGCTCCCCCTCCGTCTTAAAGGCGTAAATTTCTGCTTTTTTGGGTAAACAAAAACGCGGGATATCCTCCCGCGCCATCAAGTGCCGTTCTTTAATTATTCTGCGATTGCTTTCTCAATCCATTGATCCCCGATCATTTGCCCTTCGAAATCAGCAGTGAATGCCTCCATGCATTTGCAGATGAAATCTTTGCGGCAAATTGGACATGGAGTTTTAAGCAGGCGGCTGATGTTCGTCATTTTCCATTCCGGAAACCGATGATAAAACGCGCGGCACTCCGTTCCATCAGCAAGCTTGATAATGAACTCGTACAATCCTTCCTTATCGTTGCTGCTGGCTTTGGTCACATTCGTAATATTCGGTCTGTAAGACATCTTCATCACCCATTATTTAAATTTTTGGTTGTAAATTGCACACGCAGGCACATTCTCAGATACTTAGACATATTAAAGAATTTTAAGGGTGATGTCAACCAAAGACGCCTAACACGGCAGCTATTTATTACTCTTTTATGATTTACGTCTCTATTTAGCCATTATTTCCATAAAATATATACAGATACATTTAATCAACAATCTTTAATTCAACCTCGATATTACCTCTGGTTGCTTTGGAGTAAGGACAGAATTCGTGAGCCTTCTTCGCCAGTTCCTCTGCTTTGTCATGCTCAATCCCTGGCAGCTTCACATCCATTCTCACAGCTAGTCTAAAGCCTCCATCACTGTCATCCTTCCCAATGGACACATTACAAGTTACCTCCACGTCATGGAGTTTCACGCCCTCTTTACGCGCGATATTCGCTAGTGCACTCTCGTAACACGCTCCATAACCAGCCGAGAATAATTGCTCTGGATTGGTACCAGAACCTCCCGGTCCTCCAAGCTCTTTAGGCATGCTTAGATTATGCTTTAACACGCCATCCGAGGATTCAATGGAGCCTTCACGACCGCCATGGACTGTTGTAGTTGCTGTGTATAATGCTTTCATGAGTCATCTTCTCCTTCATCAAGCTGTATTGGTCATGCTCATACTTTATACTTTAAACAACAGGTATGATTTGAAACGATGATGAGGAATGATTCATAATACTTTCTTATTTGGCTCCAGACCATAAATAGTGTACAATTAAATTGTTAAAAACTTAAATTAGCTATGGAGGTGTCATCCATGAGTATTTATGATTTTGAGGTCAACACTCTTAAGGGTGAAGAGGAATCATTGTCAAAGTACAAGGGTAAAGTACTCCTGGTTGTGAATACTGCCAGCAAATGTGGATTTACTCCCCAGTATAAAGGTCTTCAGGAAGTGTACGAGAAATTCAAGGACCGCGGGTTCGAAGTTTTAGGATTTCCAAGCAATCAATTTGCTGGACAAGAGCCTGGCGAAAGTGATGAAATTGCGGAATACTGCGAGATTAATTATGGGGTAACCTTCCCTATGTTCGAGAAGATTGACGTAAAAGGCGATGAAGCACATCCATTATTCAAATACTTATCCAAAGAAGCTCCTGGTGTCTTAGGCTCAAAAAGTGTGAAATGGAACTTTACGAAGTTTCTGGTTGACCAAGATGGCCGTGTTCTAAAACGGTTTGCTCCTAAGACCACTCCACAGCAGATCGAATCCGATATTTCCAAGCTTTTAAAATAATTCATTAGAAAAAGGATACTCACCACATCACACAGCCCCCTGTTGTTATGCGGTAAAGTATCCTTTTTAACTAGAAAGAACGTCATAATATCGCTATATATCAGCACCCTTTAATCTCTTGGAATATTTTATAATATTGTTGAAATATTTTTGCTGGGAGGGACAATCGGTGACTGTTCAACTGCTTGATATACCCGAACTAAATGTTATTGGCTGGACAAATGTAAACTCATCCGGGGAGCCATACGCGAATCTTTGGGAATATGTTTTTGGCGAGCTGGATATTGATGCAAAATTTGATACTATACCCACAAAAGTTCAAAGCAGCGGTTGTTATCTCGGTCTATTTCAGAACCGTACATCCGTGCCTAAACTGTGGGAGCATACCACATGGGATATTGATTTTTTCCTTTGCGTTGAAGTCGAGCAGTTAGATTGTATCCCTGAAGGCCTTGTTCATAAGAAACTTCCTGCGTCTGCCTATGCTATATTTACTGCAAAAGGATTCCCTCAGTTGGCTTTTCAACATACCTGGAATTATATACATAATGAATGGCTGCCGGATTCCGGTTATAAGTTCAACCCTGATGGAGTCTTTTACATCCAATACACGGAAAAGTCCGGTCCGGATGATGAAGGATTCGAAGCCAATCTATGCGTGCCGCTTGTAAAGAAGTAGGTTGTGGATTGAGGAATGTACAAAAAAAGAAGCCTTGCATCGCAAGGCCTCTTTCTTCATTCTGTATGCGGTAGAGAGGACTCGAACCTCCACGGGTATACACCCACTACCCCCTCAAGATAGCGTGTCTGCCATTCCACCACTACCGCGCGGTGTGTTAAACATAGAACATAAATTGTTTGAGGTCAACATTCATTATTATAAATGTACTTTTCTCAAAAGTAAAGATGCAGATTTTAAGATTCTTCGTCGACCATTTTCTGTTTACGATATTCAGCAAAAGCTATATATTCCTTGATAAAATTCTTTTCTGCTGGAAGTAATTCATCTACTCGGCTTTCCGATAGCTGAACATCACTCAAATCATAGTCTACGCCGCTCTCTCGTACAGTATCCGGTGTATCTTTGCCGAGAATAAGCCAGTCCAGACTAACATGAAAAAAATCACCGATCTCAATCAGCTTATGTGTTCCTGGAGTAGTCTTCCCCCGCTTCCAATCTCCCATATTACCTGTGCTGATATTTAACTGCTCACAGAATGATTTTTTGGTCAAACCTTTCTGCTTAATCAGGTATTCTATACGTTCGTATATGGTCTGCATCGGTGAATCGCCCTCCATCTAAAAATAAATTACTTATTTACGTAATTACCTATTGCAAAATAACGTAAAAAAGTATATAATTAGTATTGTTATGTATTATCCGATTATATCATATGGCTGGAGTGACGATAAGAGGCGACTCAGGTGACAAGTATCTGTTAGAATACCGTCTGGCCCCCTTTGTTAACTTATCATCCTGAATGATCTCTAGGAGGGAGCGGTGACTTTTGTCAAAATGCTTATCATCTTCCATTATCCATTCACTTGAAGCTTTACCGCACAATGCGGTGGTAATCAACAGTCATGGGATTATCCAGTTCACCAACAGTAGGTGGAAGGCCTTTAGTCATGAATATGGTCTTTCTACTAATAAGAAATGGATTGGTGCGTATTACTCAGAGCTCATGCAAGATGTGATTATCGATCCCGATCAATGGGCCAAGCTTTATGAATCAGTGAAATATATACTCCGCAGAGAGCATCAGGTTTATACTTCCGAATTCTCCATACAAACCGCTAATAAAGGGAAACGAATCTTCCGTTTGGAGATCTATCCATTTCTCTCAGATCCGCACCCAGAAGCCACTTTTATAATTTCACTATATGATGTGGGCCCCTATAAAGAAGAACCTCTTCATCCGGAGATCATAAACCTCCGTTCAACCTTACCATCATCTTTTGAGCTAATCCCAATCTGTGCTTCCTGTAAATGTATTCGTAATCCCAAGGATGAATGGATCACCATTGAACATTTCTTAAAGCATCAACTTTCTTTGCAATTCACCCATGATATCTGCCCAGACTGCATAAGACAGCTCTATCCCCAGTATGCTGGGGCTTTTAAGAGATGACCTGAGGCCACTGAATTTCACTTCTAATCTTATAAAAAAAAAGTAAGAAATCCTCTGCGAACAAAGGGTTTCTTACTTTTTATTTGTATGCGGTAGAGAGGACTCGAACCTCCACGGGTATACACCCACTACCCCCTCAAGATAGCGTGTCTGCCATTCCACCACTACCGCATAATATGACCCGTATGGGATTCGAACCCATGTTACCTCCGTGAAAGGGAGGTGTCTTAACCCCTTGACCAACGGGCCATGCTTTACAAGTTATTTTCTTGTCACAACAAAAATGAGTATATCAAACCATAAGAATTTTGACAAGCCTTTTTTTAAAAAAAGTTTAAACTAAAAGAAACGCGCACCAATAAAGGTACGCGCCTCTAATCACAACGCTTATGGATTTACTTTTGCCTCAAAGGTTTGTACCCCATCTACAAATTTTAGCACCACAGCTGCTTTTACCGGGTCATGCGTTTCATTCATTGTGATTTTACCCGTGGCCAGTTGTAAATCCTTCGTCCCCGCCAGTGCATCCTTCAGCTTCTCAGGTTCTGTGGAATCCGCACGTGTAATGGCGTCTGCCACTAGTTTCACGGCGTCATATCCAAGCGCAGCCATCCCATCTGGAACAAGATCACCGTTAGCAGCTTTGAAGGCATCTACGAACGATTTCACTTCTGGCGAGCTATCTTCAGGTGAATAGTGATTGGACATAAACGTATTGTTTAGGGCATCCGCTCCGGCAATCTCAGCCAGTTGAGGTGAATCCCAGCCATCCCCGCCCATAAACGGAACGGTGATCCCCATTTCGCGAGCTTGCTTTACGATTTTGCCGACCTCCTCATAGTAGCCTGGAAGATAAATAACATCGGGATTAGCTTCTTTAATACGTGTTAATACAGCTTTAAAATCAGAATCTTTTTGTTGATAGGATTCTTCGCTTAAGATAGAGCCACCGTTCTTAGTAAACGTTGCTTTAAAGAAAGTCTGCAGCCCTTTGGAATAATCGCTTGAAGCATCCGTATAAATAACTGCCGTCTTCGCTTTAAGTGTATCCTTAGCAAAGTTAGCCATTACTTCGCCTTGGAAAGGATCAATAAATGAGGCCCGGAATACCCATTCATTCAAATCTCCAGTACGTTCATCAACTGTTACTTTGGGATTGGTGGCTGAGGAGCTAACCAGCGGGATGCCTTTTTCTTGAGCAACGGGAACAATCCCGAGGGTATTCGTAGATGTAGTTGCACCGATAATAGCTACAACTTTATGGGTAGTAATCAGCTTTTGCGCTGCGCGTGTCGCCTCTTCCGACTTGGAAGCATTATCCGCTTCAATCAGTTCAAGTTTTTTGCCGAGTATTCCACCTGCGTCATTAATTTCTTTTACCGCCAGCTTTGCCCCTTTGAGTGCAGAATCACCGAAGGAAGCCTGGCCGCCTGTAAGCTCAAGGTCTGCTCCAATCTTGATGGTCCCTCCACCAGCATTCCCACCTTCAGCAGTAGTGTTGTCTGTCTTGTTCCCACAGCCTGCCAGCAATCCACCAGCCAGTAACGCAGTCAGCAATATGGCCCCGATTTTCTTCATCCTCTTCCAGCCTCCCAAAATAAATAATTTATAGGTTCTTTCTGTGATGCTGTTGTGAACTAGCCGATGAATTAATGTCCCAGATAAGCCATTCTGATCTCTTCCGAATCTGCCAATTCCTTGGCATCTCCCTCAAGCACCACTCTGCCCGTCTCAAGAACGTAAGCCCGATGAGCAATTTTAAGCGCCTGATGGGCATTTTGTTCTACAAGAAGCACTGTTGTTCCAGAGGCATTTACTTCCTGGATGATCCGAAAAATATCCTGAACGAGTAATGGAGCAAGCCCCATCGAGGGTTCATCTAATAATAAAAGCTTGGGATGCCCCATCATCGCACGCCCCATAGCAAGCATCTGCTGCTCCCCGCCGGATAATGTGCCGGCAAGCTGTTTTTTTCTTTCTAAAAGACGCGGGAAGGTGGAGTAGACCTTGGCAAAATCAGCAGCTAAGCTGCCAAAATCTTGTAAAAAAGCTCCTAGCTCCAGATTTTCTTCCACAGACATATTAGCAAATACACGCCTGCCTTCCGGACAATGAATAAGCCCCTGTTTTACGATGGACTGAACACTCTGATTCGTAATAGATTTATCCATGAAATCTATACTGCCTGTTTTGGGTTTCAGCAGTCCCGAAAGCGTCTTAAGCAACGTGGACTTGCCTGCTCCATTTGCGCCGATTAGAGTCACAATCTCGCCTTCTTTTACATTCATACTTAAATCCTTCAAGGCATGAATCGCCCCATAATATACATTGATCCCCTGTACGCTAAGCATGGTCCACTACGCCTCCTGTCCCAAATAGGCTTCTATGACTTTGGGATGATTCCGTATTTCAACGGGCGTACCTTCAGCAATCAACATTCCGCGATCCAGCACATAAATCCGGTCACACACCCCCATAACAAGGGACATATCGTGCTCGATAAGCAGGATCGTCAGCTCAAACTCTTCACGGATCCAGGCAATAAGATTCATTAGATCCCGAGTTTCATTCGGGTTCATCCCTGCGGCTGGTTCATCCAATAGCAAAAGCTTAGGTCCTGCTGCAAGCGCGCGTGCAATTTCCAAACGCCTTTGATTTCCGTAGCTAAGATTCCCGGCACATTCATCACATTGATCGGCAAGATTAAATATTTTGAGAATATCCATAGCCTTTTGCGTAATTCCGTTTTCTTCTGCAAAATGCTTAGGCAGGCGGAGCATGGAAGTGAACATCGAGTGTCTGGCATGCTGATGAAATGCGATCTTAACGTTATCCAGCACCGTCATAGAGGTAAACAGACGAATATTCTGAAATGTCCTCGCTGCCCCTTTTCGGTTAATCCGATAAGGCTTCATCCCGCCTACTGCCTGATTGCCGAGGATAATATCGCCACTGGAAGGCGGGTATACACCTGTCAGCAAATTAAAAAGGGTTGTTTTTCCCGCGCCATTAGGTCCGATGAGCCCAATCAACTCACCTTTATTAATATGGAGGGATACCTCGTTAAGCGCCTTAAGCCCGCCAAATGCACGACTCGCTTGTTGAACATCAAGAAGCACTTCCACTGTTGATGCTGTCACTTGGTTTGACCTCCTTTTTAGACCATTTCAAGAAAGAAAAACCCGTGCTGCCAAGCAGCCCCTTAGGCCGAAAAATCATCATCAGAATTAGAATCGCCGAGTAAATAATCATCCGCAGCTCCGGATATTCCTGAAGCACCGTGAAGAGCACCGTCAGTACAATCGCACCCACGATGGCCCCGCTTGTACTTCCTAGTCCACCTAACACAACCATGACTAGAATTTCGAATGATTTTAGAAAATTAAAGCTTCCAGGATTGATGACGTAGAACTTATGAGCAGAGAGACCACCAGCTATCCCCGCAAATAATGCTCCAAGTGAAAAAGCAATGACTTTGTACAAAGTTGTATTAATCCCCATCGCTTCAGCAGCAATTTCATTCTCACGAATCGCTATACAAGCCCGGCCGTGAGTGGAACGTATAAAGTTATTGATCACAACAATCGTGACCAATGTGAACAGAAACATAATCGTCCAAGTCGTTTGATTAGGGATGCCGCTTAGGCCTGAAGCTCCGCCCACATATTCTGTATTGAGCAGGACAATCCGGATAATCTCACCAAATCCCAGCGTAGCAATCGCCAGATAGTCTCCATTCAGCCGCAAGGTCGGAATCCCGATAAGCACACCGAAAAATGCAGCAACCAGTCCAGAGATCACTAGCGCCAGCACGAATGGCATATCAAAGTTCAAAGTTAAAATGGAAGAAACATAAGCACCAATGGACATAAATCCAGCATGCCCGATTGAGAATTGTCCCGTTATCCCATTAATCAGATTCAAAGACACCGCCAGCATGACATTTATACAAATTAGAATTAGCGTAGACTCCATGACATCATCAAATATTCCCGTTGTTAGAAGAACTTGAATGACGATATATAGCATGATAGAAAAGACAATGCCTATCCAAAATGACTTATTTATCTTCTTCATACGGCATCTCCCTACACTTTCTCGCGGACATTTTTACCAAATAGCCCGGATGGTTTAAAGATAAGGATTAGGATGAGTACAGCAAATGCCACACCATCACGCCACGAAGAATATCCCAGAGAAGAAACCTCTGTCTCGACTGTGCCCAGCAGAAGTCCCCCTACCAGAGCACCAGGAATACTGCCAATGCCACCTAAAACCGCAGCCACAAAAGCTTTAAGCCCCGGAAGTACCCCCATCATCGGATCCACTGAATTGTAAGTCATTCCGAAAATAACGCCTGCTGCTGCCGCAAGTGCAGATCCTATAGCGAAGGTGGCTGAAATGGTCCGATCTACATTAATCCCCATCAACCGTGCTGCTTCCATATCAAAAGACACGGCCCGCATCGCTTTACCAATCTTTGTTCGGTGCACAATATACTGAAGGATAATCATCAAAATAACCGTCGTCCCCAAGATCATGATTTGATTGGAGTCCACCTGAATCGAGGAACCAAACAAGTTGTATTGCTGCTTATTAAGAATCTCCGGAAATCCTTTAGCCTGAGGACCAAGCACAAACACACCGCTGTATTCCAGCAAAAAAGAAACGCCAATTGCAGTAATCAACACAGCGATTCGCGAAGCTTTTCGTAGAGGTTTGTATGCTAGCCGTTCGATTGACATCCCCAGCAACGCACTGATTGTCATAGAGATCACCAATGAGATAAGTAAGACCAGTATCGGAGAAAGCCCTGCTGAAGCCAAGTACCTGGCACTGAACAATCCAATAAACGACCCAACCATAAACACATCCCCATGGGCGAAATTGATCAATTTAATAATCCCGTAAACCATGGTGTACCCAAGTGCGATCAGAGCATAGATGCTCCCTACAGAAATCCCGTTAATTAACTGTTGAATGAAATACTCCATCGCCGTCCCCCAATCCCCATATTTATTTTTAAAAACACCTTTCTTTAGCTTACATTCATTTTCATCGTTTTATGTCACTTATATTAACACAGTACTATACATGCGTCAGTAAAATTTGTGCTTTTTACTATAATATTCAATATTTTATGTTATATTACATAACATATCGAGTTAATTCTTTGGGATGTATAAAGATAGAAATTGGGTAAAGAGAAGAAAACAGAAGAATTACGGAGATTTTTAAAGTTTGATTTTCAGGGGGGAGTCTTTGATTTTACCTACAGATTGCATTTAAAGATAAATAATATAACATTTGTCTCTTTCGACGTGTGTTTTTCGAGTTTATTATGAGTTACCGGTCAAGTTGTTTCTCTATTTTTGCACAAAAAAAAGCTCTGTCCCACACAATAATGGAGTGAGAGAAAGCTAATTATGGTGGTCAGCTCCATTATTTGCACTTCCGTCCCGAGTCAATTACTCATCATTATCTTTTTTAATTCTTTAATCTGCATCATATGATGTAGGTCATGCGATATAAAATCCTTTAAATAGGACTCAAAGGAAAACCTTCCGTCCACATATTTGTCTGAGTATTTCCCCTCTTTAAGACTACTTATACAATCTAATATTAAGTTACGATACTTCACAGTCAATTCTATTAATTCGTCTTTGGTTTTTGTCTTACCATATGTAACAGCATCATTATTGAATTGATCGAAATCAATAAGTTGAAGTGTTATTGCTTTATCGCATGCTATCGGTTCGATCGTCGATTCATAGAAGTATTTATCCCATAACAAAATATGACTAACAACATCATGAATGGTCCATTTTCCTTCAGCGATGGGTGTTTTCCAATCTAAATCAATAATTTCTAAAACAAATCCATTCCATTCCTTAAACTGATTTAGCAAATCTGATCTGTTATTCATTGGCACATCTCCTTTTTTGGTAATCATCAAAATTCTAACAAAATCTCTTTAATTCATTCCTATATAGTTCATAGTTCGCTTCATCGAAACATATAAAAACAATCTTATTTATTTCCGACTTATTATGAATCATTGAGTTATTTATAATTACATCCATCTGAAATCCCCCCCGAAGTATATTAGTTGCGAACAAGTATCAAGTGCTGATTGACATTCAAGCGGCTTAAATCACCCTAGGAAACAGTCGTTAGCATTAGACTCGTGGGGTTGTCCACCTGGCTAACTCTTCTTCAAACCTTTACCTTCTATCGAACCAACACCTCGTGGTCCACAGCGTGAACGTATTGTTCGCAGATATCTAGCTTTTTCGGAGCTACTAATATGTTCTTCAGCATCCAGCTATTTTTTATATATGTAATCGATAAATCCTTGTCGTATCCATTCACCTTCAAACTTTCTTTCCAGTACTCGATCTTCTTTGTATATTAACTGCAAATCATCAAACATAGAATCTGCTTCATGATAATCATAATAAGAGTGTATTACGAATTCATCATCTTCCATCTGTTCAAACTGATTATCCCCCAAATCAACTCCATCGCCGACTCGAAAATCCTTTAGGGTTAAAAAATTTACAAATAATAATCCATTAGGTTTTAGAACTCGTTTCATTTCATTTATCGCTTTTTTTACATCTTGTTTTCTCATATGAAAAATAGAGTTATACGAATACACAAAACTCATTGACTCATCACTTAGCGCCAACTGTCTCATGTCGCCTTGTTGTATATTTAGAATCTGTCCCCTTTCAGTTGCGAACTGATTAGCTCTTTTAATTTGTTCGTCATTCATCTCAATTCCGTTTGTACTGTATCCATAGTTCGCAAACAAACTTAGTGGAGGTGAATCCCCTCCCGCTCCGCAGTCTAATATGTTTTTTTCCATACCACTTTCATTGCATAATGCCAAAAATCTGTACAAGGGGATTTGCTTAAACAGTTCCATGTTGATTCCACTCCTTTGACCATGTAGTTATTGGATTTACTCATAGATCTTTCCCATATAAATTATTTGAGCACATCTCTTCCATGGGTTTTCAGGTTGCTTAATATGATTTGCAGGAAATATAATATTGCTCCAAAATACTTTATTGAATCCCCGCAGTTCCAAATGTCTCTCTAATAACTTTTTCGTATTCATCCCATTTAAAGCAAAAAGGGCCTATATCAATAGCCTTATTACCGGATTCTAATTTGAAATCTCTCCATATAATAAGATCCCCTTCTCTCTCAATAAACACTGATATAAAGCCACATTCTTCATCGCCACACCAGGGACAGACTAATATTGGGTACCTGCAGTACAAATATTCATGCATTTCGTTTAACAAAAAATAGTTAATCATTTTCCTTTGATGCTCTTCACTACCCCACCCGAGGGAAGGAACCCTATCATATTTTTTTAACATTTGGTAAAGAGATCTACCATCAATTATTACGTCGGCAAAAATAGTATTTTTATTTCCCTCTTGATCCGGATCAAAACTATCATATCGGCTTGACGGTTTTGTTTGTATTTGATTTATAGTTTTCATGCTCCTCCTTTAAACTCTTCACACTTATCAAATAAACATTCGATCCCTCCACTCCATTCCCCTTCCAAAATATTGAATTCACCGTTTCTCAGAATCGCATATAGCAACCGAAAAATAAATTCACACAATCGAGTAGGAGGGGGCGGCTAGCCCCCGACCTCTCACACCACCGTACGTACCGTTCGATATACGGCGGTTCATGAAATATTCCGTAAGGAGTTGTATCTGTCCAATACACTCTTTAATCCATTGGCTTCCCAATATTGGTTATTCAATGCATGTTGTAGAATTGGACTCCCTGCAATTCGCCAATACCCTTTTCGGGTATTTCCCCACTCATAGGCTTTATCCTTAGGTACCCCTAAGGATATAAGTCTTTTGACTTTGGTTCTAGGGGTCTTCCACTGCTTCCAGAGGCACATTCGTAGCCTTCTTCGTATCCATTTATCCATATCTCGAAAGGTACTTGGGGTATCCGCCAGCGAGAAATAACCGCACCATCCCATGAGGTAGTGGTTTAGTTCCTTGATTCGCTCTTCCATCTTCATCGATCTCTTTCGAGAGGATATCTCCTGTATTCGAACCTTGACTCTCTGTAAGGACTGCTTCGCAATTCTCACCTTTGGTTCTTTGTCCACACTAAAACTAAATCCTAGAAACTTTCGTTTCCAGGGACGGTCTACCGCGCTCTTTACTTGGTTCACCTTCAGCTTTAGCCTCGTCTCGATGAATCGGGTGACCGTTGTCTTGACTCTCTCTCCTGCTCTTAGCGTTTTCACGTAAATATTGCAATCATCCGCATAACGAACGAAGCGGTGCCCACGTTTCTCGAGTTCTTTGTCGAGCTCATCTAGGACAATGTTAGATAATAACGGACTCAGTGGACCGCCTTGCGGGGCACCTTCCGTTGTCGGGGTTACTAACCCGTTCTCCATCACACCTGACTGAAGATATTTGCGGATAAGCAGGAGAACTTTCTTGTCCTCCACTTTCTCCGAAATCTTCATCATCAGTCGGTCATGGTTGACGCGATCAAAGAATTTCTCCAAGTCTAGGTCGACTACGAATCGATATCCTTCTTTCATAAAGGTTCGAGCTTTCCTCACCGCATCATGCCCTCGTCTTTTCGGACGGAATCCATAGCTATGGTCGGAAAACTCTGGATCAAACAATGGAGTTAACACCTGCGCGATTGCTTGTTGAATCATTCGATCTGTCACGGTAGGTATTCCTAGTAACCTAACACCTCCGCCACCGGGTTTCGGGATTTCGACTCGGCGCACGGGGCTCGGTTCATAGGTTCCTTCTTCTATGGCATGCCGCAAGGTCTGCCAGTTTTGTACGATGTGTTCTCGTAAGGATTTTACGGACATCCCATCTACGCCATGACTTCCTTTATTCGCTTCAACACGCTTTAAGGCTTGCAGAAGATTTTCCCGTGATAGCAGTTGCTCCAACATTTTTTTTTTAACCTCTCTTTACGTGATTTATACCTTCCATTTGTGCCAAAGATGAACTCCGCCCTGCTGAAGTCCCCCACGGGATTCACCGTTTCCTTCTTCAGTCAGGTCCTTTCGGATTTTTTTTCTGCATTCATCGCTCATCTTGAACGCCTGGATGTATAAATCCTATTCCATGTTCAGCCCTTCCGCAGCTGTTGCAACAGCTTGCGTACTATGGCGTCTGCTGACTTCTGTGCACTCAGCCTACTCTCACAAGTAGGGTTACGAAGTATACTCGCCTATCACACAGATCTCCCCAGGTAAGAACGCTATCTTCCTCTCCATCTATCTGCTTCATTTACTCTCGTACGCCTTTGGCAGTATGGACTTTGGTTTGTTGTGCAACCTCATCCAGCCTACGTTAGCCTTGTATGAAGTTCGTATTCCTCAGACCGGAGATTTGCCGCTGGCTTCCTTCAGATTCCACCTCGCGGTGGACACCCTTGCCTTAAGCTAATGGCTACTACTGCCTTCGCCATTCGGGACTTCAACCCTATAGATAGCGCCCATGCTGGGCGCACACAAAAAAGAGCTCCCAGAATGGAAGCTCTTCTTATGTAATTCAGAACGGAGAGAGTGGGATTCGAACCCACGCACCGCTTACGCAGTCTAACCCCTTAGCAGAGGGTCCCCTTATAGCCACTTGGGTATCTCTCCATGAAAATGGCTCCCCGAACAGGACTCGAACCTGTGACAACTCGATTAACAGTCGAGTGCTCTACCAACTGAGCTATCAGGGAACATTACAAGTGAACATGAATTAATTTATCATGATTTCAAGGTCTAGTCAAGCGGGCAAAATAATTTTTGTGATCGTTTTCAAATTTATGCTATGATTCGGCCGCTTGCTAGATTTTTTAAAGAGATTTCCATCCCTCTCCGACTATAGATTACACCATTCTCCATCCTGCGGAAGCTGTACCCGATCCCCCAACGATTCCTTCTCTAAATGAGCTTTTAGCTTATCTCGGGTAACCAAACAATGGTTAATGGCGTCCATGTGCACAGCAATCACTTTAGTAGAAGGAGCATATTCACATAGGTCTACGACATCGTGCTCATTCATTGTAATATGGCATCCGCTTAAAAACTGCGCACCACCAGCATTCACAACTGTCACCTCAGGTTTAAAAACGTCCAATGCCATTTTCACCTTATCACACCAAATCGTATCCCCAGCCACATATAGAACAGGTTCGCCTTCCGCCTGAAACACAAACCCGGATACCTTACCCATAAGTTTACCAGTCACTCCAGTGCCATGCCGTCCATCCGTACGTGTTATAGTTATTCCATTAAACGTCAGTGAATCGCTAATTTCCGTGGTATGCTCAAACCCCTGCTTCGCTAATTTATCTCCATCTCCTTCCTGACATAATAGTGGTAGATCATGCGGCAACAAAGAAATGGCAGCAGCATCCCAATGATCCTGATGAAGATGTGTGACAAGAATTGCATTAGGACTCAGCCATTGTTCTACGGCTCCCGGCAAAGAAACGAGCGGATTGCGGCGATCATTTTCAGTATTAAAAATAGGTGGATTAGCACCCTGTTCACTCAACATAGGATCAATTAAAAATGTACTGCCACCATACTCTAGCCATAGGGTCGCGTTGCGGATATGCTGTATTTTCATCGGAAGCCCTTCTTTCTTTCAGATATCTTCTGCTACAATTAATTATAGTTGGACCTTGAAACAGAATACATTGAGATTGGAAAGAGATTGGTCCTTTCTACTTTCACGCAGAAAGGATTTTAGATAATAATGAGCTCCTATTTTATAGATGATGTGGATTTTCGCATCCTGCAGCTTCTAATTGAAAATTCCACGATCAGTCACAGAGATATTGGGCAGCAAGTGCATATGACCGGTCAGGCTGTGGGCGCACGTATTCGCAAAATGCAGGACACCGGAGTGATTGAAGGCTACACGGTCCGCTGGAATCCGGATAAGGTTGGGGAGACTATTCATGCCTTTATTACTGTTTTTTTGGGTTCGAATACGGTTCACCCAGCCTTTCAGACATTCGCAAAGCAGCATGATAGTGTAAAAGAAATACATAGGGTCAGCGGAGAAGGCTGCTACTGGATACGTGTTCGTACCGGAAACCAAGAGGAGTTGAATAGCTTTCTCGACGAACTGCTGAAGTTCGGAAATTACAGAGTCAATCTATCGATGGGAAAACTGAAGTAAGGCTGCATCGGAATCGGATATGAAGCTACTATCGGACCCAGTTGACCTTATACTCAGCATAATCGCATATTTGGCATACTATCGGACCCCATTGCCTCTATTGGCACGAAAAACACCAAATATGAGCCTCTTTCGAACTAATAGCGTCACTTGAGTCCGAAACCCTGCCCAAAAGGCTAAAAACTTGCCAATAGCGTCATTGGGGTCCGTAAGCCTCAGCCAATGATAGCTCGGCGATGTTGGTGTTGGTGCAAGTGAATGGGTTACTCAAAGTCAATGAGCTTTTGCTTGCCCATAAGCTTTTATAGCAGGCCAGCCAACGTTAAAAACGCAGAGCAGCGATTCTCCAATAACCGGAGGAGATCGCTGCTCTGCTGTCTTTTTACTTATGCCATATTGTAGCTTCTACCACGGTAGCTAATTCAATAATTTAGCTGCTCTAAGCAGCCGGACAAGAATTACAGCGGCTTCTGTACGGCTAGTATCACTGCTAGGTGCAAAGCTGCCTGATGATTGACCTTTCATAATACCTTTTGCAGCCAGGTCAGACACTGCTTCTTTAGCCCATGAGGAAATAGTTGAAGCGTCTGTGAAAACATCTGCAGCAACGTTTGCTCCATATCCTTCAGCTTCTAGGTTCAGCAGCTTCATTGCTCTGGCTGCCATAACAGCCATTTGCTCCCGTGTAATAGGGGCGTTCGGACGGAAGGTTCCATCCTCATAGCCTTGAACCAGTCCTAAGGCTGCAGCAGCTCTGGCATCCGCTGCATACCAAGATAAATCGGACACATCATTGAAGGTCTTCGTCGTGTTCGCAGCTACAAGACCTAACGATCGAATCAACATAGCTGCGAACTCGGCACGACTGACAGATTTCTGAGGTGCAAAGGTATCTGTGGATTGTCCGGTCAAGATCAGTCGGCTAGCAAGTCCCTCAATCTCATTTTTCGCCCAATGTGTAGCAATATCCCCAAAAGTCACAGGGTGCAGCGCAGCGAAAAATACACCGCTCGCAATACTGCTCTTAACCGTAACCTTGGTCATCCCATTAACTAGCTCAAACAATGCAGGTACATAACGGAAGGAACCCGTCTGTTCATCGTAAATAAAGACTACACCTGTCTTCGCATCCAGCGCCTCCTTAAGCATAAATGTACGATCTACATAAGTGGTGCCGAACCCACTTGCTGCTACAGAGGTTTTGCCATCCGTTACCTTTAGAGTGACAATAGCCGGTGTTCCTTGCACAGTAAAGCCTTGCTGCTTAGCCTTGGCAAGCAGTTGTTCTAATCCTTTTCCGCTTAGCGAATTTAAATTAAACTCCAGTGTGCCTGCCGGCATTTGTGCGGATTTGAGCACACTCTCCACAAGCTCTAACGGGAAGCGGTAGCTCATACCTCCACTTTCAATAACAAGCACAGCTTTGGGGCTAAGTGCCGCCGCCTTACGTAAAGCATCTGCACTAAACCGGGCTGTGCCGTCTCCATTAGCTGAAATCTCGATAACAGCCTGCCCTGCAGTCGCCTTAGCTTTTAGCTGCGCATCATGATTAGCTGCTGGTGTAGGTGCTGGTGTAGCGGTCGGTGTGCCGGTTTGAACAGGGTTCACTGACCCTGTAGGGTCTGTTGGACCAGGAGTACTTGTTGGTTCTGGAGTATTCGTTGGACTAGGAGTACTCGTCGGACTAGGAGTACTTGTTGGATCCACAGGATCGATCGGGTCTACAGGATCTGTCCCACCAGGTGATAGCACCTCAATTGTATATACCCTCTTATCGTTGCCCACAGTTACCGTGAAATCTGTGATTCCCGCTTTAATTCCATTAAGACTGTCGTTGGTAAATGTAGCAATCTCACTGCTCATAATATTTAGAGTAGCTTGTGCGGTAATATCTCTGCCTTCTTTATCTAGCACCTTAAGCGTAGCTGACTTACCCTGCTCTAATACCACAGGACCGCTCTGTCCATCTGCTAGTTTGATAGAGAACGGTTTAATGGCTGTGGCTATTCCTTGATTTTGTTCTTTAATGCTTAGGTCAGGAGAGGCATTGGTCAGAAGATTCATCCGTTCGCCACGAATAATCATGTTGTCGACCAGCAGACTCCCTTTCAGATTTTTCGTAACTTCTATACCGCTTGTACCTGCGCCATCTAATACATTATTCGTCAGCACTACTCCATCAATGGAAGTGAGAGTATCTCCTTCTAGATCACCTTGAGCAATCAACCCCGAATAAGTGCTGTCCAGTGCCGTATTGTTGCGAATGAGTACTCTTCCTTTCAGATCACTCTCACCAGCATAAAGCCATAACGCACCCAGATTCACGCCGTAACCGGAATCATAACTGCCAGTTCTAAGCAAGGTATTTCGCTCCACAATCGTTGTTCCTTGGAAGGGCTCGGCGGTGAAACGGGTGGACACTGCAATCCCGGCTCCATTAGTCACAGTGTCTTTTACCACGTTGTCCTGGACTTTGTTATCTTTCCCCCCAAAGACTACAATGTTATCCGCTAACCAAGGCAAGGATACCGTATTAAAACGTGCCGTGTTATTATAGCTCGGTGTACGTTCCGTACCATTCATATCCGTCAACTTGCCGTCTGTAAACGACCACATTGCAATTCCATCATCCCCTGGATAGCGGATGTCACTTTGTTCCATCATGCTGTTGCCAGTCCCTACGGCAAAGTTAATCCCGTCTGCCATAAGATTGCGGATCCGCAGACCTGCCATGTACAGACCATTCGTACGCGCCTTTTCACCCATCGGCTGAGTTAACCACAAGCCTGCTTTGGTATGTTCTATCCAAACGTTCTGTATAATCGAACCTTGGCCAAAAGCACCATGGAAAGCGTTGGTGATCGCTTCATCATCCCGTTCGTTAATGCCGCCTTCAATCATCAGATCGTAAACACCAACCTTACCGCCGTGACCATAAAACTTAGCTCCATTCAGAACCGTATACCACATGCCGGCACCACGTATTTCAGCGGTATCCAGATCCAGCAGACCCTCACCGACATTAAAGGTACCCGCCGGGAACCACACTCCTTTACCTGTCGCATTCGCTTCGGCAAGAGCTGCCTTGAAGGCTGCGGTATCATCTCCCTCATCATTTGCTGCCGCTCCAAAATCCGTTACGGAAATAAATTCGTCCGGGCGAGCCAACTCAGGGGCAACCTGCTCCATATCCACCAGGTCAATGACGTAAGAAGCTGCCTTATCTCCTGTTCCCTTCTCTAAGCGAATAGTTGCTCCGGCAGGAGTATCGCCGATCAGAGCATGGATTTCGTCAAAGAAGCGGTGTCCACTGCCTTGGCGAGGATCATTTGACCATGGGTAGCTGCCATATTCCCAAGCATATTTGGATGTCAGCTTAAGCTGCTTCTTAACTCCATCCACATATAGAGTCAGGGTTTCTTCCGCACCAGCCCCATCTGGACTATCAGGAATGGAATATCGAAGAACAATGGAGTTAGCCGACTTCGCAAGCTTGAACTCTAGATAATCTCCCGTATTCTTCAAGGCCACCGCTTGTCGTCCAGAAGCCTCGGAAGCCATGCTGAGATATTTCCGCGACGAGCCAATCAGCGTTCCGTTTGTTGCCGCATCCTCAGCTTCATAGCTGATATATGGAACCGTTGCTCCACGGTATGTTTTGTTAACGCTGTTTTTTACGGTCAGGCTATCAAGGGTTACTTTACTCCAATCCACGTTGTCACTACTTAGAGAAACCGTGTTGATGCCTGCACGAAGCTGCAGTATTACCTGTGCATTCTTCCAAGAGGCAGACTTGCCAAGACTAACCTTGCCCCCTTCGTTTAAACCATTCACCTCTAGCGCCAGATCCGTTGCAGCAGCAGCGGTATTTTTGTATCGAATAACAGCGTCATATTCCCCGGCCTGCTGGGCGTTGACTGCAAACCGTATAACACGATCCCCTTTGAATGCTTCTCCTCCTGCATAAATTACATCAGTAGGGATAGGTAAGAAGCTCCAGAGCTCACTATCAGTTCCATTTGCAGCAGAACCAAGCTGAACAGCCGATGCGCTGTGAGAAAGAAGACCTGTTCCATTCGCATTTAGCAGAAGAGTATAACCTAACTTCTCTTCCAGCTTCCATTGGGATCTTTCTGTATCTCCAGCAGCTAACAAGACCACTTGGCCCGATTCATTGAGCGAAAGATAATGTTGTGTCTGAACATTCATAATCCGTTTGCGTCCGTTTATCTCCTGAACCAGCCATTGGGATTGAGCCGCCATATCGGAAGCATCTGCATATAGGACAGCCCCCTCTTTTTCGGCCAATACTTTACCAGCCATGCCTTTCGGTACAATGGTTATGATGTTGGTATCATTTTGAACTGGAGTTGTTGTATTGTTATTGCGCAGTTCTCCAGATGGAGTAGTAAACTCCTGTGGAGCCGCGTCAAGTGTCCATAGTGCCGTACCCTCACTCTCTAGCAAAAGCGCACGTTCAGCATATCCTGTCTTATTGGCAATGTTTATTAATTCATCGTCGTATTCTCCAAAGAGACTACGAATGGTGTAATGTGTATAATCGGAAGCCAAGCTTACTTCCCAGGCAGAGGCTCCGTCTACAGCAGGTTCTGTACTACTGCTCTCCAAATATGAATAATCACCATTCAGCGTTAAAAAATGACCTGTTGCCCGGTTGGTGATCGTCTGTTTACCCTCCTGCACAGTTACATTCCAGTGCGAAAATCCATTGTCTGCTGACGGCTGTCCGTACAGAACAACCCCATGCTCATTTTCGTATAAATACTCCCCACTGCTTGCATTCTTGAATCTTACAGGGTAATCAGGCAGTGGCGGAGCAATCGCTTCAACCGCTTCAGCAGTAAAATGCGCACTGCTTTTTTCCGCTGTATCTGCAGCTTTACTGATTCGGAGAGTTGGGTTGCCGTTATCATCCGACGCACCATAGATATAGTGACCAGCCCATGAGCTCATAATGGTAGTCACACCGGACGCCTGCATATCAACCTTCCACTTAATGCTGGCCCATACATCGTACACTGTTTGCAAAGTTTGAACGCTAACATTAGGATCAATCTCATCTACAGCCCCACCTATATGCTCAAGGGAGAGATAACGTCCAGTGCCTTTATTTTTTATCTTCACCGATCCATTGCTGCCGGCTATTTCTTGCAACTGCCAGACAAAGGAATCGTCATTCAAATCAAGTGGACCATAAGTAGCCTGGCCTACTGTTACATCCTCGTTGGCAGCTGCTAGAGGTGCAAGATTTTGGTTAGAGTGAGCAGAGTCCTGGTCAGCATAGACAGCTTCAGTAACCGTCTTGGATTCTGGCAATTCCTCTAGTGCAGCTGGAGAAGTCAGCAAAGGACCGTCCTTAAGATATTGATCCTCTCCATTTACAGCATCTAGCTGAAAACGGAACAAGTCTTGTTTTTTCTCGGTAACCGGTACAAATCTCCACTGCGGACTGCCCCAACCTGGATTGATCACTCCGTACTCAGCATATTTAGTGAGGTTCTGAAGTGAAATATACTTCTCTGGGATTTTATTAGGTTCCTTGTCTAGAACGCTACTGATTACGTAGGTGTTGTTCCCAACATTTTTGCCTGTCCAGATGTATTCTCGTTCCACATGATTTCTGTCTGGAAGCTCTGTGACCTGAAGGTGGCCATTTGGCATGTTCATCGTGTTCATGTAATGGCCCGTTTTCTTGTTTTTGAACAGCTTGCGGCCGTTATATTTCTCCACGAGCCACTGATCGGAGCCGTCCTTTTGCATATTTCCATATTTTAAAAGACCATCAACACTCTCATACCAATAAAATGACTTCCAGCCATTCTGAATCCGGTAATATGGCATTGTGCCGTCAGTCGGTGTGTTAGGATCTAAAAGCTGCCACTGAGCGCTCAAAGAAGTCGCATCCCCAATCGCACCAGCCTGTTCTCCACCCAATGTAGACAAATAAATGCCTGTGCTTTCGAGATTCTGAAGCGTCTGGTAATCATCATAATCATCGGAATCATTAAAAATCCATTGATCCGACGGCTGACTTCCGCTAATCTGCAAGGCCTTGGCGGTACCTTCACTATAAGAAACATAATGATCGGTTGCCGCATTACGGATACGCTTATTGCCGTCATAATCCTCTATATACCATAGATAGTCAGAGGTGTTGGCGGCATCTGGCGCAATAATTCCATGCTTAAGCTCGCCGTTTACGGATTCATATAAAAAATCTGTAGCCACTTGTGCATCCGTATAAGTTGCCAGTCGTACAGGCTGTAATTCGGAAATAGGCACGATTCTCCACTGTGCACTTGGATTAGAGGCTGAACCCGGCCAGCTGTTAGATCGCACATTATTGTCATCGCTGAATTGCGGATTTAGCCATAATGGACTCCCCTCTTCAGTTAAACCACTGTTACGAAGGGTAATGAAGCCCGTTCCATCAGGGCCTGGTGCATTCTCTTGGGTCCACTCACTTAGCTTCACGTGATCCATATCGACTTCCTGCGAAAAAACCCCAGCCCAGGTCACTTCATTTTGCTTAATATAATGGCCTGTCGCACGGTTGCGAATCATTACTGTTCCGTCATCCGTCCCTGATTCAAGATACCACTGTGCTGCTTCATTGCTGACAGGCTGTTTACCGTAAAGAACGTTCCCTTCACTTTCATACATTACCTGACCGGGGCGGAGACGGCTCTCTAGCCGTACAGGTGCTGCATTTGGATCTATAAAAGCCCACTGCGGACTCTCAAACGTAACATTGATATCCGAGCTTACTTGCGCATAACCAAGCTGATTCTCCTCGTGGATAACCAACTTCCCCTCTGGCACAGTCGCACTTCGGATGATCATGTATCCATTGCGATTGGAAGTATCGATCAGCCACTGATCCGCAACACTTCCTGAACCTTGGCGTTCTGCCGCCTTAAGTGAATCCTCTTTGCCGTTGTTACCATCCATTGTAATGTAATGGCCTGTCTTCACATTCTTGATTCGTGACAGCCCATTCACCGTCTCAACCGTCCAATGCGCTGAAGTATCGGCTGGATTGGTCATGCCATAACGCACGATTCCTGCGGATGTCTCATATAAAAAGTTGTTTTTCCACTTATTCTTGATGAGTACCGTACCTGATGGAATTTGCTCAGCGCCTGTTCCTCCAACCCCTTCTGCTCCTACGGAACCTTTACCGGTTCCCATTACAGGCAAGCTTGAAAAAATCAGCAGCAGCGCGAGCAGACCCGCCATTGCGGACCTGATTCGTTTCATACATGTGCCCCCTCTAATTAATATGGACTTCCTTTTCATATTAGTTTGGTAACGCTTACAAAACGATGTGCGATTTTATCCAGAAAAAGGTGTATTTGTACGGATATCCAATGCCCCGCAACATTCATGATGATTGACAAATCGGTTTAACGCGATGATAGTTAGTTTTAGCTACCCGCAAAGAGTAAACAAACGGAGGTACATATGAATTTCAAAATTGATTCGCCAAAAATAGCAGATCCAGACTCTCTTCTTCCTGAGCAAATATATTCGCTGCAAACCAAGGACGAATTCAGCTGTTGCAGCATCAGCGATACGGTTATTGATAATCAAGAGGCTAATAAGGTCAGCTTTGATCGCGTGATTTTTAAAAATGTAACGATTACGGAGTGCTCCCTAACTGGGATCGAGCTTATGGACGTGATTTTTGATCGCTGTGATCTATCTAATGTGGATTTTACGAATGGCATTATTCATCGAACTGAATTTAGAAACTGCAAGCTTATTGGCACAGACTTTACAAGAGGCAGATTCCAAAATGTTCGTGTAGTAGATTGTATCGGGGATTTTGCTACGTTTCGATTCGCTAATCTGAAGCAGGTTGCTTTTGAGAGCAGTTCATTAATGAGTTCCGACTACTATCAGTCAAATTTCCAAAAAATCAGCTTCAGCGAGTGTAATATGGATCAAGCCACATTGTCAGGATCAAAGCTTAATGGGATCGACCTTAGTGACTGCGAGTTCAGTGGCTTGATCGTGGATATCAAAGATTTAGAAGGATGCATCATTTCGCCTCAGCAAGCTGTTTCTTTTGTCGGATTATTAGGTTTGGTTATAAAATAAATAACTTCAACTTGCCCGAACATTTACCGCAGCGATAACGCTTAGGGTCTACTTTTCGCTTACGCGGATACTCCATGGCACAGGCACTGCATACAAGCTTATATCGATAGGGCAGCGGCTTCCGAGCTTTTGCACCCGGTAGTGTCTGACAGTAGCGGCTTCCGCCGACTTGCGCCAGCAGGCTTTTGAAATCAGCGTCACGATGCATATACCCTCGCTTAGCCAAATGCAAATGATAATGGCAGAGCTCATGCTTGATAATCCGCTCCGTCTCTTCTCTGCCAAACATGGCAAGCTGATGGGGATTAATCTCTATATTATGGCTTTTGGTAAAATATCGGCCACCCGTTGAGGACAACCGGCTGTTAAAGCTGGCCTTATGCCTAAACGGCACGCCAAAGCTGTCCCGTGATACCTGCTCAATCCACAGCTGCAGCTCTTCGTTGCTCATAGTTTCCATAGCGTTCTATCACAAGTCCTTTCCACGGGAAATAAGATCTCTACTTGAATTGTAACTTGTGCATAGGCTAAACTGTCAAGAAGGAAGACAAGTACGGAGGGAGAATGAACAATGCCGAAAATGCGGTATGTAATTTTGCAGCAAAATCAAGAATTACAATTCGTGGAAATGCCTGAGGAATATGCGTACCAACTAAGTGCGCTCAATTTACGCCTGAACAAAGAAATCGACAAGCTGACAGCCGATAATGTTCCGGATCTGCCCTTAGCCATCGCCGAGTGCGATTCGCTGGATCTGTTACGTGAGGATTACTCCCTGGAGTCCGGTCTGGATTATATCAATAGATTGGAACAAGCCTTCGCCTCTGTTCAAGAGCAGAAGAACTACCCACTGATCTCCCTGCTTACTGAGATACGAGCACTACAGGCTCAATTGGAGCAGTGGTACGAAGAGGAAGCAGAAAGCCTACTGTAATCCGCACCTTTAGGCTTATTTCTCCATATTCTAACTTACGTAAGTTGTTAGAGGAGGGATTCGCTTGCCACAGTGGCTCTGCCATCAGCTAATGAAAGCTTATTACAAAAAAGACCGCCGTCAGATCAAGCTGCTGAATGAGTGCTGGTTCTTTTATCGTAATTCTGCGGAATCGAGTAATGAGATGAAGTTATAGCCTCGGATGATTAAGATCCAGGTCATATTTAAAGCAGCGGCTACCGTCTTTTAAAAAGACGGTAGCCGTTTTTGTTAAGAAAGGGGACTTATAATTATGATCAGTAGAACAAGACATATACAGCTGTCTCCGGAAAGTGGGACTGAGGAAGAGGACAATTATAATCTCTATGTCATAGTCACATTCCCTGACCGCTCCCGCTGGGCATCGGATTTCTACACCTTCAAGAACATCGAAGCGATCCGACAAGACTACATCCAAAGTGGTGCTTGTCTAAATGGGGCCTACTGGAGTGCACCTAATTATCTAACTGTCGTGGATCATATTGATCGCAAGCGAATTGAAGAAATCGTCGATTTATATATTTCGGAAGGTACATTCGAATACGCCTTTGAATACATAGGACAGGTCACGGAGCGGGATCTGGAGATTATCGATTATCCGGAAGGCTTTTTCAACCCTTTAGAAAAGCTTGAGCACAGGTACGTTATGCGGCAGTTCGCTGCAATTGAGTTTATGCTGGAGAATGCTGCACCAGAAACTATAGCAGTAATAAAAAAGATCATCGCAGAGAAACAATAAGACTCCGCCTTAAGAATCAATCCTTATTAAAACTTAGGAAATACATATTTAACCAAAAAGAACAGAAAACCAAAAAATATAATAATGTAAGCAGCATATTTAATAAAGGTAGATGCGACAACGCTGGAATCCGATTTCCGTTGTACCTCCCTATGCTCCACTTCAACACTTCTATCCTTATAGCCCGGTTCCATCAGCAATCTCTCCTTTCGAATGTTCATCTTTGATAGCCTCCATTAACCCGAGGCTTTCAAGATTGAATCAAAATTCTAGATTGGATTAAAAAAAGACCGGAATTCTCTTCAGCTTTTCGAGCTGAGAAATTCAGGTCTTCTTTCTACTTACCCTTTAACCGAACCCGCCGCAATTCCCTCAACGATACGGTTACTGAGGAACAGGAATGTAATCAGAATAGGCAAAATACTGATCATAAGCGTTGCCCCGATCGCACCCCAATCCGTCGTATATTGACCAATGAAGTTTTGCACCCCCACGGTCAGCGTCTTGTAAGAATCAGAACTAATAAATGTGTTTACAAAAATAAATTCGTTCCAGTTATAGATCATATTAATAATGGCTGTAGTCGCGATCACCGAGCTTGTCATAGGAAGTATAATTCTAAAAAACATTCTGTTCACGGAACAACCATCAATTACTGCAGCCTCTTCCACTTCGCGTGGCAGTGCGTAATAGAAACCCAGCAAAATCATAATCGTTATCGGCATGTTAAAAGCGACATAAGACAAAATAAGTGACAAAGGGTGATCCGTTAAGCCAATCTTATTGAATATACTAAATAACGGAATAAGCGTGGAGTGAACAGGAATCATCATCGCTACCATAAACAATCCCAGTACGAACGAGCTTCCCTTCCATTTCATCCTGGTAACTGCATACGTAACCAAGCTCCCGAAGATAACCGTTAACACCGTAGCCACGATGGTAATCCATACGCTATTGAAGAAATACACGTTGATGTTCCCTACATTCCAGACCTTCGCGTAATTCTCCCAATGAGGATTCATCGGCAACGATAGAGCAGGAAGGTTGAACACTTCCTGATTATTTTTTAATGAGAAAAACAGCAGCCATACAAGCGGAAACAATTGCAGAGCAGCAACGGCAATCAACACGATATATAGCAATGAGTAGCCTAATTTACGTGTGATCTCCGTGCCAGCGCCGCCTGTCTTTGGCCCGATTTCTAGCCTTCCTGCAGTTCCAGACATCATGAAGCGCCCCTCCTTATGAGTATTGGATCGAATCTTTCGTAGCAGTTAATTTGCGAATGACCCAAGTAATGACGAGACAGATGACGAGCAGGAAGAAACCAATTGCGCTCCCGTAGCCAAAATCATAAGCCCGAAAAGCCTGATGATACATATAAGACGCCATCACTTCACTAGAGCCATTAGGACCTCCATCCGTCATAACAAAGATTAAGTCAAAATACTTCAGAGAACCTACAACGGCCAGAACAATCGTAACTTTAATGACTTCCATTGCGAGTGGAAGCTTAATTTTCCAAGCGATTTGTAAGGCAGAGGCTCCGTCAATCTTTGCTGCCTCTTCCAGAGAGGTCGGGATATTCTTGAGTGCTGCGTAATAGATCAGAATATAGAAACCAGCATATTGCCACAGAATGGGAATAAATAAAGCAAACAAAACTAATGTAGGCTCTGCAAGCCATGCAGGAGGATTAGCAAAACCAATGGATACTAATAAGCTGTTCACAATTCCGTTCGTCGGATGATAAATTCTTAGCCAAAGCTGCGCAATCGCAACGGACGATAGCAGCATCGGAATCAGATATATTTTGCGAAACAAGTTAGCTCCCTTGATCCGGGCGGCTAATACCATAGCAATTGCCAAATAAATAATGAGACTTAGGGTAGAAAACAACGCTAACTGCAGAGAATGCCAAGCACTATTCCAGAAGGTTTGGTCTGTTAGCAAAGCTTTATAGTTATCAAATCCGATAAAAGTCAGAGCACCTATGCCATTCCATTTATTCAGTCCATAATAACCCGTTAGAACAATCGGAATATATACAATAGCCAGAATGAGAAGCAAGGCGGGAAATACATATAACGCGATTATTTTTTTGTTAGACATCACTTTATCCAAAGTGTCCGACTCCTTTCCTTCATAAACCGTTTGAGGAAAGGCTTATCCGGCATCACGCTGCCGGATAAGCTAATTGTCCCCTTCGCCTAGTTGTCGAAGCTTTAGTTGCCTTTGGAGATGGCCGCGTCATGCTCCTCGGAATACTTCTCTGGCGTCACCGCTTTGCCAAAAAGAGCCTGGATCATATTCAGATGCGTTTCTGCTGCATTGGCACGCATTTGAACATCTGCGAATAAAGTGATGCTGCTAGCTTTGTTCATTTCGTTAAACAAATCGATGTAGAGCTGTGGTAGATCCAGTGTGGCGGTGTCCACCTTCGTAGCTGGAATAACGCCTGCTCCAGTTACGGATTGCTCTCCCCATTTGGATACGAAATACTCGACGAATAATTTTGCTTCTTCTTTTACCTCAGAGTTCTCAGCGACAAATAATCCTACACCTGGTCCACCTACCCAGCTGTTAATGTCTCCCTTCCCGCCTTCAACTGTCGGGAATTTGAAGAAACCAACACTATTACGGAATTCCAGTGGAATTTCTTCATTCGTTGTGAAGTTTGGCAGATCCCATGATCCCATCATGTACATTGCCGCCTTGCCATTTACGAACTCTGATTTTGCCTCTTCATTTGATAAACCGTTGAATCCCTTAACAAATGCATTGCTGTCTACAAGTGATTGGACCTCTGATGCCGCCTTTACTAATCCTTCATCCATAAATGAGCCTGATCCACTGATCGCACCTGCAAGTGCCTGTTGGCCTGCGATCCGATCAGCCAGATACATATACCAAAGCGATCCTGTCCAGCGATCCTTATTGCCGAGAGCAATCGGTGCAATGCCCCCATCAGATAGTGTTTTTACAACTTGCTTAAACTGATCGTAGGTTTGTGGAACCTCAAGATTATACTTTTCAAAAATAGCTTTATTGTAGTAGATAGGTGCGATGTTAAACTCAAGTGGAAGCGCATACGTTTTATCGTTAATAGCATAAGCTTCTGTAGTTCCTGCGACGAACTTGTCTTTCAATTCACCATTCAACAAGTCATCTACAGGTGCGAACAGATTTCCTTCAACGTAAGGCTGCAAAAAGCCAGCGGCCCAAGTTACCCCAACGTCTGGCAATTCGTTAGAAGCAGACAATACCTTCAGCTTATTTTTGTATTGCTCGTTGTCCAGAACCTCTTGCTTGATTACAACATTGGGATGCTCTGTTTGATATTCTTTAATGATTTGATTAACAATTTTATTTTGTCCGGCAGAAACACCTTCTGGCCATAAATGCATGAAGTTAACGGTGACTTTGTCGCTTCCCCCATTTGCACTACCTTTAGATTCACCTGCATTGTTATCTTTTTGACCACAACCAGCTGTGACAAGAACGAGGCACATCGTTAAGAACAATATTGTCCATTTTTTATTGCGCACGCTTACAACCCCTTTTCTATTGTTGTCTAGCGGCCTTGTAACCGCTTAACTAAATTGTAGCTTGGATCCCATGATGTCGTAAGGTCATAAGGATTGGGACTAATACCACTATTATTGGATTCTTTCCTCCGTGGTCATGACGTTCTGCCGGTATTGCCCTGGACTAACATTTTCGAGTGCACGAAATACCTTCACAAAATATTTGGCCGTCTGATAGCCTACTTGTTCCGCGATTTCAGCAATGGACAGCCGGGTGCTCACCAGTAGTTCTTTGGCTCGTTGTACTCTCCTTCTCGTTACATATTCACTGTAAGTCAGTCCCGTCTGCTCTTTGAAAAGGACGCTGAAATAGCTGGCATTCATGTGTAATTGATCCGCTATATCACGCATGGATATCGATTCGTGAAGATGTTCGTCTAAGTATTGGAGTGCCTCACGCACTTGAGTGCTATACACTTTCTCCTGCTGTACCGTTTCCATAAGCTTGGGATCGATCAGCTTCTCCATTCGTTCGATTCGATAAATATCATCCTTGCGTTTCAATGCTAATTCCACTGCTCGGACCAGCTTCGTTTTGTCGAGTGGCTTCAGTAAATATTCAACTACACCAAACTGCAAGGCTTTCTGTGCATAGTCAAATTCAGGATGGCCGGAGATCACAATAACCACTGGAGGATGAGGCATTTCGTTCAGCTTTTCAACTAATTCTAGCCCTCCAATCTCAGGCATGCGCACATCGGTAATAAGTAGATTAACTTCGTTATTTTGCAGCCATGCCAGTGCTTCAACACCGCTTGCTGCGGTTTCGATGCGATATTGACCGGATGACCAGGCTTCTAATGTTTTACGAACCCCTTCTCTTGTTCTCGGTTCATCATCTACGATGAGTATAGTCTTCACGTGTTTTTCCCCTCTCCAGGTTCATTCGGTATTGTAAAAGAAATGCTAGTTCCGTAACCTTCTTCACTTCGTATTCCAAGTCCGTCCGTATTGTCTACGTAACTGAGTTTCAGTCTCCGCTCTATATTAGCAATACCAATCCCGGTCCCTTTGGAAGACCTCATGCTCCCCTTCTCCATGGTGTGATAGATAGACGATATCTTTGCTGCATCCATCCCTGGACCATCGTCAGTTACCGTAACCAATGTATATCCCGGACGACTTGAGGGCCTTACAATTAGCATAACTGTCCCCGGTCCAACCCTTTGCTCTACGCCATGAAGAATCGCATTTTCGACAAGAGGCTGGATTAACAGCTTCGGTAGCGGGACACTTCGGCAAGCTTCATCTGACTCAATCCGCCAGGATAACCTATCGAGCATACGCATCTCCATAATCTTCAAATATCTTTCGGCATGGTCGAGCTCATCGCCGATAGTCACCCATTCATCATCATCAGTTCGATTGATGACATAACGAAAAAGCCCCGACATATCAACCACAATTTGAGCTAATTCCTCCTCACCCTTTTCATCGAGGGCCCAATAGAATGCTTCTAATGTGTTAAATAAGAAATGCGGATTGATTTGAGCCTGAAGTGCCTTTAATTCTGTGCGACTCTGGACGATCTCCTTCTGATAGACGACTTCAATTAGTTCATTCAGAGAGTGAACCATCTGGTTGTAAGTATTATTGAGCTCATTGATCTCCATAGTTGTAGAAGTGACTGAAATCGGTTTCAAGGTTCCAAATCGTGAACCGCGCATCACTTTTATCAAATTCAGTATAGGACGTGTAATCATCGTGGATAAAATAAAAGTAAAAATGAGAAACAATAAACTGCCAACAACACCGGATACGATGATCGCTGTACGAAGGACAGATATCCCCTCTGTCGTATAGTCAACTGGAGTGAGGATTACTAGCCTCCAACCTGTTGCCTTGGACTGCTTCTGAATCACAATGTAGTCTTCACCGCCAACCTCAGCCTTTTCTCCTCCATGATCCAGTATCTTATTCGCATTGACATTTACGGAAAAATCGGAAGAAATTTGCCGTCCCGCTTCATCAAATAATCTCATTAATTCACGCGTTTCCGCCTGTGAGCTGTCCACCTCATCCGTAAGCTGGAAGTAACTTTTCTCAATTTGAACCATAATATAGCCAGCTTTCGTGAATGAATGATCAATCAGTCTAATATTACGAATCGCGATGACGATATCCGAATTCCGCGGGTCAAGTCCAAACCATACGAGACGTCCTTTGCCCTCGTCCACCCGGCTGATCCATTCTTCTGATACTCGATTGTTCAGGCTGGCGTCATCAACAGAAAGTAATTTCTGATAATCACCTGCATACAGCTCAATGGAACGAATCCCTGTCGCATACGCCTCATATTTACGTACTTCCTGCTGGATGGTTTGACGTTCGGCGAAGCTGATCGGCTTTCCTTCGGCCTCTTGAGCGAGTAATCGCTGAATGGAGGCGTTGGTTGCCACTTGCGCCGTCAACGTGTTAATCTGCCGGATCAGTACATCCAATTTGCCCGTTGCCTGAACTGCAGTCTGTTCAATATGCTTCTCCGCACTATTGCGTAATAGAACCGAAACTTGACCGTACATAAAAAAACCAACCGTGGCGAGTACGATCACCATGACAAACATAAAACCCAGGAAAATTTGATTACGCAATGTGTTTAACTGTCCAAACCTCGTCAATCTTTACACTCCCCTCCGCCAGATAGACTTGATTCCTCATCAAAAAAGATGACCCTTGAATCTTCAGGAATCATCTACAGCTCTAGTTATTTGTTAATTCAGCCTTTGGATTATATGATATCAGTGATTAGTTTCTGAGCCCATATCCATATCGCGTTTTAATTTATCCAAATCAACCAAAAAAAGCAATATAGAATATATACTCATGCCTACCAGAGTTGCACAAAAAAACCGTACCTCCGCTGACCCGGGTATACCGGAATAGCAGTGTACGGCTTGTATTTTTAAATGTGGAGGTTCTAATTAAAACTACGGTTGGACACCCAAGAACCCTGCAATTTACGCAGCATAATAATTTGTCCAGTATGGTAAGAATCGTGTAGGATAAGGCTCATTACCTCTTCCCCTGGCGCATGACCCGAACCGCCCCAATCATACGCGCCTTCTTCCAGCGCTTCAATGATTTCTCTAAGAGCAGCATGCACGTCCTTCAGGTCTGCAACGGCTTTCGCCCATGCTTCTTCTCCTTCAGCTGTTACAGTAAAGGTATCATCGTTGCTTTCAGCATCGGGTTGTTTGGGCAACCCTTTTAGCTTTCGCAGCAAACGCACCTTATAATAAGTTAGATGGTTAACCGTTTCCCAGATAGAATTGGCCGCCCCACCCTCTGGCTTCCAGAGAGCCTGTTTGCTATCCACACCTTCCAGCGCATCGCTAAGCGGCGGAGCCCAATCCTCGATATCCATGCAATAATCCCAATTTTGGAGCAAGACCTCACTGATTTTATTTTGCATGTTCAACCTCCTAAAAATTTGTGTAAACATAAACTTCATGGTGTAGCTTCAAAAAGAACTACTTCAAAGCCAACTAGTATGTAACGACTTAAACCATAATATAGTGGTTACAAAAGAAATGTAGCATATTTCCAAATTGCATTCAAGTAACTAGCTAAACTTATTTTTAACTGTTACAATGATTTGTAATGAGCGTTGAATCGGAAAGGATGAACAGACCGTGTTGTGGGAGGATTTCATTAACAGCTACTGGCGGGATTGGCGAACAGGAGATAAGAATAAAGATCGGGACAGGCTCGATGAAGAAGAATGGGTTTTTAAATGGCTGAAGGAGTATTCTCTTTTAGAAACACAGATGCCGAACACGATAGAAATGGCGCAGCTTAAAGAGCTTCGCTCTCTACTATGGAACTGGGTACAGGCTATTGTGCAAGGAAATGCGGTGTATGGAGTAATGCTGGAACAGCTCAATGTCTATATGGACAAGGGTCCTGTTACACGGCGAATTGTATGGAAAAGCGACGAGCAAGCGGAAATAAAGCTGTTGCCACTCCATAGCGGTTGGGAGCAGGTGATGGCGGAGATTGCGGCGTCTTTTGCCGAGGCATTGCTTGAAAAAGAACCCAACAGATTCCGCATCTGCGAGAATTCCGATTGCCTCTGGGTCTATTACGATGATACACGCAACCGCTCCAAGCGGTACTGCGATGACAAAGCTTGTGGCAACCTTATGAAGGTGCGGCGCTTCCGGGCGCGGAAGAAGGCTGAGTCTGAGGGGGAATAGAGTCTATAGGCTAATAGTTCATATTAAAACTCTTATACTTAATGTAAGCTTGTTCCGTGTAGGAAGAATAAACTTGAGGTTATTAGCGCAGTGTGAATTACGTACATTTTTCACTCTCTATGCATCCATTAGAGCCTATAGTTAAGCTGGTAGTGAGGGAGGCGTGATCCAACCCACTGTCAGATCCCCCTCGTGATAGCTTTCAATGATAATTCCTTTATCCATATTTATAATCCATGTATCAAATCCAACAGCAATAACATCATTGAAGTTATTTATAATATTATTTAAATTAGTTTCCACTACCGGAAGATTGATCTCATTCCACACAATAAAATAGTTATCACGCAATAAAATAGATTCTATGTCTTTCAATTCTTCCGGCGTCTTAAAGGATTTCTTTTGATCAATAGATTCCCAGTCAATCCGCGCCCACTGTGTGAAATTAACTATACTCTCCATCATAGATACAATCTCGGACGACTTTTCTAAACTATATATTCTTGTGTTGGGACCTAAAGCTTCGATACACTCACTGTAAAGAGAACCTAGTGGGTTTTCTATTTTCACTCTTTTTTTCAGTTGCTCCATACGAAATAGCCGTGCTTGTTTATCACTCACTTTCTCACAACCTTTAACTCATCATATTTTTTAGCGAAAAAAACCTGGCCTTCTCTAGATAGTTTTGTGCACTGAGCTTTATGAACTCGTAAAATAACTGCATTTCATACACTTATTCCGCATCCAAGGGGGATCATCAGGACTTTAATTGTATTCTGTACACTTAAAAACTAGAAAATGTGCCCATAGAGTAATAAATCACAAAAATAGGTGTACGAAATACAGTTATATCCTTTGGCGGGTTATTTGTGGGATTATAGTTGTACAAAATACAGTTAAAAGCTTCTGCACATCGCTCTCCTTGGCTCTTAATCCCCAACAACCCCAATATCCCTCCACCCGATCATGATCTCTTCAACAATCTCATTCCCAAGCTTCACTTCTTTTGTCGCAACAGATTGCCCACCCACTTTGTGGTAGAAATGAATCGCGGGATTTCCTGTTACCACCCAAGTCATGAACGAGCTATAATTTTTCTCCAATAAATTCTGTGCTACGCTTCTTATGAGTTGCCTTCCAAGACCCTTTCCTTGCTGTTCCTTAAGCAAATAGAGTGCATATAGCTCCGCATCATAGAGATCAGAGAGATCTGACCCTCTTCGCGCTCCTCCATTTGCAAAACCAATAATCGTCCCAGCCTCATCTTCAGCCACATACATAACCTCGTCTTTATTGGGTGTTTCAAAATTCCGAATCCAGAGCTTCCTTCTAGCTTCCACTGTAATTTTATCGAGAAACTCATCTGATATTAGCCCTCTGTATGTGGTTTTCCAACTCGCAGCGTGGACAAAAGCGATCCCGTCTATATCACTAGCTGTTGCTTCTCTAATCATCAATTTAATTCCCCCTTAGATTTCCGATAAAAGCTTCAGCTAGTCCAACATTGACTAGTGTTCAACCACTTATTCCTCTCAAACAAACTATTGAAATCACTTTGGGCTACTGAATTGATATGTTTTTCTGAGCTGTATAATATTCACATGCCAACTAAAAAACGAGGAGATCTCTTCTACTTCTACTTCTACTTCTACTGGAGCTACTTTCATATCTTCTAATAGTTTTCTGAGTATATCTTAGTACCAACATCCTCGCACACTCTCTAGTTTTTTATTCCCCGTCAGCCTATTTAACACTCAAGCTCAATTTAACCTTGCAGTGCCTTTCGCACACTTAATATATATTTCGCCTGATCAAGTGGGTTCACGCCCCGGCGGGTGCGCTCAGCAGATACGTCTGGTGGACATTCTTCATAGCCGGCAAAAAAAGAAGTAAACGTGCTGCGCCCCTTCGTGTAGGAGCTTAAGCTGACGGGATAATCGAGCGATGTTGCCAGCGGCAGACGTCCTTCGATGATCATCCGCTCGCCTTGCAGCACGGGAGGCTCGAACGTGCCGCGCATCTGAACGAGGTCGTTCATCACCCGTCCGCCATTCTCCTCAGGAACCACGATGCGAACCTGCAGAATCGGCTCTAGGAGTTTAGTGCCTACCCGAGCGAGTCCGTCCATAATTCCCATCGGAGTCGCCACCGCAAAATCCAGCGGATGGGTATGCCACACATGATGTTGTCCCTCGATCAAGGTCACTTTAAGATCGGTAACCTCCCAGCCATACAAACCCTGTTGTAAGGCTTCTGGTACTCGGCGTGCGGTTTCGCTCTGGTATTGCGGCAGCAGGTCGGAACTCCGCACTACCGAATCGTAGACTAAACCACTGCCCGGAGATCCCGGCTCAATCTGAAAGCGTAGAATCGCCCAGCACGGTTTCGGCATCGTGTAAGCGATAAAACCTTCCCCGGCACGGGCTGGCGTTTCTTTATATATGACAGAAGGCTGACCGAAAGTAACCTTCAGCGCATATCGCTCCTCCAGAACACTGTTCAGAATCTCCAGCTGAATCGGTCCCATTACTTTGATATGCAGCTCCCGCTCATCCTGCAGCCACTGCGCATCCAAAAGCGGATCTTCATCCGCCAGTTCCTGCAGCGCTCCGATAACCTTATGGTCATCCACATCTGGTTCCCAGAATACACGCACCGTTAGCAGCGGCACAGCCAGCTTCGCCTCCTCCGGAATGGCCCCCGGATGGCCGAGCACATCTCCGATGCGCACCCCTGAAAGGCCATAGATAACAGCAATATCTCCGGCTTCAAGCGCTCCGACATCCTCGGTCCGACCACCTTCGACCTTGCGGATCTGGGTCACTTTCCCCTGAATATCCTGCGTATAATTCATCAGCGTATCGCGGTTACGGATCGTCCCTTCATAAAGGCGGACAAACGCCATCCGTCCCATACTTTTATCACGCTGAATATTGTATACGATGCCTGACACCGCCCCCTCCACATTCCCACCAGCGCGCGGAAAATACTCAACCATCGCATCCAGCAAGGCAGTAATCCCAAGCCCCTTGGCGGCGACGCCATAAACCATCGGAAAAAAGCGGCCTGATGAGGAGGCTGTTTTCATATATTTTTTCCATTCAGCCAAATCAATAGTGCTACCTGACATATACTTCTCCAACAGCTCTTCGTCCCGTTCCGCTAACGCCTCTAATAATTCTGTTCGTGCGCTAGCATCAGCTTCGTTCTCCCATAAATCTCTTGCTCCTATGTACCCCTTCTCTTTGCCGATGGGTTGCTGAACTGGAATGATATCACTAGACAAATAATTTCGCGCTTCTGCCAGCACAGCTTCAGGGTTAGCGCCTACGCGATCCATTTTGTTCACAAAAATAAGCGTGGGGATTCCCAGCTTCCGCAGCGCGTTCCAGATCATCTCACTTTGGGCCTGCACACCCTCCACGGCTGAAAGAATAAGCACCGCACAATCCATCACCCGCAAAGACCGCTCAACTTCGGACAGAAAATCGACGTGCCCCGGGGTATCGACCAGATTAATCTGCACACCTTTCCAAGCAAAAGAAGCCAATGCCGCCCGTACGGATATCCCCCGCTGCCGCTCCACATCCATTGAATCCGTCAATGCCGTCCCAGTGTCTACGCTGCCAAGCGCGCGAATGCGACCGCTTTCATACAAAATATGCTCCGTTGTTGTCGTCTTCCCGGCGTCCACATGGGCAAATATCCCCACATTAATCCGTTCTGCTCCCTGCTGCTGAATCATCTATAGTTCCCCTATCATGAGCTAGATTTATCTGAATTTATATTATTTACATCCTTATATTCCATAGTAATATATCCACCCACGTTGTTCCACCCTCCAGTTCAATTGGTTAGATTCAGCTATGCCGGGTATGTAATTACTAATAAGAAATCTAACGCCGAGGAGGAAATTCATCATGACAGATAAACGTTTGCAGGATAAAGTTGCAGTGGTTACAGGTGCTGGTTCCGGTATTGGAAAAGCTACAGCCATAAGGTTTGCCCAACACGGAGCTAAGGTATATATGCTTGACCGCACTCCCGAGGATTCCTATGAAACTAAACGTGAGATTGAATCTATTGGCGGTACAGCAACAGTAATTGAATGCGATGTCTCCAATCCAGGTCTGGTCGAAGAAAGTATTCGTAAGGT
Organism: Paenibacillus sp. FSL R7-0163; assembly: GCF_037969975.1. Classification (NCBI taxonomy): domain Bacteria; kingdom Bacillati; phylum Bacillota; class Bacilli; order Caryophanales; family Paenibacillaceae; genus Paenibacillus; species Paenibacillus sp. FSL R7-0163. The sequence goes on from NZ_CP150224.1 coordinate 4,923,986, forward strand.
TGGGGAGGCGGCCGAGAAGATTGATATTGTTTTTGCCAATGCTGGCATTAATGGTACATGGTCTCCAATCGAAACACTAGAAATCGAAGATTGGGACCAGACACTGGATACCAACCTACGCAGCACCTTTGCCACAGTAAAATATGCCATCCCCCATATGAAAGAAAATGGCGGCAGCATCATTATCACCAGCTCCATTAACGGCAACCGAGTATTCTCGAACATTGGCGCTTCCGCTTACTCATCTTCCAAGGCAGGACAAGTTGCTTTTATGAAAATGGCTGCACTAGAGCTGGCGCAATACGGCATCCGTGTAAATGCAATCTGTCCTGGATCAATCGATACACAAATTGGAGATAATACGTATAAAAGCGATGATCTTCAAGAAGTGAAGATTCCTGTGGAATTTCCGGAAGGTAATCATCCGCTGGAAAATGCACCGGGTAAGCCTGAGCAGGTTGCCAATCTGGTATTATTTCTCGCATCGGATGAATCTTTTCATGTTACGGGAACTGAGATTTATGTAGATGGTGCCGAGTCACTCCTGCGCGGATAAGTTTTTACTCGAATCGTTATAATATTTTAAAATCTATGCAACATTTTGGTCTAATCTACCATCTAAGAGTATGGAGGTGACGCAAATGAAAAAACCATTATTCATAAATAACGCTAAAAAAATGACTATAGCCTGCGGCATTTTGGCAGCGAGTGTGTCTTTTGGGGCATCCGCTTTTGCTTTTTCAGATTTGAAAGGTGATCCTGCGGAAGCAAAAATCAACTCTTTGCATAAAGAGGGGATTATAAACGGAGTAGACAAAGATAAGTTTGCCCCTAAATCTAAGGTAAGCTTTGCGCAAGGGATACAATTCATCGTTGGGGGTCTGAATCTGACTCCGCAACCAGCGGTAGGTAGTAACTCTTCCAAAGCCAGTGATTATTTCGATAAAGTAAACGACAAAGCCTGGTATGCTTCGGCTTTCCTGACTGCCAAGCAAAATGGTCTTTCACTCGACCGGACAGTGGATCCTAACGGAACCATCACCCGTGCTCAGTTCGCTCACTTATTGACGCAAGCGCTGCAAAGTAAAGGTAACTTCCCTGTTACGCTGATGCATGTAGACATTAAGGATGGCGATAAACTCTCTACGGAGGTTATAAATAGTCTCCAGATCCTGCTGAATACACATATTGCCACACTCGATAAGAACGGTAATTTCCGGCCAAATGATGCTATTACCCGCTCTGAAGCAGCCGCTCTCATCTATGATGCAGCCGCTTTTGCTAAACGTGTAATTGTATCTAATGGCAGTCCCACTACTCCCACCTACGAAACAGAGGTTACGTTGACCAAAGCGGGTGAAGGCGTAAATAAAGCCACACTTACCGTTAATAATCTGCCTAACCCCGGGTATGGGCTGGTGATTGAGCGAATCGAATTTGGTAAAGACAATACGGCTGTGATTTACTTTAACGTGACTGCTCCTGAACCAGGGAAAATGTACGCGCAGGTGATCACAAAGGCATCTGTTGCCACTTATCTGCCAGATGGATACAAAGCTGTCGCTCAACCTGTAACTGGCTCTGCTTCTTATTCGTCTTCTAGCGCGGCACAATAATATAAATTCAACTTGAAGGTTTTAGAGTTAAGAGTCCAACGCAACTGCGGTGTATATTTGGACTTCCAGCTGCCGTTTATGACGGCTGAGATACGGAGAAGGGATGCCTCAAAAGCCATCATATGGCTGCTGAAGCATCCCTTGTTTGCTGTTTGTTGTTCCTTCCCCCTTTATCCCAACTCCGAACTCTAATTGATTAAGTAACGCCGCTATCGGACTCAGATGACCTTAAACACAGCTGTTTCTTGTCTAGTTCTCTCTGAGTTCTCTCTGAGTTCTTTCAAACTTACAAAATTGACTGCGTTTTGGGTGAACTCGGCATCCCCTTGTTGTGCTTGAGAAAAACAGAAAAACCGCAAAAATCCTTGATTATACAAGGATTTTACAACCCGCTAGTGACCGAATTGCATGCCCGATTCAGGTTCGTGTGGCAGCAATATCGTGGAGGTTCGAGTCCTCTCGACCGCATCATTTACAATCATAGATCTATCAACTGCTTCAAGCGCACTTAACGGATCTTTTTGTTTTATATGTACAAGCACAGGAGTAAGTGAAAATCGGTTTGACAAAATACTGATTTAGATATATTGTGGATACACTAAGTCTATTATTTATCCTAATTATAGATATAATGGATCTGTAATATATTTTATTAATCTTGAAAGGATGATTCATAATGGCAGTTCTCCATGCGGAAGATGCTACTTTTGCACAACTCATTCAATCGAAAGGAATAACTGTAGTCAACTTCTGGGCGCCCTGGTGCGGACCGTGCCGGATGTTTGCACCTGTGCTGGAAGAGTTTGAGCGGGAGTCGGATGCTACAATAACTGTAGTGAAGGTCAATGTGGATGACAACCCGGAGACGACTGGAAAATACCACGTGATGAGTATACCGGCCACACTCATATTCAAGGATGGACAACTACGGCAACAAGAGGTGGGGATGTTATCCATACATGCCTTGCAGCAGCTCGTTGCATCCCAATAATACCTCTGAAAGCGGTGAAGACAGCTTGACTAATAAACCCAGCATTATTGTAGCCTCTCTGGTGGTTGCCAATTTTCTAGCCCAATTAATGCAAACGATGTTAAATACGGCGTTGCCGCGTGTCATGCAGGATCTTGCCATTCATGAGAATCAAGCGCAGTGGCTGATTACGGTGTACTACCTGATGATAGGTATAACTGTTCCTGTTGCTGGATTTTTGATCGGAAAGTTTACTACGAGGGCCTTGTTCATGGCCTCTGTCGGAGCGTTCACAGCAGGAACACTGATTGCCGGGATCGCCTGGAGTTTCCCCCTAGTCCTGACGGGGCGTTTGGTTCAAGGCATCGGTGCGGGTCTGCTGTTCCCTCTGTTTCAGACGACGATACTCAGAGTCTTCCCGAAGGAGAAAATCGGTGCAGCGATGGGAGTAGTCGGTTTGGTTCTGGGGTTGGCTCCTGCACTTGGGCCTACTCTGTCTGGGTTCGTGGTTCAGAATCATTCATGGAGACTGTTGTTTTATGCTGTGGCTCCGCTCGCAGCCGCCAATTTATTCTTAGCGCATTTCACGCTGCGGAACGTGGGAGAGACTCATCAGACCAAGCTCGACACCAGGTCCATTATCTACTCTTCACTCGGATTCGCTGGTATATTATATGGTTTTAGCATTGTCGGGGAAGAAAAGGGAAATCCTGTTGTCGCAGGGATCATCCTTCTGGCCGGATTCCTGATCGTGGCGCTGTTTATTAAAAGACAGCTCAAGCTCACGGCACCTTTGCTCGATTTCAAGCTGTTTCGGCACCGCTCCTTTACCCGTTCTTCTATTGTGGGGGTGATCTTATTTGCGGTGATGGTGGGAGTTGAACTCCTTCTTCCTCTGTATGCACAGACGATAAGAGGCTTAACACCAAGGGAGTCCGGGCTTATGTTGTTGCCAGGTGCACTGCTGATTGGTGTCTCCGGTCTGATCTCAGGCAGACTATATGACCGGTTTGGGGTTAGCCGCGTAACCCAGGGAGGATTTCTGCTCATTCTGATCATGGCAGTGGCTCTTGCCCTCACGTTATCAACAGAGACGTCCTTTAATCTACTGGTTATAATGTATGCCCTGCTTATGTTTGGAGTAGGGGCAGTTATGGCTCCAATTACGGCCTATGCCATGGCAAGTATCCCCAACACCATGGTTGCACATGCTTCTCCAATGACAATCACGCTGCGCTCGCTCAGCGGTTCAATAGGAGGCGCCTTGCTTGTAACGATAATGACTTCTACTGCGAGTGCCAGTTCCTTATCCTTTCCATTGGATATGCTCAAAGGGGTCCACATTGCATTCTGGACGTTGACGGCTCTTGCCGGATTAGGATTATACTTGTCTTTTCATCTGCAAGAAGCGAGAAAGCTTAAACCTGCTAATATTTAATTTCTTAATCTATCCTGTATTACCCGGCAGAATCCTCTGCCGGTTTTTTTGGTGTGGCTTCCGGTGCAGGGGGAAATTCCTGAAGCGCACTTGAGACTCCATGCTTAAAGCATATTTCCCGAAAAAAAAGCTGTACTGATTATAATTTTTGCCCCCACTTTTACAGAGGAGGCCCCACCAGGGTCTGACACATATTTAAGCAGGGGTGGGACGTCTTTGGTAATTCCCCATAGATCGTCTCATAATCCAACTTGTTGTTAGCTATCGGACTCCATCGTCGCTATTGTCTCAAAAAGCACCCAATATGAACCTATTTCTAACGAATAGCTGCACTTGGGTCCGAACTGTGCTCCAATCGCTAAAAACATACGAATAGCGACATCTGGGTCCTCAAGCTAACTCAGGCTCAGAAATGCTGATTACTTGGCAGTGAGGATTATCAAACTACGAGCGATTAGATCATATTTGTGTGCATGAAGCTATTTGACGGTAATGAACATCAAACTTCGAGCGATTAGATCATATTTGTATGCATGAAGCTACTTGACGATGATGAACATCAAACTTCGAGCGATTAGATCATATTTGTGTGCATGAAGCTATTTGGCGATGATGAACATCAAACTTCGAGCGATTAGATCATATTTACACGGACGCAGCAGCTATCGGACTCAGATGACCTTATACGCAAAAATATGCCACTTTTACGATGCTATCGGACTCCATCGTCGCTATTGGCTCAAAAAGCACCATAGATGTGCCTTTTTCTAATGAATAGCTGCACTGGAGTCCGAAACTGTGCTCTAATCGCTAAAAAAACGCGAATAGCGTCATCTGGGTCCGTAAGGATCAGCGTGTATCAACGGATATGAAAATCCGCTGAAGCAGGTAGCCAAAAACAATATACAAATCAGCGATGCTCCAATGTTTGCGTTATGCGAACGCAGCAGATGGGTGTGCAGAAGATAGGTGTGTAGTAGATAGGTGCACAGCAGTTAGGTGCACAGCAGTTAGGTGCACAGCAGTTAGGTGCACAGCAGTTAGGTGCACAGCAGTTAGGTGCACAGCAGTTAGGTGCACAGCAGTTAGGTGCACAGCAGTTAGGTGCACAGCAGTTAGGTGCACAGCAGTTAGGTGTGCAGCAGTTAGGTGTGCAACAGATGGGTCTACAGCGGATAGGAATGCAGCTACTATCGGACCCAGTTGACCTTATTCGTTGCATAATCGCACATTTGGACTACTAAAGGACTCCATCGTCGCTATTGGCTCAAAAAGCACCATAGATATGCCTTTTTCTGATGAATAGCTGCACTGGAGTCCGAAACTGTGCTCTAATCGCTAAAAAAACGCGAATAGCGTCATCTAGGTCCGTAAGGATCAGCGTATGCCAACGGATGTGAATAATCAGTTGAAGCAGGCAAACAGCGTCCATAATAGCGCCATCTGAGTCCGTAAGCTAAGGCGTCCATAATAGCGTCATCTGAGTCCGTAAGCTAAGGCGTCCATTGATCATGAATAATGCCGACTAATGCATGGTCTTCTCCGATCTTCTCAAAAACTAGACGCAGGCTGCGCCAATCCATTCCCTCGACAGAAGGATCGATACCAGCAATATGATATTCAACGAAATCATATTGCTCCTTTGGATACACTTCGTTTAAGTTGTTGATCGTCGTCCCTTGTCCAAGCCCCTTGTTCACAGCAATTTCGGCCTTCTGAATGAAGTCCGCATCGTAGACAAACCGCTTGTAGTAATCTGCGAATGTAAGCTCGATTAAATCACCGGAGCCAGCAAATGTTCGCCAGACTCTTTTGGTAGAGTCATTCATTAATCCTTCTACTTCCTCCTGGGTGAATACAAGATCATTTTTTGTATCCACGTATGCATATGGAGAGAAGCGTAGCCCTTTATCCCGATGTACCCACGCCGCTAATTGCTTCATATCCTTATTCTTAATGGAGTTCATTACCGTAGACGCCGCTTCCTCAACTAATGGCGGCAATCCCTCTAGATCCTGCGGCTGCCCCGTACTTGATGTCTTCGTCTCCTGTGGTAGTTCCGTCTCCTGTGGTGGTTGTGTAGTAGCCGCTGGCTGTGCAGTTTGTGTGTGCTCTGGTGTCTGCTTTGGCGTCTGCACTGGTGCCTGCTCTTGTGACTGCTCAGGCGTCTGCTTCGGCTCCGTTCCCGCTTCTGGCGTTCCACTGCAGGCTGTAAGCCATAACATAGCTGCTATAAGCGCCAGCCCACCGATTTTTTTTGCGAAGTACATAAGATCCCTCCTTAGCTTTGATTCTTCACTCTTTAGACTGATTTGAACAAATGAAGGTTGCAAGCTTATACTAAAACTATCAATCATACAACTCTTATGAGAGGGCGGGGTTACTATTCATTTAACAGAAAAACTTAAAAGCCTTCCCCTAACTCCCGGCGTTTATCTCATGAAGGATAATCTCGGTCATATTATATATGTTGGCAAGGCAAAACAGTTAAAACGGAGAGTCCAATCCTATTTTCAAAACTCAAAATCTCATTCCCCAAAGGTTAAACAGCTTGTAAGAAATATTAAAGATCTGGAAATCATCCTTACGGATACCGAATTTGAAGCCTTTATGCTGGAATGCAAATTAATTAAAGAGATCAAACCCATGTACAATAAAAAAATGAAAAATCCGCAGGCTTATACCTATATCGTAATAGGAGCGGATGAAAAAATACGTTCGTTAGAGATTACCTATGATCCTGCGGTCAAAGAAGGCACTCAGGTTTTTGGTCCCTATACAAGCAGAAGCACCGTGGAACGGGCCGTGCAAGGCATTAAAGAAAGTTCAAGAATCCTTTGCAGTAACCCTAGCTTTAAAAATTCCCTATGCCTAAACCATTCGCTTGGCCTATGCATAGGGATGTGTGCAGGCGGAGATGCCGCTGTTCAATATAATAAAATTATTGATCGAGTCATTGGCTTACTAAACGGCTCAGATTCCAGTATCCTTGAGGAAATGGAGCAACGGATGGCAGTGGCCGCGGAGCACTATGACTTCGAAACCGCCGCCAAATACAGGGACTATATTGGAGCTGTCAGCTTCCTGATTCACAAAGAGAAGGTCATCGAATTCGCACAGGAGAATCAGAATATCGCAGTTCTTGAGGCCATGAATGAACAGACGCTTAAACTTATTCTGCTCAAGGGCAACCGTATCCTGTCCCATACCAAGCTACAATATGATCAACCGGATATCACCCACCTGCAAGCGGCAATAAAGTCAGCGATTATGAACACCTTTCAGAGTGAAACCAATCAGACCTCGGCAGCGATCGGGCGCCATGAGATTGACGAAGCACAAATAATATACAGCTATTTAAAAAGCAGCTCCTGCAGCTACATCATCATTCAAGAGGATTGGCTTGCAGCTGAGCAACGTTCCAATATGGATGCTTCGGTAAATGAGCTGTTGCAGATTTTTTTAAATGCGCTTCCCTCTCATTCCTATAATTAAAAGGTACGGGTTGTAACTGCGGTGAATGTTTGGACTTCCGGCGGATTATAGTAAACGGCGGCCTGCCTTTGCAGGCTGCATTTTTCGGTTTCGCTTCAACAATTTTTTATAGCGTTTCTGAGTGTATAACACCTCGCCCGCCTCCATTACCGTTTCCTTCGCCTCATTAACAACCAGCTTAGTTTCCTCCACACATTCCTTCATACGATTGATCTCCGATTTAAATCCCTCAGATCTGTCCTTCGCTTGCTCCAACGTGACCTGAATATTTCCCTTCATCTCATCTATAGGTTCTTTCAATCCCTCTACCGATTGCTTAACTCCATCAAGGGATTGCTTTAGGCCATTCACACTATTTTTTAATTCTTTCAATGGATTTCCCACATCTATCTCCTCCTAGTAATAAGCCATTAGTTCAACTGTTACTCTAAACTTACCCAAAGAGTGCACGTCCTTCACTCCTATAATGACAAAAAGGGTTGCAGCTGAAAATAATCAACAAGAAGCCAGTCCCCAATAATAGGAGACTGGCTTCTTGTTGTCGTTCTTTGAGGATCAATGCGATCTGTCTACTTCACGCTTCCCGCCTCAACACGCGGCGGACGCATGGTCAGGCTGACCCGGCCCTTCTTCAGGTCAACACCCATCACCCAGACGGTGACATTGTCTCCTACGGAGACGACGTCCATCGGGTGCTTCACAAAGCTGCCGCTGAGCTGGGAAATATGCACCAGCCCATCATTTTTGATGCCGATATCGACGAATGCGCCGAAATCGATAACGTTGCGGACGGTTCCCTGCATTTCCATGCCAGGAACCAGATCCTCGATCTTAAGCACATCGGTGCGGAAGATCGGCAGCGGCAGCTCCTCGCGCGGATCGCGGCCCGGACGCTGCAAGCTCTCCAGGATGTCGCGCAGCGTAGGCACGCCGACATCCAGCTTCACAGCCAGCTCCTCGGCATTTTGCACCTCAAGCTGTGAGGCTACTTCTTTGCTGCCAAGCTTATTCACATCGAGGCTTAGCTCACGGAACAAACGATCCACCACCGGATAGGACTCGGGGTGAATAGGCGTGCGGTCCAAGGTGTTGTCTCCACCCGGAATCCGCAAGAAGCCGATACATTGCTCATAGGACTTGGCACCTAGACGAGGAACCTTTTGCAGCTGCTTCCGGGTCGTGAACTTGCCGTTCTCTTCGCGGAATTTAACGATATTCTTAGCAATCGTTCCATTAACCCCTGCTACATAAGAGAGCAAGGCAGGAGATGCCGTATTGACATCTACGCCAACATGGTTAACCGCCGATTCCACGACGGCTTTAAGACTCTCCTCCAGATGCTTTTGGGAGACGTCATGCTGGTACTGTCCCACACCTATAGCTTTCGGATCGATCTTCACCAGCTCCGCCAGCGGGTCTTGCACACGGCGGGCGATAGAAGCCGCGCTGCGCTCCGCTACATCCAGATCCGGGAATTCCTCCTGCGCCAGCTTGGAAGCAGAATAGACACTCGCTCCCGCTTCATTAACGATCAGGTACGCCAGCTCTGGATTGCCAATCTCGGCAATCACTTCTGCCGTAAACTGCTCCGTTTCACGCGAGCCTGTGCCATTGCCGATTACGATGAGCTGAATGCCGTACTTAGCAATCAACTCTTTGAACTTAGCAGCAGCTTCGCGCTTCTTGTTATTCGGCGGCGTCGGATAGGTCACGGCTACCTCTAGCAGCTTACCAGTATCGTCTACAACGGCTAGCTTACATCCAGTACGGTATGCAGGGTCAACCCCCAGAACACAACGCCCCTTGACTGGCGGTTGCAGCAGCAGGCTACGTAGATTGCCAGAGAAGATCGAAATCGCCTGGTTCTCCCCACGTTCGGTCATCTCTCCACGAACTTCGCGCTCTACTGAAGGAGCAATCAAACGTTTGTAGGCATCCTCAGTCACTGCTTCCAGCAGTTCCTTCACCGGGGATGGCCCTTTAATAATTTTCCGTGCAATATAGGCATGAATTTTATCAGTGACGACCTCAATGCCTACCTTTAATATATTTTCACGCTCACCACGGTTAATTGCTAGGATGCGGTGAGGTGGCATTTTGTGTACAGGTTCACGGTAACTATAATAATTTTCGTATACGGATTCTTGTTCTGCATCCTTTGCTTCAGACACAAGAATACCTTGACTTGCTGTATACTGGCGAACCCAAGAGCGGATCGCAGGATCATCTGCTATGTTCTCGGCAATGATGTCCAGTGCGCCTTGCAGCGCTTGGTCTGCGCTCTCTACTCCCTTTTCCACATCAATATATTTCGATGCTTCAGTCTGCGGGTCCCCTTGTCTTTGCTGCTCCAAGATCCAGTTAGCCAGCGGCTCAAGTCCTTTTTCCTTCGCAACACTAGCCCGCGTCTTACGCTTTTGCTTGAAGGGACGATACAAGTCCTCTACTTCCTGAAGTTTGACCGCATTGATAATTTGCTCATGAAGCTCCTTGGTCAGCTTGCCCTGCTCTTCAATATTGCGTATAACGTCTTTTTTACGTTCGCCTAGATTGCGAAGATAACCCAGCCGTTCTTCAATATCACGAAGCGCATTCTCGTCCAGCTCACCCGTCATTTCCTTCCGATATCTGGCGATGAACGGAATGGTATTTCCCTCATCCAGCAGTCCTACCGTAGTGCGTACCTGTTTCAGACTAATGTTCAATTCCTTGGCAATCGCTACGGTTATCAATTCCTGCTCCCGCTGTGCGTTTGCCTCATCCGTAATGACTTCCGTATTGCTGTTATCTACCGCCATTAGTATCCCTCTTCCCGTACACAATCTGCTTATACATATCTTGATCTCATAATTAAAATAGTATCACAGATTCGGCTCTGCACCAAAGACCAGCCCGAATAGCGCGCGTTGTACTGAACCGCTGTGCGCATATAGCGAGGCATCGTGGACGGGTCAGAGCCCGGATTTAGCGATTACGCCCGCTGCCCCATTCCCCGTTTGCCGGAACTCAGTGACAATACAAAACACAAAGCCAGAACGAGCGCGGCTGCCCCATATGGGAAGTTAATACTAAGATCAAACAAATACCCTGCGACGATAGGCCCAGCAATATTTCCGAGACTTGTATAAGCTGAGTTCATTCCCGCTACGAAACCTTGCTGCGATTCTCCGGCCATTTTGGAAAGCTGTGTACCTACTGCTGGACGCAGAATATCCATTGCAAAGAACACAATAAAGGTAACCGTAATAATCGCCCAAAAGCCGCTTACAAACAAGGTCAGCAGAATAAACAATGATGAGACTATAAGACAAGTGGAGATCACCTTGTTCTCCCCGAATTTATTCAAGATCCAGCCAAACGCGGACACCTGCACCACCGCACCTGCAATAGAACCAAAGGTAATTACAAAAGCGATATCCTTAGGCGTAAAGCCAAATTTATGGTCCACAAACAATCCGAACACCGTTTCATAATTAGCCAGCCCAAAAGCCATGACAAATACAATAATTAAGCCGAAAAAATACGGTTCGCGATAAGAACGCATCAGCTGCGTCAAGAAGCTTTCCTGATTATTTTTTGATAACGTCGCTTCCTTACGTTTCTCTTCAGACAGAGACTCAGGCAAAATTAAAACTGTAATTAGAGCTGCAACTCCAGCTGCACCCGCTGCACAGAAAAAGGGTACCCGCATTCCAAGCTCAGCAAGATAACCGCCAATCCCAGGACCAATAATAAAGCCGGTGGTAATGGCTGCATTAATTAGCCCCATTCCTTTAGCTCTCTCTTCAAAAGAAGTCGTGTCCGCTACATAAGCCATAACTGCCGGCATAATTAAAGCAGCTCCTGCACCACCAAGCAATCTCGAAACGAACAAGAGCCAGGGTACATTGGCCAGACCAAAAATCAGCTCCGATATCGCAAACACGATCAAACCTGCTACAATCACCTTTTTTCTACCGATTCTGTCGGATAATCTGCCGGCAAATGGCGATATTAATAATTGGGCAAGCGAGAAGGAGGCGACCAAGAGACCGACAGTACTTCCGCTGATCCCAAGCTCATTCATGTAGGTTGGCATTATTGGGACTACTAGCCCAATTCCAGTAAAAGCCAGAAAAATATTAAGCATAACAAGCAGCATAGCGCCTCTGTTTCTAAGTAACAATGACATTGTATTAACCCTCCGTGTGTTTAAAGCCAAAACTTCGAATATTATGCATGTTAAGACCGACCATCCGGTCTAAATAATAGTAAAAAAATAACCCTTCCTATTCCGGTGCCTTTGAGAAGCTTCAGCCTTCATGTTCCTGAATGTAAAGCTTCTTTTCATGCCCCTCGTTATCTTACCCCGTACGGATCCCTTGTAATAATAAATTTACTGCTTCCCGGTAATATTTTTTTATATCCTCCTGGGTCTTCTCATGAATCGAGAATTCAGAAACTCTTCCAATCCCTTCAAGCATGCCACTCACGATGATTACATAGTTCTCTAAGTCGCCTTTTACCAAATATCCCGTTTCAATACCTTCCTTCAAAAGATCACGACAAGCATGTGAGGCTGCTTCATAAAGAAGTGAAAGCCGCTTGCTAATCTCTTCCGGGTGGCATCTGCTTCTGGAGAATTCCTCGAGCGCATGAATCAATGGATTCTGAAAATCATTTGCGTAGTGTTCGGCTAACGCATAAAATCGTTCTTCGATCCCTACAATTTCCTGTTTCTTATCATCCCACGCTTGCAGCCACTCTAACGTATCCACTTCCACTACAAATAGAAAAAGCTCATCCTTGCTCGGAAAATGGTGATACAGACTGCCTTTACTGACATTCGAGGCTACACAAACTTCATTCATAGTTACGGCAGCATAACCCTTCTGTACAAACAGCTGCGTGGCCTTGCGCACAATTCTTTTTTTAGTTTCTTCTCCGTCTGAGCGTCCTTTGATTCTAAGCACCTCCTAAACCGACCGTACGGTCTAATAATATCAGATCATTTTCAAAAAGTGAAGACCTAACGATTCTTTATTTACTATACGCAAAAACGCACATTAAAAGACGCCCGGATTCGTACCCGAGCGCCAATCTCATGAGTTATCTATAACCTAGGGTGATTAAAAATCAATCAGACCAAGGCTGATTTGCAGCGATTCATCCACCTTTTTCATCGTTTCATCATCAAGGTGGGTGATCTTGTCAGTTAAGCGTTGTTTGTCAATCGTCCTAACCTGTTCCAGCAAAATAACAGAATCTCTGTCAAAGCCATGAGCAGCTGCGTCAATTTCCACATGTGTAGGTAACTTAGCCTTCTGGATTTGGGCTGTGATTGCAGCCACAATTACCGTCGGGCTAAAGCGATTGCCAATATCGTTCTGGATGACCAGAACTGGCCTTACTCCGCCTTGTTCAGAACCTACAACCGGCGAAAGATCAGCAAAAAAAACATCGCCACGTTTAACGATCAATGTCTACACCCCGCTTACTAAGCGGCCAAGAGTGCTGTCTGCATCTTCCTCCGCGAGGAAAGCCTCGCATGCCATGGTCAAGTTGATCTTAGCCATTTCCATGTAGCCGCGCTGCATGGACTCCCGGATGGAACGTTTCCTCCGTTCGCTCAAGTACAGCTTCATGGCCTGCCTAATCAATTCACTCCGGTTGGAATTCTCCAATTGAACAATTCCGTCCACTTCCTGCAAGAGATGATCGGGCAAGCTGATCATGATTCTTTTGGTGTTCTGCAAATTAGCCACCTTCTCTTCCACCCCCACAAACCTTCTGCCCTTGTGTTCCAGTGTTACAATATACAAGGAATTTTATACAAGGAATATATGCCGCCAGTATATCAAGTATGCTGCATCCCATTATAAACTAGAAATGGTGGTTCGTATAGGCTTTTAGTCACATCTCCTAATACGATACAATTCCTTCTATTTTCTCCCTTGTATAACATCACTGTCAAGAACTTTCAGTTTGTGAGCAGAGCATTTACTAATTTAGGAAGTGTGCCTTCACTTATATAAACGCGGGGCACCCGATGAGCCAACATGCAGATAACCTCGTAGTGAATTGTTCCAAGCTGGAGAGCCAACTCGTCTGCCGTGATCATCACGTCAGCTTGACGGCCGATGAGAACAACTTCTTCGCCTGCTTTAATTTGTTCCGCTTCTGCAGCGAAAGATTTGAGTGATACCATACACTGATCCATGCAGATTGTTCCGACGACAGGAACGCGGCGTCCACGTATTAGCACCTCCGCTTTGCCAGTTAGCATGCGGGAATATCCATCTGCGTACCCCACAGGTAGCGTTGCAATAATCTCCTCGCTCTCTGTGATGTACCTAGTGCCGTAACTGACGCCCCAACCGGCAGGCAGGCTTTTGACATATACAACCTGCGTCTTCAGCGTCAATACCGGACGTAGTTCTACCAGTTGACGGTTCACCTCTGTGGAGGGATAAAATCCGTACAAGCTGATGCCTACACGCACCATGTTGCTGGATAAATAAGGTGAATCAATGGCCGTAGCGCTATTGCCCGTATGTATGATCGGGATCTGAATGTTCTGCTCCCGCAGCGTTTCCGCCACGCTCATGAACCGTCGATGCTGTTCCAGTGTATAGCTTTTGTCTTGTTCGTCTGCCTTGGCAAAATGGGTAAACATACCCTCCAGCTCCGCCTGCGCAACAGACTGCACTTCAGAGATAAACGCAGGTGCGTCAGCTGGTAAAAGACCCAGTCGTCCCATCCCGCTATCAATCTTGATATGCACCTTCAGCCGATGTTCCGGATCTATAGGAAGCTGTCTTATAGCCTCCAGTACCTCCGGTGTGAACAGTGTTACAGTTACATGGTTCTCCCAGGCAACGGCTATTCCTTCTGGGGAAGTGTAGCCAAGCACCAGTATAGGAATCAGTATTCCCGCCTGACGCAGCTCCAATGCTTCATCCAAAAAAGCCACACTAACATAATCTGCTCCGAGTCTTTCCAGCTCCCGTGTCACTTCCACTGCTCCATGGCCGTACGCATTTCCTTTGACGCATCCCATAAACTTTGTCTCTGCCGGCAAGTAGCGGCGAAAGGCTTCGTAATTGGCACGCAAATCATCCAGATTAATTTCGGCTACTGTCGGTCGATAGCTTGCTTGCACTTCAAGTCACCTTCTTACGTTGTAGTAAAACGTCATTGCTGCATTGCATTAATCATTGTCTTAGTACCAATGGTAATGCTACAGAAGGTGGCTGTCAATGTGTGCTGGAGCCCCGGCAAATAAAGAAAAGCGGATACTACGTTGTAGAGGAAAGAATCCCACAAAACGCAGTATCCGCCTACTTTTTATTATTTACCCGATTGTGCCTCCATAGAAGCGGCAATTTGCATCATTTCATTAGCAGGAAGATTGGCACTTGTAATTCGGTACTCTACTCCCTCAGACATCCAAGTCAATGTCTGCTGCTCATCCCCACTCAGAACTCCCCATGTAAAACCAAGGTCTTTCAGGGTTCCAGGCGCCAGTGCTACCGCACGGTCCAGTGGACGGGATTCCATAATAGTGTACTGATAAATCCCATCATATCGGATGAGAACAGCATGGTCTTTGTTCCCCTCCAATTTATGCGAGTCCTTAAACTCTACACCAGCTGGAATATAATCAGGTTCAATGATCCCAAAGTCTCCAAGCTCTGCTGCCACTGGTTGTTCAGCCTGTTCTTGGCCCTCAGGAGCTGTAACCGGATTACCATTCTCATCAACCTCAGCTACTGTGCTCTCTGCGGACTTACCCGAGGCCATGTTCTTTTCCATATCAAAGGAATCCTTGGTGAAATCCGTATCGAATTTGAAGGTGTCAAACTTCACGTTTACAACTACCTTCGCCTCAGAATCAGAGACTTGAACCTGTTTAGGCTCATAAGTCTTTTTATCAAGCCAAATCTTTTGCCGCACAAGGGCATTGCTTTGATAATTCGCGGCTACCTCGAACACATAGTTATCTCCATCTTCCACAAATTGGCGGTTATTATCCGAAACTATGCCACGAACCAACGTCTGATACAGATAGACCTGACCTTGATCATCCGGCCAATCGCTTTGGAAACGGAAGCTCTTATTCATACTTGGTGTGAGTACGAACACTCCCTCATCATTACGAAGTACGATCTGCGTAATATCCTTCTGAACATTTGCCAAGCTGATCCGGTAGTAGGAAGGATTCTTGTACCATACTTCTACCTTATACTCCTGCGGCTGTTCCCCGGTATACAGGGTCATTGTGCCAGAACCTTGGTACGTTCCCTGCTTACTTTCCAACTTGTCAGCCACATTGTTCAAATCCTTGACTACGGAAGCGGCATCCTTCTTCCCGCACCCCGTCATCACCAGGGCCACGCTCATAATGATCGCGAGTACCCATGTTATCCGGCGCATGACATCATCCCCTTAACCTGTTTTGAATGCATTGATTAGTACATGTCTATGAGGGACTTGGCCGCAATATGCAGACGGGCATGACAAGCGTGCAGCATAGATTTATTTTATGAGATCCAACAAGCCAAAAAGCCCGCGCACAGCGCTGGCTCTATACTTCATCAGAAGTTGCAATATCATTATGTAGGGTGTTTAACCATTCTCTTCAATCCTCATTATCGCTATGTACTGCTTTATTGTACTGATTAATTAATTCATCTAATCTCATGGACTGTCTGATCACATTCGGATGCAAAAGCCCTCCGTGTTGCCTCTCCATTAAATAAAGTTTTTTTCTAGCACCCTCTATTCTCTTTTGGATAATTTCCTGATCATTCATTAACACTACCTCCCTAATTTAATATATTAGAGGTATATGTCAAATTCTATATTTTACATTAAAGTGCATTACTACAATTCAATAGATAGCGATCTCAGATTTAATCTGAAAACTCTTTTTTGTTTCTTCTATAAAACTATCAATACTAGGCACTTCCAATAACAAAACCATTTTTCTTTTCATTGATTCTAATCAGATTTTGGTATTGCTTCTGCGTTTCTAAAGATGCAGTATGCCGAAGCTGCTCAAACATTCTGACACACTTTATTATACAGGATTCGTTATTAATCCTTACAGAAGTCTCCAAACTATCCATTATATACTTTATACTAAGCTCATATTTTCCTCTTCTTATATAATACAATGCTATTTCAGCCATAAAAAAAGTGTATCTGTCTTCGATAATTTGTCGATTATAACATTTAAGATTTCTCTGCTGATCTCTATAATCTGATATTTCTTGCTCAAACCGCTGAAGAATATCATCCACATTAAAATCATAGTGATTGGCTGCCTGAAGGATTTTGAACAGACCTGGAAGAATGTCTTCCTCTCTTTTTTCAATATAGGTCACATATTCCGGAAGCGCTGTCACATCACCTTTTAAAATTCTCAGTAAATATATATTGCCCTGTGCCCAACCCATACATCGATTCATAAGTTGCAAAGCTTCCTCCGTATCCTCACGGATCCAGCTCATATCCATGTAAAGGTTAACATACTGCAATGCTCTATCATAATCTCCCAGCTCTCTGTAAACTACTGAACGTAACACATAAGAAAATAGAATATATGAAAATAAGGGCATTGCAGGTTCCTTCTGTAACCCGTTTTTTCTGGCTCGCTCATTATTATACTTATATTGAATGGATGCTTTTTTTTCAATTTCAATAGCTATGAGCATTACCTTATCCCAATACCTCAATGCGCTATATGTATTCGCCAGAGCCTTCAGCGCGTCAAGTTGATCGACTTCATCAAGCCGATTTACAAAACCCTCAAACTGCACAGCTGCTCGCAAATTCAGATCCTGATCACCCCCTAGAGCAATCGTGAACAGTCTGTATTGGCAAAAAGCCAGCCGCTCTGAATGCTGATACTTCTCACTCTCCGCGACACTCCGGTATAACAACGCTGCAGCATCATATTTTCCTTGTACAAAAAAATCTTCTGCTGTATCAAACAACGAGGGTGTATAAGATAGGCTGTCCATCATGATTCCAATCACCCGACTTATACATTCCAGCTTATCTAGTTCAGCACAGCGATATAGAAAAGGTCGAAGTCGTCTCCAATTGGGATTGGAATGTATGAAACACTCCTCCACATACATATCATAAAAGCCGCCTTCTTCTAATCCCATACCTTTTGTAATACGGTCTAATTGCTGCATGGCTATAGGCCGATTCCCATTGATAATGTTGCTAATTGTGCCCGAATTCACTTTAGATACCTCTGCGAATTGATTAATTGTTATTCCATTCTTCTTGAGGTAGTCCGCCAGTTCTGCACGAATGGTCATCTGCTTCATGATCAAAGCCACCTTTCGCCATCATGATTCATATATAGATAAATAGTATTTAAATAATAATATGTCTAATTATTCCAGTGGTCAAATACTTTTTTTTGGCTTAATTGATTATACATTTATTCAATTAGTGATGTATAAAATACAAATTAGCCGAATGTAAAAAACCACCAGAACACAAGGTGTATTAGACCTTTTCTGGTGGCTTTTCTAATGCTACTTCTATCCATAGTTATTCAATACATGCATTTAAATTCAACTAAGAACTAGGTTTAATCATCATGTCCAGCTTATTTATATAAGGACCGAGCGCTTCAATTAACTTCTCTTGGTTTTGTATCTCCTCTTTCGAAAGCCGATCCATATGAACACTTCCATCTGCATCAAATACCTTGGCATCATAGCGTTGCAACTCATTTATTAATTGTTCGATCTCCTCAAACTCTTCTTTAGTAAACCTCTGTTCAGCTTTTTCCAGCACGCCATTCCAGAAAGTATCACGATCAACGACAGCCGCCTTTGCCTGAGGGATTTCATTTTCATTCATTTTCTCGAAATAAGGTTTAAGCTCAACCTGTAAATCATTATATGCCTTTTGATCTTTCGCACTTAACTGTTCTAGGTGAAAGACTCCGTCAGCATCGGCCATTTGCAGATTGTAAGCTCCCAATTCCTCTAGTAAAGACATCAATCTTGTAAATTCCTCTTCGTTAAAGCTTTGTTTCGCGTTCTGCAGCTTGGCTTCAAGCCTGTCATATTGTTGCTGGGTTACTCCAATCGTAGCAGCAGTTGCTTGTGAGCCATACAGGGTATCCGCCAAATAATTATATCCGGCATAAGCTCCAGTAGGAATTAATAATGCAGCCGCCAAAATGCTTGCTACAAGCCATTTTTTCATTCGTCTTCCCCCTGATCTCGTCTCGGTCTGATTTAGTATTTGCTTCTTCAGTTCCGGTGGGGCACTTAGATTTCTCGCCTCTTCCTGCAGAACTGTCCGTAACTCTTCATTGAAATTCATGCAGGTCCTCCACCTTTCCCTTAAAAAGAGTATGATTCTCCGGCTTCTGACGAAGCTTGTGCAGTGCAGCATGAATACGGGATTTCACCGTACCCAGAGGGATACCCAGTATCGCGGCACTTTCTTCCTGTGAATATTCATTTAAATAGTGCAGAATAATCACCTGCTTCAGCTTAAATGGAAGACGATCTACACTTGCTAGTAGACGGCGGTTAGCTAACCTGTCCACAACATCACTAGTGAAATCAGGTTCCATCCTTAAATCAGTCTGCTCTACTTTTTTAACCATTCGGAGATGCGTCCATCTCTTTCTTCGATAGGCATGAATTTGCCGCATAACCAGCCCCATAAGCCAAGGCCTAAAAGGACGATTGACGTCAAATTGCTCAAGCGACCGGTGCACCTGAATATAAATCTCCTGAACAACATCATCCACATCGGAGGTTTCGCGAACGAGAAAATGAACGGTCTGATACACATCCCGAATCGTTGCTTCATATAGTTCACTGTACGCTTCACGGCTGCCGGCTAGCGTAAGCGCAATGAGCTGAGAATATTCATTTGGATGTTTCATCCCTCTCAATCCCTCCCTCGGTCTTACACTATGTATTGGTACATAGAGAATAAATCGTTCGATTTATTTTTTACTCTGCAGCGGCTTAATGGAGTAGATGAAGTAAGCCGAGGCTGACCGCCAGCTGAACAGATTATGGACAGGTGGAAGCTGATGTTCGGCTTTGCTTGAGCAGATTATAGACAGGTGGAAGCTAGTCTTCAGCTTGGCTTGAGCAAATTATGGGCGGTGGAAGCTAGTCTTCAGCTTGGCTTGAGCAGATTATGGGCGGTGGAAGCTAGTCTTCAGCTTTGCTTGAGCAGATTATGGGCGGTGGAAGCTAGTCTTCAGCTTTGCTTGAACAGATTAAGGGCAGGTGGAAGCTGATGTTCGGCTTTGCTTGAACAGATTATGGGCGGTGGAAGCTAGTCTTCAGCTTTGCTTGAACAGATTATGGGCAGGTGGAAGCTGATGTTCGGCTTTACACGCCAGCTTTGGCCGGATCCCGCAGAAATCTATGAGATAACTGCATTCTGTACACTTATTCCATATGCAAAAAGGTTTACTCTGATTTTAAGTGTATTCTATACAATTAAAAAGCGGAGAAACTTCCTATAGTGGGATAAATCGTGAAAATAAGTGTACGAAATACAATTATATCCATCCAAGCGTTATTTCGCAGAAATATAGTTGTACGAAGTACAGCTATATTCTCCCAAACGTTGTTTGCATGTGCCCTCAATAAAGCGAAAAAGGGGAGATCCATATGGATCATCCCCTTGCCTATATATACTCGAACAGTAACCGCCTATCTCTCTAAAAAATCAGTCAGCGGATAGACTCAGCAACTTTGATCAAATCATTCTTGTCCAAGCTAGCTGATGTTACACCGTATAAGACTCCATTGGCTTCCCAGTCCAACCCTTTTCCATTAACCAATACAGCATCAGCTCCGTTAATCTTCACTTTTTCGATTGTGCCATCCGTCGACATCTCATAAGCCGTTTCGGAATCAGCGTGCCGCTGCTGCATCGAGATGATCTCATCGGTAGCTTCATTAACAAAATATAAATTAATATATTTGCTGTTGATTACTTCACCATTGCTATCCTTATAAAACTCTGCACGATCAAAGGTATAACCGTCTGGCAAATACTCCGGCAATCCCACATTAAAAATCGTATATTCATTTAGCTTGCTAGAATCCCTCTCGATCAGCAATTCCGCTTTCTCTTGATCCCTCTCAGATTGCGTAACCAGTCTGCCGTCTTCAACTCCGACGATTTTTTCCCCATCAGCATTGTAGATATCACCTGCCTTTTGAGCAGCGTCGAGGGTCACAAGCGCATTTCCTTTGCTATCAAAAATCTTCCCCTTAAAGTCATCCGGAATCACGTTGGAATCCGCAGAAAATTCTACTTCATGGGCTACAATATGGCCTAAGTTTATCGTTTGCAATACTTTCATTAACAGCTCCTGTGCAAATGACGGCTGCACAAAAGTTACACTTAATACGCTAACCACTAGCAAAGTTGCCAGCATAACAGCAGGACGTCTTAATCTATGTTTTGTACGCAATCCTTTCTCCTCCTTTTGGCCGGCATACTTTCTCCGAGCCTTATTCAGAATGGCTGTTTTGTCAGAGCCCTCGCTGAAATCTTTATGGGCCAGAACCCTGCCTAGCTCCAGCAGCTCCTTGTACTCCCCAGCACCCTTTAAATCATTTGCCGCTCCATATATACTTTCATCTAAATCTGCTGAGAACTTCTGCTGTATGTCTTTACTGTTCATAGCTGCTCCACGCTCCCTATTTCAGTCTTCAGCTTTTTCATAGTCCGGTAGAGTATCACACCGATATTGCTCTCCGAAATTCCCGTAACCTGGGCAATCTCTCTATTTCTCAGATTAGCACCAAATTTAAGAGCCACAATATTCCGCTCCTTTGAGCTCAATGTATTCAAGGCTTCGTTAAGCCTTCCACTACGTTCTCCCTGGAGGATCAAGCTTTCCGGATCTTTTCTGCTAGAAACCAGTTCCTTGACGGCATCCAGCGAAAAGAAACTTTTCCTTTTAAAACTCCGGTAATGATCATTGACCACATTTCTGGCAATGGCGAATAACCATACCTCTAAAGGAGCTTTTTCCTGAGAATAGGTCGATAGTTTCGCCAACATTTTCTCAAAAACAAGGCTTGTCAGATCCTCAGCCGTATGGAGAGAACTAACCCGGTAAGCGATGTAGTTGAATATTCTTTTATAGTAGGTTTCAAAAATCGTTGTGAACAAAACATCTATGTCAGTATTTTCCTGTATATTCTCTTTTACAAAAGGATGAAGCAATGCGCGCTCATGCATCAATCTAACTCTCCTTTCCCACCAAATTTTCACTTAGCTAAGTAAATTCATCAGTTAATACGATATATTTCCAATTTCATTACAAGATATAAAAAAAAGAAGGGTTCCAGCGCTAAATTCAGTCTTTCTAACCAAGCTACAGTAACCCGTCAACTTGACAAGCTTAATATAGCTTCTATATATTTTAGTAACTAAAGTAAATTGGAGCGAGGCAATGTTATGAGCACAAAGGAAGAGAAACAAAATGCTATCCATAAGGTCATGGAATCTATGGCAAATGTGCAGCAGAAATCCCAGTTTTTCATTGATATGATCACTAAAAAGGAAACCCTGACTCACAATCAGATCATGCTGCTGTTTCAACTCCGGCTTACCGGAAGCTTGAACATTACTGACATCTCTGAACGCTTCGTGGTCACACCCGGAGCCGCTTCCTCCATGTGCGATAAACTTGAGGAAGCCGGACTTATTGAACGGGTGCGGACTAAAGAAGACCGCAGAGTTGTCAATATTGTCCTTACAGAACAAGGCGATCAGCGTATCCATACAATATTTGAAGCATTTCCTACCTCAGATCTGAATAAAATCTCCGGAACTTTAGAACAAATAAATAAATTGATGGAACAAATGATGCACTAACAGCCTTCATTTTGCTCCTTATCAGCTATACTCTTTTCTATAAACACTGTCTGTCAGGAAACTGACGGCAGTGTTTTTTATGTTAAACTCCCAATTTATTATATTGACTATATATTATAATGAATATATATTTTAATTATTAAAATATATTTTGAAGGACGGTACTGTAAATGTCCAATAATAACAATACTTATGAACGTACTGACATGATCGATCCACCGTTGAAGGTAAGAGGTTCGCTGTTTGTCCGAGAGAATATTCGTGCGGTTACTGTTGATGTGTTTGGCCACTTAAGTACTAAAAGTAGTGTCTCGACATCAAAACTCAAAGTATCTGGCGACTGTACAATTGGGGGGAATTGTAAGGCCAATCAGGTAAACAATCTAGGGAGTCTGCGCGTTCAAAATATCCAAGCAGATAATCTCCGATCTTCTGGATACATGTCCGTAGCAGAAAATGCTGCAGCCGGGACTTTTTATGCTGAAGGTGCTGTGAACATAAAGAGACTAAATGCAGATTCATCGATTGAGATCCGTTTAGGCAATAGAAGCACAGTCGAGGTTATGAGAGCTGGCGGTGACATTATCGTTAAACCCTCTTCCAAGTTGATTAATGCGCTGATGCACCCTTTTCGAAAACTCACCTGCACAACGATTGAAGGAACTAGCATAACGTTATACCGGACGACAGCTGACCTTGTGTGCGGTGAAGAAATCATCGTCGGACCGGGTTGTACCATTGGGGAAATCCGCTATAGCAAAAGTCTAACGGTGGATCTTAAGTCGCAAGTTGACCGAACTGTATTTTTAAACCAATAAAGGAGAGTCTACATGGAAAAAATCACTCATTTGTCAGGAGCCACTATACTCAAAAATATCGCCAAAGGTGCCACCATCTTGTTCTGTGTACCGATCCTTAGTGTCTGGGCCGTGGGGAGTGTTGTCTGTGCAATCATTGCACCTATCGGTGGTGTGCTAGGTATTGTTGGCATCAAAGGGATAGGACTAAATGCCTTCCCAGATTATGATTTCCCGAACATTCTCAGCCTTCCAATTGGTCTGTGCCTCTCCTTACTTTTGTTCATTTCTTTCTATTACACTCGTCGTTTATTGCGTGGATGCCTGCATTTTATAAAAAACTAGCGAACTGTAACAAGCTTGTATTCTCTTTGTTAATAGAAAGTGACCTACAACGCGCTGTTTTATTCTATACTTAAGGGGACTGGACTTTATCCTGGAGGTAATTATGAATAAAATCATCGCTATAGGAGCTATCACGCTCTTTTTGGCCGGATGCGGAGCATCGGCAACCATAGATATGGATACAACAATGGCTATTAATCAAACACAAGCTACTTCAGCACCACTGAAACTAATCGTGGACGGCGAAGCCGTTCTTCCTACTCTCTCCCCTTTTTTCCTAGATGATAAGGTCTATGTACCTGCAAAAGTACTAATGGAATACTACACCTCAGAACAAAAATGGGATAATAACTTAAAGACCTTGACCATCTCTGATGGAAGCAGTAGTTATGTTCTGACGCCGGACAATGAGTATATGCAAGCTGATGGATATCAAACCTCGCTTGAAGGACCAGCTATTCTACGAAATGGTATTTTATATATTCCTGCCGATTCCTTAAACTCTCTGTCTGGTGCCACTGCGCAGCTGAATGCAGCTGGAACTGAAGTATTAATAACATCAGGGGATGTTAGTACTACCGTCAGAACACCCAGCGAACCTCTCGCTATTGCTACAGAAAATAACCAAGTGAAGCTGTATACTGCCCTTAAAGATGGCGGTACCTACGAAGGATTTGTTGTAGAGGTGAACGGTAACAAGCATACATTTGATTGGGAAACACCCAGACTCCTAAGTTACCCTCCTGAGATTCATTATGCCGACATCGATCAGGATGGACAGGAAGAAGTCGTTGTCATTCTGTGGCTCGGAACAGGTACGGGCATGTCCATGCAGGAACTTCACGTGATTAAGCCTAACCCGTGGGAAGAAGTCACTGTCCCTTCTGCAGATAAAGCCGCCTCCGCATTGGTTACGTCAAAAATTTCTAATGAAAAAGGGGACGCCCTGATTCAAATTCAAGTTAAAGGCTCAACTCCATCCATGGTGACTTTGCGATATCCAGATCGTGCTGAGGATGGCAATCTAGGCGAACAAGCCGGCATTGGTGCTGTTACTCACTACATAGTGGAAGAGGGCAAGCTAAAGGCGGAAACAAATGTTTATATTGGATTTCTGGAGAGTATTGGCACACTAACCTTTGCCTACAAACCGGGAAAAGATGGAATGGAACCCGACTCTATTCGCTTTGAGGTTCATGAGGAATTAGCTTCTTACGTGGAGGGTAAACAGTTATGATTGATGCCCATATACATTTAGAGCAATATGAACCTGAAGTTGCCGAACAGATACTGAGTGAACTACCTGACATGGGAATTAAAGCCCTTATCGCTGTCTCTATGAATTTGGACTCTTGTATACGCACCCAAAGACTTGCAGCCATAAATCCCGGCGTGGTCCGTCCAGCTTATGGCTTTCATCCAGAGCAACCCCTGCCGCAGGATGCTGAGCTGGCTGCTCTGCTGAAATGGATCGAGAGTCAATCTAGTGAGGATTATATTGCTGTGGGGGAAATCGGGCTGCCTTACTATACGCGTGCTGAAGCTTTAGAACGTGGCGAAACCTTTGATATGGAGCCCTATATTGAGCTGCTGGATCAGTTGCTTGGGTTAGCTGCCCGTCTCGATAAACCTGTGGTGCTGCATGCTGTCTATGAAGATGCGCTTATTGCTTGTGATCTCCTGGAAAAACATAACATACAGCATGCCCACTTTCACTGGTTCAAAGGTCCAGAAGAAGCCATTGCCCGTATGATTAAGAACGGCTACTATATCTCCTTCACCCCGGATATCCTGTATGAGCCGGAGATACAGGCGCTTGCCCGCCGTTATCCCCCAGAGCTAGTCATGGCTGAAACCGATGGGCCTTGGCCGTTCGAAGGACCTTTTGCGGGGAAAATCACCCATCCGTCTATGATTCGGGAAGTCGCCGCTGCTTGGGGAGCGCTCCATGGTTACACCCCCGGCGAAGCGGAAGAGTTAGTGACTGCGAATACTAAGCGATTTTATAGCTTGTAGATAGTTTTATAGCTTGTAGATAGCTCTATAGACTATAGATAGATCTATTGCTTGTAGATAGTTCTATTGTTAGAGTAGAAGAAAGTCAGTGCCTTAGCTAGAATAGCCTAAAGTCAGACTAACGTTATGATTAAACACAGCTTGGCTTGTGAAGCCGTATTTTTCATAGTGGAAGTACTGTTCACAAGCCAACCTTACTTAATCCAAATCCCCTTACCCATTTTCATTTGATTCGGTAATATTTTCGCGTACATATTTTTGCGTATGTATTTACGTGGACGTATTTATGCGTACGTATTTACTCGTACGTATTTATGCGTACGTATTTACTCGTACGTATTTATGCGTACGTAATTTACGCGTAGATATTTACGTGGACGTAGTTTACGCGTACTTATACCTGTACGCATTTATGCGTACGTGTTTATGTGTACTTATTTATGCGTATGTATTTTACGCGTACCCATTTACGTGTATCTAATTACGTGTACGTATTACCTGTACGTAATTACGCGTACGTATTTACTCGTGCGTATTTACTCGTACGTATTTACGTGTGTGAAGCCGCTATCGGACACAGCTGACCTTATATGCAGCAATTCCCCACTTTTGGGATGAAAAAGGACCCCAGAGTTGCTATTGGCATAAAAAACACCCAATAAGGTGCTCTTTTTAAGGAATAACGACGCTGGAGTCCGAAACCATGCTCCAAAGGCTAATAATCTGCGAATAATGTCATCTGGGTCCGTAAGCCTCAGGTTGATGATGACTCGGGACGCTTGTAAGCAGTCCCCAATAATCATAACCTCTCCACATCCACTAACGTTCCGCCTGCGAACTTCATTTTATAAATATCCGGCTTTGTGGTTTGAAGAAGAAAGCTCAGATCATATTTGGCATCAAAATAGTTCATCATAAGCGTCATGACTGCCCCGTGAGTTCCAATAGCAACCTTTTGACCGCTGTGATTGCTCAGTATTTCTGCCAGCACACTAACTGAACGCTTCTGACACGCATGAATGGATTCCCCACCAACTGGGACAAAATCCGGATCTTCAAACATTTTTGTCAGTAATGGATACAGCTCCTGATCAGTCGTAATCTTATTTCCGTCCGAGAAATGGATTTCCCGGAGGTCTTCAACACTCTGAATCTCTGCTCCTAACTCCTGCGCCAATCCAGAAATCGTATGTATAGCCCGAAGGTATGGACTTGAATAGAAGACTTGAATTCCTTCCAGACGTAGTTTTTCCGTTATCTTGCGGGCATCCGTCTCCCCCTTCGCGGTTAGTACGCGAGTCCTTTCAGTTTCTCCGGGCAGTTTGGGCGACTCACCGTGCCTCACCATGTAAATAAAAGTAGCCATCCTTTCCCTCCTTTACCTCTACAAATTCTAATGTTCTAGCCAATCTCCTCTACACACTAAAAAAGCCCTTACGGACGAGAAACTGTCCTATCGGGCTAGGTAATATTGTAACTTATAACGTTTCGTGCAGCAGTTGCTTTAGATCACAAAGTAATAACTTATTGAGAGGTCACTTATTAAGGAGATACTTATTGAGAAGTCACTTACTGAGAAGTCACATATTAAGGCGACTATGACTAAAGAGACTCTTAATTGCACTATATACAACTATTAAGCGTAAAAAGAGACATCCTGAGCAAATAAGTGTACTTTGTGCAACTAAAAATCATCATTCCTAGACTAAAAGGGAGAATATCAAATAATAACTGCACAAAGTACAACTAAATCCCAGTTTGATCGATGGAGGGGAATTTAACTGCACATTCTGCAACTAAATGCTAGGAAGTCACGCTAGATTATCTTTGCCACTCAACCTGTCTAGTCTAGCTAAGTATCTGCTAGGTTGTCAGGCTAGGTTCTCTTTGGCACTCAAGTTTTCTAGTCACGCTAGAAAACGGCTAGTTTGTCACGCTAGATTTTCTTTGCCACTCAACCCTTCCAGTCTAGCTAAGTATTAACTAGTTTGCCACGCTAGGTTCTCTCTGCCACTCAACCTTCCCAGTCTAGCTAATCTAGTCCAGCTAGGAAGTCCCGCTAGCTAGACTAGCGTGCTACCTGCTAGCTACCCTCCATAACCTCAACTGTCCTAGATTGCTCCACAGAGCTATCGTTCATCTCTTTCTGCGCAGGCCACAGCACACGCCCAAATGCGATGCCCAGCACACCAATCAGAGCGATTACGATGCCGAAATTCAAAAAGATACGGCTAGGCCCAGCAATCTGAACCATCATTCCGCCGAGAAGTGGCGCGCCAATCATAACTCCGCTAAGAATGGTACTCTGAATACCGAACACACGCCCTGTCATGTGCGGGGGTGTTTCTTTTTGCAGACAATAATTGAACGTGATGATAAAAATTCCATTCCCAATACCTAGTAAGAACCCTAATAGCAATACAGAAATACTGGAAGCTCCTGGCTGAAGCAGTCCAAGTCCCCCAACCGATAAACCCATCAGCACATAACCCGTTCCAAGCTTCCAGCCATAACCTGTTCCGCGATTCATTTTGTTCATGACCATAATGATGAATACAGCACCGCCTCCGGATGCCGCCACGAGCCAGCCCAATAAAGATTCATTAGAGGGTGCAAGTACCCTAAATAGACTGGTGAATTGAAAATCAATCATCTGAATAGCCATTGAACAGACTATGCCAAACAGCATGGTATTTAGCAGCAACCTACTATGCAGCATAAAATTCCAGCCTTCTTTCCACATCGTGCGGAGAGCAACACGTTCCTCTTGATCGCCCTTGCCTTCTGTGCCAACTTGTTCTACTTCACTTTTCTTAACTGTAAGTAGGAGCAAATAGGAACAGCCTCTAAGGCAAGCATTGATCAATATACACCACTGTGGCGTAAGAACAGACAACGCGAAGCCGCCCAGTAAAGGTCCCGCGATTTTCGAGCCTTGATTTACAAGCCCATTAAGCGAGGTAGCTTGAAGCAGTTGGTCTTCTCTAACCATACTACGGGTCATCGACTGCTGAGCAGGCACGTTTAACGTAGAAATGGCAGCACGCAACATCAATAACGGGAGCAACCACACCATACTGGGAGCAAATAATACGAATACGGTTAACAATGCCGTAAGCAGATCACACATCCGCATTAGCTTCAGCTTGTTCAGTCGGTCAGCCACTACCCCTGCGAACGAGCCCAGCAAAATCCCCGGCAAAGCTATGGAGACCGGAATCAAAGCCAGCATTAGCGGGCTGGCCTGCCAGCGGTACCCTACGAGTACCTGAATTGCTAAGGCATCGAACCAATCCCCAAAGGTAGCCGTCGCATATGCGCTGTACACACGCATATACACCTTGTTCTTAAGCAGGCTCGTGCCTGCTTGTGTTGAAGCATTCATTAAACATTCCTCCAAATTACAATTAAGAACTTATTAGCATGACCTTAATGTAATGGAGAATTGTCAGAGAATTATCAGGGGGCAGTCACAAGGTTCGTAAGCACGGTATCCAAGGATTGTTCTAACCGATGGAATCCCCGCTCTTCCTTCTCCCGTTCAAATATATCCACATATTTGCGATACAAAGCTGGCTTAGGTGGAAACTGTTTACAAAAATGAACTATTCGGTACAATGCATATATCCGTATCGGCACGAACCCTGACATCTCAAGCACCTGAAGTGCCTCATCCAACAGTTGCTCGGCTTCACGCCAAGACTTGCGCCGTAGAAACCACAAGCCCCTTGTAACTTTATAACTACCAATCTCACGCAAATAAGGTTTCTCCAGCAAAAGTGCTTCAATGTCTGTTGCCATCCGTTCTATTACGTGATCTTCTGTTCCCATCCACAAGTGTGTAAGCATTTCTGAGGTCGCCGTTATAGGAATGAAACTCTCATACCCCGGCTCTTTAATCACTTCATATGTTAGCTTTAGTCGTTCCAGTGCTTTTTCCGGTTGCCCTGCCAGCGTGTACAAATCCAGAATATTTAGAATCTCCACTTCGCGATGCTGAGGCGGCAAAAGAATTTTTTTCTCAAGGACCAACTCACAGAACTCTAATTTTTTCTTAGGATCACCCAATAGAACATAACAGATTAATAAGGAATAAAACCGTTCCTCTATCCCCACCTCGGTTGTGTTCAGCAGCCAATCCAAATCTCCCTGTACAAAATGAATATAGATCGAATAAAACGGATCCATCGCATACCCCAAAACATCCTGTTGGCGTGCGAGGATTAACATCGAGCGACCTTGGCCATATAGGTGATATTTCTTGAATACCTCCCGCATCGTCTTTTGCATCTCTAAGTCATATGTAGTCGGATTGGCCATAGCAGCTGAGGGCTCCTGCATAGTCAGACTATAACCAAATCCCCGAACAGTCTTAATATCTAAGTCTTGAAACTTGCCTAGCTTTTTACGAAGCCGATAAATATGATCATCTACTGTTCGCTCTACCGGATATTCAAGCGGCCACACCTTATCCAACAGCTGTTCTCGACTGAATGTACGCCCTCTATTTTTATACAAGAACTGAAAAAGCGTAAATTCTTTTGGGAATAATTCTATCGTTATCCCTTCTGCGGTCACTTTATATTCACTTTCATTTAATTCCAGCTGCATGATAGAACCTCACTTTCCCCGAACCCGCTCATTGGTTACATTATAACAGTCCGTCCAAGGCCTACTCCACCTCAAAAAAGAACATACAAAAAGAGCAACCCACAGATTCCTCTGCAAAATTGCTCTCTCCTCTTCTAACCCATGCCACTTACCCAGCCATATTGTTAAAAGAGTCCTGTTCACTAAACACGGAAATATGATCTACTGTACCGGTCGAGCTTGGAATAATAAATTTCAGCTGGTATTGGTCATTGGCTTGATAGGTGTAAATCTTATCGTCTCCGTTCACTTTGGTATCGTCAGGCTTGCCGAATGTTGCCTCAATTTGCTTCAGCGTCAGCTTTTGCAGCGCGGAATCACTTGAACGAACATCGAAGATTAAACTTCCTTTATTAAATCCAAACACGACATGTTTGTCAGTGTAGGTAGCATAAATTCCTTTTCCCGCTGACTCTTGTTGATCAGGCTTGCCCCAATCCGCTTCGACCTCATCAATGAGTCCGGTATGAGCGGCATATTTTACGCCAGGCACCTTCCCCTTTTTGGCAAGCTCGAGTAACTCTTTAAGCTGTTTGTCGCTATTTTGTGAATTTGAGTTGGTTGAATCTTTATCAGTCTCCGTAGGGGAGGAAGTCGCTGCTGGCGCAGTTTCTGCTGGGATGCTTGATGGACTAACTTCCGGCTCAGAGGTTGCTGTGACAGCCGTTTCTGTTGGCGCCGTTGCCTGGGATTCTGAATTCCCCGCCTCATTGTTCGAGCTGCATCCAGCAAGCCCAATCATTCCTGCGAGTAGGATAGAGCCTGCTATTAATTTTATCTGTACTGACATGATGTCATCTCCTTAGTAGATTACCTAAAAGTCATCTTGCAAAAGTCATCTTGCAAAAATGAAACTGAACATACAGACGAGGTGAAAATCAAATAGTTGCAGGATAGCGGCAATTTTTCTGGCTAACCCTCTTTTACCCATATCTACAAATATAAATTCATACACACTCTATTTTTCTACATAAAACCCTTTTTTTCGACACCTAACTCAAGTAAGTTTCTCTTTTAAAATCTCCACATAACTCCATCTAACTATAAACTCGTAAACTCGTAAACCTATGAACTATATGACCTTACCCGTCATTCCCAGCCTCGAAGGGTTTCATTGCAGAACGTACAATAGAAAGGAGCTAATCCTGCTTGAAAAAGCGACCCATTGCAATCTGTACAATAGATTCCAACAGTAACCTCTTATCCGGCGAACTGCAATCGCGACATTTGTTGAATAATTTTCCATCCAAACGCAACCTTAATCCTCCAATCCGCATCTTATTAGTAAAGGGAGGGGAGCTACATCTGAATATTATAGAGAGAATTGTGGCAAAAGATGAGTCAGCTCTCCGCCTGTTAATGGACGAATATGGAGATATGCTGCTGCGAACCGCTTCTTTACTGCTCAAAGATAGACAAAGTGCCGAAGAAGCGGTACAAGATACTTTTATTCAAGCTTATGCCAAAATGAGTCAGTTACAGGAACCGGATCGGCTGAAGGCATGGCTGATACGGATAGTGGTCAATCGCTGCCGCATGAGGCAACGGACTTGGAGCTGGCGTAATATTTTCCCGGCGGGAGGGTCAGAGCTGCAAACCAACGAGGATGCTGACTTCACAGCCGGAGCGGAAGAGCTTTTTATGGTGGAATGGCATAACGTGAGGCTCGCCGAGTCCATGAGAAATCTCGATTATCTATACCGTGAATGTCTGACGTTATATTACTTTCATGAGATGAGTATCCGGGAAATTTCCGAGCAATTAAATACATCTGAAAATACGATCAAATCCAGACTCGCCAGAGGCCGGACGCTCTTAAAAAAGATTTTGGTGAAGGAGGGACATTTCTTATGAATACAGAACGCGATGCGATCAAAAAGCAGCTGGATGAAGAATTAAAGAACCTCCAGTTCACTGGACACGACCGGGTCATTAAGCAGACTCATCCTCCAACCTTTGGAGCCCGTTTATTGGCGCTGTGGAATAAAGAAATTGAGATCCCTGTCAAACCTATAGGTGCGATCGGTGCTATTATTTTAGTAGTTTCGCTTACCCTACATCAACCAGAGGTTAAACAACAGCCACAACAAAATACCCCGCAGCGTGCGAACCGAGAACTAATCGAAGCTGGAGGCAATACGTATTGGAAGGATATCTACGAGCAGGCGGTGAAAAAACATGAGAATTAAGATAAAAATCAAACATCTGGTGTTATTCGTGTTACTCCCTGCCTCCCTGCTTATTCTTCTGTTTAACTTCTTACCTTCACAAAGGCAGATAGATCAGAGCACAGCTATTCAATCTAACATAGCTAGAACTGATCTTCTGCAAAAGCTGGCTTCCACAACCGGGAGTAAACGTATCGAGCTAATCCGTACAAACATCCTTGATAAGGATCACAGCTATGATCCCTACAGATATGACGTTAATGTCAGCCCTTCGATGAGCCAGTGGAGTAATGATGAAACCCAGCGTTCCGGTCTGTTACCGGAGGACATAGTACCTTTGCTTGAGGAATATATCCTTGAGGGGCCTTCGGATAATACACGTATATTTGCGGCTAAGCAGTTAGCTTATGAATATGATGCTCTTGGCCAAAAGGAAGATGGAGATCAAGCGCTAATCACCGCAACGAAACAGTCAAACAGCAACTCCGATATAGCTAAACAACTGGAGCTCCTTCGAGCGGAGCGAGCTCTAAATAGTGGCGATATAACAACCGCTGAAACAATTCTTGAACAAACCCCCTTTCCATCCGAGTATCAGGAAGAGCTAAACGCACAAAAAGCATGGCTTACCGGGCGTTTACTCTTTACAAAAGGCGAAGCGCAGGAAGCACTTGCCGTAGTAAAAGATGGCTTGGAGAGCTACAAAAAATTCTGGCAGGATATTCATAAACAAATGAACGCTGCCACCAGCAGTTCGAACGAAGGCTCCACAGACAATACAGGATCAGCAGCAGCAGCACCAGAAGCTGGGACTTCAGATACTGAAAGACAGCTGGAATCGCTTCGAACCGCAATTCAGTCTACTATAGATATGGGAAATACTTCAACTGCTGTCGTCTCCGGTACCCTTACACGAAGCGATGGCACCCCAGTTCCGCGGGCAGGTATTTTTCTCCGTGCTGAAAGCGAAGTTAACCATAGCATCACTTCTGCTGAACCCTACCGAATCGTCACAGATACTGAAGGACGTTTCGAATTTCACGGTGTGATTCCGGGCTTTTATCAGTTACAGCTTGGACTTGGCTATGATCAGATCGACGGCTGGACCTGGCCTGTACAATATGACGATTGGATTGAAGTTAAACCGGATGGCAGGTTGAATGAGAGCATAGTTCTACAACCTCTGCTTGAGCTGCAGTCTCCCATTAATCAGGAAACCCTAACGGGCAAGACCATAGATTTCCGCTGGAAAGCTGTTGAAGGTGCAGCTTACTATCGTTTAAGCGGTGGCGGGGAGGGGGCCGTGTTGGGTGTACAAATTCGGGATCGTATTGTAGATAATCATATCTCCATTCCAGTAGAAGAACTTTACGATGGCGGCGGTTTTTCCTATGGCAGCAGTGGAGATGGCTGGGAATCTATTGACCCCCTCTCCCTTCTCGGATTTATGAATCCCGAAGTGCGCTTTTCTTGGAATATTGAAGCCTTAGATGCAGATGGACGCCTGATTACCCGCAGTAATGGCTACAGGCTGAACGAAGACACTGTCGGCAATCTGCCGTTCTTTTATCTCAAGGAAAGAGAGCTTACTGCGGCTGACCAACTACTACTGGATAAGAAAACGGATCAGGCACTAGAAATGTACCAACAAAATATTGCCGATGACCCACAGGATGTTCATGCCCTGCACATGCTAGTAAAGATGATGCTGGCAAAATCGTCCCTCACAAAGGATACAACATTAGAAGATAAGGCGATTCCTTTACTCGAAAAGCTAATACAACTACAGCCTTCTACTAATTACGCCTTCACATTATCGCAGTACTATTTTGACCATGCCGACTGGAAGTCGTATAACGAATATTATTCCTACTACAACGAACTAAACCGACCCAATACTAACGGTTATGTACTTTCTATTAACGCCACAGCCCTCATGCAACAAGGGAAGCTTGAAGAAGCTCGTAAACAATTCGCGATCGCCCTAAAGTATGATGATAGCCATCGTTTTATTGGCAGCTTTTTGGCGGCAGAATTATACGCTGGTGAATCACTCTCTTCGGTAATGACACTTGCTGAGCGTTATCCTGAACTCAGCTTTGGTCATAGTGGGTATCGCTGGCCACAAATGATTAAACAACTGTTAGCGGAACGAAAAAATCAACCTAAAGTCTTTGACCAAGAGTTAAAAGAGAAGCTTGGATGGTATATGAATGGTCAAACTGATGAGTTAAAGCAATGGATCGCAAGTGCCAAACCCTCCGCTCTGAAGACCTTTATGCAGGAGGTTTTAGAGGTACGCTAATTCATTAAAATAAACCAAAATCCGGTCCCGCTCGATAAATTCGAGCATGGACCGGATTTTTAATTACACATAATCTTTTATTTAGATTTAGCTTCCATCATGTAATTCTGGAAATCAGTGATACTTGGGTTAGACATATAATGACCACCCTCTACTTCAATCGTTTGGCCTGTGATGAATTTGGATTCATCCGATGCCAGGAACAAAACCGTATTGCCGATATCATCGGCTTCTCCGTGATAAGGTAGGGCGTTGAATTTTTGAAATATATCCAATACAGCTGGCGGCATATTTCTTGCTGCCGCAGGTGTCAGGATCAGCCCTGGTGCCACGCCGTTACAACGGATTTTGTCTTTACCATATTGTGTAGCGATGTAACGAGTAAGGTTCACAACCGCTGCCTTAGAGGAGCCATAAGCAGTACGCAATGAATCCCCAGCGAATGCTGACATCGAAGCCGTGTTAATGATCGAGCCTCCGCCCGCTTTAATCATATGAGGAATAGCAAAACGGCTGCCTAACAGAACACTTTTAGTATTCACGTTCATCAGGCGATCCCATTCTTCCAAATCTATATTGACCACATCAAGGTCTTTTTGCAGATTAGTTAGACCTACATTATTGAATAATACTGTGATGGTGCCATACTGAGCAACAGTGAAATCAACAGCTTCCTTGATCGAATCCGCTTGGGAGGCATCTAAGAAAAAACCTTCAGCTTCTCCGCCTTCATTTTTAATCTTAGATGCTGCTTCTTTGGCTGCTTCCACATTAAAATCGGCAATGACAACCTTTGCTCCTTCTCTAGCTAATAGAGTGGCAGCTGATAAGCCAATACCTGAAGCGCCTCCAGTTACTAATGCAACTTTACCTTGAACTCTTCCCATGTTCATACCCCTTTATAATGTTATTGTGCTTCTAAGATGACTTGGTTTATGTTTCAGAGCTATCAAAGCTCGTTAACAACTTCTCATAGATTTTCAAGAATTGCTGCAGTTCCTCCTCATTGAGCTTTTGGAACATTTCAGCTCTTAGCTCCTGTCCCTTAAGCTGTGCTTCCTTCAGAACGTCTTTTCCTTTGTCCGTGATAGATAGAAGTACATTCCGTCGATCATCTTCGTTATATTTTCGCTCGGCCATCCCCTGCTTAATTAGTCGATTAGCAATGTTTGTCATTGCTCCTGGCGTATATCCTAGTCTCTTAGCCAAAATAGTCTGCTTCAAGGGGCCTTTTTTATTCAATTCACCCAAGACTAGAACTGGAGATATCCCAATATTGTGATCAAATGCGTTCATCCATCGAACAATAACTTCATTCGTAAATAATTCAACTGCATGTATTAGCTTAAAAATATCTGGATTTTCCAAGAGGTTCTCCTTTGACATTCATGATGATCGGCTGCTTATAAAAGTATTTTAACACTAAAATATTTAATAGTAAAATACCTAATATTTAAAAAAAAGAATGCTTGGTGAAAAGCATTCTTCAAATTGCGGATTTATCAACAACATAAGTGCCAGCCAGCAAATCGTGAATCGCACGTTTACGGGGATGGAATCCAACCAACAGGTAATCCACCAGCATGATTGGACCCAGGATTTGAGTGAGGTCAAAAGCCAAATCCGACCATAAGGATAATTTGGCGGAAATAACGGTAAAGTCATAGCTGCTGACCGCAATTACCATTGAAAGAATCATACTAATCATTCGGAAAACATTTCGAATCAGAGCTTCCTTCACTGTAGGGTAATTCCCTCGCTCATTGACAATTTTTAATTTTAAAATCAGCTTCCCTGGAGTTCCGCCAAATCTAACGATCATAAAGATATCAAATGCGATAAACAAAATGTACTCCAGGATAATAGGTATCTCCGAGTGTAATGAAACAGCTAATGAATTGAGTATCCAGTATACGATAACTCCAGGTATTCCAATGACCAAGAAATCAAGAATGGAAGCCAGCACTCTTTTCCAAAACCCTATGAAATTCTCCTGATCCAAATGCTCGGGTAGAATGTTATCCATGCAAGCACTCCTCTCTCTATCGTTTACTTTGTCGCTCAATCCCTATTTAACAATCCCTTCCTCAGATGCTCTTGGATAATGGGCTCCAGCTCTTTGTTATTTTTAACAATTACCCGTTTATCAGACAGAGTATCCGTTAACTCTATAATCCTATGTGCGGCCTCCTGATCATATCCACGGTTCCATTCAAAAATCATCACATACAGATTCTTAAATGACTGCTTGTAATTCGCTTGCTCTAAACCCAGTCTTGTTTTTATAAACCTTGTAAACACTCTCAAATCCCTGATCACTTTATTAGGGTTCAAAATAACGATTAAGTCAGCAGCTTTAAAACTCTCTTGTCCCCATTTGTAATGTGCACCTTCCAGAATCCATGAGGGTTTATCAAGGATTTCTTCCAACTGAGCATCCCTTGCTTCAACTGAAAAACGCAAATTCTCGGCACTTCTGTCCCATACCAAGTTGTCTGTCTCGTAATACTCTACACCATATTTTCTAGATAACTCCCGGGCGATATAGGATTTGCCGCTGCCGCAAGCTCCAATGATTCTAATCTTCATAAGATCAGCCCAGCCCTAGCGGCAGGATTATTAGTCCTATGGAAATTACGGTGATTACTCTTGTGGTGAGGAGCGTTAGCTTTTGGTTCTTCTCTGATTTATACCAGCCTTTAAACTGAAAATGATTCCGGTACAGCATAAAAAATAACAATAAATTCCCGAATCCCATACTCCAGCTATACACGGGCTGACCAAATATCAATTGATAGATCAATCTTTCTGCCCAACCCAAAACTAATAAAGTCAGCACAAGCAATATACATAATCGAAGTAATTCCAATATAAAAGAGCCCAATTTCAGCAATTCTGCAACCATCCTCTCAAGGTTTCTTTATCGCCAAAAAATCCACATTCCTCCAAATTATACACCTTACACCTTACGTCTCCTATCTAAAAACACAACCTGTTCAAGATAAATACATCCTGAGCAAGGTTGTGTTTTTTATCCGCTTAGGAGGATGCGGGTTTCCCCTCGCCCCTTAGTTCCTGTATTTGTCGCTGCAAATTAACGATTTCTGCCACTAGCGCTGCATTTTCCGCCTCAGATTCCACACTGCTACTCTGAATCAACTGATTCAGACGCAGCTGTAGAAGGGCAAGGTCATCCTCCCGAGCCTGTTCTATACCAGTAAGCAGACGGGTTCTGTCTTTTGCAAAATATTCAGCATACGTTCCTTGAAAAAACTTTGGTGCCTGAGACGGCTCTAATATCACCAAGCGATTAGCCACTTTAGAGTGAAGATAACGGTCATGCGAGACCATCACTAGTCCACCGGGATACACCATCAGTGCCTCTTCTACACGTTCCCTAGTGTCAATGTCCAGATAATTAGTGGGTTCATCTAAGACCAATAGATTTGCTTTTCCAAAATACAACTTGAGGAAAGCCACACGGCATTTCTCCCCCAGACTCAAATCCCCAATCCGTTTAAATACATCGTCCCGCGTAAATAAAAAGCAACCCAAAATTGTCCGCGCCTCCGTCTGGGTCATTCCCGGCAGTTCAAGCAAGCTATCCAGAATCGTAGAGTTCATCTCTAAGTTATCTAGCTCTTGTGCAAAATAACCGATTGTCGTCCGTGGATGCAGCCGCACTTCACCTTTTGTAGGCTTATTGATCCCTGCAATTAATTTCAACAGCGTAGACTTTCCAACACCATTAGGACCCAGAATAGACAATCGGTCTCCCCGATTTAGCGACAAGCTGAAATTCCTAAGAAAAGGCGCACTCCCATCATACGCAAACTCTATCTCACGGAGTGTCAGTAAAGAATCTGCCAGAAACTCTTCGCTTTCCAGCTTCATCTTCAGCTTGCCAGTCTCGCGGGGCAATTCTACACGGTTCTTATTTAACCGTTCCAGCGCAGCTTCCTTGGCATGGAAACGAGACACATTTTTCTTGGATTTCGAACGCAGAAAATCATTTTGTCCGGCAGCACGATGCGCTTGCTGGAACCATTCTGCATACCGCCTAATGCTCTCCAACAGCTTCTCCTTTTCTTGCTCCTGCTTTTTATATTGTCCCTCCAATGTTCTCAGCTCTATAGTCTTCTGCTCCCGGTACTGTGTATATCCACCCGAATAACGCCGGCATCCCTCCGGACTAAGCTCCAGCACAGACGTCGCAGTTCGATCAATAAATGTACGATCATGTGATACATAAAACACCGTTCCAGGGTAGTTGCACACCCAATGCTCCAACCACTCCATCGTTTCTCCATCTATGTGATTGGTCGGTTCATCCAGAATCAATAGCTTGGGCTGCCGGGCTAATAATGCTGCTAATTGCACCCGTGTCTTTTGCCCTCCACTAAGTGAGGCGTATGGCAAATCCCAGACTGCATGTTCAAGCTTGAGCTGCTTTAGACTTTTTTCCGCTTTGACCTCCCAGCCATATCCATCAAGCTGCAAGTAACCATCGTACACCTCTGCATATTCAGCCAACTCAGCTTCGTTATCAGCTTTCTGCTCCTGCAATCTCTGACTGAGGGCTTCCAGCTGGCGTTTTAATTCAGGCAGCTGCGCTGACCCTGAAAGAACGTATTCCAATGCGGTTACTTCCCCTGGTACCTCAAGCTGTTGATCGAGCACACCCCATTCTTCAGATGACAGGCCATGATAGATACTTCCCTCTTCAAAAGTAAGCCGACCGATCAGCCCCTTAAGCAGTGTGGTTTTGCCAATCCCATTTCGTCCAAATAAAAGCACGCGCTCTCCTTCTGCTATCTCAAAGGATACCTCCTTAAATAAAGGGATCCCGTTCCATTCCTTACGTAAATTCTTCGCTTTAATTACAGTCATCTTTCATTCCTCCGATTTCATTGCAAATAAAAAACCGCAGCCAGCGGTCTGCGGTCGAATAGCGTATGAAGGGGGAATGTGCCCAGACATGGATAGACTACGGCCGTGATCACCTGCTGGATGCAGAGTAAACCAACACAATAGATAGAACTATCCATATAAAAGCATCGTAAGGCCCCCGACCGACACACGTATCCCTGACCGTTATCACCCTGCGCGGGTGCTCCGTGACTTGTGCATATGCACTTCACAAACTTTATGGTCTGTTTCAGGAAACGTGTTAGTTATTCATCAGTCGGTGGCCCTCCGTAATTGTCCGTATTTTTAGAATAAGTACAGTATATAACAATTTAAATCAGAAATAAAAGGTCAAGAACAATTATAACTTAATCTTTACCACCTGAGTCTGCGCATTCCACTGCACCTGAACAGCAAATAAATCAGGCAAGATACTCAGCGGAATTAGTAATCGGTTATTTTCATTGCGTGACGGTAAAATCGTAATGGATTTTCCATTCACAATAGCCTTATTGGATAATGGCTTGTGTGTCACCGTACGATTGCCGATCGTAATTAGCAGTGCACCTGTCCCCGCTTCACTCTGCAAAGTTCCACCCAGTAAGGCCACGGATTCTCTCAGCGGAACAAACACACGGGAATTTTCCAATATAAAAGGATCCTTCAGCTTTGTTGTCGTCCCATTGATCTCAAAAGTCCCCGCAAACTTATTGCTTCCTACAGAGTACCCGTTTTTAGTTGCAATATTCTCCATAGCCAGTGTGCTCGTTGTAATGATAACTCGAGTATTCTTGGCTACTTTTGGATACAGCCAATGAATATCATCATTATGCATTCGAATACAACCAGCGCTAACATACTTCCCTATCGATGACTCATTATTATTGCCGTGAATCGCATACGTCGTGCCATAGGTCCCGTTCACTTCCAGCCCCAGCCAGCGGTCGCCAAGCGGATTGGCCGGATCCCCACCGGGAATTTTCTCTTTGTAGTAGGGTCTGTTTTTTACTTTAACCACCATTTTGAAGCTACCTTCTGGCGTCAGTTCCTTCGACTTCCCTGTGGCAACCGGAAAAGTCTTCACCAGCTTGCCGTCACTGAAATACGCGAGTTTGTTTGTTTTTTTGTTCACGATGATCAGATCTGAGCCAGCAGCTTCCACCCTTCCAACTCCTGTAAAGCAAGCAGCGAACAAAAGCCCAAATACAAGCATCAGTTTAATGTTCCGCTGTAAAAAAGTTTGAAACCGGCCTCCCGAAAAGCATAAATTCATCTTGCTCCACCTCCGTTATATAAAGACGAAATCATTTCAAATATGTTGCGTACCAGCCTGTACCTATTCTTTTCAACTCGTCCCCTCCCGCTTGACGCAGAGATTGCAATACTGTAACCAGTGAATGCACGACAAAAAGCCGACCTTTGGATACGCAAAGATCAGCTAACGCATAAACACATAAGTTGCGGACCCTAGAGCCCCTATTTGCAACTTTTTCGCTGTTTTGGGATGCTATCGGACTCCAGAGACCCTATTTGCATCTATTTCGCTGTTTTGAGATGCTATCGGACTCCAGCGCAGTTATTTGCTCAAATACCCTCGAATTCCTTGCTCTTCACGACCAATAAGGTCTCTCGGGTCCGAAACTCGCTCAAAAAGACCTAAAACACGCGAATAGCTGCATCTGAGTCCTTTAGCACAGTTCTACCTTGTTCTTTCCTATGTCTCTATCATTTCTGCCCTATGTCTCATACATTACTGCCCTACGTCTCATACATTACTGCCCTACATCTCATACACTTCTGCCCTATGTCTCATACATTTCCGCCCTACGTCTCATACATTTCCGCCCTACGTCTCATACATTACTGCGTCCGCTCATTTGCCCGTTACCGTTAGCACAGTTACCTACCACATCTGCACCAAAACTCCACCATTTTTCCACCACTTCTCCACCACTTCTCCACCACATCTCTACCACATCTCCACCACATCTCCACCACATCTCCACCACATCTCCACCACATCTCCACCACGCTCCGCTCCAGTCCCAGACTAACTGCGCTGCACATTTACCCGTATCCCATTCTACCGAAGCTCAACGCACCAGCCCCCAAACTAACTACGGTTTTACCATCGAAGATCAGCTAGCGTATAAGCACATTAGTTGCGGACTCCAGAGACCCTATTTGCAACAAATCCGCTGTTTTGAGATGCTATCGGACTCCAGCGCAGTTATTTGCTCTAAACACCTCGAATTACTTGCTTTTCAGGACCAATAAGGTCTCTCGGGTCCAAAACTCGCTCCAAAAACCCTAAAACTCGCGAATAGCTGCAACTGAGTCCGTTAGCAAACTAGTTCATTTTTGATTGGTAGTTAGTTAGTTAGTTCGTTCGTTTTTAGTTCGTTTTTAGTTGGTTTTTCGTTCGTTTCTTGTTTCATTTCTGGTTTAGTTACTAGTTCGTTCCCAGTACATTTCTGGTTAGTTTCTAGTTCGTTTCTTATTAGCTCCTACTCGTCTCTACCTCCTCCCTATCTCTTTGCCAGCTCATTTCTACTCCCTTCCGCTCTTCCGTTCTTTCATTCCGATCTTCCGTTTTCCCCTCCCATTCTGCCGTTCTCCCCTTCCGCTCTTCCGTTTTCCCCTCCACCCCCACTACACACAGAAAAAGCCTTGATTCTCTTAATAGAGAATCAAGGCTTTCTAAATTGACCTTACACCCACCACATACCCTGAGGTTGGTCATGAATAAGAATGGATTGCAAATTGGTTACTGCACGTTGGAAGCCTTCGTCAACCGTCATAAGAGGGTCTTCATGCTCGATGCTCACCACGTAATCATAACCGTAAGTGCGCAGCGCGCTCATGATATCTGACCACTCAGATATGCTGTGCCCGCAACCAACGGAGCGGAAGGTCCATGCGCGGGTCTGCACATCGCCATAAGGTTGCATATCGGTCAAACCATACATATTGATGTTGTCCTGATCCAAGTAAGTGTCCTTGGCATGGAAATGGTGAATCGCGCCAGCTTTACCGAGAATCTTAATAGCACCTACAGGATCAATACCTTGCCACCACAGATGGCTCGGATCCAGATTGGCTCCAATAGCATCGCAGGTTGCTTCTCTAAGCTTCAAAATCGTATAAGGGGTATGGCACAGGAAGCCGCCATGCAGCTCGATGCCGATCTTAACGCCATGCTCCTCGGCCAGCTTGCCGATTTCCTTCCAGTAAGGGATCAGCTTATGTTCCCACTGCCAGGTTTTGATGTCGCTGTACACGGTAGGCCAAGGCGTGACTGGCCAGTTCGGTGCTTTTGCCTCATCGCTGTCCCCAGCCGTTCCCGAAAAGGTGTTCACGACCTTAACACCCATGAGTGAAGCCAGCTTG
The DNA here is from genome assembly GCF_037969975.1 of Paenibacillus sp. FSL R7-0163. NCBI lineage: Bacteria > Bacillati > Bacillota > Bacilli > Caryophanales > Paenibacillaceae > Paenibacillus > Paenibacillus sp. FSL R7-0163. The sequence goes on from NZ_CP150224.1 coordinate 4,966,970, forward strand.
ATCGATTTACGGAGAATTTCATCTCCAGCGCGGGCTTCTTCTTTATCTGGTGAAATCGGGTTATTATGGCAACTGAAGGCACTGATCATAATGCCACGTTTCGTGAACTTTTCCAAATATTCTTGACGTGCTGACTCGCTGGCAAGCAGCTCATCTGTCGGACAGTGAGCATTACCGGGATTACCACCCGAGCCGATTTCTACCGCATTCAAACCTGCGGCGGCGATTTTATCTAACATCTCGTCAAGACTCAAGCTTCCAAATACAGGATCAAATACGCCTAATTTCATTTATACGACCACCTTTTCTTTGATAGGCTCTAAGGCTTCAGAATGTCCGTAAACCGGATAGTCACGTTTCGTTGGGGCACACCAGTTCACGCCATTGATGATAACTTTTTGAATATCCTTGTTGTAATAGGTTGGGTAAGATTCATGACCAGGCTGGAAATAAAAGATCTTACCGCTGCCTCTACGGTAGGTCGATCCGCTTGGGAAGACGTTGCCGCCTTCGAACCAGCCGACAAATACAAGACTCTCTGGTGCTGGCACATCAAAATGCGCACCGTACATTTCCTCTTGCTCCAAGTCGATGTATTCACCAATGCCCTCAGCAATCGGGTGACTTGGGTCCATGACCCACAGGCGCTCCTTCTCCTCAGCTTCACGCCATTTCAGATCGCAGCTGGTGCCCATTAATTTCATAAAGATTTTGGACATATGGCCCGAATGAAGCACTACAAGTCCCATACCTTGCAGCACTCGCGCATGTACACGGTTTACAATCTCATCACTTACTTCATGATGGGCGATATGTCCCCACCAGATCAGTACATCCGTGTTATCCAATACCTCTTGCGTCAGTCCATGCTCTGGTTCATCCAGCGTAGCTGTCTTAGTGTCCAGTCCTGCTTCTTGAAGGAAGCTGGCCAGTTGTCCATGAATACCTTGCGGATAGACCTTAAGAATTCTTTCTTCCTGCCGTTCATGACGGAATTCATTCCATACGGTTACTCTTGTCACTTGGGACACACTCCTAGTTCATATTTATCTATGACCATCGAATTTGCTTAATTATTCAAAAACACAGGCATTCCAGTTTCAGAGGATTTATAAATAGCCTCCAAGATGCGAGTCACAACCAACGCCTGCTCCGGCTTCACCACAGGCTCGGTGTCATTTACAATGCTGTCAATCCACTGAGCTGCCTCTATCATCGCAGGATCATCTCCCGCACCATCATAAAAGTCGACGCCACCGGCATCCAGACCGATATGCTTTTCAAAGGTTTTACCGTAGGCTTCTCCGTTAATGCGCAGACCGTTCTCCATATCTGCTCCGCCTTCAGTCCCACAAAGTACCGTTTTGGCCTCACCGACATCGAGTGTATTCAGTGCCCAGCTTGCTTCTAAGACGATGGTAGCCCCATTCTCCATAGTGATGAATCCAATGGCGGAATCCTCAACTGTAAACTTCTCAGGATCCCACGGGCCCCAAGCATTTGCAGCATTTTTACGACCGGACAGCTTATGATAAGCGTTGCCCACGACATATTTAGGTTTGTAATTATCCATCATCCACAGGGTCAAATCGAGCGCATGGGTCCCGATATCAATCAACGGACCGCCGCCTTGCGCTTCTTCATCCAAAAACACACCCCAAGTTGGGACAGCGCGACGACGGATAGCCTTAGCTCTGGCGTAATAGATCTCACCAAGCTCATTATTCTCACATACCGCATGCAGATAAGCTGAATCTGGTCTGAAACGGTTCTGATAACCGATGGTCAGCTTTTTCCCAGTTCGCTCTGAGGCCTCGATCATCGCTTGTGCTTCTGCCGTGGTTTTAGCCATCGGCTTCTCACACATTACGTGTTTGCCTGCTTCCATAGCCGCAATGGAAATCTCCGCATGGGAAATGTTCGGCGTACATACATGAATCACATCTATACTTGCATCGTTAAGAAGCTCTTTATAATCTGTGTAAACTACGGACTGCTCATCTCCAAACTCCGCTTTTGCCTTCTCGGCACGTTCAGCGACGATATCACAAAAAGCAACCATTCGCGCACCTTCTACTTTTTTTAACGCGGGCATGTGCTTGCCGTTCGCAATACCTCCGCAGCCGATAATTCCTACTGTTAAAGTCATTCTGGTCTAACCTCCACTTATTCCTGTTTTGATATCTCTATCATACAAAGCTGAGGAAGGGCTTTCTTCCTGCAATCTTGCTGTATTATTCCCGAATATTGTCTTGTGGTATTTCAGCGGGGATATCCCCGTTGCTTCCTTGAAAAAATGATGGAAGGTCTTCACGCTGCCAAACCCGGCTGCTTCCGCCACGGCAGACATCGGCAGATCTTCATTAATCAAGATCCATTTGGCTTTGTTAAGCCGGTATTCATTTAAGAACGCGATAAAGGTCATGCCCGTGTTTTTCTTGAACAATTTGGTAAAATAATAAGGACTAAAACCCATATAATTAGCTACCTCATTCAGTGAAATAGCCTCCTGATAATGCTGCTCCACATAAATAAAAATCCGCTCTAGTCTTTCCAGTGTTTCTCTGGATTGATTCAGTGTATCTTCCGAGAACTTAGGCTGTTTCTTGATCGGACTCTTTGGCACCTCCCGTAAAATAACGGTCAGCAGTTCAAACAATCTAGCCTTGATTAGAAAAACATACCCTTCTCTTCGCTGTACATCTTCCTCGTAAATACTCTCAATCAGCCCTTTGACCTTCGCGGCAGTTGCCACGGGCCATCTTGAACTGGAATACTCCATAAGCGTAAAGACCTCACGAAGTGAGTAGTCATTACCGTTCAAAGCGGCTACTTCTTGGAACAAATTCAGGTCAAATTGAATCACTACCCGTTCACTCTCAGGTGAAGAGAGAAAATAATGCACATCCCCACCATTGATAAACTGAACCTCGCCCTGCTCCATGTGAATAGGGGTATCGTTAATTCCCAGATTCAGGCTTCCTTTGGTAACATAGATAATTTCAATTTCTTTATGCCAATGCGGATAACACAACGTATCACCATTGCAGAGTAAACTGCGGTAAGGAAAGTGCTTATCTACATCCGGAATCTCGAGATAAATATTCATAAATGCAACTCCTTATCCGAGTAAATCATTAAAACCAGGGCTTGCATGCCATATTTTAAAATTTTACGTAAGCGTTTACTCTCTAAATGTTAGACCTCCAATATTCTTTTGTCAATTCCGATATTTCTAAGTAAATTTTTGGTATATACATCGGTATCATTCCTATTAAAAGATTACTGCTCTTGCGTAGTTTTGATCATTTTTTTATTTTTTAAGTACAGTTGACAAAAGCGCCTACCAGCATTTATATTCGGGGTAAGCGTTTACGTTCTCTTCCTTCATAACTTACTCTCATCAGCGTAAGCGTTTAATTCAAGGATAACCGTAGTTTAAGGAGCTCATAGGAATGAACCCAACGATTAAAGATGTTGCACAGAAAGCGAACGTTTCCATTGCCACAGTCTCTCGCGTGCTAAACAATTTAAGTGGGTATTCGGACAAAACGAAACAAAAGGTAAATGAGGCGATCAAAGAAATTGGTTATCAACCCAATGCGATTGCCCGGGGTCTAATCAATAAGCGTACACAGACCATTGGTGTTATGTTCCCTAGTGTTTCTGGTGCCTTCTCTTCCGATCTGCTCAAAGGTATTGAAGAATTGGCCAATGACCGGAACTACAGTGTGATGGTATGCAATACCGATCAGGACGGTAAAAGAACGTTGAAGTATTTGCAGCTCCTGAGAGAGAAACAGGTTGATGGCATTATTTTTTCGAGTGAAGTCCTTAAGAAAGAATATTACGATGTGCTAGAAACCATGAGGATCCCCGTTGTACTGGTCTCTTCCCAAACAGAATTCGCCAAGGTCCCTTATGTGAAAGTAGATGATTATCGAGCTGCTTTTGACGCTATCCTCTACTTAATTTCAAAAGGTCACCGCAAAATAGCCATGATTAGTGGGAACCCTAGCGATCTTATCGCTGGTGCGCCAAGAGCAGAAGGTTACAAGCATGCGCTTGAAGCAAATGGCATTCCTTTTGACAGCCGCTATCTTGCTTACGGAGATTTTTTGTATGAGAGCGGAAGTATAGCTATGGAGACTCTTTTGGAGCAAGCGCCTGATGTGACTGCCGTTTTTGCTGCTAGTGATGAAATGGCGATTGGTGCCCTCTCCACCGTTATCAAAAATGGTCTAAGCGTGCCCGAGGATATCTCCATTATGGGATATGACGATCTTGGATTAGCCAAAATGGTTATTCCGCCTTTAACAACAGTACGCCAACCGCTGTACGATATTGGAAAGATCGCCGTGGAGAAGCTCATTCAGATGATTGAAACAGGCGAGTCTGTGAACAGCCAGATTGTCGATCACACAATTGTGGAAAGACAAACGGTAAGATCGCTTACCTAAGTCTTTTTATCAATATTACGTAAACGTTTACTGTCTCTTTTATGGCATACCCGTCGCTTAGAAGAACATGCATATCATTTAAATTTGCAATCAACGTAAACGTTTACTCTTACCAAATTCACCATAATACCAACACATTATTAGGAGGATTTATCATGAAAAAAACAATTAAACCCGTAATGGTTAGTCTACTGGCTATGTCCGTGCTTAGCGCCTGCGGTAGCAATAGTGGTAACAATGCGGCTGACAACACATCTAGCGGCGGGAACTCCTCCGGTGACAAGGTGAAAATCGAGTTTTTCCAAAATAAGACCGAAGCCAAAGCCACCTTCGACAAGCTGGTTGCGAAATTTAATGAAGCCAATCCAAATATTGTTGTCACACAGGTTAACCCGCCAGATGCTGAAACGGTATTGAAAACTCGTGCAGCGAAAAAAGATATTCCTGACGTGGTAGGGATCGGAGCAACTGACACCTACAAGACGTTATCTGGCAGCGGTCTTTTTGAAGATTTCACAGGCGATCCACTTGCTGAGAATATCCAGCCAGCATATCTCCAAATGCTGAAAGACCTGACAGGTTCGGAAGAACTGAATGGTCTTCCATTCTCTTCAAACGCAAGTGGTGTCATTTACAATAAAGCGATGTTCGCTGAAGCCGGTGTGACTGTTCCAACTACTTGGGATGAGTCCATGGCTGTCGCTCAAAAGTTCAAGGACAGCGGTAAAAATGCTTTTTACCTGACACTGAAGGATTCATGGACAACACTTACGCCGTTCAACTCCCTTTCCACGATCATTAAAGGGAATGATTTCTTCAAGGAGCGTGCGGCAGGTACTGTAACCTTCTCAGACAGCTTTAACGAGGTTGCTGAAAAGCTGCTTAAGCTGACGGAATACGGACAAAAAGATATTTTTGGTAAAGGCTACAATGACGGCAACACAGCATTCGCTAAAGGTGAATCCGCAATGTACCTGCAAGGCGTATGGGCGATCCCAGAAATCGTGAAAGCCAATCCATCCATTGAACTTGGCGTATTCCCATTCCCAGCGACAAATAATGCTGCCGATAACAAGGTCATTTCTGGCGTAGATACATTACTGACGATTTCCAAGAACACTAAACATAAAGAAGAAGCAAAGAAATTCGTAGACTTCCTGCTTCAACCTGAGAATGTTAGCCTATACATCAATGAGCAAAAAGCATTCCCAGCTGTACAAGGTGTAACACAAGATGATCCAACAATGGATGGCTTTAAAGAAGCGTTTACCGCTGGCAACTTGGCTGACTTTGCTGACCACTACATCCCAAGTGCAATGAAAGTGGATACCATCAACCAATCCTTCTTGCAAAAGAAAGACATTAAAGCTTACCTAGAACAGCTTGATAAGGAATGGGATAAAGTAGCTAACCGGAAATAAACTGATCAGACAAACATGAACCGCGAAAGAGAATGGGGCTTCCCCTCTTCTCTTTCGCTTTTACAATGAGGAGGATTACATGATGGCCAAACGCCGAGTCGCCTTTTATCTGATGACTATACCGGCATTACTTCTTTTCTTTGCCTTCCATACCTTTCCTGCAATCCAGGGTATATATTATTCGTTCACGAACTGGGACGGCTTTAGTGACAGCTTTGATTACGTAGGATTTAAGAACTTCATTAACATTTTTCAAGATGAAAATGTGTTGAATTCATATGTGTTCACTTTTAAATATGCCATTCTAACCACTATTCTTATCAACATTATCAGCTTGTTGATTGCGCTTGGACTTAACGCCAAAATTAAAGCTAAAAACTTTTTCCGTGGCGTGTATTTCTTACCGAATATCCTCAGCGTATTGATTGTTGGTTTTATTTTTAACTACTTGTTCGCTAATGTATTCCCTATTTGGGGTGCGAAGCTCGGCAGCGAATTCCTATCACAGAACATTCTCGGTAACTCGGACTGGGCTTGGATCGGTATCGTCATTGTAGCCGTTTGGCAGGGGATTGCTTATAACACGATTCTCTATCTCGCGGGCCTTCAAACCATTCCTCATGATCTTTACGAAGCTTCCAATCTGGACGGCGCTAGCCGCTGGAGAGAATTCTGGAGCATTACGTTCCCAATGCTTGCTTCCTTCTTCACCATCAATATGGTGCTCGCGATGAAGGGCGGTCTAATGGTATTCGACCAAATCGTTGCCTTGACAGGCGGGGGTCCAGGTCGTTCAACGCAATCCATTGCCCACTTAATCTACACAGGCGGCTTCCAAGGCGGAGAATTTGCCTATCAATCGGCGAACGCCGTGATTTATTTTATCGTGATTGTCGTTATCTCCGCCCTTCAGCTTAAATTTCTGCAGAAACGGGAGATGGACTTATGATCAAAAAATCAACCAACTGGCCTGTAACGATTCTTATCGCCCTAGGCTCACTACTGATCCTGTTTCCGCTGTACATGACCATTGCCATCGCACTCAAGAATCCCGAGGAAATGGCTCAATCTATCTTCTCGCTGCCAACTGGCCTGCATTTTGAGAACTTCTCCAATGCGATTAAAGCAACGAATTTCTTCAATGCATTAGGAAATAGTACCGTGATTACCGTTACAACAGTCGTGTTCATATTGCTTACCAACTCCATGGTAGCCTATGCTATTGCACGTAATATGAAGCGAAGATTTTTCAAAGTGCTGTACTTCTATTTTATCAGCGCAATGTTTATCCCTTTCCAGATTATCATGCTGCCTGTGGTCAAAGTGACTACGGATCTACACATGAACAACATTGTAGGGATTATTATTCTATACGTCGTTTATGGTCTGGCCTTTAACGTGTTTGTTTACACCGGTTATATCCGTTCCATTCCGTATGAACTGGAAGAAGCGGCTACAGTAGACGGCGCATCGACCTTTGGAACGTTCTGGAAGATTATTTTTCCACTTCTTGCTCCTGTTAGTGCAACGATCGGTATCCTGTCTTGTCTATCCACTTGGAATGACTTTATGCTACCGCTGGTTCTGCTCGGCGATCAGGATTCCTACACACTTCCGCTGGTACAATATGTATTCCAGGGGCAGTTCAGTACAGATTTCAACTTAGCTTTCGCTTCATATTTGCTCGCATTAACCCCGATGCTCATCGTCTATTTGTTCGCACAAAAATGGATTATCAGCGGACTTACATCAGGGTCCATTAAATAAAATAGCTAGATCTATATAGAGATAGGAGATTACAACCTTGGATAAAAAATGGTGGAAAGAAAGCGTAGTGTATCAAATTTACCCTCGCAGCTTTAAAGACAGTAACGGGGATGGCATTGGTGATCTGCAAGGGATTATCTCGAAACTCGATTATTTAAATCATCTTGGTGTCGACGTGGTGTGGCTGTGCCCAGTGTACCAGTCGCCTAATGACGATAACGGTTATGATATCAGTAATTATCAAAGTATTATGGATGATTTCGGAACGCTCTCCGATTGGGAGGAACTGCTTGCTGGTCTTCACAGCCGTGGCATGAAGCTGATTATGGACCTTGTGGTCAACCATTCCTCAGATGAGCATGCTTGGTTCGTAGAGTCCCGCAAATCGCAGGATAATCCTTATCGTGATTATTATATCTGGCGTCCGGGTAAAGACGGACAGCCGCCGAACGACTGGGGCTCCTTCTTCAGTGGATCAGCTTGGGAATACGATGAGAAATCGGAGGAATATTACCTCCATCTCTTCTCCCGTAAACAACCTGATCTAAATTGGGACAATCCAAAGCTCCGCAAGGAAATCTACGATATGATGACCTGGTGGCTGGATAAAGGAATTGACGGCTTCCGCATGGACGTAATCAACCTGATCTCCAAAGTACCGGAATTACCTAGCGTTTCTGGGGAAAGTAACGGAGAACAGCCTACGTACCACTTCGGTGGAGACTATTTCGTTAACGGTCCACGCGTACATGAGTATATGCAGGAAATGAACCGTGAGGTGCTATCCAAGTACGATATCATGACCGTGGGTGAAGCCGTTAATGTCACTCCAGAAGAAGCTTCACTGTATGTTTCCGAGGATCGTAACGAGCTGAACATGGTATTCCATTTCGAGCTCATGGACGTCGATTCCGGTCCTGGAGGTAAATGGAATGTACAGCCTTGGAAGCTGGCGGACATTAAGTCCATTATTTCCAAGTGGCAAGTCGCACTCGACGGTAAGGGTTGGAACAGCTTGTATATGAACAACCATGATCAGCCACGTATGCTATCCCGCTTTGGTGATGATAAGCTGTTCCCGAAAGAGTCTGGCAAAATGCTAGCAACACTGCTTCACACGCTCCAAGGTACACCTTACATCTATCAAGGTGAAGAAATCGGCATGACAAATGTTCAATTTGCTTCCATCGATGACTACAAGGATATTGAAATTGTAAATATGTATAAGGAATACTTGGCTGCCGGACACTCGGAAGAAAAAATCATGAATTCCATTTACATCAAAGGTCGGGACAATGGCCGTACGCCGATGCAATGGAACTCGGAACCGCAGGCAGGCTTCACTACCGGCAATCCGTGGTTGGCTGTGAACCCTAACTACAAAGATATCAACGTAGAGAAGGCACTGGCTGATCCCGATTCTATTTTCCACTACTATAAGAAGCTAATTGAACTGCGTAAGCAGCATGAGATTATCGTATACGGAAACTATACAATCTTGGCCGAGGAGAATGAGCAGGTATACGCTTATCTACGTACTCTTGGAGAAGAACAGCTACTGGTTGTATTGAATTTCTTCGGAGAGCCTACGACTTTCGAACTTCCTTCTACTGTGAAATTCCAAGCGAAGGAATTGCTTATTGCCAACTACGAAATAAATCCAGAAGAAGAACTAAACACAATTCAGCTTCGTCCTTATGAAGCTCGTGTATATAAGCTTAAATAATTTAAATAAGGAAGAAGTCCTCGCGACTTCTTCCTTTTTTTGATACTACTCTGTCTGAAGTTGATTCACTGACATTAATTCCAAATCATCAGCATCAATTTGGCCGTCCCCGTTCAAATCTAATATATATGGAAATTGTTCTGGATCGTCTCCTAATGAACGGTCTAGTTGTCCCCTAAGCAAAGACAAACCTGATCCATGAACGAGATGACCATCAATTAAAGCTGCTTTCCCCGCTTTATCAATAAACAGGGAGTGCCCGTCATACAACACCAGTTGCATCCCTTCATCTTCAATCATCAATACACGAAGTACGTCCGTTCGTCCTGTATACTTCGCAACTGATTTGACTGTAAAGCCGGACGCCTCTGCATTAGGCTCGATTTTACTAACGAAGTAGACCCAGTCTCCTTCTTTATAGGATACAGGAAGTGTACTGTCCGTTACTTGAACAGTAATCTTATCGCTGTTGGCGAACTGAACGATATTTCCGTTGTTCGCGGAAGAACGAACATTCGTTGGATCCCATAACGCTTTTGAATACAAATCGTCCATAATTTTTCCGGGTGTAGTAACAAATCCTGTGCTTAGCGCCCCCTCATCTGCAGTGGATAACCATGTCGGCTTGGCTGCTCCTCCAGCGGGTGCATTCTCCGCCTTCAACATCGGGAATCCGGTAATTCTGGCCGTCCCCGCCACAAAAGCAGGTGCTGATACAGAACCGCTATCCTGAGCTAAATCGAGCAGTGGCGTACCGTCCGTGCCGTAAAGACCATTAATACGAATCCGATCAAGCTCATTCTCCCCCGGAATATACACCCGATTTGGTACAGACATATATGGCAAGCCGATCAGTTCACCAAGTGATAAATAGCTTTGAGCAGATCCGAACCGGACCGCTAAAAGATTATATAACGATTTGCCGTCGGTGATGTAATATTGCTTCGTCAAATTAACTCCATTCGCTGTCGTACCTTCATCTTGGTGTACATAATAAGAAGGAAGCTCGTGACTCACTGTAAGCTGTTTGATATCATCGTATTTCCAGTTTCCGTCAGCCCCTTTTGCATACCAACCGTTCACCCGATCGATTTTTGGGAAGCCTGGTTTATCGGGATCATCCTTTCCGGTATCGTGCAGGCTCTCCATGAAATCGGTGCCGGATACAGAAATATTAAGCGGCTGCTTGGAATCGGCTTTAAAATAAATCGATACCTCTCCTTTGCGCATGCTGCTATCTTCCAGCTTCTGCTGCTGAGTACGATCCCACGGATATCGCTTGATTGTTTCGTACATTTGCAGCGGACCATGTACCGCTAGATGTCCCAAATTGGCTGTATCCCCGTATGACATTACAGGAGAGCCGAACGATTTGATCAAAAAACGACCGAGATCCGCTTGCAGTGCATGACCCCAGTACGAAAGCCCTGAAAAGTTCCCCATATTATAAGCTGAGCTGCCGCCCTCGTTATGCCGTGATCCCGCAAAAATCCACCCATCCGCAGACATGCGAATGTTGAAATAGTTCGCCATTTCCAAGCCATCCTGATATAGCAGTTCCTTCACATCACCATAACCAGCATCCTGATCGGGAAGAGCCTGCATAATACCGGCTAAGTCGCTTAACGAAACGCCCGCATAACTCACGTCAAATCCATTAACTTCGTAAAAAATATCATAACCATCGATATTTTGCCGCGCGGCCTTGCGCATGCCACCAGACACTATCGGGAGATTTGTGCCGTCGATGCCTGCCGCATAATAATCGCGAATTTCTCTTTTCAACGCATCATCTTGAACCAGGTTCGCCATCTGAATCCCACCTAACAAAGCGACAAGTGATTGGTTCATAGACTGCTGTGTATTGAATTGGCTTACCCGAGTGAGCCAATTCCACATTGACAAAGCTTTCTCCTTGGCGTCCTCCATTTGCTGTGGCGTAAACAAGTCGTCTCCATACTCGATAGCCGTAGCCAAGTTATGCAGACCAAAGGCTGTCGTTGGATAATCTGCACCTGTAGTAGCACCACTTACGCTGTATGGAACATAAGCTGCCCCACTGTTAGCCTGACCGGGCATTAACTTACTTGCATTAGCAATATTATCGATTGCAGTGACTCTACTATTTAAATAAAAATCAAGTCCGTCTCTAGCACGTTTGGCAAGCATCTCGTCTGTTTTGCCGCCGCGGACCCAGTTGAAAGCGAGCAGCCCTATCGTGCCGAAGCCCGCCTCCGTACTGCTGGCCTGTTGATCTACACCAATGTATGAGACATTATCAAAAACTACCGTGCCTTGGGCATGATTGCTCCGCAGTTCGATCCGCACATAATAAACGGGATATGGAGTATCAAAGACGCCATTGATCTCCATCCACTCTCCCCCTGTCGAATCTCCATAAAAGCTCTGGCTGCCGATTTGCTCCTTCCTTTGATTAAGATAGATAAGACGAGCTTCTACGCCATGTTCTTCGGTAGAGGTAAAACCCGGTTCTGTTTTGTACTTCACGTTGAAAATGCGATAATCCCCACCAAACTGCCGCGTCCCGTTACCAGATGCGGACAGCGTATTGCTCAGTAGAGCGACAGCCGAGGTGGATGAGGACACAATCCAGCCACCCTTTCCACTATAACCTCCAGCGACCGACGGTGTTATGGAATCCACCGATCCGCTTTCTGTCACCGGCATCCATGAAGCAGACGATTCAAATCCGGCGTTCGGAACTGCTGCTGTTCCTTTCGTTGCATATGGAATCTGATCGCTTCCAACCGATGTGTTCACACGCATCAGACGGACACCATCCCACATTACGGTTCCTTTACTCTCATCCAAGCCTACTTGCACAATAATGCCAGCAGGCTGCTGTGGAGGAACCGTCACAAGCCCGCGAATCTCTTGCCAGTCTACCGCATTGGATGCAGCATTGGATGCAGCATTGAACACATAAGGGTCTCCAATCGGGGTACCACCCTGATCCACAAATGTCACTTTGCCATAAATTCCCCGACCTTGTGGTGTTGTCATAACCTGATCCGCTTTATAAAAAGCGCTGAAAATCATCAGGCTGCCAGGCTTTAGCGTTACATCAGCGGGATTTGTGTAGTCCACCAAAACATGTAGCGGATTACTTATATGCTGTACGAGCGCAGCACTGCCAAATGAATGCGCTGTCATTTCAAAGTAACTCTTACCCTCCAGAGCCGCAGAAACATCCTGTTGCCAAGCGACACTTACCTGTTCTGGTGCTCCTTCGGCTTCGTCAATAATACTCCAGCCTTCCGCTATGCCAGATGCGCCAGACTCAAAACCGTAATTATCTGTAACGTTTCCTGCGGTTAAGGTATCTCCTGTGACATATACTTTTTGCGGATAATTGTCAAAACGTCCATCAGGCTGCTGATTGGCAATTAGGTTCTGTTCAAAAAAGTCCAGCATTACTTCACTTCTGGCCAAATCAGGATAGACATTGTCTACCCTATCGTAATAGATCGGTGTGTCCTGTGTCATGGTCGTTAGCCCGACAGCTTCCACTGCCGGACTAACGGCAGTGATTGTAAGCAGTATGGTGAGTACCAGCGAGTACCACCGTTTGCTTGGGTTTCGTTTCAATCTATCCTTCATAGTTGACCTCCCACACCTTAATATTTACTTACATGTTTTTGTTGGAGCGAGCGTGAAGCTGCTCCTCCTTTTACACCGACCATATCGGCGCTCCCGCTTCGAGCTTAATTTCTATCCTTCCAGCAGCCTGCTCCATCGTTTGACGGAATGGCAATACCCCAGTTGGCACCTGTAATTCCAACTTTTTGCACGGATCCTCATAAGCAAGCTGTAACTGCCCCTCTTTGTTTACCGTACTTATACCAGCAAGCTTAGCAAGTATTTCTTCCTCTGAACCATTCGCATTTTCAACCACTAATCCGAACGCAAGATGTGCTTCCTTTAGTTCAGTTAACTTCAACTCCTTAATTGCTCCTTCATATAGGATGATTTCCAGAGAGGTTGTTGTTTCTTCTTCGATCACGCGAAGCTGCGGTATATAAGCTCCAAAACGGTAATCTTCAAACACAAGCCCTATCGTTACATATGGAGAACGGATTAACAGCGGTTTGCCCGCTTCTATCTGCTCCGGCATCACCAGCTGACTTCGTTCTCCACCGAATTCAAATCGAAAGAGTAAGGAAGTAGCTTTAACCACTCCATGAATAGGGTCCAAGACAAAATGTTTGTCACCATGATCCGCACAGAAATGAGCGATGCCAAGCAGCATACCACGATGCTGAACCGTGTGTAGCAATCCAGAACTAAAATCATATTGGTCATGAAGACAGCGGAAACGCAGGCTGGAAGCATGCCCTCTCTCTCCCCAGTACGCGGTCAGTGGTCTGCGCTGATTCCACAGATCACAATGGTTGAAAGAACCAAGCGCTAATTCAGGCGTCAGGTAAGAAGATGCAACTACCGGAATAGCTCCTTTAACTATCACCTTTTCCGAGTATGAAGCAGCGCGTGATTCCTTAAAATAAGACACATACTGTTCCGGCATATTTAACCCGACACGCACCCAAAGCGCGCTGATCTCCAGCTCATCCTCATCCAAGAAATGGAGACGTCCCTGCCCTGCAAGCTGTAAGAATGACAATAATCCCTTTCCTTGCAGCGTTTCGTATGATCGGCTATGGGGTCCTGCCCATTGTCCAGTAGTGCTATGATAATGTTCAGCGATGGAAGCCCACGCCATGTCATGCAGCTCACGGATCATCTCTAAACTGGCTGTGTCCCGTATATGTCTGAGCATAAGTGACAAATCTTCAATCGCTACAATGGTATAAGTCGGACTATTGTACTCCGTAAATGCACCATGCAGTGTGCAATATTCATGCAGAAGCTTCAATTTACTCCGTCCGTAAGTGAACAAGTCCTTGTTGTCGAGCAATTCCCCTGCAAGCAGTGCTACGTAAGTCCCCATGATACAAATATTCGTATACGAAGGTAATACATTGCGCTCTTTAATTAATTCAGCAGCTGCCTCCAGTGAATTCTTAATTCGACCCTGTAGCTCAGCCGGCAACTTATCGCCATGATCCACATAGGCCTGAATGAGCGCTTTCCCACAGAAGTCAGCCCAATTGCGATCAGGAGAGGCCATATCGGCGACTGATTCTTCCATATAATAAGGCCAAATTCCGTAATAAGGGTGTTCTCTATCTAGTTCCTGGAAGTCGAGCAGACAGCCGATCATTTGCGCCGCAAGTTCGGCATCGCCCTCATCTTGGCGGTCTAGTAAAGATAAGGAAAAATAAAACGATTCACGAATCAAATGAACCTCTGCGTCGCGCACATTAGTATGATAATTGTAGGCTGGGCCTCTCCTAGTCTTAAGTGCAAGCCACTGCTTGTCGAAATCCTTCCACTGCTTCTCTATAACATCTTTATAGACTTGTTGGATTGATGAATTCATCATATGTCTTGCCCTTCCTTTACAGAGGATAATTTGAAAATATCCCCCGGAAACCGGGGGAGAAGCTTTATTTTTTAGCGTTTTTCAGTGCTTCATTAAATTCTTGCGTCACTTTTGTACCATCTTTGTCCATGAACGATTTAAGCGCGTTGTCCCATTCCTCAGAGCTCAATTGACTCATGACGTATTTCACTTTGGCTTTTACAAGATCCATGTACATATCCGGAGTGTTTTGTTCTGTAGGGGAATGAAGTCCGGCGATGGGGCTTACTTTCAGATGCTTTAGCAAAATATCGTTAGCAGCGATTTCCAGTGCCAATGTTTCAGGATCATCCGAATCTTTTGTATAGTTCGTGTTCTCCGGATTCGGAAGTGCTTGAGTTGGCAAAATGTATCCGCCTCCAAGTTTTTTCAGCTTATCCTTATCGGTCACTTCAACACTGCCGTCACTGTTCGTTTTGAAGGTAACGCCATCAAGCCCATAGTTTTGCAATTTGTTGTATTTCTGTACACCGTCTACAACATAACCATTTTCCATGGACGGACCGTAGTCAAGCCATTGCAGAATCGTCTTCACTTTATTCTTATCTTTCGCGGCCTCAGCACTGATAAAGATGACACCTACATTACCCGGACCAGATACGACTCCGCTTTCGCCATTAGGTCCAACCGGAGGTTCAAATGCAGTTAGCTTAGCCCCAGGTGTAGTCACTGGAACGGTCGAAGTAAAATTACGGATCATCGAAACAAAGTCGAAGGCAATTCCGCCTTTTCCGTTTTTGAAAAATTTATCCTGTGCCTCATTCGCTTGGTTCAAGACGAAATCAGGATCAACCAAGCCTTCGCTGACAGCTTTTTTCAGCCAATCCAGATAAACTTTATATTCAGGCATCGCTTCGTTCATAACAAGCTGACCATCCTTCAGCACCCAGCCCGAGCCATCAAGACCGAAACTGTATAACAGGTCGCCTGTTCCCCAAAATTCCCGTCCATTGAAATCGCCTGCTCGACCAGTAATTTCACCAAGCTGCAGCCCATACGTATCCTTCTTCCCGTTGCCGTCCGGGTCATTATTTGTCATCGCCTGCATGGTAGCGTACAGCTCATCCAATGTCTTCGGAACAGGCAAGTTCAATTTATCCAGCCAATCTTGGCGGATCAGCGGCGCGTTTGGAGCAGCAAGCAATGAGCGTGCAATAGGAATACCATAAACCTTCCCATCATAGCTGACATTATCATAATGAAGCTGGGTATATTTCAAATTCGGATACTCCGAAATGTACTCGTCGAGCGGAGCGACGGCTCCTTGCTTGATGAGCTTGATCGCGGTTGCATCGAAATTAAAGGTAAATACATCAGGCATCGAGCCAGAAGCGACCATCGCATTGAATTTTTCCTTAAAATTAGAGTTTGGAATCGGTGTGAATTTTAGATCCATATTGAACTTTTCATTCAACCATTTGATCCCTTCATTGTTATTAACATCTGGAACCGTGTTCACGTTCATCGAGAATTCAATCGGTACTGGCTTGGATGGAGCATTGGCAGTTCCCTCAGAACTACCTCCCTTCGAATTGCCACAGCCAGACAAGATGAGCGTTCCCCCAATCAGGGCAGTGAAGCAGGTATAAGCATTTTTTCTAGACAGCATTTTCATTTGATATTCCTCCTTGGAATAAATCGCTTACTTTAATTATCGAGGGGAAATCTACCCTTTGATTGAACCGATCATGACACCCTTCACGAAATACTTTTGTAAAAAAGGATAAACAATAACAATCGGTGCTGTAGCCACAATGATCATCGCCATCTTGATAGGTTCAGCCAGCTGCATCATTTGATCCTGATCAATCATAGAAGCGTTAAGCTCCGATGAACTCAATACCAGAAGCACTTGGCGCAAGAACACTTGCATAGGCCATTTGAGTGGGTTGTTGATATACAATATCGCTTGAAAAAATTCATTCCAATGTCCGACGGCGTAAAACAGGATCATGGTCGCAATGATTGGCATAGACACCGGAATCACAATGCGGAAAAAGGTACCGAATTCCGTACATCCGTCAATCGTCGCTGACTCTTCGAGCCCATCTGGAATCGTCTGCATGAACGATTTTACGATAATGATGTTAAATGCACTTGCCGCTCCGGGAATGATAAGCGACCAAAGACTGTCCAGCATCCCCAGATCTTTAACTAGAATAAATGTTGGAATCATCCCGCCACTAAATAGTGTAGTAAAGAATACCATCATAAGCATCGGATTACGGAACGGCAAATGCGATTTCGATAGTGCATACGCGAGGGTAAATGTAACGATTAGATTTAGTGCTGTTCCTACTACGGTGATAAAGATGGTAACGCCCAAAGCCCGAATTAAATCCCCTTGTTTGAAAATATAGCTGTATGCCTCCAGTGACCAGCCACGCGGCCAGAGAACAAGACCCCCTCTGCTCAGCCCAACCCCGGTAGAGAGCGACGAAGCAAGCACATTGACAAAGGGTAGCAGCATGGCAGCCGACACAAGGGCAAGTAGTACATAGTTCAAGCGGTCAAACAATCTTTCGCCAAGGGTTCTTTTGAATCTCATAATTTCACCTCTTTAGAATATTCCTTCTTCACCCAGTTTTTTGGTCAGCTTGTTTGCACTCAGAATTAAGATGAGTCCTACCAGAGAGTTGAACAAACCCGCCGCTGAGGCAAAGCTGAAGTCCCCTTGAAGAATACCCTCACGGTACACAAAAGTAGGAAATACATCACCAACATCCATAACGAGCGGATTCAGCATCAAGAAGATTTGCTCGAAGCCGACATTAAGGATATGGCCGAGCTGCAGTAACAGCATCATGATGATGGTTGGGCGGATCGAAGGAAGCGTGATGTTCCACAACTGGCGCCAGCGGCTTGCCCCATCCATTACCGCTGCTTCATAGAGTTCAGGTGATACGCTGCTTAGTGCAGCGAGAAAGATGATCGTTCCCCACCCTGTTTCCTTCCAGATATTTTGGAGTACGATGCTTATTTTAAATAGCTCAGGCATCATCATCCAATTCTTGACCGTTCCTCCGAGCATGACTACAAGTTCATTGACGAAGCCCGTTGAAGAAAACATCAGTGAATAGATCCCTATGACGATGACCCACGATAAGAAGTGAGGTAAATAGACGATCGTTTGTACCCATCGCTTGTAAAGTGCATTCCGAACCTCATTCAGTAAAAGCGCCAGTACAATCGGTGCAGGAAAGAAAAAGATAAGCTTCAGCACACTGATCACGAGTGTATTACTTAGCAACCTGATAAAATTGTCCCCTTGAAAGAAGTCAATAAAATGTTTAAACCCGACCCAATCACTTCCAAAAAAACCCTGAAACGGACTGTAATCTTGAAACGCGATCAACACGCCCCACATTGGCACATAATGAAAAATAATAAAATATATGATGCCGGGAAGCGCGAGCACATACAACCTGCGATAGCGATACATGCTGCGCAATATCGATCCCTTTCGGGGGCTGGTCAGAGGTGACGCTGACTTTTGTAAGTTCATACCTAACCCTCCAGAACAAAAAATAGCTTTCGTTTACTCATTTCCGAAGCACTCCGAAAACAGCATCAACACAAGCCCTTGACCATACAAGGTCGGTATACGCTCAATCGTTTGATACGCCTCGATGGTCGGCATGATCGGTGTCCCTCCGGAAACACTGCTCACTTCTCCGGCAGTATTAATACATCTCAAAACACCCTTTAAAGCTTTTAACACGTGTACTCCATAGGTTTCTTCCAACAGACCTGTACGGATAGCCAGCAGTATTCCGCAGGCAATACCCGCGCTTCCCGACGTTTCCTGGTAAAAGTCTGTCCGGTCCATTACCGTGTGCCATAGACCGTTGCTGCTTTGGTATTCGATCAAGCCATCCATCATGCGCTTGTAGCTAGACCTTATATCAGACGGGATCGTGACTAGTCCTACGATGTCCTGCAAGATTTCAGGTACGGCTATACAAACCCATGCATTCGCCCGCGTCCATCTGGCAGCGGATAAATGATTTCTCTCGGCACTGTTCCAGCCGTGAAATAGAACCCCGGTCACTTCGTCCTGCAGCAACCGCATATGCAAGCTGACCTGCTCCAAAGCCTGTTTTGCAAGATCCGAATCTTGCGTTAATTTCGCTGTGCGGGCAAGCAGTAGTACAGCCATAAACATTGTATCTGCCCATACCTGCTCTGGGAAGCTACCTTTCTCCGTGACGGTATGCTCAAATGCACCTTCTCGCGTTCGCGGAGCCTCTCGTACCATCCACTGAGAGATTTGTTTCGCTTGGTCCAAATAATACGTTTCTTTGGTTAATTCATACAGCCTGGGAAAAATGGCGAACGGCGCCATCGAATTAATAACTTTCGTACGTCCTGCTTTTTCTTGATTTCTTTCGACCCATCTAATTAAATAATCAAGAACTTCCTGGTTTCCCGTCTTCTCGTAATAATGCAGCAATGCCATCGTACCTACACCAGGGACCCAGTCCCATTCATTGATGTTCATTCCCCAATCGGTCGATCTGCTTTCCGTCATATATCGATACACACGATCAGCGGCATGTCTTATTTGTTCATTCATTTCAATAATCATTTCCTTAATTCCACTCCTCTGGTTGAATACCGCCATACAATATATCGCCACCTCCCAACGGCGCTATTAGCGGCCTGAATCCAAGTATATTATGAAAACGGATGCAATTCTCTCGATGAATTGCGTAAAACCATACCGATATTGCTTTATTGATTACGAGCCTATATGATGTATGAAAGCGCATTCTAATACAGGAGGAGTGGAGTATGGAAGACCGAGCTTACCAATCGACTGACGTTTTCGTGAACAATAAATTGCAAGAACTACCCATTCATATGAAGTATAGAGAAACTGAACAAACCTTTTACATGAACTTCCATTCCCATGCCGGATTTGAGATCTATATGTTTCACGAAGGCAGTGGTTATTTTTTAATAGAAGAAAATATCTATCCGCTTGAAGGCAACGACTTGATTCTGATAAGCTCCCTAGAATCTCATAAAAGTTCGCCTAAGCTGCAAGTACCCAGCACACGTACCGCCATCCACTTTCTCCCTGAACTCCTGGATTCTGAAATTCAGCAACGATTTCTTCGTATGTTTGACCGCAGTAACCAGCATAGGCATATACGAATGAGCGGTGAACGTCTGCGTCATTTCGAATATCTCCTAGATCGACTGCAAGAAGAATATGTAAAGCTGAATACTGGTGACTTTTTGGCTATGCGAATTTACCTCAATGAGATGCTACTTGAAATACACCGCCTTGTGTTTAACGGAGAAGAGCATGGTCTTGAGCCCATTGAGAGAAATACAATCAATGTCAAAATCGAAGAAGCGGTAAAATATTTATCCAAAAACTTCACCACGGATATTTCGCTCGAAAAGCTTGCACAGGATTTATATATCAATCCGTATTATCTGTGTCATTTGTTCAAAAAAACGATTGGTCTGACTATAACCGATTTTCTAATCCAAACACGGATTCATCACGCCAAGCGGCTGCTCACAAATACTAGCATGCCGATCACAGAAATCTCGGAAGCCGTGGGTTTTAACAGTTTCTCCTATTTTGGTCGTGCTTTTAAAAAGATCGTCGGTACAACGCCGCGCACCTATCGCAATAAATCCAAATAACAATTTGTATAGCCCTTATTGCACAGCAAAAAGGAGCCACTCGGCTCCTTTTTGTTTTATTTGCTTGTAAAAACTTTAAAAATCCATCTTATGTAGCCTAACCTTCAGTATTTATAATCCCATAATGAATTAGGTCATCATATTTATTTTCTTTATAGATATGCTGCAATAAAATGCCTTCCTCCACCATTCCACATTTTTGCATCACTCGCCCAGAGCCGGGATTTGAAGCAAAGTGTCTTGCAAATACTTTATGATAATGCTTTTCTGAAAAAGCAAACGCAATGATCGCTTTTGCTGCTTCAGTCGCGTATCCTTTCCCCCAATATTCCTCACCGATCCAATATCCTACTTCACCATTTCTGTATGCTTGCTTATTTGTCAGTCCTATAGCTCCATAAAGCTCGTTTGTACTCTTATCAGTAATGGCAAACTCATAATACATATTATTGATAAAATTCTCTTCATGAGCTTCAATCCAGGATATTGCACATTCGATAGTGTAAGGATAAGGTAGAGTCAACGTACTTTTGTAGATATTATAATTATTGCAGAGGTCAGAGACACGTTTTGCATCAGATAATTCAAAGGGTCTCAGTATCAATCTTTCGGTCGTAATTGTTCTTTTCTCTTGATTAAACATTGTTTTACCTCCGCTCAAGAATCTCCTGCACAATTGGCATCGCCAAACTCATATTCTCTGCTTCGATTACTATCGCTGTTAGTCCTGTCTCTGTGCGTGTCTCATGCCACTCGCCCTTGTCCCAATACACAGCTGAGCCAGCGCTAACTGAAAGCTCTGTTTCTTCCCCTGCTCTGACCCAGCCTTCTCCGCTAACGACAAGAAATAGCTGTGGAACCGGAGCCTGATGCCAGCCAACAAGTCCATTCACACCCAAGTGCATACAACCCACATGCGGAGAAACCGCCTCTGTCAGTATTCTCGACATATAAAGCTGCTGGCTTCCGAACGCATCAATAGATTTACCAGCTTCTTTGGCAAAGCTATATACTATCATCTTACACTGTTCCTCCTACCGACACCGGATTTACCTGTACCTGATCTGCATGCAATTTTTCAATAATCGCCAACAGGAAGGTTTCGGCTAGACTATTCTTTTTAATGGCTCTGGCGGCCTCTTCCAAGGTAAACCATTCTGCATGATCAACCTCAGCACTCATCTGACTTAAGTCCTCCGAATCTGCAACACCTATAAAATTCAGCATTAGCGTATTAGAAGGTGCGAAATATAAGCTGCGCATATATTCATAGGCTACAATATCAATTCCTACCTCTTCTTTTACTTCACGAATAAGTGTGGTTTCCGCATCTTCACCTTTATTCACGTACCCTGCAAGCAATATATAATCTGGTCGGTTATACTGCTGGATCAATAGAATCTTATTCATATCCTGATTTAATACTGCTGTACTGATCGCCGTGCTAAAAATAGGGAATCTGAACATTTCGCATGCATTACAATAAGGTACCTGTCCTTCCCCATCGCTTTCTTTCATTACTAACGCTGTTCCACATTCTAGGCAATATTTCAAGCTGATCTCTTCCTTCTATAATAAAGTAGTCAATACCTATTCCAATTGCGGTGGAACACGATGCTGCGTAGCTTGTTCAAACCCGTAGGCTATGGATAGGAGCGTAGGCTCACTATAGGCTTTTCCGGAAAAAACTACCCCAAAGGGCCCCCGAGTTGGGTCACCGTCGGAATCAATAATGCCCTGAGCTACAAATCCTGCCGGAACGGTAATTAACGGATACCCCAAGCGTGCTGCAATATACATACCATCTACATCTCCAGGCAGTAATAATGCATCCAAGCTATATTGCTCCAACACATAATCTATGCCTTGCTCAAGTGCTAGCCCTCTGTATTCTTGTTTCTTTTGCTGATATTCTTCTTCGGTTAAAGTTATACCCTCTGACCTAGTTAATGTATCTTGCCCAAATTGTAATGCGATTTCAGCATGTCTTTCATTATACGCTATCAATTGCTGCAAAGAGTGAATCGGAACGGAATCATCTACCCCAGATAAATACGCGTTGAGCCCCTTTTTAAATTCATAACAGATTACATCATTATTCCAGTTTTGTTGTTCAACGTAAAGCGTAACCGGATCTATTATCGTAGCCCCTTCGTTCTTCAAAGTCTGGATAGCTGTTTCCATAATTGAAAGTCGCTCTGCATCTAAATGGTTATAATAGTGCCGTGGAACGCCTATTCTTGCTTGCCGTATAAAGCTTTTATCTAGAAATGGAGTATAGTCCGTAAAAGCATGCTTCTCGCTCGATAATGTTGCTTCATCCCTGTCATCCACTCCCGTTAATGCCCCCAAAATAATCGCCGCATCCGTAACCGTTTTAGCAATAGGTCCAGGAGTGTCTTGGCTAACTGAAATAGGAATCACTCCAGTACGACTGACTAATCCGACCGTTGGTTTGATCCCGATGAGAGCATGCTGACAGGCTGGCCCAACAATTGATCCCGCGGTTTCCGTTCCGATCGAGGCTGCTGCCAAATTCGCCGCAATAGCTGCTGCAGGTCCAGAACTTGAACCACTGACAAATACATTCCCTGGCCCATATGGATTAAGTACTAGACCACCTCGTGAGCTATACCCAGCCGGCATTGAACTAGACATAAAGTTAGACCACTCCGACATATTCGCCTTTCCAAGCAAAACAGCTCCTGCTGACCGGAGCTTCGCAGCTACGAAGGAATCTTTTGCCGCAAATGATCCTGCTAAAGCTACTGACCCAGCACTCGTATGCATTTTATCCGCGGTATCTATATTATCCTTCAACAATATAGGAATGCCGTGTAGACTTCCCCGACTTCCTTGTTCCTTACGTTCAATATCCAGTGTTCTCGCGATGTCTTTAGCCTCTGGATTGATTTCTAAGATTGCGTTTATGTCTATATCGTACTTATGAATCCGTTCCAAATAGGCTACTACCAAATCTTCTGAACTGACTACGCCTGCTTCCATAGCCGCTTGCAGCTTTGCAATATCCGCTTCTATTATCCATTCCTGAAGTTTGATCTTCATCAGAGCAGCTCCTTCAATAATGTAATTCTCCCTAGCATAAACCTACCATAAATGATTAGCTCAATGACATGACGAATTTGACTATAATCATTTAAACCTGTGATTTGACTCCCTCGGCTACAGATGATAGGGTATTTTCGAAGTTAAATTTTTCCGGGAGGGAATGCCCATGACGGAAGTAAAGCTTAGTATCGGATACGACGAATTCGAGGAAGGCCAAAGAATTGGCACGGAAATTGAGAAGCTTAGCAGCACCCCTGAAAGTTCTTCGCTGACAAGTCTAATTATCGGTGATTGGGGGCAAGCCTACGAAAATAGTTCAGAAGAAGTTGTAGAGGCACTGGTTACGCATAGTGCTAGCTTCCCTGCTTTACGCAAGCTTTTCATAGGCGAGATGGGCTATGAGGAATGCGAGATTTCTTGGATTACCCAAAGCGATCTATCGCCGCTGCTCCCTGCTTTTCCAGAGCTACAGTCACTCACGATTCAAGGTGGGAATGAGCTGAGCCTCGCAGAACTAAAACACGATAAGCTAGAAGAATTGATTATTATAAGCGGAGGCTTAGGTAAAGCCGTTCTAGATCATATTGCAACTAGCCAATTGCCGAATTTGCGCAAGCTGGAGCTATATCTAGGTGTAGAAGACTACGGATTTGACGGCAGCCTCGCAGATCTTCTCCCTCTTATAGAAGTAGGAAAGTTTCCTAAGCTTACTTATCTCGGTTTAAAAAATAGCCAGATCCAAGATGAGATCGCAGGTGCACTAGCAAATGCTCCTATTCTGGATCAGCTAGATACGCTCGATCTATCACTCGGTACCCTAAGCGATGAGGGGGCGGAATTGCTTCTAGCCAGCGACAGAATCAAAAAATTAAAAGCATTAAACCTAAGCCATCATTATATGTCTGACGAGATGATTAGCCGCTGGAAGCAAAGTGGATTGCCTGTTGATGTTAGCGACAAGCAGGAAAGCGATGATGAGGAAGACTGGCGTTATCCTTCCATCACAGAGTGAGCCTCTCATGAGGCCGATGATCGTTATCGGTATTCCCGGTGATAAACGGGCTAGCGGCATCCAGCAAGCGCGTTCCGATCTAGGAATGCCCCCTGCCATTATTTTATCGTACGCTGAGTTTCTGCAAGGTAGATCATTAGGTGATCTTATGGAAGAGCAGAAGAAGCAATTATCCCATCAGTCCTCCGTTTACAACGGAGTAGATCTCAGTGCAGCTCCACCGCTGCTGAGACTAGAGTCACCTGGCAGCAGCTTCGAGGTAGAACGTGCCTTAATCGCTCTAGGCGCACCGGACTCGGATGATATGGACGATTCGCTTCATCCCTACGCCGATAGACCTGATCCGCGACCACTCCGCGTGCAGGTAGTCCGTCAATTGAAGGAAATGCAAGGTGTCCTGCATCATCCATCTCAATGGTTCCGTGGCTACTGCCGGATGCTGGCAAGACTACAGCGCGAGGCCAAAACCGCATGTCCAGGTTCACTATGGTTAAATGACCCTACTGACATTGCGGCTATGACCGATAAACGCCAGACGCAACAGATTCTGAGCGAGGCAGGGATTCCAATTCCTCGCCCAGTAGGTGAAGATCAGCAGCCTACGGATTATGCCTCTCTCCGGGAGATGATGTTATCCCGGCGAATGCACCGGGTATTCATTAAGCTGGCCTTCGGCTCTGCGGCTTCTGGGGTGGTCGCCTATCAGATCCATCCCGTGACGGGTGCCGAAATTGCCTTAACAACAGTGGGGGTCGAGAATTACATCACTCGACCACCCATTTACTATAATTCCGGTAAACTGCGACGGTACACGAATACCGCCACGATCTCGGGAATTGTGAACTGGATCTACCAGCACGGGGCTTATGCTGAGCAATGGATCCCTAAAGCCGGGCTTAAGGGAAAAGCATTCGATATTCGCCAGCTAGTCGTTCTCCGCGAGGCCTGCCACGCGGTTGCTCGGGTCAGCCCTACACCAATTACGAATCTGCATTTACGCAACCAGCGGATGTCTCTTTCGGAAGCCGGTCTGTCTGAACCCGTACAGGAGCAGGTGCGGAATACCGCTGTGCAAGCACTGGCTGCTTTTCCCCGTTCCGGGGTAGCCGGAATCGATGTACTGGTATCCGGGGGTTCACAGCAATGTTTTGTCGCAGATGTCAATCCATTTGGCGACTTGCTGTACGATGTGAAATACCGTGGCTCCAGCACCTACGAATGGGAAATGAAGGTATTGTCGGCTAGAGACTATATCACGCCTCCCTCCACACCGCTTATAAAGGAAGGATTATCTTAAATGGATATGAACACCATCGTCGGCAGGCATGACATTCTTATGATCACACTCGATACGCTTCGTTATGATGCTGCTGTTATGGAAGAAGCAAACTGCCCCAACTTATGCGGAACCGGATCATGGGAGAAAAGACATACCCCTGGCAGCTTCACCTATGCGGCCCATCATGCCTTCTTCGGCGGTTTCTTGCCTACTCCAGCTACAACGGATAAAACGGAGCATATCCGCATGTTCCATTCCCGAAACACCGGAATGAAGACGCATCCCCATACCTGGCTGTTCGATACACCCGATATCGTATCTGGGCTTGCTGCCGAGGGCTACCGGACGATTTGTATAGGGGGCGTTATTTTTTTCACCAAAAAAAATCCACTCGCTCGTGTGTTACCAAGCTATTTCCAGCACAGCTACTGGAGGATGACGTTCGGGGTCACCAACCCGCGTTCCACAGAGCATCAGGTGAATCATGCCTTGAAGCTGCTGAAGGATACTCCTCTTGAACAAAGATTGTTCATGTTCCTCAATGTCTCTGCCATCCACGGACCAAACCATTATTTTATACCCGGTGCTAAAAAGGATTCCGTAGACAGCCAGCGCGCTGCACTCCGATATGTGGATGGTGAACTGGGCCGATTATTCGATGCCTTCCGGGAACGCGGTAATCCTACCTTCTGTCTGGCGTTTTCTGATCATGGAACCGCTTTTGGCGAAGATGGCTATCAGGGGCATCGCCTAGCCCACGAGACGGTATGGAACGTCCCTTATCGGGAGTTTATTTTATAATATTTATACCAAGGAAAGGATGGAGAACTGATATGACGTTATCGTCCTTCTCTTTAGAAGAGCTTCATAAGTGGAAAAACAGCATTACTGCCCACCCTTACCGTTCTTATCTGTATTCCTATCCACACAAAACGGCTTACAGGGATTTGCAGCCTCCGATGCCGCTAGAAACACTCTGGCGTGATGAGCCTGCGGAATCTTTCTTTCTATATATGCATATTCCGTTTTGTGGCGCACGCTGCGGATTCTGCAACCTATTTACCCTGCCTGATAAACGCGCAAATGTTCATGCCACATACGTGGATGCACTGGAACGCCAAGCAAAGCAATGGGCGGAATTCACCAGACATAAACCTTATGCGCGCTTTGCGATCGGCGGCGGAACTCCCACCCTGCTGGCAGCAGATCAGCTCCGCCGCTTGTTCCACATTGCCGTTGATACGATGGGACTGGATACAAATACAGCCTCCATCTCAGTGGAAACTTCACCGGAGACGATTACCGAAGAGAAGTTGAATATTCTAAAAGAATATACGGTGGATCGGGTCAGCATGGGCATCCAAAGTTTTGTCGCTGCTGAATCGGCGGCCATCTATCGCCCACAAAATCCGGATGAGGTGTATCGGGCACTAGAGCTGCTGGGGAAATATGATTTTCCCATATTAAATTTAGATCTGATCTACGGGCTTCCGGGGCAGACGGTCGACTCTTGGCTATATTCGCTCAATCAAGCGATCAGCTTTGAGCCAGAGGAAATTTTCATCTATCCGCTCTACACCCGAGAGCATACGATTGTGAAGCCTGGTGATATCCAGCGTCAGGACGATATTCGCCTAGATTGCTACAAAGCCGCTGGGCAGCTGCTTAGAGCGAGAGGATATCGCCAATACTCCATGCGTCGTTTCGCCAAGGAAGACGCAGGAACAGCTAAACGCATTCTTGACTACAGCTGTCAGGAAGAAGGAATGGTCGGGCTAGGCTGCGGGGCTAGGTCCTATACTCGCAACGTGCATTACGCTTCCCGTTATGGGGTGAGCCGTAAAGCAACCGAGAGCATTATTGCCGATTATATCAGTGCAGATCGTTACGATACGGCAGATTACGGAATTGTGCTAAATCTGGAAGAACAGAAGCGCCGCTTTATTCTAAAGGCGCTTTTACATAGTGAAGGGCTGAAGCTTGAAGATTATAGTCTACGCTTCGGAAATTCACTCTGGAGTGATTATCCTGAACTGTCTAACCTGCTTCATACCGGCTTAGGGAAAGAAGCAGATGGCGTATTACGCCTTACTACTGAAGGCATGGGCTACTCCGATTCCATCGGTGATTGGTTTATTTCTGGGGAGATCCGAGAGCAGATGGAAAGGTTCGTATTGCCATGAATGCGGTCCTCTACTACCGCGGCTCCCTCACGTCCTGCAACTATGATTGCCCCTATTGTCCTTTTGGCAAAACAAGAGACAGCGCAGCTACGCTCGCCAAGGACCGCCAGGGGCTGGAGGCCTTTGTAGCATGGGCGTCTGAGCAAGGTGCGGCAGGTCATCGGCTTTCTATATTTTTTAATCCCTATGGCGAAGGGCTGATTCATCGCTGGTACAAAGAAGCAATGATTGCGCTCTCCAATATGGACCATGTAGAGAAGGTAGCGATTCAGACCAACCTTTCTGCCAACCTGGATTTCATCTCCCAGCTGAATCGTAAAAAAGTGGCCTTTTGGGCCACCTACCACCCCGGACAAGTGCGGGAGGATAAATTTCTGGCGCAATGTATGACTTTATACGAGAACGACGTTCCGTTTAGTGTGGGAAGCGTTGGAATACGCAGCGCTTTTTCAGCTATAGCTTCACTTCGCTCTGCATTACCGGAAAACGTGTACCTATGGATCAATGCTTACAAAGATAAACCGGATTATTATACAGCTGAGGATTTTGCCTTCCTTAGCGAGATTGATCCACACTTTTCTGTAAATGCTATGGATTATGAAAGCCTTGGCCAAGCCTGCAATGCAGGAAAAGATGTTTTTTATGTACAGGGCGCTGGGCTTGTGAAACGCTGCTATAAGGACAGAGGTGTCATAGGCAATCTTTACCGTGATGGGCTCGAAGGTCTCTCTGCGGTTAGAAGCTGCCGCATGAAGGTATGCGATTGCTATATCGGTTATATTCATATGCCCGAGCTGAAGCTGCGGAGCATCTATGAAGCTGGACTTTTGGAACGAATCCCTTATGGCGCTATGAACAACTGAATTAAAATTCCAGACAGGGTTTCTTTACTCTCTGTGGAATATGACAAGTAGCCCCCATCTATAGGGGCATAGCAAACACTAAAGTTGGAGGGACAATAACTTATGAACAACATCATTAATTTTGCGCATCGTGGAGCGTCGGCAGTCTGTCCAGAAAATACTATGGCAGCATTTCGCAAAGGTCTTGAGCTGGGTGCAACCGGAATAGAAACTGATGTACAAATGACCAAGGATGGCGGCCTAGTCCTCATTCATGATGAAACTCTAAACCGCACGACAAGCGGAACCGGCTATATGAAGGATCATACACTCGCAGAACTGCTGGAAGTGGACGCAGGCTCATGGTTCGGACCTGAATTCAAAGATGAGCGCCTTCCATTGCTGGAAGATTTATTAGATCTGTTGCAAGGTAGAGATACCATACTAAATATCGAGCTTAAAAATGGCACTTTTTTATATCCGGGCATGGAGGAAAAAGTGATCGCGGCCGTACGGGATTTCAAGATGAGCGATCGCGTCATTTTTTCGAGCTTCAACCATTATTCACTAGCTTACTGTCAGTCGCTGGCACCGGAGATCAGAACAGGAATTCTGTACGGGGAAGGCTTGTATCGTCCTTGGGATTATGCAGCTACACTTGGAGCGACTGCGTTGCATGCGTATCATTTTGCGGTACTGCCTGAATTCGTCGAAGAAGCTGCAAAGCATGGCGTCGCCTACCATCCTTGGACCGTTAACGATCCCGAGCGGATGAAATATTTAATTGAAGCGGGTGTATCAGGCATTATTACCGATCATCCAGACCTGTTGGCTGGACTTCTGGCTGACAAGGGAGTGTGATGGTGTGAAAAAAGTCTGGCTGCTCGGATTCGGCTTTTTCAGCATCAGCATTACATGGAGTCTGTATAACGCATTTGTACCTTTTTTCCTCGAAAAATATGTACATAGTGTAGCCCTAATCAGCTTCATGATGACGATTGATAATTACTTCGCCTTATTCTTGCAGCCTTGGATCGGCAATCGGAGTGACCGCACGACCTCGCGTTTTGGACGCAGAATGCCTTATCTTATGATTGGTATGCCCTTCGCTGCCGTGCTGACTATGCTGATTCCGTTTCATACCGGACTATTTACACTGCTTTTATTTATGATGCTGATGAATTTAGCCATGAGTTTATACCGTTCCCCTACCGTCGCTCTCATGCCCGACATAACACCTGAAGAGCAGCGTACAAAGGCTAACGGATTAATTAATTTCATGGGTGGATTCGGATCAATTCTGGCTTTCGGCGTGGGTTCGATCCTCTATAAATCAAATCCTGCGCTGCCGTTTCTCGTTGCTGGACTGATTACCCTGTTATGTCTGTTTATCGTATCGCGCTTCATCAAAGAAAAACGGGATGGTGTGAATAAAAGCCCTACGCATCTATCCGATACAGCGGGGAGCCCTTCTGCGACAATAGTTAGGCCTTCCAGAATCTCCTTTCGCGGCCAGCTTGATCGTACTACAGTCTTTCTACTGGCAGCGATCTTCTTCTGGTTTGTAGCTTATCAAGGGGTCGAAACCTTATTCACGTTGTATGGCAAAAACCATCTGGGCCTCAGTGAACAAGCGGCCTCCTTCTCCCTTACCTTCTTCTCCCTTGCCTTTGTGCTGTTCGCTATTCCGAGCGGTTGGCTGGGTGGGCGATTCGGGAAAAAGAAGATCATTATCGTCGGCGTATGTGGCCTGATGACGGTCTTTGCGCTTGTTGGGTTTGCACAGGACCTGCTGGTGCTTCGAGCGTTGCTCCTGACAGGAGGAATCTTCTGGGCTTGTATCAACATCAACTCTTATCCTTATGTTGTTGCTACGGGGACTGAGGAAAGTATTGGTACTCGAACAGGGATGTATTATTTGGTCTCTTCACTGGCAGCGATCAGCTCGCCTCCTTTGCTGGGGCTAATGATTGATATTTTTGATTACTCCATCCTGTTCTATGTAGCAGCGATTAGTATGGCAGTTGCCCTGCTCTGCCTTTTCTTGATGAAGGGACGCAAGCAAGTGCCCCACAAGTTTCACACACCGGGAGCCTAAAAAAGCGTCAGCCTTAGACATCTATTTATGTCCAAGGCTGACGCTTATATTTTACATTTAACAAACTAATTTTTAAAAACTGAATAACGACCTGTCCCGAGCTGTTTGGCGGTGTACATCGCTGTATCTGCCTCATGCAGCAGCCTGAAATGATCCACCTTGCCATGACTAATGCTGATGCCTATGCTCGCAGATACAAAGAGGTTGTGCTCTCCCAGCTGATAATGTCTGGTCGTCTTCTCCAGAATCTGCACCGCTAACTGCTCCGCTTCCTTCTGATTGCAGCCTTTAGCCACAATCACAAATTCATCACCGCCTATGCGGAAAATATGGCGTTTTCTTTTGCTGGAGAATTGACTTAACCTTCCTCCCACCTCTTGCAGCAGTAAATCGCCCACATGATGTCCTAAGCTGTCATTGATGGATTTGAAACGGTTCAAATCCATAAACAATACGGCTAGTTGCTCATTTACTTTGCAGCGATCCCAAAAGTGATCCATTCCATTCTTGTTTAACAGCCCCGTTAAGCCATCCTTATAGGCAAGTTCCTTAAGCTGCTCTCTTTCCGCCAAAACAAGGTTCAGCCGTGTAAGCAAAAACATTAAAACAGCTATCGTAAGCGCGTATATCAATAACGGAGTGAAAATCCCCCCATTGACCTCTATAGTTTCTTCTAAGGATTTTTTGCCTAGCTGATGCATTGCCCACAATCCAACGACGATAGTTATAATGGAAAGGCCCGTATAAACCGCTCTTTGTTTTGGTTCCTTACTAGCAACATCCCGGTAAAATCTCAATACTAAATAACCTACAACCCCTGCGATGATAATGGACATTAACGTTTGTAAATAAATCTGAACCTCTACCACCTTTAATTCGCACATCCTTCTGAACTACAAATAATTAGCTTACTGTACTGCGATACCAATATATAAAAAAGCTCTGAACATTATCTGAACACTTACTCTTTCTCCAAATGCCGCGCACAATTATATAACTCGCAGTTCCAGGAGCCATCCGATTCGGATTTTGTTATTCGCGTAATTGACGTATTGTTCAATAATACTGTGCCGTCCAGTTCTGGAAGTAGTCTTCTAAGGCTACTGCGTAAAATTGCACCATGGCTAACGATCAGAATATGGCTGCCTGGATGTCTCGCCGCAATTTCTTCAATGACTTCGCTGCCTCTGAGCTCGCTGGCTTCTGGAGTTTCCAAACCCAAATCTAACGTCTTCCAATCGGTTCCCCATCGTTCAATCCGCTCTTGCTGCGTAGTTCCTTCAATAAGTCCCGCATACATCTCTCGAATGCCCGGCGCTAAACCCGTGATCTCAAGGCCTAATCTTTCTGCAATAACCTCTGCCGTTTGCCGCGCTCTGAGTAAATCACTTGAATATATGTAATCCCATTGTTCTGTGCTAAGTCGTTCAGCCAGTAGTTGTGCCTGTTGCAGGCCTTCAGCATCCAATGAATTATCCGTATGCCCTTGCACTCTGCCTTCTTTATTCCACGCGGTACTTCCATGGCGAATTAAACCTATTGTAGTCATAAAAATCTCCTTTTAGCTAATGAGTCTAGTGGCAGTTGTGATACTGGTTATAGTGCTAGTTATAATGCTAATTTCAGTGCTACTTCAGTGCTAATATAAATAATATAATCTATATTCTATCAGATTCACCCTATGAACATTTAAAAATAAAGGTTATCCAAGTTTTTGAACATGAGGTATAATAAACCTTGTCGTTTTTTACAACAGCTACAAGATAAGGAGTAATTGTTTATGATGAAAAAGCTAGGGTCCACTTTGTTTCTTACCTTCTTACTGCTCATTCCACTTGTCGCCACTTGCCCTTCCACTGTTGGTGCAACACCGCTTCCTAAAAACACCGTCTATGTGGACAAGAATAACCATTCATACATACCACTGCGTCTATTAAATAGCTTCACTGGTATACAATCTGTATGGAATCCTAACGAAAAACGTATAAGCATTACGAATGCAGACACAACCATAACGCTTACATTAGGTCAAACCGCTGCGCTCGTCAATGAAAAGTCGGTTACACTAACTGATCTTGCTTTCAGTGATAACGGCACGGTATATATTCCGTTGTCTTTTATCAGCACAACACTTGGCATTCAATTAACTTGGGATAAGGAAGCCTCTTCATTAACCCTTAAGAGTAATGATATTGCAACCACTGTTCCTGTACAGTCCGGCGCACTAATCAAAGCGGATTCTTCACCAGTTGTCAGCGCTAGTAAAACCTTCAAGGTTGGCGGCAGATCCTTCAAAGCCCAGACGGTTACAGTGTCCCTGCTGCATCCTAAGGTGAAACTTGATGTCGTACTGGCTGGAAATACGGTCGGAAAAGTGGAGGATTTAAGCAGTCTGGCTAAACGTAATAATGCCGTAGTTGCGATTAACGGAACGTTTTTTGATGCCTATACAAAAGGGGCATACAAAGCTCCATACGGTTACATTGTCAGCGGTGGAAAAATGCTTAAAAATAGCTCCGGGGATCGCCGGACGATTTTTACCTATGACAGCAACCATCTAGCGTCACTGATTCCTGGGTTGGATTTCACAAGCCGCTTCGCTTCCGGCTCCATGGAAGGAGCTCTTCAAGCCGGCCCGCGTCTTCTTGTGAACGGTAAGGTATCCCTTAATGTCGCGGCAGAAGGCTTCAAAGATCCGAAAATCTTAACCGGCGGCGGAGCACGCAGCGCGCTCGGATTAACACGCGACCATAAGCTCATTCTGCTGACCACTGGTGGAGCCACCATCCCACAGCTGGCAGAAATGATGAAGCAAGCTGGAGCGTATCAAGCCATGAATCTGGATGGTGGTGCATCCAGCGGGCTCTACTACAACGGCAAATATCTAACGTCCCCTGGGCGTCAGATCAGCAATGCGATTGTAGTCAAATATCAATAAAATCTCTTGGCCAGACGGCTACTAAGAATATATGATTCTATTGTACAAAGTGCAATCAGAGGCAGTTTGCAGCGCATAATTGCTATGGCGGTATGATTGCTGTACGACGTATGAAACTACTGTGCAGCATATGATTGCCGAGCTCAAACCCAAAAATCCCCTTGATGACTTACCCATCAAGGGGATTTTTCATAGTACGTTGCCAGTTTAGGTACTGCTGACAGATCCAGTGTTGGGGGCAGCCGGTGCAACTTAATCTGTGTGACCTGAATATTCCCACACCTGCAACCAAACTTCAGTAGTAAAGCCCAATTTCTCGTAGAAAGGCTGCATCGAACCTACGTAAACTTTACTAGCTCCGAGTTGTTTTAAACGGTTAAATCCTTCGTGTAGGACCGCCCGTCCCAGTCCCAGCTTTCGATAATTAATGGATGTGCCTACAGGCTCCAGAACGCCAATTCTATTGCTGCTGTCCCAAAAAATATTACAAAAGGAAACCACTTCGCCCGCGTCATTCACAACGCTAAGATCGAGCTGCGGATTATAGCTTGGAGCGTTACTCATATTCCCATAATGCAGCAGCGTGAGTTCTGCCTCCACCGTTTCTGCATAGTCGAAGGCCATAATATGTCCGAGCGCTTTTGCAGTAACCTCGATCTCATCTCCGCTGCAAATTCTGAATCCAGAGGGGAGCTCCACAGGAAATTCCTTATCCAATCGCAAGGAGTTTACGCTTTCCTTACCACCCGTTTGATGATACCCCCTCTTACGAGCAACCTCCGCCGCAGAAGTCATATTCTCCGGTATTGGCACATACAGCTCTACGTAACCACCGTTCTCTTCCTCAGCTTTTTGTTCAGCAAAAGCGAACATTTCTTCAAGTAATTTTTCCGGAGGATTCATCTCAGCACACTGAAAATAGAACCCATCGTCCCTGCACACTACAGCTGCAAGCTCTCCATTCTCATACTCCCATAAGCCTACTTTTTGTTCCCATTGCTCCAGCGTTCCACTTCTCGTCTCCTGAAAAAAAACAACGAATTCCCAGCGGTCTATAAGCCAGGTATTTGGAGTCTTTAGCTTACTATAACTTTGTATAAGAAAATGACGTACCTTTAGCAGATCTTCTGAACGGTAGCTTCTAAAATTAATGTTCATTTTCCGCGCCCCTCTCTTTAATTTCATATTAAGGGGGATGCAAAATGAAGCATATATCATAATTAGTTATTATTATTTTATACTACCGAATATGATCCGTACGTTCACAAAACAAACATTTCTTGAGTTGAAATTATGAGCTCCACACATCCGTTAACTGCATTTAGTGCAACTATTTCCTCAGAATGCTCCTTTAAAAGATAGTTAGTTGTATTTCGTGCAGTTAAATTTCTGGTTTTCCTTTAAATGTACCGAATTCACCCTTTTTAGTTGCACGAAGTGCAATTAAATGGCTTCTAGGGACTATTTACGGAGAAATAAGTGTACAAAGTGCAATTAGAGAAAGTTTTGGAGTTCGCGATCTTCTTCCGGAGGAAATAGTCACTGATCAAGCTTTTTCAAGCGATAATTATGAGCTCCACACATACGTTAACTGCATTTAGTGCACCTATTCCTCAGAATGCTCATTCAAAAGTTAGTTTAGTTGTATTTCGTGCAGTTAAATTTCTGGTTTTCCTTTAATTGCACCGAATTCACCCTTTTTAGTTGCACGAAGTGCAATTAAATGGCTTCTAATGACCAACTACGCAGAAATAAGTGTACAAAGTACAATTAAAGAAAGTTTTGGAGTGGGCGATCTTCTTCCGGAGGAAATAGTCACTGATCAAGCTTTTTCAAGCGATAATTATGAGCTCCACACATACGTTAACTGCATTTAGTGCAACTATTCCTCAGAATGCTCCTTCAAAAGTTAGTTTAGTTGTATTTCGTGCAGTTAAATTTCCGGTTTTCCTTTAATTGCACCGAATTCACCCTTTTTAGTTGCACGAAGTGCAATTAAATGGCTTCTATGGACTATCTACGCAGAAATAAGTGTACAAAGTGCAATTAAGTCTGGATAAGCCGCTTGAGCTAAATTTGGATTGCATAGATCTAGCTGAGTTAGATTTTAGATCAGTTAGTTTTGGATCGATTAGCGGTAGATCGGTTAAAGTTGGATCAGCTAGAGCTATTCAGCTAGAGCTAGGTCAGCTAAAGCTAGGTCAGCTAGAGCTAGGCCAGCTACAGCTAGGTCAGCTAGGCTAGGTCAGCTACAGCTAGGTCAGCTAGGCTAGGTAAGCTAGGCTAGGTCAGCTAGAACTAGGCCAGCTAGAGCTAAGTCAGCTAGAGCTAGGTCAGCTAGAGCTAAGTCAGCTAGAGCTAGGCCAGCTAAGTCAGCTAGAGCTAGGTCAGCTAGAGCTAAGTCAGCTAGGCTGGATCAGCTAGAGCTAGATCAGCTAAATTCCCCTTCGGTAAATCTAGCTAGATTCTTACGTTGACCACGAATAAGAGTACTCTTTTTGCATAATTTTCCTTGTCCATGTTACTGTATTACTGAACAAAGGAGTGAAAATATGGAGACGATTCTAATCATAGAGGACGATGCCAAGCTGGCAAGCTTGCTGAGCACGTACCTATCGAAATATGGGTTCCGTACAATTATTGTAGAGGATTTCAACAGGGTGCTGGAGACTTTTAATGAAAGCTCGGCTGACCTTATCTTACTGGACGTTAATCTGCCTAAATATGATGGGTTCTACTGGTGCCGCCAGATCCGTTCCCTCTCACTCTGCCCGATTCTGTTCATTTCTGCACGGGATAGTGGAATGGATCAGGTGATGGCGCTTGAGAATGGCGGGGACGATTATATCACTAAGCCTTTTCACTATGAGGTTGTGCTTGCCAAAATCCGCAGCCACATACGTAGAGCATACGGTTCATACTCACAGACTCAAGAAGAGCATAAACTCCAGTCTGGAGGTTTAATCCTCTATCCTGAACGATATGTGATCCAATACGACGGGCACACGAGTGAGCTAACCCAGAAGGAAGCGGTTCTACTGGAAGCTTTACTGCTTAAGGAAGGACGAGTGGTTAACCGGGAGCGTCTGCTCGATCTCATGTGGAAGGATCAGCATTTCATAGATGACAATACATTAAATGTCTACATAACCCGTGTCCGCAAAAAGCTCAAGGATCTCGGTCTTGGCGACATTGTGGAAACCGTAAGAGGCGCTGGCTATCGGCTTAATGTCTCTAAGGATACGCCATGAGGCTTTTTTGGAGAGACCAGATCTCACTGATCCTATTCTATCTGCTTCAGATGCTGTTTATCCCTTTGCTGTATTGGCTGTCTGGTGAGAACAGACCTATCTCTATCATGCTTTATGGAATCGCCTTGAGTACCGTAGTTCTACTGCTATATCTAGGCTACCGATACGTTCAGCACCGGAGATTGTATGCAGCATTAAGCGAACCTATGGACATGCTCCAAAAACATCTTGTTTCCTTAGGAGACACTCCTCTTTCAGAAGCTATCCATGAGTTATTGCAGCTGATTGACCGCCAATATCAAGAGCAAGTGAATGCGCATGCGCGCCAGATGGATCAGCATATCGTATTCATGAATCGCTGGGTTCATCAAATGAAGACCCCGCTCTCTGTAATTCAGCTTACGCTAAAGGATCTTGAAGAGGAGGCTGCCGCAAGTATTCAGGAGGAACTGGAACGTCTGCGCGGAGGGCTGGAGATGGTCATCTACACTTCAAGACTTGACCGATTTGAAAATGATTTTCAAGTTGAACCGTTACTTCTGCGCAAAACCGTTAGTGAGGCGGTAGCCGAAAATCGCAGACTATTCATACGCCGGGGCATAAAAGTAGATATACAGGTGGATGCCAATCTAGCGGTATATAGCGATGCCAAATGGTTAATGTTTATGCTGGTCCAAATCTTAACTAATGCCGTAAACTATACCTCCGGTTCTGGCAAAACCGTTACCCTCTCAGCTCAGCGTGTGGGCACCGACACTATTCTGGATATTACCGATCAAGGGATCGGCATTTCTCCTGAGGATCTGAAGCGGGTCTTTAATCCCTACTTTACGGGTGACCGCGGACGACATTATCATGAATCGACAGGGATGGGGCTGTATCTCGTACGGGAGATTTGCAACAGGCTCGAACACAAGGTGGATATTCAGTCCCGGCTCGGGGAAGGAACCCGCGTGCGGCTTATTTTTAGCAACAGTGATCATCTACAGAAATAATATTGAGGGGACTTCGTCGTCATTATTCATGGCTTTGAAGCCTCCTTCTTCTTTATAGGTTACTTATCTCTCAACCCATTCTTCACAAGGAGAAAGGCGAACATAACCTTAACTTCTCTGTAAGGAAACCTTAAGGTAAATCCATAGCAGCTAATCTCTCGATCTTATAAATTATATACATAACCCGTTCCCCGGATAAGGCGGATGAAATCATTTTTGTATTGGAAGGAATGAATGATATGAACGTATTGGAAGTCAAAGGACTTCATAAGGTATACCCCGGCAAAATAGTGACCCAAGCCCTCACCGATATTCATCTTAATATTGAAAAAGGTGAATTTGTCGGAATTATGGGACCGTCTGGTAGCGGTAAAACAACACTGCTCAATATGGTATCCACAATCGACCAGCCGTCCTCTGGCGAAGTGAATATCAACGGCAGCAACCCTTATCTTTTGAATAAAAAAGAGCTCGCCCACTTTCGCCGAAAACAACTAGGCTTTGTGTTTCAGGACTTCAACCTGCTTGAGACATTAACCGTCGCCGAGAATATTGTGCTGCCCCTGACTTTGGATAACCGTAAGCTCTCCCAGATGGAGATCTTGCTTCAAAGAGTCGCAGAACGCTTAAACATTACCGATATTCTGAGCAAACGCACCTATGAAATTTCAGGGGGACAACGTCAGCGGACCGCAATTGCCCGGGCGATCATCACCTCTCCTTCGATTATTTTGGCCGATGAACCTACGGGTGCGCTTGACTCCAATTCTTCGCGGATGGTGATGGAATCGCTGGAGGATATTAACCACAAAGAAGGCACCACGCTAATGCTCGTAACACATGATCCACTGGCAGCGAGCTACTGCAACCGAATTGTTTTTATAAAAGACGGCAAACTAGCAGCCGAAATTCACCGGGGAGATAACCGTCAGGCCTTCTTCCAAAAGATTATCGACACACTTTCGTTCTGGGGAGGGAATAGTCATGAACTTTCCTCAATTCGCGTTTAATAATGTACGCCGTAATTCACGCGCTTATTTTGCTTTTTTCTTAAGCAGTGCTTTTATGGTCATGATCTTTTTCTCTTATTCAGTCTTTATTTACCACCCTAGTATTACCAACATCGAGCTGGGTGCGAATTCAGCCTCCGGCATGCAAATTGCTTCTTACATCGTGTTTATCTTTGCGTTCTTTTTCGTTCTATATTCGATTAGCGCATTTCTGAAAATGCGTAATCTGGAGTTCGGCATACTGATGATTTTAGGCGCACGCCCTGGCCAGATCAACAAGCTGATTCTTATAGAAAATATGCTGATCGGACTGCTCTCTATTGTAACAGGTGTGTCTTTCGGCATGCTTTTATCCAAGTTATTTTTGCTGCTAAGCACGACAATTATGGGCATGGAGCCACTGCCCTTTTATTGGCCAATGAAGGCGTTAATGATTACCTCTATCTCTTTCATTTCATTATTTCTGGTCATTTCGATCTTCACATTATTGTTCATTCGTAAGCATCAAGTTCTTGAACTGCTTAAGGGAAATGTTAAACCTAAAAAAGAACCCCGTGTCTCCTTATTGTTCTCATTCTTTGGGCTTCTACTGTTGACCGTCGGCGCTCTCGCGATTCGGAAGCAATTGTCCCCGACCTCACTGTTAGTCGCCGCTGTCACAGGTATCGCTGGAACCTACTTTTTCTACTCTCAGTTATCTGTATTGGGCATTCGCTTACTAAAACTAAGACGCAAGCGGCTGTGGCGCGGAACCAATCTGCTGTGGATTTCCGAGATGAGTTATAAGATTAAAGACAATGCAAGAATGCTGTTCCTTGTAACTGTGGTTACCTCGCTTGCCTGCATGGCTTCGGGAATTCTTTTATCGATTAATCAAGCGAACTCAGACCTCTATAAAAAATCCCCATTCGCTGTGAGTTATACGATTTATGATCCGAAGGATGAAGCACCAGATTTAGAGCCCATTCACACTAAATTAAAGAATGCTAAAGTCGAGTATACAGAGAATAAAGTAGATCTGATCTCTGCTTCCATTCAAGGAATCGATAAGGAAAAAATACTTGGAATTGACCTGATCTCCCGCTCACAGTTCAATCAACTGGGCTTACAGATGGATGTATCCGAGGTTGGACCCTTGTCTGAAAAAGAAGCTGTATTACTGCTGAACCCACATATGGATTCACAGAATTATGCTGCTAATCGAGCGATTCATTTGAAGGTTCAGAAAGATGAGGAACTGATGTTAAAAGAAATACGAACACCAAAGGTGCATCCAGTAGATCCAATGGCCACCTCACTTCTAATCGTAGATGACAACTTATATCATAAGATTTCTAATTCAACAGAGAAGTACACGAGACCTTATGTGAAATATCTATACAAAATCCCTGCATGGGACGGTCCTACACCTAATGACAGCTCAGCTGAAGCTGTTGTCACCAGAGACCTCATCCAATGGAATAAAGCTGCTAACAAGGCTAACCATCAATACAGCTCTATACTGGGATCGCGAGCAGACAGCTATCTATCGACCAAGCAGGGAGCCGCCATGCTTAGCTTTATAGGGATTTTTATCGCTCTGATCTTCTCACTTTCATCGGCCAGCTTTCTCTTTTTTAAGCTTCATACTGAACTCAATACAGATAAGCAAATGTATAATGCTTTGTCCAAAATCGGTTTAAGTACTAAAGAAATGTCAGCTTCTGCTACCAAACAGATTTCAGTACTTTTCTATATTCCGATTATTATTGCCACCATTCAGACCCTTGTCGTGATACGCCCGCTACTGAAACAGATTAATATCACAAATGTAACTGTGCCCGTGCTTACTACATCAGCTGTATTTCTGGTTGTGCAAACTATCTATTTCCTTATTGCGAGATCACGTTACATTCATAGTCTCAAGAAAATAATGGTGTAACGACATGTCGAAAAGAATCATAACCCTGGATGTACTTCGCGGCTTGGAACTTATGTCAGCACCAAAAGGTTCTCTAGCTGATCATTAGACAATTTGCTATAGTTAGTGAGCTATTAATTAATGAAGCAAGGAGGTTCTTGATTTATGTCCAAGGCTGATCACATGTTATCCATTCTCTGGATGCTCAAGCAACGGGGAAGAACCGCCGGGGAACTAGCAGAAGCGCTAGAGATCAGTGTCCGCTCTGTCTATCGTTACATCGACGCGTTATGCATCAGTGGCGTACCCATTATCGCGGATAGTGGACCTGGTGGTGGCTATAGCCTTCCGGAACATTTTTCCGAGGCCCCGTTATTCTTTGACTCCGACGAACAGCGTTCCCTCCTGCAAGCCGCCTCCTTTGCGCGGGGAACTGGATATCCTTATGTAGAAGCTCTAGATCAAGCAATCGCCAAACTGAAACGATACAGCAATGCGCAGCAATTAGAACAGATGGAGCGTCATGAGGGCGGGATAGAAACCATCCACTCCCCTGCTGTGCCGCTTCCCCACCTGCTGCAAGAGCTTGAATTAGCGACGGCGAACGGACATACCCTCCAGATGGAATATCGGAAGGGAAACGGGGAGACAATTTCTTCCCGCGCTATTGATCCTTATGGACTTGTACTGTGGAAAGGGCAGTGGTACACCGTTGCTTATTGCCATCAGAGGCAAGGAATTCGGTCTTTCCGAGTCGATAGAATGACTGAACTGAAACGTACAGAAGCTGTGTTTGCCCGTCCTGCTGACTTCTCTGCACGTGATTTTTTGTTAAAAAGCTTGCTGCCAACACCAAATACTCCAGAGAAACTCATAGCAGTAGTCATCGCCGCTGATGAAGGAATCCTGAACGATCTATGCAGTCATTGGCTGTTTGGACATACTCTGGTGCAGCGTATTGACGGACAAGCCCGCTTTCAAGTCGATGAGACCTCCTTACTGACTTATGCGCCTTACTTCTTGTTGCCTTATGGATCAACACTACGAATCCTAGAGCCTTTAGCTCTGAAGCAAAAGCTGTCCGCAATAGCTACCGATCTGGCAGCTTATTATAAAACTTAAAATGATTATTTTAGGATCACTGACCGTAATTGTCAGTGATCCTTTTGTATAGTGTAAATAAGTCTAAGGGAATTAATGATTGTACAAACCAAGGAGGAATAACAAATGAAAGAACTTCACTATGAATTTTATATTGGCGGAACACCTGAGCAGGTATGGGAGACTTTGATCTCTCCGGAAGGTACTAAACAGATTTACTACGGTAGCGTAATCCAATCCACCTTTAAAGAAGGCGAATTGCTGGAATATGTTGGTCCCGGTGAAGATGGCGATGAAACGATACATGTATATGGGACTCTGCTGGAGTTCACTCCACAAAAAGCGTTTCGTTTCACGCATAAGGTCGGCCCCTCCTATCATAAGGGTACAGAAAGATATGAATCGCGTATATCTTGGCTGCTTGAACCGGTGGGTGGAACTACTAAGCTTACGCTTATCCACGATGAATGGCATCCTGATGATCCTTCATATGCTGGCAGTATCAACGCCTGGTGGCAGGTTCTGAGTAATATTAAAACCTTGGTCGAGACCGGACGTACACTTGATTTTGGCAGCTGGTCGTAATTTTACTGCTAATTAGGAATTAAGCTCAACCCTGCGGAAAAGAGCGTACAAGCCCTTTTTCGTCAGGGGCTTTTTTTGCTTAATTTTATTTTGCCTAAGGGAAACATTCTTGTTGCAGGGACAAAGTTGTTGCCATATACTAATGTTGTGCCAGACTACAAGAAATGTTCTAATACACAAAATAAAAACCATAGGCGGTAAAAATATAAATGAAAGAAGGGATCTCATGACTGGAACAACTATTCCTTTATCAGAAGCTGCAAAGGGTAGCACGCTGCGCATCAGCGACATTGAAGTCCAAGGTGTGCTTAGAAGAAGATTACTGGACCTCGGGTTCGTAGTCGGGAATATCGTAGAGGTGTTGCGGCGTAGTCCATTAGGAGATCCTATAGCTTTTCGGGTAAGCAATACGACCATTGCATTGCGTAGAGAAGAAAGTTCTTTAATATTCGGAGAATTAATTGGAGGTGTAGAAGCATGAGTCAGTTCACCGTCGCTTTTGCAGGCAATCCTAACACTGGAAAAAGCACACTATTCAACCTGCTAACCGGCATGCGACAGCATACTGGAAACTGGGCAGGTAAAACCGTCATTACTGCCGAAGGGGAATTCAAACACAATAACCATTCATACCTCGCGGTAGATTTACCAGGAACGTACTCCCTATACTCAAATTCCGCGGATGAAGAAGCGGCTAGAGATTATATTATTTTTGAACAGCCAGATGTGACACTTGTAGTGCTTGACGCTACTTCGCTGGAACGTAATCTCAATCTTGCCTTGCAAGTGCTGGAGATTACCGGACGGGCGGTTGTCTGCATCAACCTCATTGATGAAGCACGTAAGCTGGGCATCGACATCAACCTGAAGAGTATCTCCAAACGTCTCGGCGTACCCGTCGTTGCGATATCGGCACGCAATAAAATCGGGATCGATGCCTTATTGGATCAAGTGGAGCGAGTGGCTACAGGCGCATTCACAGCGCAGCCGTTGCGCATTAGTTACAACGAAGAGATCGAACGGGGAATTGCCGAGCTTACACCATTGGTAGAGCAAACCATCGGCACCAAATATCCCGCTCGCTGGATTGCACTGCGCTTATTGGACGGTGATGACAGCCTGCTTACTTCACTCAAAGAACATATGAAAAGCAAGGATTTACCCGAAGCAAAGGAGGTCATCGGCCATGGAGTCACTGCCTATCACTAAGGGTTCTGACGCTCTAGATTCCCTATTGTCTACCGCAAAAAAGCTCGCTGACGGCGGAGCCATTCGGGATGAGATTGTCAGTGGTATATATGGCGTATCCGCAGGCATCTGCGGGGATGCAGTTACTTATCGGGATAAGAAGAAACTGAACAGCACTTATAAGCTGGATAATATCGTGACCTCCAAAATTTGGGGTTTTCCCATCATGCTCGCCATTCTCGGTGTCGTATTCTGGATTACGATTGCCGGGGCTAACTACCCTTCTAGCTGGCTCGCTACCTTCTTTGGCTTCATCGAAGGATATCTGACAGCGGGATTTGAGGCTCTCCATGCCCCAGCTTGGCTGCACGGCGTGCTTGTGCTTGGCTTGTATCGAGGCACCTCATGGGTAATCAGTGTCATGCTGCCACCAATGATGATCTTTTTCCCCGTATTCGCTCTGCTTGAGAATTTCGGGTATCTGCCACGCGTTGCTTTTAACATGGACCGACTATTCAAAAAATCAGGTGGTCATGGCAAGCAAGCTTTAACCATGTCCATGGGCTTCGGCTGTAACGCGGCCGCTATCCTCTCCACACGAATCATCGAATCGCCGCGTGAACGAATGCTGGCTATACTGACCAACAATTTTGTCCCTTGCAACGGCCGCTGGCCCACGCTGATTTTATTGTCTTCCTTATTTATGGCAGGAGCCGCTACGACAGGTGCGCTTCGTACATTCACCACTGCCTCCGTCCTAATGGGGATGGTTCTAATCGGCATCATTGTTACCTTGACTGTTTCCTTGGTCATGTCCAAAACTGCGCTGCGTGGGGTTCCCACACATTACACATTGGAGCTTCCTCCCTACCGCCGTCCACAAATCTGGAAGACCATACTTATTTCCTCCAAAGATAAGTCCCTTAACGTACTTACTCGGGCTATCGTCGTTGCTGCCCCTGCCGGAATTATCACTTGGATTCTAGGCAATCTGTTTATTGGCGGC
The DNA here is from genome assembly GCF_037969975.1 of Paenibacillus sp. FSL R7-0163. NCBI lineage: Bacteria > Bacillati > Bacillota > Bacilli > Caryophanales > Paenibacillaceae > Paenibacillus > Paenibacillus sp. FSL R7-0163. Next base: position 5,011,968 of record NZ_CP150224.1, read on the forward strand.
GATTCTGTACTGAATCATATGGCTGCATTCTTTGATCCGTTTGCACATATGCTCGGCATGGACGGCTTTATCATCATGGCCTTTATTCTTGGACTTCCTGCGAATGAAATCGTATTGCCTATCTTGCTTATGGGCTATATGTCCTCAGGCGCTATGGTTGATATCGACAGTTTAGGCAGTATCAAAGATGTCTTTCTCTCACATGGCTGGACCTGGCTGACCGCACTCAACATGATGCTGTTCTCCCTGCTTCACTATCCTTGTGGTACGACACTCGTGAACATTTACAAGGAAACAAAAAGCATGAAGTGGGCCGTTCTCTCAGCAGTCATTCCGCTGGGTATCGCCATCGGAGTAACCTTTGCTGTCGCTCAGCTTACCCGGTTATTTGGGTGGGTGTGACGAGGGCGAGGTAGGCTTGCGATCTAAACCCAACTGACATCGTCTAACTTTAACTAACTTTATCTGACTTCAACTAGCTTCAAGTAACTTCACAACTAACTTCAACTGATTTCAACTTACATCGCAAAAATTCATCATTAGCTCATTAAATTCACCTTAATCACATCACCCAAATTAACCTTGCTACACTTTGTAACACCCTACAATATCTAGAGTTCATCTTGCTTCACAGAATTCTGCCCTCCTTGAACTCATATTTAGGGAATTTCTCTCTAAAAATCGAACTTCATAAGCGCACGTTGAACTTTTTGCGGAATTTCTCCCTAATAATCGAACTTTATAAGCACACATTGAACTTTTTGCGGAATTTCTCCCTAATAATTAGCCGATTTTAGGAAAAAAGGGCAATTTCCGCAGAATTTTAGGGAGGAATTCCCCAATTATCGCTAATATTGAGTAAAACACGATAAAATCAGGGAGGATTTCCCTAATTATTGATTCTAGATGGTTCCGAGCTACAATTGAGCACTACCACCAGCACCAGCAGCCACCAACAAGCCCACCAGTTACTCAAGGTCATCTCAAACAAATAAGCGGTCGCTCGGATGTTATCCCGAGCGACCGCTTATTTCAGCACAACACCTTATATACTCTTACTGCCTACTTTGATCTCACCATTACATGACGTGACTCTACAGTTAGAGTCATTTTTTGCGCGTTCCATCATTTCTACGACGGTATAGAACAGCCCCAGCTATAGCTACTAGAACGATAATTATTCCACTAATCCCCACATTAACAAGAGAAAAGGAATCACTGTCCCCAGCAGAATTACCCGTTTGATCAGGCTCATTACTCCCAGCTCCTGACTCCGGTGAATTATTCGGGGTTACCTCCGGAGAAGCGGTAGGCGTCGTTGCCGAAATACCCGGCCCCAGCTCTTTTAGATCCACTGAGTCAGCGGTTAGCCGCTTAGTTCGACTGCATAAACTAGCCTCCAGATTACCAGAGTCTCCACCGTCTCTAGCATAAGCATAGACAATGTAACTTTCCCCTTCCACAAACTCAAAGCCGCAGCTTGCAGAAGATAAAGCCGTAGTCAATGTAACTTGGTTTCCCTCGACCCCTTTCCAGCTGGAATCCACCTCAAAGATTACCTTTACTGGATCAGCAGAAGAAATTATGTTCCCCTGAGACGGCTCCTTCATGTCCACTACTTTCCCGACAAAGACAGCTGTACTTTTCTCAAGAGCTTCCAGTGGCTCCGCAGGCATAACACAGGAACAAGCGTAAGTGACTGAGGGCCGCACCGTCAGCAAAGCCGTAAATATTAATAGGACACCTAGAAATATCATCATTGGACTTCGGAAATTGAAATTTCGGAAATTGATCTTTCGAAAATTGATCTTTCGCACTTTGATAACCCCCTTCTTTACCTTACAGACGGAGCAAACGTGGAAAGTGTTACAGGAATTCCCAAACAAGTGATACAAGTTTATCCGGGAGCAATTCCCCTAATCCTCTTTTTAATTCCTCTAATCCTCTTCTTTAATTCCCCTAATCTTCTTAAACTCCTCATATCCTCTTCATTAATCCCCCATACCTGCTGTACCCACTCACAAACTGTGCGCGATCCCAATCAAACGCTGTATTCCTTCGCGTAGCACCCCTTCGCTTGCAAAGGAATAACTTAGGCGAAGCCTTGACTTCATTTCCCCCAGTGGATCAAATAACTCCCCAGGAACAAAAGCGATCGACTGCGCCATACTTGAAGCAAACAGTCGATCCATCGTAAGATGCTCCGGTAGTTTCACCCATAGATTTAATCCGCCTTGCGGAGTCGTCCATTCCCAGCCAGTCCCCGCCAGCTCCTCTTCCACGATTTCCTTATGCACTTGAAGCGCAATGCGCAGCTTACCGAGATGCTGTTGCAAGCGTGGGGAGGTGTAGTAATGTAAAAATATTTTTTGATTCAGCAGCGGAGTGCCATTGTCCGCGAGTGATTTGGCCGTGATTAGACGCTCCATAAATGGATATCGGCAAGCCACCGCACAGATTCGTAAGCCAGGGGCTACATATTTACTGAAGCTGCTGATATAGATCACCCACCCCTCCGTATCATAAGCAAAAAAGGGCGGCGGCGGCTCCTCATCAAAATACATATCGCGGAACGGGTCATCCTCCACCAGTAAACAGCGATAACGTTCGGCCAGTTCTACCAACAGCTTGCGCTGTTGCACAGGCACCGTGTATCCAGTTGGATTGTGATGCGTTGGATTAATGTAGAACATACGCGGCTTATGCTTTTTCATCAAAGCTTCTACTTTCTCCAGATCATATCCCTCCGGAGTGATCTCTACCGGAACCAACCGTGCCCCCTCCCGGCGAAAAATATCCATAGCAACACTATAAGTAGGCCGCTCCACAAGCACCGTATCCAGAGGACCAAGTACAATCCGGGCAATCAGATTGATCGCTTGCTGCGCACCCGAGGTAATAAGCAGCTCTTCCGAAGTTAACTGCAGCCGATGTTGCTTCCGAAAATGGTGGCTTAACGTCTCACGCAGCTCGTTATCCCCCTGGACCGAGGCATATGTTCCCATTACCTTGGGATATAGATCGAACACTTTTTTAACATAGTCAGATAGAAAAAGATTCGGCAGCAGCCCCGGATCAATCAGCGCCTGCGAGAACTGATACTTAACTGGCACTCTCTGAATATCAGACAGCGGGTTAGTGAGCGCATAAGCCGATACTGCGGCTCCTACTTCAATAGCAGGAAGCGAGATTATGGGTGCCACGTAATATCCAGATTTATCTTTTACATAAACCTTTCCATCCTCCGTCAACCGTCTGTACGCTTTGAATACGGTCAGTCGATGTACCTTAAGCTCCTCCGCTAGCAGCCGTATAGAAGGAAGCTTATCATGTGCGACCCACTCCCCTCGCTCCATGCGATTTAATAGAAATTCATAGACCTGCCGAAACAAAGGATGATTATGCTCCGCTCCCACAACCTTTTTCATCTGGCTACAACTCCTCTCCGAACAACCTTGTAATCATATTGTACACGATTTCTGAATTAATCTGTTCTACTCAAGGCAATCTGTTCTGTCCCCTCCCCTATATGATTAACAAAATGCCAGCTTATAAATTCTTATATTTTATAAAGCACACAAAAGGGGACTTTCAAAATGATCTTATTTGCTTATGCACTTGTATGTCTGATCTTCGGCACGACCTTTCTAGCTATCAAAATCGGCGTAGATGCCGGTGCGCCTCCTTTTTTTTCAGCGGGCTTAAGATTTTTTGTCGCGGGCGCTGTTCTATTCCTATGGATGGTCTGGAAACGTAAAGCCAGCTTCTCCTTGCTGTTGCGCAAAGAAATGTTGTTCACCGGGTCTGCACTAACCTTCGGCACCTTCGCGGGTCTCTACTGGGCTGAACAATATGTTTCTTCAGGGCTTGCAGCTGTACTCTCTGCCACTGGACCGATCATGATCCTGCTGCTCCAAACCTCTATTCTTCGGCAAAAAGCACCCGCCATCTCCCTATATGGCTGCATCATCGGCTTCACTGGCGTACTGCTGCTGGTTCTCCCCAATCTCGCCGTTGATATTTCACCACTGTGGCTCATCGGTTGCGCCGTAGTCCTAATTGGAGAGTGTTGCTATGCTGTAGGTGCGATTTACTCCAAAAAAGTAATTAACAGTATGCCCGAGGTCTCACCGATTGCGCTAAATGCGGCTCAAATGATGTATGGCGGTGCGCTGTTATTCATTCTTTCTTTTGCCACGGAAAAAGTACATCCTGCATTTCTCTTCTCATTCGAGACAGCAGGTTCACTGCTCTATCTCACAGTTATCGGCTCCATGGTCGGCCATACCTTATTCTACTGGCTCGTAGCTAAGACCAACCCAGTGTTTCCTTCTACCTGGCTTTATATTTCTCCACCGATTGCGGTGGGTGTAGGCTTTTTCTTTTACAAGGAGTCCGTATCTTGGATTACAATTCTCGGAGTGTTCACCATCATTGCCGGAACAATCCTAGTGAATGCTGATGCTTTAAAGCAATTACTGCAAAAAAAGAAGATAAACACTGTTGCGTTAAAAAAATCAAATATATGACGTACTATATATTGCATTTATGACCACTATTGCGTATTATATAAACAAGTTAAATTAAACACAGCTAAATATGACTCATATATGAAAGGAGGATTCGCTTAACGGCGCTTCTTTTCTAAAGAGGAATGCCTTTTTATCGGAAGTGGAGGGAATTGTGATCGAACTGACATCACGTCAAATAGAGATTATCGATATCGTTAACAAAAGAGCTCCGATTACCGGCGAACAGATTGCCGAAAGTTTGAATCTTACCCGGCCTACAATTCGCTCGGATCTGTCTGTTTTGGTTATGCTCAAATATATCGACGCCAAGCCGAAGGTCGGGTACTTCCCAGGATTGAAATCATCCAGTCGTCAGGGAAGCGGTTATCTGCTGCAGGAAACGATGGTCAAAGAAATTCAAAGTGTACCTATAGTTATCCGTGAGACCACAACTATTCAAGATGCCGTAGTTACGCTTTTTCTACAAGATGTAGGCACTCTTATTATCTGTGACGAAGAGGGTAAACTCACGGGCGTTGCTTCACGTAAGGATTTCCTAAAGGTAACCTTGGGCAACCCCGGTGCAGTCTCCATGCCCGTAAGCATGGTTATGACGCGCCAGCCCAAAGTGGTCACAACTTCACCGGATGAGCCGGTGCTTGAAGCTGCACATAAGATGATTTTTCACGAGGTAGACAGTTTGCCGGTGGTTGTTCCCAGCGCTGCTGAAGACGGCGGTACAAAACTGGATGTGGTAGGACGTTTAACAAAAACCTCCATCATCAAACTTCTCCTCGAACTTGAAGCCAAAGGATAACAGGAGGAACCCATGAGCATCGAGCAATCTTCCAACTTAATAACGATATGCTCGGATTCTATAGGAGATACGGCAGAGGCTGTCGTGCAGGCCGTTATTCACCAATTTCAGAATCAGCAGGTCACCATTAAAAGATACGGCAATATTAGGCATGAAGACGAGCTACGCAAGCTTATGGAAGAAGCAGCTCAGCATCAAGGTTTTGTCGCCTATACATTAGTGCAGCCAGAATTAAGAGAAATGATCCGCGAGGAAGCGGTACGTCTTGATTTGCGGATCGTTGATATCATGGGCCCTATGATGCAGGCCTTCATTGATACCTTCGACGATGCTCCTCAGCAGCGGCCAGGTCTTCTCCACCAGCTCGACGAGAATTATTTCCGCCGCATAGAAGCTATAGAATTCACCGTCGCCTGTGATGACGGCCGTGATCTGGGTGCCATGCTCAAAGCCGATATCGTTCTGCTGGGCATGTCCCGTACTTCAAAGACACCGCTTAGCATCTTTTTGGCCCATAGAGGAAAAAAAGTCGTTAACTATCCGATTATCCCGGAGATTGGTCCTCCACAAGAACTATTAAGCTTGCCGCCGAACCGGCTTATCGGATTAACCATGAAACCCGAGTACATGCTGAAGGTCCGCTCTGAGCGACTCAAGGTTCTGGGATTACCGACAGGCTCCCAATATGCAAGTCTGGAACGGATCACCGAAGAGATGGAATACGCCGCTTCATTGTTCAACAAGCTGGGCTGTCCTGTAATTGATATTACTGACAAGGCTATAGAAGAAACCGCTGGGATTATTATGGGTTATATCTAAATTTCAGTTTACAAAATATATAGAATGCACTGGAGGGAATTAGAATGGAGCGCGAACTGGCCCTTGAGATTGTACGGGTAACTGAACTAGGTGCTTTATCCTCGGCTCGCTGGATTGGGCGGGGCGATAAAAATGCGGCAGATGATGCAGCCACGACTGCGATCCGTTCCATGTTCGATTCTGTGTCCATCGACGGAACTGTTGTGATTGGTGAAGGAGAGATGGATGATGCTCCAATGCTCTATATTGGTGAGAAAGTCGGGAACCAAAAAGGTCCCTCTGTCGATGTAGCCGTCGATCCACTCGAAGGAACTGAGGTTGTTGCCTGCGGCCTGCATAATGCGCAATCTGTTATTGCTATAGCAGATAAAGGCAGCCTGCTGCATGCCCCGGACATTTATATGGAGAAGCTAGCCTGCGGGCCCGAACTTGCCGGGAAGCTTAGACTCGAGGACCCTGTAGAGATCACTCTGCAAAAAGCCTGCCATTTCACTGGCAAATCCCTCTCCGAGTTAACCGTAATGGTGCTGGATCGCAAACGGCATGAGCAGCTGATTAATAGCCTGCGTGAAGCCGGGGTACGAATTAAGCTGCTTGGTCACGGAGATGTTGCTGGCGCTATTGCGGCTGCACTGCCAGACAGCGATGTCGATTTGTATATGGGTTCCGGTGGAGCACCCGAAGGTGTTCTTGCTGCCGCTGCACTGAAATGCCTTGGTGGTGAAATGCAGGGCAGATTGCTCCCGGATGGACCCATAGAGCTGCAGCGCTGTGTACGCATGGGAATTGCCAATCCTACGCGAGTGCTATACATGGAAGATATGGTTGGCACGGGCGACGTCCTCTTTGCCGCCACGGGTGTAACGTCAGGTGAATTCCTGAACGGTGTCCGTTTCATCGGCAAAGAACGCGCGGAGACACATTCGGTAATCATGCGCGCACAGAGCCGCACGATCCGCTATATCCGCAGCATTCATTTCCTACCAGGAAAAGAAATACCAGAAGCGCTGACCGTTAGACAAAATGCTGTCTCTCTATAAAACCACAAAAAACAGGCTATCTCACTAACAGTATCCATTGCTAGTGAGATAGCCTGTTTTTTTTTTACACTGAATGCTAATTGCTTCTTATTTATTTCCAATACGCTCACTCGCTAATGGATCTATATTAGCAACTTTCTCAAAGCGTTCTGCGTTCAGGCTGTTATACTTTGTGAAGATTTGTTTCACTTCTTGCTCCTTCTGCTCGCCTTCCACATCCACCATTACTAGAATATGACCTTCATCCACGTAGTTATCGTAGCTTTCTGCTTCCTCTTCAGGGATACCAAGGCCAATAAGTCCGCCGACTAAACCGCCACTGCCTGCGCCTATCGCCGCTCCGGCTAGTGTTGCCGCAAGAGGTCCGGCTGCAATAATAGGTCCAATACCAGGAATAGCCAAAGCGCCAATTCCCATCAGCAGCCCCGTTACTCCACCCAGCAGACCACCAGTAGCTGCACCTGTAGCCATACCTTCCGGGGCCACGGTTCCCGACTCGTCTCTAAGCGTTTCCTCATCCGCTTTATTTCTCGCGATAATCGAAATATCCTCTGTCCTACAGCCCTGACGCTTCAACTCCTCAATAGCTCGCGAAGCTTCGTATTCGGCAGCAAAGACACCCACTATTCTCTTATTCATCTCCATTACCTCCTATTGATGTAGTTAGCTCATACGTTCAGCTTCATAGCTTACTTAACCAAACTGGACAAGGATAAACTACGATATTTAAATTCGCAACAATTCCGAGTTCATATTCCTTCTAAAATATGCTGTATAATAAAAGTAAGCGGGTACAACTACCCTAGATCAACTCTATAAAAGAAAGAGAAGGAATCATCCATGGCGATATTTAACTATAATTCTGAGCGTCCCTTCCGAGGCAATCCCGACTTGCATCTCCATTACTGGGGGCGGGAGCAGTGTCTTCCCGGGCATTTTTTTGGGCCTGGGGTTCGTGACGTATATAAGATACATTTTATCCATGCAGGAACAGGTGAAGTTACTGTGGGTGAACAGACCCATTATCTTAAACCAGGACAAGCTTTTCTCACCTATCCGCATATCGTAACTGCCTACACAGCAGACATAGCAAATCCATGGACCTATTCTTGGGTAGCTTTTACCGGGGAGCAGGTTGATTATATTTTAGCCAAAACTGCCTTGTCACCTGAGCATCCGATCTTTCCAATGGATGAGCAGCTTATGCCTAATTTGTACGAGCTCCTGACACAAGCAGCTGAAGCTTCGGACAGCCTGGATCTACCTCTAAAAGCAATTATGTATGAGTTCTTCTCTCTGTTACTTCGAGCGGTGCCAGCAGTTCCAGATGTACTTCCTCTACCACGTCAAAAGAGTATTTACGTCGAGCAATGCCTGCACTTTTTGCATACACATTATTGTGAAAATATTTCGGTTGAGATGATGTCCTCTTCGCTCAAGCTGGATCGCAAATATTTATCCTCCTTATTCAAACGGACAATAGGTATGCCACCACAGCAGTATCTATTAAATTTCCGCATCGCTAAGGCGTGCGAGCTGCTGACAGAGACCCTATGCACGATTGGTGAAATCTCACGTTCTGTGGGCTATCAGGACCCCTTACTCTTTTCGCGGATGTTCAAGAAGGTGAAAGGTTGTTCGCCAAAAGAATACCGTAGCCGTCATCTCGAAAATGACATTGTACTATAAACTTCTTCCTTGCTGACATACGTTTGTCCGCGATCTTTCGCTACAATAAGGACGTAACATACTAAGTAATAAGTGTTTATAGGAGGAATAAATCATGTATAACGCAAGCGCTACCAGATATGACAATATGAAATATAATCGCACCGGAAAGAGCGGTCTACTCCTGCCAGCGATCTCGCTTGGTCTATGGCATAACTTTGGCGGCAATGACTTATTTGAGAATGGCCGCGCCATGGTAAGAAGAGCTTTTGATCTTGGAATCACTCATTTTGACCTTGCCAATAATTACGGTCCACCCGCAGGCTCCGCCGAAGAAAGCTTTGGCCAAATTCTTAAAAAGGATCTGACCCCTTATCGTGATGAGATGGTTATCTCGACTAAAGCTGGTTATTATATGTGGGCTGGTCCTTATGGTGAATGGGGCTCCAAAAAATATCTCGTCTCCAGCCTAGATCAAAGCTTAAAACGTATGGGACTGGATTATGTTGATATTTTTTATCACCACCGCCCAGATCCAAATACACCGCTGGAAGAAACCATGGCTGCGCTGGACCTCGTGGTACGCCAAGGTAAAGCGCTTTATGTCGGGATTTCGAATTACGGACCTGAACAAACACGCGAAGCGGCACAAATTCTGCGTCGACTTGGCACGCCATGCCTGATTCATCAGCCAAACTATTCCATAATGTCCCGCTGGATTGAAGATGGCTTGCAGGATGTATTGTCTGAAGAAGGCATCGGCTCCATTGTGTTTTCCCCGTTACAAGGTGGCATACTGACCGATCGCTATCTAAACGGAATCGCTCCTGATTCCCGTGCCGCTGGTCCAAGTGTATTCCTGTCTGAGAATGCCATTACCGAAGAGGCGATCGGCAAGGTTCGCAAACTGAACGAGATTGCTGCTGCACGTGGACAAAAAATGTCTCAATTAGCGTTATCTTGGGTACTCCGTGGAAGCAAAGTAACTTCTGCATTGATCGGCGCAAGTAAGGTAAGCCAGATTGAAGATGCCGTCGCTTCCTTAAATGCCCCAGAGCTTAGCGCTGAAGAGCTAGAGCAAATTGAGGCAATTCTGCGGGGATAAAGCTTAGTTATAACAAGACAAAGACCAATGAGGTCAGGCAGCTTAAAGCTGCTCTGGCATTTCATTGGTCTTCTTTTTTATAGATTAGAGTTCTATTTGCTCACCCAAATATCTGCGTGATGTACACCATGATCAATAATCCAAAAATAAACGAATACGTCGAAGGACGCTCATAACCATGGCCATGACTCTCCGGAATCAGCTCCTTGTAGACGATAAAGAGCATAGCTCCGGCTGCAAAAGCGAGACCATAACCCACAACATTATGCAGGTAACTGGCAGTAAAATACCCGATCACCGCAGATACCATCTCCATCAAACCGGTAAGCGTAACGATTCCTAAGGCTTTTAGCTTGCTTGTTCGCGAATTCATTAGAAAGACTGCAAGAATCAAACCTTCCGGCATATTCTGTGCGCCAATGGCAATCGCCACGGTAGGACCTAAACTGGCCTGTTCGCTGGCATAACTGAAACCTGTACTGAGGCCTTCTGGTATGTTGTGGATGAACAGCGCAATCATAACAAGCAGCGCTTTTGAATCCATATTGGTATAACCGGGCTTATTCTCCACATCGATATGTGGGATGTTATTTTCAATTAAATCAAGCAGCAGCACTCCGGTAATCAAGCCCAAGGTTAAAGCGATAATCCCCGATTCTTTGATCGATTGCGGCATGAGTCCAAACGTGGAGGCGGACACCATAATCCCCGCAGTGAAGGCTACGAGGATATCTTTCCACTTCTCGGATAACCTCTTCACGAACAGGATCGGAAATGCTCCAAGAACGGTAGCCATTGCCGATACAAAGCTGCCAATAAGCGCAGATTCCAAACCTTCAACTCCTTTGGTACAAGTCGGATAGACCAACATATGTTTCAGAAAAAATAATTATTACTTTTTCATACATTTTCGAATGGTCCAATATAGTATGGATCATATCATAAAAGACCTCCCCTAGGTTCGGTTCATACCCTAAGGAGGTCTTTGTCTCACATATCATTATCCAACTCGGTTACACCAGCTTCTTCCGGATCTTGCCGGAAATCAAATCAATAATTGTGATCATCGCAATGATACCTAGCAGTATAATCCCCACGCGGTCCCAATTCCGTGAACTGAGCGCGAAGATTAACGGTGTGCCGATCCCCCCTGCTCCAATCACACCTAAAATCGTAGCCGAACGAACGTTAATTTCGAATCTATATAAGGTATAGGATAAGAATCCCGGCAGCACCTGCGGTAACACCGCAAACCACAATACCTGCATGCGGCTGGCACCAGAAGAAATTAAAGCTTCGAGTGGACCGTTGTCGATATTCTCAATCTCATCCGCGAACAATTTGCCGAGCATGCCCACCGAATGTAGTCCCAGAGCTAGCACACCTGCAAAAGAACCCGGTCCAACAGCCTTGATGAATAACAAAGCCATAATAATCTCAGGGAAGGTTCGTATAAAGCTCAACATCAGCTTGCCGGAACCTGAAATTACCTTTCCCTTGCTCATGTTAACTGCAGCCCAAAATGCAAAAGGAATACATAAAAAGGTCGAGATAAAAGTGCCTAGGATTGAAATAGCTAACGTCTCGAGCAATCCCCGCAGGAGATCCTCCCCATCTGGTAAATAAACGAAGGCCCAGTCAGGTGAGAATATCCCGGCAAAAATTGCTTTAGTAATGATCCCGGCGGTTTCTTTGAATCCATTAAACGGCACTCCCGAAAAAGCCCAAATATATAACGCGGCTAGGGCTACATAAATCAGCCAACGAAAACGATTTTTACGGGGTTTAGGGACAAGGGTATTCCATGATTTACTCATATTAATTTCTCCCGCAGCTTAGTGCTCACATAATCAATAATCAGTACTACTGCTAATGTGAACAAGATGATGGTGCAAGTCTTATCGTATTCCAAAAAGCCTAGGGTGACTTCATAATAGTGGCCGATCCCACCCGCTCCTACCAGACCTAAAACCGCCGCAGCACGAACATTAATCTCGAAGGCATATAGGACATAAGACATAAAATGAGCCTGTACCTGTGGAATGACTCCGAACATAATGCGTTGAATCTTATTAGCCCCCACTGAAGTCATTGCTTCCAAAGGTCCTTGATCAATCGTCTCCATCGTTTCATAGGTAAGCTTGGCGATCAGCCCCAACGAAAATATCGTCAAAGCAAATATCCCAGGAAGCGCACCGAGGCCGAAAATAGCCACAAAGATAGAAGCCAACAGCAGATCGGGAATCGTGCGGATCAGGTTCAGCAGCATACGGACCGGATAATGAAGCCAACGGCTTTGCGTAATATTGCTTGCACACAACAGCGCAACCGGAACCGCAAGAATGGCACCAAACGTTGTGCCAACCAGCGCCATCCGGATCGTCTCCAGCATCGCATCTATAATGTTGTCAAAATACCCCCAGTTCGGGGGAAACATTTCCTTAAGCAAATCAAGCATATTCGGCAGACCGGAAATCAGCTCTCCGAAGGATGAATCGGTTAAGACAGCACTTCTCCACAGTAATACTACTAATATAATGGCTGTAAAATAATGTTTTATCTTTCTTGGCGGTTTGGGATGTAGCTTCTCTGCATTCACACTCATCTCACACGCCTCCGAGTACAGGCTCACCCAACAACTCATCCTGATGAATCGGTCTGCCGTAAATCTCCGCAAACCTCTCATCGGTTGCCTCTGATACAGGACCATCGAAGACAACCTCTCCTGCCCGGAGCCCAATAATCCGGGTAGCGTATTCTCTAGCCAGATCAATAAAATGCAAATTCACAATGGTCGTAATCCCGAGTTCCATATTAATCTTCTTTAGATCATCCATAACCTGCTTGGTTGTGAGCGGATCTAGTGAAGCTACAGGTTCATCTGCGAGGATAATCTGTGCCTCCTGCGCAAGAACACGGGCAATAGCTACACGTTGCTGCTGACCTCCAGATAGCTGATCTGCACGTGTATAGGCCTTCTCCGCGATATTTACCCGATCAAGGGATTCGAAGGCTAAACCGATATCCTTTTGTGGGAATCTGCCAAGTATCGTCCGCAGTGTGGAATGATAGCCCACCCGTCCTGCCAAAACATTACGAAGCACCGTCGTACGTTTCACTAAGTTGAAGCTTTGGAAGATCATTCCGATATTCCTACGGATCATTCGTAGCCGGCTTCCTTTTGCATTCGTAATGGACTGTCCGTTAATAAGAATATTACCTTCGGAAATATCATGAAGCCGGTTAATGGAACGCAGCAAGGTCGACTTCCCTGCTCCCGAAAGACCAACAATAGCTACAAATTCTCCGGCTGGAATGGTCAGGTTAATGTTGTTTAATCCTTTGGTTCCGTTTAGATACGTTTTGGATACATTACGAAGCTCTATCATGAAATCATCCCTTTATGTGTTTTCGTATATTCGTATAAAAGAGATAGCCAGATCCGGGGGGGAATCCGGAGCTGGCTATCCTTAATGCCTGTTATACACCAACATCGTTGTATCCTTGAACGGCCTGTTCTACTCTGTTTTTACTTTACTGTTGTATTCGCGAACAATGTCAAAGTTGCTGTCTTGTGATTTCACATAACCTTCATGAGAGTAAATGTCTTTGATAATCTCATGGCCTTCTGTGTCAGCTGCGATATCAATGAATGCCTGCTGGATTTTTTCAATCCATTCTTTATTCATATCTGAACGGACCGAAATCGTATCGTTAGGAATTTTATCAGTAAAGGCGAGAACTTGAGTATCTTCAAATACTTTTGGATAATCCTTAACGACCGTGTTCCGGGCATCTTGGAAAATAGCTGCTGCATCTACGTCACCATTCAGCACAGCAAGCACGCCTTGATCATGACCTTTAACCGTAATGGCTTGTACATCCTTCAGCGGATCAAGTCCCGCATCCATAAGCGTTGCAGCCGGCCATACAAATCCTGCAGAGGATGTAACGTTTTGATAGGCAATTTTTTTACCTTTCAAATCGGCAACCGATTTGATCGCAGAATCTTTCTTGACGATAATCATAGATTTATAGAAATCCGCTAATTCATCTGTTGGACCACCGGTTTCATCATTTACACCAAAACGTTGAGCCTGAAGAATAACCTCAGCTGCTCCTTTTTCTTTAGCTAACACGTAAGCAGTTGGAGGAAGGAAACCTACATCCACTTTTTTAGAGGCCATAGCTTCGATAACGGTGTTGTAATCAGTAGAGACACTTACTTCTACAGGAATACCGAGCTTGTCACCCAGTAATTTTTCAAGAGGTTTCGCTTTAGCTTCGAGCGTATCTGCATTTTGAGAAGGAACAAATTGTACAGTAAGCTTCTCTGGAACATAACCCTCTGCTACAGGAGCTGCCGTTTCCTTCGGTGCATTTGCCCCGTCCGTCGATCCTTGGTTTGCATTATTTGTAGTGTTGTTAGCGCCACAACCACTAAGCAATGTAATAGACATCATTAGCGGCAATACGAATTTACTGATTTTTCTCAAACGAAAGACCTCCACTGTTTTCTATTTTTATTTTTGAGTACTTCTAAACTATAGATGTGTTTTATTAAATCAATAGCAACCAAGCATCAAATATATGTAAAATTTATTCCAATCTCTTAAAGTTAGCAATTTATCTGCTAGAATGAGGTCTGAACTTATTATCAGGAGGGGCTACCTATGAATAAAGAGAATTCAATAACCTGTGAAATCCTCGTAACAAGTGATCTACATGGACATTTTGGGCCCGTCGATTACCGCACGGGGGAGAAACGACCAGCAGGCTTAGCAACAATTGCTACCCTCATTAAACAAGAAAGATCCCATACTCCTGAGCTGATCCTTATAGATAACGGCGATCTTATTCAAGGCACACCGTTAACTTATTATGCAGCTACACATTATAGTAATGAGCTGAATCCGGGCATAGCTGCACTAAATGAATTGAAATATGACGCTGCAATTATTGGCAACCATGAATTCAATTTTGGCAAAACTCTGCTGAATAAAGCCGTTCAGGATTCCCGCTTTCCTTGGTTATCAGCTGGAATTATAGATAACACGACAAATCAACCCGCCTTTGGTAAACCCTATATCATCAAATGGGTAGATAAAATCAAAGTAGCCGTTCTAGGGGTTACGACGCATTACATCCCCCACTGGGAGAACCCTAGCCATATTGAAGGGCTTCAATTTGAGGATTCGCTAGAGACTGTAAAGCATTGGTGTGCCATTATACGGGCAGAAGAGCAGCCTGATCTGCTCGTTGTAGCTTACCACGGCGGATTCGAACGCGATCTAAGCAGTGGAGAACCTGTAGAGAGACTAACGGGGGAGAATCAAGCCTACGCCATGTGTACAGAGGTAGAGGGCATAGATGTGTTAATTACCGGACATCAGCACCGCTCCATAGCTGGGGAGTTGAACGGTGTTACAATCATACAACCTGGTTGTAATGGACTTTCCCTCGGTAAAATTTCAGTTATCTTCCAAAAAGAAAATACACACTGGAAGATTCAGCGTAAACATGCCGAGCTCCTTACCGTTAATGAGACAACAGCTGCAGATGAAATAATCCTAGAGCTGAGCAGTACTCTTGAATCAGAAACACAAACCTGGCTGGATGAGAGAATAGGAACGGTTATCGGGGACCTGTCTATTTCCAGTGCTGATGAATGCCGCTTGGCTGACCATCCTTTTATAGAATTTATGAATAAGGTACAAATGGAGGCTGCTGGCGTAGACATTTCTACAGCAGCCTTACTCAGTAACGATTGCAAGGGTTTCAGCGAAACCATCACACGCAGAGACATTTTATCGAACTTCATTTATCCCAACACCTTAACCGTCCTAAGACTGACAGGACAAGATATTAGAGAGGCCTTAGAACAAACCGCTAACTATTTCCAACAAGACGAGAACGGAATAATAGCCGTTAACCCCGCCTACATCGAGCCTAAACCACAGCATTACAATTATGATATGTGGGAAGGAATACAATACGAGCTTGATACCGTTAGACCTGCAGGCGAAAGAGTCCTCCATCTGCTGTACCAAGGTCAGCCTATAGAGGACTCTAAAGAATATGAGGTTGTTATGAACAATTATAGAGCCAGCGGTGGCGGAGATTATGAGATGTATAAGGGTAAGCCGATTGTTCAAGAAATTATGATCGACATATCTGAAATTGTCACCGACTACATTGAAAAGCATGGCCAAATTGAAGCTACCTGTGACCATAATTGGAGAGTTGTTTAGGCTTTAGCGATGAACACCCCAATGTCGCTCTCTATCAGCTTCAACGCACTTCTCCAGAAGTCGACGGAGTGAACATCTAGATCCATTGTTGTTGCTACATCAACAATATTATGTTTGCTGGTATCCCTAAGGAACTGGCGATACTTAGGGGCGAACTCTTCGCCCCTCTTTAAATATTCCGCGTACAGTCCTTTAGAGAATAACAAACCAAAGGAATACGGGAAATTCAAAAATTCATTACTAGCCATAAAATATCCAGCTTTGTTCATCCACATGTACGGATGGATTGTACCCGGGTCAATGCCCTCACCATAGGCTTCCACCATACAGGCAATCATCAATTCATTTAGCGCTTGAACAGACAGCGGGCCTAATGCTCTTCTCTCATATAATTTGATCTCAAATAAATAACGGGCATAAAAGTCTACAAGATAATAACCGGCATCAGAAATACTTCTCTCCAGAATAAGCAGAGCTTCCTTCTCCGTTGAATTTGTAATTATGGCATGGTTCACTATCGTCTCACAAAAAATCGAAGCCGTTTCAGCAATCGGAATCGGGTAATCCGTATTCAGCATCGTTTCATTAGCCAGACAGGAGCTATGATAGGCATGGCCGAGCTCATGGGCAAGGATACTAATATCTATGGCATTTCCGGTGAACTGGGTCATAATTCTGCTCTCGCCAATCGGGAAAATATCGATGCAAAATCCATAACCCCCTTTGCCTGATCTAGGTTCTGCATCAACCCATTGCTGATCAAAAGCCTTCTGAGCAAAACAAGCCAGTTCCTCACTAAAGGTTGCGAAGCTCGAGATGATTGTATCTTTGGCGTTAGCGTATGTAATTTTCCCGTTTTCTACACCGACTGGTGCAAAAATATCGTAAAAAGGCAGCTTTGCCGGATGTCCCAGCAGCTCGGCTTTCTTTTGATAATAGGTATGAAAGGCTGGCAGGCTCTCCCCAAGAGCAGTGAGCATAGCTGCTAAAGTCTCGCTGTCCATTCTCGAAGCGATTAACACTTTTTCCAGCGAAGATTGATAACCCCGCATGCCATAAATCGTCAGCGCCTCACCACTAATGCCATTTAAGCTGGCTGCGCAGACCTCAGCAATAAGACTACAGGCTTCTGCCTCTGCTTCATAAGCAGATTTTCTTAAGCTGGCATTATTCTCATAAGCCATACTTCTTAGCTCCGCAAGTGTCACTTGTCTAGTTTCCCCATCTACCACTAAATCTGCAAGTGTACTTGAAGTCCTCTCCATATACAGTCTGCTCCATGCTTTGGATCCTGTACTCTGCATTTTGGCTATGGCCATTTCAAGTTCTTCGCTTAACTCATAGCGGGATTGTAACAGGAGTTCTCGCAAATAAAATTGATGCTCCATTAGATAAGGTGAGCTAACTATAAGCTCATCCATATGATCACAAGTGCTAAACCAGCGCTTAAAAGCCACAACTACCCCGATGATTTCTGAATTGGCCTCCTCAATATCATCAGCAAGGTTCATAGCTTCCTCGCAGCCACTATCTGCGCTGAGTGTTAACTCTGCATAAGCTAACAAGCATACATATACGCTTTTATAATCATTATAAATTCTTAAAAAGCCCTCCACAGGCATGGCTGTAACGTCTTTTACATTCAAATGGTGCTTAGCCCACCGCTTTAAATCTTGTACATGCTGGCCCAGTAGCTTGCGATCCCTTTTTAACTGCTCCGATTCAAAGGAAGGATATAAACTATCTAAGTTCCATGTCATATTCATCCGCAAATCTCTCCCCCTTCGATTCCTATTCTTCTAAGCATAATCCATCCTGCCAGAAAAGTGCATCGACATAATGTACTTCTTCTCTTCATACACAAAAAAAGGACCCTGCCAACGTCCGGCAGGGTCAAAGTCTATATTATAAGGGGGTTATGTGATTACTATAACCCTCTTAGCTTAAAATAATATGAATAGTAGATAAAGATTGGCTTAATCTCCGAACCCTATTGACTTAAGGTTGAAGGATTCACTCTAGCCTTGTTAATCTGAATTCCCACATACACGATAAGGAACAACACCATAAACCCAGCCGAATAACGATACATTATCCCATAATCAGTTGCTGCCGAGATTGCCCCCAGAATAATGGCTCCGCTGGCTACACCCAAATCCGTTGAGTTATAGAACATACTGTTGGCCATACCATATTGTGCAGGTGTTGAGGTGCGAAGCATCCAAGCCTGGATCGTTGGCTGAATAGCGCCGAAACCAAGTCCATATAGCAAAGCGGAAACGATGAGCATTGGCATAGAGGTCGTATAAGAAAGCACAGTTAAGCTTGCAACGACGCAAACCGCCGCCGGGATTAGGACAGAAGCTGGTCCTCTTTTATCAAATAATCTGCCGGAGATAGGTCTTATAATGATGATCGTAACCGCATTAAATAAAAAGAACAGACCCACTTGCTCCAGATGAACTGATTCGCCGAATAAAGCGATAAAGCTTAGCAATCCCCCGTAGGTAATTGCCAACATGACATTTAGAATGGCAGGCAATACTAACTTTGTATTAAACGGAACCTTGAGAGGTTTGGTGGATTCGCTTTGAGTTGGGGTTGGCTGTTTTTTCGGTTGTGCAGGAAGTGAACGAGAAAATAAAAGTACTGGAAAGGCAAGAAGTAAGGTTACCATACCAATCATAGCCAGTGTTCCAAAACCCGATTGTTTCATCACATTTATGCCAATCATCGGACCGATCGACATCGCCAGGCTGGTAGATAAACCGAAATAACCTATCCCTTCACCCATTCTTTTGCTCGGAATAATCTGCGAAACAATCGTTGGAATAATCGTGCTGGCAATCCCGAATCCAATCCCATAGCCCACACGCATCAGCAGCAGCGAGCCAATGGAATCTGCTACAACATAAAGGCCGGTTATAGCGGCGGCAATTGCTAAGCCAATATATAATAATACATTGCGGCTAACCTTCTGCATCAGAAAAGCGGTCATAAAACGTGAAGCGATCGCAGTTAATGCAAAGACGCTGGTAACGAGGCTGACCATAATATCTCCGACCTGAAATTCGCTTTTTACGTAAGACGGAAATGAAGATAACAACATCTGTAAATTCATAAATAAAAATAAAGCACTAATCGTTAAAGCAATAAAAGATTTGGTCCATAATTTCGTACGTAGTTCTTGTTGTTCTAACATAACTTGCCTTCCTACTCTCCATCTGTTATTTGATCTACATGATTGTTTATTCTTAGCAGCAATTCCATGAGCAACTCATATTCCTTACTAGAAATACAGTTCATAATCTCTTCTGTTACTTTATCTTCAATAGGAACGGTTTCCTTCACCAGAGACCTTCCTTTTTCCGTAATATAGACTTTAAAAGAACGCCGATCGTTCTCGCCGGTTCTTTTGTAGATCAGTCCCTTTCCTTCCAAATGATCCAGAATTCGCGTTGTAGTTGGCTTATCCTTACCAGAGCGCTTAGCGATATCCTTCTGAATCAGACCTTCCGTTCTGTCAATATGAAAAAGGACTGACCATTGCTCCGGTGTTATATCATGTTCTTTCAGCCCACTTTGAAATAACATGCTTAATTTACGATAAGTCGTGCCCATCATAAATCCTAAAGTAAGCTCGGATTGGTTATGCTTTGTCGTCATGATCGTATCCCTTCCCAATTAACACTGTTTTAATAGTTGCTTAAACAATTATATTCCTAACAACTAATTTTGTAAAGGTGAAGCAAAGCTATAAACTAACTATTATAAAGTTGCTTGACAAAGCACACTATGTGCGGTATCATTATCTCATCTTAAAGATACTTAACTTAAAGACAACCAGAGTTTACTACTCTTGAGATAAATAATTTTTAAAGGTTGTGTACTTCATGGGATTTCTAGACAAACTATTTGGTAGAACAAAAATTGAGGAGGAACAAACAATGTCAAAATTAAACATCGGTATTATTCTCGGAAGTACTCGTCAAGGTCGTTTAAGCCCGCAAGTAGGAGAATGGGTTAAAAAGATTGCGGATGCACGCGGGGATGCTAATTATGAGATCATAGATATTGCAGACTTCAAGCTTCCACTATTGGGTGAGGCTGATGCAACTGAACAAGCAACAGCTTGGAACACTAAACTTGCTACGCTAGACGGTTTCGTATTTATCGTACAAGAATATAACCACAGTATTTCTGCATCACTGAAAAATGCGCTCGATTATGCCCGTGAAGCTTGGAATAATAAAGCAGCAGGTATCGTAAGTTATGGTTCCGTAGGCGGCGCTCGTGCAGCTGAACATCTACGTGGAATTTTGGGAGAACTATCTGTAGCAGACGTTCGTGTACACCCTGCGTTGTCACTGTTCACTGATTTCGAGAACGGAACTGTGTTTAAACCAGCGGATCTGCATCTTACCAATCTTAATGGGATGCTAGATCAAGTCTTGGCTTGGAGTGGCGCATTGAAAACTCTACGTTAAGATAGAACGCCTTACCCCTCTGTTATGTTATGAAGTACACCCTTTAGAATAGACATTCGATAAACCTATGGTTTGTCCGGTCGATTCTAGAGGGTGTATTTTTTATGTGTGACGAAATGAGCACCCTGTGTAGAATCTAATCTGGTATAATCGGCGGGGATTTCAATCTACAGCAAGGAGCTATGATTATGTGGTTTATGTTTGCATTATTAACAGCCTTCGCTTGGGGAGGGGCTGACTTATTTTATAAAAAGGGGACCGATAGTCAGGATCGGTATAGCCATATTAAGATTGTCATTATTGTTGGGATAGTCATGGGTATTCACGCAACAGCTTATATGCTCATTCAAGGATTAACCTTTGATCCTATAGACTTAATCCGATATTTCCCTGTGTCTGCACTCTATATCCTGTCGATGGCAGTTGGTTATATTGGACTTAGATATATTGAGTTATCCATTGCCTCCCCCGTACAAAATTCATCAAGCGCTGTAACGACGATATTATTATTTATCTTTTTCACCCATGAGCTAGGAGCGCTTGAAATCGTTGGTGTTTCCGTTATCACCTTAGGGATTATCGGGATCGCCATCTTGGAAAAGAAAGCAGAACACCAAGCGCTTCAAAAAAGTGCCGCACAGATTGATAAAAAATATCAGTTTGGTGTGATCGCCATCATTTTTCCAATCCTATACTGCCTAATCGATGGACTTGGCACCTTTGCCGATGCTATTTATTTGGATGAACTCAGCCTGATTAGTGAAAAAGCAGCTCTGCTCGCGTATGAATACACCTTCTTTATATGTGCCATCTTGTCTTTTACATACCTGAAATTTTTAAAAAAGGTAAAGTTCAACCTATTTAAAGAACGGGATAAGGGCTTCGCAGCCATTCTGGAAACGACCGGACAATTCTTCTACGTATTTGCTATGTCCAGCAACGCCATTATCGCGGCACCACTTATTGCTTCATACAGCATTTTTTCCGTAATATTATCGCGCATCTTCCTCAAAGAAAAACTAAGCAAGGCACAATATGCCGTTATTATCGTTGTGATTCTAGGGATTGCTTTGTTGGGGATTGCGGACGAGCTGTAGCTGCGGTACACAAAAAGACCTGCTAAGTAGGCTTCATTGCTTACTAGCAGGTCTATTCTAAAGTTGCCTATTCCGGCCTATCTATGGTAAAAATCTCTCCAAGGGTTGCGTAATTATTTCCCGCCAAGCGGCTCACAGCGTTTAGAACTCTCGGGTCAATGCGCCCCTCCTGATAGATCGATTCATCGATATGGAATTGAACAATTTCGCCAATAAACAAATCACTCCCGGGTTCTTCGCCCCCTAGCGGAATTGCTTGAACAAGCTTGCACTCCATCCGCACCTTCGCCTCCAAAACGCCAGGCACAGCTACACTTGTACTTTGAATCGGTGTAAGATTCGCCAATTCAATTTCACTTTCAGAAGCAGGTAATGTGGCTGCAGTCTGATTGATCTTCGCTACATTCTCCTCATCTACAATATGCACAACAAACTGTTGATTATCGTAAATATTACGGGCCGTATCTTTTAAACGCCCTGCTGGTCTTTGAATAGCCAATGAAACCATCGGAGGATTAGACGAAACGATATTAAAATAGCTAAACGGTGCACCATTTAAGAGACCCTCTTCTGATTGTGTTGTGACAAAGGCTATAGGTCTAGGAATAATAGTGCCAATCAATAATTTATAATTTTCCCGCTCACTGTTGTGCTTTGGATCAATTGAAATCAATCTCCTCAGCTCCTTCTTCACTCTTTCACGAAGTCGATCGTACTTCTAACGGTATCAATAGGACGGACTAACTTCTCAATTTGCTCACGTTTAGGTTCCAAGAAAGGTGGCAAAGAAAGCTTCTCGCCAACGGTTTCATATTCCTCATCTCCCATAAATCCAGGCCCATCAGTCGCAAGCTCAAACAATATTTGTGGTGCAACACGTGTATACAACGACTCGAAGAAGTGACGATCTACATATCCTGAAGTTTGGAATCCAAAGCCTTCAAAACGCTCTGTCCACTCGTCCAGCATCGCACGATCCTCTACACGGAATGCAGCATGGTGAACAGTCCCAAAACCTTGGCGTGAATTCGGTAAGAACTCATTATGCTCTACAATAATTTGTGCACCGTTTCCGCCTTCGCCAACTTCAAATAAATGATATGTCTCTTCCTGAGCGATTTCTTTAAACAACATCACTCTTTCCAATACTTCTTTGAAGTAGTTGAAATCAGCAATTCGTACAAAGATCGGTCCCAAGCCAGTTATTGCATACTCCAAAGGGATAGGTCCTTTTTGCCACGGTGTACCTGATATGACACCTTTATTCAATTCATCTGAAATAAGTTGATACTGCTGATCATCAAAATCTACGAAGGATAATGTCTTTTTGCCGAATTGCTCTTTAATGCCGGTATGCTTCACTTCAAGCCGATCAAAACGCTTAACCCAGTAGTCTAATGCAGCATCTGTTGGTACCCTGAAGGATGTCTTCGCAATCTCGTTAGTTCCATGAACACCCTTAGGGATGTTAGGAAAATCAAAGAAGGTCATATCTGTTCCGGCGCTGCCCTTATCATCTGCAAAAAACAAATGATACGTCTGAATATCATCTTGATTAACTGTTTTCTTCACTAGACGCATACCTAATACGTAAGTAAAAAACTCGTAATTTTTCTCTGCGCTGCTTGTGATGGCTGTAACGTGGTGAATCCCTTTTAAGTTTCTCATTGTTATACACTCCTAATGTTTAGTTGATGTTGACTCGTAATATAATTCCCAAGAATAAGAAGGTTTAGTTTAATTATCTTAACGTTAAGATATCACTTAAAAAAAGATCTTTTCTACTGGGCAAGCTCCTTAGCGGATACCACCGAGACTTTTTATCTTTACTTTAATTATCTTTAACTTAAGATAATTTTAGCACTAAATCTGTAGGAAGTCAACGCTTTGAAGCTTTCCATATAAAAAAAGCTCCACACAAGTTCAATAAACTCGTATGAAGCCGGGATATTTTATATCATCTCATTAGGTTAAGTTATGATGCTGAGTAATGACCGCTGCTTGGCTTTGATGATCCATCTTATAACATATCAAGGTAATCACACATGCCAATATTGCCAGAATGGCAGCAGCTACAGGAAGAGAGATTAATCCTCCATGCCCGGCAACCACTCCACCGATCGCAGACCCGCCTGCAATTCCCAGGTTTGAGGCTACTGGATTCAAGGAAGCAGCAAGATCCTTCGTTTTTGGTGAGAACTGCTTAGCTAAGTCAATCAAATAGAGCTGCGCAGGTGCGCTCACAATACTCGACATCATGGCCAGAGCCATTAGCACAATCATTCCTAGAATGGAAACAGATGCGGTCATACTAAAGATAACATAGACCACAGCTTGGATAAGGAATACGAATCTCAGCTTACTAACCGCATTCCCGGTCGCAACTTTGCCACCAATCCAGTTGCTGACAATCGTGGCAATCCCGTAGGCAAACAGCACGCCGCTAACCGAGCTTTTAGGAACATTCATGACTTGCTCCAGTATAGGTGTAATGTAAGTGTACATCACAAATACGGCTCCCACTGCGGTAACCGGAATGAGAAATGCAAGAATAATGCGGCCGTTTGTGAGCAATCCGATCTGATCTTTGAGTGAGCTAGGCACAGGTTTCGGTAATTGGCGTGGAATATAAATATAATTTAGAACTATGGCAACTCCAGCTAATATCCCATTCAGAACAAACGCTGCTGGCCAATTAAAAAACTGCCCTACAAAAGTACCGATCGGCACACCAAAAACATTCGCAATAGCAAAACCACTCAAAATTGTAGCAATCGCTTTGCCTCTCTTCTCCTGATCAACCGCTTCATTCGCTACCGTAATGGCTACAGAAAGAACAAAGCCACATAGTATGGCAGTAACTATTCTAGTCACCAGCAGCATACTGTAAGTTCCAGTTACAGCACTCCACAAATTCAGCAGCAGAATCAATACAAGTGATACAAGAATCGTAATCCGTTTCGGAACACGGCTGCACAAGGACATCATAATTGGTGTGCCAATGGCATAAGAAATCGCGAAGCCAGATACCAAGCCCCCGGCTGTCGCAAGCGTAACTCCGAGGCTTGAGGATATTTCAGAGAGTAAACCAACAATAATATACTCCGTCGTACCCAGAATAAAAGCCATAAAAGTAAACGAGAAAATCAATGCGTTCTGACGTGTTGTTTTCATGGTGCTCTCCATCCTGTTTATCTCTATTTTTATATGAACATACCTTACTCATAATAATCATTTAGACTATATTGAGCAATCCTATTTTTCATAAAAAAAGAAGCTTCCCACAAGTTCAAAGAACTCATGAGAAACTTCTAGTTTAAGCCGGTGGCAAAATAATTAAGGTAATGACTTGTTCCTCGGAATAAGATCTGGCTGTTCCAGGTCCATCCGCATCGGCTTTGAACTTAATGAGATAGGTCCCGGGTGCCGGCATCACTTTATTGTGAAGTTCAAAAGCAATATCCGAAACACCTATGTTACTTCCTGTGAAAGTTAACGTATGCCCATTATTGCTAATTTGATCACTCGTCGGATGTGTCCATCCACTAATGGTATAATAGTCGTTTGTGGTAAAGGTAATGCCTTCCATCGTTACCTGAATTTCAGCATTCGTAAAGCTTTCTCCGGAGAAAAAGTCGAAGCGAATGCGCGATTGTGTAGAACCCGTTATCAGTTGTTTTGTTTTTGAACCGCCGCCTCCGTCAAAGCCATATATAGAGCTAGTAACCGTAGGTGTGGTCAGAACGCCATTAACAAGCTCAATCGTAACCACATGTGCAGCGTCCTTCGCTGATTCATTATTGGATGAATCCTTAGCGGTAATCACGAAAGTATACGTTCCTGCGGTTAGATCCCCAATATTGGCCGCACTCACAGATCCATCTGCTGCACTAGTGCCTAATGCGATGGCTGTTCCTAATTCGTCGGCATCTACTTCACCGTTCTCATTCGCATCCGTCCACAGGTAGGCTTGTACCGCTGCTCCTTGCTCCCCGATGGCTCCCGCTAACCCGCGAAGCTGATCTTGTGTCCCGTTGTAGTTGTCGATCGCCTCGAACTTGGCTGCGTCCACTACCGGTGCAGTCGTATCCGGAACTTCGTTTTTGCTTAAGGTCACCGTAACCGCATGTGCAGCGTTCTTCGCTGATTCATTATTGGATGAATCCTTAGCGGTAATCACGAAACGATACGTTCCTGCGGCCAGATCCCCCATATTGGCCGCACTCACAGATCCATCTGCTGCACTAGTGCCTAATGCGATGGCTGTTCCTAATTCGTCGGCATCTACTTCACCGTTCTCATTCGCATCCGTCCACAGGTAGGCTTGTACCGCTGCTCCTTGCTCCCCGATGGCTCCCGCTAACCCGCGAAGCTGATCTTGTGTCCCGTTGTAGTTGTCGATCGCCTCGAACTTGGCTGCGTCCACTACCGGTGCAGTCGTATCCGGAACTTCGTTTTTGCTTAAGGTCACCGTAACCGCATGTGCAGCGTTCTTCGCTGATTCATTATTGGATGAATCCTTAGCGGTAATCACGAAACGATACGTTCCTGCGGCCAGATCCCCCATATTGGCCGCACTCACAGATCCATCTGCTGCACTAGTGCCTAATGCGATGGCTGTTCCTAATTCGTCGGCATCTACTTCACCGTTCTCATTCGCATCCGTCCACAGGTAGGCTTGTACCGCTGCTCCTTGCTCCCCGATGGCTCCCGCTAACCCGCGAAGCTGATCTTGTGTCCCGTTGTAGTTGTCGATCGCCTCGAACTTGGCTGCGTCCACTACTGGTGCACTCGTATCCGGAACTTCGTTTTTGCTTAAGATCACCGTAACCGCATGTGCAGCGTCCTTCGCCGATTCATTATTGGATGGATCCTTGGCCGTAACCACGAAACGATACGTTCCTGCGTTCAGCTCCCCAATATTGGCCGCACTCACAGATCCGTCTGCTCCACTAGTGCCTAATGCAATGGCTGTTCCTAATTCTTCGGCATCTACTTCACCGTTCTCATTCGCATCCGTCCACAGGTAGGCTTGTACTGCTGCTCCTTGCTCGCCAATGGCTCCCGCTAACCCGCGAAGCTGATCTTGTGTCCCGTTGTAGTTGTCGATCGCCTCGAACTTGGTACTTTCAACCACAGGTGCATTTGTATCTGAATTACTGCTATGCTCACTTTGCGAAGACGAAGACCCTCCAACAACAGGAGTAGGCACTGTTACCGGCTCTTTACTCGGTTGAGCAGTTGGGGTGGAAGCGGGCTGCTCAGTGTTTCCGTTCTCCTTAAACTTCAGAAACTTAGAAGCTACTAGAGCTACGGCCTGACGATCTACTTTGGCATCAGGATTAAAAAAATTATTATATCCGGTAATCAATCCATATTCCACAGCGGCAGCTATAAAATCCTTAGAATAATCAGCAATTTGGCTACTATCAGCAAATTGCAAAGTTCCAGCTTTACCCGTAGGATTGACTCCCAATGCTCTCACGAACATGACGACCATATCCTGACGTGATAAATTTTGCCCCGTACCGAAAAGATTACTGCCTGTACCCTTAATCAATCCGGCTTTGACAGCTGCCTCCACATAGCTGTATGCGTAGTTACTTGTGGGAACGTCCAGAAAGGTTGGCAGTGCAGGAGGGTTCGAAACATCCAGCTTTAATGTCTTTGCTAAAATAATTGCAAAATCCTGCCTTGTAATATTTGACGTAGGATAGAACTTACTCTCTCCAACACCGGTCACTATCCCCTGATCGAATAGCTCAACAATCGCTTTCTTTGCATATGAGCCATCAATATCAATAAAGGAAGCAGCTGCCGATCCTTTGGTCGGCATAATGATAGGGCTTGATAATACAGCAGCAGCCAATATAGAGCTTATCCATTGCTTTTTGTTCACTTGCTTATCCCCCTGTTCTTTGGATGCGTTATGTCGTTTGTCTATAATCGATTCGTTAACACGATTCGACTTTATATTACAAACTTTTCATCTACAGGATTATAACAAGTATCAATAAACAGATTATAAACAAATAGCCATGGACGAACATTCTCACATCATTGATTCTGTGCATCAAACGAAAAAAAATGATACTATGTATGATGGGTATAGGACTTTGCTATCCTTATATCGTTTTTATATATTACAACAAGAGGAGATATTATGAGTAACGAACAAAACTTTTGGCTGGATTTACCGAAGCCGTTTTTTATATTAGCACCCATGGAAGATGTCACAGATGTTGTATTTCGTCACGTCGTTAGTGAAGCTGCGAAACCCGACGTATTTTTCACAGAATTCACAAATACAGAAAGCTATTGTCACCCTGTAGGAAAAGACAGCGTACGTGGTCGATTAACGTTCACAGAAGATGAGCAACCGATTGTCGCTCATATTTGGGGTGATAAACCCGTATTTTTTGAACAGATGAGCATTGATATGAAAAAACTTGGTTTTCGTGGTATCGATTTAAACATGGGATGCCCGGCACAAAACGTCGCTTCGAATGGAAAAGGTGCTGGATTAATAAAACATCCTGAAGTAGCAGCAGAAATTATTCAAGCAGCAAAAGCAGGTGGATTGCCGGTTAGTGTTAAAACAAGATTAGGTTACTCTGATGTTGACGAGTGGCGCGATTGGCTAGGACATATATTGAAACAAGATATTGCGAACCTTTCCATTCACCTTCGTACAAAAAAAGAGATGAGTAAAGTAGAGGCACACTGGGAACTAATCCCTGAAATAAAAAAATTACGCGATGAAATTGCTCCAAATACGTTGTTAACTATTAATGGAGATATTCCTGACCGCGCAACAGGATTAAAATTAGTAGAACAATACGGCGTTGATGGAGTCATGATTGGCCGCGGCATTTTCACCAATCCATTTGCCTTTGAAAAAGAACCTAAAGAACACAGCGCGAAGGATTTTCTCAATTTACTTCTTTTACAGTTGGATCTTCACGATAAATATTCAAATGAACTTGAGCCACGTTTATTTAAACCACTTCTTCGCTTTTTCAAAATCTATGTTCGTGGATTTAGAGGTGCAGGTGAACTAAGAAACCAATTAATGGATACAAGATCAACTGATGAAGTACGTCGGTTAGTAAAAACTGTTTTAGAGCAAGAATTAGATTAAATTATACCCACAAAAAAATGAGAGACCTCTCAAAAGTTCAATGAACTTATGAAAGGTCTCTCATTTTTATACTATGTGGTCAAATGGTGTTTCCTCTCAAGGAAACTCATCATCGAATTGCTTCGATAATGATTTCCTTACATCATGCCGCCCATTCCACCCATGCCGCCCATATCTGGCATGCCGCCGCCTTTTTCAGGCTCAGGCTTGTCAGCGATAACAGCTTCAGTAGTCAAGAACATAGCAGCTACGGATGCAGCATTTTGCAGCGCGGAACGAGTTACTTTAGCAGGGTCAACGATACCCGCTTCGAACATGTTCACCCATTCACCAGTAGCAGCGTTGTAGCCGATACCTACTGCTTCTTTTTTCAAGCGGTCCACGATTACGGAACCTTCTTGACCAGCGTTAGCTGCGATGGTGCGAATTGGCTCTTCCAACGCGCGAAGCACGATGTTAACACCAGTTTTCTCGTCGCCAGTTACGTCTACAGCAGCAACAGCGTTATATACGTTCACAAGAGCTGTACCCCCACCGGATACGATACCTTCTTCAACCGCTGCGCGAGTTGCGTTCAGGGCATCTTCGATGCGAAGTTTGCGCTCTTTAAGTTCAGTTTCAGTTGCAGCGCCAACTTTGACAACGGCTACGCCGCCAGCCAATTTAGCCAGACGCTCTTGCAATTTCTCTTTGTCGAACTCGGAAGTTGTTTCTTCCAGTTGAGCACGGATTTGGCTTACGCGTGCATTGATGTCCGCTTTGTCGCCGCTTCCGTCTACGATTGTTGTGTTTTCTTTAGTTACGCGTACTTGACGTGCGTTACCCAGTTGTTCAATGGAAGTGCTCTTCAGATCAAGACCGAGCTTCTCAGTGATCACTTGGCCACCAGTCAGGGCAGCGATATCTTGCAGCATAGCTTCGCGGCGGTCGCCAAAGCCAGGAGCTTTAACAGCAACAGCGTTGAATGTTCCACGCAGTTTGTTCACGATCAGCATAGCTTGTGCTTCGCCTTCGATATCTTCAGCGATAATAACAAGCGGTCTAGCTTGTTGAACGATTTTTTCAAGCAATGGAAGAATTTCTTGAGTGCTGCTGATTTTTTTATCAGTGATCAAGATGTATGGATTCTCCAAAACAGCTTCCATTTTGTCTGTATCAGTAATCATGTATGGGGAAATGTAACCACGGTCGAATTGCATACCTTCTACTACTTCAAGCTCAGTAGCGAATCCACGGGATTCTTCAACAGTGATAACACCGTCTTTACCTACTTTTTCCATAGCTTCAGCGATCAATTGACCTACTTCATCGTCAGCAGCAGAGATAGCAGCTACTTGAGCGATAGCTTGAGAATCTTCGATAGGCTTAGCGATTTTTTGCAATTCTTCAACAGCTGCACGAACCGCTTTGTCGATACCTTTGCGGATAACCATTGGGTTAGCACCAGCAGTTACGTTCTTCAGACCTTCGCGGATCATAGCTTGAGCCAGAACCGTTGCAGTTGTAGTACCGTCACCGGCTACATCATTAGTCTTAGTAGCAACTTCTTTAACCAGTTGAGCACCCATGTTCTCGAATGCATCTTCAAGTTCGATTTCTTTAGCGATCGTTACACCATCGTTAGTGATGAGTGGGCTACCAAATTTCTTCTCAAGCACCACGTTGCGGCCTTTTGGTCCAAGTGTAACTTTTACCGCGTTTGCCAGAGCATCTACACCACGAAGCATAGAGCGGCGAGCTTCTTCACTGAATTTAATTTCTTTAGCCATTGTGTAATTACCTCCTAGAATTTTTTGTATATCCTATTACTTTAAGTAGTTTAGATTTCGCTTATGATCGACTCTTGCTTAGTCAAGAATCGCGTGAATGTCGCTTTCTTTCATAATCAAATATTCTTTACCTTCATATTTGATTTCTGTACCTGCATATTTTGAGAAAAGAACACGGTCGCCTTCTTTAACTTCAAGCGCTACACGTACTCCATCTTTCAAAGCTCCGCTACCTACTGCAATAATAGTTCCTTCTTGTGGCTTTTCTTTCGAGGAGTCCGGAAGCACAATCCCGAATGAAGTTGTTTCCTCCTGCTCGCTCGGTAGCACCAATACGCGTTCACCTAATGGTTTGATCATGAAAAAATAGCCTCCTTTAAAATTATGTTATTTTGCTTCAAAACATAGTTTAGAACTTACCGGTCAAACTTAGAATTCTGTGATGTTCTTGAAAAATATCAATGGAACCCTGCTAATCTCCAGCCCATCTCCTATTTTTCAAGAGCGTTAGCACTCAACAGCGTGCAGTGCTAACAACAATTTTTATGATACTCAACTTGAGCCCGGATTTCAAGTCTTTTTACACAAATTCGTATTAGTTTTCGCAAAAAAATACGTTTCACTGCTTGTCCAAGCACACACTCTATTACATTGTATCCACGGGTTTTGAAAATATGCGTAGGATTCCAGCGCCTTCCTCTCACCCCATATAGATATGAACGTTGCTAGAATGGTTAAACCATTGCATCTAATGATCCTGATCGATCGATAACAATTACTTATTAAGTGTATTCAATCCAACTAATGAAATCAACTTATAGCAAAAAGCTGCCACATTCGTAGAAAATCTACTAAGCGGCAGCCTCTCTCCTCACTCCTGCTTCTGAACATAGCGTTCATCCCGTGCCGCGTCCGCAGCAAGTTGCTTGCGATAGACAAATGCAGATAAAAATACACTGAACTCATACAAAATGAGCAGTGGAATCGTCACTAGAAAGTCTGAGATAAAATCCGGGGGCGTGATAACTACAGCAATAAAAACAAGCGTGAAATAGGCGTACCGACGCATTTTACGCAAGCGTAGCGGGTTGAGAACTCTTAGTTTGGTCAGAAACATCACCAGCAATGGAAGTTCAAACAGCAAGGCCAGCGGCAATACCAGGCTGAACATGAAGTTAAAATACTGTGCAATCCCGTAGGTCTCTTCCAGTCCCATGCTTCTGGTAATTGAGATCGTGAACGAAAGTGCCATTGGAAAAACAATATAATAAGCAAAAGAAAGACCGATAAGGAAAAGAATAAACACATAGGGAACATAACGAAGTGTCGCACTTCGCTCCTCCGGCCGCAGGCCCGGACTGATAAATGCCCACAGCTGGTAGGCAATAAACGGGACAGAAATCACTAGCGAAACGGCCATCGCGATCTTCATGTACATCCCAATGCCATCCCAGAATGAGAATGCATGCAGAACAAAACCTTGCGCCAGGTCCGTGCTAATCAAATAATCGTAAATGGGCTTTGCACAAAATAATCCGCCTATTAATCCAAGGACAAATACGATTAACACATAAATAATCCGTTTGCGCAGCTCGGTGAGATGATCCACCACCGACATTTCTTCCGATTTCAGAGACATCCAGACACCATCCCATGACAAGAGTAAAAAAGATAACACTAACTTTCTTCAAAGCAGTGTCCGTTGCTGCGGAAAGCAAAGAAAAAGGGGCGTCTCCTCAAGTCTAGTAGACTCCTGAGATTGCCCCATTGAAAGATCTTCTATTATTCCGGCAGGCGTTTGTCCTGAGGAATATCTGCAGCGACCGTTTGCGGGGCCGTCGGCACAGGAGCTTCGCTCTTCTTCACCGGTTCATTATCCCCGATGATTTCACGCGCGCCTTCCTTAAATTCACGGAAGGTTCGTCCAACTGCACGGCCTAGCTCTGGCAGTTTATTTGGGCCAAAGAGCAGAAGTGCCAGTATGACCAACAAAATAATACCAGGAGTACCAATTCCACTAAACATTATTATTCCTCCTTGTCCACCTGTCCGTTCA
Organism: Paenibacillus sp. FSL R7-0163; assembly: GCF_037969975.1. NCBI lineage: Bacteria > Bacillati > Bacillota > Bacilli > Caryophanales > Paenibacillaceae > Paenibacillus > Paenibacillus sp. FSL R7-0163. The sequence goes on from NZ_CP150224.1 coordinate 5,044,729, forward strand.
TGGTATCGTTTACTTTAATTTAATAATACCATAACTTATGTCACAGTTACATCCACTTTCTTCTATAAATAGATTATCATTGTGACGTGACAAGAAGATGACAAAGGGTTATTGGCGGTATTGGCCAGTTACCATGAGTAGTGCTTCCGGTAATTGATCCATAATAGCTGCCAGATTCTCATGAACACCCTTCGGCGTTCCAGGTAAATTGACAATCAACGTGCGACCGCGAATGCCGCATATCCCACGAAAAAGCATAGCTGCACGGTTTTTTTGCATCACTGTACTGCGCATAGCTTCTGAGAGCCCAGGCACTTCCCGTTCTACCACTCGCCGAGTAGCGTCCGGGGTCACATCACGAATTGCCAGATCTGTGCCTCCGGTGGTCAGTACCAAATCTGCCTGAAAATAGTCCGTCAGTTCAATCAAGGCTGCGATAATCTCATCTTGTTCATCGGGAACGATTCGATATTCAATGATCTCGCCACCTAGTTCCTCTTCCACCAGCTCCCGAATAACCTGGGCGCTCGTGTCTTCCCGTTCACCCCTGGCCCCTTTATCACTGGCCGTTAGGATTGCTGTCTTCCACGCCATAGGTTTGTCCTTCCTCTCTATATGTATAGTTGGCTGTACAGTTCAGCCTGCTCGCATCAGCGCTTCAATTAAAAGCAGCTGATAATTATTTGAGCGCATAATCTCCGTTCTTGCCCCCGCTCTTAGATACCAGAAGCGTCGGTCCGATAATCATATCCTTCTGAATAGCCTTACACATGTCGTACACCGTTAGTGCTGAGGCAGAAACAGCGGTTAAAGCCTCCATCTCTACTCCGGTTTTTCCTGTAGTATGGACTGTTGCTTCTATATAAAGTTCATCTTCGCTGTTATCGGAGAAGCTGATATCAATACCGGTAAGTGGCAGCGGGTGGCACATCGGAATCCAGTCTGACGTCTTCTTAGCCGCCATAATCCCGGCGATCTGCGCAACAGCAAGGACATCACCTTTGCTGATCTTGCCACTCTTAATGGCGCTCAGCGTTCCAGCAGCCATCTTGATCATACTCCGCGCGACAGCTGTCCGCTTCGTGATCTCCTTCTCACTCACATCCACCATACGAGCTCTTCCCTGCTCGTTGAAATGGGTCAATTCCATGGCTCACTCTCCTTTTCGGCAGTGCACTATACCATTTTCAGTAATCAGCATGTCCATTAAAGCGTCATGCTCATCCATCGGCACCCTTGGAACCAACTGCATGCCGTAAGCTAACCCGATCCATATCGGGGGCTGTGCGCTAACGTACCCGGCTTTCTCCCAAGACGCACGTAGCCGGTCATAGTATCCTCGACCGTAGCCAAGCCTGCCGCCCTGAAGATCAAATGCTAGCCCTGGTACGAACACAACAGCAGGTAGCTTAATCTCTTCAATCTCTAATAAATCTCTGCTGGAGACAACAGGTTCATGGATACCATAAGCCCCCGGCTCTAAATCGCTCCATGCATTCACCGCGTGGACACTCATTTCACCGCTTGCTGGAATTACACGCGGCAACAGCACCTTACGCTGATCTTTCCACGCCTGTGTGATAAGTGGGCGGGTATCAAGCTCTGAACGAAAAGACACATAGGCCATTAGTGAAGTTATACCCTTCGTCTCCAGCCACTCCAATGCATAGTGGCAGACTTCAGATGATAGTTTACTTCTCTGGTCCGAAGACAGCTCGTTTCGGGCGATGGTCTTCTCCGCTCGTAATTGTTGCTTTACTTTGGAGATCTCCGACTCCTCGCTGGACATTGTCGGCCTCCCCCTCTTATTCATCCCTAGCTTATCCTTGTTTGTAAATCCAGTTTACCACTCTTCTCCCCGGTTCGCCAAGGTGGATAGAACTGTGTTATCGGACTAGGTCGTTATTCCCTCCTTACATTAGATCGAACCCTCGCTTGGGAAACGCTTTTCATGTAAACTATAGAATAAGTTGTTCATACGGCTGAGGGATAAATACCAAGGCGAAATATGCAAGGGTGGAGGTTTCATCGTTATGCTTCTTCAAGCGACAGGAATTACTAAATCATATGGTATACAGAACGTACTGGATGGCATAAGCCTACAGGTAAATGAAAAGGAACGTGTCGGGCTAGTGGGTGTGAATGGTGCCGGCAAATCAACTTTTCTACAAATTCTGGCCGGTGAGATGTCTTATGACAGCGGTCAAATTCATAAATCAAAAGAAACAACAATCGGATATTTAGCTCAGAATAGCGGACTTCAATCTGACAAAACCATTCATGAAGAAATGATGGCGGTCTTCGCTCCGCTGATCGAAGCCGAAACTGAGCTGAGAGAGTTAGAAGTGAGTATTGCTGATCCCAAGCTCGCGGAAGACCCCAAGCGGTACGAAGAACTGCTTGAACGGTATGCGCGGCGCTCGGATTGGTTCAAGGACCACGGCGGCTACGAAATGAATACACGGATTCGCAGTGTCCTACACGGCATGGGCTTCAGTGATTTCCCACCAGATACACCCATTTCTACCCTTAGTGGAGGCCAAAAGACCCGGCTCGCGCTGGCCCGTATTTTGCTTCAGGCTCCAGATCTTCTGATGCTGGATGAGCCTACTAACCATCTGGATATCGAAACGTTAACGTGGCTGGAGGATTACCTCCGCAGCTATGCTGGCGGGATTCTGGTTGTATCCCATGACCGTTATTTCCTAGACCGGCTCGTGACCACTATTGTAGAGATCGAGCGGCACCAGTCCCGGCGTTATACAGGTAACTACAGTCGGTATGTAGATTTGAAGGCTGCCGAATATGAAGCACGGATGAAGCAATATGAGAAGCAACAGGATGAAATTTCGCGGATGGAGGATTTCGTTCAGAAAAATATTGTCCGGGCATCCACCACAAAACGTGCACAGAGCAGACGCAAAGCGCTTGAAAAGATGGATCGTCTAGATCGCCCAATGGGCGATCTGAAGAAAGCTAGCTTCTCCTTTGAGCCAGACTTCATGTCTGGAAAAGAGGTGCTTCAAGTGCGCAATGTTGCGGTTGCCTTTAATGAAGGTTCACCTTTATTCAAGGACGCCTCTTTTGAGCTTCGTCGCGGGGAGACTGCTGCCCTGATTGGTCCCAATGGTATCGGTAAATCCACGCTGCTGCAGTGTATGACCGGAACCCGTGAGCCTTCTGCCGGAACGGTGAATTGGGGTACTAAAGTAAAAATTGCTTATTATGATCAGGAACAAACCCGACTTAATCCACAAAATACGGTTATGGAAGAACTGTGGAGTGAATATCCAATGATCGAGGAAGCCAGAATTCGTACGATCCTTGGCAATTTTCTTTTTAGCGGAGAGGATGTTCTTAAGAAAATTTCCGCACTCAGCGGCGGCGAAAAAGCTCGGGTTTCGTTATCTAAACTAATGCTCCGCGGTGCAAATATGCTAATTCTCGATGAACCTACCAACCATTTGGATCTGGTCAGCCGTGAGGTTCTGGAATCTGCTTTAATTGATTTCGAAGGCACCCTGCTGTTCATCTCCCATGACCGTTATTTTTTGAACAAAATGGCTGAACGCGTACTGGAGCTGCATCCCGAAGGGATCGACCAATACCTCGGCAACTACGATGACTATGTCGAGAAGAAACGAGAATTAGAAGAGATTGCAAAAGATGCCGCTGAACTTGCTACTAAAAACGTCAATAAGGACACTGCTGTACCTGAAAAAAGCGCTGTAACCTCTTTTGAAGCAGACAAGCAGGCTAAGCGTGAAGATCGTAACCGCAAACGGCGTATCGCAGAGCTTGAGGAGAACATCGCCACACTCGAAGAATCGATCGTATTTATAGAGCATGAAATGACTAAACCTGAAGTTTATCAGGATTATTTAGCACTTCAAGGTTATGAAGAGGACCTAAAGAACAAAAAATCTCAGCTGGCAGATTTCTTTAGCGAATGGGAAATCCTTGCTGACGAATAATGTAAATCCTCCTTATAAATATTTTTTCATAGTTCTAGATTTGTTCATAAATAGTTATCCACAGCTCTATACACAGGTTTCGTGTATAACTCCCTACTTTAAAAGACCCTTCGGGGTCTTTTTTATGCGTTAAATCGGTATTTTCAAGGAAAAGGAATTATTATCCACGGATCTATCCACATTATCCACAATTCTCACAGTGTTTCATTGCCAACAAAATTGTTTATTAGAGCATTTTGAAAAAAGCCGTTATTGCTGATTTTACGCACTTTTTACACAACTCAGGCAGAATATGTGGATAACGTTGTCCACAACTTGACAAAAGACGTAACCCCATTTTACAAGACCGAATTTATGCTAAAAAAGAACCCGCTATCTCCTAAACTGACAGCGGGCACGTCGTATTTTAGACAATCTGTGTAGAGAGCAGGGCAGCATTACAGGCTGCGATATAAGCGATGCCAGCCGCCATAATTATATCTTGGTGAGTGGCCGTGCCTCTGAATTTTAGACCCTCCCACTCCACCATCACCGCTGCTTCTGCTTGAGCATTCTCTCCGCTTCCAAGCGAATGAAGCTCGAGTCCTGCAAAGTCTATCTCCTCAGCAATCCCTTGCCCAATAGCGGCGATAATCGCTTCAAGCGGGCCTTCGCCAGTGCTGGTATGTGACGTTTCCCGGTCAGTCTGCAGATGGCGTACCGTAACTGCAGCTACACGGCGCTGGGCACTGCCCGCCAATACCTGAACCTCACCCAGCTCATAGACCTGAGCTTGTTGTCCAGTTGTACTGCTTACCATTTGCAGCAGTTGGTCATCACTGACCACCTTTTGACGGTCAGCGGTCTCTTTAAAGGACTCATAAAGTGCATCCAGCTCCGCAGGCTCCAGCGTTATTCCATACTTCGCAGCCCGATCCTTCAGCGCATGTCTGCCAGAATGTTTGCCCAGAATGATCATGCTGCGGGGGATGCCCAGCCGTTCGGGATCCATAATCTCATAGGTACTACGATCCTTGAGCAGGCCATCCTGATGAATCCCGGATTCATGCTGGAAGGCATTTCTTCCGACGACCGGCTTGTTATAAGCGATTGGAAAATGCATCGCTCCACTAATCAGCCGTGAAGTATCATACAGTTTATCGAGCACGATGCCTGTTTCTGCACCGATTGCATCGCCGCGGGTTTCGAGCGCCATAACAAGCTCTTCCAGTGCGCAGTTCCCTGTGCGCTCGCCTACACCATTCACGGTGACTTCTATCTGAGTCGCCCCTCCATCAATCGCTGCCAGACTGTTAGCTACAGCCAGCCCCAAGTCATTATGACAGTGGGCACTATAGCTGACCTTGCCGCCACCTCTTGCTCCCTGCCGCACTCTCCGGAACATCTCGCCATATTCATGTGGCAATGCGTATCCTACTGTATCCGGCAGGTTAATAATGGAGGCCCCTTCCTCTATAACTGCCTCAACCATTTCAATCAGATCATCAATCCCTGTCCGTGCAGCGTCCATGGCCGTGAATTCAACTACATCACAGAATTGTCGCGCATAAGCCGTCATCTCGCGCGCTTTAGCTACGACTTCAGCTCTGCTCATACGTAGTTGATGCTGCAAATGAATATCAGAAGAAGAAATAAACAAGTGAATCCGCCGACGTTCAGCGTCTTGAGTGGCCCGGACTGCAGCATCGATGTCTCCTTTTACAGCCCGCGCGAAACCACAAATCTCCACGTTGCGCACCTTGCGCGAAATCGTCTGCACCGCTGCAAAATCTCCAGGACTCGATACCGGGAACCCCGGCTCCATTACATCAACACCCAGATCAGCAAGCTTATAGGCCAGCAATATTTTTTGCTCAGGAGTCAGACTCGCCCCAGGGGCTTGCTCACCATCGCGCAGAGTCGTATCGAAAATTTGTATACATTTCTTAACTGGAATAATCATCTGAATTCCTCCTAGTTTTGTTTTCATGTAATTGGATGCTTTATCTCTATCCTATGCTTCAGCGCAGAACCACACGTCGACTTGCGGTTCTGCTCATTTCCCACCCACTGCTGCCGGCAGCTGATACAAATGAATCTCTGCACAATGTGCAGAGCGTTCAATTTTGGCGTCTTATGTAGCGATGAGTCCATAACTCGGACTTCTTCTACAAGAACGCAAAAACCCGCCGTCTCTAATAAAGAGACGGCGGGTTACCCCTCCGCGGTACCACTCTTTTTGACGCATCGGCTGTCTTAATAACAAGCCTTAAAGCTGCGTCCAGCTCTTCTTCCCGGTTTAAGCTGGAGTGCCAGCTTAAACCGGGAAGGTCCGATAACGAGGACAGCCGTAGGCAGCGTACTCTTGTTCCGCCGCTCCGCTCCCGGGCGAGCTTCAAGAAATCCGGTGACTGCGTCGCACCAACCCGCAGCTCTCTGTTCACCGTCAAACTCTACTACTCCCGTTCTTAGCGTGTATTATATAAATTATTCACCACTCTAAATCCATACAAAAAAGCCTGCCATCTCATTCAAGAGACGACAGGCTGTTAACCTTCGCGGTACCACTCTTGTTGATGCTCTGTATCGGCTAAGTTCCTGCCGATTCCAATTGAACATCCACTCTACGGTCCAGTATGTTAGGTACTAGACCACCCTATCACGGAGGTTACCCGTAAACGGTGTACAAACGTTCCGGCGACAATTGCCAGTAATGCTTCCACCGCTCCGCTCCCAGACGAGTTCAGGACTCCTTCGACTGCGTTGCACCCACCCGCAGTTCTCTTATCCCAGAGTATCCTTACTACTTCCGCTCATCGCGTTTGCTTGTTTAATTGAACTGATTATACCCGTTAGCTCCAAATGATGTCAATAGGCAGATACAGACCATTGTTCCAGTGAGAATCCAGGGTCAGCAACCATATCCAGCGGTATTCCTCCATCATGCTGCCACTTCACGTATGCAGCCGCTCCAATCATCGCCGCATTATCCGTGCAATACACCGGTGGAGGAATAATAAGTTCAATGCCCTCCGTTTCACAGCGCGAGATTAATGCCGAGCGGAGTCCACCATTAGCAGCGACACCCCCACAGAGCAATAACTGTTTGGAGTTAGTGGCTTTAACGGCGCGTACCGCCTTTTCCACCAGCACTTCTACTACGGATTCTTGGAACCCCCGGGCGATGCCTGCGACATTGGGTTCAAGACCTTTCATTTTGCTCTGATTCACCACATTCAGCACCGCCGATTTTAGACCGCTGAAGCTGAAATCATAAGAGTTCGGCTCCAGCCATACCCGCGGCAATGCAACAACTTCCGTCGCTTCGCGTGCCAGGCGGTCTACATGGGGGCCACCGGGATAAGGAAACCCAAGCGCCCGAGCCACTTTATCATATGCTTCACCTACAGCATCATCACGCGTGCGGCCGATAATTCGAAATTCACCCTCACGCTCCATATGAACCAGTTCAGTATGTCCACCTGACACTACTAGTGTCATGCAAGGATACTGCAACTCTGCAACCAGGCGGTTAGCATAGATGTGGCCTGCAATATGATGCGTGCCAATTAACGGCTTGCCCCATGCAAGGGCAAGGCTTTTAGCTGCTACTACACCGACCAGTAAAGCGCCCACCAACCCCGGGCCTTGAGTCACCGCTACCGCAGTCAATTGTTCGGGTGTAACGCCTGCCTTGGCGAGCGCTTCCTCGATTACGAGCGTAATTACCTCCACATGTTTACGGGAAGCCACTTCTGGCACCACGCCCCCAAAAGCGCGATGTGTCTCTATTTGACTCGAGATAATGTTGGATAACACTTCTGATCCGTTTTTGACCACGGCCACCGAGGTTTCATCACAACTCGTCTCTATAGCAAGTATTAGTACAGGTTGAGCTGTGCCTGTTTCTGTCTTCATTTCAAGTCCACGCTTCCTTCCAAATAGCCGTGCTCCTTATACTCCGGTAGATCCGCCCACATAATGAGTGCATCCTCGCGATTATCGGAATAATATCCTTTGCGCGTGCCGGCAGAACGAAAGCCTTTTTTACGATATAAATTCTGAGCTACCTCGTTGGATACCCGCACCTCAAGTGTAATGGACTTCATGCCTACGTAAGAGGCAGTATTCATTAACTCTTCCAACAGGCGCTCACCCCATTTACGTCCACGATAAGCTTCGAGTAAGGCAATATTCGTCACATGCGCCTCATCCACGATAGCCCACATTCCAGCATAGCCAATTATATGACCCGCCAGCTCCATGACCATGTATTTAGCAAAATGATTATGCGTCAGCTCATTCCGGAAAGCTTCCTCTGTCCACGGCATGGTAAAGGCTTCACGCTCAATAATAAGGATGTCCGGTATATCCTCCAGCTTCATCAGGCGAAAAACAAGATCAGCCTCTTGTGCTCTCAATGATTCCACTTCCGTCATCGTTTTAAGCCTCCTTTACTACTTAACCGCAGATTGGCCTCCGCTTCCGAAATCTGAGTATAGTTAGGGATTAAGCTATGAATATCATCATTCTCTACTTGCAGCCGGGCTTCACCAAGGAAGCCTGTCCAACGCCCCTCCAGCTCATAAGGAACAGCTACAGAAGTGCCGAGTTCCGCCAGCGGATGTAGTGATTCTTCGCTGCCATGTACAGCGGTTTCTCCAACAAACCATAGAATAGCTGGTTTAGTTCCTTCGGCTGAAGCCTGTTGTAAACGTTCTGCCAAGTACTCCACCCAGTCGGCCATCAACCGGATGGCATCTGGTTCAAGGCGGCTGAGAACACTATTCCCATCCGCTGCGAATAACCCTGTGTAGACCTGTCCTCGGCGCGCATCCATCAGTGGAATGATCCAGTCTGGACCGTAGCCACTGTTCGCACTGGCTTGTCCTGACTCTGCTGTCGTCTTATTCTTAAGGGCTGTTTCATACCCACCCCATGCCACAGCATGCAGGCTCGAAACACCAACTACTGGGACATTCCATGCCCAAGCCAGCGTTTTGGCAGCCGTAACCGCGATCCGTGTTCCCGTATAAGATCCCGGACCCACACCAACTGCAATCCCGCCCAGATTAGCAACGGTTGTTCCCGAAGCTTGCAGCGCCTGCTCTATAATCGGCAGCAAATGCACCGAATGATTCCGTTCACCGGAAGCATTAATTTCATGCAATAATTCTCCATTTTCGGTCACTGCAACCCCCAATACAGCAGTTGATGTATCCAGCGCTAAAAGCCGCTTGCGCGGCTCTGTATTCTCATTCGTCATATTCATTAACCCCACTTCTGGATCAGCTCCCGGCAAAGCTCACCATAAGGCGCCCCGATTCCGGTCACCGTAATGATTCGTTCCTCCGGTCCAACTGTTTCCATGTATATATGCATATGCCGCGGCGGCATTAACTCCGTAATAATACTGCTCCATTCTACCAAACAAACACCCTGACCATAGAAATACTCATCCAATCCAAGCTCATCTGCTTCCTGAAGTGAAATCCGATATACATCCATGTGATATAACGGCAGACGACCTTCGTACTCTTTAATAATAGTAAAAGTAGGACTGTTTACGATCCCTTTCACTCCAAGATGGCGAGCGTAACCTTGCGAGAAGGCCGTTTTTCCTGCGCCTAGATCACCGTCCAAACCGATAACCATTCCTGCCGTTGAAGCAGCAGCTATTGCACTTGCCAGTTGCTCCGTATCCTGCAGATTGTAAGAACGGTAAGTGAACACCGTTTCGACTGTTTTGTCCAACTACAACTACCACCTTTTAAAATATCCCTGTCGAAAACCATTACATTCAATTATATCGGTATGGTCCATCCACCGCAACAACTGTCCCTGCCCATTGTTTAAGCCGAAGGAGGTACAGCCCTCTTTTTCACTTGCATGGTTAAGCTGGATTTCGATACAGAACGCTGCGAGATTGAGTGGCTTCGACTACCGCTAATCCGCTCATACTGCTCCTTACCATATCCGTAGCTTGAAAAAATAATACTGTCGCAATAACTCCTGAACTCAGCGCAACAATAATGGACTGTCCTGCCTGATCCAATATATTGGTTTAAATCTTACACCGTCAACCTTGATGTCAGTTATGCTCCAAATCAAAAAAGAGACCTTTACGCAAACTTAAGCATAAAAAGTCTCTTTTTTTAAAACTATAATTCAGCTTTAACGTACGCTCTAAGTAGACCTTTGTTAGTGCTCTTGCTCTTCGAGTCGTTCAACACCCACAGTGTGCGTATTGGTTGGTCGAGAGCCAACTTGTACCGTAGCCATACCGTTCTCTTCATCCACATGTTCAATCCAGACAGGCTCCCCATCCAAATGTACACTTACAGTCTCTTTAGAAGCATAAATATCCTGTGCCCGTTTGACGTCCACAACTGTTCTCCTCCTTTATCTTTCCTAAAGTTTACGATTCTAAGGGTGACGTATCTTCGAGGGTTCGTTCCGCATCCAGCTTTTCCGAATCGGATACCTGACTGGCCTCCGTGGGCGCAATAATGCTCTCCCAATCCACAACTGTGGCCGGAATATCCTGCTCGCTCAGCGCATCGCTCCATTCGTTATCTCTTGGTTCCATACCTTAGATTCTCCTCCTCAACTTCACAGGTCCGAGTTTATTTTTTCCCAAGCTTCTCAAAAAATGCACCCGGCTAGAAAAGCCTTTCCTGCCTCATACTAACCCAAAGCAAATCAACTTAGATCAGGAGGTGTTTCTCATGCATACCGTTTGGAAAGGTGCCATCAGCTTCGGGCTTGTGCATGTTCCGGTTAAAATGTTCTCCGCTACGGAAGACAAGGACATTTCTCTGCGTTATATCCATAAGGAATGTGGCAGCCCGCTGTCGTATGTACGCAAATGCCCGGTGTGTGACAAAGAGGTCGCTTGGGAAGAGATCGGTAAAGGATATGAGTATGAAAAAGGGAAGTTTGTTCTCTTCGACAAAGAGGAATTGGATCAACTATCCGACGAGACCAGTAAAAGCATCTCCATTCTCGACTTTGTTGACCTGACGGAAATCGATCCGATTTATTTTCAAAAAACCTATTATTTATCCCCGGATCAGGCAGGCTCAAATGCTTATCGACTTCTTATGGAGGCCATGAAGCAGACAGGTAAAATTGGCATCGCCAAAATTTCAATCCGCTCAAAAAGCAGTCTGGCAGCGATCCGTGTTCTTGAGGATTGCCTTGCGATTGAGACCATTTTTTATCCCGATGAGGTGCGGCCGATCTCACAAGTGCCCGGTCTGCCCGAAGCAGGGACAGTGAACGATAAAGAGCTGGAAATGGCTAAGCTGCTGATCTCACAGCTATCCACTCCTTTTGATCCGGCAAAATATACCGATGATTATCGCCAGCGTATGCTTGATCTGATTTCACATAAAATTGCAGGCGAGGAATTTCATATCGCTCCTGCTAAACAGGAAAGCAATGTGATTGATCTAATGGCTGCCTTGCAGGCCAGTATTCAAGCTGTGCAGCATATTCCTTCAGACCCTGGTCCTTCATTAACAGGCACCACAAAAACCAAAACTAAAGCGGCTCCTGCTGCCAAAAGAAAAACTACCAAGACCAAAACAACCGCCGCGGAACCTGCGGAGCAGCAAAACGAGGTCTCCGGGCCGACTCCTGTTATTACGCCGAAACCGAAACGCCGCAGCACAAAAAGCAAAACAACCGTATCTTAGGAGGCTCTGCGGATGAAGCTTCAGCCCATTATTCCTTTTGAACCTATACTGGCTGGGCAGCTTCCAGCAGGTGACCAGTGGATCGCACAAATTAAATGGGACGGTGTGCGGATGTTGTCCTATTACGATGGAAGCACTACTCAGCTTATTAACAGACGTGGCAATTACCGTACCATGCAATACCCGGAGCTTACTGATGTATCTGCTTACTGCAAGGCTGGCTCCGTTATTCTTGATGGTGAGATCATCGCACTCAAGGACGGCAAACCCTCATTTCACGAGGTGATGCGGAGGGACAGTTTAAAAAATGGTTCCACGATTTCCGTCGTTAGGCATCAGGTTCCTGTCATTTATATGATTTTTGATATTCTGTTTTATAATGGCCAATCGACGATGGATCAACCATTATTCTTGCGGCAGCAGCTGTTAAGTGACATTCTGCTGCCCCATCCCCATGTTCAAGCTGTGCCAAGTTATACCGATCCTACAGAACTGTTCGCCGCAACTCAGAACCAGCGTTTGGAAGGAATCGTCTGCAAGGACATCAACAGTACTTATGCTCCGGGCGGAAAAGATAAACGTTGGCAGAAACGCAAAATCAGTTCTGATATTACAGCTGTAGCGGGGGGTGTGACGTTCCGTGACGGTATCGTTAACGCACTACTTCTTGGTCTTTATGATGATAAAGGAAATTTGCATTATATCGGACATGCCGGTCCGGGCAAATTGACTGTACAGGATAAACGTGACTTAACTGCGGAGGCACACCGCCTTAAGCTGGATCGGATGCCCTTTGCCGATGTTCCACAGCGAGGCAAGGGTGCTTTTTGGATAAAGCCGGAGCTCGTCTTCAAAGTTCATTTTCTGGAATGGAACACCTCTGGCACTCTGCGTCAGCCTGTTACTCAAGCTAAAGTGGATCTTCCCCCGGAGTCATGCACAATGGAGCAAAAAGGATAAATTAATAAGAAACGTCCTCCCAATTTCAAGTGGGAGGACGTTTCTTATTGCACTGTAAGTCTTGTTACAAGGGCCTCCAGCTCTGCCTTTGTCTGCGCAGTATTTTTTGTACTTGTAAACGTATAATCGACACTTCCATCAGCACTGGACCATACCAGCTGGACTTTAAGATCTCCGTGATGAGGCCCAAAAACTGTGTAAACCGCCTCAACTCCGTTGATGTTCAAATTCTCATCTTGGTCGCCAGGCAGCTGGGCCAAAGTCACCCCTTCCGGTAGCGTGTATGCAGGTGCAGATCTTAAATTCACCCTCTCTCCATTTCGTAGATAGGTGATAGAAGTTTCTGTATTGCTCCACTTCAAGCTTTGCGAAATCACCTTTTTGCCAGCAGCTTGGGCTTTAGCTTTCAACTGATCCCTGAGAGTCTTATACTCTGAGCTAAAAAACATTGGAATCACTGGATTTAAAACGACATCCTGCAACTTATAATCCTCTGGTAGAGAAGTGGGTATCAGGAGTGACTTCCCGCTTAAGGACAAAAACTTCTGCGCCGCTTCGTTTACAGAACTGAATCTATATGGCATATAGCTTATACTCAAGGTTTCATATGGATTAGATTTCTTATCATTTACATACAGAACCTTAAGTTCGCCTGCTTGTAAGGGAACCGTATTTTCTTGGGCAATCAAAGCTTCAATCGTTGAAGATACGGGCGTATTCGGCTCAACGGGTGCGGTAGCTTTACTTTTATTATTACTCCCCGCAGGCACTGCGCCTGCTGTTCCACTCACCTCACTCATCAATACTTATAAGCTTAAGGCTGTAATCGCCGCGCTTTTCTTAATCATCATTATGATATCCTCCTTAACCCCTTGGTTATTTGATTATGGTTTTAGCTACCGCTAACATTTCATTTGTCGTCAGCGTACTGGCCCGATTGTCTGAAAGGGTATATTGTATCGTGCCTGAGTTATCCAGCCACACTAGCTTTGTGTTAAAGCTTGCGTCTTTAGCGGAATCAGTTGTAAGTACTACTTTCCTGCCGTTGACCGTTAATTCTTTCTTAGTTTCCGAAGCTCGTACAAAAGGTACCGCTCCTTCTGGAAGTTTGGCGGGCGGCGACCCAGTTACAATGCTAAAATTAGCTTTTCCTTTGACATACAGCTGCATAGACAAATTCGTCTGGTTCCAGCTGATGATTTTACTAAACAACTGTTTATTAGAATTACCAGCAGCTGCTGCTGCTTTCAATTCCTGCTCTAGTTGCAAGTACAGCTCTGAATCATTAGCTACAGCCGGTGGATAGATGATGGCTGTCGCCAGAGTGAAGCCTTTGGGAAGATTTCCGGGCTGCGGAATAGACGGACCCTTTAGCGCTTTAAACTTAGCTGCAAAGGATTTATAGTCTTTAAAAACAAACCCTTTGCCAGAGAAGCTGATCGTATCCTGTGGATTGGAGACTTTATCCCGTACGTAGTAGGCCAAAAGCGTACCTTCCTTCACTCCAGCTACGAGTGCCTGCAATTCCTTTTGGGTCTTCTGATCGGTTTGTGATGCAACCTGTGCTCCTGATGCCGCCGCAATTGTAGAAGACAAGCCGGGTACATCCACACCCCCGGCCACTCCTGTTCCCAGCAAGATTGCTGCAGAGAACGTGATAACTGTTTTTTTGAAATCAGAATGGAGCTTCAATTTCTAACATCCTCTCCTTCAATAAGGTAAATGTATTTTCACCCCTGTTTTTAACTACACTTCTATAACAATCCAACATTAGAAAAAGGGACATTTCTCACAAAAAAGAGGCTGTCCCAAGCAACTAGTTCACGACTTTGGGGACAGCCTCTTTTTTGTTCTTAACATTACAAGTGACGCACCAAGTGATGCAATAAGTAAAGCTCTTATAGAATAATTGGGGAATTTCTCCCTAAAATTCAGAGATTTCTGTTCATCGGACTTATAATTAGGGAAAACTTCCCTGAAATTCAGCCAATTCGGCAACGAATAAAGAAATTCCCATGATTATTAGGGAGGAATTCCCTGATTTCGTTCATTTAGGGCAAATAGCGGCTATTTTCAGGGAGTTTTTCCCTAATTAGTTTAAAGCACTCTATACATTGCACAAACACAGAACGTAACGCCCATAGTCCACCGTCACATATACCAACTAATTCCACAAAATCATCTACTGCAAGCCGCAGGAAAATCACACATAGCACATCGCCCACCGCCCCAACCATTAGCATAGAACACTACGCGTGGCATATCGTCACATGGCACAGTAAAATCCATCATTCCCCTATTCCATAAAAAAAGCTGCCTCCCAAGTAGAATTCACTACTTTTGAGACAGCTTCTCATAATGTACTGTTAGAACAGTAGCTAGTGAATAAAACTGGTGGCAATCTTTTGCCATTGCTCACGAGTCAGTTTATTCTCCTGCTTGTCGCTTAGAGAAAAAACCATCTGGGTGACTTCATCATACCAATACAATCGATTCTGAGAAAACCAAGCATTCTTCCCTTTTCCAGTACCCGCCGCGATAAATATTGCCTCTTTACCTGTACCTGTCACAGACCATTTTTCAGCAGTCTGGCCTTCCAAGATAGACACTTGCATGGTATAACCCTTAAAAACACTCTGCCTTAAGGATAGTGTAATTCTTTGATCTCCCTTGTCGTAGGTAACCTCAGCATTATCTATGGAATTTGCAGCTATCTTCTCCATAAATAAGTTCTGCCCAGTTTTATCGGTTGTAGCCTTTTTTTGAAATTGTTCAAGGATTTCTTCATATTCTGGGTCTAGCGACCTGTATAGGGGAGCTGCATTAAAGGTTCCTTGCTCGAATTCATAACCATCAGCTAACGAGGAAGGCAACCCTGGCCAGAAATCGCCAACAGTTTTTAATTCTTTTACGAAGTCTTGATATTTCGAATACACCGGCGAAATAAAAGCAAACTGCAATTGATTTCCATAGCCTAACCCTAACTCCAGCTTATTTAATTCAGCATCCTTCACATAATAAGCAGCCATTTCCCCAGTGTTTAAACGAGCAAGCACTTGCTCTTTATAAGTCATAGATAAGCTCTGATACTTCTCTATCGCAGGCGAGGTTGTCGGATCAGGCGTATTATTATGCACCGTCTTCACAACAGCCTTCCCTCCGCTGTTCACTAGTGTAATAATACCACCTTGGGGTTTTGTGATATCAATTGTAAACTGGCTACCTTGTTCCGATAACTTTCCATGTTCAGACAGCTGCAGAGCACCCAACCCGATAATCCCCAGCAATACAGCCGCGGAGACTCCAGTGAGCACTCTTTTTCTAAACCTAGACGGGTGTTGGGGCATCTCCTTTTGCTTCTGCATAATAGGATCTTCCGGTTCTGGGAACGGCTTCAGCTCGCTAACTACGCTCGTCATTTCTCCGCCAATCGTATTCTGTTGTGCATGAATTGCTCTTACCTGTTTCATAACAGCTGCTTTTACATCCAGCTCTTCGCAGCTCCCTACCGCATCCATTTTCTTTATCATTTTCTCTTCAACAAAGCTTCGTTGCCGCACCATTCCGTTCCCCCTTTCTGAGCATTCAGCATTTTGCCAAGCTTCGTAATCGTTCGCCTGTATTTCTTCTTCACAGCATCAGTATTCTTATCCAGAATCTCCGCAATCTCCGGGAAGCTCTGTTCCTCAAAGATTCTAAGTACTAACAGGTTTCGCTCCTCTGTCTTCAGCTTCGCGAGGGCTAAAGTCAGATGTTCGTTAAATATGTAACGGTCCATCAACTGTTCCGGGCTTTCTGCAGGCGGATCTGGTTGATAAAGCGCCATAAACTTTATATGGCTTTGACGTTTGCGGATTAGACTAAGGCAATGATGGTAGGCAATTTTATATAGCCATGAAGAGAAGCTCGCGGTAGGGCGGTATGTGCCTATATGCTGATATGCCTTTACCAGAATATCCTGTACTGCATCCTCAGCTTCAGTACGGCTCCCAAGCAGCCGACAGCAATAGCGGTAAATCGGCTTTTGAAAAGCCTCGACGACCAAGGCATAAGACTCAACCTCGCCTGCCTGTACCCGAACAACGGTGTGCTCGATCCCGTCCAAAATCAGCAAACTCCCCTTTCTAATAATCGTATATCTTTATAAGTCTTATGATCATCCAAAAGGGACACTTTGGGAATATTTTTTTCATGAAAAGGAGCAGACTGACACATAATACCTTCATTCCTATCACAGAAAGGAGTTTCCCGATGCCGGCAGCGATCAAAGGTACAATTACCATAGACGGAGAAGAAATCATCATCACTAATCCAGAGAAGCTGCTGTGGCCTGAATGTGGCATTACAAAACGGATTTATCTGCAAAAGCTCGCTGCACTCTCTCCCTATCTGCTGCGTTATTGCCGAGACCGGCTGCTTACCGTCATTCGTTATCCGCACGGCATCTCTGGAATGTCCTTTTATCAGAAAAATGCGCCTGATCCTCTTCCGGCCTTTGTCCAAACCGCTGTACACGAGAATATTAACTATATCAAGCTGCAAGGCTTACCTGAGCTGATCTGGCTGGGGAATCTGGCTGCTTTGGAATTTCACCCTTCCCTGCATTATGTAGGCAGCGAACTGCCCTGTGAATGGATGATTGATCTTGATCCTTCACTTGAAATCGAACCTCGTATCATGGAAGCAACTGCGATCGTTGGGGCGGTTTTAACCTCCCTTGGCCTCTCCTCTGTACCCAAAACCTCTGGTGCTACCGGGGTGCAGATCATCGTCCCTATCGAGACTGGTGTTACTTTTGATGGATTGCGGAAAATCGGGCATTTTGTGGGTCGTTATGTCACCGAAAAGCATCCCAACCTGTTCACCCTGGAACGTCTAAAAAAGAATCGCGGAGATAAAATCTATTTTGACTACCTCCAGCATTATAGCGGCAAAACATTAGCTGCACCTTACACACCGCGTGCAAGACCGCTTGCTACAGTTTCTACACCCTTGCTCTGGGAGGAGGTTCAGCAAAATGTATCTCCCTCTAATTTTCATCTGCTTAATATCGAGGAACGCCTTCAGCGTATGGGAGATCTTTTAGAGAAAGTGCCACCACAGCCCGTTGAACAGCTCATTGCTAAGCTCCCATAAAGGAGCAATCCCATTGAAAAAAGCCCCAAAAACAGCAATAAGCCCGCAGCATCAACTACATGCTACGAGCTTATTTGGCGTCCCACTCAAGGACAGAAGGTATACTATATAAGAATACGGCATGCCGAGCTTTGTTCACCGTATTTATTGCTTTTTTATCCGTAAAAATACCTTCTTTCAGTTAATGATACTTAAGAGCTACGCTAGTGGATGGATTTCTTCTTGAAGCGGCCACCTTTAACATCATGGATGTTACCTATTGCGATGAATGCATCAGAATCCCAATCTTCAACAATGGTTTTAAGCTTAGCTTCTTCCAGACGGGTGATAACTACAAAGATCACTTTCTTGTTCTCACCGGAAAATCCGCCTTCTCCATCTAAATAAGTAACACCACGTCCAAGACGCTCTGTCAGAGCTTCCCCAATATCGCGGAATTTATCGCTGATAATCCATACTGATTTCGATTGATCCAGACCCTCAAGGGTAATGTCAATAACCTTAAATGCAATATAATAAGCAATCAGGGAGAACATCGCGTTATTCCAACCGAACACAAATCCAGCTCCGGACAAGATGAACAGGTTGAAGAACATAACTACTTCACCTACAGAGAAGGGAAGCTTCTTAGCCACTAAAATCGCAACAATTTCTGTACCGTCTAGAGATCCCCCGAAACGTACAACCAACCCAACACCTACACCTAGTATGATACCGCCAAACACGGCAGCAAGCATCGGTTCAACTGTAAAGGCCTCTACATGATGCAGCATTGAAGTGCCGATAGACATAAGTAAAATCGCATATAAGGTAGATAAGGCAAATGTCTTACCGATTTGCTTATAACCGATTAACAGGAACGGAAGATTGAGCAGTGTCAATAAAATACCCAGAGGAATGTCGAATAAATGTGATAAAATAATGGAGATACCGGTAATCCCGCCATCAATCATTTGATTAGGTACTAGGAATATCTCAAGTGCAACAGCCATCATGGCGGCCCCAATGGATAACATAACCATACGCTGCGCGAACTTAGCCATTTTATGGGCACCGGTCTTCTGCAGTTTGTTCTGCTCCTCTTTGGTAAACATTTGTGGACTCACATTCATAGAACTCCCCCTACAATTTAACAATATAGTTTTGAAACATTCGGAAGTATAATTACAATCTATACTTTCTTACATTTCTTCTTATACAATTATTATATCACAAAATATGCTCTAATAATGAATGGAACACGTACTATCCTTCGAAAAATTCAGATTTAGTCCTCTTTCCGGTCATAACAGAGGTGATAACAACTGACATAGCCCTTCACCGAGTTTGACAATTCTCCCTCTCTCCTTAAATTTTACTGGATCAATGAATTCACTATGCTTTTGATCCTTTTCAAACCCCGCGACTAGCACTGCTATCGTCTCAGGATGCAGCAAAACTGCTGTCATTTCGAAATTAGAATAGAAGCTGCGCATATCCAGATTCGCACTTCCCACCGTACCCAGCAGGTCATCCACAATCATGACTTTGGCATGCATAAATCCTTTGGTGTAGCGATAGAACTTCACGCCTGCATCTTGTAAATTCTCCAGATAAGACAAAGAAGCATGATAAACGAGCTTATTATCAGGCTTCGCCGGAATGATGATTCTAACATCCACTCCACGAAGGACTGCACTCTTCAAAGCACGACAAATCGCAGGGTCCGGAATAAAATACGGTGAAGTAATCCAGATCCGTTCCCTAGCAGAGCAAAAAGCGGCAAAATACATCTCCTGAGAAGCATCGATCGCAGCATCCGGTCCACTTCCTACAATCTGCACGGCTTCTTGCTCCTTACAAGAGTGCTCAGGGAACAAACGAGGATGACTCATACCTTCACCAGAGGCCAGTCTCCAATCCTTCAGGAAGACATACTGAATATAATAAACAGAATCTCCTTCTAGACACAGATGAGTATCGCGCCAGTAACCCATCTTGGCGTCCTTTCCTAAGTAATCATCCCCGATATTCATTCCACCTGTAAAACCAATCAATCCGTCCACCACTAGGATCTTCCGATGATTGCGGAAATTAAACCGACGATCCAGTAAAGAACTAATCGGAGGTAAAAAAAAGTGGAACTCGACCCCGGCATTTCTCAGGGTTCGAATAAACCTACGGCTTAATCGATGACTGCCCAGTCCATCACAAAGCAAACGCACCTTTACTCCCTGCCGCGCCTTTCGAATCATAACGTCCTGAAACTGCTCTCCGATCTCATCATCACGATAAATATAAAATTGCATGTGGATATGTTCTTTTGCCTCTTCCATGGCTTTCAGCATTGCGTCGTACGCTTCTCTCGCAGTTGACAGTACTCTGCTTTTGTTATGGCCTGTAATAGGCCCTTCCGAGAGCTTTGCAAGCAAAACCAATAAACCTTCGTTATTCTCAAACTGAGCGTTTCCAGTATCCGACGCTTGTTTTACTACCTTAATCTTGCCAGTGACATACGAACGAATTTCCCGGAAGAGCGAAGTACATCTTTTGTTCAATTTTCTATTCTGTCTGTAGTCACGACCTAGAAAATAATAGAATGCCAGACCAAGCGGTGGACAACAGAAGGAAATAAACAACCATGCTATAGCCCTTTGCGGGCGGCGGTACTCCAGAAATACAATCAATGCAATCTGTATGATAAAAAGAATTAGAATTATCGCAAAAATCTTCAATTCTCTACCCCCTCAATTAATAAAAACAGATGCAATAGACTCTCTGCGATGACTCTAGTACAGGTTTTGCCGTAACTCTCCTTCTTTATTCAAACAAACCGTTGTCATGTTCCTGAAAGATATGGAATACATAGAGTAGTAGGACAATTCGGATGAGCCTAATGGAAGAAAAGTCGTTAGCCTCAGGTATCGCAAGCGGCTGCCATAAGCCGCAGAAAGGAGAAGCCATGAAGAGTCAGCCAGATCATAAACGGATTACGCTGCTTGTCGTAAGGGATGCCGGACGTCCAGTCAAACAGCTCCACATCTCCAAACCGCTAGCGTTCGCTTTGCCGGCAGCAGCAGCCCTCTCTATCTCCAGTCTGGTCACCTCTATGCATTTCCATGCCTCTCAGTCCATCTCACAGCTAGAAGCCGAGGCAGCCGCACTATCGCTAACCAATCTCCGCATGGAAATGAAGGTCGCCGACAAGGATAAAGATTTAACCCAGCTTCGTAGCCAGGTCAGCGAACTTTCGGAAGAGGCAGATAACATTAAAGACAAGCTGAAGAGTGTAAATGCACTGGAACAGGAGCTGCAAGCATTGATTAACAAAAGCAAAGGTGCTGCTGCCGCTACAGACACGAATGAATCCCAACCGGAGAAATCCGCAACAGAAAAATCAAAAGCTGGATCGGCCACTTCAAATTCAACATTAGGTTTTTCGAGCCGTCTTTCTTCTCCTGTTCCTAAAGAGACCTCCTTTAAGCAGAGTACTGAAGAGAACTCATCTTCCACTTCTCTATCCGCCATAAGTTTCCGCTTTGGAGCCATTACTGCAGCCCTTCCAAAAACACTCACCCCACAGGTTGGTGGAGAATACATCGCGGTGTATCAGAACGACGCTACAAGCTTGGTGGAAGAAACTAAGGATGACTTTGAGGAGATTCACGGAATGCTTGATGAAATGGTGGAAAGTATCACACAGACAATCACACAGGCAGAGCATGAGAATAACGTACAAGCAAATCTGCAAGCTCAAAAGGCCCGTGCAGAAAAGGCTAGACTTAACGCAGTACCGCTTTGGCCTACCGAGTCCAAAGTTATTTCTTCAAGCTTCGGCTACCGCTCAGATCCATTCAAAGGTTTGTCTGCTTTCCATTCCGGTGTCGATATTGCCGGGAACATCGGTGATCCTGTATATGCTGCCTTAGATGGCGAGGTTATTACTGCGGAACAAATGGGCGCACGCGGAAAATACATCGTGCTTAAGCATTCAAACGGGTTGGAAACCTGGTACATGCATTTGAACGGAATGAACGTATCTGCCGGAGACAAGGTTAGCAAGGGGCAAAAAATCGGCTTGCTTGGAAGCACTGGCCGAAGCACAGGTCCTCACCTTCATTTTCAGGTTGTGAAGCAGAATAAAACTGTCAACCCTTTGGCGTATGTCAAACCCTAAGGATTCATTCAATTTATATAATAGGAGGAATTTATAAATGTGGAACAAACGGCAGCAGCGTGTCCCCTTTAAATCTACCGATTCCCTAATAGGGCATGGAGGAACACTGGAGGGCAAGGTGCAATGCGATACAAACCTGCGGATTGAGGGTACCTTTAGCGGTGAGATTATTTGCAGTGGTGTCGTGACTGTAGGAGAAGAAGGAACAGTGCGTTCCAGTATTAAAGCGGAGGAAATCGTGATTGCCGGCAAAGTATACGGGGATGTTACCGCAGACCGCAGACTCATTATGACCGGAACCGGGGAGTTACATGGCAATATTTCAGCAGGAGCACTTAGCATTATGGAAGGCAGCCTCCTGAATGGCTCCATTGCCATGCAAGAACAGCCCACCTCTGAAAAAGCAGGTGAGCCCAAAAGTAATATGAAAAAGGACAAGGCAGCCAAGCGCTCCTCCAAAGCACAAGGAACACTCGAAGCCGGCTAGACTTATTTCTATGAGGCAACGTCCCTTTTACGGAAGACAATCCAGGAAATGGCCAGGAATAGGATATAGTACACCGCTAGTACAGCTATGGAGAAGCCAAGTGTAGAGCCCCCCGGACCCGTATCCGACAATAGGTAGCCTCTTAGATCCATATGTGTGAAGATCAAGTATTGGGCCCATTCAAACCGTTCTGGACTAAAAATAACCGTAAAAATACTCTTGGCAAACATAATAAATAAGGATAATCCAATAGCCAGTCCACTTGCGCGGAATACGCTAGATACCATGAAAGCCAGAGCAGCGGTCAGGAAAAGCTCAATGTAACGACATAGGAGATCTAGGAAGGAATATTCCGCTGGGCTCCAAGCCGTAATGGATGACATCGTATCTCCCGAAGATGAGGAGAAGATTAACGAAGCAGCAAAGCCAAAAGCAATCAATACTGCGGTGCTAAGCAAACTGAATAACACCATGGAAATATATTTCGAGAGCAGGATCTTGGAGCGACTCCACGGGCGAATCAGCAGCAGCTTGATGGTTCCCCAGGTAAATTCGCCCGCTACGGAGTCAGAAGCCACTACAACGGTAAATATTGTATTCAAGAAGAACGCAATACTCACCGTCATCTGAAAGTTGTCCCAAAGCCCCATAAGCGATGAATCGCCTTCGCTTGTGAAATAAATAAGCGCAGGAAGCAGCACGCTCATCACCGCAAGAATAAGCAGCATAATCCATGTGCGGACACGGCTGTATATTTTGATATTCTCATTATGTATGAGAGCTGTAAATTCACCCAATTCCTTCACCTCCTGTAACCTCTAAGAATTGATCCTCCAGCGTACGGGCAAGGGCTCTGATGCTATACACCTTAATCCCACCTGCCACTAGCTTGGCATTTAATTCTGCGATCTCCTCACGCTCTGCCTCAAGCACAAGTCCCCCACTCTTAAATACTCCACGTCCAATGAGGGCTAGAGCAGCTTCAGCATTATCAACCTCGAACAAGGTTTCTCCCAGAGGCATTGCAGTATTGCCTACCCCTTTCAGCTGCTTCACATCCACCAGTCGTCCATTTTGGATAATCGCCACGCTGTCACACATGAGCTCCATCTCGGAAAGTAAATGACTGGAGACGAATACAGTTGTTCCTTCTTCCTGACATAAACGTCGTAAATAGTCTCTAAGCTCGCGTATCCCTTGTGGATCCAGGCCGTTGGTTGGCTCATCTAGAATCAGCAGCTTGGGTCTGTGCAGCAGTGCCTGAGCCACTCCCAGCCTCTGACGCATTCCCAGTGAATAGGTCTTAACTTTGTCATGAATTCTTTGACCTAGTCCAACTAGCTCGACGACCTCGTCTATCCGTTGCTTCGTTACCCCTGGCACCATCCGTGCATATTGGCGCAGATTCTGATAACCGGATAGGAACTTGTACATCTCAGGATTTTCTACAATGGCCCCTATATTTGCGATAGCCTCTTCAAAATGGTTTTTAATACTACGGCCACAGATCAAGATGTCTCCACGACTAATGGAAATCAACCCCACCATCATCCGTATTGTAGTAGTCTTACCTGCTCCGTTGGGCCCCAAAAAACCGAAGATTTGTCCAGGCGGGATGTCCAGCGTTAAATCGCTCACCAGCGTTTTCGAGCCGATTTTTTTGGTGACTCCCTGCAGGCGGGCAACAGGCTCCATCAATATTTCTGTATTCGACATAGTCTCACTTCCTTTCATCTATAACCTAGTTTACCACATATACCCTTTTTCCCGAAAATCACTAGAGGATACGAGTCTGCCATCTAAAAAAAAGGAACCTGACTTCTCCGGCATTAGGAAGAGTCAGGTTCCCTTATTCATTTAATTCCTATTTCATTCAGGTACAGCAGTTTAGCCGCCAACACGGGCAAGCTCGCGCATATTCGCTTCAAATGCAGCCATCAACGCAGCTTCTCCGGTCAATCCGGTTTGTTCTACCTTGCGAATTTGCTCCATCATCCGTTTGTAATCCTTCGGAATGACACGAACGAAGTTCGGCAAGCTATCTGCCCACTGATCCAGTACCCGTGCGCCAGCCGCACTACCTGTAAGCTCGGTATGGCGGATAATCAGCTCACGCAGCTCTTCGATCTCCTCAGACTCTTCCACTCTCTCGAGCAGTACCATTTCGAGATTGCAGCGGCCGATGAAGGTTCTATCCGGGTCGTAGACATAAGCGATACCGCCTGACATCCCTGCCGCAAAGTTACGGCCAGTTTCACCAAGGACAACCACTCGGCCTCCAGTCATGTATTCACAGCCGTGGTCACCCACGCCTTCTACAACAACCTTCGCTCCGGAATTACGGACGGCAAATCGTTCACCAGCGATACCGTTGATATAAGCTTCTCCACCTGTTGCACCGTAGAATGCAGTATTTCCGATAATGATATTGTCCTCAGCAGCAAAGGTAGCTTTCGGAGATGGCTTGATAATAATCTTACCACCTGACAATCCTTTACCTACATAGTCATTGGAATCTCCTTCCACCGTAAGTGTGATCCCCTTAGGCACGAATGCACCCAAGCTTTGACCAGCAGAACCGGTGAAATGAAACCGAATCGTATCATCTGGCAAACCTGCTGCCCCATACTTGCGGGTCAGCTCGCTGCCAAGGATAGTTCCGACGGCACGATTTACGTTCGTGATCGGCAGAGATGCCTCAACAGCCGTACCCGATTCCAATGCAGGTGCTGCCAGGTCGAGCAGCTGCGAGACATCCAGTGTCTCTTCCAGACCATGATTCTGGTATTTACTGCGGAAGCGTGTGCTTCCTTCCGGTAATTCCGGTGTATGCAGCAGGCTGCTCAAATCTATGCCTTTCTTCTTCCAATGCTTCGACGCCTGAGTTGCGTCTAGGCAATCGGTACGGCCTACCATCTCTTCAATTGTACGGAAGCCGAGACTTGCCATAATTTCACGTAGATCCTGTGCCACGAAGGTCATAAAGTTAACTACATGCTGCGGATCCCCAGTAAAGTTCTTACGAAGATCCGGATTCTGGGTAGCTACACCAACCGGACAAGTATCCATTTGGCAGACACGCATCATAATACAGCCAACAGATACTAGCGGAGCAGTAGCAAATCCATACTCTTCAGCCCCAAGCAATACAGCTACAGCCAGATCGCGGCCGCTTAACATTTTACCATCTGTTTCTAGAACAACACGGTCACGCAGATTGTTGAGCATCAATGTCTGATGGGTTTCAGCCAAGCCAAGCTCCCACGGAAGACCCGCATGACGAATGGAGTTCATCGGCGATGCCCCTGTACCTCCATCATAGCCACTAACCAAGATAATATCAGCGCGCCCTTTGGCTACACCAGCAGCAATCGTACCCACTCCAACTTCCGATACGAGCTTAACATTAATGTTTGCACGTGGATTTGCATTCTTCAGATCATAGATCAGCTCTGCCAAATCCTCGATTGAGTAAATATCATGATGCGGTGGAGGTGAGATCAGACCGACACCTGCTGTTGAGCCACGTACTTCAGCGACCCAAGGATAAACTTTACGTCCTGGAAGCTGTCCACCTTCCCCTGGTTTAGCGCCCTGAGCCATTTTAATCTGGATCTCATCAGCGTTAACTAGGTAGTTCGAGGTAACACCAAAACGTCCGGAAGCTACTTGTTTAATCGCACTGCGGCGTGAATCACCATTGCTATCCGGAATATAGCGAGCTGGATCTTCGCCGCCTTCCCCCGTATTACTCTTGCCACCGATACGATTCATCGCAATGGCCAGTGTCTCATGTGCTTCCTTACTAATGGAACCAAAGGACATTGCACCCGTCTTAAACCGTTTCATAATAGACGATGCCGGTTCTACTTCTTCCAGTGGAATCGGTTCATAGGCTGACTTGAATTGCAACAAGGAACGAAGCGTCAATTGCTTCTCGCTTTCTCCTTGAACAAGGGCAGCATATTTCTTGTACATATCATAATTCCCACTACGCACAGAGTGCTGAAGCAGATGAATGGTCTGTGGATTGAAAAGATGCTCTTCCCCATCATTACGCCATTGATAATCGCCACCGGAATCAAGCACCTTATCATTTCCGTCTTTTTCTGTAAAAGCACGGTTATGATGGATAAGTGCCTCAGTTGCCACTTCCTCCAGGCCAATACCGCCAATCCGGGAAGGTGTCCAAGTAAAGTAGCGATCCACGAACTCAGAGTTCAGACCCACAGCTTCAAAAATCTGCGCACCGCGGTAAGATTGAATCGTCGAAATTCCCATTTTGGAAAGAATCTTAACTACGCTCTTAGTCGCAGCTTTAATATAGTTCTTCACTGCTTTTTCATGCGAGATTCCCCGCAATAAGCCTTGGCCGATCATATCATCCAAGCTTTCAAAAGCCAGATAAGGATTTACTGCGCTCACCCCATAACCGAGCAGCAGCGCATAATGATGGACTTCACGTGGTTCACCGGATTCCAGCAAAATACTTACTTTCGTCCGTGTTCCTTGGCGGATCAAATGGTGATGCAGACTCGATACCGCAAGCAGCGCTGGAATCGCAGCATTCTCACTGTCCACACCGCGGTCAGTCAGAATCAGAATGTTATGCCCTTTAGCCATAACACGGTCAGCAGCCTCATTCATGCGCTCAAGCGCGATGCGTAATCCTTCTGCCCCAAGCTCAGCCGGGAAAAGAATTGGAATAGACATCGATTTGAAGCCTGCACGGCGAACATGGCGAATCTTAGCAAAATCTTCGTTCGAAAGAATCGGCGTGTGCAGCGAGATCTGGCGACAGCTTTCCGGTTCCGGTTTAAGCAAATTACGCTCTGGTCCAATCGTAGTCGTTGTGGATGTAACCAGCTCTTCACGAATGGCATCGATGGGTGGATTCGTTACCTGAGCAAACATTTGTTTGAAATAGTTATAGAGACGTTGCGGGCGGTCCGAAAATACAGCGAGTGGAGCATCATAACCCATGGAACCGACAGCTTCAGCACCAGTAGATGCCATTGGCTCAAGCACCTTGCGCAAGTCTTCAAAAGTATAGCCGAAAGCCTGCTGTAGCTGCTGTACATTGTCATGCTTAGGATTTGGTAGTTCAGGCGCATCCGGAAGCTCATCAAGACTGATCAAATGCTCATCCAGCCACTGGCGATAAGGCTTCTCAGAGGCGATAGCCGATTTAACTTCCTCATCCGAGATAATGCGGCCTTCCTTCGTATCCACGAGCAGCATGCGTCCAGGTTTCAGGCGGTCTTTATATAAGATGTCCTCTGCTGGAATGTCCAGTACACCGGCTTCTGAGGATAAAATAATCATATCGTCTTTCGTTACATAATAACGAGCAGGACGCAGACCGTTACGGTCCAGAATAGCGCCGATTTGTATCCCATCGGTAAAGCCCATTGCAGCAGGCCCGTCCCATGGCTCCATTAGAGTACTGTGATATTCATAAAATGCTTTTTTATCAGCATCCATACTATCATGATTGCTCCATGGTTCAGGAACCATCATCATGGCTACCTGTGGCAGGGAGCGTCCGCTCAAATAGAGAAACTCAAAGGTGTTATCGAACATTGCAGTGTCCGATCCATCCGGGTTAATAACAGGCTTGATCTTGTTCAGATCTTCACCAAACACTTCGCTCTTGAACAATGACTGGCGTGCATGCATCCAGTTCACATTACCACGCAAGGTGTTGATCTCACCGTTGTGGATCATAAAACGGTAGGGATGCGCACGTTCCCAGCTTGGGAAGGTGTTCGTGCTGAAACGGGAGTGAACTAACGCGATCGCTGATTCCAGCTCTTCGTTCTGCAAATCCAGGTAGAATTGTCCGACTTGTTCTGTAGTCAGCATGCCCTTGTATACAATCTTACGGCACGACAAGCTTGGTATATAGAAGGATTCAGCCTCTTCTACACCACCGTAACGAATGGCAAGCTCCGCACGTTTGCGGATAACATAAAGCTTACGTTCAAAAGACAATTCATTCGTGACCGAAGCCGAGCGGCCGATAAACACTTGACGCACAAAAGGCTTAGCAGCTTTCGCTGTCTTGCCAAGCATTTCATCATAGGTAGGTACATCACGATAGCCGAGTACTATTTGACCTTCTTCAGCAATAATATTGCTTAAGAGGGCTTCATGCTGCGCCCGAACTTCTTCGTTATGAGATAAAAAGATCATGCCCACGCCATAATGGCCTTGTTCCGGCAAAGTAAAGCCTAGCTTCTGAGCTTCACTTGCAAAGAAACGGTGCGGAATTTGAAGCATGATACCTGCTCCGTCACCAGAGTTGGGTTCGCTACCTTGGCCTCCCCGATGCTCCATATTAAAGAGCATTGTCAAAGCATTACTTACGATATTGTGAGACGGTGTGCCTTTAATATGAGCTACAAATCCCATGCCGCAAGCATCTTTTTCGAACTGGGGATCATACAGGCCCTGTTTTACGGGCAGTTCAGTGTGTTTCATCGAACGCAACCTTTCTATTATAAAGTATGCAATGTCTTAGGAAAATTTTTCACATGAAAATCTTAATAATTATTCAATCCAGATTAGTGCTATTATTTTATCACCGAGGTAACATCAGCGCAATTTAAACTTTTTTATGATGCTGATTAACATTTGTTTTTGCATCACAGCTTTAGCGAGTAAAAGTTTAAAAAAACTTCACGATGCATAATTATACATAAATAACGCATAAGTGCATATGCAATGAAAGCGTTACAAGATTTTTCATCCCTTCTAATATGTTTGCAAGAAAAAGGGTTTTTATGATTTTAAATCAAAAAAAGCGTCTCCCGGAGGAGACGCTTTTTTATACTTTTTTTTCAAAAAATCTATCAGTTTATACAGTCAAAACTTGTTCACTTTTCACTCCAACTTCATTCTCACGGCTACGAGTCATGAAGTAAGCGAAGGTAAGAGCAAGGAATCCAAGACCAAAGATTGCCAGGATACCTACATCTCCCCACATTGCACTGAAGTCACCTGTAGAAATTACTGCTTTAAGACCACTAACTGTGTAAGTCATTGGAAGCAGTGGATTAAAGAATTTCATCCAATCAGGGATCAATTCAAGCGGGAATGTTCCGGCACTAGTTGTTAATTGGAAAATAAGAATAACGATAACAACGAAACGTCCCGGTTGATCCATCCAAGTAACAATCGCTTGAACTACCCATGTGTAAACTAAACTTGTTAAGAATGTAAATACGAAGAATAGCGGTTTACTTTGTACTTCCAATCCAAGTCCATACAATACAACCACAGCAGCCAGCATAGACTGGATAAAGCTCATGATTGTGAAAGTAAGCGTACGGCTAATGAAACGGTTCATACGGCTAGCACCAAGGACAGCCGAATCACGCATTGGAATAACAATTGTTGAAATCAAAGCACCTACAAACAATCCAAGGGATAGGAAGTAAGGAGCAAAACCTGTACCATAGTTCGGAACATGATTCACAACTTGATCCTCAACCACCACTGGTTGTGCGAACATTTCCATCATTGCATCTGTTTTGTTCACACTGCCTGTTTTTTCAGCAGCATCGCCAAGCTTAGTTGCCAGTTCTGTTGATCCAGATTTCAGATCATCCATACCATCTTTCAGCTCGCCTGCGCCATCAGCCAGTTTTTTCGAACCATCTGCTACAGCACTGATACCGGAACCTAGTTCGCCTACACCGCTTAACAGTTTTGTAGTACCATCGCCAAGCGCTTTACCGCCTTCAGCCAGCTTGCTGCCTCCAGCTGCAGCTTCTTTAAGCTTCGCACCAAATTGTTGCATCCCTGCATTCAGCTTATCTCCACCGGTTACAAGTGCAGATGCGCCTTGTGCCAGTTTTTGTTGTCCTGTCAAAAGCTGTGTGCTACCAGCATTTAATTGCTGTGCTCCATCATGCAACTGAGTTACACCAGCAGCTAACTGCTGTGAACCTGAGTGCAATTGAGTTGCACCTTGTGCCAGCTGCTCTTGTCCACTGTGGAGTGCAGTAGCACCCTGTGCCAGCTGCTCTTGACTTTGTTGCAGTTGCTCACTGCCTTGTGCCACAGCTGCACTGGCTGCCAGCAGCTTCTGTACCGCTGGATTTTGTGCCAGCTCAGGACTAGCCTGTGCCAATTGCTCCAATCCTTGAGCTACCGCTTTAGCACCCTCAGTTACCTTCGTGCTGCCTGCGGCGGAAGCTTGCAAACCTGCTTCCAGTTTCGCGCTGCCATCTACGGAAGAAGTTAAGCCTGCTTCCAGCTTCGCGCTGCCATCAACTAAAGATTGTGTTCCTGCTTGTAGTTTAGAAGTACCATCCACAGCAGACTGCGTTCCCGCCTGAAGCTGTGTTGCACCTGTTACAGCTTGTTTCAAGCCGTCACTAAGTTGTTTACTGCCGGCAGCACTCTGTGCAACACCGTCTTGAAGCTGCGTATGTGCAGTAGACAGTTGTTGCAATCCGCTTGCCAACGTGGTTGATCCTGTTTTAAGCGCCGTAGCACCTGCATTCAAATCAGTCACGCCTTGTGTAAGGGGTTCTACACCATTTTGAAGTTTACCTGTACCATCTGTCAGTACAAGTAGATTATCTTTCAGCTTCAAGGCTCCGTCATCTAGCTTACCAGCGCCATCAGCGATCTTGGAGGCTCCATCTCCTGCTTCGCCCAATCCATCAGATACTTCTGTAATCTGATTGAATACAGACTCTACATAAGCTTCAGTTACTTTAGCAGATACTTTATTTTTAATTTCTGCTACAGCAGTACCACCGATTTGACCAGCCAAGAAGTTGTAACCTTCATTTGGCTCATAAATAATTTTTGCAGGCTGTGGTTCATCATCCATAAGAGTAGTAGCTTTAGCAGAAAAGTCTTCCGGAACAATGATCGACATATAATAAGTATTGTCCTTCATTCCTGCTTCCGCTTCTTCAAGGGAAACGAAGTTCCACTGGAAGCCGTCGGTTACCTTCAACTCTTCTATAAGATCATTACCGGCTTGTAGTTGCTTGCCTTCATAATTAGCGCCGACATCCTGGTTGACCACAGCAACCGGAAGCTCATTCATCTTGCCATACGGATCCCAGAATGCCTTCAGGAAGAATCCGCTGTACATCACCGGAATAAATAGGATAGCAATCATTGGAATTAGCACCTTCGGATTTCTAAGGGCTGCGCCAAGATCCTTGGTAAATACGGATAATGATTTCATTCTGGTTCTCTCCTTATGAGCTTATGCTCTCTTTAAAATGCTTTGTTTGCGAAATATTACGTAACACTAAGTGACTGTTTTCCCCATTCGGTCAATTCAGGGTATAAAAAAATGCCTCGCGGCTCTTTTTCAATGCCTAATCCATCTTGAGAATTGTTAAGGGAAAGCGAATCGAGTAAAGCTGAGAACGCCATCCCTGTCCTGAATCAACCCTTACTGTGCCAATCCTTCGGCGAGAAACAAATGAAAATACATCTTGATCTGTTCCTTGTCCAAGGGAGTATGTGTTTTATTCAGTTCAGCAGTCAATACAATATATAATCTGAACATGACTACCGAGACGATTTTGGGATCGCAAGGTTTGATTTCTCCCTGTTGGAGCGCTTGTTGCACCTCCCGTTCTAAATATTCTAAAACTACGTTCTCGATCTTCTCGAGTCCTTCTCCAGCCTGCGGCGTACCGAATTCGCGATTCTCCTGGGAAAGTTTTATGAATAGCTCCTGCTCACTTCGAAACTCAAGCAGAGCATCCAGCACACGATGCAAGTTGTCAAAGAAGGGTCTGTCTCGCCTGATCTCCCGCTCAGCAATCGTCTTCATTTCCATCATCATATCGTGCAGGATCTCGTCAAACAATTGCTCTTTGTTTGTAAAAAAGGTGTAGATGGTCCCCTTACCGACATTTGCAATCTTAGCAACCTGATCCATTGTAGTTGCCTTATAGCCAAATAATGAAAAAGATTTTGCTGCGGCCTGAAGCACCTGCTGTCTTCGATCCACCACTGCCACCTGTGCACACTTCCTTTCTCCAGAAAATATCGTTCCCGCTGACTTCTGACCATTTTACTAATCCGGTCAATTGGTCATTCACTACTTTATCATGTTGTTTTCTAGTTTGCAATACTTTGGGCGAACCTT
Organism: Paenibacillus sp. FSL R7-0163; assembly: GCF_037969975.1. Classification (NCBI taxonomy): domain Bacteria; kingdom Bacillati; phylum Bacillota; class Bacilli; order Caryophanales; family Paenibacillaceae; genus Paenibacillus; species Paenibacillus sp. FSL R7-0163. The sequence continues at coordinate 5,077,253 of NZ_CP150224.1, forward strand.
TTATTTTTTTTATTTATTGCAGGGTTTTAACTTTCTATTTACGTCTTACTTGTATAATGTGAGTATAGTATAGATTTCCTAGTATAATTAGAAGAAGAAACGCATTTCTATAGAAAAGGAAAGTAGCAGGTGAACTTATGCGAAAGAAAAGAGTACTGCTGTTTTCGGAAGGCTTCGGTACGGGCCACACAGGAGCAGCCTATGCTCTGGCCGAAGGAATAAAGCTGCTGAATCCGGATGTCCAATGCCGAGTCATCGAGCTGGGGAAATTTCTTAACCCGACGGTCGCCCCTTGGATTCTTTCCGCTTACCGCAAAACAGTTAGCAGCCAGCCTAAGCTGGTCGGCATGATGTATAAGACACAATATCATAAATCATTGAACCCGTTGACTAAAATGGCGCTTCACCGGATTTTTTATACACATGCTTCACAGGTCATTGAGCAGCTAAAGCCTGATTTAATTATCTGCACTCATCCCATTCCGGCTGCGGTCATTTCCAGACTGAAACGTCGTGGACTACATGTGCCTCTGTATACATTAATTACTGATTATGATGCACATGGGAGTTGGGTAAATTCTGAGGTCAATCGTTATCTCGTATCTACCCCACGCGTCAAGTCCATTCTGACAGGCCGTGGGATCGCTCCAGAGCTAGTAACCGTCACTGGCATCCCAGTGCATCCAAAGTTCTGGGAACGCTCCAACAAGACGCTGCTACGCAAGGAACTGGGATTGGCTGATATTCCAACCGTACTCATTATGGGCGGAGGATGGGGGCTGATGTTCGGCAAAGAGATTATGCATTCCCTCACCGCCAGAATGGATGATATTCAGCTCGTCTTCTGTATGGGCAGCAATGAGAAGCTAATCGCCAAAATGAAGTCCAATCCACTGCTCAATCATCCCAATGTTAAAATTCTGGGATATAGCAGTGAAATCAATAAATTGATGGATGCCTCAGACCTGCTGATTACGAAGCCTGGAGGCATGACCTGTACGGAAGGTCAGGCCAAAGGAATTCCAATGCTTTTCTATAAAGCTATTCCAGGTCAGGAAGAGAAAAACTGCCAATATTTCGTAGAGCTTGGGCTGGCAGAGGTGCTCGACTCGGAAGTAGTGAACAAATGGTTCACTATGATGCTTCGTGAATATTCAGTTCTGGAAGAGCAACGCAGACGACGTCTCGCTCCAGATAAACATCAACCGCAAAGCTGTGCAACTACTGTTCTGAAGATGTTAGGTAATCCCGTAAGCGAGGCAACTGAAGTCAGAGGCACAAGAGCACAAGCACGTAATGAAGAACCTGTATGTATTACACCTTAAAGAATAAGCAGGCAGTCAGGGAATTTCCCCCGGCTACCTGCTTTTTTTATAATATAAATCGGATTGGTTAAATTTCTACGCTCTCACCAGCTTTAAGCGGAAAACCTTCTACTCCCTCTTGATGCAGGCGATCGCAGAAATCAGCACCATCCTGAGCAATATCCGGAAATGTATTGTAATGTAGCGGGATCACTTTATCCGCCCGCAGCCAGCGTGCGGCCAGCAAGGCGTCATCCGGTCCCATGGTTAGCATATCGCCTATAGGAAGAGCTGCCAGGGCAATCGCATTCCTTTCTCCAATGAGGCGCAGATCGCTGAATAGTGCGGTATCCCCCGCATGGAAAATCGTCTTGCCCTCAATCGTCAACAAAATCCCCGCGGGTTGTCCAGCATAAATCCAAGAATCGCCCTCCTGAATGGATGAGGAATGAAACGCCTGCGTAAATTTCACAGTCATCCCTGCATAGGTATGACTACCACCTATATTCATGTGCTTAACCTGTGCACCCTTCATCCGGCAATATTCGGCAAGCTCAAACACCGCAAAGATCGGACAATCATTCTGCTTGGCAATTTCGACAGCATCTCCTAAATGATCAGAGTGGCCGTGAGTAAGCAGAACGGCATCAACGGAAATATCGGCAGGTGAAATACCGGAGTTCGGATTACCTGACAAAAAAGGGTCAATAATAACCTTCACGTTCCCCGTCTCTACCAGCAGAGCTGAATGTCCATAATAAGTGATTTTCATGGTTATCTTCCACCTCCAGATTCATATAGTTTAGTTTACCCTATATAGCGCTGAGGTTCACAGATCCACCAAATTATTTATAAAAAGTATGATTGCCAATAGTTTTAACATAAGTCTGTGAATGATGTACGGTCAGATCCTGTGCAAGTTTTAGCGACAAGAAAAAATAAGTATTATCGGGAACTTCCTTTACTCCGGAGAGTGCAGCATTCACCGCTTTAATACTATCATCGTTAGGCTTCACACGGTTAAGACGCCCGTTAGCTACAGGGCTGAACTGGCTCTTCTGATAAATAACTTTATATATCGTGTCGGGGAAATTGGCTGACCGCAGCCTATTCAGAACAACGTTGGCAACTGCCACCTTGCCCTTGTACGGTTCACCTTCCGCCTCTGCCATTACAATTTTTTGTAGCAGAAGCAGTTCTTCTTCGGATACAGCGTAGCGCCGGGTTGCTTTACTTTGCTGCTCCTGGCTTAATAGCTCTGTCCGAGAGAAGTACAATGTTGTGAGGGGATGTTTCTGAGAAGCCGAGGCTATCTTCGCTGTCGCCTGACTACTCTTTGTTGCTGTTTCCGCCAATTGCGACGCTTTTTGCGCAGCTGGCTTGGATTGTACTACATCAGCCTTCACCCGAATAATGGAAACGTTCGATGTGTTTTTTGTGTTTTTTTGTTTTATTTTTTTTACACTAAGCCATTCCACACCCTTCGCCGGTTTCCAAGCGGAACTTAAAAGACTGAGTGTGTTATTAAGCTTATTGGCTTGTGTAACTTCAGTAATGCCCCTCGTAATGCTACTCGTTATACTAGACTTCGATTCATCTTGCAAAAGAGAAAGTACGGATGCACGGCTGGTGGATTGCAACTTATCCATCTGCACCCTGTCCATCTTCCCTTCCGCAACTTGTTCGGGTTGCAATAAGCTTATGGCAGAGAAACACACTAGTATAACGCCAACGAGCAACGCAATATAGCGGTTTTGTTTAAAAATTAACATGATATTCCTCCTATTTCACGGCACATTCCTATTGTATGTAACCGAAAACGGAAGCTTTGAAAACTTTATTATCGATTTTAAACTGTAAACTTTTCAATAATTTCATACATAGGAATGGCATACATTCTGGTAGCATACAACACAAAACTATCAATCGTCCAGTCTCTCTGATAGTTTTTTAGGTTCCAATCACCATCCAATTTCAGTAAGTTTTCCAGCAATTTATCATCATATGAATTTTTTCCCCGGTACTTTCGAGCCACGGTAAGATGCGGTTTATAGGCCCTGGATTCGCCTGAAAAACCTAATGGAAACGTCGCAGAATGCACTCTCGCAGCTAATTGATTTAATGCCTCTATTTCGCCAGAAACCCCTATCCACAGGACTCTTGGGGAAGCTGGAAGACCAAATGTGTCCCATTTGTCCAAAGAGAGATTGAAGGGGCTGCCTTGACCCGCGATCTGCCTTAATGATTTTACTAAATCTGGAATTACGGTCTTGGGGGTATCTCCTAAAAATTGCAGGGTAATATGATAATCTTGCGGATTTGTCCATTTAGCAAATTCAAAATTTCCAGCTAGCTTTGAACATGCCTGCGCCACTATTTCTTGCAGCTCAGAAGGTAATTTCACAGCTAGAAAAAGCCGTTCTGATTCGTTCTCTGATACTTTAGTATTCATGGTCAATTTCACCTTCTCCAATAGATTTGGTATTCTTAACCTATAACATGATCCATATCCATTAAACCACAAAGTAGGAGGAACACATCATGACTAAGTCTATAGTATGTCTACAACCACTTACATCTCAGCAGCAGGAAAGGATCAAAGCGGCTGCCCCAGGCTATACATTCACACAAGGAGACGCCAAAAATCCAGATTTGCAGCTGCTTGCAGACGCAGAAATCGTAATCGGCTGGGCTAAAGGTATTTCGGATACACTCCTTCGCCCCGAGTCCTCCCTTCGCTGGGTTCAGTCCTGGTCTGCTGGTATTGAGAAACTTCCTCTCGATCGTCTTAAGGAACAAGGAGTCCTGCTCACCAGTGGGAGCGGAGTTCATGCCGAGCCTATTTCTGCGGTAATCTTCGGGTTCATGCTTCTCTTCACACGTAATTTGCATACGGCTGTACGCAATCAGCAGAACCATATTTGGAAATCTGATGGCAGTGAAAGCGAGCTGTCCGGCAAAACAGCCGTTATAGCTGGAACTGGAGCGATCGGCAGTGAAACCGCCAGAATTGCTAAAGCCTTCCGGATGAAGACTATCGGTGTCAGCCGTTCCGGTAAGCCAGTCGCAGACTTTGATCAAATCTATACAACAGATCGTTTATCCGAAGCTGTAAGCCAAGGCGATTTCATCATCAATACCCTTCCTATTACCGATGAGACCAAGCATTTATTTAATGCCACCAGCTTCTCCGCGTTTAAAGAAGGCTCCTATTACATTAACATTGGCCGTGGCGCAACTACCGATACTGAGGCTCTGATCGATGCATTGAATCGCGGACAACTCCGTGGCGCTGGGTTGGATGTTTTTGAGACCGAACCCCTTCCGCAGGATCATCCGCTTTGGTCTATGGAGCAAGTAATCATCACTCCACACTCCGCTGGAATTACAGATCAATACGCTGACCGGATCGTTAATATTTTTACCGAAAATGTGAAGTCTTACTTATCATCAGGCACACCTTCTCTAAATCTTGTTGATTACGACCGGCAATATTAATAATATGCTTTACAAAACAAGAACATCTGTTCTATAATAAGAAAATCCAAAGTTATCCATAAAGAGAGGGTTAGTGAAATGAAGGTCACGGTCACAGAATTTAACGAGCAATGGAGTCTAATGTTCATTGAAGAAGCTCAGAAGATTAAAGACATCTTTGCTGATGCCCTCGTTGATATTCACCATATTGGCAGCACTTCTGTTTCCGGACTAAAAGCTAAACCAATCATAGATATAATGCCTGTAGTACGAAATATCGAAGCTGTAGATGAGTTCAACCAGCAAATGACAGCACTTGGTTATGAATGTATGGGTGAGTTCGGTATCAGTGGCAGAAGATATTTCAGAAAAGGCGGAAATAGCAGAACCCATCATGTTCATGTCTTCCAAATGGATAATAAGATAGATATCGACCGTCATCTGGCTGTAAGAGACTACCTTCGATCACATCCGGAGACGGTTAAACAGTACGGAGATTTGAAGGATACTCTTGCCAAACAATTCCCAGAGGACATTGCAGCTTATATAGACGGGAAAGAAGAATTTGTGGTTAATCTTGAAAGAACTGCATATGAGTGGTATTTAAATCAATAATCCTTATAAAAATAGCCCCTGCTGTTCATTTAGATCATCCTAAATGAACAGCAGGGACTACTTGTCTAAGAGCCTCTAATCCAAATCATAAATCGAGCCGACTTTCAGTCCGTACAGCTCATTATATATTTTCTCTGCAAAAGCATCAGTCATCCCTGCGATATAATCAATCACCATATGCTCCCAAGTCCAAATCGGTTTTGCCTGCTTCTGATCTTTCTCAAATCGCTGCAGCCAATCCGATGGAATAATGGCTTTAGAGGTCTGTGGATCCAAAAATGCTCCCCATAGACGGCGCAAAATCCACTCACTACGTTTCTGCAGCCGCTGCACACGCAAATCACGGATCATAGTAACCCACGCGAAGCTTTTCAGCACACTTACGGTCCGCAGCATATCTTCGTCTTCTTTTCCTTCCTTTATAAAGGTGACCTTCTTCCAGTCTCCATCTTGGATCACTCCCAAGCTGGCGACAAAGGTACTTACCCAATAAGCCTTAACTTCACGTCGAGTGCGGGAATAGTCATTTTCGCAGGTTGGCATTTTTTCCTTCCAAACCCGAAGAAATGAACTGAGCACTTCCTCGACCTTCGCGCGAATGCCTTCCTCTTCCCAGCCCTTCCAGAAGAAATCCTCGAGCGTGGTGATTTTCTCTACGATTAACCGCTGGATATAAGAATCATGCATAAAGTGTTCATGCACTTCAATCTTTCCGGCTTTAATCCCATCCTCCAGATCATGTGCAGAATAAGCGATATCGTCACAAAGGTCCATAAGCTGAGCCTCTAACGTTTTCTTACCTGCCGGTATTCCCCACTCTTTGCGGATCTCCGAAATATATCCCCATTCGTGAAGGTACATCCCCTTCTTCAGCGAGGTGCCGGGAAAAGGATACTTATTTATGCCTAGCAGCACAGCATCTGACAGATTTAGCCCATCAATATTCTCACGCTTCTCCAGAAACATAATCAGCCTATAATTGTGGGCATTGCCTTCGAAATGCTCATAACGTTGCTTCATCTGCTCATGGATCAGCAGGCGATCCACACCCGTTGCGCCTGATTGCAGCGCAGCTTCGTTAGTTTTCTTTTCAATAAGCTGTTCCAAAATATTATCCAGCACTTCTTCCCCTTTATGTCCAAAGGGAGGATGGCCAAAATCATGAGCGATAGCTGCGCATTCCACTACCTCTGGATCTATAACAAGACCCGGATTCTCCGCCTTGGTGGTTTCCACTTCTGGATACGATCGCAGCAGACTTTTCGCCGCCTCACGAGCAATCTGTGCAACTTCAAGTGAATGAGTCAGACGCGTGCGGTAATAATCACCCGTCCCAGCCCCGAATACTTGTGATTTACCTTGCAGCCTCCGAAAAGTAGGCGAATGAATCAGGCGTGAATAATCACGCTCATAAGCAGCTCTCGACGTTTCTAGGCGGGTAATCTCCGGATACTGCCGGTGTTCTCTTTTTTCAATAAGTGTCATGTTCCCACCACCCTAACCAAATGTCTGTATATAGTACTTCATTATAAGGCATTTTCATAACAATTTTCACATCAAAATACAAACGCTAATTTAATTATAGACGGTCACGTGGATAACTATGTAATCGTCAGAAGCCAAAATGAATCTCATAACCTGTACATGAAGATATAGTAGAAAGAAGAATGAGCACGAAAAAAGACTGGTTGCCTATACAAAACTGAAACTATGAATATACCGACCCCCAAAAGGAGCACTCTAAAATAAAAAAACAGGTGAAATGATGAAAACTTGCAGCAAAATTATGTTGATCACCCTTGCATTCTTTTTATGCTTCACGAACTCTGCTCTAGGTAGTCCAAGCAAAAACCGCGACTACTACGAAAAAAGAGGAGACATGATTTGGGAAGTACATACTAACCAAAAAGTGATTGCATTGACGTTCGACGACGGTCCTGACCCTTCTGAAACCGATCAAATCTTAAAGGTATTGAATCAATATCATGCGAAATGCACCTTTTTTGCGATAGGAAAAAGAATTGCAGCCTATCCAGAGGTAGCGAAACGAGTTATTGCTGAGGGGCATGAATTAGCTAACCATACCTACAATCACGTTTATTTTAAAAAACCTATTAATGAAGCACAATTTGAGCAGGAGCTAAGATTGACCGAAGAAGAGATTATAAAAGTCTCCGGTAAACATAGTTCACTGTTCAGACCACCAGGCGGCATGTATGACGAGACCTTAGTTGATCTGTCTAACAATATGGGCTTGAAGCCAATATTATGGTCCTGGCATCAAGATACTCGTGACTGGAATCGCCCAGGCGTATACAGTATTTCGAACAAGGTCATTCGAAATGCACGTAATGGGGACATCGTTCTGTTTCATGATCATGTGCACGGGCAGTCACAAACTAGAGAAGCTCTTAAAATTATTTTGCCGGAATTAGAAAAGAAAGGCTTTCGATTTGTAACTGTCTCTGAGTTGATCAAATTATCCAGTACACAGCAGGCGGGTAAACAACAATAGGCTAATTGCACAGGACTTCAAAATAGGGTAGTCTTGTCCTAATATGAAGTTCTGGAGGCTTTTGTCATGTCCGATAATACATCCTATACGACAGAGGAAATTGCCCGCTTATTAAAAATATCAAAATTAAAAGTATATGATCTAATTAAAAAAGGGGAGCTCCCCTCCTACCGTGTAGGAAAACAAATGCGCGTGGATCAATCCGATTTGGAAACCTACAAACAAAATACACGGAGTGGGGCGTCCACCGCTAATCCTACTACTATAATGGCCCAGACTCCACCAGCAATACCCTTGGCCTTTTCCGGTACAAATCCAGCTCAAATGCCAGCACAATCTCCCCACCTTAAAGCTGTAGGACACAGCTTGGTGATTACAGGTCAGGATATGTCACTGGATATTCTAGCTACCTATTTGGAACGGGCTCTGCCTGAACGCCCTCTTCGTTCTTATGCCGGGAGTCTTGATAGCCTGATAGCCATGTATAAAGGGGAGTCGGACATTGTCAGCACACATCTGCTCGACGGGGATACTGGAGAATACAACCTACCCTATATCCGAAAAATACTCGTAGGATGCTCTTATGTTGTAGTTCGCCTACTTACCCGAAGTGCAGGTTTTTATGTACAAAAAGGGAATCCCAGGGGTATTCATGAATGGTCTCACTTAGAGCAGAACGGACTCACGCTGATCAATAGAGAACGAGGTTCAGGTGCACGCGTATTATTGGATGAACAGCTTCGATTGCATGGCATTCCAGCAGCCAGCCTATCAGGCTATGAGAACGAGGAGAACAGCCATTTGGCAGTTGCCGGTAAAGTGGCCCGGGGAGAAGCAGATGTAGCCATCGGCACCGAGAAAGCCGCTAAGATTGTCGACGGTGTTGATTTCGTTCCTATGATTCAGGAGTGCTACGATCTGGTGATGATTAAAAAACCGGATCATGAGCAATGGATTGCTGCCGTGATTGATATTTTGCGTTCACCAGCCTTCCAGAGTGAGCTTGGGTCCATTCACGGATATGATCTCACGGAAACAGGGACGATAATTTATGAGACTTAATGGGTCACAGCAGAAGACGGGAGCATTATGCAGAAGCGTTTAACTGTATTTCGTACAACTATATTACTTCGAATAACTCGCAAATTAGATATAACTGTATTTGGTACACCTATTTCTCTTGATTTACTACCCCATAGGCGACTTTTCTAGTTTTAGTTGTATAGAATACAATTAAAGTTAGAACGATTCCTTATGCAGACGGAATAACTGTATAGAATGCAGTTAACTCACAGACTCCATCAAAATCCGACGGCGCTAGAAGCTGACATCAAAGTTGCCGGGTTCACTTGCCCAGCATCTGCTCAAACCACCCGCTTCAAACCAAAAACACCAGGCAGCAACTCTCCAATAACCGGAGAATCGCTGTCTGGTGTTTTTTTAAGAACGCCGATTCACAAACATCAGCATAGCGGCTGAAATAACAATAATTGAACATACCCACATCCATGCGAGGGTCATATTGCCTCCATCTACCGCAACATAGATCGCTGTGGGTAAGGTTTGCGTGCGGCCCGGAATATTGCCAGCTACCATGATGGTAGCGCCAAACTCCCCAAGACCGCGGGCAAAACCAAGAACATAACCGGCTGCCAGCGACCGGCCCGCAAGCGGCAGCGTGACATAACGCAGTACCTGCAGTTCACTTGCCCCTTGTGCCCGCGCCGCATCTTCAAGATCTGCTTCTATCCCTTCGAAACCCGCCTTCACTGTGCGATATACGAGTGGAAAAGCTACGACTACAGCGGCGATAACAGCTGCCCCCCATGTGAACAGGATCGTCTGCTCCGTCATCTGTTCATACCATCTGCCGATCCAGCTTCGTCGGCCTAAAATAACTAAAAGCACAAATCCTACGACCGTCGGCGGCAATACGAGCGGAAGCAGCATTATAGTCTCTACCAAGCTGTGACCGGGAAACTTCCGGCCCGCCATAGCCTTCGCAGCAGCTGTTGCCAAAATGAATACAATAATGCTTGTAATCACAGATATTTTTACGGAAAGCCATACCGGGGCGAAGAAATCAGTCCAATTTATTTCCAACCTTATTCCACCCGCTTCTACTCGTAATTTCTATTTAAGGAAGCAGGAAGCCATAACTTACAAAGATATCATTAGCTTCCTTGCTTTGAAGGTAACTATACAACTCCTTAGCTGCCTTTTGATTCTTCGAGCTCTTCACGATGCCTGCCGGATAATTAATAGCTTTGTGTACATGTGGACCGACCGTCAAAGCGATTTTAGTTTTCTTTGAAGTAAGCGCATCTGTCTTATAGACAAAACCGGCATCGGCATTTCCTGTTTCTACATAAGAGAGAACCTGACGCACATCCTTGGCAAATACGAGTTTGCTTTGCAGCGGATCCCAGACCTTTTTCGCTGTCAATGATTGCTGAGCATACTGACCCGCTGGTACAGATTCAGGCTGTCCCACTGCCACCTTCTTAAAAGCTTTATCCGTAAGCTGAGTAATCGTTGTTAATTTAACCTTTGAATCTGAGGGTACGACTACAACCAATTGATTCTTAAGCAGAACCTTATGATCGGAGATAAGTCCACCTTCCACCAGTGCATTCATCTGTTTATCACCTGCAGAGAAGAACAGGTCCGCCGGAGCCCCTTGCTCAATCTGCTTTTGCAGAGTACCGGATGCTGCATAATTAAAAACCAAATCAATATCGGGATGTTTCTTTTCATAAAGGAGGGCAATCTTATCCAGGCTATCCTGCAAACTAGCCGCAGCGGAAACAATAATTTCAGTCTTCTTGGTGGCTGCTTGCACCTCTCTCCCTGGACCTGCAGATAAATTCACAACCAGAACGATTGCCAATATCCCCATCACGGAGAGTGTCCATTTCTTAAACATTTCCATTCCTCCCAATTTCGTATGTATATATTTAGATGCTATTCTAGCATACACTTTTTCGTTTTTCTATAACTACAGATATGTTTAGATATGTTTAGTTATATATTGTTATAATTAGACAATATATAATGATGATTTTGGCTTTTTGCACACAAAAAAGATGCCTCTGACTCCCCTAAATAGGGCTGCAAAGACACCTATTTCACGAATGATATTAATTCTTCATCTGTGGGCCAAGCACATCATGTTGACCGTCACCCACCAGGTTAAAGCCAAGTACATTCAACATAATGGATAATCCACTCCCCCAAGAAGCTCACCCGGATTAATATATTCATTTTTAAGAATCAAATGGATCTAGAGAATAGCCCTCTTCTGTATAAAATTGAACAAAGGTCAAATTCGAGGATAAAAATAAACCTCTAAATTGCAATTATGTTATTAAATGTATGCGGTATTATAAAAAGACTCACCAAACAAGAGAAATATTCTATAATTTTTGATTTGTAACAATATATGTAAACGAATATTTCATTTGAAGGTGAGAATCCATCTTATTTATATTGCGATATCCATTTCTCCAACTGCTGCCTGAGCACTTCACGATAATAAAACGGCTCTATAATTTCCGCATCCTCTTCAAATCGCTTAATCCAGCGGACAAATGCAATATCTTGTTCCAATGCGACTTTAAAATAACAACACCGAGCTTGACGGTCTACTTTATTCGGCTTATAGGGCAAATCCTCTTTCTTTAGCCCTTCCATGATTCGCTCCGAAAATTTCACTTTAAACTCTACCTGCAAACTATCGCGGTCAAGTGACCATTTTTGCTTCATAAAAGCTTGCAAATCAAATGATTCCTTTGAGAAGCAGCGGTTTAATGGCTTTACGTTTGAAAAATCGTTGATATGATATGTACGAATAACACCCTGATGATGGCAAAATCCAATGAGATGAAAACGATTTTCCAGTGGGACTAAACAATAAGGATCGATGGTTATTTCCTTCTCCTCCACCGCATTCTCGCAATAATTCGCTTGAATACTCCTCTGCTTTAATAAAGACTCCAAAATAGGTGTCAAAAAAGATTGATGCTCCATCTGTGCACCGCTTCTTTCCAACCAGCTTGTACCTGCTTCTCTTCTTGCACGTTCTATCGTTTCTTCCCGCTCTGCCTTTCGCTTGTATTCAGCTGCGACTACTTTTTCATAAGCGCCTTCAAAATCGATAGGCAGAACGGGTTTAATATCTTCCATAATATAGCGTAATTGCGAAAACGCAGCCGCCTCTTCTTCCGACCAATCCAAAGGATAAAGTGCAAAATTGCCAATAAAAGCATAGCCTTTTCCATGTCCAAGGTGGGTTATAGGAATATGCATGGCGCTAAGCGCGTCCATATCCCGGTATATCGTTCTCTCGCTGTTGCCGCAGCGTTCCGCCAATTCACGGGCTAATATCCCTGGCTTGGCTTGAACAAGTGTAATAATGCGCATCAGTCGGATTAATCGGTCTGTCATATTCAGTTCCCCTTGATTTATGGTTAAATAGACCCATTATTTTATGAAAAAAAGTAATAGTGTGATAGAACTTTTTTACTATGTTACCACATTTTATATTACAATTCTTCTGATTATTTTCCGCCGAACCCGCTGACAAAACAAATTTATGTATAGGTCTTTTTTCGTCAATATGCATCTTCTAGTTGTATGTCCTATATCAATTTCCAGTAGCAGTTTTACCCCGCTTCTGATACTCGAATCCAATCTGTTTATACAACATTTCGGCCTCTTTAAGTAGTAAAGGATCTCCAGAACGTACGGCTAGTAATAGTAATTTATCTGCGTGACGGCAGAGCATTTCATGAGCTTGACTATGTTGTCCTTCATTTTGCAACGTGGTTGCCTCCTCAATCGTTTCAGCTGTTTTTAACAATTCCAGATGTTTCTCTACATGAAAGCAGCAGGTTTCATTCAGAACCTGAGTATGATGAGTGTATTCTAGCTCAAGAACCTTTACTGGAAGCTCTTGAACACGCTCTACGGTTGGCTTTTTATATTTCCACTGTAAGGAAAGAGCTTCATATCTACCTGCAATAGTAGTAGAGATATTGAATTCCAGTGCAATAAACTTTCGTTGCCCCGTTTTTATTTTGCCAAGCTTAAGAAGTAGCGAACTGCCTTCACCGACTTCAAACTCACACCCATACGAGCGCTTAAAAGTTACATGGGGTTCAAGCCAAACCCGCAGTTCGATTTCACGTGCAACCACTTTATAACTGCTGGGTCGGCTGTGCTCTGAAGGCATATTCCCTTTCCATTCGACAAGCAAGATAACATTACGATTGCCGCCTGCAAAAATACGATTTTGACTCCATGTGAATACGGGATGAATACTTTCTATCATTATTTCCACCTCTTTCTTTTTTTGGGTCTTCTATTAATGTACCAATAATGGCGGACAACTCCATGTCATGGAATGTATGTTCGGTTCTATATTATCGACAAAAAAAGAGTCATTCTACATGCTTAGTAGACTGACTCTTGTAAAAACAACCCCTTTTGTCTTTTTATGACGAAAATTTTATGTTTTTTTTCTCATCGACTCCCTAATTTAGTCTGCACTCGCTCTCGCTTGAAAAATAGTCCCAGTGCCCATTTGGCACACAACAGAGAAAATATAAAAAACAGTGTGGCCCAAAATATAGCCGGTACGGGAGTCATTCTTGCCAGATTGCTGGCATCTCCTGCACGGGACGGTGATACAGCAGCCGCGTATACCAGAAATAAACTTCCCATTACAGACTCCTCCAAGGTTAAAAAGGCCAATAACAAATAATAATATTTGCTGGCCTTCTTCCAAACCACCAGCATTAGAATATTTAACGCAATAAATCCGCCCAACCACATCATGCCAAAGCTTCCTCGTACGTATAGCAGGAGCATAATCAACGCCACACCCGTAGCTAAGATAAGGCCCCAATCATGGCGTCCCTTACTATATAAATAGAAGAGCAGAAGTGCAAATAAGGAGGCTAGCAAATAACCCGAGAGGGAAACTAATATTGCCTTGCCCCCTTCTTGAATGGCTGAATAGGTTACACCGCTATGATCTGCGTATAATTCAATCCTCAGCACACTACCCGACAGTAGTAAGGTCATCAGAGCATGACCAAATTCATGAATCATCGTGTCTAAATTCCGAAACAAAGATGAAAATGGGATCAATCTAGTCAAAAAAGCAGATCCGATCAGAAGCAATATTGTTTTAAGCCATTTGTTCAATCGACAGCAGCCCCTTTCGTCCAAAGTATACGATAAATAGTACCTCTTCTCAATCGAGATAATCACGGACTGATCGTGTTTAATAATGAGTAAACGAAAACCTTAAGGAGGTAAAAATTACTTTCATTATAAGCATTGCCAGTCCCATGGCGTACGCTGTCAGAAGCTGTCAAGCTGTGTTAAAATAAAAGAACTACAAGCCTAAATTGGGTGGTGATTATATAGATGAAGCAACATAAATCCCGAGCATATCTACAGCTGTTATATTCGCTCCTGTTCTTGCTGACGCTTACTGTATGCCTGCCAGCTCCTGTAGCAAAAGCTAATATATTCAGTGATATCTATAATGGAGTTAAAAATTTCTCCGAGCTGCCAAACGAAGTGAATGAATTAAAGGAAGGTTTTCAGCAAACTGCTGAAGAGCTTCAGCAGGCAAAGGATAAGCTCGCGAATACCACGCAGGAGATGGAAGCTTACCGGATACAGAACGAAAGCCTACAAGAGCAGAATCGCCAACTGACGCAGATGGTTGATGAATTAAAAAATGACCGGACGGCACGCGAAGAATATTATCATAAAATCAAAGTGACTATTTTTACAGGGATTGGACTAATCCTAGGTTATTTTATACTGATCCGTTTTATTCGTTTCAGCATGCTTTACCGTTCTCGAAAAGGCGATCGTCTGCGTTAGTCTTACGTATTCATTGAAGATCACAGTCACAGCATGAGGGAGATGAACTATGAACATCGATATCCAAGATGAAAGCGACAGTGGAAGCGGACAAGCCGTAGCCTTCTCCCTTCAGGAGAAGGAAGAGGTTCATGTACTCCATCCACAACAAATTATCGCTTATCAAGGTCCTTCCTCAGGACGAGCGGACAGATTTATGGATGTAAAGGGCATATACCGCAAGCGAAAGTTGATTCGTTCCGATATGGCAGGTCCTTGCCATTTCGTTGCCGCCCTTCCGCCAGGCTATCGCATAAAAATCCTGCAGCTCGATGGTAAAAGCGATCTGCTGTACGACTTTAAGCATCTCTTCTTCTACAGTATAGGTATTTCGCTGGAGACCCGGGTGCTAAGCATGAAAAATGTGCTCGTTACACGGGATATTGTAAAGGTGAAATTCTCGGGCAATGGCATGATTGGCATACTGACGGAGGGTACGGTCTGTGAAGCTGTACTGCATCCGACCAACCCCCTTTATGTCGATGCAGGCAGCATTATTGCCTACCCTGAGAATGCCAAGCTGGAGCTCACCGTTTACGGCAACCATTTGGCTAGCCAGCATATGAGCTATCACTGGAAGATGACAGGTCACGGGCCTGTGCTGTTTCAGGCAGGACGTCAGAACCGCCGATTCGAAAGAGATAATAACGATGATGGAATTGTTAAACGATTTCTACGCGAGGTAGTCCCCTTCGGGGGTGTGTTTATTAAATAGTTGTGTTCAGCAGTAAAACAACAAAACAAAGAGCGCCATGCGTATCCTATACGCAGGCGCTCTTTGTGGTTCTATCCTTTATAAGACTGTTGTCTTAGGCGATAAAAGCATTCAACATCCATGCATGTTTCTCAATGCTGCTTCTAATACCAATCAGCAGATCCGCAGTAGGTTGATCAGCCAGTTCTTCTGCAGTAGCAATCGCAGCTTGCAGTTCTTTAGAGACAGTCGTAAAGTCTCTAACCAGCTCCATTACCATACCCTTGGCATCTTCGCCACCACGAGCTTCCTGTAAATCGGAAAGCTCCAAATATTGTTTCATAGAGGAGGCAGGTTGTCCACCAATAGCAAGCAGGCGCTCAGCCAAATCATCTGCATAACCAGCAGCTTCATTGTAGAGTTCTTCAAACTTCTCATGCAGCGTGAAGAATTGGGATCCGCTAACATACCAGTGATAATGATGAAGCTTTACCCCAAGCAGGAACCAGTTCGCGGTCTGGCGGTTCAAAGCAGCGTGCAGTTCAGTTTGGCTCTTTAGTTGTGTACTCATTAATAAAACCTCCTATGGTTAATTTATTATACTGTATTTAGACTCGTTCTAAATCTATATACAATTTAACACATCCTTTTGCTTTTTGCAACCACTTTGAAGATTTACATGTTGCCGATTCTAGCATAACTTTTGTTATACCGCCTATTATCTCTGTCACACTCTGGATAACAGCCTCTTTCTAAACTTAAATCAAAGATATATTTTCCTCCGCCGTCTTCCCTTTCTGACTCCGGAAAAAAGCCCTCATCTCATCGCGTTTGCTCTTTGGACTTAAGACATATACAGTATCCCCTGGCTCAATGACGGTACTGCCATGGGGGGTGACAATGCTTTTATTCCGGATAATAGCAGTAAATAAGATATCATCTGGCAGTCCAATATCGGAGATTTTCTGCCCGGCAATGGGCATGTAAGGTTCAATTCCTATGTGGTTGAACTCGGAATCTGTCTTGCCAAGGGCGACCAGCTCCATCAGTGATGGCTGTGCTGAATCCTCTTGCCCCACCAGCTTCAACCGGGAAGCCAGCGGTGAAATGCTTGTTCCTTGAATCACTGCTGAGGTCAGCACGACGAAGAACACCACATTGAAGAACAGTCGTCCGTGGGGAAGATTGGCTAGCAGCGGATAGGTTGCCAGTACAATTGGAACGGCTCCGCGCAGGCCTGCCCAGGAAATCAGTGTTTTTTCACGAATAGAGAATTTGGAAAAGAGCAAGCTTATAAACACACCAATGGGCCTTGCCACAACCATCAGAATGACGGACAGCAATATACCTTGCCAAGCCACCTCCGCCAGCTCCTGTGGAAATACCAGTAGACCCAGCAATATAAACATAAATATTTGCATCATCCAAGCGAAGCCATGACTAAAATTCATAATTGTTCGATGATACATTAGCTCAGAATTGCCAAGGGTAAGACCCATTACATAGACAGCCAGCAAGCCGCTGCTATGAACGAGTGCAGATAACCCGTAGGTTAGGACAGCAAATCCAATCGCCAATACCGGGTAAAGCCCCGTGGAATCCAGGTTAATTCGATTGATAAGGTATACTGCGATTTTGCCAAGTACAATCCCTATCACCAAACCAACTGCCATCTCCCATATAAAGGACAGCACAAGTCCCCATATCGCCATATCCGGATGCTGAATCCATTCGATCAGCGATACTGTCAAAAACACCGCCATAGGATCGTTGCTGCCTGATTCCGCTTCGAGTGTCGAGGTCAGTCGTTTGTCAATATTCTTACCGCCTAATACCGAAAAGACCGCAGCCGCATCAGTCGAACCCACAATAGCTCCGAACAGAAAACTTTCCGCCCATGACACCTCAAGAATCAGCTTAGCGAACACCCCAACGATAGCTGTCGTTAACAATACGCCTACCGTAGATAAGGATAATGCCGGCCGAATAATAGGCTTGATATCCTTAATACTGGTCTGCATCCCACCTTCGAACAGGATAACAACCAGCGCAAAAATCCCGGCCATTTGTGTTAAGGAAGCATTGTTAAAAAAGATAAATTGACTCAGTACCATCCCCGCAGCAAGGAAAAGCACTAGCGCTGGCATTCCAAATTTAGTGGAGAATTTGGTGGAAAACACACCTACAAGTAAGAGAGCTGCCAGCAATAATATGATATTATCTGCAAGTTGGGTCACCGTTTATTCACTTCCCTTTCTCTTCTAGCTTAAAATATAAGCTTCCTTATTTATGTACGTTATTACCCTTATCCACATCCTTTTGAGACATTGAATAATATAAGCAGGATTGAAGATTTCATCCGCTGGGGCTTATACTTAAAATAATTCCTTCCTACCCTGCTCGTATTTACATATAAGGAGGCTGACTGTAAATGCAATTGAGATTAATTAAACCTGCGGAGCTGGATCAAGCCGCTCTTCTAGCCCATTCCATCTTTCGCAAAGCCGGCGACACTTCTATGAAAGAGCTGTTTCCGCTGATTTTCAGCCCTGGTTACACTCACTCTTATGCAGCCGTTGCCGAGGACGGTAACATCGCTGCTTTTATGGGATTAGTGCCCTCCACGATCCGCACTGGAGAAGCTCTCCTGAACGTATTCTCCATCGGTGCAGTTTGCACAGACCCTGCTTATCGCGGCCAGGGACTAGCCGGTCAGCTTCTACAGCTATGCCAGACCCATGCTGCGAATGCCGGCGCATCGCTTATCTTTGTCTCGGGTGACCGCTCGCTGTATACCCGAGCGGGATGCGTACCGTTCGGCGGTACGCAATTTGCCGAGCTGAACGCAAGCTCGGCTCACGCACTTGCTGCCGCAGCAGGGGAAGAATGGACGCTGCGGCCAATGCAGCCGGGCGACTTCTTCGCCGTCAACCGGCTGCTGAATGAACGCGAAGCCGGACAGATGTACAGTCCGGGTGAGCTAGCGCTGCTGTTGGGTGCCGAGGCTTACGCGGGTGTGCTGGGCTTGTCCCAGCGCACCCGCGTAGCCGTGCGGGACGGCAGCATCGAGGGGTTCGCCGCGATGGCTGTGCCCGCGGCGGATGTGCCGGCGCCGAGCCCAGCGACGGCGGTGGATTGGGCCGGCCAGCCGCAAGCGGTAGCGGCGTTGCTGGCCAAGGCGGCTCTGTGCAGCGGCGTTGGCACGCTGCAAGTGCCTGTGCCGTGGCAGGAGCGCAGCCTGCTCGCGCTTCTGCGGGACGCCGGCGCCTCCTTAAGCGCCGGCGCGAACAGCGGGACGGTCTGCATAGCAGACCGGGAATCGCTTTTGCGGCAGACGGAAGTATGCCGCAAGCGTAGCCTCGACTTGTCGTCCGTGGACGACAAGGAGCTGATCTCGCTGCTGTTTGATCCAGCGAGCCCGCTTCGCACCTCAGATTCCTCAGGGGAATCTGAGGCAATTCCATTACCTTATATGTCTGGTCTCCATTTTATTTAAAGCACAAAAATAACCTCAGCGGGAGAATGATCCCGCTGAGGTTATTTAGTATGCTCTATTAACAGTTATATAAATTCAAATAATTGCTTATTCTCTGGAGTACACCTGTAGCTCTTGAATAGACCAATAATTCCCGCCCGCTCCGGTCTGTACAATTTTGATATACCGTGTCTTTACCTTAGAAAAGGTTATCTTCGTAAGCTCTTTCGTGCCTTTTCCAGAGGTGAGTTTGTTCCAGTTTTGAGCATCGTCAGAAATATAAACTACATAGTCTCTTGGATAATCAAATGGTGATAACGTGCTGTCCAAATCTATTCTTTCAATTTCATGTGCTTCACCCAGATCAATCTGAAAATACTCTCCAGAAACCTGATGTTTCCCCGTATCCCAGCGCGTGCGCCGATCCCCATCGATGGCCAGACTTGGAGCTGATGCCACCGTATTCACATTTGAGGTTACCTTCCACTTTGTCCGATCCAGAGGAACCAGGCCGGTGGCTGTAATCTGAATTTTGTCGGAAAGTAGATTTGAACCTGATACCCTTACCGCGTAGGTATATAACGTCCCTTCACGTAAATTATGATCCGTGTATTCTGTAAGCTTCACATCGGTGGCTACCACCTTCATTCCCCCCCCGCTACCTTCAGCACGAAGCAGCTCGTAGCTTGCTCCCGGTGCCTCCAACCAATTTAATTTTACAGCTAAACCTTTTGTTGCTGCGGCTTTGAATCCTTTAGGGGCAGACGGCTTTACTTCAGAGGAAGGCTGCAAAATATACTGCACAGCCTCTCCTGGAGCAAGTGTCTCCGTAAAAGTTAACGTGGGAGTAGCCTTTTTACCTGTTACATAACTTCTTGCTTTTTCATACGTATTCCCGTTTCCAAAACGTTCCCCTTCATACACCCCGTTTTTCGGCATAGTCACATTTACACTCACAGTTTGTGGAGTAGACTCAAAGTTAACGAAATTAACCAGCACCTTATTTGAGGTCGCTCCGCTTCCCGCAAGAGGCTTCAATGTAGAAGTATCCACGGCCCGAACATATACCAGCTTGTCGGCTAACACATCTTTGTTGGCAACTTGATAAGTTAATGGAGCTCCATGCGTAGCATAGGCAAGACTGAGCCTTCTCATGATGCTGACACGTGAATCCTCATTTTCTTTTGTATAATAAATCTCTGTGGTCGCCGGATCATGCTCTTCTAAATTAAACCCGTATTTGAATAAACTGAAATCCTTAAAAAAAGCAGCATGCTGCACAAACATATCCGCATAACCAATATGCGCACGCATGATCCGGTCGAATACAGCCGCTGTCCGCTCCGTTGCCCCGTATTGATAGGCATCCACATGACTGTCCGAAGTACCAAATTCAGTGGTCAGCATTTTTTTGCCGAGTCCATTGTCTGCGCCAGTGAAGGTCTTCAAATTCTCAGTAAAGCTTCCTCCATTACTAAAAATATAAGAGTCCCCGTAGGAATGTCCATTGGTCAAATCCGTAACCTTCTCCAGCTCCATACGTTGCTCTGGATCACGTTCCCAGCCATCCGGATCTCCACATTCCTTCCCAGTTCCCTTCTGATTACCGCAGGAATCCTCACTGTAACTCGGCCAATACGCCCAGCCCGGAGCAACAGTTTGTAAATGGGGCGCGATTTGCTTGCCCTTTTTATTTAGCCAGTCCGCAATCGCCAAGTTAACTGCCTTAGAACGATTGAATAATCCTGGCTCATTATCTACCTCATAATATTGAAAATAGGGGCTATATTGCTCAAAATAATCCGTCAGCTTTTTCTCTGCATCAGCGGGCAACGATCCGTCTGCCTTAAGCTTAATATCACCAGTATGCAAATACAGAGCAACCGCCTGCATGTTGTAATCCTGCAACACCTTGTAATATTCCATCATATCCGAGCAGGACCGCCCAACATCGCTGGCACAGCTGGTTCGCATCACATTGCCGCTATAAGCCATACCTAGCCATTTGATAACATAAGGCAAGTGCGTAACTGCACCTTCATCGAAATAAAATTGCTTATTATTCACTACTGTTCCGGTCAATGTGTAGCTGCCATGGATAGGCTCAGAAATTGGAGCGTTAAGAGACTCTAAACGGAGATTATCCCAAGTCCACCAGGAATATTCGTCTTCTTTGTCACTGCAATATAAACAGCGAACCGTTTGCAGCTTCAATTCGTTCGTTCCTATCTTCAATTGCTCCTTGGGAATATATAATTCATAGGTCTTTTGAAAGCTATATTCACTTTCTGTGCCAGCAACGCCCGCAATTTGAATGATCCCCGACAATTGATGATTGGAGAACACACTCATTTGCGGCACGGATTTATACGCATCCAGAATACCTACGCTAAATAAGACCCCATTCTCCGGGATCTTATTTAGCTGATATGTGATCGTTAATTCCGGCTGGGTCTTTCCATTCAAGCCTGCAGGCAAGCTCTGCAGAGCCGATGATTTGAGCACCGAAGAAGGAACATTAAAGTCCTTCTTGCTGCCAGAAGTGCCACTCGCAGCGAATTCAGCTGCTGAGCCATCATGTTGTCCCAGATTCCAGATCACAGTACCATCCGGTATTTCTGCTGCAGCATCAGTTCCTGCAGATAGTCTCGGTATATTGGCACCTACCTTATAATCGTTTGTCCTATTCGTTCCGAAGACAGAGACAGACAACAGAAACAAGACGGTTAATGCGGCGAATTTTAGTAATAACAGTAATGGTTTGTTTGCAGATATCTTATTTTTTCTATTAGATATTCTCCTCGTTATTCCCATCCATAGGTCCTCTCTTTCTTCCGGAATGTCTTACCCTATCATTTCATTAGATTAAGGAAGGAACAATGCCCCTTGTGGAATTACCTGCTGCTTCTGGCTGAAACTCTCCCATAGCAAACGAAGATTGGCATCTCCTTCATTCTCATAATATTCAATTTGGATATCATAAAGCGTTCCAGCTGTGAGCGGGATACTTCCTTTATGAAGGGTTGCACTTTGATTTTTCCAATTGTCGATGATCAGCTTTCCGTCAATCCAGACACGGACTCCATCATCAGAGGATGCTGAAATTGTATATTTCTCACTGAATTTGGGTTTGAGCTTCCCTTTCCAGCGTACAGAAAAGTGATCTTCATTTATCCCTGAGGCAGGTGACGCACCATGCCAATTAAAATCAATCTTACGGTCATCGCGGATAAGTACCGCTTCTCCCTCTAAATCAGTATTGTTATAGTATTCTCCAGTTAAACCCGTTAGGGTTACCGGAGTTACGGGTGCTATCGAAGGACCTCCTGTTGTGAGAACATAGTCCTCTCTCGATACTATAAACGAGTCTTTCATAAAGCTTTTAATTGACTGTAGCGTATTATTTTCTGTCAGTAATTTTCCCCAGGTCATCATATAGACCCATTTATTTTGTTTCTCAGTTAATACATCCGGGTTCGGCAGCTGTCCGCTCTCCCCGATTCCGATAGGTTTACCCTCGGCCAATGCGAGCAGATCCTCATAGTAGGACTGCTTATAATCGTTATTGTAGATATCCGCAGCCAGAACATCGAGTTTATCCCCACCGGGATAATATGCAGCATAAGGATCTGACCATTCATTCGGCGCATTCGGATTCCATACCCACAGTAGATTATTTAGCTTGTGTGTGTTTACAAAACGATCATAGACAATACTCCAAAGCTCTGAAAAATTGTCCTTTTTCCCCCACCAAAACCAACCGCCATTCATTTCATGGTAAGGTCGCCATAAGACTGGAACTCCGGCATCACGCAATTGTCCCAAATATCCAGCAACCTCGTCTAGATCTGAGATTAGCCTCTTATACTGAGCTGTCCCAGGTGTAACATAAGCATTAAATTTCTCTTGACTGAGACTTCTGTTTACATTGGACCATTCTGGAGATGTTCCCGGCAAACTCTGATGGAATGTCATGGCTACAATGCCACCCTCGTGATGCCATTCAATTGCACTGTCTATCACTGCTTGCCGCTGTTCTGCGATCGTCCCTTCGGATTGATTATTAATCGCCCCTAATTCATAACCATGTAGAACGGCATTTTGTCCCGAAGTATTCTTCAGCTTATGAACCAGTTCATCTGGGCTTTCTAGATAATCATGCTGGCCGGACAAAATCCCTTTGCCACGTAGATTCACCAAATTACTCAGCAGTTGCTTAGCCTCTTCAGAAGCCGATGGATTACTGGGTATAACCGGAGGTAAAGAGGAAGAAACACTCATAGCCTTCGGAAGACTCTTAACCTCTCCCCAAGGCAGCAAGGAAAAAATAATAAACACCGGTAACATAGTAAACAACAATCTGTTTTTCTTATAATATTTACGCAAATAAATCCTCCTTTCGGTAGCTGTACTGCCTCTACAGGTGCTAAATAAACATACCTGTTATCGGACAATCGTCTTCTGACCTAATGAGGACTATAGCTTAGTAGCTCTGCAATAACGCAGAGCCACTAAGGATCGACCTTTAATTTTCATCAATCAGGAGACATCCGGAAGAAAAAGTGCACTTGCTGGAACTGTCTCTTTAGCTTGACTAGCACTTTCCCACATCAAGCGGACTCTCGCATCGCCTTCATTCTCGTAATACTCCACCTTGATATCGTATAGCCGGCCAGCCTTCAGCGTTATAGTGCCCTTACGCTCAGTACCACTTTGCTTAGTCCAACTATCAATCACGGATTCCCCATTCACCCAGACACGGATGCCATCATCTGAGGTAGTGTAAAATGTATATTGCTCATCATATAATGGCTTAATTTTACCGCTCCAACGTATGGAGAAACGATCAATCCCGAGGGCGGCATCCGGCGATCCTTGCCGCCAATTGAAATCGATTATTGCATCAGTTCTGTTAAGAGTTGCCGCTCCCGACAACAACATGTTGTTGTAATACTCTCCTGCAAGCCCCTTCGCGAGAGGAATTGCTGCCTCCCCCTCTTCTTCGGAAGGTGCCGGCGCTGGTGCGGCGCTAGGTGTCGGAGCCAGACCAGTATTTAATTTATCTCTGGTCAGGGTGTAGTTGCTATTCATAAATATTTTGATTGTGTCTGCACTGTTATTTTCGTAAAGCATTTTTCCCCAGCTCATCATATACGTCCATTTACTTTGCGATTGCTGAAGCTTCTCCAGATTAGGCATTTCACCATTCTCCCCGATCGCAATCGGTTTGCCTGCGGCTAGACTCAACAAGCTGTCATAGTATTTTTGCTGGTAATCATTTTCGTATATATCTGCTGCCAGAATATCTACTTTATCAGCACCTGGATAAGTTAGCGCATAAGGATCTGACCAAACATTGGGAGCATTCGGACTCCATACCCATAACAGATTATTTAATTTATGAACGTTAACAAAACGGTCATACATTATATTCCATAGTTTAGAAAAGTTATTTTTCTTCCCCCACCAGAACCAGTTCCCGTTCATTTCATGATAGGGTCTCCAAAGCACCGGAACATTGGCATCGCGCAAGCTTTTTAAAGAGACTGCCACCTTATCAAGCTCAGCGATCAGATTATTATATTGCTTAGTACCCGGTGTAACGTAACTATCGAACTCACTCTGGCTAAGTGTTTTTTTCACATTATCCCAGTCATAAGAGGTGCCCGGCAGGTTAGCATGAAAAGTCATAGCTACGATCCCGCCCGCTTTATTCCAGTTGATGGCGCTGTTCACCACATTTTGACGTTGCCAAGCCATCGTTGCTTCGGACTGACCACTGATCGCACCCATTTCATAACCGTGAAGAGCCGCATATTGTCCGCTGGTTCCCTTCAGCATATTGTTAATTTCATCTGGACTTTCTAAATAGTCATGTTGACCAGCAATAATGCCTTTTCCTGAGATCGAGTAAAAATAGTTAAGCAGCTTTACGGCTTCAGGTGAGGCACCTGGGGTAACTGGCGTTCCAGAATTTGAAGCAGCTATGACAATAGACGGCGAAATTCCAACAGCAAGCGGAAGTGCAGTCAGAAACAGGACGAGTGACATAAATGCACCAAACAATCGATACGTACGGTAAGCTTTCAAAATAATCTCCCTTTCGGTAGCCAGGCTGCCACTCTTTCGAAGGCCCTATAGCTTTGCGTCCCTACCTTTCGATAGGTTTGCCTTTTCAATTTAAGAGAAATAATCTCTCTTACCGTAAGTATCGACGACAATTAATGATATATTTAGTGTTTTTATGACTTTTTTTGATAATTGAGTCAATTTACCTGTTTCAAGAAATTTTGAATTGGTTAAATAGATAGGTTAGACCTATGAAATGAATTGTTGTAGTTCTATATCATTCCAGTCTAAAGTAATACGTATGTTATCTTCTTCTACTAATTCAGACCCCGTCTGTACCTCTATAAACTCAACATCCGTCAAAGCAAGGATCGCGTGTTTCGTTCCTTCCGGTATACGTACCACGTCCCCAGCCTTCACATTATGTTTTTTCTCATTCAGCACAATACTTGCTTCGCCGCTGACGATTGTCCAAATTTCACTACGCTTGCGATGTAATTGATAGCTGATATTATTCCCCTCGGATATAAAAATCCGTTTGGTCAGCACTTCATTGCCTTCATCATATTTCACATAATCAATAACTTTGTAATGGCCCCAGCGGCGTTCCTCGTACATCGGTCTTTGTTCAAAGGTCTTCAGCACTTCTTTAATCCGTGGGCTCTCAGCTTTATGGGTAACTAGAATTCCATCCGGGCTAGCCGCAATGATCAGATCCTTCGCACCAATTACCGTAATCGGAATGTCCAGCTCATTAATCAAGCAAGTCCCCTCAGAATCCGCCGTCACAAAACCTTTTCCTACATGCTTGCTGCTCATTTCCTCTGTCAGCGTATTCCACGTTCCAAGATCCTTCCAGAATCCATCATACGGCTGCACCACAATATGTTCTTCTTTCTCCACCACTTCATAATCAAAGCTGATGGAAGACAATAGCTTATACTGCTTCTGCAATTCTTCATATCCTAAAGGCAACCCTTTACGCTGCAAAATATCTAACAAGTACCCTAAACGGAAGGCAAACACTCCGCAATTCCACAATGCATTTTGCTCGATGAGCTGTTCTGCTTGTATGCGGTCTGGTTTCTCTTGAAAGTGACTCACCTTCATAAAACCATTCCCCCCCGCCTCTTCAGCGGTAGGAATAATATATCCGTATTTCTCTGAGGCATGTTCAGGAACAACACCCATTAGTGCCAGATTTGCTCCACTTTCCAGCATGGTCCCCTCAAGCATAGCTATGGTATCGAAAAAGGATGCTTCTACATAAGGGTCAACAGGCAATATTGCTACCGTCTCCGCTGGAGAAACACCTGCCACTGAATAAAGATAGGTAGCTGTTAAGGCGATAGCCGGAAAAGTATCCCGACGCTCCGGTTCAACGATAATCGGCACATGACTTCCCAGTTGGCTTTGTATCATTTCTACTTGGCCGCGGCCGGTGGCCAGATAAGATGATTCTGCCATCCCTGCTTCCTCCAGCTGTCTCCAGACACGTTGTACCATGGATTCTGGTTCACCTTGAGGGCTTTCAAGTACCTTTAGAAATTGCTTTGAACGTGAGTCGTTAGACAACGGCCATAACCGTTTACCTGAACCGCCTGATAGAAGTACCATTTTCATAGAATGAACCTCCTTGAATTATGGAAATCGAGCATAATGGAATTGTTATCAAAACGTATAGCTTCCGCTTAGCCTTAGTTCGAGCGGATGCATTTTTTAAAAAATTTATTAGGTATGAACCACTCCAAGGGATTTTGGACTTCCGATCGCTGTTATCCTCAGATTTCCTGATTGGACCGCTTCTCGCGGTAGAAATCCGAGGATAAAGGCGAACACTCCGTTTCTACAGTTCCAAATTCCCTTTCCGTTCTTAACCTAACCAACTACTTTTTAACAATGATCCATGCGCACCGGGCTGTACCAGCCGGAAGCGAGCACGTTTTTCTAAAGATTTGCTTCTGCTCCGGGGGAGGCAGCTGCAACTGCAAGAACAACTGCAACTACAAGAGCAAGACTAGTTGCCACCACAGAGACAGAGACAATGACAACTACAAATGCTACTGCTACTGCGGTATATAATCAGAGTACCTAACTTTATAAATTGCTTAGAACCTTAAAATAAGGGAACGAAGTGGCGGAAGAGAATTTTGGAACTGGAGGAGCAATAGCATCCGCCTTTGTCTGCGGATTTCTACCGCTATCAGCGGTTAAAATCAGGAAATCTGCAGACAACAGCGGCTGGAAGTCCAAACATTCTCTGGAGTCACGGCTCATCCCTAAATAGAAAAATCACAAGTTCAATCAATATAACTTAGATTAAACCGCTCCAGCCACACTAGCAGAATAACCGCTCAATCCGCCCATCTGCGGGCGGCCGACAGAATGATAAACGAGGCCGGTACCCTCGATTTGCTCCTTGGAATACACGTTGCGTCCATCGATCAATACCCCATTACGCATGCTTTTCGCCAGCTGATGCAGATCAATCTCCTTGAGTAGGCTCCAATCGGTCAAGAGGCATACGGCATCGCTGCCCTCAGCCGCTTCCTCAGGCAGATTGCACCAGCGAAGCTGCGGATGATCATATTGCTGCCTGAAATTTGTAGCTGCGATTGGATCATATAGTTTGACTGTTGCCCCTTCAGCCACCAGTGCCTCAACAATCTCTCTGGCGGGAGCTTCGCGGACATCATCAGTATTAGGCTTAAAGGCAAGCCCCCATATCCCAATCGTCGAACCGCGCAGGCTGCCAAGTGATTCATGCAGCTTGGAGATGATCATAAACCGTTGTCCCTTATTCACTTCGACTACAGATTTCAATAATTTGAATTCGTAATCGACGTTGCCCGCAATTTGAATGAGCGCATTAGTGTCTTTCGGGAAACAGGAGCCTCCATAACCGATGCCAGCCTGCAGGAAGGATGACCCGATTCTTTGGTCCATACCCATTCCTTGTGCTACCTCGGTTACATCAGCTCCCACTTTTTCACAAATATTGGCGATCTCATTAATAAAGGAAATCTTCGTGGCCAAAAATGCATTCGAAGCATATTTGATCATTTCAGCACTGCGTATATCTGTTACAAATACATTTTCTGTGAAACCCTTATGAAGCTCGCGCATAGTTGGTTCCAGCTCTGGATTATCAAGACCAATGACAATTCTGTCGGGATGGAGGGTATCGCGAATCGCTGAGCCTTCACGTAAAAACTCAGGTGCAGACACGATATCAAAAGGATGATGGGTATGGCTAGAGATCATTTTGGAGATTTTCTCATTTGTCCCTACTGGAACTGTAGATTTAGTCATTATAATTTTGTGCCCTTCCATCGCTTTAGCGATTTCAGCGGCTGCACCCTCAATATAGGTTAAGTCTGCTTCACCATTAGGCAGTGATGGCGTACCTACAGCAAGGATGATAATATCTGAACGGCGCACCGACTCTTGAAGATCTGCAGAAAAAGATAACCGTTCCTCACGAAGATTCAGTTCAATCAGTTCCTCGATTCCCGGCTCATAGATGGGCGATTCCATCTGTTTCAGCTTCTTAATCTTTTCCTCGTCCTTATCCACACAGATGACATGATGTCCGCCCAGTGCAAAGCACACGCCAGATACAAGACCCACATACCCAGTACCGATTACTGTCAGCTTCATATAATCATCCTCCTTTTAGAAAATTGACGTACGCCTGCTCAACATACTGCTTGAACTTAACCATAAACGCCTGCTCATCGAATTTACGTGCATGCTCCATAATTTGATCGATATCCCAAGCGTAAGACTCTACCTCATAAATAGCCTTAAGTAGATCCTCCACTTCTTGATGCTGAAAGAACACACCATTTACATAAGGAATAATAGTATCTAGTGCGCCACCTGCTTGATAAGCAATTACCGGTCTTCCTGCAGCGTTCGCTTCCAGCGGTGTAATTCCAAAGTCCTCTTCTCCTGGAAAAATAAATGCTCGACACTGTGCCATCATTCCAGTCACTTGCTCATCTTCTAGCCGGCCCAGAAACGATACATTATCCTTAGCCATGCCTTCGAGGCGCTTGCGATCCGGTCCATCCCCTACGATATAAAGCTTAAGACCGTTACGATTGAAAGCCTCTACCGCCAGATCAATCCGCTTGTAGGAAACAAGCCGGGAGACAATTAAATAATAGTCGCCAATGGTAGAAGAGCTTGTAAACCGGGCTGTATTAATCGGTGGAAATATGACATCTGCATCCCGGTGATAATAATTCTGAATCCTCGTCTTCACTACTGAAGAATTGGCTACGAACTGATTCACATTTTTGGAAGTCCGTTGGTCCCACGTTTTAAGCTGCTGCATGTATACCTTAAGCATTTTCTTGAACAGCCCGGAATTCGACTGACGTTCCATATAGGTGTCATAGTCCCATGCGAAGCGCATAGGCGTATGGCAGTAACAAAGATGAAACGTATGTTTAGGAACCTGAATACTTTTCATAAAAGCACTGCTGGAACTCAGGACGATATCGAAACCGCGAAAGTCCAAATCACGGATGGCCATTGGATAAAGTGGCAGCACCCCTTTAAAATTGGTCTTTACTCCCGGAATCTTTTGCAGCCAGGAGGCACGGATATCCGCATCTTTGAGATTGTCAGTAAGGCGGCTTCCGTTAAAAACCGTTGTGTAGATTGGAGCCTCGGGATACATGTGATGAAAGACTTCCACCACTCTTTCCGCGCCGCCCATTTGGATTAAGTAATCGTGCGCTATCGCAATTTTCATGTGAATCATCCTCAAAGTTTTATGGAGCATCATCTTCAGAATTACCGCGTCATATCATCTGTCAGGTGCCCGCCAACAAACCTTTATAGTAGTCAACGATGTCCTTGACCGTATTCTCGATAACAAAATGCTCTTTCACTCGTTTCATCCCATTGTCCGCCATCCGCCGTCTTTCCTCTGGGTGATCCAGCATCCATTTAATGGAGTCTGCCAGTATCGCCGCGTCACCAGGCTCTATCAGTAATCCTGTCTCACCTTGAACTACAATTTCTACCGGCCCGCCTTCATTGGAGGCGATCACCGGTAATCCCGCTGCCATTCCTTCAACGATAACTTGGCCAAAAGGCTCAGGAGTTACCGAAGTGTGAATCAGTAAATCAGCAGTATTCATAAGGCCTTGAATATCATCCACATGCCCTAGCATGCTTACATTAGTAAGCTCGTCGTTTTTTATCTTTTGCAACAATTCCTGCTTATAAGCCTCTTCTCCAAACAGAGCGTCTCCGGCCAGCCAGAACTTCACACGAGGTTCGTTCTTAAAGCTTTTTGCGGCTTCCAGCACAATATGCTGACCTTTCCAATGCGCCAATCGACCAACTAGCAGTACGTTAAAATTCTTCTGGTCCCGCATGCCGATCCCATTACCAATCGCTTTAGCGAAAGCGGAGTATACGACCAGCGTTTTTTTGGAACGCGGCAGCTCCAAAGCATTCAGCGTAGAATGTGAATTCGCGATGACTCCATTTGGGAGCAGTCGCGACAGCAAACGAATTCCTTTGGCAACGATAGGCTTTAAATAAGGGGCTCCAATATGATCCCGGATATGCCAGATCAATGGAACGCCTGCTATTTTTGCAGCGATGGCTCCGTATAATGCAGATTTCAGGGAATTGGTGTGCACGCAATCTACCTTCTCCGCTTTTAAGAGCGGCGCAAGCTTGCGGCCATAAGCCAACAGCTTGAAGGCTGCAGCAGGTGCTCCCAAGTTGACTGCATTTCTACCACGACTTCTGATGCTCTCATCCAGCGGAATAATACGGACATCCATCCCTTTTTCACGTAGCCGTTCAGCCAGCGCACCATCCTCAGCCAGAATTACCAGTGGATCGATCTGTTCTCCAATATGGGTAAGGATGTTAAACAGGGCAACTTCTCCACCACTCCATTTAGCAGTGTGATCTATATAGGCCACTCTAAGCATTACGTGGTCACCTCCTCTCCTAAGGCTTGTAGGAACACGGATTCTACTTGATCCGTAACATGCTCCCAAGTATATCTCTCTAGTACATGCTCTCTACATTCATCACGGCTCGGAAGCAGCTTTCGATTGCTAAGCATATGGATCATGCCTTCGGCCATGTGGTCGCTACTTGAACTCTTAAATAGCAATTCCGGCCGGAAGCCTTGCAAAATCTCCTTATTGCCGCCAATCGGTGTAGCCATCACTGGCAATCCTGAAGATAAGGCTTCAACGGTAATCAATCCAAAGCCCTCCAATGCCTGTGAGGGAACCACGAACATGTCCGCTGCCTGATAATAAGAGGCTAGTTCATGATCAGGAATGTAGCCTAGCAGCCTTACCTTGTTGCTTAAGCCATAGTCGGCGATCTTTTCTTCCAGTTCCCCCCGCAACGGCCCTTTACCACCAATCAGCAGAATTGCATTTGGGAATCGCTCCGCAACTTGCTTCCAGGCTTCAAGCAGCTGGAGTAGTCCCATCCGATTGACCAAACGCCGGACAGTCAGCACGGTTGTTGCTCCCTCAGGTAAATTCAAGGTCCGGCGAATCGCCAATCGATTCGTAGCGGGGATAAAACGTTCCACATTAGCTGCGCCTGGAATCACAATAATTTTGTGTAGTGGCACTCCGTGCAGCTTATGGAGAATATCGCGGAACGTCTCACTAAGCACGATGAACTTATCCGCAAGCTTATAGGCTCTATGTTCAATGGATTTGGCGATGGTTGTTTTGACCCGGTGCTTAATGCCTTGGCCTTCGATTTTCATTTCTTCATTCCATGGGCCATGAAAAGTCATTACTACAGGAATCCCACGTTTCTTTGCTTCCAAGGCTGGACCAATACCATAAGGAGCAAAGTGAGTGTATAAAATATCTATACGGCCACTGCCCTCTCCCATCAGATCGGCCGCCTTACGCTGGAAAGCATCCTTACGTTTCCAGATCCCATCTTTTGGATCTCCGGCATTGTGAATAATCAATTCCTCAGGGGTAGCAGGCGTCTCTTGACTGCAAATCAGCGCATGCACCCGATTACGTGAGGAGAGTTGCTCGCAAACGGATTTGAAATACGTGTTAAGCCCACCCGGCTGTAGCGACGGCCAGCTAAGGCCTGTCGTCATAATGTTCAATCCGTCACTGTACGGCATAGCTTCTCTCTCCTTTATTCTCCTTCTCGGTCTGACTCGTCTTCGCATTGTGCTGAGTCAGCTTTCCCGATCTAATTAATTCGTAATGCTTGAAGCCGACCATGAATTCATACATGACCCAGAATACGGATACACCGAAGCCTGACATTCCCTTCTTGAACAACCCATGTAAGAAATACTTTTGCAGGAAACGGGCTGGTGGTCTTAACAGCAGATGACTGACCCGAAATCGTTTGCCCTTGGCATACGCACTTTCAGCTTCCAAGTCAGTATACTTATTGAAACGTGCCACATGATCGTTAATACTGCGGTAACCATAATGCCAGAGGGTTCCTGTCAAACGTATGGTTCGCTCTTCTGAGACCTCGGGCATCTCGTGCACCAAGCTATTTCGAATTCCATATGCTTTGCGGTTGTATAGGCGCACTAGATATTCGCCACGATCCAGCCATCTGCCCATAAAATCACCGATCCGGTAGATAGAATAGGCAACCGATTGATCCATAAGCCCCGGTTTCAGTTCAAGAATACTTGCGGCCAACTCGTCGCTGACCACTTCGTCAGTATCAATAAGGAAGACCCAATCATGAACCGCGCGTTCTACTCCGAACTCCCTCTGTTTCGCATATCCGGGCCAAGGGTTGACGTATACTCGACAATTCAAGCTTTCAGAAAGCTGTACTGTCCCGTCTTTGCTGCCTCCGTCAATCACAACCACCTCGTCGGCGAATAACCTGCAGGATTGTATGGCCTTAGATATTCGAACTTCGTCATCCTGAGCGATGATGACAGCCGATATTGGATAATTGCCTTGGCCGCCTACCACGCTTTTTATTGAATCCATGAAGGTTTCCTCCTTTATCTTTCGCATTATCCATTCATATCCATAGGTTTCTTGCGAATGTAAGAATTCATCGTCGTCTTCATCCACTGAATGTCCTCGCGGGTAATAAGCAGCCGCGGAAGTTTAACTTTTAAGGTGTACTTTATATTGAGAACAATGAAGAAAAATCGCAGGATTGCTGATGACAACATCGCTATCCCTGCTCCGAGTAAGCCAAATTTAGGGATGAGCAGGAACAACATTGGGATAACCAAGAGTAAGCCAAAACCTTGAAGCATCGAAACAATTTTCGGCTTGCCTAGCGCCATAAAGGCCTGCGCCAGAATGATCGTCCCCCCGCTAATAGTCACTTCAAGGAGCAACAAACGAAACACGGTTAATGCCGCATTGAAGTCTTTGCCGTACATCAACGGAATTACTAAAGGGGCTAAGAGCATCAGAACTACTCCGCCAAGCATGGTGAAGGTCGTACTTATTCGAAAGGCTTTGAATGTTAACTCAACTGCCTGTTCTTTTGACAGCTCAGAAGCCTTAGGAAACAAGACGATCGTAATCGAACTTGAGAAAAAATTAACCATCCGCGATAGACTCACAGCCACTACATACAGCCCCAAATCAGCAGGTCTTAACAAACCGGCAATTACAATCTGATCGATATAGGTAGAGAAATTGCCAAGCAAGTCATTGCCGTAGGAACCCAGCCCGTAAGTGAACAATCTTTTTAAATTCTGATAGGCCCCTCTCATCTTCACCTTATAGGTGCGAAGCAAGGAAATCGTCATTCCGATAAACAGCGGCGCCCCCGGAAGGAGATAGGCAACTGCAGTTGTAAAAGGATTCATCTGATCCAGCGCGATCAATATCCCGATCATCGTCAGTGTAAGCAATGGCACTAGATAGCGAATCCAATTAAATCTCTTGTATTCTCCTCTGAATTGAAAAGCTGCATTGTTAATTTGAGAGATCGCTATAATCGGACACAGAATCATAGACCACTGAGCAAAGGTCACGACCTCCGGACTGAATGACTTCAGCCAATAAGGCAAGACCACGATACCTATAATCATCGCTATGACCCCAAAAATGGTACCAAGCAGCAACGCCAT
This sequence comes from Paenibacillus sp. FSL R7-0163, assembly GCF_037969975.1. Taxonomy (NCBI): domain Bacteria; kingdom Bacillati; phylum Bacillota; class Bacilli; order Caryophanales; family Paenibacillaceae; genus Paenibacillus; species Paenibacillus sp. FSL R7-0163. The sequence continues at coordinate 5,111,447 of NZ_CP150224.1, forward strand.
ACGATAAAGCACTCCGGCATCCTCCGGGTTTTTCTTAGCGTTATAGATGAGAGCTGAAGGAATGCCAAAGCTCATGCTAAACGCCAGAAACTGTGACCAGTTAATCATCGCCGTCTGTTCCCCACGACCTGTCGGTCCAAGATAACGGGCGGTCAGTACACCAGTTAACATGTTAATCAATAGGATCATGACACTGACAAACATAGTTTTTACGGCTGCCGAGCTGTTGTCCTTGCTCTTGGCGAACAGTCTAAAAGATGACCAGATTGTTCTAGCGGGGAGAGATTTTGCATTCAACTGCTGCATACGGTGTTCCCTTCCTTCTACTTTGAGTAATCTCCCTTGCGCTGAGGCCAAGACCGATCAGCATCCAGATTAAGTATCCCTTGAGTCCGGGAAACCCATTATCTGAAACTAGACTGACAATCGCACCGGTCCAAGTAGCTAACGCAAGTCGGGCGTAGGGCTGCAATTGGTCCCTGCTGATTACTCTAGCGAATATCTGTTTGACAACTGCGCCTAAAGCTCCGAAGAAGAAAACAGCACCCAGAACACCAAAGGTAAGCAGTAAAGCGATAACTCCGTTATCCATAATTCCGTACTCTCCAAGCTCGCCGTCATTACCAAGCTTAGTCCCTTGGCCTACACTACCAATTCCCTGACCTACTGGATTGGCAGCGACCATCGGCAGCATGTTTTGCCATAAGCTTAGCCGTTCATTATAAGAGTGATCTTCCTGAACAGAAGATAGTGTCTCTACCCGAGCAACCAGTCCTTCGGCGCCAGGCAATTTCGGCACAACCCAGAACAACGCAGCAGCCACAAAAACTAATTGGATCAAGGTTTTCCACTTTCCCTTAGAAGGAGAGGTTCCAATGTACATGAGCAGCATCACCAGAAGTATCAGCCATGCCGCACGTACTAAAGTAGTCAGCAGGCAAATTACAACTAGCAGAACGCCGATCCAGCGCAATGTTCCCCGCCATTTTTTCTCCAGTATCATCGGAACTAAAGCAAACGCTAAGAATGTTGCTGCCGGTCCGGGCGAATTCAGCGTAGAGAACACTCGGATTTCCAATGGATATGGATTTCCGATGGACATCATGTCCGCATGTTTCATCCAGAACACATCCCAAGGTGGCACTGTCAAATACTGAACAATCCCGTAAATGGCAACTAGGACTGCAATATTGGCAAAAGCAGTAAGCAATCGATCGATATCCTTCGGCTTGAACTTCGTGACGGCAAAGTACGGCAATAACAGCAGTGGCACAATATAATTCGCTAAGTCATAAACTGAGCCCATGCCATTCTTAGCCAAACCGATTAAAGCACCATAACCCAGCGCAACTGCGAACATTAACATGATCCGCGTGGAGGCTTTTTGAATATTATGAATCTCCTTCAGCAGCGGAATGATCAAGGTTACACCGGTTAACAAGGGAGCTAAGCTCAGCAAGGATACAGAGTGATAAACTCCTTCTGACCAGTCAGCAATGCGGCGCAGCTCTGGAGCTACGGCCCAGATTAGCAAGGTATAAGCAACCAGCATTTTCGGTCTAAGTATGGCTAACAAGAAAGCCGGGAATAGGATGGCTGAGAGAATGGCTCCCTGCAGACTGTTCGATGAACTCAGCATCGCACTGGAGAAGCCAATGATCAGCGGAAGAGAGACACCTACAGCAGCAGTCCCCCCTATTAATCCAGCTGTCTTGATGAACCTAAGTGATGGGGGCGTAAATACACTCATTCCAAGCCTCCTTCCTTCACCTTATCCCGCTTACGCAGTTCCTTAAGTAATAAAAGTAGAAATTGTGCATCGTCCACAAGATATCTTTTCCAGAGCCGGCCGGGCTCCTGGCTAAGCCGCCAGAACCATTCGAACCCTGTTTTTTGCATGAAGCTAGGTGCTCGTTTCACTGAGCCTGACAGAAAATCAAAGGTCGCTCCCACTCCGATCGATATCGGAGCTTGATAAGAGGTATAGTGGCGATAAATCCACTTTTCCTGCTTAGGCGCTCCTACACCAACAAATACGATATCTGGCTGGCACTCTGTCAGCATTTCTATAATGCGTTCATTCTCCTCCTCATTGTGCTCGAATCCATAGGATGGAGAATAACAGCCAACCACATTTATTCCGGGATGCGCTGTTTTCAAATTCATTGCTGCCCGTTCCGCCACGCCTTCAGCTGAGCCTAAGAAGAACAGCCGGTACTTCCTTTGCTCAAAGGCGTTGCCCAATCGATTAAATAGATCCGCGCCGGATACCTTCTGCTTAAGCGGCTTACCTAGCATTTTGGATGCCCAGATCAGTGGCATTCCGTCAGCAACAACTGCGCCTGCCTTCGAATATACCGTTTGAAATTCTTTATCCTTACGAAGCTTGATCACATGATCTACATTACAAGTGAGAATATAAGACTGATTCCTCTCCTGAATGGTTTTATCAATGTAATCAAGCAAATCCATGAAATCATAGTTATCAAAATTGACATCGAACATATTCACTTGACTCATCGTATCACTTCTTTTTGTGGGGAATCGGTTGGCTGTGAAGATCGATACAGGCAGTTCAGGTACCAACAGAACGGAATAATAAATTGGACCGTCGACAGCGTGTTATCGGAGAATGAGTAGATTAAAAACGCTGCAATAAATAATAGATAATAAGGTTTGATCGGCGGAGCCAATGCTCTGTACACCAGAATAAATACAGCCAATAAAGAGAACATCAACAGAATAGCGCCAATATATCCCCCATCGAAGTAAAAGCGGATATACTCGTTGTGCGGAACTACAAAACCCTTATACAACGTTCCATCATTTGCTACCGTCACTGCTCCAAGCCCTCTACCAGACCAAGGAGAGTCCGCAGCCTTATTTAAGAAATACTCCCATGCCTCCGACCTTCCTGATAAATCAACAGCCGTATCTGTCTGTCTCTCAAAGGAACGTTTCTCAAAATTATCAAGCTGCCAGAAAACAGCGACCATAATCAGGAAAAATGCACCCATCAACGGAATTAGCAGATAGGTTCTGCCCTTCAAATATTGGCGAAGAATATCATAGAAGTAGTAGAGAACGGTAAGTCCAAGTGCCAAGATAGGCCCTCTTGTTCCTGTTCCAATCAAGATAAAGAAATTCAGAACTAACATGATATAGAAAAAGCGTGCTTGCTGCGGATTCCGCTTCACCTCAATAAATGGAATCGCTACTCCCATAAAGGCCAGCATCGCTAGATGCGCAGGAATATTAGCCCCCTGAATCCGTACAGCGCCTGTATACTCGATGTTGAGAAAATTATGAACATGCGCAAGCTGCAGCAACAAACCAACCACTACACTAACAAGAGGAAGCATACAGATAATTTTGATTTGCAGCTCGGCTACATTCTTTTTCCAGTTGATTAATAAAAATACGAATGGAATGGATAGACCGATAAAAGCTTTAACTGCAATGGATGAGGTCATTTCCGGCAGCCAGATCGAAGATCCAAAGGTAATCACCAGCAGCGCCACCATTGCCCACAAGGGGTGACTCAGACGAAACCGCAAGCCATTGACCAGAATACAAGGAACAAGCAGCATCACGATAACCAATTTATAAAGGGACAGTATCTCCATTCCGAACATGCTGCCATCATATAAAAAGTTAATCGATATTGCCGTTGTGATTAGAACGAAATAACTGATCAGTTCAGGCCGTGAAATCGAGATTCCCAGCAAAATAATCAGAAGCACGGCAGCTATCGCAATCATCGGCTGGTAGATGACCGCCGTTCCAAAGAACAGGGCCGACATGAGATAGAGCATCCCGTATGGCAAAACATTTAATTTGGAGCCCCACTCAAAATTTGTCATGTTAATCCCTCACCCCGCTGCGGAATGCCTCTCCCGATTGAGAATCATATGAAGCGTTCCACGAATACTCTCCAGCCTGCATTTGTTCAAAAGCCTTCTTCCTTTGCTTCTTGAGAGGATAGAATCAGCCAGGATATACACGAGCTTAGCGGCTGTCTTTCCCACTAGAAGCAGCTTGCCTTTTAGTCCTTCGCTTTTCATAGCGTTAGAGATACCTTGGCTATAATAGCGCCTCATAATCCAGTCTTCCGTCAAGCGGGCCGCCGGAACGAAATGGTCAACCGCCATTTCCGGATGGTAGAGGATGGAATGCCCTTCTTTTTGAATCTGTCCGAATAACCAGGTCTCTTCACCGGAGAGCAGAGAATCACCCTTTCTTCCGAGATCCAGGGGAAAAAGACTGATGTCGAATACGAGCTTCCGCATCGCCATATTGGCCCCACAAGGATGAAGTTGCTTGGGATATTCCTTAATCCGGCTACCTAAATCAACAATCGTGTACGGAAGCTCAAAGGGTTTAATCAACCAGTCCGGACGTTTACTTTCAAATATCGGAGCGATTTTGCCTCCCATAGCCATGACCTCCGGTTTACTCTCGAAAGTACTGACAATCGTTGTTATCCAACGCTGGCAAGGTATCGCATCATCATCGAGAAAGGCAATCAGCGGCGATTTGGAAGCCAGAATTCCTGTATTTCTAGCCGCTGAAAGCCCCTGCATCGGCTCCATCATGTAGCGGATATCTACATCAGCTCCATGCTTTCCTATAAACTTTTTGACGCAAGCTTCAGTATCATCCTTGGAACAGTTATCCACAACAATGATCTCCGCCTGCTCTAAGTGATCCAGCTTTAAAAGTGACTGAAGCGTCTTGATCAATAAAGGTGCTCTGTTGTAGGTACAGATGATAATGGAAAGCTTAGGAACGTCTCCGTATTCACGCATCGGCATTCACCTAATTTCCACATTATTAATAAGCATCTTTTGAACCGAGTAACATCAGTCCGGTTTTAGCAATGATTTTTAGATCCAGCATGGTGCTCCGAATATGGATGTAGGTTAAGTCCAGCTGTACCATTTCGTCGAAGCCGACACTGTTTCGGGCATTCACTTGCCAATATCCGGTACAGCCTGGTGTAACCGTCAAACGCTGTTTGTCATATTCCGTATACTGAGCCACCTCTTCTGGCAGCGGAGGACGAGGACCAACCAAACTCATTTGACCTATCAGCACATTCCACAGCTGAGGTAGCTCATCGATGCTCGTCTTGCGCAGGAATCTCCCTATCTGTGTGATCCGCGGATCGTTCTTAATCTTGAACATGGCACCGCTCACTTCGTTATAGGCCATCAGGTTTTCTTTTAACTCCTCAGCGTTACTAACCATGGATCTGAACTTATACATCGGGAATTGCTTTTCATTCTTCCCAACCCGGTTTTGCCGAAAGAACACCTTTCCTTTCGGATCCTCCAGCTTGATCAGAATCGCCACGACAACAAATAATGGCATTAACACGAGAAGACCAAGAGCGGAAAAAAAGATATCGATCATCCGTTTCATTATCAAATAGGACTCTGCTTCTTTCCTTCTCTCATCGGTATGCAGCATGTAAATTTTCGGCAGGACCGCCTCGTAGTCTTCCGGCAGTTTTTGCATGCTCATCCTCCTCATCTAAAATTTTGCGAACTCAACTTAACTACTCAAGCTGGTTTGTCCCATTTTATTCAGCCATTCCGACATTGCATCCATCACCGGATAGCGCAAATCTTCGCTTTGCAGTGCAAATTCAAGTGTTGTCAAAATATATCCAAGCCGCTCGCCGACATCATATCTTGTTCCGTCAAAATTATAGGCATATACCCGTTCACTCTGATTCAGCTTCTGAATGGCATCTGTCAACTGGATCTCTCCGCCGGCGCCTTCTTCCATTAAATCGAGATACTTAAAGATCTTCGGAGTAAACACATAACGACCCATGATCGCCAGATTGGAAGGTGCCGTACCTAGTGGCGGCTTCTCTACAAAATTGTTAACCCGATACAATTTACCGTCCTGCAAATCCGGTTCAATAATACCGTAGCGATTCGTGAATTCATCAGGAATTTCTTGAACTCCGATAACCGAGTTTTGTGTTTCTTCATATTGATCAATCAGCTGCTTAAGGCAAGGTACGGCTCCTGTGACGATATCATCGCCTAACATGACACCGAATGGCTCGTCTCCGATAAACCGTCTTGCACACCATACCGCATGCCCCAGACCCTTTGGTTCTTTCTGGCGGATATAGTGAATTTCTACCTTGGCTGAACGCTGAACCTCTTTAAGCAGATCCAGCTTTCCATCTTCCAGAAGCCTAGACTCCAGCTCAAACGCATTGTCAAAATGATCTTCAATGGCTCTTTTACCTTTACCAGTAACAATGATGATATCTTCAATACCGGAAGCAATAGCTTCCTCAACAATGTATTGAATGGTTGGTTTATTGATAATCGGAAGCATTTCTTTAGGCATGGCTTTCGTTGCAGGAAGAAAGCGCGTACCTAGTCCTGCCGCGGGTATGATTACTTTTTTCACCTTTTTCATCGCACTTTACCTCCTAAAAGTTTTGTGAGCATTAGCTTCAAAGATTTCACTTCGTACAAAACTCACTTCGAAAGCATAAACTTAAGTTTTGTGAGCATTAGCTTCAATGATTTCACTTCGAGCAAAAAACACTTCGAAAGCATAAACATTTACTTCGCCTGGTTCATGGCAATTCCGATTAGATTAGAGCCGGTCTGTTCAAGCAGCGTCTTCGCTTTGCGAATCGATTCCCGTTTGGACTTTCCATATCTGGCCACCAGAATCACGCCGTCCGCTTGAGGTGCCAATATACGAGCATCACTGAAATCGACTGCCGAAGGAGAATCCAGCAGGATCAGATCGTAGTTTTCTTTTAGTTCCTCAAGCAAAGCGGTCATTTTGGGGTTGCCTAGCAAATCCGGCGGACTAACATGAGTTTTTCCCGCCGGGATGACTGAAAGATTGGCTAAGTTTCCGAGGACAGCGATGTTATCTGCTTCCTCTTGCCCACTTAAATAAGCCGCAAGCCCGTCACTCCCCTCTACTTCAAACACGGTATGAAGACCGGGATGTCTCAGATTGCAGTCAACCACCGCTACCTTCTTGCCATCCTGGACGAAAGAGACCGCGAGATTCGACAATATTGTCGTCTTGCCTGCTCCAGCTTCTGCTGACGTAAAGAGCAGCACTTTTCCTCCGCCGCCCTGTGCTAGTCCAAGCTGACGTATATATGTGCGCAGTGATCGGAACGATTCGGAGATATGCGAGAATGGATTAACGTCTGTAACCAGACTCTTATTTAGCCGCAACATAAGCACCCTCCTTCACTCTGGTGTTGCCTGCCGCCTTACCTAAATCACGTTTACGAATGGTTGCGATCGAAGCAATTACCGGAAGACCAAGGTCATATTCCGCTTCCTTTTCAGACCTTAATGTGCCGTTAAGTGTTTCCATCAGCAAAATAATTCCTAGGGCAGCCATAAGTGATACAACAAAGCTGATGATGAGATTCATCGCAAACCCGCCGTTCGAGGGCCCTGGAACATCAGTCGGATCGGCCGGTGTCAGCAAGGTAACATTGTCTACCCTCATCAGCGATGGCAATTCACGAATGAATGTCTGCGATACCGCATTTACGATCCCGGCAGCTTTAGTGTAGCTTTCATCCTGAACATTGAGGTTGATCACCTGACTCTTCTCTGAAGTTTTAATCTCAAGCTTCTGGCTTAGTTCATCGGCCGTGAGACCAAACTCCGGGTGATTTTCTATTACGCTTTTCATGATGGTCGGTGATTTCATAATTTCCTTGTAACTCTCAATTAAATTCAGGCTAAAGCTCAAATCGTTAAGATTGTTGCTCTCGGGAGCTTTGGCAATGTTGTTGACAAGCAGCTGTCCGGAAGCGGAATAGACGGGTTCAACGAAGTTTTTGCTAACATAGTAAGTCGTAGCACAGGAGATCAAAACGAACACCATGATGAGCCAAAACCTTTTTTTAATCAGGTTAATGTAATCCAGAATCGTCTTTTCCACAGTAACCCTCCTTCCGCTAAAATTACATTCTGAAAGCATTCATGAAAGTTTCAGTTGTTGCTTTAATTCTATCAATCCACACCATTCGCCACATGGCTCATACCATCACTTTCCTCTTCACTTTGGAGTAAGACGTTATACCTCTTAAGAGGGGGATTAGGTATACTTTAGTGCCATATCGAGGGCAAATTTAGGTTTTAACGCACAAAAAAACACGGACAACCTGTCCGTGTTCATGTACTATGCTTACGAATTATTTCAATTTTCACTCGTAAGACATTTCATATTTGGTTAATCCGACAGCATTTGCATAAAGCGCTGCCTGAGTACGATCAGCCACCTGTAATTTAGCTAAAATCTGACTGACATGCTTCTTCACCGTAAATTCACTAATGAAAAGACGTGAAGCAATTTCTCTGTTGCAGGCGCCCTGTCCCAGCTCGATCAGGACTTCCTTTTCTTTGGGTGTTAATTCATCCGTTGGGCTGTTTCCACTCATGCGCATTTTATCTTCCATCAGACCAGGATCATAATACTTTCTTCCCTTGTGCACCAATTGGATAGCAAACAGTAACTCCTCGGGCAACGCCTCTTTCAGTACATATCCATCTACCAGTACTTCTTCAGCCTTCAGGAAATCCTCTCTGCTTGCAGATGACGTCAACAGAATGAACTTACTAACGATACCACGAGCACGCGCTGTCTTGATGACATCCAATCCCGATTCATCTGCTAGCTTAAGATCAATCAATACGAGATCAGGCTGCGTCTCCTCAATCACAAGAAGCGCTTCTTGGCCATTCGTCGCCTCACCCGCAAACTGCACATTCGGTTGCATCGAAATGACAGATGCCAGTCCTCTTCTAACTAAAGGATGATCATCAACAATGACGATTTTCACAGAAACGACCTCCCGCCTAAAGTTTATGCATTCTTTAATTCAGCTACACCGACAGGAATCGAAATCATAATTCTTGTTCCTGTGCTCTCATTACTGGACAACTGAAAGTCGCCACCGAGCGACTGGGTCAAATATTGCATATTCTTCATGCCAAGTCCGCTTACACTATCTTCAGATTCAATCCATAACAAATCAGTATCAAAACCAACACCATTATCACAAATCAATAATCGAATCCAAGTCGGCTTCAGAGACAGTTCTACATCCACTCGACTGGCAGCACCATGCCTGATGGCATTACCCGTGGCTTCGGAGATAATCCGAAAAAGCGCCTTGTGGTAAGGATAAGGGAGACTGAAATCATCGCCCGTTATTTTTAAATCAATATCAACATCATTTAATCTGGATAAGCTCTTCAAATGTGATCTTACCATGCCCAACCAAGTAGGACCTCCACTCTTCTTGGAGCTAAGACTGTAGATCGTGATCCGCAGTTCTTTGGCAACCTTTGTTGCAGAGTCATGAATAAGCTCAATTTGTTCTTCTAGCTCATGATCAGACATTCTCTTCCACGATTCCTTCAGCGAATGCGTCGCATACACAATACCAAAAAGGCTCTGCGACACACTGTCGTGCATTTCATCCGCAATCCGGTTCTGTTCGTTCGTGATGATCAACCGGTTCTCGATCACACCAAGCTCATGTCTTTCAAGAATATTCGCACTTAGCTCAGATAAGAATATCAATTGTTGAATATACCATCTGCGGCCTTCCAGCCCCTCTGTAGACTCCAGCTTGAGTCCAATCATCCCTACAAAACGGGTGCTCATCCGTACAGGCATCAGCAGGAAATCGCCTAATCCCGGCAGATTTCTAAAAATAGGCTCTCGCTGCAATCTCCATTCATGCTCATGTTTTCCCAGTTCTGAGAATAGGAACTGTTCCTCTTCCTGCTGCCAGCCGGTCTGCCTGCTCTGCGGAGCTGGTTCTCCGCTTTTCTTGGCGAACCAAAACAAAGCCTTATCTAGCTTCGTTAGCTTAACAACATAATCGGTGATCACTTGACCGATATTCATGAAATCATGTTGGCTTGAGGTTTCCACGATATGGTACAGGGATTTGATATGCTCCATCGTCTCTTTCGTGCGAGCATTCGATTCTTCACGTTGCCGCTTCATCCGATTAACGATCTGCATTATTATAACCGTAAGTACCAGTGTTAGAAACAGATTCCCATTTATAAATACAATTTCTAAAAAATTTCTGTTCGCAGAATTGATAAAAAAATAACAGAGCACCGCAAAAATACTGATATAGCTTAAGAGCAACGACCATCCAAAATAAATGGACAATGAGCCTGCAGCAATCAATACAGGATTAAGCACATAGAGCCTAAAAGAGCTTTCGTACCCACCCGTAAACAAGGTCAATGCGATAATTCCCACCATCTCTATACTAACAGCCAGGACGAGAGTCTTTGGTCTGCTGCGTAGCCTTCGATAACAAAATGAGAACGTTTGTGCAAACACAACAAGTATAGCAATAATAAGTGATTTATAAATTATGGAAGGTCCCGTCTTATCTAGAAGATACATGAGTGATGTGAGGGACAATGAAAAATACCTGTAATACGCAATCAGTTTGTCTTCTGCAGTTGGTTTGATTTTCATCCCACCACCCTATTCTCCAGTTTTTTTGGAAAATGCGAGATTGTACTGTGCTCGATAAAAGCATCATACATGAGAAAAATCACAATAACAAGTTGACATTTCCCATGTTTGCGCTTCCATTTGAAAAATAGTTACAAAAAATTTATTATTTTTTTAGTAGGTTTTATCACTAAAATTTGGAATTTTATCCACTATAGTTAATAAGAACTAACACATTTATGTAATATTAATCCATATTTTTCAACATATCTTATAAAACGACAACAATTATACAAATTATAACAATTACTGTTGGGACTCTAGTAGGAGGATGTCGATTTAAATGTTATTCCGGCAAAGCTGGGGTGCGATCCCCATATATTTTTTAAATAAACGAGAAAAATAGAACGGATCATTATAATGAAGCATACTAGAAATTCCCTTAATTTGTAATGAGGTGTTAAAAAGCAACTTTTTGGCTTCCGCCATTTTTAGACGGTGAATATATTCATGAAGCGGGTATCCACTGCTGCGTCGAACAAGACGACGAAGTGTAGACATCGAAACATGATGTTTTGCCGCTATTTGTTCTAGGTCCATTTCACCATAAATGCATAAGTTCAGGTCTTCCCGAATCTGACGCATATAATCAGCCTGAGAATTCCAACTTTTTTCTTCTATTATAAAAGAACACTCCAGCAGCATTCTTTCGAGCAATAATGCTGCCCGATCCGCATCCACAGGTTCTCCGCTCTCCATCCGTTCCAGCACTTCTTCAAATAAGGTAGTAAGACCTACTATAGATTGGGCTTGAAAAACATTTCCCCCGGCTATGAGGCCCGATTCCAGCCATTCGGATACACGCGTGCCATTAAAGTTAATATAATACTCATCCCAGCTGCCTCCCGGTGGTGGACCAAAGTTATAACTGTAACCTGGGCGAAAAAAGTATAAGCTGCCTTCACGCACCTGCTGCTCTTTTCCCCCAATCTCCATGTAGGAGCCACTACCTGACACTATGTAAACAATGGCCCAGTGCTCAAAAACTACACCTGAACGGAATAACGTTCTTCCTGGCAGATGACCTGCCTGTCCCACCCTTATATTCTTGAGCTTCAGCTTGGAGGATTCAACCTTCGGATCAATAATTCTTATTGGATATGGACTGATCATATAATCCATGTGCTTGGACATTATAGGCATTCCTCCCCTTGTTTAGTAGTGATAAGGTTATTGTGAAGATGATCATATTCTACATGAATAAGAGGTGTCCACGCTATGCTTAATCATTCTACACTACTGCTTTTCCCTAATCCGCGTGAAATCACATTGTCACAAGGCTCCTTCCATTTCCCAACAAGCGGAAGCATCGTGCTTCCTAATATGGAAGAACAATCTGCCATGCCAGCTGCACGAAAACTACAGGAAGTGATTGCACAAGCATTGAATCTGCAGCTGACTTTATCCATTGGCTTACGTCCAACCGTTGTATCTGTCTGTAACTTTAACTATGTGCCATTATTGTCTGCACAGGCATATGAGATTGTTGTCGATCAGAAGGGTATCGTTGTCTCCTATAGCTCTCCTGTAGGCGCCTTCTACGCAGCAGCAACCCTGAAACAAATCATAGAACAAAGTGGCAAATCTATACCTCAGCTGCATATTCGCGATGAACCTGATTTTGGAGCCAGAGGCCTGCTCATAGATATCAGCCGCAATAAAATCCCGAAGCAAGAAACCTTGTACCGGATCATTGACCTTATGGCTGATTTGAAGATGAATGAACTTCAGCTATATATAGAAGGTGCTCCGTTCGCTTATGAATCCTTCCCTCAAGTCTGGGAGCTTGAAACCCCAATTACCGGAGAGGAAATCCTGCTTCTGGATGCCTATTGCAAAGCACGTTATATAGAGCTTGTTCCCAATCAGAACAGCTTTGGGCATATGGAGGGCTGGCTCTCTCGTCCAGAATTCAACGCTTTAGCTGAAATTCCCGAAGGCTTTATGCTTCCGAAGAATTTGTATGCGCAGGACGTTTATCCAGAAGGCTTATTTATGCACCCTGGTACTTTTGATACCGAAGATCCTGCTGTACTACCTCTGCTAGACAAAATGTTTGACGATCTGCTACCTTACTTTAGCTCCAATCAGTTTAATGTAGGCTGCGATGAGACCTATGAACTCGGTCTTGGTAAAAATAAAGCTCTGGCAGAAACTCAAGGCAAAGGTCAACTCTATTTATCATTCCTACAAAAGATTTATGAGTTGGTTACAAAACGTGGCAAAACGATGCAATTCTGGGGCGATATCATTATCCAGCATCCCGAACTGATTCCTCAGCTTCCTAAGGATATTATTGCTATGGAATGGGGTTATAGCGCTGAGCATCCCTTCGAGTCCGATACGCTCAAATTCCGTGAAGCAGGTATTCCTTTTTATGTCTGCCCAGGCACCAGCTCATGGAACTCCATTACAGGACGCACAGACAATATGTTAGCCAATCTGCGCAGTGCAGCTATTCATGGCAAAAACAACGGCGCTATTGGTTATCTCATTACGGATTGGGGAGATTTTGGACACTGGCAGCATCTGCCGGTCAGCTATGCCGGCTTCGCCTACGGCGCAGCCCTATCCTGGAGTGTAGATCATAATCTGGAAGCAGATACTGCACAGTATTTAAATAGATTTATTTTTGCAGATCGTTCTGAGGGAATTGGCCAGCTGCTCCTGGATCTCGGCAATTACTATCAGCTTGAATCCAGTATCAACCGTTCAAATGATGCAGAAATGTCCCTGCTGCTGCGTACCCATCTGGACAATTTCCTAATCATAGAGAAGCTTACTGAGGAACACTTCAATCATCTCGAAGAATATCTGCTCTCCATTGAGGCGCGGCTATCGGGGTTAGATCTTCAATGTGAAGATGCTGCTCTTGTGCTGAAAGAACTGAGTAATGGCATCCATTTTGTGAAGCATGCTGTGCAGCTGGGCAGAATCAAGCTACAGTTGACATCAGCACCAGATTCGCTTGATCCTGCGCTGATTACGAAGCAAATCAATGACCTTGATGTACTCCTTCACCAATATCGTCTCTTGTGGACGGAACGCAACCGGCTCGGCGGCTTGGAGCAAAGTATCTCGAAACTTCAACGCCTGCGTAGTCAATATGAAGCATTGAAATCAGAACTCTCCGCATCCGTAAGTTCCTAATCCTTCTTATTAATATTCACTATATAGCTGCTGTTGGGTAATCGAACGTTGAACTAACGCTTTCGGTTCGCCCAACGCAGCTCTTCATATTGATTCTCAAGCATCTCCCGCTCACGTTGCTCGTGTTGTTCCCTGCCAATTCCCTCCTGCTGGCTTTCCTCATCCTCATAGATTCGCCATAGGTCAGAGAACAGATAGTCTTTGATTTCTACCACTTTTCCCTTCAAGATTCCGTTTATCCAAAAAAGTCCCGTGGAAGTACGCATAACCATGCGGCCATCCGGTGTTTCCGCCTTTTGACCCATTCGAATAGCCATAAGCATCTGGCCGAAAGTATACCATTCCATATCTGCTAATACCTCCTAAATTTTAGTTGTAATGGAATAAAGAGAAAGCTATAATCAGGGCAAAAGAACCATTTTCGTAAAAATTTTATAGGAGGGTTGTTATGGATTGGCTAAATGACTACGAAGATGAACTGCGCTTGGTATTCCAAGAAAGCAGACGGATTATTTCTGAATTTCCAGAACCTCTAAATCAACAAGGCATGTCCTATCTTGAGCATTTTAACGTATTTAACGCTGAAAGCCACAAAAACTACATATGTTATCTTTTACCCTTTTGGCTGCAGAAGGGATGCGGAATCTCTGCAGAGGTTACTCGCCAGATGTCGATGGGCAACGTCTTTTTTATGTTGTATTTCTTCATACAGGATGACCTGATGGACAGCCAAGAATCCTCCGCATACGAAAAATTACCCTTGGCGAATTTGCTTTATGTCGAATTTTTAAATATCTACCGGATACTATTTCCGGAGCCATCTGCTTTCTGGATCTTATTTAATCGTTATATCATGGAGTGGGCAGATAGTGTTAGCAACGAAAATACCAGTGACTATTTCCTTAATGATCGGGTCAAAATTTCCTATAAAGCCAGTCCGCTCAAGCTATCCAGCACCGCTGCCCTTCTGATGTCTGGAAAGAGTGATTTAGTGCCGCAAGCTGAAGAACTTATCCATTCGGTTTTGCTTACACTGCAAATGCTGGATGACTATGAGGACTGGAAAGAAGATTTATCCGCGGGCAACTATAATTGTCTTCTCTCCCTAACTCGCAAACATCTGCCAAACAGCAGTGCAGCTAAACTCACTTCACAAGAGGTCGAATTTTATCTATTCACTGCAAATGGTCTACATACCTATACGGAATTAGCACACGACACACATAACAAAGTTACAGCTTCCGACCTTAATGTCCCTCATCTTATCGCGTTCCATTCCATGCTAGTAAGTAACTTACAACAGATCTCTGATTCCATCGAAGCGGACAAGCAGCTCTTGCTAAACGGAGGATTATATCATTGGTTGTCAAAAAATGTCCATTAATTCTATTATTTTGTAATAAAAAGAATAGTATTAGTAGTTTTGCTATGTTATATTATTAAAGGTAAATATATACAATTTGGGAAGGGTGATTATTATGTCAGAAGCAATTCTTAGAAATCAAGTCATTCAAAAGGCATGGGAAGATCCAAGTTTCAAGAAAAGACTACTCTCAGACCCAAAAGCGGCTCTCCAAGAAGCACTAGGCGTAATCATTCCCGACAGCGTTACCTTGAAAGCCGTTGAAGAAGGCTCCAACGAATTCTATCTTGTAATTCCACCAAGTCCTACATCCGATGTATTGAAGGCAACCGCAGCACCACGCGGTTCGTGGTAAGACAACAAGATTAACCCCCTAAGGAGTGAGAATCATCCGGAGCTTCTGCCAATGGCAGTATGGTGATGGATTCGGTTCCCACTCCTTTTTTGCTTGTGAATTTCACTTTACCTTGCATAGCTTCGATGATACGGAAAGTGACCATTAATCCAAGACCTGTGCCTTTATTCTTTTTAGTGAAATAAGGCTCTCCCAATCGGTGCAGGACATCCGCGTCCATCCCTTCCCCGTTGTCTTTGATATGAATAATTACGTTCTCCTCTTCCGCATACACCGACATATAGATAAATCCTTCGTCACGGAAAGATTCAATGCTATTTTTGATAATGTTGATGAAGGCTTGCTTAAACTTCGAGGAATTCCCCTTCACCCATAATTCGCCCGATACATCAAGAATCATTTTTCCTCCATTTAAATGACAAAGCGGCTGCATAATACTCTCAATATGCTTAAATTCATTATACAAATTCAGACTGGAAATCGTCTCAAATTCCGGTTTTGCGAAGGTTAAGAAATCCGTAATGATCCCGGAAGCACGATCCAGCTCACTAAGGGCCATCGACATAAATATTTCCTCTTCACCAACGGATTTCTCGCTAAGCAGCTGAAGGAAACCCCTAGTTACCTGGAGTGGATTCCGCACTTCATGAGCAACAGATGCAGCAAGCTCGCTAATAATTTCCATTTTTTCTGAACGCTGCAATTCGTTGTTAAAACGCTCTAATTCTTTAGAATAGTTAACAACCTGTTGATGGCTATAGGCTAGTCTTCGCTCCAGAATTACGATCAAGGAGATTATGAAGGCAACAATGCCCCACTTCCACAAGAATAAATCATAGTTCCCCTTATGAATGTAATACCACAGTAACTCTGACACTACAGTAAATGCAGCCGTTCCAAAGCCAATGGCAAAAATGATAGCGTCCCTATTCCCTTTAAGCGAAAATATAATCACACATACGATAAGCAAGATGAACTGAAGGATGAGGATGAACCCGATAATAGTGGTGGATACAAAATAATAAAACTCAATATAGCTATTATTCGATAGAAAATTGATCAAAAGACATAGCAAACAAAATGAGGAGTAAATGACTTGAAATTGACGAAAACGACGGACGATCGCATATTTTCCACTGCCAAATATTTTTTCAAATAAAAGAGTAAGCGCCGGTAAAAGTGAGAATAAAGCCAAATCAAGAAACACATTACTAATCGCGCCCAAATTGCTGTAAAAGGTATAAATAAAAGGAGAATAGGTTATCGAGAGAATTCCGGTTGAACCTATTACAACGGCTAGTGAAGCCACACTGGAAAAATAGTCCCTATTAATGTAGAGAGAACTTATAAATAGAACGATAGCCACAAGAAAAAAAGCACAGCCCAAAATCACATCGCTGAGTCCATTTTTAATATAATCATTGATTAACAGGTTGTGTTCACCGATCACTACTTCATTTTTAATTCCGATTCTATCCTGCAGCGTTTCAGTCCAAATGTATAATGTTTTCCCACTATCGCTTTGACTCAAAGGCAACAACAAAGAATAGTTATCCTTAATATAATTACGATCTTCCTCGAAGATTAAACGGTCGTTCACATACACCTTCACATGAAGAGCATATAAAGTATCAATGTAGATTGAAGGGGAGATATAACTAAAGTTAGGTATGGAAATACGAGTCCAAGAAGTGGATACGCCTGATGGCAGATGTGGGATTTCCTTCGTAGCATTCACATTTATCCAATACTGCTGGTCATTATTCTGAGGAACCACTACGCCGCTGTTTTCGCTTCCATCGCCCCATCTCATCTGCCAACTGGTAATTTCTTGGGATGGATATGGGGTCGCTGCTGATACAACAATTGAACTATATCCTATCAGAAGGAGAGTAAGGGCTATTGCTATATGTAGGACTTTAATCATCAAGCGCATATATGCACCTCAGAAGTAAGTATCAGAAACAATATTCTGTCTGTACTACTTCGCTCAGCCCCTCACTCTTTCCTTCTAAAAAACGGAATTATCATAAATTACTTCTAAATTCTTCTAAGTTCTGGTATTTTTACTATAATTTCAGTCCCTTCCCCTTTCTCACTGCGAAACTCAGTGCATCCCTCCATCGCCTCAATAATCCGAAAGGTTACCATCAGTCCAAGCCCCGTTCCTTTGGTCTTATTGGAGTAATAAGGTTCCCCTAACCGAGCCAGCTCATTCCGGTTCATCCCTTCCCCATTATCATGAACACTGATTATTATATGTTTTCCAGACTTCCAGGCTGTGACTTTAATCAGCCCATTGTCCTTTAAAGCTTCAATACTATTTTTGAGAATGTTGATAAACGCTTGCTTGAACTTGGCAGATGATCCAGTAACGTAAAGTCCTGGCTGCAGGTTAAGTTCAATGACGCCCCCTTGCAGATTCGCTAACGGAGAAAGAATACCCGTCACATGCCTCAACTCTTCGGACACATCAAGCTGCTCTACGGTTTCAAGTCCTGGTTTAGCGAAGGTTAGGAAGTCTGTAATAATGAGCGTAGCTCGATCCAGTTCTGTAACCGCCATTTGCAGATATTCCCGCTCCTTTTGATCTGAACGCTCCCCAAGAATCTGCAGAAACCCTCGGGTAACCTGCAATGGATTCCGTACTTCATGCGCAACCGAAGCTGCCAGCTCACTAATAATCTCCATCTTCTCCGAGCGCTGCAAATCATTATTGAACTTCTCAAGCTGATGGGAATATTCAATAAGCTGTTCATGGTTTCTAGTAAACCTTCTTCCCAGAATGACGATTAAGGCAATTACGAAAATCACCACTCCCCATTTCCACCAATATAATTGATAGGATTGGCCCGATACATAGAACATGACCAGTTCGCTAAGAGACATGAAAGCAAATATTGAGAACCCTGTAGTAAAAACAACAGCATCTACATTCCCACGATTCGCATGAATAAACGCTAAGCTGATCAACAATATAAATTGCACAATCATAAGGATACCCAGCACACTCGTAGTCATCAATCTATAAAAGTCATCCAACTGATATGACAAAAGGATATTAACAACCATTAGAGAAAAACAGAATATAGAATAGACAATTTGAAACTTGCGGAATCGGGTAACGATTTTCTTTTTTCCTGGACCAAATATTTTTTCAAAATAAAATGTAAAGGAGGGCAGAAGCGTATATAATGCTACATCAAAGAAAACAAGTACAATCTCTCCATAATCGCCTAGGATTGTCGGCAGGAACGATGAATACGTTACCACTAACACGCCAATGGATAAAATAATCAGCACCAATAGAAATCCGCCGGAAAAATAACCTTTTCTCATGAATAGCGAGCAAATCAGCAGTACAATCGCAATAAAAATAAGCGTCGTTCCAATGATCAGATCCATTAAGCCCTGCTTTACATAAACAGATAACAGCTCATCGTATTGGCCTACTCTTATTTCGCCGTGGATCCCTAAGTCTTTGCTGCCACCATGGGTCCATAAATATAGCTGTTGTCCTCCAACACTTTTGGACAGAGGAATGAAAACCTTACTGCCATTGAAATTAAAATCTTTTCCGGAATCATATATTAATTCGTTATTTAAATAAGCCTTAACATTATTTCCATATACTTTATCTATGAATAACGCAGATTTATCACCAATTTGTGGTAAAGTAAACCGCAGCCAGGCTGAGGTTGCCCCACTTGGAGTCTCTGGGCTTTTCCCATGAGGCATAACACGAGTCCATTCTTCATCAAGAGCTGCCACAGCTTCTTCAATATGATCTACTTCTATACGTTCAAATTTAATCTCCCAATTGGGCAGCGTAGAGTCTGATGATTCAGCACTCACTATCGCCGTACCAAAAGGGACCATAGCGGTCAGCAGTAGAATTAATAAAAAAGCAGCCGCTATATTGGGCTTTGGCAACTTCATCGTAGCACCTCAGTAATTCATTAGTTGTTTAAACGTTCATATATGCTTCTTAATTTCGACAAGCTTCGCACTATCCCTGCCTATTCTTGTAAATTTTCTCGAAAAAGGACGTTTTTCATCGGCTTTTGCTTTCACCCATTTTTTACTAATCCAATATAGACATACCCATTTATTGGATCAGCGATTCGATCATGGTCAAACGGGTAAAGATAAACATAGGAAGTTCAAATTTTATCATAAAAAAGGAGTGAACGGCTATGGATAGTTCACCAAATAAAACTGAAGCTGACTTTGAATATGAACGTTATATACAAGCTGATATGGATGAAGAGGATATTGTTGATGATGACGCAGATCCTGTCTTGGTTGGCGATAAATACTTGGCAGCAGATATTGGTTTAAACTCACCTAAGGATGTGATCGAAAGAGATGAGTTGGTGGAATCCGATGCATATCTAGCCGCTGAAACCGCAGGATTAACCCTAGATGATACGGATTATACTAAGGATGAGGAACTCTTGGAGATGGAAGAAGAAGATCAGCCGCTAGAGGATGTTCCAGATGCAGACGATGTATATCCAAATTCCATTATTGACCCTGCCTCCCCGCCAGTGGATGTTATGCCGGGAACAGACGTTTTGAACGGTTCGCAGGGAGAATAGCAGCTTAATATGAATAAAGCCGCCGGGCTATGAGCCCGGCGGCTTTATGTTGTTTCTAAATAACAACATGCTCATTGAGTTAGCAGTTAGCCCTGCATCGTTGTTGGCTGTTCTGCGGGACGAGCAGCGGCGATTTGCGCTTCCAGCTTGCGGGTCTTAACCAATATCGCTGCTACCAGCAGCATCACTCCATTGATTACAAACACCCAGCGAATTGGAATAACCGCGCCCAATAAGCCGCCGATAATCGGTCCAGCCATCGTCGCAAGCTGAGATGCCGCCTGATTCAGGCCAAAGGCCCGTCCACGGAATCCCGGCTCAATTACTTGTACAATCATGGCATTCACTGACGGCAGCACACCTGCATAGAACAAGCCGTAAGCAAAGCGAAGGATAGCGAACTCTACATAGCCCGAAACAAAAAACTGTAGTATATTACCGATGCCGCCCCCGATCAGTCCAATAAATAAGATCATCCCAAAGCCCTTTCGGCTACCGATTCTGCCCCACTGCGGAGCCATCAGCACCGTAGCAATCCCCACAGCAGAGAACACTATTCCCGAGCTTAGCGAGGCACTATTTTTGGAGATCCCCATGTCCAGTAGATAAATTGGGATTAACGGTTCCAGAATCATAACGGAGAAGGTACTGATTCCCGCCAGCGAGAGCAAAGTAATAAAGGCTCGGTTACTTCTCGCTTCCCTGATATCATCACTTACATGTGACCTTGGAGCCGAACGGTCGAAGTTCTCCTCTTTTGCAAAAAAAGTAGCAATGAGCGCTGAGATAAGTACAATACCCGCCGAGAATAAAAAAGCAATCCGGTTGCTGGTATAATAGCTCACTACACCGCCGATTAATGGCCCAATAATACTACCTGTAGCTCCGGCTGTAGACATAATACTTAAAGCGTACCCCGTCTTATGCTCAGGGGTATTGGTAGCTACCATTGCAATAGCTGCTGGAACAAAACCGGCAAGCAGTCCTTGCAGCACACGCACAATCAAAAAAACATAAGGATCATGTACAAAATAATTAATAAGGTATAAAGCTGCCAGACTAAAACCCGAGCGAATAAGCATCGGTTTCCGACCATACTTGTCGGCTAGCGAACCCCAATAGGGAGAGATTAAAGCGCTGGCAAGAAAGGTTATTCCAAAACTAACCCCTGACCAAATCTCCAAATGATTTGAAACCCCAAGTTCGTCGCTCAAAAAAATGGAAAGGAAGGGAATCGAGATCGAATAAGCTGTACTACAAAAGAAAACCCCTATCCAAAGCACGATCAAATTCCGCTTCCACGAAAAGAGCATCCTATGCACATCCTTTCTCGATGTTCTCTTTGGAAACATCCTACCATTGTAAACTTCTTTTTAAGATGTGCCAATCCCAGAAGTCATAACTGACCTTTGCATGTAATAGGACAAAGGAGGTATTATGGGAAGTACCTACGAGATTATTCAATAAAAAGGAGAGATTATTTAGTGAAGTCTACACGAACAAAATCCGCTATTCTTCTGATCATGTTATGCCTGGTCATGGTTATTGCGGCAGGTTGCGGTAACAAGCCAAACAATAACAATGCAAGCAGTAATAATGGAAGCAGCGGATCAGCACCTGGGGAAGGTGCAGCCCCAACTGAAGGCGTTCCTTCAGCTACGGCAAGTC
This sequence comes from Paenibacillus sp. FSL R7-0163, assembly GCF_037969975.1. Taxonomy (NCBI): domain Bacteria; kingdom Bacillati; phylum Bacillota; class Bacilli; order Caryophanales; family Paenibacillaceae; genus Paenibacillus; species Paenibacillus sp. FSL R7-0163. The sequence goes on from NZ_CP150224.1 coordinate 5,133,153, forward strand.
ATCCCTTAGTAACCATTGAAATGGAAGACGGGGATATCATCCAAGCTGAGCTATACCCTGAGGTTGCCCCTAACACCGTAAACAATTTCATCTCACTTATTCAAAAAGGATTTTATGATAACACTATATTCCATAGAGTAATTCCTGACTTCATGATTCAAGGCGGCGACCCTGATGGCACAGGTATGGGAGGCCCGGGTTACAGTATCGCCGGAGAATTCTCTGGCAACGGGTTCACCAATAACCTTCTGCATACAGAAGGTGTTCTATCCATGGCAAGATCACAGGCTCCTGACTCTGCCGGTTCCCAGTTCTTTATTATGGATGCAGCTTACCCTAGTCTAGATGGAAGCTACGCCGCTTTTGGTAAAGTAACCGAAGGTATCGAAGCTGTAAAAAGAATTGTGAGCCTGCCTCGTGACGGTTCTGATCGTCCAGATGAGCCACCAGTAATGAAAAAGGTGACGGTCGACACCTTCGGCGTCACTTACCCAGAACCCCAAAAGGTTCAGTAATTAGGAATAAGCAGAAGCGACGTTACCGTCCTCGAAAGAGGATAAACGTTTCTTGTAGAAATAAAAGAACATAAAAAACTCGGCAGTCCCTCCGAAGTTGTAATCGGATGGAGCTTGCCGAGTTTTTTTACAGCTTATCCCCGCAGCGATCTTCTGGTAAGTGCATGTTGACCATTACGCAGGAAGGTGCTGCGGCTATTTCTTAATAGCGCTATCCGGTCCTCTGCAAGCTGGTTCGCAGCGGCATAAGTAGGTATTCCGTTCAAACGGGAAATTTCCATTACGCGGGTAATATTATCGTAAATCTTCGCCACCTGCTTAAAGGCACGTTCCTTATTATAGCCGTTCAGCTCGTCCGCAATATTAATGACGCCACCTGCATTAATCACGTAATCTGGAGCATATACAATCCCCATCTCATGAAGTGCATCACCATGCGAGGAATCCTTCAGCTGATTATTAGCAGCTCCTGCAATCACTTTCGCCTTGATTACCCGTAAGGATTCGTCGTTAATTGTCGCTCCAAGAGCGCAAGGAGCATAAATATCACAATCTACACTGATGATATCGCCTGGATCTACAGCCTTAGCGCCATAGGCCTCTACTGCACGTTGAACGGCTGGTTTATGGATGTCCGTTACGATAAGCTGTGCTCCTTCTTCATGAAGATGTTTGCACAGTGTAAAGGCCACGTTCCCCACACCTTGAACAGCTACTGTCTTCCCTTCGAGCGAATCACTGCCAAAGGCGGCTTTAGCGGCTGCCTTCATTCCTTGGTAAACACCGTAAGCCGTTGCTGGTGACGGATTGCCCGAAGAACCGTACGTAGGTGAGGTGCCAGTAACATAATCTGTCTCTTGATAAATAATGTTCATGTCCTCTTCCGTAGTCCCTACATCTTCAGCAGTTATGTACCGTCCATTTAAACCTTGTATGTATCTTCCGAAAGCACGGAACATGGCTTCATTTTTATCCTTCTTGGGATCTCCAATGATTACTGTTTTCCCACCACCCAAATTCAGGCCGGATACTGCATTTTTATAGGTCATCCCTTTTGCTAATCGAAGCGCATCAACAATAGCTTCCTCTTCCGTAGCGTAGGTCCACATCCGTGTTCCACCCAGTGCTGGTCCCAGTGTCGTGTCATGAATCGCGATGATCGCCTTTAATCCCGATGCCTTATCCTGACAAAATAATAATTCCTCGTAGTCGTCCCGTTCCAATGCTGCAAACAATTCCATCTCCAATATCCCCTATCCCTTTGTCATATTCCTCATGCTGGTTCAAAGTTCATGCAATTAGAAGAGGATCAGTTGGATCCCCTCCCAAAATATTGTAGCAGAATACGCCGTAAAACAAAAAGAACTCATGTCACCATCTTAACTACTGATGGGGCATGAGCTCTTTTTATCCAATCTACTCTCATAGACAACTGTCAAAATGCTTTACAGTTTAGCAATCGTCTCTGTAAGTACCGGTACGATTTGTGATTTACGGGATACTACACCTTTAAGAAGGGCTTTATTGTCATCAAGCTTCACGTTGTACGCCTGTTCTACTGCACCTGCAACACGGCCCAGAGCCAGACCCACCGAATCGTTGTTGAGGATATCTGTAACTACGAACAGGAACAGATCCAATTCTTTTTCAGCAATAATGGAAGTCAGTGCAGTTTCCAGTTCAGCCTGCTTGGAGAGTACATCATTAACGTCAACCGCGTTCACTTGGGCGATTTCTACTTTGTATTCACCCATTTTGAATTCCTTAGCATCCAAGGAGATCAGTTGAGCGATACTCTTGTCGCTAAGATCAGCACCAGCCTTCAGCATATCAAGGCCGTAGCTTTCTGCATTTACACCAGCAATTTCAGCCAATTCGCGCGCTGCCGCTACATCTTCAGCGGTGCAGGTTGGAGATTTAAACAGCAAGGAATCAGAAATGATTGCAGACAACATCAATCCGGCGATGTCTTTAGGGATAGCTACACCGTTTTCTTTATACATTTTGTTAAGTATAGTAGCAGTACAGCCTACTGGCTCAGCACGATAGTATAACGGATGTGCAGTCTCAAAATTAGCGATCCGGTGATGGTCGATAACTTCAACTACACGCACTCGATCAATGTCATTCGCACTTTGTTGGCGTTCATTATGGTCAACAAGAATAACCTGATTAGCTTCTCCAGCTACGTTCTCTACCAGACGAGGAGCCTCTACTCCGAAATGATCAAGCGCAAATTGCGTTTCACCACTAACGTCTCCCAGACGAACTGGCTCAGCATCCCAGCCTAATTCTTTTTTGAGTGCTGCATAAGCAATTGCCGAACAAATAGTATCCGTATCCGGATTTTTGTGTCCAAAGACCAATGTTTTTTCCATTTCCAATCTCCTTACTATGTTTTAGTGAGATTAATATACCATACATTGATAGCGGCTTCCAGATTGTGCGGGCTGAAAAATTGGTTTAGCCTCTCCCACCTATGGTTGTTCACGTCTGGTCTTTGGAAGCGGATCTGGTTTGGACTCACCATGCAGCGGTTCATTATCGGAGAAAAGATCAGGATTCTCTTTTAGCATCAGGCTTAAAATATCCGTCGTTTCTACTGTTCCACACACTCTAACTAGCGCATCCCCGAAATTCCCCTTACGCATGGCACCGCCTTCCTCAAGCTCGCGTTCCACTTTCCAAAAATGCTCCGACCAAGAGAGACCACAATGTCTGCGAGAAGGCACCATGATTTCATCGCCACCCGGCGTCACAGTATATAATTCCTCATGACTATCCGTCATTCTGCCCGGAATATCCACCCACTCTTCAATACCGTGAATGAACGTATTCCGCCGCAGATCGACGCCCAGCAGTACTATTTCCGCCTTACGATCAAGCAGCTTGCCCCATACTGAACCACGGGCGCATGGCGTATCCCAACGTTCATCCCCTGCAGTAAACGCCTCAGCATCAACACCCAAAGCCGCTACAGAATGAGTCGGATGCCAAGAGCGAACAACGCCCGGACGTTTTCTGAACAGCTCCGGTAATATCCCAACACAAGATGGGGAATCTTGAACAGAGAAGCGTGGATTATCCGCATTAATATAAGCCCATGTATGCGTTGGCAAAACAAGCAGCCCGTCCTTCATATATTCGCTGAGTGCATCCAGCACCGTGTTCGCACCTCCTTCTACTTCGCCAACACTTTTTAACGAGGAATGAACTAGAATGGTCCCCCGTGGATCAATCTCCAACTCCTGTAATTGTTTCATCAAGCTTGTTGTTGTGTGCACTTATACTCTCTCCTTATGTATGAATTAAATTTCATGAAACATTAATATCCACTTGCAAAAGTTTGTTATTACTATTAAAATTATAGTAACTTAATAATATTCACCAATAATTCTATCGATATTAAAAATAATCCACAAACCCTAAGCATTTACACGGAGGTAACTACCATGAGCTTAACGTTAAAAGGACTTCACCATGTCTCAGCTATTACTGGCAAAGCACAGGAGAACTTTAAGTTCTATACAGAGGTACTCGGACTTCGTCTCATTAAAAAAACAGTAAATCAGGATGATATTTCAGTGTACCATTTATTCTATGGAGATGAGAAGGGCAATCCCGGAACCGAATTAACCTTTTTTGAACTTCCGATGGCGGGCCGCAACCGCGAGGGCAATAACAGCATCTCCGCCCTCTCCCTTCGAGTCCCAAGCGATGCCGCACTTACCTATTGGGAGCAACGCTTCACCGAACTTAACGTGGAGCATGGGACGATACAGGTACTTGGTGGACGCCAGACTTTATCCTTCCGCGATCACGAGAGTCAACGTTTCATTCTCGTATCCGACGAAAATGATAACGGTGTTGCCGGCGGTACTCCTTGGGCTAAAAGCCCAGTGCCTGCCCAATATGGCATTGTAGGCTTAGGTCCCGCACATCTCACAGTCGAAAGTGCAGAACATACAGCGGTGGTGCTGGAGCAGTTGCTTGGCTTCCGCCGTATAGGAACCTACCCTTCAACAGTTGCCTGTCAGCCAGATGTGATCGTATTCGAGACCGGTGAAGGCGGGTCAGGCACTGAGGTACATCTGGAGGAACGCAATGATCTGGATCAAGAGCATTTGGGACGTGGCGGGGTACATCACGTCGCCTTCCGCGTCGATAATGAAGACGAATTGAAGCAATGGATCGAACACATCCGCCAGGCACAGCTTCCTAATTCCGGTTTCGTCGACCGCTTCTACTTCCGTTCCCTCTATTTCCGTGAGCCTAACGGCATCCTTTTCGAGCTAGCTACAGACGGACCAGGTTTTGCTACAGATGAGCCTATGGAAAGTTTAGGTGAATCGCTTGCGCTGCCGCCATTTCTGGAATCGAAACGCCAGCAAATCGAGGCGTATCTGAAGCCGCTGGATACTCGGCAATAAACCTCTTTCAGGTTACTAAATAAAAGGTGTGAGACGCTTATGCGCTCACACCTTATTTTTTTATTGAAGGTTAGTAGCTTTCCCTACAATATCTAGTAGCTCCGAGAGGTTTCGAATTTCGTATTTTGGCTGAACGCCGGACTCATTAATCTTACCGAGCGGGTTAAACCAGCAGGTATCAATCCCATAATTAATTCCGCCTTGAATATCAGAGGTTAAGGAGTCACCCACAATCAATACTTTTTCTTTATCCTCAATCCCCAATTTGGCAAAAGCGTAATCAAAAATCCCGGTCTCTGGCTTCTGACATCCTGCCTCCTCTGAGATAATGATCTGCTCAAATGTATCACTCAGCAGCGAGCCTTGGATTCTGGAAGTTTGCACATCCTTGATTCCATTCGTGATAATCGCCAGGCGGCACTCTGCAAGCTCTCCGCATAGCTCGATCGCTCCCTGCATCAGAAAGGTTCCTTCGCCTAAGAAACGTAGATACGCCTCACTAAATGATTCAGGATCAAGCTCAAGCGCATGTGCAGCAAACAACCGATTGAACCGCTCTACCCGCAGCGCCGCAGATGAAATCCTTCCTTGTTCTAAATCCCTCCACAATGCGTGGTTAATCTCTTGATAACTGGCAGCATAATCTGCTGCACCTGTGGGCATCCCAAAGTGTAGAAAGGCATTAGACAACGCGTGACTTTCTGCCATTCCATAATCAAACAACGTATCGTCGGCATCAAATAAAATAACATCGTATTTCATAAATATCCCCCAAAGAGCTTTTCTCAACAAGGTACTACAGCGATGCTGGCAAGTCAACTTCACACCTCTCACGACAAAATTTTACTTTTTTAAGGTAGATTTAATCGATCTGTGGTATTTTAAAAAGAAAACGGTGGTGAGCGTCATTTTATACGTTTTATCATTTCTAATGTCATTTCTTATCGTCTACTTTCTAATTCCGCCGCTCGGCAAGCTTGCTTTTCGGCTTGATTTTGTGGACAAGCCTCGGCAGGACGTTGAGCGTAAAATTCATAGAGAGCCCATTCCGCTAACGGCCAGCTACGCAATATTTCTCGGATTTTTTGTTACTTATCTGGTGTTCGCGCGTGATTTCTCCATGGAGACTGTCGCATTATTTGTTGGTGGAGTACTGTTGCTGACCATAGGCACGGTGGATGATTGGTACAAAACGAAGGGCAAAGATTTCCCAGCCCTGCCCAAGTTAATTGTACAAGTTAGCGCAGCGATCCTGGTTTATGCTTCTGGCAACGCCTTTACCGGATTTTACAATCCATTTTCAGGTGATTATATCATTTTGCCAGTCATTCTATCGTTTCTGCTGACGATTATCTGGATCTTCGGCGTAACCACTGTTATTAATTTCTCGGATGGCATGGACGGTCTAGCTGGTGCCTTGACGGCCATTTCGGCGGTTACGTTATTCGTAGTCGCACTGGCGAAGGGTCAATCCTCATCTGCCATTATGGCAATTTCGCTGATTGGCGTTACGCTTGCTTATCTGCGCTACAATAAGCCGCCCGCCAAAATCTTTATGGGCGACGCCGGGGCAACCTTTCTCGGCTTCATCCTTGCGGTAATTGCACTCGACGGCGCGTTCAAGCAAGCCACCGTCCTGTCGCTGTTCATCCCTATTCTGGCGCTGGGCGTACCGATCTTCGACAACATTTTTGTCGTAGTCAAACGTTTCATCCAAGGCAAGTCCATTTATCAAGCCGATGCCACCCAGGCTCATTACCGCCTGCTTCGGGCGGGCCTGAACCAGAAGCAGGTCGTTGCCGTGCTATGCCTGATTAGTGTTTGTCTATCCTTATCCTCTATCATTCTGCTGCTGATTGAGACCTAATGTATTAGGGACTAAGGGCATGTCTCATATACTGAGACTGCCTTTTGAAGTTATAAAACGAGCAAGATTCCGATATGGAATCTTGCTCGTTTTGTGTTTGAGGGTATTCTAGAGTAGCGAGAGATAGCTAAGATGCGATAGTTTGCCAGAGCTTGCGAGATCTACGGGATCTACGGTGATCTGCGGGATCTACGGAATCTACGTAGATCCATGGCCAACTCCGCAGCTTTTACTCTTACGGACTCAGTCGCCGTTATTCGTGGATTTGCGGCCATTTAGTGGTGATTTCGGACTCCAGAGACGCTATCTACCCAAAATGGACTCATATTCAGTCTATTTCTACCCAATAGCTGCATTGGAGTCCGATAGCACGCAAATTAGAGTGATTTGTTACTTTTAGCGACTCCTGTGTCCTTTAGCACCCTAACTCCAAATACATCAATCACCCATCGTTCTCTTGCGTAAACTCGGCTAATCTGCGATAAATTCCAACGATCTCTTCCATCGGCATTCTAACTAATCCGCTGGAAGAGGGTGCAACAAATTCACGGACACCATCTACCTTCGGAGGCACGTCCCCTTGAAATCCCCAGTTAGCTTTTGTTCTGCGACTAAACTCTGTATACACACCCTTACCTACAAAACAGGCGACTTGAGGCCGATATTTCTCCAGCTTGGAGCGAAGCAATTCCCGACCCTCCTGGTATTCTTCACGAGTAATATCGTCGATTCCCCGTGTGGGACGGGCAACAATATTTGTAAACCCATAGCCCAGCTTTAGCAAGTCCCCATCCTCAGACGCATCATACAACCGGGGAGTAAGTCCAGACTGATGTAATATTCTCCAAAAATTATTCCGCGGATTCGCGTAATGATGTCCTACCTCGCCAGAACGGATACTAGGATTGAACCCAATAAATACAATCTGTAATCCGTGATCTAAGTGATCTGGAATTTCATCCATGTTATTATGCCTCCTAACTAAACGTCGATCTAGTTCAACTTACGGGGTAAACACATTAAGACAGGAAGGCGGTATATGACCTGCCAACCATACCTTATTACCCGCATTATAAAAGGTTACACCCATTTGACCCGCTCTAATCGTATCAACGGTTAACAATATCAATTTCCCTCTGCGACTTCCGGCTAAACTGGCAAAATGAGTCCCTTCAGACAAATGAACATACTGCCGTCCCATCGATTGGAGTCCCTCCTCCAAAATCACAGAAAGCACACCAGAATGAGTTCCGTGAAAAAGTATAGCAGGCGGAGTCCCCGGCTCATAAGTGATTTTTGTATGGCTATGCCCGTACCGGGCTTTGATCCGGTCATCAACGATTTCCAATCGTTGCTTGTCGCAGCCTGCGACCACTTGCCGAATATCTCCCACAGTCACCTCTGACCATCTAGGAGTGCTGACAATAACAGACAGCAAATCATCCAACCTACAGGAACCATCCTCTGGATCCAAAATAAGACCATATTGCTCTGGGGTATGCCGCAGCAGCTTAGTCATAAATTTACTTAACGATACTTCCGCTGTATTGCTTAACATTATATTTCCACCTCAATGTTCCCTATTTATATTATTCTACAGTAAAAGATCTGCCGAAGCAGACTCCAGAGGCATTACAGCAATCGCACATCCATGTATTACCTCTTAATATGCAAAAAAAGACCATGGACTCTTTCGTCCATGGTCGGGCTTCACCTAAATACAGAACTCCTTACCAGTTAATACAGCAATGTTATTTTACCGGAAACGAATATACTGGTTCAGAGGCTGACCTGAAAGGTCCATTTCATCCTTATCCTATCTCCAAAAGCATAATCCAACTATCCAGTTTATGTCAACCAGTAGTCTTTTATCTGTAATCTTTTATCTGTAATCTTTTACTTACTTCTTAGCTTATTTCAGCAATGCTTTCAATTCAGATGTCATATCTGATTCTTTTAACATTACGAAATCGCTATAACCCTCTTTGTACATCAACTTCACAATGTAGTTGCCATTCTCAACACCATAATGGAAATGATGGGCCAAAACATCTGTTAATAGAACCTTATCCTTCGTAACAGCCGTACGATTCTTTTCACGCGCAAGCGCTACTCTTTGTTCAGGACTAGTAGGGTTCTTAGGTGTTTTCTCGTCCATATAATCATCTTTTATAATCTCTGCCGATTGGATATCTTCAGCTGTTATTCGTATTTTATCGGCATAACCTTTTTCGTTCATCCATTTCTCTAACTCATGAAAAGTTGACTTCCACGGATAATAATAACCATAATCTGTAGAAACTTGATTACTGTTCTCTTTTACCTTTACCTCTACTTGGATATTAGCCACATCAGGTTTTCCGTCCTTATCTATCTGTACTTCGTAGGACATATTCGAAATTTCGCGTTTGATAATCTGCTTTAGCTCTGAAATTTCCCCGGGATCCGAGATGGCTACTTTTTTATTCCTGTTAGTAACCCACATAAAATCCAGGTCTTTGTCTAAGAGAGCTAAATTATACTTTTCATACTTGTAAGCTTCGGTATCCTTAACCGCTTTGAGCTCTGATTCGAACCCCTTTTTAGGGATCCAGTATTCCCTCACTAGCTTGTCGCCGTTCTCCAATTGATAAGCCAGAGTAAAATATTCATAAACATATTGTCGTGACGTATGATCTGGACGTACCGTAACTACCGTTTGATGAAGTTTACGGACAGCTTCTATATAATCTTTATCATCGGAAAAAGGATTCTGCCCCATGTAGGGTGTAGTGTACAAATCATCCGTTGGGGTATACAACCGGTAGTTAGCTCCCATATATACTCCGCTAATCTTATCACCGGAAGGCACTCTGGCTTCATACCCCGTAACACTTGATACCGGGATATACAGAAGTAATCCCAACATTACTGCATAAACTGCAAACTCGGCTACCACTTTACGCGTCATAATCTGCCATGTTTTCCGAACAATCATTTCTGCGGCAACATAACCAATAATGGCTCCGATGGCATATCCACTAATCACCCAGCCCATTTGCTGTTGCTTCATTTGCGCAAAATAATTACCGGCAATAAGCATGGCACATAACATTACCCCTGCTTTAAACAGTGGATTGAAATATCCAAAAGCAATAGCCTGACCCGCTTTTTCCGTATTACGCTTACGGTATAACAGGTAGGACAACCCAATAAATAGAAGTGCCAATACCCCATAAATCCATAATTCTGTATTGGTGAAGGGTTTGCCGGTAAAATAATACACGATATGAACAAAAGGAGACCATATCTGCGAATTGGAATCATGCAAGTTAGAATTTGCATTTGCATAACCATAAAGATACATGGCTAAATGGCTGTGGATTAATGAGATCAGTACAGCAGGAAGAATAAGCAAAATATAAATGATAATTCCCTGAAGAATAGATTGGCCCGTACATATTCCCACAAAAACACTAAAGCAGAAGAGGAACAAAGTCAGAATACTAACTGTGATACACCATTGCCAAATATCTGCGCCTTGAAAAATATAAAAATTCCCACTCCATGGCTTAATAACGGCAACCACCCCAGCAGTTAACCAAACAGGCAGCAACAGTAAGGTAAGTCCACTCGTCAGATGAGCTGTAAATAAATGCTCTCTGCGTAAAGGCAGGCTATGCCAATGATCTGCGGGTGATTTTGCCTGAAGGTATCGGAATAAGAATAGTCCTGAGGCAACTGGGATCGTAATGATAAATAAGGCTTGCACACTACCAGCTATGCGAAATAAATGATCAATTTCCTGCGGTTTTGCATCCGGATTGTTGCTCATGAAGAGCTGCAATGGAAGAGCGAATAATAAGCCGAGTGCATATATAATCCCTATCCAGCCATGCTGGCGGAAGTTCTGGCGAAAAATACTGCTATTAAAGTAGTAATGGCTGCGCGTCATATCCGACATCCCCCATTTCATAAATAAAAATCTCTTCTAACGTCAATGGAAGCAAATCGAATACGTATGGCTCGTACACCTGAAAAGCCGCTTTGATCCGTTCACGATCCCCTTTTACAATATATAGGTTCACACTTCCCCGGCGCTCTTGATGCAGAACTTGTAACTTGGCAGCTAACGGAATCTCATGCCGTTCATCCCGAAACGCCACTTGAATCTTATGTGTATCCGCCTTAAGATCATCCAGATCCTTCTCAATCAACATCTTCCCACCATGCATAATCCCGACATGATCGCACAGATCTTCAATCTCACGAAGGTTATGCGAAGATATGATTACCGTCAGCTCGCGTTCAGCAACCTCCTGAAATAGCAGGTTTTTGATCTGACGCCGCATCACCGGATCTAATCCGTCAATCGGTTCATCCATAATCAGCACATCCGGCATACAGCTTAAACACAACCAGAATGACGCTTGCCGCTGCATCCCTTTGGAGAAACGACTGAGTTTGCGCTTTTTATCGAGCTGAAATACGGTTCCCAAATCTTCAAAACGCTTCTGATTCCAGCTCGGATAAATCGAGCGATAGAAGGCCGCCATTTGCAGCATGGTCGATTGTGGGAAAAAATAAGGAGCATCCGGCATAAAAATAACCCGTTGCTTAGTCGTCGGGTGTTCGAATACTGCTTCACCATCCACCCGCACGGTCCCCTTATCTGGAGAGTAGATGCCCGCCAATGTTTTGAGCAGCGTAGTTTTGCCCGCGCCATTAGAGCCGAGCAGCCCATAAATTGTTCCTTTATGTACCGTTAAAGAGATATCGTCGACTGCCTTCTCGCCTTGAAATAACTTGCTGACTCCTCGAATCTCAATCATCACTCTTCCCTCCTTCTCTTTGCTTCTCCACTTGTTGGTACAAAGAACTAATCTCAGCTGCGGTGAACCCAAGGTATACCGCCTCCGCCATCAGCCTCAGCAACTCATTCCGGACTTCCGCTTTTTTGATCGCATTTTGTTCTTTTTTCATCGGGGCTACAAAACTTCCTTTCCCCTGTAATGAATAGATATACCCCTCACGTTCCAATTCACGGTAAGCCTTCTGAATCGTATTGGGATTCACGGTTAGCTGCTGGGATAAAGTCCTTACAGAAGGTAGCTGTTCATCCGTCTGCAAAATACCATGCAGAATCATCTCCTTGACCTTATCGGTCAGCTGCTCATAAATCGGCTTCCGACTACGAACGTCCAGTTCGAACATAACCTTCCTCCTTCCACTATCTTGCATTAAATCCATTTTGATGTGTATTAACTGTACTACTATTATTGATACAGTTTGATTTATATGTCAACAAAAAATCCCCAAGATTATCCTTTGGGGATCTATCTATCCCTTGTTATTAATCAAAATTACGTCCGATTGCGCCGAGCCATCCTCATCCCCGTGGCTTTCGGACACAAATGACGCTGATTCCTGCTTTTAAGTTCACCTGAGGTTGACAGCGCCAAGCCCCCCTATCTCCCGTGGCTTTCGGACCCAGATGACGCTATTCGCACATTTTTCGTCTTTTGAGCAAAGTTTCGGACTCATGTGCAGCTATTGCCTAGAAAAGCGCTCATTTTGCGCGTTTTTCTAGGCAATAGCGACTTTGGGGTCCGTTACAACTCCAAAAGCCGCTGATTCCCACTTTTAAGGTCATCTGAGTCCGATCGCGCCGAGCCTCCTTATCCCCGCTAGCTTTCGGACCCAGATGACCCTATTCGCACATTTTTCGTCTTTTGAGCGAAGTTTCGGACTCCTGTGCAGCTATTGCCTAGAAAGGCGCTCATTTTGCGCGTTTTTCACACCAATAGCGGCTTTGGGGTCTGTTACAACTCCAAAAGCCGCTGATTCCTGCTTTTAAGCTCATCTGAGTCCGATCGCGCCGAGCCACCCTTGTCTCACGGGGCTCTCGGACTCAAAAGCCGCTGATTTCCGCTTTTAAGGTCATCTGAGTCCGATCGCGCCGAGCCATCTTAACCCCCGTGGTTTTCGACCTAGATGACCCTATTCGCACATTTTTCGTCTTTTGAGCGAAGTTTCGGACTCCAGTGCAGCTATTGCCTGGGAAGATGCTCATTTCCGGGCATCCGCTACAACAAACCTCCTAAGTAAACCAAAAAAAAGAGACGTCCCTAAGCCATTTAGGCATAGAAGACGTCCCTTTGAGTATTAGTTACTGTAATTAAGCATACCAGCCCCATACGAAGATGAAGAGCGTACCGAATATCGTAACTAAACCAACGAATAAGGCATAGGCGATATTGATGTAAAGTTCTTTCTTGGTATCTGCTGATTCACCAATATGCATGAACAGGAAGAGCTGCAAGGAAGCCTGAATGAGGGCTGTAACAAGCAGGATTGCCATGTTCGCAGTGTTGGATAGATCAAGGTAGATTACAGCAAGTGCAGCCACAGAAAGGACAAGAGAGGCTAAGAAACCCATCACATGGCGAATTGGAAACAATTGCTTCATCATGCTACATCAGTCCTTTCAGATAGACGAAGCTGAAAATAAAGATCCAGACAACGTCCAAGAAATGCCAGTACAGCGAGAAGATAAAGGATTTATTGGCCGTAGCCGGATTAATACCTTGACGCTTCAACTGGATTAGAATAGCCGCACCCCACAGGAACCCGAACGATACGTGAGCTCCGTGTGTTCCCAGCAGTACAAAGAGACTGGATAGGAAACCACTGGTTTGAAGTGTAGCCCCTTCGTGAACATAAGTGACAAACTCCATGATTTCGATCCCAAGGAAGCCGAGACCCATTAGAAGGGTTAGTCCGAAAAAGACCATCATGGCTTTTTGGTAACCATGCCGCATGGCATGAACCGCAAGACCAATCGTAAACGAACTTGTCAGCAGCAGCAATGTTTCGATCATCACCGGACCAATTTCGAAAAGCTCCGGCCCGCTAGGGCCGCTGGCAAAACGGTCTACCATTACAAAGTAAACAGTGAACAACGTAGCGAACAGTGCAATCTCCGCTCCTAGAAAAACCCAGAAGCCAAAGATTTTATTACTATTCTCTTCTGTTGAGTATTCAAGCGGCTTAGACGCATCTATTTTCATACTGTCTCACCCCGCAATTTCTTTTCAGTAGCAATAACTTCTTCTGCTGGGATGTAGAATCCGTGATCCCGATCAAAGGACATAGCAGCTAGAACAATGAGGATACCTACTCCAGAGAGGATCGCTGGAATCCAAAGACTGAAGACCAGAGAGAACCCTGCGATGAAGAAGATAACACCCAGAATAAATGGTTTTCCTGTGTTGCTAGGCATATGAATCTTAGTAATCTTATCTTCAAAAAGTGGTACTTTATCTTGTTTAGCAGACCAGTATGCATCGCGTGTTTTTACATTTGGAACCACTGCGAAGTTGTAAGCTGGAATCGGGCTTTTCGTTGCCCACTCCAAAGTACGTGCATCCCATGGGTCGCCATCAGTATCTCTTGGTTCGTAACGAGTACTCCAGTAAATGTTATAAACCAGGATTACAAATCCAATCGCGAGACCGATCGCACCTACAAATGAAACCATACTCAGCGGGCCGAATCCAGTGTCCGCAGAATATGTGTATTGTCGACGGGTCATACCCTTAAGTCCGAGAATAAACAGCGGGAAGAACGATACGTTAAAGGAAATAATAATCCACCAGAAGGCATGCTTGCCAAGACGTTCATTCAGACGGAAACCGAATACTTTAGGGAACCAGTAATGGAACCCTGCGATAACGGCGAAGACCGCACCTGGAATAAGAACGTAGTGGAAATGGGCAACCAGGAACATCGTATTATGGTACTGGTAATCGGCACTGGCCATAGCCAGCATGACACCTGTTACCCCACCAATCGTAAAGATCGGAATAAAGGCCAGGGTGTATAGCATAGGTGTCGTAAAGGTTATTCGCCCTTTTCGTAAGGTGAATAGCCAGTTAAATATTTTCACACCTGTTGGTACGGCAATGGCCATGGTTGTAATCGAGAAGAAGCTGTTAACCATAGCACCTTGACCCATTGTATAGAAATGGTGAGCCCATACTAAGAAGGACAAGAGAGAAATGATCAACATACTGAATACCATGGATGTATATCCATACAGGTTCTTTTTAGAGAAGGTGGCGATAATTTCACTATAAATACCGAATGCCGGTAAGACAACGATATATACTTCAGGGTGACCCCATACCCAGAAAAGGTTGGCCCATAACATATCCATACCGCCATTGGCCATCGTAAAGAATTGAGAGCCGAACAGCCGGTCGAACATCATCAACGCAAGTGCTACCGTAAGCACAGGGAATGCGAATACGATAATTACGTTGGTGATCAATACGGACCAAGTAAACATCGGCATTTTCATCAACTTCATGCCTGGTGCACGCATTTTCAGAATCGTTACAATAAAGTTAACGCCTGTGATGAGCGTACCAATACCTGAAATTTGTAGTGCGAGCGAGTAATAGTTATTACCCACCGTTGGACTGAACTCTAGACTTGCTAGCGGGAAATATGCGGACCAACCAGCATCTGGCGATCCCCCGATAACAAACGAAATGTTAAGCAGCATAGCTCCAAAGAAGAAGAGCCAGAAGCTGACAGCGTTCAGACGCGGGAAGGCAACGTCTCTAGCGCCGATTTGCAGCGGAACGATAACATTCATCAGACCGATAATAAACGGCATGGCCATAAAAAGGATCATAATCAAGCCGTGTGTTGTAAATACCTCGTTATAATGCTGTGCGTCAAGAAATTTCATGTCCGGGGCTGCTGTTTGCAGCTTCATCATAATAGCGTCAACGCCGCCGCGGAAAAGCATAAGCAATGCTGCGAGGATATACATAATCCCAATACGTTTGTGGTCAACAGTAGTCAACCATTCGCGCCATAAATATCCCCATTTTTTAAAATAGGTCAGGCCGACAATAATCCCGATCGTAGCCAGAACAATACTTGCCATAGCTCCGTATATCAAGGGTTCGCCGTGGACCTTAAATTTATCCCAATCCATTAGGAATCGCTCCTTTCAAGTTGTTCAATTAACATTGACTAGTGTCCGTCATGTGTTGTGCTCTCTTCTAATGGAGAACTAGGTGTCGGCTCATCCAGTTCTGGATTAGGCTCGGTGTTGAATTCCGTCTCACTGGATGGTGCTGGAGTCGGGTGAATTTCTTTATTATCCTGATGCTCCATACTTCCGTTATCCGTATCCATTTCAGTGCCACCATTACTCATATGGTCACCATGGCTTCCCGGAGGCGGGCTAAAGGATAAGTGAGTATTCGTATACGTTTTACGTCCGACATGTTCCATTTCCAAAAGACCTTTAAATTCATCTTCCGTCAGTGGACCCGCCGTTTCTTTAACGTCTTTCACCCATTCCTGATAATCCTTATCTGTCATCGCAAGTGTTTCAAACTCCATGTGGGCAAAGCCCTTACCATTAAAGTTCGCATTTCTTCCGACATAAGAACCTACAGTATCAGCTGAAAGATGCAGGGTTGTGATCATGTCGCTCATCGCGTATTTTTGTCCTCCCAATTGTGGGATCCAAAGACTTGAGATCGTACCGAAAGAATACAATCTGAACTCTACAGCGCGGTGAACTGGAATGTTAACGTAGTTTACTGTTTCGATCCCTTCTTCTGGATAGCTGAAATGCCATTTCCAGTTAGAGGAGGAAGCATAGATTACAAGCGGTTTCTGATCTTTATAATCCGCTGCAACATTTTCTACATCTACTGTTGTTTTGACGGTGACTACGGAGAGGAATGCCACGATAATAATCGGAATGGTAATCCAGATAGCCTCCAGCCATTTGTTTCCTTCCTCGTGAGGAGGAATATAATCTTCGTTGCTTTTTTTGGCACGGTATTTCAGAAGCACGAAGACATATAAGATGTAGACAACTGCCAGAACACCGAGCATCATAACAATGGAGAGAATGATCGTGTCAGATAAAGTTCTTGCAGCCGGCCCCTTCGGATTCAGAACAGCGATTGAACTGCATCCTGGCAAGAGTAAAATTAGGCTGAGAAATAAAGCGTATAACGGTCCCTTTTTGTTCATGCTTAAGCTCCTTCCTTCAATACTTCTTTTATTAACCCTCAACATTAACCTTTATATATAGTAAGAATTTATGGGGAAGAAAGCAAAAGACTTATTTTTCCATTTAATCTAAAAAAGACCTTAATAATGGCGAACAAGTTAAATATGTGTGATCAATTTGTTACAAGTTTCTAATAGTATGATAAAGATCACTGTAACGGCGCTGTTTATGGGTTGAAAAATTCCGTTCAAACTTTGTTCAATAGTTTACTAAAGTTGCTAATTTGGACACATCTATTTTGCGCAAAACGGGGTTATTTTAACCATTTTTGTTGATGCGTCAGTATTTAGCCGGAGTTACGTGCTTTTTATGATTGTGGTTGAAATCACAGTTAACTACTAAAAGGTAACAAATTATTCTGCTGGGGGTTACAATCTCTCAAATTTCATTCTATCAATGTATGATAAGGTAATAGACAAATATACATAGATAGGAGATTTTTGACGATGTCTTTAAAGAAAGTATGGCTATTATTAATCGTATTATTCATAGGTTCTGGATCAATACGAGCGATAGATTCAGTGAATGCAGCAGGTGCAGGCTCCCTTAGGTTAGGTGTGAACGATAAGTTAACAACTATTGAAGCAGTTTCGGTAAAAGATACCTATTACGTTCCTCTACGTGATCTGTCACAGGAACTTAAGTTAACGCTAACTGGAGTGAGTGATGGGATAAAAGTTACAGGTCAGAACAGATCAATCAAACTGCTGAATGATCATGCAACAGCTACTCTAAGCGATGGAAAGACCATATCCATGAATACATTTTTGAAAAACGGAAAAACCATGGTTCCACTGAAATTGACTTCTTATCTTGGTTTCGGAATTTCCTTTAAAGCAGATCAAAATTTATTGCGTGTAAAAGATGGCTCAGCTACATTAGATGATGCAACATTTGTGAGTAAATTTAAAAAGGAAATGAAGCCAACCGCAACTCCTGGAACTTCTACGCCAACTGTTGGGAAGCAAGGTAAGACCGTATACCTCACCTTTGATGATGGACCAACGGCCACTACTTCTACATTGCTTGATATTTTGGCAAAATATGATGCGAAGGCAACTTTTTTCATGATCGGACCGAATATGAACCAGCATACTGCGCAAGTGAAACGGATTGCGAATGAAGGACATGGTCTCGCATTGCATGGAATGACGCACCGGAAAGAGAAGTTTTATGCTTCACCTGCCGCTGCACTGGGTGAGATGGATAACGATAACGCCATTTTGAAAAAGATTACAGGTCAAAGCACCACACTGATTCGTCCTCCTTATGGAAGCAAACCTTATTTCACAAAGACCTTTAGAGATAAAGTGTTGGCTCAAGGTTATCATCTGTGGGATTGGAACGTGGACTCTGAGGATTGGAAATACAAGGATGCTAGTACGACGATCTATAATTCGGTTATGAATCAGGTTCATAAGCTGCAGAAATCGCAGACCAATCCAGTTATTCTGATGCATGATCAAAAGGCTACACTTAAAGTGCTTCCTCGTATTTTAGAGTCATTGAAAAAAGAAGGATATACATTCCACGTCATTAGCTCAGATCTGAAACCTCTAAATTTCTGGAAGGATACACGCTGAGTTTTTATTAAAAATCAAGAGGGGATCCCAACAGCTGTGAACTAGCTGTTGGGATCCCCTCTTTTTTCAAGTCTTGAACTAAACACTAATTTTTGTTTAATCCAACCACATTCATGCTCCCGAGTTTTTCTATCGGACCCAGATGACCTTAATTGCTGGATTTGCCACTGTTTCGGGTGCTATCGGACCCCATAGCCGCTATTGGTGCGAAAAACACTAGTTTCCAGCGTTTTCCACAACAATAGCTGCGCTGGTGTCCGAAACTTCGCTACAAAGGCGATAAATGGGCAAATAGCGGCGGCTGTGTCCGATACTCCGCTTCCAAGCCGCAAACCAGTGGGGATGAGTATAAGCCCACGTTATCGGACCCAGATGACCTTAATTGCTGGATTTAGCTATATTTCGGACGCTATCGGACCTCATAGCCGCTATTGATGCGAAATAAACCAGTTTCCAGCGTTTTCCACACCAATAGCTGCACTGGAGTCCGAAACTTCGCTCCAATGGTGATAAATGGGCAAATAGCGGCGGCTGTGTCCGATAGCCTGTGGGGGTAAGCATAAGCCCACATTATCGGACCCAGATGACATTAAACTGGGGAATATCAAGTAGATAGTGTGTTTAAAAAACTAGAGAACAGCCGGGGACACTAGGGTTACGGGGTACAGGGTACAGGCTACAGGGTACGGGGTACGGGGTACGGGGTACGGGGTACGGGGTACGGGGTACGGGGTACGGGGTACGGGGTACGGGGTACGGGGTACGGTTTACAGGTTATGGGGTACGAGTATACCGATCATCGCCGAAGTTTTTATTGTTTCCATCCCTCTGTCTTGCCTGCCAATAGTGTCGCTGGAGGTCACATAGCATATG
Organism: Paenibacillus sp. FSL R7-0163; assembly: GCF_037969975.1. Lineage (NCBI taxonomy): Bacteria > Bacillati > Bacillota > Bacilli > Caryophanales > Paenibacillaceae > Paenibacillus > Paenibacillus sp. FSL R7-0163. The sequence goes on from NZ_CP150224.1 coordinate 5,152,508, forward strand.
TTTGCCCGCAACCTACTGAAACAAGCTTACATCTATCCGCTCCTGAGCTGCTGAGACCAACTTACATCTCTCCCACCTTGACCAACTGAGATCAGCTGGCTCGCGCTTGCTCCCAATCTGCTAAAACCACAAACAGCAGAGCAGCGATCTCCGTTACTGGAGAACCGCTGCTCTGCTGTTTTTTTAACATTATTATGAAGCTCTATAGTTTGAAGCTGGACAATATTTTTTGCAGATCTTCTGCCAGCACCGCTAAATACTGAGCTGAAGCCGACATTTCCTCCATTGCGGATAGTTGCTCCTGACTCGCTGCACTTGTGTCCTGAACACCCTCCGCCCCTTTACTAGATATAACGTTGACCTGTTCCATAGCTGCTGCCACACCTTGTGATTCCATGGCTACATGAGCAACCGCTTCTCTAATTTCGGCTGTCTGTAAGGTAGCTTCTTTAATGGAAGTCTGAATCTCATGAAAAGCTTGAGATACCAGATGACTTTGAACTACGCCATTGGTGACTAGCTCAGTACCCAAAGCCATGGATTCTACTGCGCTTTCGGTTTGCTTTTGGATATGTGTAATAATATCTGTAACCCGCAAAGAACTATTTCTAGTTGCTTCCGCCAGATTACGAATTTCTCCAGCAACTACAGCAAATCCCCGTCCATGCTCACCGGCCCGTGCTGCTTCTATAGAAGCGTTGAGCGCAAGCAGATTCGTCTGTGTAGCAATACCGTTAATCGTTGTAATAATTGTATTAATCTCTTGTGACAATGTCCCCAGATTAGAAACAATCTCCTGACTCTGAGTTACACTGAGGTCAATTTCCTTCATCTGCACAATGATTTGGTCTACAGCCTCTACTCCACGATCCGATGAACCGGAAACTACGCCCATTAGATCCGACATTTCATAGCTGCTGCCCTCTACGGCTGCAATATCATTGGTCATTGCTTTTATGGAACGTGTTGTATTGTTAATGCTCTCTGTCTGTTCATCAAAACCCGCGGCAATCTCTCCAGAAGATACAGCGATCATTTGTGAAGCCAATGAGGTCTGCTCAGCGCTTGCACTCATCTCTTCCGATGAAGCTGACAGCAGCTCCGCACTCTCTGCAATCCCTTGCATCATCTTCCGCAAGCCCTGCAGCATATTGTTAAATGAACTGTTAATTTGGCCGATCTCATCCTTGGCAGTGTACGTTGCTATTACGGTCAAATCTCCATTTTCTGCCCGCTTCATTATTCCTTGCAGTTCTTTAAGGGGTTTTGTTATCAGTCGAATGATTGCAATACTAATCACGATACAAATCACACAGGCGAACGTAATCATTATGGTATTGTTTACCCGCATGCTTTTAGCGGTTGCCATGGAATCTGAATTGTGTTCATCAGCATCTTTAAGCAACGAATCACTAATTCCTTTAAGTAGGTTGATCATTTTTTCACGGGAATCGTTAAACTCGCCTGAAAATACTCGATAGGCCTCTTGATTATGATTACTATCAGCAATCTTTATAATGTTATCCCGCTGTGCACGATAATCTGGCAAAAAGGACTCATACTCTTTGATTTTACTTACAATAGCAGGATCATTATACTGAATCGCTTTCACCTTGTTCATAAGTTCATTATTATCCTGAACCTTCACTTGAATACTCTCAGAAAGTTCTTTGTTTTTGCTGGCATTTACGCTAATCAAACGCTCCAAAAGATAGGATTCAATAGCCCGATTATTCGTACGCATCTGCCCTACGTAAGAAACAGGCAATAAATTTTCATTATATGTCTCATTTGTTTTTTCGGCCATTCGGGTCATCGTGATGATGCCTATGCCACCTACAACATTCACCATGATTACAGCGAATACCAAAAGCAACCCTATTTTGTATTTCACTTTCAAATTTTTCATCTACACTCCGCCTTCACATTATCTTATGATCTATCTATTTTTATCGGTCGGAAGGGCTAAGAGTTTGATGATTTTTTAAATATTGTGTCGAATAAAAGTATATATTGTCATAAAACGACTTTTCTCCAAATATAAAAAGGGCGGGCACCCGATCCGTTAGTTACTCCGAATCCATGTACCCGCCTAATCAATCCTCTTCCTTATTCTCCAGAGGTATAGTACCAATATAAAGTATCACCGTTCTGCAAAATATAGCTGTCTGCACTTATGCTTGGATCAGCATCCCGGTTCGTTTTATACTTCCATCCGCTGCTTGGGCCTCCGTCAAATTCAGCCAACCCGTCAATAGACTTCACGTAGATGCTTCCAGCGTTGCCGGATGATACTACCTTAGTGCCTAATTGACTGACTAGTAAGCTATAAGCCGTTTCGCCCTCTTTTAGAGCTACTGTTGTACTGGCTAGGATGGTTCCCTTCCGGCTATCTCCAATTACTGAAAGGGTAGCGGTAGCTTTAGCTGGAGCAATAACAGACGATCCAACAGTCAGAGACTGAGTATAACGCGCTACGCTCGGTACGCTGTCTTTAACATAACCGGTAACAGTCATTGTATAGCTATTTGCCGGGAGACCCCCCTCAATAACAGCTACACCTTGTTCATTCGTGATTACCTTCTTATCACCAATCGAAACCTGCACACCTGCAGCTGGTGAGGTAACCGGATCAGAAGTGAAGCTGTCCTGATTCCACACCCACTTTTTCTGGGAAACCTTTACGGTAAAAACTTCATCAGCTTTTGGCTGCGTTGGGGAAAGCGCCACAGAATCTACAACCTGTGTATTTTCTCCTGCATAATAGACAAGCACACGATCGGATTCCTGTAGTTCGAACACATCCATACCCACACTTGGATATATCCACTCTCCGCCGCGTGATACCACGAAGCTCCACCATCCGTCGTAAGTACCTTGCGAAACTCCATGGATACCTGATACAAAGTTGCCATAAGACGATTTGGTGATATCTACTTTAAAATCATCGGTAGACCCTAGTTGTTGCAACGCTTCAAGGGCATTGGAGGCTTTCAAAGTCCCTTCACTAATCAACCCTTCCGGGCCTTCAACGGTTAGCGAAGCTGTTACATTCTTAGAAATCACTTTTAGAGCTTTTGTATATTTAGCAATCGTTGGGGCTTTGCCTTCACGGTAGCCAGTTACAGTCAGTTTATAGTCACCTGCGGGCACATTTCCTGAGAATACGGCCTCACCTTTAGCATTCGTCGTTACCGTGTGAACTCCAATTTGGACCTGAACACCCGCAGCTTTTGCAGTTACAGGAGAGGAAGTGTTCGTAGCAGCGTCCCATTTCCACGTCTTACTAGTTACAGTGACGGTAAAAGAATCGCCCTCTTTAAGATTTGCTTTGGAAAGCGTAACGGAATCCACAAGCTTAGTGTCATCTCCGGCATAATAAACCAGTACCTGATCTGAATCTTTAAGTACAAAATCACTCATACCTACATCGGGATTAATCCATTTTCCGTCACGCGATACAACATACATCCATCCGTCATAACCACCAAAGCTTCCAGCAACAATATTTCCGATGCCAGTCACATAATTGCCCGAAGGATTCGTGATCGGCAAGTTCGTTTGAAGCGCCAGCTTCTCTAACGCTCCAAGTGCGTTGCCAGCATAGGCGTACCCTTGTGCCAACGTGGCCTGTGGCCCCTCAATCGTTACAGGGGCGTAGATTAGTGAGCTCTGAATGGAGGACTTGGAAAAATCGTATAGCTTATTGTTGCTTCCTTTATACAGCAAATTATAGGCAACCAGCGCCTGAAGCCCTTGCTCTGTCGCCAGAACATTACTGCTTCCACCACGGCTATGGGTGAAGCTACCATCAGCTAGACGATAGCTGAGCAGGTTCTCCATTAGATCCACTTTGTTTTTGGTGTATTCTAATCCACTAGGATCAACTCCAAAGGATGTGAGTCCAAGGATTGCTTGTGCACTACTTTCAGCACTGTCACCGTAACCCCCATGGCTATCTTGAGCTGCGGATAACCAGGCTACGGCTTGTAGCCCTGCTAAGTAGGCTTCGGGATTATTTTTATGTGCCGCCAGAGCCGTCAAGGTTATCGCTGTCATATCAGGCTCACTTGTGCCTGAGGTTAGTGCAAAGCCCCCATCTGGATTTTGTTTGGAGAGAATCTCCGTAAGGAGCTTATCCGCCGTCCATTTCGCGTCACTTGGGATATTATATTTACCAGAATCCAGCGCAAGTAAAGCATATACCGGATTATTAAGCGTCTGTTCACTGAGCTTGCTGTTATTATAAATTTTCTCAATCAGATTATAGCCAGGAGTTGATCCATTACCAGCAAAGCTAGTAGGATCTGCACCAATCGCTCTCACTGCGAGCACGATTCGAGCATAATCGGTGACATTGGCAAAATTCCCAGCTGCCTCTTTTACTTTTTTCTCAAGCTCTGAATGGTAACTAGCTGGCAGCTTGTACCCTGCTTGCGCTAAGCCAATGGCTTGCCAATCTGATTGTACGCCACCTTTCAAGAGATATTCTGCAGCCGCATAAGTCGCATCCGCAACATTAATCCACTCCGCAGCAGTTGCCTCCAGACCGGCGCCAGCGCTCGCTTCTGCAAATATTTGTCCTGCCGGAGCAAGAGATGTTCCTAGAATTGAAATGACCATGAATAAGGCCAGCCCAAGTGCTACAAACTTGGAAGACATGATTTTCTTCATTGTTTAACCTCTTTCTGTATAAGAATGGGTACTGCTGGGAATAAGACGCATAACATAAAGACCGCCCCTTTGGAGGGCGGTCAGGGAAGATTACAAATCGAGGCTGCGGCGCTTGCTTCCTGCCGATAGTCCATCTGTATATGTTCCACATTCTTACCCCACGAAGAATAGAAACGCTCACAAAAAAGGCAGGTCTCCTGGCTAATGCTTCATCGCTGTTCTTCACCTTCCCACCCTACCTTCAGGGCAGTGGCTTATAGAAGAAAAACTCCGCACATACAGTGGCGGGACCGCGCCGGACTCATGCACCGGACTTCCCTTTTAAGCAGACGACTAGATTGATAGAGTCTGCACCTTTTCCAGTATGTAGTATCTTATTTTGACATCCATAATCATATCTATTAATACATAGCATGTCTATAGAAAAGCTTAGTATGGGCAGCAAAAAAATGAACAGCAATACACCACCTGCCGGTAGGTGTTGCTGTTCAGAAAGCTTGTTATTCGGCTGTTCCTTCCGGACTTGCAGTTGGGGAAGGTTCAGCACTTGAATCAGAAGCTGGTGGAATATTAGGGTCGGGATCTACGATCAATGTAAATCTTCCGGCTTTAATCATACTTTTCTCTAGAATTGTCGCTCCAGGCTCCAATGTAACCTCAACCTGATAGGAAGGTTGTTCCCCTTCAGTCACAGCTGTTGCGGAAGGCAACCCAGTGCTGTCCTCAGTATCAGAGGAAGGCGTAGGAGACGGAGAAGCATCAGCTACAGCGTTAGTAGCGTCTGCACCTTCTGCTGTTCCTCCAGTAGTGCCAGCGGCATCTGACTCGTCGTCAGCGGCGTTTCCCTCATCCGTCCCATCCGTTGACGGCACTGGACAAGTCCCATTCGTAGCAGCGACCTTAAAGCTTTTATCTATCTCTGTAGACGAAGACATTAAACTAATCTCAGTCGGTTGAAACTGCACACAGTCATCTGCACTTGCGAAGGTGAACACCAATATGCTGCTCCCCTTATCTCCTTCGACGCTCTGATCCTTCAAGTATACTGAAGCCGGAGGCAGCACATTGCCTGCACTCTGAACAGGGGTCGGCTCAGGGCTTGTCCCCGGCAGAGCCGTCTTCGTATCATCCGGACGCAACATACTGAATACGATAATTGCAATAATCACCAGAATACCCGTAATGGAGCCGGAGATTAAGAGTCGAAATCGGCTGCGGCTGATCCAGCGCGCCAGCGGGGAAGCCAGTTGGGAGCGGGCTTCATTGTACACATTTTGCAGAGCAGGCCGAGCTGCCGCGACATAGTTCTTTCGGAATTCCCGATTCTTGAACGCTTCACGATCACTGCTCAGGAAATACTTCAGAATCGCCTTACGGTAACCCGGTTGCAGCTTTTTATTCGAAACCGTAAATAAAGGATTGCCTTGCGACCAAGCAAAAAACCGATAGATGATTTCTTTGTCGGAACCGGCTTTACGCTTTAACAGCTCCAGAAGCGCATCGTAATCCAGCGGACCCCCTTCACGCTGAGTTGTATAGTAGAAGGCTAGCGGAAGCCGTTCAAAGGGTTCCAGAACACGCGCCTCTTTTAGCAAACGACGACCCAGTAGCTGCACATCGTCTAGTTCCTGCGGAGACAATCCTGCAAAAATCTCCTCATTCGGCTTTTCTTCACCAAACCAGCGGTAAGCTGCACGCAGCGCATTCTCTTTCTGCTTGCTAATCCTATCCAGTGGCGGCTGCCAATCGACAACATTACCATAACGTAAAAAAACTACCTCCAGAAGCTCCTCCTGCGTCATATCGGAAAGCGATAAGCGATTCAGTAAGAATCTATCTGCTGAAGCAGCAAGATCCTGCATTAGGGAGAGTGCCTTAGGAGCAACTCCTGTTCCTTTGCGGCGATCTTTTTCTGCCTTATCTACAATTTCATGAATTTCCGCTACAGAAGCCACCGGATCATGTTCCAGCTGGAGCTTTTCAAGCAAATAATCCTTCACAGCATTTTGAGCAAAAGACTGCTCTAACGCCACTGGCAGGAACCGCCCCCAATGGAGTACAAAGCTCAGTATATCCGCAGATCTGGACGCCGCAGCTAGTCTTGATTCCATATAAGGCTCAAGTAGCTGCTTACGGAAATATGTTTCAGACATCACGCGCTGGAAGTAGGCTGCACTTAACTCATCATTACTCTCAATGATCCCGTAAGCGGCACTCAAGATATCCTTGCGGCCCGCTTCCACACTATGAAGCATCCCATTGATGAAATAATCCACGATTCTGACCCTGTAATTGTGATCCTTAAGTACAAAATACTCCTTAAAACATTCCATAATCGCCGGATCTGGCACATTCCTTTGCCGAATCAGATCAAATTCCCGGTCGAACCGTTCTAAGAAAATATCGTTCAAGCGGATTCTAGAATGAATTGCACCGTCTGGTTTAAGGTAAGAGAGCAAACCACTTAGCACCGCACTCTTATTCTCCGTATATAAATGCTCGTTCCCTTGCTCAATCTCATAAAATATAGCCAGCTCATTATAGAAAGCAAGGGATAGCTTATGCTCAGGACTCTCTCCACGCAGAATCTGATCGGCGAAGCTTACAAAGTCGTTAATATCTCCTGGATTCAGCAGTAACAGCTTCCACACCAAATCAGCATAAGGCTGGCGGGACTCACCAAAATCGACATTTCCCATCCGTCTGGAAGCCAAATCGAAGGTATAATCCTTCTCAATACTGCGATCACCGGGACGCAGCGAACCTTTTTCCACAAAGCTAAGATGTATATATTTACGGCTTTTCGGTTCATTCGCATACGTAATCACGCCTAATCTACGGCGGAATTCATACGGCAGCACGCTATACAGAATTTCTGTAAGCTCCACCGCCCGCGCGGACAACTCCGTGATAGGTACGTTTAGAGCCACGTAGATTTTTTTCTTACCTGCTACAGAGAGCATCACAGCTTGCAATAACGCCTTGAATATCCCTTCATCAATCCCTAACAAGCGTAAGCCTGCGATTGGGTCAGGGCTGCGGTCTGTGCGAACAACTGGAATAGAGGGCAGCTCCGGCAAAGTTCCACCAAGCTCTCCAGTATAACTCTCTGCAAAATCAGCATGCAGCCAGTCCCCATAGCTCTGGACAATTTCTTCGGAACGTGAAGCAGGAACTACATAGTTATGTGCAAAAAAGGCGCTTCGTTGGCCTGTGAAATCGGCCGCTTGATAACGACTAAGCCCAATAACTGTATCCCCGTTCTCGGCATGAAATAGGTGCAGCGCACCAGGATATGCAGCCTCATCCTTCTCCCCACGCGCGGTCAACTCCGCAGGAGCATCGTAGAGGCAGAAGGGATGAAGGATTTTTTTCACAAAATTATTGTCTAGACTATCTGATTTCGCTACCGTATCGTAGCCTTCTGTGGAACGAAACACTCCGCGACGTTCGCGGGTATACATCTGTTGGGCGATTGTTGACCCTGAGAAACCATTCACGGGCCGTCGCTCCCCTCAATATACTTCAGCTTATGCAGCAGCCAAATAAAAGGCTCGTCTACACGAATCGGGCTTACTACACCCTCAATCTTTTGATTCACAGGATTGCTGCCCAACGCAGATACTGCAAAATAACCCGTATTCGCGAAATAAACATCCATCGTATCTTTAAAGGGTCTGTCCACCTTACCAATAAATCTGCGAATTTCCCCGTCGATGTTATGGAACTCGTCCATGTTTAATGTTTTGCGATGAACATAGTTATTGAACACATTGCTGTTGGACTTGATATAATCGCCATCCTCATCCTTCAGCGAATGCAGCATATCACTTTTTGCAAGTACAACCGCTGTTGGAATGTCTGTCTTACTCTTTTCCTGATAGGCAATAAAATCACCAAACATCGTCAGCACCACATCGCGCGGCTCGTCATATTGTGAGACCCATTCTCCGGGGCGGTCACCGATGTTAATATGAATTTTTCCACGGATAGAACGGATTTGCAGCGGATCGACCATAAACAGAATACCCGCAGAGTTCTTGATATGCTGACCATGAAGTCCAAGATAATCCTGATCCACCATCCCCTCACCTGCTACATCAAAGAATACAAGTGTCAGTGGCGGTTTATTTTCATCCTTAAAGACAAATTGAAAGATAAAAGGCTCCTGCATTTTTTCCTTCTGTGTAGAAGCCAGCAGATCCCCGCGCTCAAAAAGCGGTTCTTCATACAATGTACGGAACTTACGGCTAATCTCTGCATTAAGCGGCATACAAGCGGCATCAAAATGACCTGCTGTAGTATGCTGCAACGTGTGGATCAACGAGGTCATATACACCGATTTCCCGACTTGGGATGCCCCGATAATCGAGATGATGTTACTTGGCACCTTCCCGGCAGTCACCGGCAGCTCATTATGGCAGGCCGGGCAAAGCCGTCTGCGCGTAAGCACACCGTAACGATCCGTAAGCCCAGTTAACACATGATCCGTGTAATGATGATATTCTTCCGGAATATCCGCCGGGTTGATAATCGCTTCTATGTCATCTACCGTATCGAGCCCGAAGCGCTCACGGTATTTGTTCAAGGCGTCATCCTCACCCAATGCGTAATTTTCATCGTCCTCCCGGCTGTGCATAGCCCGAAAGACGACATCCTCCGGAGAGAATTTGGTGAAGCAATACGGACACACTATATCGTAAAAAAGCGGCCGCGGCTCCGGCTGATTCTTTTTCATAAAACGGCTAAAAAAAGACATCTACTCATCCTCCCAAAAGTTGTATCTACGTACTTGCTATGAACGCACTGCTCATTACCCGCTTGTACACGTAGACCGAGTCTCACTCCGGTACCAATTCGTAATAAAGCCCATATTTCTTGCCATCGGTGAAAAAGATGCGTACAAAATCATCCTTACCGATTTCAATCGGCGGAAGTACATTGCGTCCAGGAGCGAAATCCTGTACGAAGGGAAAGAGAATACCATCCTCTTTCCCTGCCGGATGCCCTCCACGTTTCTTGACATAACAGAGGACATCCCGTGCCACGGGCACTTCTGCCGTAATCGCCATATGTACGGTCTTTTGTTTTCCGAATAAGGCTTTTTTTTGTTGAATGGAATAATAGATTCGGGCTTTGCCTGCACTGACCATCACCCGGTTCACACCATCACTTTGCCTCACCAGTACAGTCTCACCGTTCTCAGCAAGACGAGCAAATATGGTATAGGATATCAGGCCGATATCATCCAATCGATCACGATAACCATTGTTAGATTTGTATTCCTCACGAGTGTAGAGCTTCATCCCTACTGGCGGATCATCTCCGGTTCCCATGTCAGCCGCTTCTGCGGAGGTTTTGTGGATGTACACCGCCTGCACGCCGTCCGGCCAGCGCCATCTCAGCGTACAGAATCGGTCATCCACTTGGGATGTCACATCCGTTATTCCCGGAGCGGAAGCATTAACCTCGGCGTACCTCATTAATGTAAACCCCTTTCCGCTACACTAGAATCCTTTGCTGTTCCGGTTTCTGCGCCGACCCGGAAAGTTATCCGATGCTGGTGCAGGCGCTGCGTTATTGTTTCTTCTATTTCGATAAATACGTCCTTCACCTACCGGAATGACGCCTGTAAATAATGCAATAATAGCAGCTAATATTAGAACAGCCAGAAGACGAATAAGACTATCTGTAAAGGAGTCACCGCTAAGTCCAAATTCCAGAATCAGTCCTGCGAACAAGCCAGATATTACGCCGCCAATCCCAAAGCTTTTAGCCAAATGACGGTTATCAAACATAATTCCCAGACCTAATCCAAGCGCAGCCCCCATCAACATCAATGATAATATACGAACCGCAGCATAATAAGGACTGTCTGCCGTTGAATCACTGCGCTCAGTTAGCAGCGTCCGATCTCCCAGACGGTCATAGATCTGCTGGAACACATCGCCCAGAAGGGCTGAATCCTTGACATCATAATAGTGTCCGCCTGTCACTCCCGCAATATCCTGCAACAGCTGATTGCCTGCTGGATCATTCAAGCCCAGACCAATGGTATTCACGGCAATACCGCGCTCTACATAAGCCTGCAACTCTCTTGTGGTATCGAAATTACTCACTCCGTCAGACAACAAGATGACCATAGCTCCTTGGTCTTTTTTGCCGTCACTATCAATTTCCTTGAGTGCCTCCGAGACCGCACCGCTAATATTCGTGCCGCCTTCGGTTGGCTGCAGATTATCGATTGCAGTCAGCACCTTCTCACGATTCTCCGAATTTGAAAGTGGCGTTAAAGGCTGGACAACTACAGCTTCGTTGTTAAAGGTCACCACGGCCACCTTATTGTCAGTGTCCATTTTTGTAATTAACGCTTTTGCTGCTGAATACCGGCTATTATCGGGATCACTCTGCGTCATACTGCCTGAGTCATCGATAGCCATCACCACATTCTTAACCGGTCTGGCACCGCCAAAATTCAGTTCATAAACGAACTCCGTTAAGGCTCCAACTCCAAGTGCAAGGACAATCATCAGAGGCAGCAGTTTCCACGATAACCCCAGGTAGCGTTGTTTCCATGAAGCTCCGTTCAGTCGTGGCGAGATCATCTCTGCAAGCAGGCAGCCTACACCGACACCCAGCGCCACAATGGCAAAATAAATACCCACAAGCAGGATGGAAGGCAGATCGTTATACCAGCTTAGCAGCCATTCGCCAAAAAGAAAGGCGACCCCGCCGCCGATCAGACTGAAGAAGAGCAGCAGCAGATTGATTTTTCTCTGCATCGTTATACTTCCTTTCCGGGAAAACCTGAATTGTACTATTATCCTTTAAACATTCCGGGGGTTATGCTGCCTGATAAACGGGCTACCCGGATGTGTTATCATCCCCCAGATTGCACTTTGTGCAATAGAATGGAGTAGGAGGAACAACTATTTCTATTCTATTGCACAGTGTGCATTGGAAATAAGGAGAAATGTCCCTATCCCAGAAATCTACTTAAATCTACTGTATCAATATTGCACAAAGGCAATAAAGGGACTCAAAGTGAGGGTACCCATCTATTACGCCATCAGCGCATCTCAGGAAGCTGATCTTCACTCAGCCCATGGAGCTGATAGCCATTCTGAGCATAAGTCTCATAATAGACCTTACCGTTGCGATAATAGAGCAGGTCTTCTAAATGAAAGCCGCCCATCAGGTTGAGCTTCTCCACTCCGCTCCTCCGCTGCTCATGCACGAATCCTAACCGGTAAATCCGAGTTGTCTCATCCACTCCAAATGCGTAGCGTAGGAATTCTGATGAACTGTCTCCGAAGAAATATTTCTCCTCATGACGATGCTCTTGCGTATATTCGAATAGCCGAACATTAATGGCCGCGCCCTCTTCCAAATTATGATACAAGCGCTTGAACAGCTCTTCCCTCGATAGAACCTGACGATTCTCATAGGCAGCCGCAACATTTGCACGCCGCAGAAGCTCTTCCTCAAAAGATAAATTGAAAGGTTCTGCTGTCAGCAGCTCCCGGCGGCAAATATCAATCAAACGCTCAATCACAGCTTCTTTCCCTTGTTCTAAGAGCTTGGAGATACTGCCCATGTACTTCTCACTGAAGAATATTCCAGGTCCACGCCGGGTTTCGATATCCTTCATCACTTCTTCTGTGACTACGCGGTAGTATTCCATTACGTTCTGGCCCGTTGTTTCGTTTGTTCGCCCAATGCTGTCCATAACAGTAATACGCAATTCTTCCTCCAAAGTCTCCATAGCTTTCACACGAGCCATACTTTCCATATGAAGCTGCTCAAGTGCAGATTCCAAACGACTGCATAGGGCAAGCTCACTTTCTAGGCCCAATAGTTCATATTTTTTGCCATATACGGCTGAGAATAAGTAATGAATGAAGTTACGTACTGTTCTTTTGTCAAAAAGCGGCACACGCTGGAACGGCTGGCGCTCCACGCTTTCTGCATAAAGATCCTCAAGCTCCTCCTGCATGGAGAGAATCGCGGAACGCAAGCCTGCCATATGCTGACGTAAAAGATGGAGCACACTTCCGGCTTCATCACGATCTGCCGTCCACTCCGCAAGCTGATAAAAGGTTACCGCAGGCGTAGATGTTTCCTGTGCCGCCAGCATAGTGCGCCATTGGCGTAATGGATTCATTCCCTCTACTCTCCGGTTTGACTCTGCCACAAAGTTATTGCGGAAATAAGCTTCGCCCCCTTCACCGAACAACTGCCGTTCAGCTTCACGAAGTGACAGCTGCTTCAGTTCATTATAGGAAGGGCGTCCGTGACTCATTAAACCCGTCATTTCATTCAGGCCGTCTTTCTCCGGAAGTAGCTGTACCGCGTGTTCCCGCAAGCTGTCAGGGTCCAGCCCTAACAACGCCTGCCGTTCACGTATAGTCCACGAACTGCCCTCACTCATATCGGAGACAAGCCGCCGGAACGCATGATACAGCACTGCCAAAGCAATTTGAACATTAGGTCTTCTTACCCCGGAAAAGCCAGCAGAGGCGTAGCCTTGTCTTCCAGTGCTGCCTCTGATGCCGCTTTTGAAGGTCATATTGTTATATCCGCCATGACCAGTAGCCTGATCAGAAGCCGGGCGGACCCGATTTTTGAGCAGACTAATATGAGAAATAATCTCGTAGTTGTCATCCATACCGTGTGCAGACATCATACCGCGCTCATTTTTATCGGAGAGCAGATACACAAGGTCAAATAATGCGGAAGGACCATGGCCAACTGGAATCGACAGACCGTCTTCCGTCACAAGTAACGGCGCATTAAACTTATAGTCCGTAGCCTGCATTCTGTCCAATTCACGCAGAAAAGCCAGCCCTACTGAGCTGGAATATCCAAAATTATCCCCTTGCTCCCGCTCATTGATCAGAGCGTAGAGATCTGTCTGTACGGACTTGAAGGACTGGCCGAGTACAGCACGAGCCAGCAGTGTAATTTCCGGCAGCAATACATTAAGCGGATCATCAACCCGCGTAATGATAGAGAGATGGATGACGTCAAAAGATGAATATAGACGTCCATAATCCGCTATACTGTTGCTCAGCCGCCGGATAACTTTATTCATTTCAGCAAGATAACGTGTATCCTCATGAAACTTGCGGTAAAGTTCATGACGCACAGTGCGTGGATCTGACCCTGCCGTTTCCGGCAAGGCCATGGCCAGCACCCGGTCTTTCCCTCCCGCAACAGATTCACTTTTGCTTCCGTCTGTTCCCTCTTTTGCTGCACCTGACACAGCATGTAATGCCATAACACCGCCGGCGTTATCCCATTTTCGTTCGCAGCTATCCAGCACCGGACCGATGGCCGGAGCAACCTTGTCGCCTACGAACAGAAACAGGGCAGGGTAATGGATGCTGCTGCGTCCATCCCCTTTGCTGCGCTGTGCCTCTTCCTGTACCGCATATTGTTCACCATAAGATAATGCCTGTGTTTTGATCATAGGCCTATTTCAACTTTCTGCGGATACTGCCGAGCTTGCTAGTCATGCTCTTGTAGAATCCGTACATCTCATCGCCGCTCTCATACTCAACCCGTTCGTACTCCAAGCTGTCGCGTGCTTCCAGGAATGATACATACAGTCCTTCCAGCTTATAGAGCAGCGGGGTAACGTCTTCAGCGGCAGTCATTTCACCTGCACGACGTGCTGCCTTACGCAGCAGTACGCTGCGGCTCTTCTCATCCAGCTCCCGGAAGTGCCGATACACGGCATACTCTACGTAGCTGCGCTCTTTCATCAAATTAGCAAACGGCTCCCAAGCGTCCTCTTCTTCATCACGGTCATAAACGTAGAGTGCGCCTTTTTTGATAATGCTGTCCGTATACAAAGCTTCAATGAACTGATCCATCCACTTATCTTCGTCCAGATATTGATGAAGCACACCTTCAAGCTCAGCGGCTTTGGCAGTCAGTTCAGCATATTTGGACAGCTCGACACGAACACGTGAAATCAGCTGCGGTGAACGAATGAGATTCTCCTGCGCCATGTCCTTGTTGATGCTGCCAAAGATATCTTTAATGCCTTCGCGCTCCAAGCCCTTCTCACGCAGACTCTTCAGCTCATCAACCGCCTTCTTCACTTCACCGAGATTCGGGCGTGTGGATTGCAGTTGCATATCGAAACCACTCAAAATGGTGTCCAGATCAAAAGGTTTGGTGAACACAACAGAATATCTGTTACTTGTGTTCTCATCTACACCTTTTTCAATAATGACTCCACTTGCCAGCGCTTTTGCAAAGTCTGCACGCACTCTAGCGTTATAATCACGTACACGAGAATTGACGTAAGTGTCGCCCCATGATTTTTCCGGAATCGGAGAAGGCAGATACGTCCAGTTGTTCTTATCCGTCATCACGAGATGGCGGCCAATCCCTTCCTTGTCGAGAATGGTCCGCTCATAGTTCTCTTCAAACACCCGCAGTGGCGTGTATACGAAAAGTGGCACACCGTTACGTGTGTTAAGCCAGAAAATACGGTTTTTCACTTGGCTTTCCTTGATCGTAAATTGCGATTTGCCAAGCGCATTATTCTGATAATTACGAATCCCTTTTAGGATACCCGGCGCTTTAACAGGCACGGAAACGAAACCCCATGATGGGAAATGTAAGCTGCCCGAGCTATTGCTAAGGTGGAAGGTAGGCACAGCCTCTTCGTCCAATTTACCGGCAATAATCCGCTCAACGAATTTATCCAGCGGCTCTTCATGGCCGAATTTCATCACAAGGAAATCCTCCATCGAACGGGTAATCAGATCCCCAAACTTATCGCTAAGGAATTCCGAAATCGAGCGGACGATATCAATCTCCTGCTCTTTGACCCAACGTCCGGAATGCTTCAGCATTTCACGGGTGAAGTCGCGAATCAGGTCGTCGCCGTCCTTCTGATCCATGATCTTGGAGATGGTTGCCGAAATATCCGGCACGTTCACAATGTTCCAATAATAAGTTTTGTTTCCTTTATAGTCTGCCTGCTCTTCGCCATTGATAAGGATGTCCCCATTCTTGGCAAAAATCGAGCTAAGCGCACTAAGAATCTCTGTAAACACACCGTAAATCCGGCTGTTCTCATCGTTTAAGAGCTCATATAAGTCCTCGTAAAATTGAATCATTTGCTCAGTGCGTTCTACATCGGCATGCAGCCAATACTCATTGATTTTAGCCTCAATATAGGCATTTTTCTTCTTCTCTTTGGATACAAAAGCACTGCGGGCATCGCTCAGCTTCTCATCCGCACTGTCCTGAGCCGTCTCAATATCACGTGGCAAACGCAACAAGCTTTCACGTAAAGCCTCAATATAAGACTGAATCAGCTTCAAAATACAGAAGCCCTTCTCGGTATACAGCAGGCGGGAAACGTAGAATGGCCCTTGCTCTGGGTGCAGGAAGATGCGCTCCAGCTCTTCACTGAAACGTCCCACAATTTCGCCAGGCAACTGCTTTTTCGATTTGATATATTCTTCACGGGCACGAGCCAGGAAGTTCTGCTCCAGCTCTGTATCCATGCTTACCACTTGATTCTTAACAACATTGGCATGGCTCAAGCGTTCGCTGTTCTCGTAGCCTGGCAACGGCTCAGGCACACGGGATTCAAACGTCTTGATCATACTGTCGAGATCAATCCCCAGCTTACGTGCGAATTTCTCTACATCCTCTTGACCAGGGGCCTGCTGGAACATTTTTTCCATTTTATCAAACAAGCGGAAAGCCAGGTAAGTCGTCATTTCCTCAATCGGAAGCACAGCAGACGAGGCACCGATAATGTTGTATTCATAGTTAGCTGGGTAGGTCTTGTTCATCTGCGCAATGTTGGTGCGGATATTACTGATATAGTCATGGATGGCGAATTCTTCACCAGACTGTTTTTCTTCACTCGCCATAAAGTTCGTGATGTTCTCCGCCGTTACGTTCATACAGTAATCGTACGCATTCTCCAGCAGCTTACCCTCGGTATTCGTTGCAGAGATCAAATGACATAGATTAAATGGAGGCAGCGGTGAATTTACCGTCAAAATATTACCGTATTGCTGCTGGAATCGCTCACCACGACTGTCCACATTCATCCAGTAATCCAGCTCTTTTAGCGCTGCATAACCGTTCTTGCGAATATATTCACGCGTGTGCTCACTTAGACTTTTATTAGACAGGTTCACGTCAGGTGTAAAGAGATAACCCAGTGTGTTCACACGGTCAATACCGGCTGATCCATAGTCACGTTCAATAATACCGCGTACGATATAGGCAATATCCAAGAAAGCCCCACTGCCTGTACCGCCCGACAGACCTGTCAGCAGAAAGACCATCAGCTTTTTGTTAGTGCCTACGGATAACGTCTTGATCTTCTTATCAATCGCACCTACAACCTGATTAATCTTGGTGAACAAAAGCAGACGTCCAGCCTGCCGCACGCCAGCGGCACCATTCATACCATCTGTAATACTTAACTCAGGTGACAGCCAATCTGTAATATAAGAATCGAGAATACTACGGTTCTGTAGCAGTCCGCCGATTTCAGCATTCGCCAACAGTACAAATTCATTTTGCGGGTCCAGCCCAATGCCTTTGTATTTTTTTCCGCGATCCTGTTCATTCGTCTCAAAAGCTAGAAATTCCACATTATCCGGCTTGTCCCGTTTCTTCTTGGATATCGGATCCTCCGGCAGCTTAAAGCGGCGGTTAATCTGATATTTAAGACGCAGCAGGGCATCAATGCCCGTGCCGCCTAGTCCAATGATCAGGATCGGATTATCAATCGTATCCACCCTGATTTTATCGCTGACAATCCCGCCGCCTAGTGATACATCCAACTGCTGTATATGCTCTCTTACTACTGGTTTCATATGCTTATCCTCCTAAAAGTTTTGCGGAAGCTGTACTTCAGATATCTTGCAGCAAAACTATTTCTGCGGCATACATTGCCATTGCCTACTATACTAAATATTCCAGATAAATCGTCTTATCTACCGTCTGTAGAGATACTGAAACGCGGTCCCCACTCTTAAGTTCAAGACCACGCGAAGCATCCGCAGCACGTCCGGATCTCTCCACAGTAACACCTTCTCCGCTGCGTAACAGCAATCGGTCATTCTTAGCCGGTGTGAAAATAACACTTTCGCTCTCCTTCAGTTCAGGCGCCAACTGCAGCAGCTGATGAAGGGTGAACTTGCCTTTGAAGCCTGCAAGCTTCTTATATTGTGGGTAGGTCTTCTCACCCGTATTGCTGTCTTTAACCTCTACTACCAGCTGTCCTACAAAACCACGTGCCGATTTCTTATTCAGCACATACCATGCTGCACCAGCTGCCAGCACTAAAAGAATGCCCCCTATAATGTAATACAGGGTTTTGGATGAAGCTTCCTTCAGGGGTTCTTCATTGCCAGTCCCTGTAGAAGGTGCTGTTGTTGCTGCGCCGCCTGTCTTCGCGCTGATTTGGACAGGTGCACTTTCCCGATAGAAGCTGCTTTCCTCTGCCCGTACCTTCAACTCGTAGTTATGGCTTTCTTTTACCTCAAATGTACCCTTGAAGACAGCTCCGGAGTTATCCAGTTCGATTTCTTGCACATCACCTGTATCGATATCTGTAGCAAGCAGTACCGCCTTCATATCTTGATACAAATTACTGAGTGTTACCTGAGTACCGTTGCTGAACAGATGCGAGGTGATGTCGATTTTATCACCCTTTTTATAGGTTGCTGATGGCAGCGCATCGATCTTAAGCTCCAAGTCATAGTTAAAGACTAGATTAATATCAATCTTATCCTTTGGCACACCTTTAACCTGAAGTTTCCAATCTCCTTCCTGCGGTGACAGTAGCTTAATCAAGCTATAAGTAGAAGACTTGGACAGCAGGACATTGTTTGAGGGGATCGCAACTTCTTTCCCTGACGGGTCCGTTAATTTCGCTGTCACAGGCTGTGAAGACATAATTGAGATATTGGCTTCCAAAACACTGCCGTTAGGCACGTTGACGGTCACATCCTGATAATCGCCATTTGCAGTAATCGACTGCACAGGCACTACCTTCAGCTTCAAATGGCTGGCAAAAATCTCACTCAGGATTTGCGGCAGATCATCTGCTGAGTCCGTCGAAAATGCTTTACCACCTGTCTCATTGGACAGGTCGGCGAGGCTTTGTTTATTCAGCTTGCCATCTGCATTAAGTCCAATGGTATAGATGGGATAGCCATTCTTTTTGGCAACCTCAACGGCCGCCTTCAGCTCTTTATCTGATTCACTTTGCGTCCGGCCTGTCGCTTTGTTGAAATCATTATTGCCATCAGCGAGCATTACAATGATAGGCTCATGGGAAGGGTCACTTCCATTCTGCAGAACCTTCACAGCTTCCTCTACGCCAATAGCGATATCGGTGTAAGCTCCTCGGTCCAAACCATCAATAAAATCCTTCAAATCCTGCTTATCGCTCTCCGAGCTAATTTGCAGCAGAGCCTTTTCCCGTTGCACCTTGTCGGTATAGGCAACAATACCTACTTTATCACCTTGGGTGGATAACATATCTATGAACATTTTCATCGCTTCGTTGGCGATTTTGTTCTTGTCACTAGTCTTCATGGAGTTGCTGACATCAATAAGAAGCACAGCATCAATGTGAGATTGCGCCGACGTTGCTGCATAGGCTTTAACAGCTGCAAAAGGCGAGGCAGCTAGACAAAGAGCCAGGAGCAATACCGGAAAGATACGTAGAAAGAGAGTCTTGGTTGTTCTAATACTTTGATATTTACGAAGCATAAATAGGGCTCCTCTTGTGTTATATTAGGCACATATGACAGGTTCAGCACTATCGCTAAAATCTGTAAATAGCATGCCATTATGATATAATTAAACCTTGTAAACTTCAACTTTAGGACCGCCGGACCCAGTGCATTGATGCATAGAAGATTATCATTCTAAAAGCCATCTGGACTGCAGAGCGTCCATGAGAAAGGATTGTTCCATGATTTCATACGTCATTCTTGGGATTACGTTCCTAATTGCCGTAATTCAGATTTCCATTTATGCCGCACATCAGCGCAAACCACTGACACGTGATGATATTAACGATCGACTGCTAGCCGCTTTGAACGGAGGCGATAAAGGCCGTGAATAAGAAAAGACCCGTTACCTTCCGGCCCTTTAAGGCCCCTCGTTACGCTTATGACAAGCTGCGCATCTGTCGCCACTGCGGACGGTATACCGCTCTTGGCGAAGACCGCTGTAGCAAATGTGGCAGAGCCTCACTTATTGCTGTAGAGCAGCACGCAGCATCACTAGCCAGACGGAAGATGCATACCCGTCTACTATTCATCTTACTGCTCACACTAGCCTCTGTCTATTTTGGAAATAGCATCCAACAAATGATATTGTGTGGTGCCGGGGGTCTTGTGCTTGCTGGACTATTGTACTATACGCAGCGAAAAGTAAGGCAGAACGAGAATCTTCGTTCTCTCAATGAGCTGCTTGGTCGTGGGATCGGCATCATCAAGGAAGGGCTGGAGGTCAACCGTCAGGAAGCTGTCTCCGTACTCCGTGAGGATGATGTTCTTGCCTATGAGAAGCTGCGCGAGCTCTCCATCCTGCTTCGCGGCGACCGGATCGCGCGGCAGCGAGTGGCTTTGCTGCATGGATTTTTACTCCGCAAGGATATGGATCTAGAACTGGAGCAGCTTCTTCTAAAAGACTTCGAACCACTGCTAGCCGAATATATCGGCGAGATCGCTAAAGTCCGTCCCGATCTCATTAAGGATCGCACACTACGCTACGTGAAGAACTATGAAGTGGAGATCCGCCAGATGGCTAACGGCTTAACCATCCTTACGAGCGTTGCGGGAGCGGCGGTAAGAATGAAGCGTTATGCCCTGCTCTACTCCAATATGATTGGCCGATACGTGCAAGATCTGCCCAAAGACCGTTTTATGCGGTTGTCCAAACTCATTGCTGCGAATCCCCATGAACCTTGGAACGGCTTAGACCTCAGGGTAGCTGACATTCGTGAAGCCAAATATCACTGGGACCCGGAGGTCCAATAGACCTGAAAGCTAAGATGAGCCAATATAAAGCAAACATCACCCTTATTGATGATAACCAACCGTTTCTCACAGAAATATAAGGATGATGTATACTGTAAAACTTATACTTTCTTAGGCTTTCTTATATTTTGAAAAAAGAGGCTACTCTATATGACGTTCAAACAATTAATAACCCTGCGAAACTTTATGATCATTTTGTGTATATGCATGCTTGTGCTGCTTGGACAGAAGATTTTTCTCATCGCAGATAAAATACAAATCACCAAAGAAGCCGACCGTCTCTACGCTGCTGGGGATCTGATTAATGCAGAGAATCAGTACCGCCAAGCAGCGGCCAACCATTCTATTCATTACCTGGAAGAAAGAGTCGCAAAGCGTCTGGATGAATTAGCTCCAATCACAGATATCCGCAAAGTTCTGAATGTTTTGGTAGCCTCTACTAAGGAGGAAGCAGCGACTAAGGATTTTGCCGGATTTATGAAGAGCTATCAAGCTCTGCTCAGTTTAAAAGCTACATATATGAAGCCAGACGGCCCCTATGAATCCTATTATCGCCAGTTATCGTCGGCCTCAGGCATTTCAGACCAGTTCACCTCTTATTTCCGTCAGTTTAAGGAGCAGTTCCTTGCCGAGCTTGCCCAGAACCAGAGCGGAGGGGTGAGTAATGAAGAGAACTTCAAATGGAATCTTTTGCAGATTCCTGATGCTTATTATGGAAGTGCAGCTTCCAAAGAGGATTTACTAGCCTCAAAGTTTAAAAGCCATGATACAGCTATATTAAAATCCTTAGCAGGAGCAGGAAACTTTACCGGCATGCTGGAAAGCACCCTGTCCCTGATGAGTGCTTATAGCCAGCATAATTACGAAGCTCCTTGGGTACTTCAACAAGCAGAAAGCAGCGGGAAGATCATCCTGAACAAAGATCTCGAAGGTGACAATATCACAGCTTTTGCTGGGCATGCTGTAGCTTATCGTAATTTTGCAGGATCGGCAGGTGTCACTTCATCCAAGGTGCTGACTTTGATCGATACTAGTAAGACTAAGCTACTAAAAAATGCCAAACGTCTGACTACTAAAGGTCAATATGCTGAGGCGATACAATTATACGGAGAGCTTGCTCCGCTAGAGGATACTTCGACAAACATTGCCGCTGCTAGGCTGGCCTGGAATATCGCTGAGCCTGTTCGCCTCCTTCCTGGCGGTGAAGAGCAAGACAAATACGACAACGTCATCTCCCGCAAAGGACTATCGGGCACAAAAGTGATCGTCGCCGGGACGGATAACAGTGGCGTGCTCTATTATGCTGCGATGAATAACGACGACAATGTGGTCACATTAACCGGAAACAGCTTGCCACGCTTCGAGAGTCTGCGCAGTCTTACTTTTAATGAACAGTTGGCAACCTCTTCAGGTGTACCTGTAGTTTTAGCCCAATCTGAGGTTGAAGGTGGACGCACCCTTTTCACAGCATATGAGATGAAATCAAATGGTATTTCGCAGTTATTTTCAATAGCTGGCGATGGTTATGAACTCCAGTCCGATGACTCTATTCTCGTGCCTAATGCGGATCTTGGAGACGGTGTTGACGGGCAAACGGCACTTTACCGTAAAGTAGACGGCATCTATCAATTCGCGGAGATTGTTCAGGAGTATGCTGTAATCTCAGCTGCGGATCTGACCACTCATCCTTTTGAAAAGGTCTCTTTTCATTGTGAGATCGTCGTAGATAACTTCGGTAATAGTCTTGCTTACTCGGATGGGATTTATATTTTGCTCCACGGAGAAGTGGGTTCCGTTACAGGTAACGCGTTAGTTAGTGGCCAATATCAGAATGGATATGAGCTTGTTGGAACAGACATAGGCGAGCAATATGTTCCTGTGTTTATAGTGGAATCCGTGGGTAGCATGAGCTTTGGGCGGTAGAGATTATGGGATGCAGGAGACGGGATTACGGGATTACGGGATTTCGGGATTTCGGGATTTCGGGATTTCGGGATTACTTATTATGAATATGTGAAGTTAGTAGTGTGGTGGGTGAGATTCAATATAGTGACGGTGGCATAACCTATGTCGACAAGTGAACGACCATGATGAGTAGTGAGATAAGTTTAGCGGGTTGTGTGAATAACTCTGAGTGTAGGGTGTCACCTTCTGACGACTTAGGTGAACGACCCTGGGAGTAGTGAGAACCTTCTAGCGACTTGGATGAAGGACCTTGAGAGTTGCGGGAAACTTTAGCAACTTGGGTGAACGTCCTTGAGAGTCGCGATAAACTTCTAGCGACTTGGATGAACAATCCTATGGGTTGTACGTTCCTTCTATTGGTCATGAGTATGGGAGATCCTGTCTAGTCAGTTTTTGTCCAAGAGGTGTGGGTAGCCCGTCTATACTCTTAGTGTTCTTCTCTCCTCTATATTCTCTCAGACCTGCCTCGCCCTTTTGGATAGACCAACGCTGCAACGTATCTCGCTCACCCGCATAATTCATGAATGGAACCGAAAATCCGCAGGAAGTCTGTACTTTATGAACATCTATCAAAATGATCTGTCTGGCTCCAGGCAGAGATGTAAACATAGGGGACAGTGCTTCCCATTCTGCTGATTCAGGCAAAATCACAGCCCCTGTTCCATACAGTCTTAAAATGTTAGGCGTCCCCTCAAACGCACAAAACATAACCGTCACTCTTCCGTTTTCCAGCAGATGCGCGCTCGTCTCATTACCGCTGCCAGTCATGTCTAGATAGGCCACCTGATTAGGAGACAAAATCCGAAAACAATCATGCCCCTTCGGCGAAAGGTTAACATGCCCATCTTCTGAAAGCGGCGCCGACCCTACGAAAAAAAGGTGCTGCCGAAGAATAAACTCTTCATGTATTGGTAGTATAGCGGTAAATTGTTTTCCCATTTGGCATTCTCCATTTCTGTATATTGGTGTGCTGGCTAATCGGGCATCTCTACTCAACTCCATCAGATCCGCCGACTCAACGAACTACATGCACTACATGCACTACATGAACTACATCAGCTTCACCAATCACTTCAGCTCCATCAACCACATTAGCTTAACTAACTAGCTTTGCCAACTACACCATTTACTTCAGCTCTAACAACTTCGTTAGTTTCTACCACTAGAGTAGCTCTATCAACCACATTAGTTTAACTAACTTCACCAACTCCAGCTGTTACAAAGTTACACAAGCTCTATCAACTCGTTAGTTTCACCAACTAGATCAGTTCCATAAGCGCATTAACTCCATTAACAATACCCCAGTACCACTAGCTCCCCTACCAAACTAACTTTGACTAGGTCCGAGCGGCGTTTGCGGCTAATGTAAGGCACTTTTGCCTCTCTTTCTTGCTACTTTGGCTCGATGCGGCTAATGTAGAGCATTTTTGCTCTTATTTCTAACTAATTCGACGCTATGCAGCTGATGTAGAGCATTTTTACCGTACATCTCTGCTACCTACGCCTAACCCAGTAAATCTACGGGATATTTCCCGTTCATTCCCTCTACTTCTGCCCAATCCAGCAAATCTACGGGATTTATACCGTACATTTCCGCCACTTTGGCTCAACCCAGCAAATCTACGGGATATTTCCCGTTCATTCCCTCCACTTCTGCCCAATCCAGAAAATCTACGGGATTTATACTGTTCATTCCTGCCACTTTATCTCAATCCAGCTATTCTGCGGGATATTTCCCGTTCATTCCCTCCACTTCTGCCCAATCCAAAAAATCTACGGGATTTATACCGTTCATTCCTGCCACTTTGTCTCAATCCAGCTATTCTGCGGGATTTATACCGTACATCCCCGCCACTTCTGCCCAATCCAGCAAATCTACGGGATTTTTACCGTACAATTTTCCGCAGACACATTAGTTAAGTATATATACTCCAGGGCTTCTCTTATGTCTCCCCCCGTCTGACTAAATGCAAGCCTCATCAAGGATTAACAACACATCCCCAGATAAGATGAAAAGTCGTTATCCATTATTTTTACTGATGTATATATTCTTTTCAGGGGTATGTATTCTTTTAATTTGTTTATATTCTCTTCCACCGTCAAGTACCCCTTCATCGCAGTATCCGCTACGCCAACGGAAAAAGGGACTACCTCTCGGCAGCCCCCTTTCTCTCGCAAGTTGCTTGGTACTACTATCAGAAGCAACTCCCTTAAACCCCTTTTTCCCTCTAAAATACTTCCCTTTAAACAATTTCCTATAAAATAAAACTTTTCCCTATAAAACCTCCCGCTTAAGCACTTAACCCACTAAGCACATAAAAACCATCTTTCCCCTAATCTATTCAATCGCAATATAAATCTCAACCTGCGTGTCAGCAGGATCAAAATTTCGCGAATCATAAATCTCAAAATCCCCCGTGTAAGTTCTTGCCTCCCTAGACTCCTTAAAGTACGCCCAAATCTCCCCCCACGCTTGCGCGACCACTTCAAATACCGGACCTTTTTTCGTCGTAAAAACCATGTATTTGCTCTCCGGTACAGCCGCATAGGTGAACTGGGTTTCCTCTAGTTGGCTTTCCTCCAGTCGGTTTTCCTCTAGTTGGTTTTCCACTAGTTCACTTTCCTCTAGCTCGTTTTTCTCTAGCTCGTTTTCCTCTAGTTCGCTTTCCTCTAGCTCGCTTTCCTCTAGCCCGTTTTCCTCTAGCTGGTTTCCCTCTAAATGTCTCTCCTCAGCTACTTCATGCCCGATCACAACGGTATACGCTCCGCTCGCATCACTCTCATAATCCGTATACAACGCATAGATATACTCAGAATTTACCGTAGCTACCTGCCCCGCAATATTACTCTGAAAATAAGTTTCCCACAGCTGCGGCAAACCTCCATCAGGTCCCATTTCCACTTCATTAGTTGTGCGTATGCTAACCCCAGCCAAGGTCATTTTCGCTTTCTCTACAAAATAAGTATTCATCATTCTCCCTCATTTCCTGTGATTGAACTTAGTATACACAGGCAAAGTGGACATCTGTCTGTCCAGTTCGAATAGATTGATTTCAGTCTGGGTTATAAAGACACCATTAGGGTAATTAATAGTATGGAACTACACTCGAAGGGAATGACTACAGCATGTCAAAAATCAAATTAGCTGTCATCTACTACAGTGCCACAGGAACTAACTACCAGCTAGCACAATGGGCCGCGGAAAGCGCAGAAAAAGCAGGAGCTGAGGTAAAACTGCTGAAGGTGCAGGAACTGGTCCCCGAGGATAAAATCGCCGCAAATCCAGCCATGAAGGCCCTAGCTGAAGAAACAAAAGATATCCCAGTCGCCACACCCGACGATATAGTCGAAGCAGATGCGATTATTTTCAGTTCCCCAACCCGTTACGGTAACATTGCTTCCCAGATGAAGCAGTTCATTGATACAACCGGTGGCATTTGGGGCAAAGGACTAACAGTAAACAAAGTCGTCAGCGCCATGAGCTCAGCACAGAACCCGCATGGTGGACAAGAAGCTACGATTTTGGCACTCTACACCTCGATGTATCACTGGGGAGCAATTGTTGCAGCACCCGGTTATACTGATCCAGTCACATTCGGTGCGGGAGGCAACCCTTACGGAACAAGTGTCAGCGTAGATGGAGACGGTAAAATGATCGAAGATCAGGATCGGATCCGTGACGCTGTTTTTCATCAAGCGAAGCGTACCGTTGAAGTGGCCGGCTGGGTTCAGGCAGGCAAAAACGCCAATAATCAGAACTAGCGCAGCTTAGTTAATATAACAACACCCCTCGGAGCTACTTGTGCAGCACTACACCGAGGGGTGTTTAATTTATATTTTAATTACTCTCCAGGGTATTTAAGCCCCCACTGTGTACGCACTTGATCCAGCAGTTTCAGAATCGCTAACGATTCATCCAATGTCATCACCGGACTCTCTGTAAGCCCTGCCTGAAGACACCGTCCTACTTCCTCCGCTTCAAAACAATATCCAATAGAAGCACGGTCATCCACAAAGCTCTCTACCTTCTCATCTCCTATATAAAGCGCAGCCGATTTCGGGTTCACTAATGTACCCTCTACAATAATACGGCCTTCTGTGCCAAACACATGCGCTTCCTCCAACATGTTAAGACGAATACCACCGTTCAACGAAGCGGTTTTCCCGTTACCATATGACAGCAGCATCGAGAAATGCTCGTCCACTCCAGTCTCACCTATGTGCACTGTGCTGGAAATAGACTCAGGATGAGGTCCAAACACCATGGAGGCAAAAGAAACCGGATAAATCCCCACATCCAGCAGCGCACCCCCGCCCAGCTTCGGATTCAGCAATCTGCCTTCCGGGTTCCAGTCGGTACGAAACCCTAGGTCTGCCTTCACCAAACGAACATCACCGATCTTGCCCTCAGCAATCCATTCTCTAACCTTTACAATCGCCGGGATGTAGCGACTCCACATCGCCTCCATCAGGAATAGCTTATGCGCTCTAGCATAGGCCACAACTTCTTCCAATTCACCGCTGTTTACGGTAAAAGGTTTCTCACACAGGACAGCTTTGCCTGCACGCAGCGCCATTAAAGCATTTTCTTTGTGAAAAGGATGCGGCGTTCCAATATATACCGCGTCTACATTCGGGTCATTCAGCAATTCCTCATAGGTTGCATAGGCATGCGGAATCCCATGATTTTTAGCAAATTCATCGGCACTTTCCTGAGATCTTGACCCAACGGCATAAGCCACACCATTACTGGCATGCGCCAAATCAGTAACAAATTGATGAGCAATCCAGCCTGTGCTAATAATTCCCCATCTCACCTTGTAAGCGTTGTCCATTTTCATTTGCATGTTCCTCCTAATCCTTCTGCTAAGTCTCTTTAATTCTATCAGACCATTCTAATGAATGTATAGGAACTGATGCCAGCAAACACCACCGTCACCACCAAAATAGCAATATTCCAGATCTTGCTCAAGGCCGCTGAGTGCTCGTTAGAGCTTTGAATAAACGCTTTTTGCAAAAGGAACTGTAAAAGCTTCATGATTATGAATCCCAAACAACCCAGCCCGCTTTGCAAAATAACCTCCAGACTAGCTTTACTTACAAATCGATCAGCCATGTTCCCATCATAATGAATCGGGACGGTATCCGGCATTTTGGAATAAAGGAATAAATAAATAGCTACAGGAATCAAGGCCACCACACTGCTTAAGATCATCGTCAGTTTGGTTTTGAACAACGTTTTACCCTCCTTGTGCGGAAAAATAATCTCCCCGTTATTCTCCTTCCACTTCAATCAGATATATCCCCTTCTTAAATCCACCGCGACGTTTAGCTTTCTCTGCACGTTGCTTCTCCAGCTCCATGCTATTGCTCCCATGTGTCTCCGCCAGAGCCTGAATCACTTCCAGCATATCGGCAAGCTCCTCCAAAGCTTCTTCATCACTTGCTGCCTGAAAATATTCCTCCGACTCTTCTTGCAATTTTTTACGTAGTTCAGTTATGTATTCTTTGGACTCTAATATCCTTGTGTTAAAATCTTTCCCTTGAGAAGCTATCAAATCGGGGATGCCGTCACGCACTAACTTTTCATATACAGGCATTTAAGCTCTTCCTTTCTTCTATATTATATTCTATCTCCCTTCAATCCGGCTTTGATTCCATCAGTAGACGTTCTACAAAAGGAAGATCTGCCGGAGCAAACATGAACTGACCCAGCTCAGCCGGAAGCACCCACCTATGTTCGTCGTGATCCACCAGATCAATTACACCTCCCTGATACCGCGCTTTCCAAGCAATCAATTGGATCTTTATCTCTCCATAGTTATGCTCGTTTATGCCAAAGCTCTCATAGGGAAGGATTGTGATGCCCATCTCTTCCTGAAGCTCTCTTTGCAGACACTCTGCGATGCTCTCATCCTGCTCTATTTTGCCACCAGGAAATTCCCACAGACCTGCCTGCGATTTACCTTGCCGCCGGGCAATAAGAATCTGCCCTTCTACATTATGTATAATTGCTGCCGCCACCTTGATCATAAAGAACACCTCCACTATTGCTAATTGTTCGACAGATACTACTATTAAAACATACAATTCATTCCAAACCAAAGAGACTCTCCCAAACGCCAACACGGCCTGGGAAAATCTCTTCAGTACAGTCTCTCTATAAAATTCACAGCAGCGTTATCCTTACGGAAGAGCTACTATTTTGTCAGCACAAGCTCCAAGCGAACCTCAAGATTATTTTCTGTATCCAGCACAACGGTGTGGGGATTGCTTAGACCAAAGTCAGAAAAGGCTACTGTTGTCGTTCCCGACAACATCAACTGTCCCCCGCTATACGCCGCTTGCGACTGAAAGGTGACGTCCTTTTCTACTCCTTTTACGGTAAGCGTCCCCTGCATTTCAACAGGCACAGTTGCTCCTTCAGTCCATTCTGCCGGCAGCTCCGAAAATGACTTCACTACAAACGTGGATTGTGGAAATTCCGTAACGGATAGAAAATCCTCTCCTTTTACATGCTCGTCCCGTTGGCTATTGCCAGAATCCAGAGCGCTCATATCCACTGTCCCTTCCCCGGCCATCGAAGTAGAATCCTCTATATTTACCTTCCAGGTGCCCTGAACTTTGTTGTCTACGAAGTTTACTGTTTCTTTAGAGGTCGTCACTGACCAATAGACTTTAGAGGTTTCCGCAAGGGTCCAATCCCCGTTTAATTGTTCGGCTGTGACCGCCACCCCTGCTGATGCTCCAGTGTTATTTGTTGTCTCTCCAGCACCTGCTGTTGTTGCTTGATTTGGAATCACGGACTCGATCTCTACATTATTGCCCAGCGATTTATCCAGTAATGTATAACCTGTGACTACTCCTACGATAATAACTCCTGCAGCGATCAAGGCTATTCTTTTTCTCTTCATCCTGTTCCCTCCAATATTCATAATTTCTGTATGCTTTCAAGCTCGTCCCTCATTCTAACAAAGCAATATGTCGGGAAGAAGTCAGAGCAGAACGGGCTATGATGTGTTAAACTTGTCGTAAATTTTATGGACTGGAGGTACTCCAATTTGACGAAATCCATTCTTGTTGTAGAAGATGAAGAAGCCATCTCTAGGGTCCTCAGTGCTTATCTGAAAAAAGCAGGCTTTCAAGTCACCCGTGTAGCCGATGGACGCGCTGCGCTGGAGTCTTTTGCTATATCCCCTCCTTCATTAGTATTACTAGACATCATGCTGCCAAACATGGACGGATTTGAACTGCTTAAGCTCATCCGTGAAAAAAGCAGCTGCCCTGTGATCATGCTGACGGCAAGAGATGGGATCAATGACCGGCTAGCCGGCCTCGACGGTGGTGCGGATGATTATATGTCTAAACCTTTTATTCCCGAGGAAGTGGTGGCACGTGTGAACGCTGTCTTACGCCGTCCCTCGCAGTGGTCAGATGGCAGCCGTAAACGGCATTATGGCAGTTTGTTTATCGACTTCACAGCACGTGCTGTCTTTTTGAATGGGGCTGAGCTGAGTCTTAGTCCTCGGGATATGTCAGTGCTGTTATTTCTCGCTGAAAGGCCTAATCAGATTTGTACGCGTGAGCAATTAATAGAATTTGTATGGGAAATGGATTATGAAGGAAGCGACCGGGCGGTAGATTTGTCGATCAAAAGACTACGCCAAGCGTTGTCGCACTGGCCTACTAGTGAGGGGGAAATCCGTACCCTAAGGGGGACGGGATATCAATTATGGACAACTTAAAGAGAAACAACGCCAAACGCACCTCTATCCTTTCTTACTGGACGATACGTTATCTGCTCATTATTAGTGTAGGCCTGCTCCTCACAGCTTTAGCTACATTATGGTGGATCCGTCAGGAGGCTATGAGCAATCGTCTGCAGACTGCGGGGCTTTTGGCACAGGAGATTGCAGATCGCAGCTTAAATATGGAAGGCTCCATTGAAATCAGCCAAAATCTCGAAAAGCTGATCGAAGACCGGAAACGGTTTTTCAAGTTAACCATAGAGATGTGCGTGATCATTACCGATCAACAAGGTCAAATGCTATTCTCCCTGCCACCTCTAACTGACAAGGAAATGAGATATAAGCTTAATGATAGCCTGAACGACTCCCGCAGTCCGGAGTTTAAAGCTGCTGTGGCTCCCATAAATTCGAATGACAAAACACTGGGACAGGTTATTGTCCTGCAATCCAAAAAATCACTGCGGCATATTCCACAGGAGGAGATCATATTTTTCTCCATACTGCTGCTGTTTCTAATCATCTTAAGTTGGCTAACCATTTACCTTTTATCTCGTAAACTGGCAAAACCCATTCAGAAGGTAGTCGAGGCAGCGGCTCAAATCAGCCATGGCCGTTATGATATCGTTCTAGATAAGGATGCTAAAGAGCGGGAAATTCATGAGCTGATGATATCTTTTGAAGAGATGGCAGGCAAGTTACAGCAATTTGAGCAGTCTCGAGCCGTAATGCTGGCAGGAGTCTCCCATGAGTTGAAAACACCCGTAACTTCTATTAAAGGCCTGGTGCATGCCGTCCGCGAAGGGGTCGTTGAAGGTGATGAAGCTGTGGAATTTCTGGATATTGCCCTGCTGGAGGCTGGGAGGTTGCAGCGAATGGTAGCCGACCTTCTGGATTACAATGCCCTGACTGCAGGAATAGTTTCCGTTCGTCACGACCGACTGGATGCCGTACCCCTGATATCCGAAATCGTATATCAATGGAAGCTGACACAGGCGGAAGAAGTTGCTGAACCCGTGCTCCATATGCCGATCAATCCCTTGTTTTTGCGTGGGGACTCCCTTCGTATCCAGCAGATTATCGTCAATCTACTTAATAACAGCGTACAAGCCAAAGCTCCTGATCGAAGGGTGCAGCTTACGATAGAACTGCTGGAGCAGCAAGGTCATGGCTTTGCCGAAATCCGTGTTCAAGATAATGGGCTTGGCATCTCATCCAATCATAGTGAGCATGTCTTCGAAGCCTTCTTCCGGGGCAGCGACAAGCAGAGCACACTGCGTGGTCTAGGACTCGGCCTAACCTTCAGCCGTCTGTTGGCCGAATCTATGAACGGAAGCCTCGTGCTTGAGGAGCACTCAGACAAAGGCTGCACCTTCGTGCTGTCTCTGCCGCTTGATGACTAAAAAAATAGTCTACGATCCATCGACATGGTATAATCATGTGCACAATCACACCGAAAACCGGAGGCTGTATATGCTTACTTTTGAACAAAAATTAGCGATTCTCGACTCTTACCCCCAGCTGGAACGCAAAAATGTATCCCTTGGGCGCGTGAACTATCACTACGAGGAAAGCCAGCATGATAAGAAAACCGTGGCTTTTCACCTGCATCCAAATGGTAATGGCTATGTGTTCGCAGGCTTACTGCGGGGCTACGAGACAGACGATAAGGGCTTCGTGAATATTCGCGACTACTCGGAATCCGAGCTGCGGAGTTTGCTGGATGCCTCCATCACCTCACTGTCTATTTACATTCCTGATGCTCCTGTAGCCAGCAAAAGAAAGAAAAAGGCTGCGGCAACTGCCGATACACTCTGGACTAATGATGAGGGCCAAACCCTAACCCTAAAGCTTGAGGATGATTTATGGTATGTCTATGCCGACCTCAATCTGGAGATGGCGTTTGAAACGCTTGAGGAAGCTAAAGAATATTTAGCGGAAGAGGGGTTTACAGCAGCACAGGAGTAATTGTCAGACTTTAATCTACACACTAACAATAAAAGAGGTGTCTGAGCAGCCATTTATTTTGGCCGTTCGGACACCTCTTTTCTAATAAAACGATCCTTAATATACAGGTTCCGTATATATGTAACTATAAATACCCAAATCGAGCTCGGAAACCACTTCATAATCTAGTTGGAATTCTATAGTCTTATTTGATAGACCTCCTACAAAATAACTGCCCTCCACAACCAACCTATCCTTCCCTCCAACTGGGGCGACCAAGATCAGCTGTTCAGCTTTATTGGCTGGGATCACAAAGTTTTGCAGCCCACCCGTCTGATCTTGAATATATTTACGGACAGACACGAGGTTACTGCCTAATTCCGAGAGGCCGGAATTGTTGTTCCGCCATACATCAAGCGCATCTTGTTGGGATTGGTTGGAACTGACACACGCCTGATTAACTGAAAATTCCGGGATTTTATATATATTCCCGCCAATATTATCGATAACTACTTTATGGGTTACTTCCGTACAATTTTCAATTTTCAGAGTCGGCATGGGATCCTTTTCCTTTGAGAACGTCTTTATGATTTTTTGATCACCGGGCTTAAAATTTATTGAGATGTCTTTATTATCCATGTTAGAAAATTCGAGCAAGCTATACAACTGATTATTTTTAATACCGTAGTGCTTTACGTTTATAACAAACCTGTTTCTCTCATCTGATAACGATTTTGATTGCTCTTGACTTCCTACTGAAATTGTTCTGTTAACCGGAGCAATAAGCTTCTCCTCGGCAACTGGTGAGGTTATGTAAATAGATTTTGCACCTTCATCCCAAGTGACACTACTACCCAACACTTCGCTAATAAATCTTAGAGGGACGAGTGTATTATTTTGAAAATTGATACCCTTTAAGACATGCTCATTCTCTTTGGCGTTTACAATTACTCTTCCTTCTTTGACCAGATAAAAAATGTTAATATCCCCTTTAACCGCTGAGACCGACTTCGCATGATTATCCCATTTTATAGTTGCGCCTAAAGCTTCAAATATCGACCGCATGGGTACATATGTAACTCCATCTTTCAGGATAGGACTTACATTAAAATGTAATTGCTTACCGTCCAAATAACATTTGAGATCACTGTCGTCCGCAAAGGCTTGACTTGAAAATAAAACAGCAAAACTTATCATCACCACAAAAAAAGTGATAATTTTTGAAGCAAAGTTGTGGTTTTTCATGTTCTTAATTTAGCTCCTAATCTAGAAAAATAAAAAAATTACAATGCACACCTGAATATATCAAATGGCCAATCAAAATGTAAGTCTAAAAAGAAAACTACCAACAACACCCAAATTATGGTTAGATGAAGGAGAAGCCATATCCTAGAGGGAAAGAAGCGTGAACGCATATGAGTTTTGAAATCGTAGAGGCCACCATACCGGACATCCAAGCTGCATTAGAAGCCGGAGAAATTACGTCAAAACAACTAGTTCTCATGTATTATGAACGTATTGCTGATCACGACAAAAACGGCCTGACGATTAACTCTGTACTGGAGATTAATCCTGATGCGTTGTTTATCGCAGAATCTCTGGATGTGGAACGGGCAATTAAAGGCCCTCGAGGACCCCTGCACGGGATACCTGTGTTATTGAAAGATAACATCAATACTGGGGACAAAATGCATACAAGTGCGGGTTCGCTGGCTTTGGCGAATTCTTTTGCCGGGGAAGATGCGTTTATAGTTACCAAGCTGCGTGAAGCCGGAGCCATTATTATGGGTAAAGCCAATATGACCGAATTCGCCAATTTTATGACGAACGGCATGCCCTCCGGTTACAGCTCCCGCGGCGGGCAAGTCCTTAACCCCTACAATATTTCTACGCCAACCGGCGGCTCTAGTGCTGGTTCAGCAGTAGCTGTCGCTTGTAATTTCTGTACGGTCTCTGTTGGCACAGAAACTTCAGGATCGATTCTTAATCCCGGTAATTTGGGCTCCATCATCGGCATTAAGCCAACCGTGGGGCTGCTCAGCCGTTCAGGAATCCTGCCGCTCTCCAATACACAAGACACCGCAGGGCCTATGGCTAGAACCGTTCAAGATGCCGTGTTGCTACTAAACGCCATGCTGGGCAATGATCAGCACGATGCAGCGATGGGAACAAATACAGGTAAAGTCCACGGGGATTATACTGTATTCCTTGATCCGAATGGTTTGCAGGGAGCTAGAATTGGGATACCACGTGATTATTATTTTGAGGAGCTAACAGATGAGCAGCTTGCCTTGTTCAACGCTTCCGTCAACAGGATGAGAGAGCTTGGAGCAACCATCATTGATCCCGCGGATATTAAAACCGCCCGCGAAATTAGTTACTCTTCGGTGGTATTAAACGAATTCAAAACAGCACTGAATGCTTATTTATCTCATTTGGGCCCCGGAGCACCTATGCGAACCTTGAAGGATATTATTGATTTTAATCATGCACACCCTGTGGAGACTTTGAGATTTGGTCAAGCTACGTTAATAGATGCGGAATATACCTCCTCCGGCACACAAAGCGAAGCTCAATATTTACGCCATCGTGCGACTGACCTGAAGCTGTGCAAGGAAGAAGGCATCGATGCCACTATGAAAGAATACAATCTGGATGCCCTGCTGTTCCCTGCCGATTTTGGCGCCAGAATTACTTCCAGAGCAGGATATCCGTCCCTCGTCGTTCCTTCTGGGTACACGTCGGCCGGTGCTCCCTTTGGTGTAACCTTCTCAGCAAAAGCTTATCAGGAGCCCACGCTTATCAAGCTAGCCTATGCTTATGAGCAGCATTACAAGGTGCGAAAAGCACCTTCGCTAAAAAGCTTCATTTGATTAAACCTATTCCTGGAGTGGAACAATACCTAAATGCCTGTTTCCCTCATGGGACAGACTCCATGTACGCACTTCATAGCTACGAATGCCAGACAGCACGTAAGGATCTTTTTCGGCAAGGAGAACGGCTTCTTCGCGTGAGTTCGCTCTTACAATAACCATACCGCCAGGACAATCACTAAAGGGACCACACAGCACTAATTGTCCTTTACGGTCCAGCTCTTGTAAATGCTTAACATGACCACGAATAATCTCCATGTCTCTACGGTCTTGATTCGTCGGGCTAAGCAAAATAACATAACAAATATCTGCTTGATTGACCTCACTCATCCTATTCTCCACCTCTCGTTCAAATAGAAACTAAAGCCCGTAACGGTGATTTCCCAATGCCGATTCGGGCTTTTTTATTTCGCGATGTCTTCGTTCGTAGCTTTATTCATAATCTCGCTGATTTTCTTCATCGGCAATATTTTGAATCTCATCAGAATGAATAAGAAACAGCTCGTAGTCCCCCTCTGCATGCAGCTTCAGCGCTCGTTCTTTAAAAAACTTCGGGCTGCCTTCCGCCGCATCCTCATCATAAAAGAGCAATATCCCGTCACTTTTGCGGAACAACAAGTCATCTCTGGCCCGGAACTGCCAGCTGCCGTCATAAGGGGCATTACTGACCGCCCTGCAAAAGTCCGCACCCGCAATAATACGTCGGTATTCCTCCTGCTTCTCTTCCTTCCACTTCTCTTCCTGTCCAGTATGCGCCGTAATGATCCCTAATTTCAATTCAGGATATTGAGTCTTGAGTTCACTTACCACCTCACAAGCCCAAAGATCGACACCATACTGGCCAGGGGTAATAATCCATTCGACGCCTTCTTCAATTAGCGGCTTTAATCTGTTAGACAGCGCCTTTTTGATATAAGGAATTCCCGGATGCTTATTGTCAAAAATACCGAGCTCATGCGCACGGTAGCCTGTTACGAGTAAATTCTTCATGTACTGCCTCTTTCCTGAACGTTGGTTATGTCTTACCATGACTTACCTTTGTAGAGTTTTATCCCACTTATATGATTATTATATAGCATTTCCTTGATCTATTTCTTTAGGCAAACTTTCAGCTGATCTTAAGCAACCTTTCAGAACCGTCTGATATATTTCTCCTAATCAATCTAAAACTATTAAGGAGAGAAAATAAATGAAGAAATTAATACCGATTATGATCTCAGGAAGTCTACTCGCTTCTCTACTATTGGCTGGCTGCAGCACGAACTCGGAGGCCGAAGGAACAGCAGTCGCTAATAACCAAGCGAACACGGCACCCGCAGATAACACTGAGGCACAGCAATCTCAAGGAAACGACAATCAACAAAACGGCAGACCTGACATGTCTATGAATTTCGGCAAGATTAAGAGTATCAGCGACAACACGATTACAATCTATACGTCAGAAATGCCCTCACCGCCCGTACAAGGCACTGGAGATACGGCTGGAGCCGATAAGCAAAATGGTCAGGCCGGTACTCCACAGGAAAGACCCGAAGGTGATCAAGGGTCAGAAAACGGTACACCTCCAGAGGGGGGGATGCCGGAAGGCGGAGCCCCTGACGGCGGTGGACAAGGTGGTGGACCACAGGGCGGTGGGATGCAGCAAACCTTCTCCGAGCAAACCACAGATATTACAATTGATGCTGATACCAAAATTGTAACGGTGACCTCCGACAATGGCACGCGTCAGGAGAACACGATCAGCTTAGCTGACCTGAAAGCTGATGACATTATCCAATATACGCTGAAATCCGATTCCACTTTGGCGGAGAGCATTACTTTAAGCAGCGGAAACCCAATGGGTACGGCTGAAGGCACAATGAGCAGCGACTGAAACACCAAAAGATAACAGAAAAAATCCCCACCTACGATCAGCTTCATAAAAGCGTTTTGTAGTGGGGATTTCAAATTTATATAGGTTAGACGAGACTCAACTATTTTTTATCCGACAAAATCAATACTCCGCGACCCGGCACAACAGCTGAACCGCTAATTACATTACCTGTCAGTAGATCAGTACGCTCAGCCGCCTCAGCCGCCCCAATATCGGCGCTTAAATCACCAGCGGTGTGGTTCAGCAAGAACAGATAAGATACGCCATCCTTCACACGTTGAACAGATTCGATACCTTCCGGTGCAGTTACCAGCGGCTGAATGTTCTTTTCGGCACACAGATTCGCTAGGAATCCTTGCAGGAATCCAGCTTCTGGGCTAGTCGCCACATAATAAGCTTTACCTTCGCCAAATTTATTCACAGTCAGTGCAGGCATTCCTTTATAGAAATCAGAACCGTACTCTGCCAAAACTTCTGCCCCTTCGGCATGGATCAGATCGCAGAGCAGATCACATTTATAAGAACCACTCAAGCTACCCCACGTTTTATCCAGCACGAGCTCATTGCTCATACCTGGCAGTAATGCATCGATTTCCTCTGCCCAAATTCCAAGCACCTTACGCAATTCGCCTGGATAACCTCCAACCGTTACAAGGTCGTTCTCATTAACAATACCGCTGAAATAAGTCGTAATGAATGTGCCGCCCGCTTTTACAAAGGCTTCAACCTTCTCTGCAAAACCTGGCTTGACCATGTACATTACAGGTGCGATAACAATTTCATACTTGGACAGGTTCTCTTCAACCCCGATCATGTCGGCTTCGATATTTTGCTGATACAGCGCATCATAATATTTGTGAACTTCATTCACGTAATCCAAGGCAACCGACGGACCGCTTGATAGATCAAGTGCCCAACGATTTTCCCAATCGTAGATGATCCCTACTTTAGCCGCACTGCGCGCATCCAGTAATTGATCTCCAAGCTGCTCCAGCTCTTTGCCCAGCTCAGCACATTCACGGAATACCCGTGTGTGTTCATGACCCACATGCTCAATTACCGCTCCATGATACTTTTCACAAGCCCCTATCGAACGACGCAGCTGGAAGAACAACACAGTATCTGCACCACGCGCTACAGCCTGGTAACTCCATAGGCGCATAACGCCTGGACGTTTCAAAGAGTTGTACGGTTGCCAGTTCTGCTGGCTCGGTGTTTGCTCCATCAGCATGAACGGTTGGCCATTTTTTAATCCACGCATAAGATCATGTGTCATTGCTGTAAAGCTGACCGGTGTGTCCAGTGAAGGATAGTTGTCCCAAGAAATTACATCCATATGCTTGGCCCACTCAAAATAATCCAGCTCCGGATAAAAGCCCATCAGGTTCGTTGTAACAGGTACGTTGGTGCTGTGTTCTTTGATCGCTTCATATTCGATTTTGTAACATTCGAGCAAGCTATAAGACATAAAACGGCGATAGTCCAACGAGATCCCTTGGAAGTTAGTACGGTTACCGTTCCATTCTTCACTCAGCTCATTTGGCACCACAATTTCTTCCCAATCATAAAACGTATGTCCCCAAAAGCGTGTATTCCAAGCCTTGTTCAAAGCATCCAGCGAACCATAACGCTCCTTCAACCAGACACGGAAGGCAGCAGCGGACTGTTCGGAATAATCATAGCCACCATATTCATTAGAAATATGCCAAGCTACCAGTGCCGGATGATCCTTGTAGCGTTCTGCCAGCTTACCAGCCAGCTTCGCTGCATACTTGCGGTAAACTGAACTGTTCGGATTGGAGTTATGACGTCCACCGAACTTACGTTTTCTGCCCTGGACATCGACACGTGTCACTTCAGGATATCGGTGAGCCATCCAAGCTGGATGCGCTCCTGTTCCTGTAGCTAGACATACATAAGTTCCATTTTTATATAGTCTATCCATTAATTCATCCAATGAGGAGAAATCATAAGTATCTTCGGAAGGTTGAATTAAAGCCCAGGAAAACACATTAATTGTGGCAACATCAATTCCCGCCAGCTTGAACATCCGTTCATCCTCAGCCCATACAGGCGCATCCCATTGCTCCGGATTGTAATCTCCACCGTACCAAATTTTAGGTAATTTATCGTTAATCACACTTCGCACACCCTTTATAGTATAATTATATATCTATTGTAAATGGTTAAGGTTGCCCTTTAAATATAAAATAATGTCTCATACATATAAGAATATAGAACTAACAGGAGAGGATAGCATTGTCCGAAATCATGCATCGCAGGATCGTATTCGTCCATGAAGGTGGACAGCACTTGCCAATCACTTTAGACAGTATGGGGCACAATCATGATCAGGAAAAAGTATCCCGCCCCGATGGCTATGACACGTATCATTGGCTTCAAACCTCAGAAGGTGAAGGGATTATCCATTTTGACAATAAAACCTTTTCCTTGCCTGAAGGCAGCGGCGTATTACTACTTCCCTATACACCCCATCGTTATGAGGCCTCCACTAAAAACTGGGGTACCTATTATCTAACGTTCGGTGGCGATTCGGCACAATCAATTTTGGAGACGCTTGGGATGAATAGTAATTCTTTTTACCGTTGGGAAAATGAAGCGCCTCTCCCCAATCTGCTGAAGGAAATGCTGGATCGTCATGATGCCTACCAGGATATGTTTGGTCTCGGCGCCTCCACAGATGCTTATCGTTTTTTGCTTACTTTGAGTAAATATGGCCAGCTTCATAACAATACGGCGATTTCCCGCAATGTAGATAAGCTGCAGCCACTGCTAAAATGGATGGACAGCCATTATGGCGATCCTGATCTCGGACTGAACGATCTAGCCGATGAACTAGGGGTATCTGGGCGCTATCTTAACAACCTATTCGTCCAAACTTTCGGACTCTCGCCTTATGCCTACTTCGTACGTTTACGCATCCGCAAAAGCAAAGAAATGCTCGTAAGCCAACCCGATCTTACGGTAAAAGCTATCTCCCAGCTAGTCGGCTTCCGCGATGTCAGCCATTATGTAGCCACATTTCGCAAGCAATCCGGGACTACGCCGGAGCAATTTAGACGCCTGCATTAAAAATGTCCCGCCCACTGTGGAAAAATTGCTCGCTGGGAATATGCGGCTAGAACGTAGCAAGAGTATGGTATGCGCTACTATTGTGTAGAAACGGGCGGTACGGTGAAGTGCGGTACGGTACGTAACGTTGGCTGGGTTCATTTGGCTGCGAGTGTACGGCACCTCTGAGCTGGATCGTGTAGATCTGTACATGATGGGAGTCTATGTGGAAATCTGATCATGTTGGAGCCCATTGTGCAGGTCTCTTCAGTTCAGTATGAGTGAGTCAGACGAAATAATTGCACTTTGTACACTTAAAATAGCCTGCAAGGCAGAAATTATCCATATAAGTGTATTCTGTGCAACTATATTCTCGGAAAATGGCCTTGCAGCGGGATAAGCCGATTTTCAGCTGCACAAAGTGCAACTAAAACCAATTAAACACTCCAACACTTCAAATAAGTGTACGAAGTGCAACTATTTTCTGTTGTGCTTCTGTTAAAGTTTCTGCATGCCCTATTCCACTCATTTTTTACTCCACACTTCCACTTACTTCACTATTCCTACTCCACACATTCCCCTACACCGCTCTTCCCCTACTCCACACATCCCTCACTCCATCTTCACCAACCTTCACTTCACCCTACTCCACACATCCCTCACTCCACTTTCCTCTCTCCTGCCACACTCCCAAACCCACTTCAATACCTCTTTACTCAAAACCACTCAAATCTCCAGCACCTCTACGCCATACGGCTCGAGCTGGAGCTTTCCCGATCGAATCTTATTATCCAGCAGGCTGCTGTATTCTCGTGGCAACGGAACGATCACCGACTCGCGGCTCAGGTTAAGCAGGAATAAGAAGCTTCCCTGATTTCCAGTCCGCACGGAGGCTTGTACTCCGTTTGGCAATCCTTCAAAGCGTAATAACCCTTTTTCCTTAGTCAGGTTCTCTAATAGAACTGACCAGTACTTCTCTTCCGCATGAGTTCCGAAGTAATAAACCTGACCTTTACCGAAGGAATTAACAGTTACAGCGGGTGTGCCGCGATAGAAATCATCACCATACCAAGCAATCGGCTGGGCCACTACCGGCCGGAGAATGTCGCACCACTGCGTACATTCGTATTGGTTACCCTCCGCGTCCATGATGGCATGTGTTTCAGCGCCAATCGGATCATACTCCAGCACTTCAACGCCGGTACAGTAGCTCAGCTGCCCGGGCAGCGGTTGCATGACTGCGATGTTGTTTATATTTTTGACACCACTACGGTTGGTGATCAGCAAGGTCCCGCCAGCGAGGGCAAAATCCTCCAGATTACGTACGATCTCCTCATCCAGCAAATATAAATTCGGAGCGATCACTACTTTATATCCATCAAGCGGTTGTCTGAGGTCGATAACATCGCAGCCGATGCCAAGCCTGGTTACCGCCCGGTGAATCTGCTTAATGTTCTCATAATAATCAAAGCCCTCTGCCTGCGGCTGAATATCCAGTGCGGCCTTCTCTTCATGGGAATGGAGGATAGCCACTTCGTTTTTCAGCATCGTTCCTTGGAGCTTGTCGCTCAGCCTATTAACCTCATGACATAGCTGCGTGAACTCCGCTAATCTGCGTCCCGGAACATTGCTGTGGTCAATCAGCCCGTGCCAGAATTGTTCTGCTCC
Source organism: Paenibacillus sp. FSL R7-0163 (assembly GCF_037969975.1). Lineage (NCBI taxonomy): Bacteria > Bacillati > Bacillota > Bacilli > Caryophanales > Paenibacillaceae > Paenibacillus > Paenibacillus sp. FSL R7-0163. The sequence continues at coordinate 5,194,374 of NZ_CP150224.1, forward strand.
TGAAATTGCACTTCTCCAGCGAAAATGAACAACCGTATCCGCACCTCTAGCAATCGCCTGCCATGCATAGGCACGAATCAGTCCTGGATAAGGGGTTCGCCACATCGGCATCCAACAACCCGGCGATCCACTCAGCTGCTCCATAATCCAGAAGTTTTGACGTTTAATGCCACGGGTTACGTCCAATGAAAGCGCTCCGCTATAAGGCGTCGTATCTTGTTTGGTTGGCGAAGTATTCGGATAATAATCAAACGCAGCCACATCCAGATCTGCACCCACTGCGTACATATCGAGACGCTGCGGATAGCTGTGAAAGTTATGGGTTATGAAATGCTCTGGACAAATCATACGCAAAATATTGATCTGCGCCGTCTGAAACGCTACCACCGAATCCCACTGAAACCGCTGAAAATCCAGCAGAAAAGATGGATTCTGATGAGGTGATCCGCCCAGCGGCACGGTAAGCTCATTCCAATCGCTGTACTCCCCGCTCCAAACTACGGTTCCCCATTCTGCATTGACCTCATCCAGTGTTCCGTATTTAGCTTGTACCCATGCTCGAAAAGCAGTATTACAAGCGTCACAATGACAATCCAACATGCCAAATTCATTATCAGTCTGCCAGCCTATGACAGCCGGGTGTTCACTGTAACGCTCGGCAAGACGCAGAATAATACGGCTGCCATACTCACGCAGTGATGTGCTGTTATAGCAGCGGTGTCCACGTACCCCCGGGTGAAAGGTCTCTCCATTAGCAAACACCGGAAGCACATCCGGAAATTTCGTCGTTAACCATCTTGGCGGTGTAGCTGTTGGAGTACCCATCACAACCTGCAGATCATATTGATGAAAAAGGTTCAGCGCGCGGTCCAGCCACTCGAACTGGTAATTCCCCTCAGTTGGCTCCAGTCGACTCCATGCGAACTCAGCAACCCGGACTACTTTAACACCTGTTTCTTTCATCAACTTGATATCTGGTTCCCACATGGATTCATCCCAATGCTCCGGGTAATAGTCCACACCCATCTGAACATGATCATATCGTTTCATTGGCGCTTCTCCCCATCCCTTGATATTCAGCCCTGTTTCCCAAAAAAAGCGCTCCCCGTCTCAAATTGATGAGGTATACGGAGAGCGCTTCTGTTAACCACTAATATCCATTAAATCTTCTCTATAAATGTGCTTTACTTATTTTTTAAGCTTGTCCCATGCAGCTTGCATACCAGTCATCCAGCCGTTAACGTCAACCTTGTCAGCGATGAACTGTTGGATCACGCTGGCAAATTCTTGCGTTACACCATCAGGGAATTTGGAGGATTGCAGGCCATAAACTTTGTTTTCTTTTACATAGTTCCATACGTCTGCTCCAAGCATACCGATGTCTTCAGGTGTTGCTTCGATTGTGGACAAAGCAGGGATGAATTTCCATTTTTTAACGATATACTCTTTACCCATATCGGAAGTTACCAACCAGTTCAAGAAAGTTTTTGCTTCTTCTTTAGAACCGGATTCTTTGTTGACTACAAGGTTCGCAGGGATACCAACAGTCATTTTGTCATTCTTCTCAGCATCTTCATTGATTGGCATAGGGAACATACCAATGTTCATATCAGGTGTGATGTTATCAACAAGAGTTTGTGCCCAGTTACCTTCTTGCATCATTGCAGTTTCACCTTTTGCGAACATTGCCAGGTGAGTGTTAGCATCTGTGGTCAAAGGATTCTTTTGTCCGTATTGTAAAGTCAGTTTGAGATACTTACTCCACTCTTCAAACGTTTTATTGCCTACAATTGTACCAGTTCCTTCATTCAAACCTTTGATGAATTCATCTACATTATCTTGTTGTGCAAAGGCTACGCTGATCCCTTGGTTACCTAGCAGCCACCATTCCTGATATGCATTACCAAAAGGAGTTACGTCGATAGCTTGCAGCTTTTTAGCTGCTTCTTCAAGCTGTGACAATGTTTTTGGAGTTTCAGTGATTCCCGCTTTAGCGAACAAGTCCTTGTTATACACAATACCGATACCCTCAAGGTTCATTGCCATACCGTATACTTTGCCATCTTTAGTCATAGGCTCTGCAGCCATAGGAATCAGATCTTTTACCCAAGGTTGGTCGGACAGATCTTCCATCTTGTCTCCCCAAAGTTCCATTTCTGCATATCCACCATTGGAAAAAATATCAGGCGCATCGCCGGAAGCGAATTTAGTTTTCAATGCTGCTGCGTAGTCCGCACCACCACCAACTGTTTGGATATCCAGCTTGATGTTAGGGTATTCTTTTTCGAATTCAACCTTAAGCTCATTGAGGCCTTCCACGATTTCAGTTTTGAATTGGAAGATCTTTACGGTCTTCACTTCACCTGAATTTGTGCCAGCGCTTCCATTTTGTGAGTTACTAGAAGCGTTATTATTACCACCACATGCTGTTAGAGCTAAACTCATTGCCATTACTGCTGATAGAGCAACTGCGGAGTGTTTCTTCTTCATTATATATTCCCCCTTAAAATAGTGGACTGCTTAAAAAATATTTGGAACGGAGGGCTCGGTGTTAACCTTTCACCGAGCCAGCCGCTATTCCCTCAACAATGTAACGTTGCATAAACAGGTAGAAAATGATAATTGGTGCGACCCCGATTACGAGAGCCGGAAGTGCCATATCCCATTGTTTGGTGTATTGACCAAAGAAGGAGAAAGTCGCCAGTGGAATGGTCCGAAGCTCTGGTGCCTGAAGAATCAAGGATGGCAACAGATAGTCATTCCATATTCCAAGTGCGTTTAGCACGATTGTTGTCATCACCATTGGCTTCAGCAAAGGAAGCACAATACGGAAGAACACGGTAATAGGATTACATCCATCTACTGTAGCCGCCTCTTCAATTTCAAGAGGAACGGACTTGATAAAGCCGTGGAACAGGAAGATCGCCATCGGAACACTGATCCCTAGATTCGTGATAATCAAACCAAGGAAAGAGTTGTTTACTCCAATAACATTTACGACCTTCAGAATTGGAATCATGATCGTTTGAAACGGAACTACCATTGCCGCTACAAATATAAGCAGCAAGAACTGATTGAATTTCGTATTCGCCCGAACCATACGATAGGATGCCATCGCACTGAACAGAGAGATTAGAATAACACTGATCACTGTGATAATAACCGAGTTTCGGAATGCTTCACCGAAACGGGCTAATTTCCAGGCGGTTGAATAGTTCGACCACATAAATACTTTTGGCCAGCTTGCCGCATCACTCAGAATTTCACCGAAGGATTTCACCGAGTTTGCGAGCAAGAAATAGAATGGAGAGAGAAAGAGCAGGGCCAGGAGGATCATTATCACTTCCGTGCCAATATTCCATCTCTTTTTTTCTGTAGGTTTCATTACGCTTCAACCTCCTTGCTCTTCGTGATACGGACCTGAATCAGAGTAATGATGGCTACAATTACAAAGAACAGCAGCGCTTTTGCAGTACCCAGCCCGTAACGATTGTTCAGGAAGGCTTCATTGTAAATATTCATAGCAACGGATTCTGTCGATTTGAACGGTCCGCCCTTCGTCAAGGACAAGTTAAGGTCAAACATTTTGAATGACCAGGAAATGGCCAAGAATAATCCGATAGTTACAGCAGGCATAATTAGTGGAACTACGATATTGCGTAGCACCTGCCAACGGGAAGCCCCATCAATATCAGCCGCTTCTAGGACTTCTTTAGATACGTTACTCAACGAAGCAATGTAGATAACCATTAGATAACCGGAAGACTGCCAAACAAAGACCATTACAATCGCCCAAAATCCTGTTGTGGCATCACCGAGCCAAGGAAGATTAAAGAAGGACCATCCCGTCAGGTCGCCCATAGTGGCGAACCCTTTGATGAAGATAAATTGCCAGATGAAACCAAGCAACAATCCCCCGATCACGTTCGGCATAAAGAAAATGGTCCGAAGCATGTTACGTGTCTTTAAAGGTTTAGTTAACAGATAAGCCAAGAAGAAGCCTACCACGTTAGTCAAAATCACACCTAACACCGTAAATCTTACCGTAAACCAAAAGGAAGACCAGAAGTCAGGGTCATTTGAGAAAATAGTGGAAAAGTTTTGAAATCCGACCCAACTTACATTACCGGATACACCGTTCCAATCTGTGAAAGAGTAATACATCCCCATCAAAAATGGAATAATCGTTATTAAGGTAAAAAACAAAACTGCCGGACCAACGAAAAAAAGCTGTTGACCTAACTGGGACAACTTAGTGCCGCGCATTTATTGCCCCCCCCTTTCTTTTGCTCACTTACTTGTTTATGCTTTATACACATATTATCTGTTTTTTTCAGGGTACCTCACACCTACTAAAGTGATCTTTCAGGTGTAAAATATTGATCGGATGTGACAAATTTCGATGAAATGCAACACGATTCGCACAAAATTGATCGTTTTTATCCTACTGCCAACGTTAATTTGTATTATGGCCACCATGTTTATTAGCTATCACTATAGCACTCAATCCCTAAGAACAAGGGCAGTAGACGAGAATACGAACCTCCTCTTTCAAGGCAATAGAAACATCGAAAGTCTGATTCAGGAGATCAATCGTCTCTCCCTTATCGTTTATTCAGATTCAGATTTCTACAGACTGCTCGAAGCGGGATATGAGGATATGGCAGCAAATACACGAATTTATTCTTCTCTAAATTACATTTCTTCATCCATGCCAGATATATCCCAGGTGTATCTGTACGGTGCCAAGGATAGAAAAGCCACTTTGCTCACCCAGAATACACCCAAACGTTGGCAGGGTATTCCTCCCTATGCCGACTCAGATATCACTAGCAGTTCTCCTGTGGTTATACAAAGTACACATATAAGTCACAGCTACGGCCTAACTTCACCTATCCCGCAACTCATACCGGAGCCTGTGTTCACATTGCATAGACGAATTGAAAGGATTCCAACTACCACTCCAATCGGCTTCCTGTCGATCGATGTTAAGCTAACGGCTCTTACCGACATCGTCAGTCAGTTATATGATCAGAAACAGGAAAACATTTGGCTGCTGGATGGCGATGGCAAGATTGTATACGGAAGCAACAGTGAGGAATACGGCAAGCGTCTACATGCCTCCTGGTACAACAAGCAAATCGCTACCAATCAAAGCTCCCAAGGGTATTTTGAAGAGGAAGATGCTGTGTTTATTTACCAGAGAATCGAAACCCAAGGTTTAAATTGGACCCTCGTGAAGCAGATTCCTACGTCCTATCTCTTCCGGGAAGCCAACGAGGCGGCAGCGATCAATATAATCCTCCTTGTTCTACTATTAATTACAATTGCCACCTTAACGACTCTGATCTCTTTTCGAATCACAGCCCCGATCAAGCAGTTGACTCGTTACATGAATCAGGTGCAGACCGGTAATCTTGATGTTGATATTCAACCTATGGGCAAAGATGAGATTGGCGTGGTTACCGAGCGATTCCGCAGTATGATGGACACGATCAACAACCTGATCCTAAGGGAGTACAAGCTGGAATTGTCCAATAAAACCAATGAACTGCGGGCACTGCAAGCACAAATCAACCCGCATTTTCTGAATAACACGTTGCAAATCATTGGCACGCTGGCCTTAGAGCTTAAAGTGCCCCAAATTTACTCACTTCTTTCAGCTCTAGCCAAAATGATGCGCTACAGCATGTACAATGAGGAGAAGATCGTAACTGTTAAGGATGAGCTGGATCATGTCAAAGCCTACATTGAACTGCAAAAGGAACGTTTTGAAAATAAGTTCAGTTTCCGCTACGATATGGAGGAATCACTTTTAGAGACGTTTATGCCGAAAATGATTTTACAGCCTATTGTTGAAAATTATTTCAAACACGGCTTTAATCTTTCCCGCAGTGACGGATTCATTGAAATCACCGCAGCAAAAGTGGATGACAACCGGATGGAAATTTGTATCCAAAATAACGGAAATGCGATTCCTTCAGCGAAGTTAGATCTTTTAAAGCAGAAGCTACAGCATCCTACTAGAACAGATATAGATTTATTAAGAAACACAGAGCAAACCAAGGAGACTTCAGGATCAGGTATTGGTCTGCCGAACGTTCTGGCTCGACTCAAGTTTGTGTGCGGAGATAGCGCCACTTTAACTGTTGATAACCTTAGAGCAGGCGGAGTAGTAGTGAAATTGGAAATTGAAATTATAGCGGAGCGTGAAAAGATATGAAGGCGTTGATTGTTGATGACGAGGCAAGAGTTAGAAAGGCAGTCAGACTGCTTGTCGACTGGGAAGCCCATCAAATCGATGAAATTCTGGAAGCCGGAAATGGAAATGAAGCCATCGAGATCATCCGGCAGGCTAAACCAGCATTAGTCATTATGGATATGATGATGGAATCAGGTAACGGGATAGAGTTAATGACCTGGGTGAACGAATTCGCCGGCAACACTAAGTTTATTGTAGTCAGCGGACATAATGATTTTGAGTTCGTACGTCAGACTGTGCGGCATGGAGGGATTGATTATATCCTGAAGCCCATCGAAGCCGAGGCAATCAATGTAGCGGTAGCTAAAGCAGTTGCAGCCTGGCGCTCAGAAGAAGATGACCGAAGCGAGCGGCAGAAACAGAGTATTCAGCTTAATGAGTTCAAGCCCATTTATGGGGAAAAGCTATTATCCGCACTAATTGATGATCCGATCAATTCTGATTTATCTTTGCGGAGGTTATGCAGTGATGGTATCATTCCGGAAAACATCCATTCCGCTCGGTTAATATTGGTGCAGACAGATGCGGGTAACAATCCGTTGATTAAACGTTTTGGCGGAGACACCGAGTTAATGAACTACGCTATCGTCAACATTTGTAATGAATTTTTGCACAGTCCGCATAAGGGTGTTGCTTTTCGTTATTGGGGAGGTCCTCCGGAGATTGCAATTATTCTGTGGGATATTCAGACCTCTGTGGTCGAGCTAATAGGCAGAATCAATCATGGCATCTACTCTACCTTGCAGGTCCGAATGCATTTTGGAATCAGCAGCATCGGCAGCTTACCTAAGCAGTTACCTTATCAGCGTGCAGAGGTGGCAGAGGCATTACAGCGCCGAAACTTATTAATTCATGAGGATTACTGCCATTTCTCCTCTTCCTCCGAAGAATTCAGAGATCGTAAAGAGATCGCCAAAGCAGAGGTTCGCGGTAATATATCAGCAACGAACTTTGCTGACGTCAAGGAAGATTGGAAAATGGCAGTCATCAGCGGAAGTCCAGAGATATTATCAACAGCTGCGCAGCACTGGGTGGATGAGCTTAGCCGAGGCGGAGTTGTGACACCAGAAATCCTAAACTCATGGAAAAATGATGCTCTACTATTTCGTTCCCAGCTGGTACGGGAAATGTTAGGCCCTGAAGCTGAAGGTGCACTGGCCGAGCTTGAACAGGCCGACCAGCTTCACCCAGCTCCTTATACGAACGGTTACTCGTTCTCCTTATTCGCTTGGCGTGACTGGTCGTATACCCTAATGCAGGAGCTGGCCGAAGTAATCGCCCTGAAACAAGCTAAAGAACGTAATCCGATGCATGATATCGTCAAATATATCGAGCTTAATTATGCTTCCGACCTGTCCTTACAGGAAGTGGCCGGAAAGTTTTTTGTTAGCCGTGAATATATTTCCCGCCGATTCAAACAGGAATACGGTATTAACTTTTCCGACTTTATTGTTAATATCCGAATAGATAAAGCTAAGCTGCTATTGCAGAATCCTCGTCTGAAGCTGACCCAAATCTCCGAAATGGTCGGTTTTCATGATGTTAAATATTTCAGCAAAGTGTTTAAGAAGCAGGTCGGATCTTCACCTAAGGACTACCGGGACACATTTAAGAGTTGATCAATACCAGTTTAAAAAGGCGTCCGCAACCGTCTTACCGGCTATGCCGTTCGGATGCGGGTCGTCTTGTCCACTCATATATTCCGGTCTGATCCGGTGATCGTCTGGTGCAGGCAACGATAATAGGCTTGCTATATCAAACACACGGTCTACTCCAGCGGGTGGGTTAGTCAGGATTTCATGATTCACTCTACGCCAAGTTTCTTCTCTTGCCTCCTGAAAATTAAACGGCGGCACCGTACTTAGAATAATACTAGCATCAGCATTTGCTGTTTTGATCTTAGCAATAATAGTTGTCAGATCACCAAGTAACTCATCTGCAGAGCGGCAGCCAATATCAATATCATTTACGCCGAGGACAATCATCAGTTCATCACTCTGTTTAGCTTTGTGAAGCCAAGGGCCATCCGCAGCCACATCATACGCTCTAGCCCAGCCTGAGCCGAGATTCCATACGCCAATCTCTGCACCAAGACCATCCGCAATTCTCGCTGCCCAATATTCGTATCCGTCCTTTAATGTCCGCACACCTTGAGTAATCGAATCTCCCAAAAATACTAGCTTCTTATTCACAGCTTTCTTATACCCGATATAGCTTGGCAGTACCAGAAGCTTGTCGGATTCTGTAAATCCATCGGCTGATTCCTGTGCAGCCAGATTTCCGGGCGCATCATAAGCGGTTGCCAGCATGCCTTCTACATTGAAAGGAATGGATTTGCCCGCAGCGGTTGTCTTAATCGTCCATGTAAAAGCTAAGTAATGGCCATCGGGTAGATTAATGCTTGTCTCATCACTCCAGAAGCATTCACCGGCCGCTACTGGTTTGGAGACATTGCCTTCAAAGGTGACAGCATGTTGTGTATGCTCAATAATAGCTCCGTTTGGCTCAGTTCCTCCATCAGCGATAAAAGCCGATTCGATCACCCAACTGCCCCCAGGTTCACTACCCGAAGCTTCAAGCCCTTGGTCCCAAGTGGAATCCACTGCATTGCTATGCCAAAATTTTAGCTGCAACGGGCCGTTTTCCCGTAACCGAATATAAGTCCGGAAGGTATGTGTAAAAGGTTCTTGCCTATTCATAATAAAATTAGCGGCGGTTGAAAGAACCGTAGCAGAGGTATAGTCCGTCTGATTCAAAACTCCACTTCCCTTAATTAAATTAGTATTCATAACGTTTCCCCCGTTATTAGTTAAGATTGTAACACTAAAACCTCTCCTACAGACCAGGGAATAGATCGTTCACCCAGTCTACAAGAGAGGTTATGGCTATATCAATATGCTTTAAGAAATCATCTTATTTCAGTGTAATGGTAAACGATACGGATTTTGCACCTGCGTTTACTTTCACTGTAGTCTCATCTACTTGCTCTGCACCTTCTACGGAAGCGATAGCTCCCAGATCTTTAAGGGAAAGCGAGAATTCTTTACCGCTGCCTTCTGCAGTAACTGTTACGCTGTTGCCTTTGCGGGCAGCCTTCACAGTCAATTCAGGAGCACCTTTAAGATCACGTACGGTTGCAGAAGTAGTAGTACCTTCTTCAAGTGAATACAGGCCAAATTTCACGCCATCCGCAAAGTCATAATCGGGTTTGTTGTCGATGCTGCCGATTGCCAGCAAGGAGTTCTGACGAACGAACAGTGGCAAGCTGAAGAAATCATATTTCTCTTTGCGCCATGATCCGCCTTGTACAGTTTCACCAGATAGCAGGTGTGTCCAGCGACCCGCTGGCAGATAGTATTTCACTTCGCCGTTTTCTTGGAAAATAGGCGCTACGAGCAAGGAATCACCCAGCATGTATTGGCGATCGAGCACTTCGCATGTTGGATCTTCCGGGAATTCCATAACCATCGCCCGCATAGAAGCCCAGCCATGCTCTGCAGCCTGGCCAGCCACATCATACAGGTAAGGCATCAAGCTGCATTTAAGCTTCGTGAAGAAGCGGGTAACATCACAAGCTTCATCATCGTACGCCCAAGGTACACGATACGAAGTGCTGCCGTGCAGACGGCTGTGGCTGGACAACAGTCCAAAAGCTAACCAGCGTTTGAATACATGTGCCGGAGCAGTGTTCTCGAAACCACCGATATCGTGACTCCAGAAACCGAAACCGGACAAACCTAGGGACAAACCGCCACGAAGGCTTTCTGCCATGGATTCATAATCTGCGTAGCAATCTCCGCCCCAGTGAACTGGGAACTGTTGGCCGCCAGCAGTTGCAGAACGTGCGAACAATGCTGCCTCATTCTTGCCAAGCTTCTCTTCCAATACTTCAAATACAACTTTGTTGTACAGTTGAGTGTAGTAATTGTGCATTTTCATCGGATCAGATCCGTCGAAATAAACTACATCTGTAGGAATCCGCTCACCGAAGTCTGTCTTAAAGCTGTCTACGCCCATATCTACCAAATCACGCAGGTAGCCGGCATACCATTCACAAGCCGCAGGGTTAGTGAAATCCACCAGTCCCATACCCGCTTGCCACAGGTCACATTGATAAACGTCGCCGTTAGGCTTTTTGATCAAGTATCCGTTTTTCTTGCCTTCTTCAAACAAGCGTGAACGTTGGCCAATATAGGAGTTGATCCATACGCAGATCTTCAGGCCTTTTTCCTTCAGGCGTTTCAGCATGCCCTCTGGATCTGGGAATACACGTTTATCCCATTCAAAATCAGTCCATTGATACTCACGCATCCAGAAGCAGTCAAAGTGGAATACATGCAGCGGCAGATCACGTTCTGCCATACCTTCTACGAAGGAATTTACAGTTTCTTCATCATAGTTGGTAGTAAACGAAGTTGTCAGCCACAATCCAAAAGTCCATGCTGGTGGAAGCGCTGGTTTACCTGTAAGAGCAGTATAGTTGCTAATAACGTCTTTAATGGTAGGTCCATCGATCACGAAATATTCCAAGCTTTCTCCAGCTACGCTGAATTGGGCCTTTTTCACTTTTTCTGAAGCGATTTCATAGGAAACCAATTCCGGATGATTAACGAATACTCCATAACCTTTGCTTGATACATAGAAAGGAATGTTTTTGTAAGCTTGCTCGGAGCTAGTACCGCCGTCTTTGTTCCAGATATCTACGGTTTGTCCATTTTTCACGAAAGCTGTAAAACGTTCGCCCAGACCATATACGAATTCGCCTACGCCGAGATCTAGCTCATCACGCATGTACGTGTTGCCGTCTTGGTCGGTGATGTAAGCCATGGATTTAAAGCCACTGCCTGTAATACGTTCTTCGCCGCGATAGAAATCCACCGCCCATTGTTCGCCTTTGCGAATCACTACACGAAGTCCGCCGCTGATCAGCACGGTTTCGAGATCCGTTTCTTCAATCTTCACATGATCGCCAGTACCTTTAGTCAGTTCGAAAACCGGACCACGTTCCTGTACACCATCATGATGAATAATTTTAATGCCTACCACGCCTGGAAGCGGGGAATGGAATTTTACAGTAAGCAGGGTTGAATTCAGCGTTGCTGCGCGCCCTGTGATTGGAGTCGTTTGTGTAATTGCTGTTAATCCTTCGGGAGTCTTTTCTACAACATAATTTTGAACTGCGCCGTTAATCGTGATACCATCACGAACCAGCCAGAGACCATCAGTAAATTTCATTGTGTACTTGCCACCTTTCAATTTGGTGTTTATAGTTGCATTATACCGATAAAAAATGAACAAAACTAATACTATATAGCTCATTTATAACACTATTTTGATGTTTTTTAAGAAAAGAGGCGTTTATATGGACCGTACAACTCAGAGTTTGCTAAAAGAAAACAGAGTTCATGGAGATAGTATGTTTCCACTCGCAGCTTATTGGATCGAGCTTCCATCCGGAACGCATGTACTTGATACACATTGGCATGAAGAAGCGGAGTTCTTTATGCTACTAGAAGGAGAAATTCTGTTCCAAGTAGACACAGAATATTTTCCACTCCGAGCTGGAGAAGCGGTATTTATCGAATCTGGCGATATACACGCCGCCTATGTGCTGAACGAAGACACCCCCTGCAAATTCTGTGCGCTTGTATTTCTGCCTGATCTTTTGGCTAGCGCCCAGTACGATACGATCCAGCAAAACGCGATTTTGCCACTGCAAGAGAAACGCCAAAGCTTTCCGAGACATATTACACCCGCTATCCCTTGGCAGCAGGAGCTGCTTCATCATCTGAAGCAAATGATGGAGGCATACGCTAATAAAATGCCCGGATTTGAGACCTTTATGAAAGGAACTTTGCTAATCATGCTTTCCAAGATTACCGCAGAGGGCCGATTTGAGAACCGCAGCCAATCGGATGATGCAGATACTACCAAGATTAACCGCCTTAAAAAGGTGATCCTTTATATCCAAGATAACTATCAGGAACCGATCCGTACCCGTGATCTATCAGAGCTTATTCCCATGAGCGAGGGGCAATTCTGCCGCTTCTTCAAAATGATGACTCGTAAAACGCCAGTCGATTACATCAACTCTTACCGGATTCGCCAGGCTGCCGATCTGCTGCAGCAAAGTGAAAGAAAAATATCCGACATCGCATTCGAGGTCGGATTTGATAATGTAAGCTATTTTATAAAGGTTTTCCGCAAAGCGATGAAATGCTCGCCTTCGGAGTTTAGGAAAGGTGCGGGCTAGTTTCATCTACTTCATGCAAAAACGATGGATTCCAACCTGATTTTTAGGAATTACAACCTTTTGGAGGCTCGCGATGAACTCACCGATTCTTAGCTTTATCACACCGCCTATTCCTTATTTCATAGACTGTGGCCGTGCTCACTACAATGCTGGAGACTATCATATCAGTCGTAATTGCATCGGCGTATTTGATCTAATCATTGTTAAAAAGGGTACGTTGCCTATCGCCGAGAACGAGGTGCACTGGGAGCTAAAGGAAGGAGAATTCCTCATCCTTCGACCAGATGCCCATCACTATGGCTTTGCCCCCTGTCCTATCGAAACAGAAATCATCTGGATTCATTTTCAGACTTTCGGCAGCTGGATCGAGTGTCAGGATATGAACGAATGTCTGGAAAATCAGAGCGAGCTCATCGAGAGCCATAAACAAAAAGCTTATTTAAATCACTGCGATGTATGCTCGATTTTTATTCCGAAGTATATGAAAATTTCAGAGAAGGCAATGGAGGTATTAGAGTTCTTTTTCCATCTGGAACAAGAACCCCAATCGATGCGCAACTGGAAGCGCCAAGCCTCCTTTCAACAGTTTCTGCAATTCTTGGACCGCGATCTCGCCGAGGCATCAGATGCAACCGCCATTCATCTCGCCGAGAAGATTGAATTGTTCATTCGGCAAAATTATACTCGTGATATAACTAACTCCTTACTTCAAAAAGAACTTAACTATCATCCCAACTATCTCGCCAAAAACATGCTGAAAATATATGGTGTGACCCCTATGGCCTATCTCCTGTCCTATCGTCTAGAACAATCCAAACGGCTGTTAATTCAGACTTCCTGGTCCATCGCCCGCATTGCTGAAGAGGTTGGCTTCCATCATATTACTTACTACTCTTCCTGCTTCTCCAAAAAAGAAGGCATCTCTCCCTCTCATTTCCGACAAAAATTCACTGGAAAATAGACATGAAAAAGCCTGGAATCGAAAACAGCTTCCTCTTCCGGGCTTTGTTCAGATAGGCTAATCAAATCTTTAGACACGCTGCAAACGAATAACATTCCAGGATAATTAGGACAAAGAAGCCGTTAAGTATCCATCAACCAGCGCTGCGGCTAACAGCTCACCTTATTAAGTATTACTGCTGATTTGCCGATATATTATAGATAGATCTTATCGTCGTAGGAGGATAAAGAACCATGCACATAACGAATATGACCTCATCTATGGGAACGAGGTTTAATGTATCTGTTAGTCACCAAACTAACGATAAAACCATGAAATCAAACAGCAATACTAATGGTAATGGAGACAAATTATCAATAAGTAAATCTGCAAAGGCCGCTTTTCAAAATCAATCCAAAATGGACGGAATGGTTAACTCCCTGCTTAAACAAAAACAAAGTATCATCGACAGTAAGAACAGTCTGATTGAAAGAACTACCAAAAGTTCGCATAATCTCGAATCTATTCAAGATCAACTTAAGGAGTTCGACAAGCAGCTCCAAACGATTGACCAACAAATTGCAAAATACAGCTTCGAAGAGCAACAAAAGAACTTAGAAAATGCTCAAAAAGAAAATCAATCGGATGAACCTAAAACCGAGCAAGAGATACAAAACGAAAGATTAAATACGCTTGTTTCTGTAAGCCAAGATGTTAGCCAAATGGAGGTAGTTTCTTCTACCCACACTAAGATGCGTGGCGAGGCTAAAGTTCTGACCAAGGAAATAGAGCTGGATGAGGCTCGTTCTACTCATTCTGCAACAGCCAAACGGGAGCAGTTATCCAAAATCGAAACTAAACTATCGGAAATGAACGAAACGTTAGGCGATGCCATGAAAGACACGGGAGATAAAATTAAAGATCAGATCGATAAAGCAGGTTCAACAGAAATTAAACCTTCTGAAGAGAATACCAATGAGCGGACAGAACAATTAGCTACCTATCAAGAAATTCAACGTTTAGCCGAAGAATCTGATAAGTCGCAGCTAGAAATACTAATCTAACAAGGGCAAGATTCTCTATATAAAAAAGCAATCGGATCTCCTTCGCATCAGAGGGTCTGCCGATTGCTTTTTTAGATGCAGCTAATGTTATTCTTCGGCTATTCCTTCCGAATCACAATAAAGCAGGTGCTGTCCGGCAGCGCCACTTCCTGTCCGCTCTCATCCATGAACCTTACTCTATCACGCAAAGCTTCGGTATAACCTTCTTGCAGGTAATGCCGGAAGATCTCAAGCTTCGCCGGCTTTCCTAAAATCTGTTCAATAAATGAGGCAAACTCCGTAGGGGTGAAATAACCAAATTGTTCTTGGACTTCATGAATATAAGCCTCTTCCCCCCAGGTATACGTATATAAAAATTCCATGGCATCATTAACGGGCATGAGCACTTCTTGTTCCCCTAATCTTTGAAACTGAATCTGACGTCCAGCAAAATCCTTCGCATAACGCTCCAGCCACATCAGACCGTCCTCTTCCAAAAAGTGAACTCTCCGCAGCAATGATGCAGGTTCGGTCATGATCCCATCGCGGATAATGATAACCCCGCCAGCTGACAATACATCAAAGGCACTTCGCAGAGCTGCGGAGACGGTGTCGTGATTGAACTTATTACCATTTAGCGGCACATAAGAATATAGCTCATGCAAAATCGAAGAGAAGATTACCGTGTCCACCGTTCCAGCCTCCACGAAATCTTTAAGGTTCAACGCATCTCCCTGCAGCACCTCCCACTGGCGACCTTCCCGCTGCTTGCGTTGCCGCAAGGCTTCCACTACATTGCTTGAGATATCAATGCCGATAGGAGTAACCTCAGGCATACGCTCTTCCAGTAAATCCAGCAACACACCGCCGCCCGGACCGATATCCAGCACTTTTTGTCCAGTGACATGATCCAGAATTACGGCTTTATAATCTGCTGTATTATTCATTTGGCTTAAGTAGGTATCTTCATTATGAAAACGGTCGAAAGCGTCCCTGCGCAGCTCGAATAGGTCGAATAACAGCAATACAGCACGTTCATACAAGGGTGATTTTTCTGCTTCCATACAGAATTCGATCAGCTTCTCAGCCGCTGCCGAGAATTGGAATTGAAAAAATACCGTGTCTGGCAGATGTTCCTTAGAATATTGCCGCAAGAGTAGGTGAGGGTTCTCAGCAGGCAAAGTCCCTTGCTCGATATCCTTCCATGTAAGCTCCGCTAAATATTTTTCGATAATCCGCTTCTTATAAATGTTGGTCTTCTTAACACCCTTGTAATCGTAGTAAATGCTGTTCATGACATGTTCGAAGCTGATATGGCTTAAGGATTCATTCTGCGCCTTCTGGGCAGCAAGCACCATCACCTTCAGAAATTGCTCCAGCGAAAAGGTCTGTAGTGCAGATTCTACATACCAGAAGGTGATCTTACTTAATGACTCCAACCGTTCAGCATGGAAGCCTTCCTGCGTCAGCTTAGCCCATTCCGTAGTGAAATCCTCTCCTCTAGAGATCGGTCCCAGCCGCATTCTGCGCAGTCGTTCCTTCATCGGCATAGGACTAGCAAGATTGCCTGAAGAAATCAGCTCAATAAGCTGCTTCACTTCATGCTGCACATTCTGCCATAACTCGGGAGACACAGCTCCGATGATGCAATGATTGAGCACGGTCAGCAGGCGTTCCAGTTCCTCCGCGGTCAGCAGCTGATCTTCCACTATATCATGGAGTGGCTTATTGACTTCCGGCGGCACTTCTCCGCGAATTTGCTGTCCTATGAGTCCATGAGTTTCAATTAGCCGCTGAATCATCGCACCTTTCTCGGAGACAGCCCTCCCTAAATATCTCTCATATAACTGTGCGGAACCTAAATTATGTACAAAACAATTAATCCCTTCCTCCTGCCAAACCAGCCGCTCCTTTGCTGTACCTCCCTTAGCCGTTTCTGACCAAATTAACGTTTCTTCCACCAGCTCTTTTATCCAAATAGAACGGGGGAGTTGGTCCAGAATCTGCAAGCTACGTTCCACATAATCCAGTACGGGATTCCTGCGATCCAGCTCCTCCAGAGATTCCACACGTTCCAAATTTACTATCTGCTCCTCCGCTTGGACAATAAGCTTCAGCCAAAGGTTATCCTCCAAATGATCTTGCACACCTTCACGGTATAAGGCGATGGCTTCCAGTGATTTCAGCATATGCTCCTCCTTCGCTCCAAAGTGGAGACTATAAAGACCTATTATTATATATATACAATCCCGTTAATTAAAAAACAGAACCAGGATTCATGAAATAGCCATGTCCCGGTTCTGTTTGCATTCCAGTCATTAGGTTCCGAACCGCTGCCGATACCCACATTTGCGGCATAGCTCCTCCACCGCTTCTCTACGTGAGAAGCCATAGAATAAATTGTTCGCCCGCTCCCCCTCCACAATCTCTGAGAACGGAGTCTCATGGATGTTGCCTAGGTTAATTACTCCTTCACCATCCAGACAGCATGGCACAACAGTGCCATCCACAAGAATCGCCGCTTGGCTCCGCAGGGCATGACAGAACCCTTTTCCGTCATCTTCCGGCTCATTTAGCGCTGGCCAACGGAACTCATGATCCTGATTAAGGTAGACGCGCGGGGCAATCTTGACACCACTGCCAGGCACAACCTTTTCTTCGATCTTGAAATCCAAGTTGAAGGCTTCCTCCAGCAGGGCGAGGGTTTCACGGTTACGGTTTCTTTCCAGATTCGTCAGATTATCCTCCGTCAAATTCCACAAGCGGAAAGAAATAATGACCCCTTGCGCAGAGGCTTCCCGTACAAAAGAAATTATCTCTGAAAGATAGCCTTCACGGTTCTCTGACCCTTCATGCCCATCAAAGCTGTGCAGAGAAAAGTTCATCTGACGCAGTGCGGGCTTACCAAGAATTTTAGGTCCGGCTTTATGAATTAACGTGCCATTAGTTGTAATATTAACCTTGAACCCTTTGGCATGAGCAGCATCCAGCAGTTCACCTATCTTGGGATGCAGCAACGGCTCCCCTTTGACGTGAAGATAAATATGATTGCTGTGTGGTTTAATTTCATCCAATATCGTATTAAACGTATCCAACTTCATGAAATTTTTCGTCCGGGCGGTTTGTGGACAAAAGCTGCAGGCGAGGTTGCAGACGCTTGTTATCTCAATATAAACCTTTTTAAAAGTCTTCAAGTCCTGCTCCCCATTCTATTTATTATAAATCTGAGGCATAGCGGAGACCGATCTGTGCTCTGGCTTCCTCCATAATCTCTGCTGCGGCCATGGAGTTCTCATGAGTATTAATTCTGCTCTCCCGTTCACCATTCTTAATTAAGTTGATGAATTCCTCAACCTCATAATACATAGGTTCAAACACTTGAGGCAACGTAAGCTCCTCAACTGTACCATCACGATAGTAAATTTTCACCTGATAAGGCTCATTGATCTTGTCGATCACCATCGTACCGTTCTCTCCATGAATCTCAGCTGGCAGATAGGAGTCGGAAATTTTGGAGTGCATAACTACCGCATCCATATCGTCATATTTCATAATGAGGCTTCCTTCACCATCCACACCTGAGGAGAGCATGACACCCACTGCCTGTACTGATTGTGGCTTGCCAAAGAGCACTACCATTGGATACAAACAGTACACACCAAGATCCATTAACGAGCCATTGGAAAAAGCGGGATTAAACGCATTTAGCACAGTCCCCTGCCGGTAGGCATCATATCTAGAGGAGTACTTACAATAACTTGCAAAATAACGGCGAACTTGGCCGAGTTTATACAAATTATCCCGAATCACTCCAAAGTTCGGCATAAAGGTCGATTTCATCGCCTCTACCAGCAGCACATCATTTGTGCGCGCAGCTTCAATCATAGCTTTAAGCTCTGTACTGTTGGATGCAGCCGGTTTCTCGCAGAGCACATGCTTGCCGTGATTTAAGCACATAATCGCTTGCTCTGCATGCATAGAATTTGGGCTGGCAATATATATAGCATCTACATCTTTGCTTTTCACCATATCTTCCAGATTCGTATAAATTGTAGCTCCCGCATATTTAGCAGCAAAGGCCTGACCTTTCTCCATTGTGCGAGAGTACACGGCTGTCAGGATAAACTCCTCATTCTCCAAGCCGGCTTGCACGAAGCGGTCTGTAATAAAGTTTGTTCCAATGACCCCGAAACGAATTGTCATGATGTTATCCCGTCCTTTTTAGTTATTACTAACTCTACATGCTATTTTCTCACTCATAGGTAGTCATGTCTACTTTTTAAGGCAAATTAACGACAATTTCTGATAAATTCAGCAATTCCCTTGTTACTGGCGGAGCATCTTTCATCGTACAATGCAAAAAAAAGGCGTATCCCAGCCACCCTTTCATGGCTTTTGAGATACCCTTTTTTTGGAGTTACAACTATTGCCTGAACTTACGGACCCAGATGAACTCTATATAATCGTCCAGCCGCCATCTACAAACAAAGTCTGACCTGTAGTGTAGCTGGAAGCATCTGAAGCAAAGTAGAGCACGGCGCCGTTTAATTCTCCCGGATTACCAGGGCGCCCCATCGGACACACTGCGTTGTACATTTTTAGCGCTTTTTCTGCAAATAACGTATTCTCAGTCATTTCAGTTTTGAACAAGCTTGGTCCAATCGCATTAACAGTAATCCCATGCTTAGCATAAGTCGCCGCCACCCCTCTTGTCAGATGGATCACTCCACCTTTAGCAGCATTGTAAGAATGCGTAGGAACCGAAGCAGAAGCTGTAAGGCCTAACATTGAGGCTGTATTGACGATTTTACCGTAATTCCGTTCCTTCATATGCCGGATCACATGTTTCGACATCAGGAAAACGCCCTTTAAATCAGTATCCAGTACCCGATCCCAAGCTTCTTCTTCCAGCGCTTCAATCGGAACCGCATCCACCACACCAGCATTGTTCAGCAGAATATCAATTTTTCCAAAGGCTTCCACAACCTTTTGAACAGCCACAATAATCTGGTCCTCTTTTCTTACATCACACTCAATAGGAATTATTCTGCGTTCAGGGTATTTAGCCCGGATATCCTCGGCAACTGCTACAAGCTTGTCATATCTTCTAGCCAAAATAGCAATGTCTGCTCCTTGCTCAGCAAGCATCTCTGCGAATTGTACCCCGATCCCACTGGATGCTCCTGCGATAATAGCTGTCTTACCCGTCAAATCAAAAAGGTTAGTCATTCTAATTCCTCCTAATGTTTGGTTAGCCGATCCTTCTTCGGTTTCATTTCGTACAAACTCACTTCAAACACATAGGCTTATACTGAGGAAACAGGTTGCAAATTGTTCTCCCACCAGTCCCAGCGGAGATAGCAGTATGGAAGATACTCCATTGGATTCAGAGGCTCCAGAATTTTACCTTTTTCAAGCACATTTGTACTGACGGTGTAAACCGCGCCCAGCATATTCACAACTTCAAGCTCACTCCAAGGATCATGCGGGGAGTCTTGGAAGGTGATAGAGGCTTCTGCCGCTTTATAGACTTTAACCTCACTTACTAAACGCTGTGTGACCAAGGTTGGCATCAGATCGAAGCCGTTTCCGTCAATTGCATTGGCATATTTGATGTTATACAAAGGGATATCTTTGCCGTAATATTCCTCCAGAATCTTCTCGGCTCCATTGTCATTGAAGTGTCCATCCATAGTGGCTTTTACGTTGAAAAAGTCAATGCCATGCCGGCCGATTGCCCCATCAATGCCAGCTTCTGAGGTGTTCATACGCACATCGGCCATTTTCTTAGGCAGCCCACATACTTCCCGGCCCATAGCCATCCCGATATCGCTTGTAATAGGCATCGACAGGCAATAGTTGCCTAATTGTCCGTTATAGTCTGCTAGAACGAACAATCCAGCTTCACGATAAGGTGGACAAAAGTTCGTAGCTGGGTAATTGGCGATAAAGGCATTTACCAGCGGCCGGCTTGTTGGCTTCAGTGGCTTCGGCAACAAACGCTCGATAATCTCTGGTTTGGTCTCCCAATACACCGTCAGCATCTCTGCATCATAAAAGGTGGTTGGCTTGCCTCCGTATTTCTGCATATCTGCGAAACTTTTCACAAAACTCACCATGAATGAACCCTCCTTAGATTAGTAACCCTTTAGTTCAGCACAAATGCCGTTTCGAATCCAGATTGAATGGCCTGTCCGATTCGTCCTGGCTTGCCTGCATCGCCGATTACCTTCACATTGGGCAGTACCTGCTTCAGCTCATCAACGAATGAGCGATCGGGTGTAACACCAATGGATAATACAACAGCATCCGTCTTTTTCAGCGAAGTTTCCCCAGTGGACGTATTCTCAAGCACAATCGCGCCGTCCTGCACTTCTACCAGCTTGGTTGATGCTAAGAGCTCCACGCCGTTCTTTTTCAGCCTAGTCACAATGTCGATCAGATTTGGCAGATAGGCGTCTGGGCCAACCCGCGGCTGCATTTCCACCACCGTGACCTGATTTCCCATATCGGCTAAATATTCAGCCGTTTCCAGCCCTGTCATGCCGGAGCCGATGACCACAGCCTGCTTGTTCTTAATCACAACTGACCCACTAAGTACGTCAACAACCGTGCAGACCGCTGCCTTTTTCACTCCCGGAATAACAGGCACTATAGGCTGTGCCCCAGCGGCAACAAATACCGCATAAGGGTTCAGTTGCTTCAGTTGTTCCAGCGTAGGTTTCGTAGAGAGATGGACATCAACATCCAGGTCCTCTAACTGATGCTGCATATTATCAATAAACCAGTTCAGCTTCTCCTTCAATGGTGGCCGGCTTCCCAGCTCCACACTGCCGCCTAGCACATCTCTGGCTTCGAACAATACAGGTTTAAAATCTCTGAGCGCCAAAATCCGTGCTGCTTCCATACCTGCTGGACCCCCGCCGATCACAGCTACTACTTTGCCATCGCCATCTTTTGCTGGTTCTGCAAATTCAAGCTCCCGGCCCACTCTGGCATTGACAGCACACTTGATTACCTTGCACTCCATCACTTCCTGAATACAGTACAGGCAAGAGATACAGGTTCTGATCTCTGCTTCTTTGCCTGCTGCCGCTTTGTTACCCCACTCCGGATCGGCCAGTTGGGCTCTTCCAAGGGCTACAAAGTCCGTGTTTCCTTCCTGTAGCAGACTCTCAGCAAATTCAGGCTTACGGATCACATCACAAGCAATCACTGGAATTTGCACCGCTTGCTTAATGGCTGCGGAGAGATGTTTTTTCCAGCCTTGCGGGTAGGATATCGGCTCAATGATCGTATTGGATGATTCATAAGTGCCGGAGCTTACATTTATGCAATCCACTCCGATGCTTTCCAGATGTTTCGCAGTCTGGATAGCCTCATCCAGTGTAATCCCACCTGAGACAAATTCATCGCCGTCGATTCGCACCGATACTGGGAATCCTGCGCCACAGATCTTTTTGATGCCAAGCACAATTTCGTTCAGGAATGACATTCTACCTTCCAGTGAACCGCCATATTTATCAGTTCTCAGATTGGTAAGCGGGCTCAGAAACTGTCCTACGAGATAGCCGTGGGCACCATGGATCTCCACGCCATCAATACCTGCTGTTTTAGCTATATAAGCTCCGAACACAAATTTACGAACTAACTCTTCTACCTCTTCAGTAGACAGCTCCCGGGGCATTTCCCCAATCGCTGAAGACATCACTGCGCTAGGAGCAACAATTTGTTTGCCTCCAATAAGCCGTCCGTGATTTTGCCGGCCCGGATGCTGGAGCTGAAGGAATATTTTGCTGTCATGACGGTGCACAGCTCTTGCCAGTTTCTCCAGACGCGGCACAAACAGCAAGTCACTTGCATTCAGCTGGTTCGGTGTACCTACTCCGGTCTCATTATCCACACGCGTAATTTCCGTAATGATTAGACCACAGCCACCCGCGGCACGTTCCTCATAAAAAGCAATCATTTCGTCCGATGCTTCACCACTGGCCGCGGCCAGTGACGTTCCCATAGCCGGCAATACAATTCTATTCTTAAGTTCAAGGCGTCCAATTTTACCTGCTGCAAACAGTTTTTCATATTTCATCTGCTTAGCACCTCCACCTTTAGTTTAAGGCGTCCAATACTTTGTGAATATATTTACAAGCACCAAAAATCACTTCTTTATAGTGCATATTGCACTATTATTGAACTAGGGGGCGATATGAATGGATGTTTCCTTAAATGAGCAAATATCAGGTAAAATCGAAATGGAGCATTATACCGCATCTTTGTTTACTGCATACATTTCAGGTGCAGGCCTTTCAGCTATCGTACAGACAGCTGCCGAGCTACTGCAGAATCCCGTCATTGTATTTGATTGCAGCTTCAAAATTGTAGCTCACTCTGACCTTTCCGATATCGACGATTACATATGGAGTGATAATATCCGCAAAGGTTATTGCTCTTACGACTTCATTGCGGCTGTGAGTAAAATGAACAGTGTCCAGCGTGGGAAACAAAGCGATGAATCTTATGAAGTAACCTGCGAGGAAACGTCAAACTCTAAACTGATCTCCAAAATAAAAGTAGCCGGCAAACAAATCGGTAATGTATTGCTTCTTGGATGCAAAAATCCTTTTCGCGCCAGAGATAACGAGCTGCTGTCCATCACCGCTACCATACTTGCCGAAGAGATGGGCAAAAACAGCTACTATCGCAACGCCAAAAATATAAAAGTTGAAGATTTTATCTGCGCACTGCTAGAGGAACAGCTTCAGGACAACCGGATCATTCAGGACAGAATGCGGAGTGCAGGATTAAAGTTCGGAAATCAGCTGCTTGTGCTGCTGTTCGATCTTACCTGGTATGAGGGTTCAGGCCGTTATGATGATTATTTAAGAGAACGTTTGCAACAGCTTTTTCCGGGCAGTCCTTCCACCTATTATGATGGGCAGATTGTAATGATCCATGACGGAAATCTCTCCAAAGAGCTTGTAAATAAGCAACTGCAGGAATTTCTAACTCAAACCGGCATCTCGCTTGGCATCAGCAATATATTCACTAATCTTACGCAGTGTAGGAGACACTATCTTCACTCCCGAAACGCTATTCGGATCGGTTCCATTCTCAGCCCGCAGCAGCAGCTGACTTACTACTCAGATATCCAGCTCTATGAGATGCTCTCTGCTGATGTTGTGTTTAACGAGGATAATAACTACTACCATCCAGAGCTGCTCAAGCTTCAAGAATACGATGCTGTGCACCAGTCCAATCTGTATCATACCTTTTACGTTTATCTCAAAAATAACCGGAACATGCAGATTACATCAGACGAGCTGTACATTCACCGGAATACACTCAGATATAAGCTCGATCTTATTAGCAGACTGCTGGACACCGACTTTACCGATTCTGAAAAAATGCTGGCGTACTATGTCTCTTACAAGGTCGCTGCTTTTTGTGAAAAAGCTAGGGAGCAGACCCGTACGCCGCAACGTTAATGTTAGAAGCTACTATAAACGCACAAACAGCCCCCGTTCTTATCCCAAGAACGGGGGCTGTGCTGTGAAGTAGAACTGTATATGATATTACAATCCGTAAAAAGCTTGCAGCTGACGCACGATTTCATCCTTGTCATGATCCACTACGGTTTGATGTTGTGGCATCTCGAACAATGCTTTAATCTGTGCCGGGAATTCCTGCTTAATATCGATCAAAGTAATTGCCTCATCGAACTTAGCTGGATGTGCAGTCGCAAAGGTAACGCCAATCTCATCCGGGCCATTAAAGGCTTCGTAAGCCGCGATTCCACATGCTGTATGTGGATCAAGCAGGTAGCCATATTCTTTTTGATACTTAGCGATCGTATTCAAGCATTGATCATTCTTCACACCCAGCGCTGCAAAATCCTTCTGCACCTGCTGAAGCGCCTCGCCTTCAACCGTAATCTTGCCTTCGGTTTGTAGCTTGGACATATACGCGGATAACTTCTCAGAATCCTCGCCTACCAGATAATACAGATACCGTTCGAAATTACTTGCCACTTGGATATCCATCGAAGGGCTGTAAGTGCTTGTGAAATTACCTGGTTTGTATTCGCCAGTATTCACGAAACGCTCCAAAATATTATTTTCATTCGTAGCAATGATTAGCTTGTTAATAGGAAGCCCCATTTGCTTAGCCAAATAGCCCGAGAAAATATTACCGAAGTTACCGGAAGGCACGCTGATATTAATCTTTTTCTCGTTGCTGCCATCAACATGCAGATATGCATAGAAATAATAAACAGTCTGCGCCAGAATCCGTACAAAGTTAATGGAATTGATTGCACGCAGATGATACCGACCTTTAAAGTCCAGATCTGCGAACAGATCCTTAATCACCTTCTGGCAATCATCAAAGTTACCATGAACAGACAGATTCAGTACATTGCTGTCGTCCACCGTAGTCATCTGCAGCTCCTGCACTTTACTTACCTTGCCGTGTGGATGGAGAATACAGATCTTGATGCCTTCTTTGCCGCGTACACCTTGAATAGCCGCCGCTCCAGTGTCCCCAGAGGTTGCACCGAGGATGTGGATGATTTTGTTTTGTTTTTTGGAAATATATGAATACAGCTCACCCATAAACTGCAGCGCTACATCCTTGAAAGCAAAAGTAGGCCCATGGAACAATTCAAGTACATATAAAGAATCATTTACTTGGTGTATAGGCGTTACTTCAGGTGTGCGGAAATTGGCATAACTGGTGTTGACCATTTCCTGCAGATCCTCGTAAGGAATCTCATCATTGGTGTAATAGGCAACAATCTTCAGGAACAACTCCTGATAGCTAAGACTTCTCCACTCTTCCAACGTTGCTGCTGAAACCACTGGAATCTCGGATGGAACCATCAACCCACCGTCGTCCGCAAGTCCCATCAACACCGTATCAATAAAACCTTTAGGTTCCACATTACCTCTTGTGCTTATAAACTTCATGCTCATCCTCCTGAACCCCTCGTTAATATATGACAAGAATATATGATAAGAAGAAACAACGTTGTCGTCCTATAGAGATGACAACTGTTTCTCGCAGAAATATAAGGCTATTATAGTTGCACCACTTATAAGTTCTTATAATTAACTATAAGTTTCACCCTAAACGTTATCCTTAAGCTAGTTAGGGATGATAAAGCTATTTCTGCTTGTTTTCCCTATATACTACCACGTTTACGCGCTAAAGTCCGTTAATTCTTTGTCTTATTTTGCAGCTCTCTCCAGACTGTTTTGTTGCTGTATTGCCGTTCTGTACTAACATCCTTACCGAACCATTCCGGCTCTTTAAAGCTTTCCGCTTCCTCCAGAGATTCAAATTCAACCTCGAGTACGGACAATTTCAGCTGGGAATATACGTCGATCTCAACCGTTGTGCCATTCCACACCGCTGTAATTCGCTCTTTGACCAAAGCTACCGCATTTACCGCTTCGATCATCTGATTATATAAACCCTCTGAGATAAAATATTCGATCTCTTCGCGTTTGATCCCTTTGCCATCCTTAAACGTATGCGTGTAGGTTACCTCACCTGAGTCCAGATCCGTAATTTTACGCACACGAAGCTCTTGACCACCATCTATCGCCAGATATGTCTGATCGATATTATGACGGGTAACAATCTTCAATTCTCCCTTTTGAATCAGCTGCTCCGGAAATTCCGGCAGCAGAAACTTGCGTTCGATCTCCAAAGCCATGATGTTTCGCTCCTCTTCGTGTCATATATTTTATATTAATAATCATCATAGGGGTGTGACAAACCCAAGTCAATGTGGATTATAGGGAAATAGGACATGCTCTAGCTTAAAAAGGCTACCGTGGTGCTCATTGTGGGATTTATGGAGGTTGTGGAAGATGGGGCTCACCATAGATTACTGGAAACTACGGATAATTAGCGAGTCAGCCCTCGATCATTGGGAAGCATCATTTGATTAGTTGGTCAGTGTGCCACTGGTCGGACTCACCTATTCGATTAGTTGGTCAGCGCGCACTGGCGTACTCACCCATTCGATTAGTTGGTCACGCGCTACTGGTCGGACTCACCCATTCGATTAGTTGGTCAGTGTGCACTGGCGGCTCCCCATTCGATTAGTTGGTCAGTGTGCACTGGCGTACTCACCCATTTACTTACGGACCGTATAGCCGCTATTTGCGAAAAAAACGCTTTTTGGGGAAGCTATCGGACTCAGGTGCAGCTATTTACTTCAAAACACCCCATGCGGTTGCGATAATTAGTCAATAGCGTCGCTGGAGTCCGAAAGTAGCCTCAATTACCTCTTTTTCAGCAAATAAGGACTCCTGAGTCCGATCCGAAGCAGGGTACCTAGACCTAGCAGCAGCCAAGAGAACTCTCCATCAAATGGAGTCGGCGCCTTCTCATTCTTATCCCAGACCAGACCAGACCATAATGATTGGAACATCGTTAACTTGTGGCACTCCCCCATACTTTTTCATACTTTCTCATACTCTCTCATACCACCCCTAATCCCTATTTACTTACGGACCGTATAGCCGCTATTTGCGAAAAAAACGCTTTTTGGGGAAGCTATCGGACTCAGGTGCAGCTATTTACTCCAAAACACCCCATGCGGTTGCGATAATTAGCCAATAGCATCGCTGGGGTCCGAAAGTAGCCTCAATTACCTCTTTTCTAGCAAATAAGGACTCCTGAGTCCGATTCGAAGCAGGGTACCTAGGAACCTAGCAGCAACCAAGGAAATTCTCCATTATATGCAGTCAGCACCTTCTCATTCTTATCCCAGACCAAACCCTATTGATGGAGCATCGTTAACTGGTGGCACTCCCCCATATCTTACGGACTAATAAAAAACCGAACGAAAATCAGAGGAAATCCTGAAATCCGCTCGGCTCGACGGCAAACTTATTTTATTTCTTTCATAAATGCCTGAAAGTCTTCTACGATTTCTTTTGCTTTAGTGCGATATAAATAATGTCCCTCTTCAAACTTCACTATTTTTCCATGTACAGAGTCCTTGATTTGCTTTTCATGCTCTGGTATCCATCTATCCGTTGCTGGTTGATTCGCTTGTATAAAGAAAATAAGAGGAAGATTTTTAGGAAATGTTAAACTTTCAGCTGATTTAAAATTAGAATACATCATTCCAGCTTCATTTAATTGGGTGGGATTAAATATGTTTTTGCGATTGATCAATCTCATTTGTTCTTTTGTTTTATCATCAAATGGTAGTTCAGCAATTGGGTCAGCACTGAATTTCATTTGCAATCTGATTAGACCTGATTTTTTGAGCAGATTTATAGTTTTTAATTCCGAAGCTTCGATTTTCCTCTCGCTTATCGATGGAACACTACTATCAAGCCCGACAAATGCACTCACTTCATTTTCATACTTGTTAACATAATCTAGTCCATAAATGCCTGAAATGGAGTGGCCCATTAGAATATAACGGTCAATATTAAGAGCCTGTAAAGCCTCATGAATTTCACTTACAATATTCTCTGTGCTGCGCTCCTTTTTGGTCAGATCACTTAATCCATACCCAAAAGGCTCAATCATGACGACTTTGTAAAACGGTGACAGCTCATCTATTAATGATTTAAAATCAAGAGCTGGCGCTGCTGTGCCATAACCCGGTAGTAGAACGACTGTTTCTTCACCTTTTCCTTGAATATAAACATTCATATTTTTCCCATCAACAGGTACTAACTGACCATAGGGCTCTATTTTACTCTGTTCCGATTTGTTGCTGATCAGATTAACTGTATAAACAATGGCGAGAAAAAGCAGGATTGCGATAATTATTGCTCCTATTACTTTAAGTAGTATGTTTAGTATTTTACTTGTTCTCGTGCCCGCCTTCATTTTCATTACTTCTTTTATTTTCAATCGTATCTTCTCCTGTCATCACCTGTGTATTGGACTGCCATAACTAACTGCTAATCTAAGATTAACCAATAAAGATGTACTCTCTATGACCTTAATATGAACGGAATATGAACAGGTAAAAAAGCTACAGCGTCTTACGCAAGGTAGCTGCACAGGATGTCATAACATAAGGAATATATGTGTATAGGCGGAGACGGTCAAGGCTGCCTTGCCATCCGCAGCTTCAGCTGGTTCAAATTCGTCATTGCCAACAAAAAAAGCAAACCACGAGCTAGGCTCATGGCTTGCTGGTGGCTTGCTCGTGTTTGCTCATGGCTTACTCGTAGCTTGCTCATGGCTTACTCGTAGCTTGCTCATGGCTTGCTCGTAGCTTGCTCATGTCTTACTCGTAGCTTGCTTATGGCTTGCTCGCAGCTTGCTCATGGCTTGCTCGTGTTTGCTCGGGGTTTGCTTTCTGTTTATCTAATGAATTCTAATCCTGCACCTTCAATTTATAACATCCGCTAACAAAATCCTGCTGGATATCCGGCAGAGCCAGTCCAGCCTGCATTAGCCGATCACCACCGTAAACCTCACCACTCACCTCCAGAATGTAATCCAGCTCCGGATTTAAACCATTCAGCTTCAGGCTACGGCGGGGCGGGTGCGGCACAGCCATTACCCGGAAGTAATAAACTAATGCCTCACGCTGATCATCGGACACGAACATCCATGCTGTCTCATTGCCCTCAAACGGGCTTTGCAGCCGGTACAGATTCCCTTGCTGCACAAGACTGCGGATTTGCTTATAGTTCGCAACCTGTTCCTTCACAATTTCCTTCTCTTCGTCTGTAAGCTTCGTAAGATCCAGCTCATAACCGAAATTACCGGACATAGCTACATCTCCACGGAAGGACAGCGGGGTGATCCGTCCTACCTGATGATTCGGCACGGCAGACACATGCGCGCCTATCGAACTAACCGGATACACCAGACTTGTTCCATACTGAATCTTCAGTCGTTCCACAGCATCGGTATCATCACTGGTCCAGGTCTGCGGCATGTAATGCAGCATGCCTGGGTCGAAGCGGCCACCACCACTACAGCAGCTCTCGAACAGGATATGTGGAAATTCTGAAGTTATTTGCTCCAATAGCTCATACAGACCAAGCACATAACGATGTGCGGTTTCCCCTTGGCGTTCAGAAGGTAACTCTGCAGAGCCAATCTCCGTTAAACAACGGTTCATATCCCATTTCACATAACTAATGGGCACGGTCGAGAAAATCCGGGACAGTGACTCATAAATGTACTGGCGCACATCCTCCCGAGTATAGTCCAGCACCAATTGCCAGCGAGCTTCGCTGCGGCGGCGTCCCGGCACATGCAGACACCAGTCGGGATGCTTACGATAGAGCTCGCTGTCCGGCGAGATCATCTCCGGCTCGAACCAAAGGCCGAACTGCAAGCCTAGATTGTTCACGCGCTGCGCCACATCAGACAGTCCGCCCGGAAGCTTGCGCAGATCCTCCACCCAGTCTCCGAGAGAGGAGTTGTCAGCGTCTCTTTTGCCAAACCAGCCATCGTCCAGCACGAATAGCTCTATCCCGAGCTTGGCTCCTTCCGCCGCAATCGACTCCAATTTATCCGCATCGAAGTTGAAATAGGTAGCTTCCCAATTGTTGACCAGAATG
The DNA here is from genome assembly GCF_037969975.1 of Paenibacillus sp. FSL R7-0163. Taxonomy (NCBI): domain Bacteria; kingdom Bacillati; phylum Bacillota; class Bacilli; order Caryophanales; family Paenibacillaceae; genus Paenibacillus; species Paenibacillus sp. FSL R7-0163. The sequence continues at coordinate 5,224,429 of NZ_CP150224.1, forward strand.
GGCCGTTCCTTATCTCTATATAATCCTCTGCATAAACGGGTCCGGTACAAACGATGATAGGTTCTCGACATTTCCCCGATCCCCTCGGAAGAATAAACCATCACTACCTCAGGGGTCTGGAATTGTTCGCCCGGATCCAGCAGCCAGGAGAAATCAAAAGAGTTCAGTCCCATCGTAAACCGGGTCATCCCGAAGGAATCGACCTCTGCCTCAGCTTCAAAGCCTCCACTATATACAAGACTGAAGCCGTAGGCCTCTCCATGATTTTCATCCGTTTCAGGTTTCACCAGCGCAGCAAATGGATTTAACTGGTGGCTGCTCATCCCTCTCCGGCTCCCAATGGTCGTACCACCTTGCACCAGACGTCTACGAGTCAGATTACCTTCCCTTGACCAAGCTCCTGCCAAATAGATCATATCCATATCGCCAGACGAGAAATCGACACTAGCACTCAGTGCACGCTGCAATTGCAGCTGCGTTTTGCCCGCATTGGTGAACTCCACAGAGCGAGTGATTACGTTAGTATGTTCAAAAACTGTATAGCGCAAAATAACATTCAGCTTGGTGTAATCATCTTTAAGTGTAAGCTCCAACGTCTGTGCTTCTTGCGCAGACTCAACATATACGGATGGTAGACCCGGCAGTGAAGGTTTACCCTCAACTACCCGATACCCGCTGTAATTCAGCTCTGTAATACGAGTGCCGTCTTCGAGCCGAACTTGATAAGCAGGTGTTCTGAAATCTCCCGTCCCGTATTGTGGGTATTCCTGCGGGAGCCGGTCGAGACCCGTATTTCCTCCCAGATTCAACAGCCCTTCCAAATTGCTGTCACTACGCAGCTTCTTGCCCCAATACGCATGTGCCGGATAATCATTTACAAGCTGAAGAATGTAACTCATCCCTGCACTCTGTAAATGGAATAATCCCTTATCTTCCTGAACTAAAATCCCCATGTGCCAGTCCTTCTCTCCTTAGGATTTACAGCAAATCTTCGCTCACAAAATCAACCATCGATTGAACCTTTAGCCCCTTAGGTGCGGCTGGAATCCAGTGTCTTCCATCGTTCCCGCGTTGTGAGAACTCTATCGTCTTGGTCTGACCTGGGAGAAGGTCAAAATAATTGTCAGAGAATATTCCTTCGTCTTCTGAAGTCAGGTATACGCCTCTAGCTAATACATCACTGGTCACGGTGAAGCTTAATCCGCCACTCTCTGGAGTTTCCAGCACGGTAATTACTGAGCGCTGTAACGCAATTTCTTTTTCCGGAATAAAATAATGCAGCTTGTGATCTATCACCCGGCCATCCGCCTGCAAGCAAATCCCAAGCAATACGTCACCCACCCGTTGACCTTCTAGCAGGTCTGCCACAGGAGAAGAGAATACGATAGCAGCAGAATCAGCTCCCAGCTCAACCGGATGTGTCCACTCTCGCAGCACCGAACCGTTAAACTGATACAAAGTAAGCACCAGCTCAGCGCTCACTGCTGTTCTTAAATCAGATACGACATGAACGTCTACCTTCTCACGGTCTGTACCGTCGATAGACAACAAAACATCTTGGAAGCTTGAACGCACGGTATATTGCAGAGCTTTCCAGCGCCCGTTATAATCCATCCCCGCCCAAGAAGCCACCGGCCAGCAATCATTCATCTGCCAATATAAAGTGCCCATACAATAAGGTTTATTTCTTCTGTGGCTTTCAATCGCGATTCGGATCGCTTCGGCCTGCAGGATTTGACTCATATATAAAAAGGCTTTGAAGTCCTTCGGCTGCGGCAGATACATATCCATATATTCTTTAATCAGCAGATTACCGCGACCATTCTTCTGATGTGCCAGCATCACCTCTGAGGTAAGCTCCATATCCTGCTCTTCTGCATAGCTCATTACGGTTTTCAGTTCCGGGAACGACTGGAAGCCGTATTCACTCATAAAGCGGCCAACCTTTGTATTATAGTTCTCAAAAGGCTCGATCCCGTGCCACACACCCCAGTAATGCACATCCCCTTCGCCCACAATCCGCGTCGCATGCTGATTTATATCGCCAGTCAGCTCCCGCAGCGGCGAGGACGGCCAATAGTCCACACCTGGATGGAATGCGGCTACAGCCTCCGGCAGAATACGGTGGAAGATTTTAATATAATCGGCCCACATTGTCGCTCTTTGCTCAGCGCCGAGTTTTTCTTTCCAGCCCCAGCCCATATTTTCCTCGAACTGTGACCAGGCCGAATCAATCTCGTTATTGCCACACCATAAGGCGATGCAGGGATGATTGCGCAATCTTTTGACGTTGTATTCGGCTTCTTTTTTCACATTCTCAAGGAACGCCTCGTCCCCGGGATACATACTGCAAGCGAACATAAAGTCCTGCCAGACCAGCAGTCCGTATTCATCACAGAGCTGATAAAAAATATCTTCTTCATATATACCGCCGCCCCAAACGCGCAGCATGTTCATATTCGATTCTACTGCTGTGGCAATTTCATGCCGATACCGCTCCTCGGTTACTTCTGTGGTGAAGCTGTCATTTGGAATATGATTGGCACCTTTGGCGAAGACGGAAACTCCATTCAGCGCAAAAGAAAACGAAGCTCCTTTGGCATCACGCTCCCGAATCAATTCAATACTGCGGAGTCCGGTTTTTACACTTTTGCTAACCTCTACTTCCGTTCCCTGCAGCAATTCCGCTTGGAAGGTATATAAATGAGGCTCTCCAAGGCCCCTGCACCACCAGAGCTTTGGCTCAGGTATAACAATATTCATCTCTAATTGCTGCTTGCCTTCCTCTAAAGTAACCGCTTGCATCCACTCCAAACCATCGGCACTTATTCGCAGCATTCCCCGCCAAGCAGCAGGAGCATCCACTTCTACCATTGCGGTCAGGCGAGCTTCTTCCTTAGCAATCACATTTTGACGGATATAGAGGTCAGTAATTTGAACGGTGTCACGTCCCACCAGAGATGCTGCACGCCAAATTCCACTGGTCAAAAAACGCGGGCCCCAATCCCAGCCGTAATGATAAGGTGCTTTGCGCGCAAAAATACTAATCCGTTGTTCATCTAATCCCCCAAGCTCGGATTGATCATTCGAGGCAGGCAGCGCATAACCCAGCTTCGCTAATTTCGGTAAATCTTCCTTAACCACAGAGCGGAACTTCACCCGTATATTATTTTCTCCAGTCTTCAGCTGACCTTTGACATCCACTTTCCATGCCAGAAACATATTATCAGCAGCGAGCACATGTACATTATTCACGTACACATCTGCATAAGTATCCAGTCCCTCAAAAACTAACTCCGTACAAGCAAGCTCCTGCCACTCTTCCCCCAACTGCAGCGAGGTTTGATATTCCCAGTCCTTCTTATCGATCCACTGTAGATCATGTTCATTTGTTCCATAAAAGGGGTCTGAAATTTTTCCGTTCTTTAGTAAATCCGTATGAACTGTACCTGGCACAGTCGCCGGAAGCCACTCCTCATCACCACAGCCTCTAAATTCCCACTTCGCAAGATTCATATGCAAATGTTTCATAATACCTCCTAAAAGTTTTGTAAGCATAGACTTCTCTGAATGACTTCGCGCAAAACTCGCTTCGGAAGCATATGCCTAAGTTTGGTAAGCATAGACTTCTCAAAAATAGCATAAGACTCAAATTAATTCATTGAACCCTTTTGATATTCTTTGTATTTTGTTATCTTATTGTTAGGTACATGCTAATTATAAACGCAGAAACAAAACAAATAAAGACAATAAATAATAATACAATACATTTATTAACGGCTTCGATAAAGCTATAATGTTCATGTAAACGCTAACAATAAAAACGAAAAGGGGATTAAGCTATGAGAAATAAGTTATTTTCGTTATCCTTTGTTATGATTATGGTCTTATCTTCAACGCTTGCTGGCTGTGGTTCGAATAATGACAACACCACGAATAACGGTGCTGCCGCAACTGATAAGCCCGCAGCAACTAACACAGAGAATACCGGCGGTGACACGAATGCAACTGCAGAACCTGCAGCAGGAGCTGATATCAGCGGCAAAATCACCTTCCTAACTAACAGAACAGACATGATCGGTAAAGAATATGACGAATATGTAAAGCGCTTTAATGAAAAATACCCGAACATTAAAGTCGAGTTCGAAGCTTCCCAAACCGACTATAACCAACAGGCTAAAGTCAGAATGGCCAGCGGCGAGCTTCCAGATGTTATGTTTATTCCTTCCATCCCTAACTCTGACTTGCCGAAATACTTTGCTTCACTGGATGATCTCGGTTTGAATGACCAAATCACCTTTAAAGACTTCAAATCCTTTGATGGTAAGCTGTACGGAATTACTACAGGGAACTCTACTTCCGGAATTGTTTATAACAAAAAAGCATTCACCGATGCCGGCATCACCGAAACGCCTAAGACTTGGGATGAATTCCTGGCTGCCTGCGAGAAGCTGAAAGCAAAAGGTGTCATTCCACTGTCCTCCAACTTCAAAGACAAATGGCCACTTGGTACTTGGGCTTATGATACACCACGCCTAATTGAAGGCAATCCCGACTTTCCTAATGCTAAGCTGAACTCTGAAACACCATTCACTATGGACAACGGTTACGGTAAAGCCTTTAGCCTGCTTAGTGAGCTCAACGAAAAAGGTTATCTGGAAAAAGACATCAACTCCACCAACTGGGAACAATCGAAAAAGGACATCGCTTCCGGCAAGTTCGCCATGTATTATCTTGGCAACTGGGTTATTAACCAAGTCATCGGAGCAGGCGCTGCTTCAGACAATGTCGGCTTCTTCCCATTCCCTTATGACAATTCGGGTAAACCATCTGCTACCCTAAGCCCTGACTTCTTCTATGCCGTTGCCAAAAACAGCAAAAATTTAGAGGCAGCTAAAGCCTTCGTAAAATGGATGATTGAGGATTCGGGCTATGAGGATTTCGCTGGCTTTATCTCTCCATTAAAAGGCAAGGAATCCAATCTGACTCAGCTGAAAGAATTCCAAGCTACCGGAGTAGAACTGGTAGAAGGAACTGTTGACGATGCGAAGGTTACAGAGATCGGTAACAAGGCACAACTGGATCTTCCTGCTGTAGTACAGGAATTCGTGCTTGCCAAGGATCCACAAACTGTATTAGACAAGTGGAATAAAGCTTGGGCTAAAGCCAAGAAGGACCTCGGCTATTAATTTGAGCTTGTGATTAGAAGTACAGAACGGCGCAAAATGGATTATTGCCTTTACGGATAATCCATTTTGCCTTTCCATACCACGCTTTTATGAAAGAAGGGCTAGCGATGTTCGGAACACTTTCCTATAACAAACAGAAGACTATAATCATTGTATCCTTCCTCACGATTCCATTGTTGCTGCTTGCAACATTCACGTATTATCCGGCACTTAAACTGATCTATTACAGCTTTACAAATTGGGATGGCTATAGTCCCGAAAAACCTTGGGTTGGCCTAGATAACTACCGCGAGGTCTTCTCCAATCCTGATATCTTCAAGGTTTTCACACATAACTTTGCTTATTTTGCAATGGGAATTCTCCAGAATATCGTTGCTATTTATTTTGCGGTTGTGCTGAATAGTAGACTAAAAGGGAAAAATGCATTCCGCATCTTACTTTTCCTTCCCTATATCATGAACGGAGTCGCTGTAGCCTTTATGTTCGGTTATGTCTTTGACACTACTAACGGTTCATTGAATATGCTCCTGAATAGCATTGGCCTGACCGGCCTCGGACAGACCAGTTGGCTTGGAACAGAAGGACTAGTCAACTACTCCCTTGCATCCACAGGATTTTGGCGTTTCATGGGCTACAACATGGTCATTTATATCGCATCCTTGCAGGCCATTCCACGTGACATTTATGAAGCTTCTAAGATCGATGGTGCCGGCTCCTTTCAAACGCTGTGGAGAATCACTTTGCCCAATATGAAGGCTGTTATTCAGCTTAATTTATTTCTTACCGTTACAGGGGCACTGGAAGTATTCGATCTCCCCTTCGTGTTGACCAAAGGTGGTCCTGCAGGGGCCAGCCAAACTTATGTACAACGGGTTGTCGATACCGCATTTGCATTTAACAACTACGGCCTTGCATCTGCAATGAGTATAATCCTACTCTTCTTTGTCGTCATCGTACTGCTCATACAACAACTTGTTCTTAGCCGGGGAGGAGATAAGTAGCTATGACACACTCTAAGTTTCGTTTTACAGATATCATTAAATACTTTTCGCTAATTATCGGCGTATTCGTCGTGCTCTTCCCTCCATATGTGGTCATCGTTAACGCCTTCAAATCGACCGAAGAATTCAACAGCAGTAGCTCCACCGCGTTGCCAAAAAGCTTTTTAAACTTCGATAACTTCATTGCCGTGTTCCAGCGTGGAGGTCTACTCAATGGCTTTGGCAACGTATTAATTATTATAGCTATCACTTTAATTCTGAACATTTTGTTCGGGACTATGGTAGCATTTGTATTAGGACGCTTTTCTTTCAAATTGAAACCCATTGTTTTCGGTGCTTATTTAGTAGCCACTATCATTCCTAGTATCACGACACAAGTAGCGACTTTTGGTATCATCAAAAATATGGGTCTTTACAATACGCTTGGCGCCCCGATCGTGCTCTATATTGGAGCAGATGTAATTCAAATCATTTTATACCTGCAATTTATCCGTAATATTCCCGTGGATCTCGATGAAAGTGCGATGGTAGAAGGTGCCTCTCTGTTCAGAATCTATCGGTCGATTATTTTCCCTTTACTTACGCCAGCAACGGCTACTTTGATTATTTTAAAAACCATTAGTATCTATAATGACATGTACATCCCTTATCTCTATATGCCTAAACAAAGCCTTGGTGTAGTTACGACGATCCTGATGCGTTTTCAAGGGGTCAATTCGGGGGAATGGAATTTAATCTGTGCAGCTATTCTGCTTATTCTGCTGCCAACAGTAATTCTATATTTCTTCCTGCAGCGTTACATCTTTGAAGGCGTAACCAGCGGAGCGGTCAAATAAGGTAGCTTATTACAGGAAAGGAACAACGCAAATGCTATCATACATCCGGTTAACTTTACGCAAAATGTGGTTGTTCCTTGCCAATCTACCGATGGAGCGCAAGCTGATCGTTATCTTTGTCTTTCTGATCTCTCTGCCGATCACTTATGTGAGTTATCTATCATCCCGCTCCATGTTCAACTCGGTTCTTGTGAATGCGACTGACGGTGCGGGTCAAATGACATCGAATGCTTCAGATACCATTGACCGGTATATTGCCGACCTCAAGAGATATACAGCCCTGCCGCTGTATAACACCGATGTGCAAGTCTACCTGACACAGCAAAATACCGACTGGGAAAAAAATACGGGCATGGCGATGTTCCTTAGCTATTTGAATCATACTAAGGAAGAGATCATTGCCGTGTATTTGGTAGACCAGTACGGTTCGGTCTTTTATGATAAGGACGCCGGAATTAATGAGCTGTATCCAGAGGAACGATTAGCTAAATGGAGAGCCATGAGTGAAGATGCCGGAGCGGCGCCTGTCATTCAGGGCAGACATACAATCCGTACCAACTCGAATGTCCATAAAGAGGTCTTTAGTGTTCTGCGTACGATTAACTCTGTAAGTACTTTGCAGAATATAGGAATTCTCGTTTTCGATGTAGACATCAATCTGTTTAAGGGTATTATCGATCCCGTAAATGCAGTTACGCAAGGAAATACGTTCATTGTAGATAACAATGGAGAACTGATCTATGCCAGTGAAGATTCAGCGGTTCCGAATCTGGCTGCCGATACACAAACTCTGAATACAAAGCTGTTGCTGCAGCAAGTAAATCAGCAGCAGGATCATTTTCAAATAGACTTGAATGGCCAGTCTTATCTTGCAGTGTATACCGTCTCGAAACAGACCGGTTGGACCACCATGGTTACGATTCCTTTAACACGTATCCTATCCCCTGTACAAAAGAATCGGAATACGCTTATCTTGACCACACTGATCATCATTGCCTTTGCGCTTTTTGTTGCGACTATAATTTCCCATGCCCTGACCAAACCCCTTAAATCCTTGGTCCGCCTAATGAAACGGGTGCAGCATGGTAATCTGGATGTCTGGCAGCATTCCAAATATAATGATGAGATTGGGATGCTGGGCAGTCATTTTAATCGGATGATCGTAAGGGTCAAAGATCTGTTACAAGAAGTATCCATCACGGAGAAACGGAAGCAGAAGGCTGATATGCGGGCACTTCAGAACCAAATCAATCCCCATTTTATTTATAACACGCTGGAATCCATCCGCATGCTTGCAGAAAGCAATGATGATCCACGTGTGGCGAAGCTAACCTATTTACTGGGACTTCAAATGCGTTACAGCATTGTCCGAAACGAAGAGGCTGTTACAATTAGACAAGAGCTGGATCATGTACGGAATTATTATCAGCTGCTGGAAATCCGATTCCCAGACAAATTCAGACTTAACATTGACGTGCCGGACGAACTCCTTCATCTTCCTGTTATTAAGCTTGTCTTTCAACCGATCGTAGAAAATGCAGTCTTTCACGGCTTGGATCAAAAAGTAGGACTGGGCACCTTGAGCATCACCGCATGGAGCGAGCATGGAGATGCCGTTTTCTGTGTAGAAGATGATGGGATCGGTATGGATGAAGCTACTCTTCGTTCCTTAAACAATAGTCTGCAAACTGGAACGGACAATGAAAGGTTCGGGATTGGACTACGTAATGTAAATGAGAGAATCCGCCTGCATTACGGCAGCTCGTTTGGACTGCTTGTAGAGAGTGAGCTTGGAGTCGGCACTCGTGTTACCCTGCGCATTGAGGATATTAACGCTAAATATAGCGAAGATGAATTTATTTAGGAGAGGGGCTGCTCTGATTGCTGCGTATTGCGATTGTTGATGATGAGATCTTAATCCGCGAAGGACTGGCTCGAATGATCAGTAAAGAAAGCGCCGAATTTCTGGTCATCGGCACCTACTCCGACGGAAAACATCTATTAGATGAGTTAACCACACTTCAACTTGATGTCGTGATTACAGATATTCGTATGCCGCAAATCAATGGTTTGGAGCTGATTAAGCAGTTAAAAGCCACCCATCCGCAGATCTATTCTATTCTAATGAGTGGATTTGTTGAATTTAATTATGCCCGAGAAGCCATCCGCAGCTCAGCTGTAGACTATTTATTAAAACCAATCAATAAAGAGCAGCTGTTCGAGCTGCTATATCGGCTAGACAAAGAACGGCAGCTCGCGCGCGACAAGGAAGAACGCCACCGTTCCGGGCTTTTATTGACATTCTTACATATCGAAGAGCCCTCTTCCCCTCTACTATTATCCAGCCTTACCTTGCCCCAGACTTATTTCTCGGTCTTTGTCCTCAAAGGGAGCACCAGAGAAACCGTCTGCTCCTGTGCAGACAGTCTGCGGCAAGAGAAGGCGTTGAGCTTTGACAGCTTAGAGCTTCAAAAGGGACTATACGTCTGGATTGTATATTCTGCTGAGCCGCTGTCAGACAACGATTTAAAAGATATCGGTGACATTATGCGGATATCTGCGCACGGAAAGATCCTACATGTAGGTACCAGCGGTTGTTATAATGAGGTTTCCAAGCTTAGACAGGCATACCTAGATGCTAAACAAGCGTGCAACCTGGGCATATATAATCCGGAGCCTGTGCATTACGCGAATATTCAGGATATTCAACAGCCGGAGATAAACATCCTGGATCACTTTAATACAATTAGAGAACCGCTGATCCATAACCTGCAGATTCTGAATGTGACAGGCATCTTAGAATGGGTTCATGACCTGTTCTCAGTGTTGAAAGCGCAACAAGCCGGCTCTGACCAAATTCTCCGTGTCTGTCGATGGATTGAAGAAACCGCACAAAAGGAACTGCAAGAATTCGAGGCCCGCAATAAAAGTGCTCCCGACCTCAGGTTGGATGACAGAATCGCGTCCAGCTTAAGCTTTAGCGACATTGAGGAGATGTTTACCGCCCACTTTACAAATATTCTGACCGAAATCAGAACCCATCGTCTGGAAATGTCCGGTACAGCCATAGAAACCATCAAACGCTGGATATCCGCTAACTATAATCAGCATGCGGATCTGAACACTTTGGCGAATATGGTTTTTTTGACCCCAAGCTATTTAAGCAAGCTGTTCAAGCAAGAGACTGGACTTACACTGACGGACTACATCACCGAAATTCGGCTGCGCAAAGCCAAACATCTGCTCAAGAATGCTCCGGACCTAAAGGTTCACGAGATTGGGGCAGAGGTTGGATATGGCGACCCTGCCTATTTCAACAAGCTTTTTAAACGTGTTGTCGGGGTTACACCCAATGAATATAAACGAATTTCTATTGTATAAGGAGATTGATCACTTGCATTCAGAGCTTCAAAGAAATAGCGAAAATCATGAAATAACCGTCTACGACACAACAGAACTATATGGTGAAAAAGGCTCCTTCCGCGTTATGCAGTTCTCGAATCATGCCACTCAAGGTGCGATGGATCTTAATGACCCGCAACGAATTCTCTTTGAATATCCGCGGGCCATCATTCACTTCATGGAGTTCAACCTCCCCTCTTTTGAGGATGTTTTTCTTATTGGGCATGGAATTGGAACAATTGCCGGGCATTTTCCGGAGAAAAGATTTAAAGTAGCCGAGCTAGACAACGAAGTAGTCGAATTAAGCCGCCGCTGCTTTGGATACAGTCAAGATAACGTAGTGATCGGTGACGGACGTCAGATCCTTGAAGGTGAAGACCCGCAGGTATATGATTACATCATTTTGGATGCTTTTACTGCCGCTGGTACACCAAGGCATTTGATCTCCCGTGAATTTTTCAGTATTACCCGTTCCAAGCTGAACACAAGCGGATATATTCTCATGAATCTAATGGGAAAAGGTGAACATGACCCGCTTATCAACGCGATTTATACGACGCTTGCCGAAGAGTACGCCTATATCAATGCCTTTTCCCTGCCCTCAGAAGGGGCCGCCGATATCCAAAATATCATTATGATTGGCGGCAGCACCCCTATCCGCTTTCAAGCCCGCCATTTGGCAGGTTTCAAAGAAATACAGCTGGGACAAGGATATCTGATTCAGGATTAACTATAAAAAATGACCTCATCCTCCACTTCATTGTGGATTTCGAGGTCATTTTTGGGTTGTTTTCATATCGCACCATTTAAACCGGATTAGGCACAAAGCTGCCACCACGGCAATATTTCAAGTAATTCAGTGCATGCACCTGGCCGGTCATTTCCAGCTCATCACGATACACTGGATCATGCCAGCCTTCGATATCAATCGTACCTTTATAACCCGCTTGGCGCAGGATGGTGATTACATCTACCCAATTGGTATCCCCGAAGCCAGGGGTCCGGTCCCATACATACGGTTTAGGGCCATGAATACCGTATTCCTTGACGATATCCCAAGCGATGGTCGCATCCTTGCCATGCACATGGAATACTTTATCCATCCATTTGCGCAGCTGCGGAAGCGGATCAATTAATGCGATCATCTGGTGGCAAGGCTCCCATTCCAATCCCAGATTATCTGCCGGAACGGCATTGAACATCTTCTCCCAGGCCGAAGGATTGTGAGCGATGTTCCACTCTCCGCTCTGCCAGTTTCCGCCCATAGCACAATTCTCAAAAGCAATTCGCAGGCCGCGATCTGCCGCTCTCTTCGCCAGTTCTCCGAACACCTCTGTAAACTTCGGGATGGACTCGTCAATGGACAAACCTGGCAATCGGCCGGTGAACCCGCCTATAATATCTGTGCCAAATAAATGTGCATGATCAATCAGCCGCTCCCAGCTGGCCAATGTGTCGGCATTGTCGCCGCTGCCATCCAGCGGATTGCCATAGATGCCCACAGAAGAGATGACAAAATCATGCTCAGCAGCTAACTCCCTCAGTCGTGCAGCCGTTTCGATCAAATCGGTTTCGCCGGTGGTCTGCCAAAAATTCAGATTAAATGATTCAAATCCATGCCCCACAATTTGTGGAATGACCTTAACGGCTTCTCCACCACGAACAATCGTACCTATTCTCAGTGTATCTTGCATTTCGGTTCCACTCCAATAAAGGTTTATAGTGTGATCTTAACGAGGTTTAATCATCTTGCAGGAACCACGCTTGAGCAATACCGCATCATAGACAATATGCTGATGGCTTGACCGTCCGGAAATGAGGTCGAACAGAACACCTACACTGGATAAGGCCATTTCCGTACCCGGCTGGCTGATTGTATCCAGAGAAGGATGATAATATTCAGCCATCTCGATCCCGTCAAAGCCAATGATCGAAATGTCATCAGGGATAGATAACCCCGCGGTAAGCACCGCTTTGGCAGCACCAATGGCAATCGTGTCGGAAGCGGCAAATATAGCTGTAATTCCCTTGTTCTTGTTGAGCTGTCTTCGCGCAGCATTAAATCCCGAGCTGGGACTGTATTCACAATCCTCAACCAACCCTGAATCATAGGGCAGACCCTGCTCTTCGAGTGCTTTTTTGTAGCCTAAATACCGCCGGTTGCCCGTGGTTTCATCCAATAATGGAGACTTGGCTAAAAAGCCGATATTCGTATGACCTAATGAGATCAAATAATTGGTAGCCTTATAGGCTTCCTTCGTTTCATTGATAATAACGCTGGAAAAAATAAGCGGGTTCACCTCCTGCGTTGAGGTGATCGTTGTCAGCACAAACGGAACCGTCAGCTGTTTGAACTTCTCTTCAGAATGATCATAGGTTCCACCCATGAAGATAATCCCGCACAGATTCTTCTCCTTCACCAGTTGAATTGCAGCATTGATTTCATCGGTCCCATCCTCTACTTGCTGGATAAGAAACGGGTAGCCCCGCAGATTGACCTGCCGTTCAATTTCTCTGATCATATTAGAGAAAAAAGGATTGGTAATCCCCTTGACCATAAGTGCAATGTTCTTAGATTGTGTAGTTTTCAAATTCCGCGCGTTGGAATTGGGAATATAATTGTATTCCTTAACCACACTCATCACTTTCTCACGTGTAGACTTGCTCACCGGTCCCTTGTTATTGATTACCCTGGAGACCGTCGAGATGCCCACACCGGAAATCCGCGCGATATCCTTGATATTTACATCCACTTTACTCCCCCATTTATGGGTAAAGGAGCTATATCGAATTATAGCTCCCTTACACCCCTTAACTTTCTTTAGTTGACAGGAACAAACGCAGCCAATTGCTTCTCTACTTCGGCAATGACCTTGTCAACTCCTGCTTTTTTCAGCTGATCGCGGTACTCTGCAACAGCTGCTTTTGGATCTTTGCTTGTTTTACCAAGCATCAATTGAATACCAAGCTGTGAATTTACGTTGGAAATCGAAGCAATTTCAGTTGTAACATTGGTTGGATCAAAGCTGAAGCCATTGTAAGGATCATCGATAGCCACTTTATCCCATTCTGCGAATAAGGAGTTACGGATTGGGTTTTCTGTATCCGTAGGAACTACGAATTTGTCATTACGAAGTGACCAAGCAGCGAAACCTCCGCCGTCCGTTTTATCATTGAAGCCTGCAGGCTGCTTTTTAACACCATTTTCCATCACATATTGTTTGCCTTCAATACCGTTTTGGATGAGGTTGTAGTAGCTTTCATCGGTCATGAACTTCTCGATCACCATCAGAGCGCGCTCTGGATTAGCTGAGTTCGTGCTGATTACAGTCGAGTTATCAACGCCCATTTTACGTTTGATCTTCTTATTAGCTTCCGCAAAAGTAAAGAAGTAAGGATCTGATTCCGGTTGTGCTTTCAAATCCGCACCGTATTGGCCGATCCAGTCCTGAGCATGAGTCAAATAGCCTGCGGAGTTGGCTGCTCTGAAGTTATCCTTGCTGCCAAGGGTTGCAGACAGCACATCTTTACTCCAGTAGCCTTTATCCGCCCATTCACGCATCTTCACAGCCCAATCTTCAAATTCCTGAGTGAAGGCTGGATGGAAGACGGTCTTGTAGTCCTCTGGACTTTTAGTCACAAGATTCAGCTCATTCAAGGATATACCAGGAGCGTTAAGCCACATCCCTGTAGTATCTACGAGCATTCTGAACATATTGGCCGCATCTTCTGCCTTGCCGTTAATTGGCGGGAAGGACTCATTAGCAACCACATTATCCATGTATTTAACCATATCATCAATGGAAGTGATTTTATCCATTCCGTATTTCTTCAGCAAGTCAGAACGGTAGGCATAACCGGCAGGTGTATATTCGCTATAAAGACTTGGTACACCATAAATTTTGCCTTTGTATTTTGTATTTTCCCACACACTTTCCGGAATTTCCGCCTTCAGCTTAGGAGCAACTTTATCCAGCATTTCTGTAAGGTCCACTAGAGCACCTTCACTAGCCAATGTGAAATAAGACACCGGAGCTCCGGGAGATGCATGCGACATATCAAATTCTTCGCCTGAAGCAAATAGCAGCGGGTATTTAGTAGCGATATCCGGCCAGTCAATATACTTCACTTCAATCGTAGCGTTTAGATCAGCTTTGAGCTTCTTGTTAATCTCAGCGAGGATTTCTTTATTTTTAACTCCTTCGCTGCCCCACAGGTAGTACACCAGCTTAGCTTCCTTGGAAGTATCCACTCCGCCTGCATTGGCTGAAGCCTCTGGAGCTTTCGTGGCTGCCGGATCATTACTCGGCTCATTGTTGTTCTTGGATGTGCAGGCTGTCAGTGCTCCAGTAAGCATGAGGACAGCAATTAAAGAAGACGCGATCTTTTTACCTTTCATTTAGGTAAGCCTCCCTTTTCTCTTCTATTTATGAAACTTTCATTTATAATAAACGCTCTTCGAAAAGAAGATTGCGTCCATTAACCCTTTACAGCCCCGATGGTGAGGCCTGTTACGAAATAACGCTGTACAAATGGATACAGGAGAATAATCGGTCCAGTGGCCAGCACAGCTGTAGCCATCTTGATGGATTGCGTCGGAAGATCAGCAGTATTGATAACCGCTCCCGAGTTGATTAGCGCTCCTAAGTTCGTCTGATTGACCATTCGCTGCAAAAAGTATTGGAGCGGATATTTCGCCGGACTGTCAATATACAACATCCCGTTATACCACTCATTCCAGAAGCCTAGTGCTGAGAAAAGCCCGATGGTAGCCAATGATGGAACCGCCAGCGGAATAAATATCCGCCAATAGATGCGAAAGTCGCCAGCACCGTCAATGGTAGCGGATTCATATAAGGAATCCGGAATCGCCTTCATGAAATTACGCATCAGGAAGATGGACCATGCGCCAACTACACCTGGCAGAATCATAGCGAATAAGCTGTCCTTCATATGCAGGTGCTTCACCATCAGGATGTATGTCGGAATCAAGCCGCCACTGAATAGTGTTGTAAAGTAAATCAAGAAGGAAAAGAAGTTGCGATACTTGAAATCCTTACGGTTGAGCACGAATCCGGCCATCGACATCATAAACAGTCCGAGTACCGTACCCACTACGGTAATGAAGATAGTTACCTGATAAGCATTCACCAGCTGAGTAGAGTTGTTGAATAGCATCTCGTAAGCTTTAAAGGAAAATGCCTTCGGCAGCAGCTTATAACCTTCACGAACAATTTCCTGCTCGTTCATGAACGATGAGGAGATCATCAACGCGAAGGGGAATAAACAGAATAGCGCAAAGATTGCGATACAGATATAACTGACTGCTTTTATGAGAATGCTTCCGGAATCCTGTTTGATGGTCGTATTTTCCATATTTATCACCCCTGTTTCGTGTCTAGTCTTAGAACAAAGCGCTGTCCGGTTCTACCTTACGTACAATAAAGTTAACCACAAGCACCAGAATCAGGCCGAATAAGGATTGGTAGAAGCCCACTGCGGCACCCATAGAGAAGTTGAATTGTCCCACCAGTGAACGGAAGACATAGGTATCGATGATATCTGTCTGCGGATACAGTACGGAGTTCGTACCGATCAGATTATAGAAAAGGTCAAAGGATCCCTTGAGAATTCCACCCATACCGAACAGTAGAAGCAGAATAAAGGTTGGCTTCAGAATCGGCAAGGTCATATAACGGATTCGCTGCCAGGTAGTCGCTCCATCCATATAAGCAGCCTCGTACAGATCATGATTAATTCCTGTGATCGTTGCCAGATAAACAATCATTCCATATCCGGTACCCGCCCAGATCTTGAAAGCCACAATAATATATTTCCAGATGCCCGGATCGGAATAGAACTCGTAACGGTCTAGCCCCATTCCAGTTAACATCGTATTGATAAACCCGGAATTGAAATTGAATATATTGTAGGCAAACACACCGACGATAACCATGGAGATGAAATTCGGTAACAGGATAACGGATTGTGATATTTTTTTGAACCACTTGCCTGAGATCTCAGACAACATAATGGCAAATACTATTTGAATGATATTACCTAGAGCTAGAAAGACGATATTATAGAGCAGCGTATTCTTGGTAATATTCCATAGATCCCCATTTTGAACCAGAAACTCAAAGTTCTTAAGGCCGATAAAGTCACTTCCAAAAATCCCCTTATTGAGCTTGTAATCTACAAATGCGACGTAAGCTCCAGGCATTACAGCATAGTGAAAGATAACGAAATATACGATTACAGGCAGCAACATTAGAAAAAGAACTTTGTTCTTAATGACTTCCCGAACAATGTTTCCACCCACAAGCTTCAGTCTCGCCAAAGTGCCCACCTCCAATTTGAAAGATGCATTCAGTCACATGCATAAATTACCTTCCTTTCTTGTCCAGCAGCCAGAATAAAAACAGTTTGCCCAACCTTCATAAAAAAGTGTATCGAGCGTTGTAGAAACGTTTCCAGTGTTTCTGTAAAACTCTCTGTGTGAGAAGCATACTCCCAAAATGTATGCGCTGTCAATTCATTTTATTTTTGAATTACAAGTACTAAAGTTACATTTTTCACGTAAAAAAATATAAATTAGCTGTTTTTCCAAAGGCGATTGACTTTTTTTGGTGTTCAGACTAATATCGAGGTGTATCGTTTGTGGAAACGTTTTTATACTTTTCTTTCATAGACATGTCAGTCTCCATATGTAACATCTTAATGATGCAATCCTCTTCTGATTTAATTCATGCCTCATCCCTGTATCCGAAGAGAAAAATGCTATGATTTTCACAACAATTGAACCTGATTATAGCTCAGGCCCATTCCGCATCTCGGAGCTGCGTGCCAGGAGAGTTAACGGTTCACTCCCATCCTTATCGCCTATATAACGTAAGCTTTGCAAATAAAAATCATGCTTACGCTGCCCGGCGGGGAACTACACATCTATTTAACAAACTAACTTTCGATGCGCTCACGAGGAAGGAGTTAACCATGACTAAAACGTTTATCCAAGATCTTGTGAACGATATGACCCTGGACGAAAAGCTGGCCCAATTAACCCAGCTAGGTCCTCACTATTGGGGTTTGGACGATACCGTGGATTTAACCGGACCATTTAAGGAACTGAACATTAAGCCGCAGGTAATGGAGAGTATCGGAAGTGTTCTTAACGGTATTGGAGCCCGGAATGTAATCGAGCAGCAGACCCGACATTTGCAAACCAGCAGACAAAAGATTCCTCTGCTCTTCATGGCGGATGTCATTCACGGCTACCGGACCATCCTCCCGATTCCGCTGGCCATGGGCAGCAGCTTTGACCTTGAAGCCTGTGAAAGGTTTGCCGAAATCGCCGCCAAGGAAAGTGCGGCTGCCGGTATTCACGTTACCTTCTCGCCCATGACGGATCTCGTACGCGACCCGCGCTGGGGACGCGTCATGGAGACATCTGGTGAGGATCCCTATCTGAATGCCCGTGTCACCGAAAGTATGGTGCGGGGTTATCAGGGCAAAGACCTAAAAGAAAAAGGACGCATCGCTGCCTGTGTGAAGCATTTCGCTGGTTACGGTGCTCCCGAAGGCGGACGGGAATACAACACAGTGGATATGTCTTCCGGCGTATTGCGTGAGTTCTACCTGCCAGCCTATAAGGCTGCCGTAGATGCTGGAGTGGCCATGGTTATGGCCGCATTTAATACCATTGACCGTATCCCGGCAAGTGGTAATTCCGAGCTTCTTCGCGGGATTTTACGGGAAGAATGGGGCTTCAACGGCGTTACCATCGCCGATTTCAATTCCGTTAATGAGCTGATTCCCCATGGCGCCGCGATAGATGGCCGTGAGGCAGCGGAGAAAAGTCTGGCTGCTGGGCTGGATATTGAGATGATGTCCACTCACTATCTAAACTACGGCGCTGCTCTGGTCGAGGAAGGCAAGCTTGACATCGCCTTGATCGATGAAGCCGTCATCCGGGTGCTGGAGCTCAAGGATGCGCTCGGCCTGTTCGATAATCCATTCAAGGATGCAGATCCGCTGGTGGATGAGGCTCCGAAACCTAGCGCGGAGCATCTGCAGGCCGCACGGGAGCTTGGAGCTAGCTCAGTTGTGCTGCTCAAAAACGACAATGAAGCTCTGCCCCTTAAACGTGGCATGAAGATTGGTCTGGCTGGTCCTTTCGCCACCTCCATTCATGTACTGGGCGGTTGGGCTGGGACAGAAAAAGATCCGGCTGTATCACTCTACACCGGCATTTTGCAAAAAACATCTGCCGAAGATATACTTACGGCCATGACTGGTGAGCTGGGAAGCATGCTTGAGGGTGTTTTTGATGTGGAGGATGAAATCGAGGACGCCTACCAGCAGCTGCAGGATTGTGATGTAATTCTCGCCGCTGTCGGTGAGAATCAGCAGGATACCGGGGAAGGCGGAAGTAAAGCCAATCTCCGCCTATCGGCCAATCAGGAGAAGCTGATCTGGCGTCTGAAGGATACCGGCAAAAAGATCGTCACCATTGTATTCAGCGGCAGACCACTGGAGCTGAAACCCGTTCTTGATGCCAGCGACGCTATGCTGCAGGCTTGGTTTCTGGGTACAGAGTCAGGAAATTCGCTGGCCGATGTGCTGTTCGGAGATTATAATCCTTCCGGACGTTTATCGATGAGCTTCCCCTACTCGGTTGGGCAAATTCCTGTTTATTACAATGCTTATCAAACGGGACGTCCTTATGATCCTATGTATCCTAATGTGCGTTACGTGACCCGTTATCTGGACTGCCCGAATGACCCGTTGTTCTGTTTTGGTTATGGCCTGAGCTATTCCAAGTTTGCTTACAACAGCTTCAATGTTGAAGCTGCGGATCGGGTGGTTACCTCCATTGAAGTAGAGAATACTTCGGACATCGCCGGCAAGGAAACCATTCAGCTCTACATCCACGACGTCAGCGCAAGTGTCGTGCGCCCGGTCAAGGAACTGAAAGGCTTCCAGCAGATTACACTCGCACCGCATGAGAAACAGGTGGTTTCCTTCGAAATCACCAGAGAAATGTTAATGTTCTACGGAAAAGACGATCAGTTGGTCTTCGAGCCTGGGGAATATGATATTATGATCGGTAGAAACTCTGGAGATCATTGCACTCAGCGGATCTGGATCGGCTGACCTGCGTATAGCTATGCTTCTAACGACGTCAGCCCTTATTGCCCTCTTGGCGCAATGAGGGGTTGGCGCCTCCACAGCTTGCTATTCAATATTCGATAGTAAGGGAGATTATTCTAATGAGACACAGTTTATCATTTCAGCAAGATGGCACTTTTAAAATCGTACAATTTACAGATCTGCACTGGATGGATGGAAGAGCTGAGGATCAGCTTACCCAGGCACTGATGGAACGCATTCTGGATGCGGAACAACCTGATCTTGTGGTTTTCACGGGAGATCTTATTTACACTGGTCCTGTATCACCGGGAAACAAGGCATGCGAGCACCCCGCACAAGCATTTCGTGAGGCTGTCGCTGCCGTGGAGAGATCCGGCATCCCTTGGACCTTTGTATTTGGCAACCATGACACAGAAACTCTGATTTCAAAGAGTGAACTGATGCAAATTGCCCTGGAACATCCCCACTGCCTGACCGAAGCCGGTCCAGAAGAGCTGGAAGGCTCGGGCAATTACACTCTTGAAATTAAAGATCAGGAAGACCACGCGGCCGCTATTTTGTATTTTCTAGACTCTGGCGGCTATTCCGAGTATGAGGATATCCCGGGCTACAATTGGGTTGGGCGGAATCAGATCAACTGGCTGACGGCTGAATCTGCGCGGGTGAATCCGAAAACTGCTGAGAACAGGCTGCCTGCCTTGGCTTTCTTCCATATCCCAATTCCTGAATATCGGGATGTCTGGTCTACACAGGTCTGTCATGGGCATAAGTTTGAGCGTGTATGCTCACCTGAGGTGAACTCGGGCTTATTCTCGGCTTTGCTGGAAATGGGTGATGTGCTTGGCACCTTCTGCGGACATGACCATATCAACGATTTTAGCGGCAACCTGTATGGCATACGTCTTTCTTATGGCCGTGCTACCGGCTACAATACTTATGGAAAAGAAGGCTTTATGCGGGGAGCACGCGTCATAGAACTGGTCAAAGGCACCCAAGACTTCAATACCTGGCTTCGTCTTGATGACGGATCTGTTATAAATGAACAGCCGATTCATATGCCTGAACCTGCTGCCGATTCAGGACATTAATCTTTTATAGGATTAAATTTAAATACTGATTAAATGAACCAGTGCGCAGATGTTGTGCTGGTTCATTTTTTTGTGCAAATATTAGCTTGTCTCCATATTCCCCATTACATCACTTTTTTTGTTAAAATAGAGAAGTCGACGTATTAAGCACTACAGCGTCAGTCATGGAAACGGAGGCAAGTACCTGTGGATTATATTATTCTGGACATCGAATTCAACGGCCGTAAGTTTGCCAGCGAGCACCCTATGGAGGTCATTGAGATTGGAGCCGTCCGGTTAGACTCTTCACTGCAGTATAAGGATGAATTTTCTTCCTTGATCAAACCTATATATTTCTCCACCCTGAATTCCTTTATTAAGAAAAAAACCGGTATCCCTCAAGAGGAAATCGACATTGCCGCCCGCTTCCCCAAAGTTATCACTGCTTTTAGAGAGTGGCTTGATCTAAGTACAGATGGAGTTCTGCTGCTTACCTGGGGTGGCGAAGATATGAAGCGAATCATTCAGGATGTGCGCATGCACAAGATGGACGAATCCTACTGGATGTCCGCTACGTATTTCGATTTGCTCAAAGGAGTTCTACGTGCGCGTGGTCTTAGCAATGATGTCAGCGTGGAAAGCGCGATGGCATTGTTTGAGCTTGAGCCTACTGGATCTGCACACCGGGCGCTGGATGATGCACGGATGACGTCAGAGATCTTCCGCGCCGTGTTTAAGGATCTGGATTTTGAACGTTCACAGCATTACGTAGATACCTTCTCCAATGCCAAAGAACGCAAAACAGTTAAGGTAGCCATTAAGGCAATGACCTCACAAAAAATTGTACCTACCTGGGACCTTGTCGTTGAACACTACTTCTCTGACAAAGCAACCCTTGCGGACCCTCGCAAGCTGGAGGAATTGCACAATTATTTCACAGCACAAATGGGCCATAAATAAATTCAGGCAGCAGCAAAGCTCAACATTATAGACTTATTCATAGCAGCGGCAGACTTCCCCATGATCATTCAGAGGGTAGCTGCCGCTGTTTTGGATATGCTAAAAAAACCATTTGACCTTCACGTTACGTAAAGGTGTACATTTGAATTGTAGGAGGTGATACTACGGAATACACAGTGCAGAAGCTCGCAGAGTTAGCTGGAATCAGCACACGGACCCTGCGCTACTACGATGAGTTTGGCATTCTTAAGCCGGCGAGAATCAACTCTTCAGGGTATCGTATCTATGGCCGTACCGAAGTAGATCTACTACAGCAAATTTTGTTTTATCGGGAGCTTGGCTTAAGTCTGGAACGTATCAAGGCTATTATGACAGAGCCCTCATTCGACGGAGCCAAAGCGCTGCGGGAGCATCATGACAAGCTACTGGAAAAAAGACAGCAATTAGATCTATTAATCGCTAACGTCGAAAAGACGCTGGCTCAAAAAGAAGGGAGAATTACCATGAGTGATACTGAAAAATTCGAAGGCTTTAAGCAAAAGCTGGTAGATGATAACGAAAAGAAATATGGCCAAGAAATAAGGGAGAAATACGGAGATGACACCATTAATCAATCCAACCAAAAGCTTAAAGGGATGACAGAAGAACAATATGCAGCTATACAACAGCTTGAGGAAGAGATGTTCGAAACGCTCTTGCAAGCGATGGAGCATGGAGATCCTGCCAGTATATTGGCGCAAAAAAGTGCTGACCTACACCGTGAGTGGCTCTCCTTCTACTGGAATTCCTATTCCAAAGAAGCTCATGCTGGTGTTGCACAATTGTATGTTGATGATGAACGTTTTACCGAATACTATGACAAGCGCCACCCTGGACTCGCTGCGTTTCTAAGAGATGCCGTACATGTATATACGGGAAAAAATGCGTAAGCGCACCAACAATACTTTAAAATAGAAAAAGGCATCCGGATATTCCGGACGCCTTTTTTTGCGGCAATATCAACAGCAGAAATCACAGACTGCGGTGCAGCAGTGACAATGTATTCCGAAGCTCAACCACAGCTACCTGTCCAGGTGCAGAAGGTTTATCTGCAGCTCCGAAGGTAAGCGCTGAACCGAAAATTTCACCAGCTAAACGGCTGATCACCCCGGCTCCCGCCATAGACATCGTTATAATTGGGCGGTCTGCATATTTTTCCTTCATGATGTGTGTAGCTTCCAGCAAAGTTAGCACATCGCCTGCATCTCGGGGCATAACGGCAATTTTGGGCAAATCCCCGCCAAGCTCCTGCGCCTTGCATAACCGCGAGATGATCTCCTCTTTAGGAGGTGTTCCCTGAAAATCATGATTTGAAATAATGACAGATACATTATGAGTATGAGCAGCTTCGACCAATAGCTTTACATCCTGCTCATCATTAAATAATTCAACATCTATTATATCTACTAGACCGCTCTCGGCAGCAGCTTTATTCAGTGCTGTGTAATATTCCGTGCTGACTTGCTTCTCTCCGCCTTCTTTTGCACTCCGAAAAGTAAAAATCAGCGGCAGATCTGGAATCACAGAACAGATTTCGCTTAGTGCGTTCTTAACAGAAGCAACGTCTTCCACTTCAGCAAAAAAATCCGTCCGCCACTCCACCAAATCAGGTTGCAGTACTTTCAGCGCTTCAGCTTCCTGCTTCAGCTCAGACAAGGTCGCTCCAATTAGCGGAACACATATCTTAGGGATTCCTTCGCCGATGATCACATTTTTAACGGTTACTGTTCTGCTCATTATTTAAGCTCCTTATCCTATCTCATCTAGTATAGATCTTGAGTATCCTGTACTGTCTATTCTACAGCGATTTACGATTTAGAAACTGCTCGACCTCGGACAACTGCGGCAATGAAGGGATCGCCCCTTCTTTCCCTACAGCCAATGCACCTACAGCATTAGCGAAGCTCACGGCTTCCTCCAAGGTCTTTCCTAAGACTAACTGCTGGGCTAATGCGCCATTAAATGAGTCTCCGGCAGCAACTGTATCTACCGCCTTTACCGGGAAGCCTGGAACAGCCTTGGCTCCTTCAGCATTCACAATCAGAGCGCCTTTTGAGCCCAAGGTTACGATAACGTTCTGTACTCCTTTTTGCAGCAAAATACGGGCTGCCTGCTCAGCAGTCTCTGCGCTATCCACAGTCATTCCGGACAAAATCCCGGCTTCTGTCTCATTAGGTGTCAGGTAAGATACCTGAGCCAGCATCTCATCCTTTAGTACTCTAGCTGGTGCAGGATTAAGGATCACCGGAATCCTCTTACGATGGGCAATCGCAATCGCCTGCTCACTCATCGCCAGATCCATTTCAAGCTGCAGCACAATGATCTTAGCCTGGCTAATCACAGCCTCCAATGCCTGAATATCCTCTACCGTAAGCTCAATATTCGCTCCAGGTACCACGATAATCCGATTTTCTCCATCTTCTTCAATAACGATCGAAGCGACTCCTGTTGCCTGATGTTCACTTACAGAAATATGCTCTATATGAATGCCTTCATTCCTGATAATCTCCAGCATTTCGCTACCAAAGGTATCTTTTCCAACTCTTCCGATCATACTAACCTCTGCACCCAGACGTGCTGCGGCAACGGCCTGATTTGCCCCTTTTCCGCCAGGAGATAAAGCAAAGGCTTGTCCAATCAGGGTTTCTCCTGCATCTGGTGACCGGTTTGTACGTACCACCATATCCATATTCAAGCTTCCAATCACAACTATATCCAACTTAGACACCACCATTAATTATTTCTTCAATCTCTTTATCTTAGGGGCTTCTGTCCACTTTATCAATCAATTCCGCTCAATTGGATTCAAAATGGTGGTTTTCACCAAATTGACGTTATGCTTTTATTCATCGAGTGTGCTAGAATAGTGGTGCAATCGCTTCCACAATGATTGCTGCACTATTTTGAGCAAACGTTTGCACCTGAGATAATGCCCGCAGCTTCACTGCAATTTAATCTAATCCGTGATTAGGAGGCTTATCAAGTGAACGAACAAAAATTACCGTCAGTCGCTTATTTTAGTATGGAGTACGGGCTGCATTCCGATTTCAAAATGTATGCCGGAGGTCTGGGCATTCTTGCCGGAGACTACATTAAGGGTGCAAAAGATATCAACGCCCCTATCATCCCTATTGGGCTGAAGTGGAAACAAGGTTACACGGACCAAAAGATTGATGCAAACGGCAATCCGTACGACTCCTATCACAATTATGTTTATGAGTTTCTTGAAGATACAGGGGTTAAGGTAACTGTTAAAGTCCGAAAAACCGATGTGGTATGCAAAGTATGGAAAACTGATTATTTTGGCAACAGCACATTGTATTTACTGGATACGGATATCCCCGAGAATAATGATGCCTGGATCACAGGCCAATTGTATGGCTGGTTCGGCGAAGAACGGATCGCACAAGAGATCGTGCTTGGGATTGGTGGAGTCAAGGCTATGCGTGCGCTGCAAATCCCTATTGATGTCTATCACTTCAATGAGGGTCATGCGGCTCTAGCGGCTATCGAGCTAATCCGTGAAAAAATGTCCGGAGGCCATACCTTCGAAGAAGCTTGGAAAGCGACTCGCGAAGAAGTAGTATTCACTACCCACACACCAATCAAAGAAGGCAACGAAACCCATCCTCTCGACCGACTTGAGTATATGAGTGCGTTCAACGGCTTAACCCGTGACCAGATGGAGCGGATCGGCGGCGAGCCATTTAATATGACGGTTGCAGGTCTAAGGCTGTCACGTATCTCCAACGCAGTTGCCCAGCTACACGCCGATACGGCTAATAAAATGTGGAAGGAAGTAGCCGGAAGATCAGAAATTATAGGCATTACTAATGCCATCCATACTCCTACCTGGGTAGATGAAAGAATGACGCATGCCTACGAACAAGATGGCGACTTATGGGCAGTGCATAAAGAGATCAAGGGCGAACTGATCCAGTTCATCAAAGAACGTTCCGGCATTAGCCTAAATGCTGACAATCTACTCATTGGCTTCTCACGCAGAGCAGCTCCATATAAACGAAGCGACCTGATCTTCTCGCAGCCAGAAATTATCGAACCTTATCTGGAGTCTGGAAAGATACAAATTGTATTCTCCGGCAAAGCGCACCCACTCGATGATAACGGTAAAAAAATCGTCAGCAACCTAGTAGCGATGATGAAAAAGTATCCAAAGAGTGTGGTGTTCCTCGAGAATTACGATATGACGATTGGCGCCCAGCTGACGCGCGGTGCTGATATTTGGCTCAACAATCCACGCAGACCACTGGAAGCCAGCGGCACCTCCGGGATGAAAGCAGCAATGAACGGTGTATTGAACTGTTCTATTCTGGATGGCTGGTGGCCGGAAGCCTGCATCGATGGTGAGAATGGCTGGCAGATTGGAGACGGCTTCGAAACTACAGACTTTGAGGTGCTGGATAAGCATGATAGTGATGCACTGTACGACACCTTATTGAAACGTGTGCTCCCAACCTTTTACGAGAATCGTAAACAATGGGTACAAATGATGAAAAAGAGTATCGAAACCACCCGTACGGAGTTTGCCACCAAAAGAATGCTAGATGAATATTACAACAGAATGTACATTAAAGCCTAAGTACAAGAACCGAATATCTTCTATATCAAAAAATGCAGCGCACCCCTCCAGTGATGGTAGGGATGCGCTGTTTCTTTTTTAATTCTGCTAAGCAATTAATCACTTTGTCTATCATATATATCTGAATGTGCCAACGATGTAATGACGATTCCCACATATTGTAATGTGTCAATTATTTAAAAAGTGTTGCAATTTCTTTAAAAAACATTAATATAGAACTTATACTAAATCTAAAATCAAATCTCATGAGGTGATTCTATTAATGAGCTCCAATAATAATAATCTTACAACCAGCTGGGGTGCTCCAGTAGGCGACAATCAGAATTCAATGACAGCCGGTGACCGCGGTCCCACTTTGCTGCAAGATGTCCATCTGCTTGAGAAATTAGCCCACTTTAACAGAGAACGTGTTCCCGAACGTGTCGTTCATGCTAAAGGTGCTGGCGCTCACGGGTATTTTGAAGTTACAAAAGATCTGACCCAATACACAAAAGCTAACTTTTTGTCTGAAGTAGGCAAACGTACACCGTTGTTCATTCGTTTTTCTACTGTAGCTGGTGAATTAGGTTCTGCTGATACCGTACGCGACCCTCGTGGTTTTGCCGTGAAGTTCTATACTGAAGAAGGAAACTATGATCTCGTAGGTAACAATACGCCTGTATTCTTCGTTCGTGATGCGATTAAATTCCCGGACTTTATTCATACACAGAAACGTGATCCACAGACACATCTGAAGAACCCGAATGCTGTATGGGACTTCTGGTCTTTATCGCCTGAATCTCTGCATCAGGTAACGATTTTGATGTCGGATCGCGGAATTCCAGCTACGCTGAGACATATGCATGGGTTTGGTAGCCATACCTTCAAGTGGGTAAATGCCGAGGGTAATACAGTCTGGGTGAAATACCATTTCAAAACAGAACAAGGCATTAAGAATCTAGATGCAGACCTTGCTTCCAAAATCGCTGGGGAAAACCCGGATTATCATACAGAAGACTTGTTCAATGCTATTGATAAAGGAGATTTCCCTGCTTGGAAGCTCTACGTGCAAATTATGCCGATCGAGGATGCGAAGACTTACCGTTTTGATCCATTTGATGTAACAAAGGTCTGGTCACAAAAAGATTATCCGTTAATCGAGGTTGGCCGTATGGTATTGGATCGCAATCCGGAGAACTACTTCGCTGAAGTAGAACAAGTCACATTCTCTCCCGGCTCTTTCGTTCCTGGTATTGAAGCTTCGCCGGATAAATTGCTACAAGGCCGTCTGTTCGCGTATGGTGATGCACACCGCCACCGGGTTGGCCCTAACCACAACAGCCTGCCTATCAACCGTCCAAAAGTAGAAGTGAAGAACTATCAACGTGATGGTGGCATGGCCTTGGGCAACAATGGCGGTTCCGGAGCCTATTACGAGCCTAACAGCTTAGGGGGACCAAAAGAATCACCGCAGCATAAAACATCGCCGTTCGAAGTCTCCGGATATGCGGATAGTGTCGCCTACAATAGTGACGATCACTATACACAACCAGGTGACTTGTACCGTCTAATGTCTGAAGAAGAACGTACCCGTCTAGTTCAAAACATCGTTGGCGCTATGACTCCTGTTGAAAGTAACGATATCAAACGTCGCCAGATTGAACATTTCTTTAAGGCTGATCCAGACTTGGGACAGCGTATCGCATCCAGTTTGGGTCTATCCGTACCAGACGGAATGTAAGACTGTAAATGCACTTATAAACTAAAGAGGACCTTTGCCCGTAGATGGGAAAGGTCCTCTTTTTACTAATTAGCTGAAAACATAATAAATGATGACAATCACAACGCACAGCGTAGAGACAATGGATAGACATGAAAAAAACGTGTTCCAGTTATTGCCTTTCATTTGTCTTATACACGACCAGTATAGTGGTTCTTTGGTGCTCTGCCCCATCACGTGATGATTTAACTACCGAACCGTAACAGATATTCACAATCTGTTCCTCCCGTAGTCCTGCCAGGAACTCATTAGCTTTATTCTCTGCATAAGAATTATCAGCATCTACAAACTCTTTAACTTGAATCATCCTGATCTCCTCCTTTAATAAATTAAGTAGTTATTTTATAGTTCTGGAATCTATATGTGAACTCAACGAAATGTACATGGCGTATCACTCCCCAGGTAACAATTAATGTAAAAATATCTTCAAAATACAGTATAGGCATTTCGCAGTTTTCTACGAAATGCCTATGCATCAGCCTATCATAGCACCCAAGTATGTAATAGTCAAAGGTTTTCATTACAATATTTAGAAGGTTTTAATTCCCCTTTTAAAATGGATTGGATTTACAAATAGAAGCTGGTATACTGATCAGAAGGTCTCCATTGGGGGACCTCTATTTGTATAGGAGGGATTTTAAGATGGCAACACACCATAACAAGTTTACAAGGAATGTGCTACTTAGAGGGGGTGAAATCTACTATGAACCATAGTCTTATCTATGAAGGCTCACGGACACAGCTGCTTCAGCAGCTTATCTATTTTGATGAAGAAAAAATCGCATTTCTAAATCAATACTTTCCGGTACGAAGCAAGGATAGAAGCAATGCTGAAACGCTGTTGTCCCGTTATTGCTCCGAGCTGGAACAATTACTAACTGAGTTTAACGGTGAAGATTTAAATTCTCAGGTCTTTATCGGAAGCCAGTTGCAGCTTCATTACTTGGACGATAATACTACAGATATCTATACCATCGTATTTCCTAACCAAGCAGAACCTAACGATAACAAGATTTCTATGTTGTCACCTATAGGCATGCAGTTGCTGCTGGCTGAGCTCGGCAGTACTTGTCAGCTAGCGATTCCTTCAGGTCAACTAGAGGTGAAGATCGAAAGTATTAAGTTCGTGAATAATGGTGAGGTAGGCGTTCTTATATAAGGACGATCCCTTATAAACCCACTACAGCAGCGTCCCTTTCCTATATTAAGGAGGAGGACGCTGTTCTATTATTTAAGCCTCCGTAAGATATGTCCAATCAAAAAAACACCCGCCTAATACCGGCAGGTGTTTCTCATTATAAGCGGGTGATGGGAATCGAACCCACGCTATCAGCTTGGAAGGCTGAAGTTCTACCATTGAACTACACCCGCAAAGGTATAAAATCGGGATGACACGATTTGAACATGCGACCCCCTGGTCCCAAACCAGGTGCTCTACCAAGCTGAGCTACATCCCGTTAACAATACTATAACTGCTTAGTAATAAAAATGGCGCGCCCTGAGAGATTCGAACTCCCGGCCTTTTGATTCGTAGTCAAACGCTCTATCCAGCTGAGCTAAGGGCGCAAAATCTATATGGAGCGGACGACGGGAATCGAACCCGCGACCCTCGCCTTGGCAAGGCGATGCTCTACCGCTGAGCCACGTCCGCAAAAACATGGTGCGCGTGAAGGGACTCGAACCCCCACGTCGTGAAACGCCAGATCCTAAGTCTGGTGCGTCTGCCAATTCCGCCACACGCGCACACTTTAAAGAAAATGGTGAGCCATGAAGGACTCGAACCTTCGACACCCTGATTAAAAGTCAGGTGCTCTACCAACTGAGCTAATGGCTCTCATAAATGGCTGGGGATATAGGATTTGAACCTATGCATGACGGAGTCAAAGTCCGTTGCCTTACCGCTTGGCTAATCCCCAATAATAATTAACTAAATGGCGGAACCGACGGGATTCGAACCCGCGATCTCCTGCGTGACAGGCAGGCATGTTAGGCCAACTACACCACGGTTCCATAGACATAATGCATAAGTGTAAATTGGTTGCGGGGGCAGGATTTGAACCTGCGGCCTTCGGGTTATGAGCCCGACGAGCTACCGGGCTGCTCCACCCCGCGTCATTAATAAGTATATACTATTCATTTTCACCATACCAGCTTATCCCTAAACATAATGTATAAGAGTAAATTGGTTGCGGGGGCAGGACTTGAACCTGCGACCTTCGGGTTATGAGCCCGACGAGCTACCGGGCTGCTCCACCCCGCGTCAGTGAAAATAATATGGTGGAGGCTGAGGGGATCGAACCCCCGACCCTCTGCTTGTAAGGCAGATGCTCTCCCAGCTGAGCTAAGCCTCCATGATATGACCCGTATGGGATTCGAACCCATGTTACCTCCGTGAAAGGGAGGTGTCTTAACCCCTTGACCAACGGGCCATGCTAATAATTTTTATGGCGGAGAGAGAGGGATTCGAACCCTCGAGACGCTTGTGGCGCCTACACGATTTCCAATCGTGCTCCTTCGGCCAAACTCGGACACCTCTCCATAAATGGCTCCCCGAACAGGACTCGAACCTGTGACAACTCGATTAACAGTCGAGTGCTCTACCAACTGAGCTATCAGGGAATATGGTGGGCCTTAGTGGACTCGAACCACCGACCTCACCCTTATCAGGGGTGCGCTCTAACCAGCTGAGCTAAAGGCCCTTCTAAGACATATTAATATTAAGGGCAAAAAAAATACCACGGGTAATGTGGTTGTCCGCTTGGCGGCGTCCTACTCTCCCAGGACCCTTCGGTCCAAGTACCATCGGCGCTGGAGGGCTTAACGGTCGTGTTCGGGATGGGTACGTGTGGAACCCCTCCGCTATCGCCACCAAACGGGCATTTACAGCGTAAATGCTCAGGCTTAATCGCCTGAAAACTGAATCCGAAACGAATCTGCATTCTACGTATAGGATAAGCCCTCGACCGATTAGTATTGGTCAGCTCCATGCATTACTGCACTTCCACCTCCAACCTATCTACCTCGTCGTCTTCAAGGGGTCTTACTAATTGGGAAATCTCATCTTGAGGGGGGCTTCACGCTTAGATGCTTTCAGCGCTTATCCCGTCCGTACGTAGCTACCCAGCCATGCTCCTGGCGGAACAACTGGTGCACCAGCGGTACGTCCATCCCGGTCCTCTCGTACTAAGGACAGCTCCTCTCAAATTTCCTGCGCCCACGACAGATAGGGACCGAACTGTCTCACGACGTTCTGAACCCAGCTCGCGTACCGCTTTAATGGGCGAACAGCCCAACCCTTGGGACCTACTTCAGCCCCAGGATGCGATGAGCCGACATCGAGGTGCCAAACCTCCCCGTCGATGTGGACTCTTGGGGGAGATAAGCCTGTTATCCCCAGGGTAGCTTTTATCCGTTGAGCGATGGCCCTTCCATGCGGTACCACCGGATCACTAAGTCCGACTTTCGTCCCTGCTCGACTTGTAGGTCTCGCAGTCAAGCTCCCTTATGCCTTTGCACTCTGCGAATGATTTCCAACCATTCTGAGGGAACCTTGGAACGCCTCCGTTACTCTTTAGGAGGCGACCGCCCCAGTCAAACTGCCCGCCTGACACGGTCCCCGTACCCGATAAGGGCACTAGGTTAGAACCTAGATACGATCAGGGTGGTATCCCAACGGCGCCTCCACCGAAGCTTGCGCTCCGATTTCTACGGCTCCCACCTATCCTGTACAGATCGTACCCAAATTCAATATCAAGCTGCAGTAAAGCTCCATGGGGTCTTTCCGTCTTGTCGCGGGTAACCTGCATCTTCACAGGTATTAAAATTTCACCGGATCTCTCGTTGAGACAGCGCCCAAGTCGTTACGCCATTCGTGCGGGTCAGAATTTACCTGACAAGGAATTTCGCTACCTTAGGACCGTTATAGTTACGGCCGCCGTTTACTGGGGCTTCGGTTCATAGCTTCGGGTTACCCCTAACCACTCCCCTTAACCTTCCAGCACCGGGCAGGCGTCAGCCCGTATACTTCGCCTTGCGGCTTCGCACAGACCTGTGTTTTTGCTAAACAGTCGCTTGGGCCTTTTCACTGCGGCCCCCTCGTGCTATTCACACTACCGGGGCACCCCTTCTCCCGAAGTTACGGGGTCATTTTGCCGAGTTCCTTAACGAGAGTTCTTCCGCGCGCCTTAGAATTCTCTTCTCGCCTACCTGTGTCGGTTTGCGGTACGGGCACCTTCTCCTGGCTAGAGGCTTTTCTTGGCAGTGTGAGATCATGACCTTCGCTACTATAATTTTCGCTCCCCATCACAGCCCAGCCTTAATGATGTGCGGATTTGCCTACACATCAGCCTCACTGCTTAGACGGACATCCATCAGTCCGCGTCACTACCCTCCTGCGTCACCCCATCGCTCATAGCGGATTACGGTGGTACAGTAATTTCAAACTGTTGTCCTTCGACTACGCCTTTCGGCCTCGCCTTAGGTCCCGACTTACCCTGAGCGGACGAGCCTTCCTCAGGAAACCTTGGGCTTTCGGCGGATCAGATTCTCACTGATCTTTTCGTTACTCATACCGGCATTCTCACTTGTGTAGTGTCCAGCGCTCTTTTCAGTACACCTTCAACCCCTACACAACGCTCCCCTACCCCAGATACATACGTATCTAGCCATAGCTTCGGTGGTGTGTTTAGCCCCGTTACATTTTCGGCGCAGAGTCACTCGACCAGTGAGCTATTACGCACTCTTTCAATGGTGGCTGCTTCTAAGCCAACATCCTGGTTGTCTGTGCAACTCCACATCCTTTCCCACTTAACACACACTTGGGGACCTTAGCTGATGGTCTGGGCTGTTTCCCTTTTGACAATGGATCTTAGCACTCACTGTCTGACTCCCGGCAATAAGTATATGGCATTCGGAGTTTGACTGAGCTTGGTAATCCTTGCGGACCCCGCACCCAATCAGTGCTCTACCTCCACTACTCTTATACCGAGGCTAGCCCTAAAGCTATTTCGGGGAGAACCAGCTATCTCCGAGTTCGATTGGAATTTCTCCGCTACCCCCACCTCATCCCCGCACTTTTCAACGTACGTGGGTTCGGGCCTCCAGTGCGTGTTACCGCACCTTCACCCTGGACAGGGGTAGATCACACGGTTTCGGGTCTACGTCCACATACTCAATCGCCCTATTCAGACTCGCTTTCGCTGCGGCTCCACCTTCTCGGCTTAACCTTGCATGTTAAACGTAACTCGCCGGTTCATTCTACAAAAGGCACGCCATCACCCATTAATAGGGCTCTGACTTTTTGTAAGCACACGGTTTCAGGTTCTATTTCACTCCCCTTCCGGGGTGCTTTTCACCTTTCCCTCACGGTACTGTTTCACTATCGGTCGCCAGGTAGTATTTAGCCTTAGCAGATGGTCCTGCTGGATTCATACGGGGTTTCACGTGCCCCGCACTACTCGGGATCCGTCTCGGAGAGAACACAGTTTAGGTTACAGGGCTTTTACCTCTATCGCGGGCCTTTCCAGACCTCTTCACCTACCATATTCCTTTGTAACTCCATGTGAGACGTCCCACAACCCCAAGAGGCAAGCCCCTTGGTTTAGGCTGTTCCGCGTTCGCTCGCCGCTACTGACGGAATCACTATTGTTTTCTCTTCCTCAGGGTACTTAGATGTTTCAGTTCCCCTGGTCTGCCTCTACATTTCCTATGTATTCAGAAATGAGTAACTGCGAATTACCACAGCTGGGTTTCCCCATTCGGACACCCCCGGATCAAAGCTTGCTTACAGCTCCCCGAGGCAGTTTCGTTGTTCGCCACGTCCTTCGTCGGCTCCTGGCGCCTAGGCATCCTCCGTGTGCTCTTATTAGCTTAACCTTGATTCTTCCGAAGAAAAATCTCACTAATAACATTTACTTGTTTGCACAAGTTGCTAAAAGATGTTCTAAAACGCAAATTCGTTTCGGTATCCAGTTTTCAAGGATCAAGTCTTACTTGAGAGCTTAAACTCTCAAAACTGAGCAACGAGTGAGTAACAGGCCTAAACCTGAGATTGTGGAAGCTAAGCTTCCGATTTGAATGTCTTCATTGCAGAAGACGATTCTCCATAGAAAGGAGGTGATCCAGCCGCACCTTCCGATACGGCTACCTTGTTACGACTTCACCCCAATCATCTACCCCACCTTCGGCGGCTGGCTCCCTTGCGGGTTACCCCACCGACTTCGGGTGTTGTAAACTCTCGTGGTGTGACGGGCGGTGTGTACAAGACCCGGGAACGTATTCACCGCGGCATGCTGATCCGCGATTACTAGCAATTCCGACTTCATGCAGGCGAGTTGCAGCCTGCAATCCGAACTGAGACCGGCTTTGATGGGATTGGCTCCACCTCGCGGCTTCGCTTCCCGTTGTACCGGCCATTGTAGTACGTGTGTAGCCCAGGTCATAAGGGGCATGATGATTTGACGTCATCCCCACCTTCCTCCGGTTTGTCACCGGCAGTCACTCTAGAGTGCCCAGCATTACCTGCTGGCAACTAAAGTTAAGGGTTGCGCTCGTTGCGGGACTTAACCCAACATCTCACGACACGAGCTGACGACAACCATGCACCACCTGTCTCCTCTGTCCCGAAGGCCGCTGCTATCTCTAGCAGATTCAGAGGGATGTCAAGACCTGGTAAGGTTCTTCGCGTTGCTTCGAATTAAACCACATACTCCACTGCTTGTGCGGGTCCCCGTCAATTCCTTTGAGTTTCAGTCTTGCGACCGTACTCCCCAGGCGGAGTGCTTACTGTGTTAACTTCGGCACCAAGGGTATCGAAACCCCTAACACCTAGCACTCATCGTTTACGGCGTGGACTACCAGGGTATCTAATCCTGTTTGCTCCCCACGCTTTCGCGCCTCAGCGTCAGTTACAGCCCAGAAAGTCGCCTTCGCCACTGGTGTTCCTCCACATATCTACGCATTTCACCGCTACACGTGGAATTCCACTTTCCTCTTCTGTACTCAAGCCACCCAGTTTCCAGTGCGACCTCAGGTTGAGCCCAAGGTTTAAACACCAGACTTAAATAGCCGCCTGCGCGCGCTTTACGCCCAATAATTCCGGACAACGCTTGCCCCCTACGTATTACCGCGGCTGCTGGCACGTAGTTAGCCGGGGCTTTCTTCTCAGGTACCGTCACTCCGGTAGCAGTTACTCTACCGGACGTTCTTCCCTGGCAACAGAGCTTTACGATCCGAAAACCTTCATCACTCACGCGGCGTTGCTCCGTCAGGCTTTCGCCCATTGCGGAAGATTCCCTACTGCTGCCTCCCGTAGGAGTCTGGGCCGTGTCTCAGTCCCAGTGTGGCCGTTCACCCTCTCAGGTCGGCTACGCATCGTCGCCTTGGTGGGCCGTTACCCCACCAACTAGCTAATGCGCCGCAGGCCCATCCCTCAGTGACAGATTGCTCCGTCTTTCATTCTTCTCTCAGGAGAAAAAAGAAATTATCCGGTATTAGCTACCGTTTCCGGTAGTTATCCCAGTCTGAAGGGCAGGTTGCCTACGTGTTACTCACCCGTCCGCCGCTAAGTTATTTTGAAAGCAAGCTTTCAAAATAACTCCGCTCGACTTGCATGTATTAGGCACGCCGCCAGCGTTCGTCCTGAGCCAGGATCAAACTCTCCAATTAGTATTGAAAAGAGCGATATGCTCATTTTGAAACATCTGACGAGAAAATTAATTCTCTAATTTTGGATATCACTTGCGTGATTTCCTACTCACTCGTTGTTCAGTTTTCAAAGATCAAGTTCTCGTTGGCGCCGTTTAATGTCTCAGCAGCAACTCTTATACTATATCATGTTCGGCTATTTAATGTCAAGCTCTTTTTTCAATTTCTTTTTCGAGCTCGGCATGTGTATTTCTTGGCCGGACTTAGAATATATCATGTATAGAGATTCATTGCAAGCTTTATTTTAAAAAAACTAAACACATACTTTTCCGCAATTGTATCGCAACCGCATTCCCCTTTTCCGCGTCTATCTATTCAACATCAAAGTCCCCTTCATACATAGGTATCAACTCCATTATTTTTGGCAAAGAGGTGATTCATATAAAGACCTTGCATGATCTCTAGCTTCCCTCTAAAAGGAGGTTGGAGAATCAATGAGCAGAAGTGTGAAAAAGCAACCCGTGTGCAGCGACCAACAGAAACACGGTTCCTCATGGGCTAAAAAGCAAGCCAATAAAGCCGTCCGCCGCTCCCCTGGCGACATCCCTAAAGGGAAATGGTATCAGAAACTGTATAACAGCTGGAACATTTGCGACTACAGCTTTTACCAAACTAAACAGCAGGCGATTCATGAATGGGAAACAAACAACTGGATCCAGATGAGATTTCCCTCCCGCCAAGAGGCCATTCAAGATTGGCACAAGTCTTATAGAAGAAAGTAAATCAAAAGATGCCCCGGCAGGGAAGCGCCGGGGCATCTTTTTACCTAGAAGCTTAATTTCGCACCTACAGTTACAATCTCAGATGGACCTATCTCTAAGTGGTGAACCGAAGACGTTGCTCCTTGTAAAGCAGGGTTAAGCTGCTCTAAGATATTGCTTTTAAATAAATACTCTTGAGGACTGTTCACTTTCAGTTGCAGTTGTGTCTGCTGAGCGGACATATTGTACCAACGCAAAAACAAGTCGCCTGAAGTTCCGTTCATTTTCATGGATGAGAAGGCCATGTTGTCTCCTTCCCAAACCAATGGGGTATATCCAGATTTCAACTTCCCGCTATGCAGGCCGGTCTGACATACCGTCCAAGGGATCTGGAATTGATAGGCCTCTGTAAATGCCCGCTGTTCACTTCCCTCACCAGAATGAGGAATCAGCTCCAGTTGTGCTGTATATTCACCCAGGCACTGAGCTTCCGGAGTTGGGAACCAACCCCAATCCCCCAATTCCCCTACGCTGCGTAGCAGGGTGACGGCAATAGTATTGCGTCCATCCCGCAGAACCTCATATTCGTTCAATCCCTGGTTGGCTACCGTAAGTCCTACATCGCCATTGCTGACATCCACAAAGGATTGCTGATGTTGAGTGTTGCTCGGATTTGCCCATTCTGGTGCCGGATTATTGTCCCTCGTAGCCACTTCGAACATAGAATCTACACGATGCACATCGGTAGACAGATCGGTAGGGAACAGCATTCGCACCCGGTGATCCTTGGCTTGGTTATTAATTGTGGATTCAATATGCACACCTTTGCCTTCCCGCTCCAGCGAAACGACGGTACGAAGCTTCAAAACCACCGTATTTACACTCCGCTGCGCTTTACGCTCAGGATAATACACAAGTGCACGCTGTTCCGCCTCCAAGGTGTCATCCGCCGAAGCCGGAATCTCCCAGTCTATTCGGATCTCAATGGCCGCACGGAAGGGAGAGTCTTCAATCACCTTAATGACTCCAGGCTGGCCTTTGGTCGTCAGCGCTTGTTCACCTTCTGGCTGCTTGTACATGTATTCATTGCCTACGTCTCCGGTATTCTCGTAAATCCCCAACTCACGATAAGTGGTACCGCTATGCTTATCCAATAACGTAAATGAACCATCCTCAGCAACAACTACCTTGAGAGATGCATTCTCCAAGCTGCGCTCTCCTTCTATTAAAGAGCTTCCCTGAGCGGATTCCGTAGTTGATTGTACCCAAGCGTAAGTACAGAGTCCAAGTGCAGGCACATTGCGGGCTTCAAAAGTAAGTCTCACCTTGCGGCACATATACGGCTGGCGGAATTGGTCATCAGGCAGATCATAACCAAAGCTTAAACCTAGATCTTCCACTGTAGACGCTAATTCCTCCCCTGTGTGATCGACGAGAATCCGGCCGGACAAATCAACAGCCAACATTCTGCGGGCGGTCTCATCCAACGGATAACCCTCGCGCAGATATAACCGTTCAGCATCCAGCTCTATAGTCACCGTTCCCGTACGCTTCCACCCCGTGGTATTCATCACTACAAAAGGAACTGCATCTTCCCCGTAGGCGGAAAAGCCCGAAGTCTCCACTTGATCTGCGATAAACTTAGCACTGTCATCTATGATGCTTTCGGCAACATGCCGGCTTTTATCAAAACGCGTTACCATCTCACGATGCACTTCATCCACACTACAACCACAGATACTGTCATGCGGATGGTTCTGCATCAGCGTCTTCCAGGCATAGGTGAATAGATGATGTGGGTAGTCCTGTCCGGACAGGCGGGCGATGGAGGCCAGCGGCTCGGCTACTTTTTCCAATAGAGTCTGGCCCAGCTGGTTCATCTGCTTCAAATAAACCCGGGCTGAGGCTGTGTTCACCAAGGTGCCCCATCCGTCTGTACGCTGGCTGCGCAGTTCCCCGGTAACGGTGGAGAGCTCCCGCTGACCCGAAGATAATTGCTGATCCAAGTCTTGCAGATAGTCCGGGAAATTCGAATGCACGAACTTCACTTCAGGGTATAGCTTTTCGGCGGTGCGGATAGCTTCCGGCAAATCCAATTGCAGAGGCTGGTGGTCGCACCCGTTCATGAACAATAACTCCCCCGTTGAAGCAAACTTCTCTGCATCCGCAAGCTTACGGTCCCAGAATTCCCGGGCCGCACCTTCCTCTACAGGAACTTCATTGCCGTTAGAATACCAGTTGGCAAATAGGATACCGAGAATTTTGGATCCATCCGGTCCTTCCCAGATCAGCTCGGAGAAAGAGGACTCATAACCCGCATCCGATACAGTGTTGTTAAATCCCGTAGGCTTCACCCCGCGTCCAAAAAAAGCATTCGTAATCCCTGACTGCAACATCAGCTGCGGAGTCTGCCCGACCAAGCCAAAGGTATCGGGAAAATAACCGATTTTGGAAGGCTCGCCGTATTTCTCGGCATCCTGATGGCCGATCTGCATATTCCGCACATTTGCCTCACCGCTCGTCAGGAACGCATCCTGCAAAATGTACCAAGGTCCGATCAAGATTCGCCCATCCCGGATATACTGCTCCAGCTTCTCTTTGTTCTCTGGCCGAACCTGAAGATAATCCTCCAGAATAATGGTTTGCCCATCGAGGTAAAAACTGCGGAAGGCGGAATCTCCGTCCAGCTTGGCAAGCAGTGCATCCACCAGCTGAACCAGACGGACGTGGTGTTTCTCATAGGGCAAATACCATTCACGGTCCCAGTGAGTATGGGACACGATATGGGCTGTTTTGGTTGTTGTGTGGGTCATCTGTGTGTACACCTCAGTTCTTCAGCATTTATTAAGCGTAATGTTAACCTCTTCAGGTCTATAGACAGCTACCAGCTTGCCCGCTGAATCAGCTGCAAACAACACCGAACGTTCCTTCTCCAGTAAAAATGAGTAATGAGCTCCAGTTGCAGGATCTTTTACTTCAAGTTCGGCATCCCAGGCGTATTCAGATACGAAGATATACAATGAACCTTCTGCAAAAGCAAGCTTTCGCCCGTACACACCTGGCAGGTCTCCACCGCTGATCCATTCCAGCTCGGTTTCGATACCTGCGGCTTGTGCAGCATATTGGTAGAGCGCGGCGATTGGCTCGTCGCGGTCATTCAGTTCTAAAGGTAGCGGGCACCAGATCAGGCGACCTGTGCCAATCTGGCGTTCGATGAGGTGATCACCTACACCTCCTGAGCTAGACGAATCAACATCTGCATTTGCTGGCGTTTCTTTGACTAGCTCCGCGATTCGCTTCTGTCCGTAGGACACGGCAAACTTGCGTCCGTTCAATAGAAGCTGCTCCTCACGGCGCATGTTGCCAAGTTTACGGACTCCTACTATTGCGTCCATACGATCCGAAGGCTGCCAGTATGCATCTACACCCAATGCTCCAGTAATGAGCAGAACGGCACCTGTACGCTCCACTATGTCCAGCAAGTGCTGAAGGGCGTCATTATCCAGATTGTGCACACTCGGCAGGAGAATCAACTTAGCCGGCTCTGCCTCCAGCGGAGCCAGATCGTATTCCGATACGGCGCGGAAAGGCAAATGAAGCTGATAAGATAAGATCCGTGTCAGGCGGGTAGTCGCATCATAGGTAAGCTTCCGGTTCGAGAAGTCATTAGAGTAAGGGAAAACCACGGAAATCTCTTCCAGCTTCCGCCCGTCAAATAACCCCCCCGCTTCGCCGATGAACCGCCCAAAATCATAAGACACATCCGCTTCCGGCTTCTCAGTCCCATCGGCCCGCAGCGCACCGATCTGCGATTCATTGGCATTATCCATATAAAAGTTCGTGTTCCAGATCCATTGCACAGCCCCGGCACCTCCAGAAGCAAACGCATAGGCATATTTGCGCTCCAGCATGGCCCGCAATTCTTCCTCACTGCGTTTAGCCCGTCCGTCTGGCGTCTCCACATACATGATGCCGGTCTCCTGGATGAGGTTCGGTTTGTGATGGGTTTTGGCAAAAATCCCATCCCAAAGCAGATTGTCATTCAACCACCAGCTGTGAACAGTGGTGTAATCGACATCGCGCTCATAAAAGAACGGCGATGGCCGCTGGGCACCCAAAGCCTCATCCTGCCCTACAGTCACTAAATGATCTGGGCAGAGTTCCTTGATAGTGCCGCTAAGCTCCCTTGCCCATACGTTGTGCATGTCCATGGAGAACAGGCAGTAGTCGAGCCAACGCGTGCCGCGCTTCCCAGAATGAATATCCTGCACACTGAAGTTAATCTCTTCTTGCTCAGGAGGTTGTGCAGCCGCAAAATCCGGCAATTCCAGCGGCGTCATATTCCAGCGCTCTTGCAGCGAAGTTATATCACCATGGCGTTCTTCCAGCCAAGCAGAGAAAGCAGCGCGTTCATATTTATCTCGCGCCGAGCTCGGTCCGTCCGAGAAAATCCGCGGCGGATCAAACATTGACGGTTCATTGATCAAATCCCAATCGACATGGGTTGTCGTGCGATGCCGGGCGACGATGGAGCGGATGAACCGTTTTTGCGCTTCTACACTGCGCGGATCGAGATAAGGATTCGTCCCTTCCCAAGTCTCCGGCGTAAAGGAGAAGAACGTAAAGGTAACCTGCAGCTCATGCCGCTTCGCAGTCAGTAGAAAAGCATCAATCGCCCGCAGCACTTCTTCCGAGGCATGGCCGTCTACCTGCATAATATTGCGGTAGGCTGTCCAGATGCCGGTACGAATCCAGTTGATGCCTGCCTTCCGCATCTGTGCCATATCCCGATCCCAGACATCAGCATTTGGCAGGAATAGAAACTTCCGCGCTACGTCAGAGGTCATATAAGTCATGCCGACAACAGGTAAAGGCTGACCGTCTTTGATAAAATAATCTCTTCCAGCCTTAATCGCTTCCCCCTGCGATAACAAGCCCACGTCATATCCCCAGAAGCCTTGACGCAACATCCGCACTTCGCCTTCTTCAGATACAGCATGGCAAGAAAGATGATACAGGCCAGGTTGAATTTCTACAGCAAGCGGTACACGCAGGAAGTTCAGCTCGCGACTGACCTCAAGCTTGCACTCGTGAGTGAAACATGGGATAGACTCCCCGTCTTTGCTCAGAGTGATGTTCAGGGTCCACTGCGCTGATGTCGGTGACGATTGGCTGCGGCTTAGCCGCTGGCCCTGCATAAACAGCAGCGGCCGCTCGCCTTCTTCATAAGAAGCATAGTTAGGCTTCAGCCACAGCTCTGTTACACCCCGAGCGGCAAAAGTTGCCCAGCGGGTTAATGCTTCCGTGCCGCCTTGATTCCAGAAGTCAGGCGTAAGCGGTTGGCCGATGAAGATCCAGCGGCCACCGGCAAAAGGCCCGCCGATATGCTCCCACAGCACAGCTGGAGCTGAAACTTCCCGCCCGGCGGCGGTAATGCCCTTAAGCAGCGGATAAATCCGCGTGTCCATAGGTCCACTGGAACCCATCTGCTCCGGCAGGTCACTGCTTTTAGTGACATGCGGCACCAGGTTCCAGGTATCCGTCAGAGCCAGCAGCTGCTCATCACCTACGAAGAGCGGAATGTCTCTAAGCGCAACATGCTGCTGTATGCGATCTGCGCTGCTCACACGCAGCGCTTCATGGATATGCAGCTGGCGGTGATAGGCAGTCTGCTCAGCTTCGATCCGCCACTCTTCAGCGACTAGGCGGACTGGATGCTTAAACGGGGCACCCCCAATGCTGATCAAGCTGCCGCCTCTGCTCAAATAAGCGACGATGGAAGGCCAAGCCTCCTTCGGGAAGTATGGAGCATGGAAGCTAACGAAGCAGTCCCCGGCCTTGGCGCTGTCCAGCGTTTCGGCCAGCTGTTCTGCATGAACAGGAGAGTCAGTATGATGTAATCCTATGGACTGTGCCTGTTCTGTGGTCAGTCCGCCCGCTGCGGTATACCCGGGAAAAGACGGGTCCGCGAACAGGATGATACGGCCCCCGCTCACAGAATACCTTCCTTCATCGCCCGATAGACAAGCTGCGAAAATAAGCTGTTAGACCATGCAAACCAGCTGCGGGTAAATACACTAGGATCATTTACATGGAAACCTTCATGCATATATCCGGTTCCGGCATCCGTACTTTCCAGCATCGCAATCAGTTCCAGCTTCTCTTCGGCAGTCTGAGCCGTAATGCCCTGCATGGACAACGCCATGTGCCAGATATAGTTCTCCGGAGTGTGCGGACTGCCGATCCCTTTGGCAGCTGTGCCTTCGTAATAGAACGGATTTTCTTTGCTCAATGCGAAACGTCTGGTGTTCTGGTAGATGGGATCATCCAACGAAGCGTAACCCAGATACGGAATGGAGATCAGTCCGGGCGTTCCCGCATCATCCATCAGGCAGTAATTGCCGAAGCCATCGGTCTCATAAGCATAAATCGGACCAAACTCCGGATGGCGATAAATGCCGTAGAGTTTGATGCCATGATCCACTTCAAATTCCAACTCTTTAAGTTCAGCCAGGAAGTCTAGGTCGCGGAAGACCCACTCCGCGAATTCCTGCATCTGGCGCAGCGCGACAACAGCGAACATATTGCCAGGAATGTTGTAGTGGAAATCACAGGCATCATCGCTGGACCGGAAGCCCGACCAGATCATTCCGGTATAGTTCACCGGCATGCCGAGACCGCTATTGCGCAGAGAATCTTCCGGAATGCCGTTATTGCGGCTGAACCGGTACGGAGACTGCTCGAAATGCCGCTGCTCTCTTTTGAACAAATCGAAGATCTGGCGCATGGCCGACTTGAACCCCGCGTCGAAGAAATCAGTCAGACCCGTCTCTTTCCAGTAGGTATAGGCGAGGCGTACGACAAAACATAACGAATCAATCTCAAATTTACGCTCCCACACCCATGGCGACATCTCGGTCACATCCGTAGTGTTCCAGTGCCAGTCATTGGCCGACTCATTAAATGCATTGGCGTAAGGA
Organism: Paenibacillus sp. FSL R7-0163; assembly: GCF_037969975.1. NCBI lineage: Bacteria > Bacillati > Bacillota > Bacilli > Caryophanales > Paenibacillaceae > Paenibacillus > Paenibacillus sp. FSL R7-0163. The sequence goes on from NZ_CP150224.1 coordinate 5,267,817, forward strand.
TCGATATGAATATACTGAATATGGCGTTTGATAAGACCTCCGATAATGCGCTGGAGATCGGGATCGTTTTTGGCCAGAGGCACGTATTGAATTACCTGCTCCACTGAATCACGCAGCCAGGAGGCCGGAATATCGCCGGTAATCACAAAGGTGGTTCCGTCATCCAGCAGTTTAGTCGTCGTCTCCAGCGTATTCGGAAAACAATTCTTGAACAGCTGCAACAGCTTCGGGCGATGTGCCAGCTTCTCCTCTGCTTCGGCAAGCACTTCTTGTACAGCCTGCGGCAGCGGTAGCTGGGGCATTGCTATTTTGGGTAATCGGAATTGTTCCAAGTGAGTTATGCTCCTTTGCATCTGTGATGTGATTATTTAACTTCTGATGTAGATTGTTTTGATCTCGTAAGGGGCAAAGTGAAGTTCCAGTTCACCGCCAGCCGTGTGTTCGATCAGTTCCAGCTGCTCTTCCAGAGCATTGGACAGGTAGACGCTCTGAACCGGATGCTGCCATTTGAGCTGAACCCGCTCGCGGCCTCCCGAGGATTCGTAGAAACGCAGAACAGTCCCCTGCCCATCCTCGGATGGCTTGATCGTATCCAGCACCACATGCTCACCGGAGAATCCGATAAATGAGCCCGTTGGCGGCAACTGCCCCTGTGTTGATGAAGCGGCAAAAGTATACAGCTCATGATTTAGCTCTGCTGCACGGCGAACAGTATGAGCCTCCCGCCAATCCCCACGGTGCGGATATAGCGAATAGGTGAAGTCATGCTCGCCGAGATCCGCAGTAGCATCCGGCCATTTCGGCGCGCGCAGGAGCGACAAACGAATGGTGCTGCCTTGGATGTCATAGCCGTATTTGCAATCATTCAGCAGACTGACACCATATCCACGTTCGGATACATCGGCAAAACGGTGCCCGCAAACCTCATATTGCGCCTGCTCCCAGCTGGTGTTGCGGTGGGTCGGACGTTCCAGCGCACCAAAAGGTATCTCGTAAGTCGCTTTATCCGCCACAACATCAATCGGAAACCCTACCTTAAGCAGCTTATGGGCTTCGTTCCAGCTTACATGCGTCTGGAAATCAATCCGGGGATTATGGTGATGTAGAATCATATCCTGAGTAATCTCGGATTGGCCCAGCTTCCAGCGGAAGCGCAAAATATCCTGCAACGCACCAGTGCGGATCACTGCCTTTTCTATAAGTTCAGCCTCCCCGGCGGGTTGGGCTTCATAACGGTTGTCAATGTCCCAGGCATCCCAAAGCGTAGGACGGTCGTGGAAAAAGTGGAAGCGATTCGCCGGCTCACCGGATTTTACGATCTCCCGGTTTCCTTTTTTATCAAAAAGACTGGTGATTTCTCCCCGCTCGTTAAAGGTACTACGATAATAGTCCGTCTCCCAACGGTCGCCGAAGGGAACAGCTCCTACAGCTGTTTGATTATGTTCAGCAGCGGCAGATTCTGCATGACTTTCATCGGATGTGTTCTGAGACAGATCACGAATCCAGATCGTTTTGTAGCCAAAGGCTGGAATCTCCGGAACGAGAACCGAGACACCAGAAACTGCTGCCTCCTCCGTCAGGACATCTGCTTCCAGCAGTACGTTATCCTCGCCATACACCGCAAAGTTTCCGCAGGCGGCTCCTTCTTCGCTGAGAGCAAGTTCGACCACGGCATCACGCGTCCAACCCAAACTATTAAAAACAATGTAAGGTGTGCCCTCGCCTGATGTGTTAATGTTCCCCGCCAATGCCGCAAGCCCCGGCTGAAGCGCAACACGACCAAGCTCAAACACCTCTGCGTATTCCTTCTCCGAGGTCTCGTAAGCTTCGGTAATCGCCGAGCCCGGAATAATATCATGGAACTGGTTCAACAAAATCAGCTTCCAGCCCTGATGCAGCTGCCCGGCAACTACGGCGCGTTGCTCTGTGTCCAGCTGCGGCGAAGCTAGTGTCTGCCACAGCTCCGCTTCACGGTACAACACTTCCGCCTTGCGGTTGTTCCGCTTGTTGCGGCCGTGCGTAGTGTAGGTGCCGCGGTGCAGCTCCAGATACAGATCGCCCCGCCACTGCGGCAGCTGCGGCTGACTGTGCGTAATGCCCGCGAAAAAATCCGCGGCATTACTGTATTTGCTTTCCGGCTGGCCGACCATTAGCTCGGCACGCTGGATATATTCCAGCATCTCGCGCGTGACCCCGCCGCCGCCGTCACCATGCCCATAGAGCAGCATCTGCTCGTTATGTTTATCTTTTTCGCGGAAGGACTGATAGTGTTCATGCACATCTTTGGGCAGCGTATTCTCATTAACCCCGTGATTCAGATAAGACAACATTGGTGTGCCGTCAATGCCGACCCAATGGAACAGATCGTAAGGGAAGACATTAGTGTCATTCCAGCCCAGCTTGGTGGTCATAAAATATTTGATTCCACCATGCTGCAGAATCTGCGGCAGAGAGGCGCAGTAGCCGAAGGTATCCGGCAGCCACTCAATCTGCGAGGTGCGCCCGAACTCTTCCAGATAAAAGCGTTGGCCATACAGCATTTGCCGCATCAGCGATTCTCCGCTCGGAATGTTCAGATCCGGTTCGATCCACATTCCACCGACCAGTTCCCAGCGTCCTTCACGGATGCGCGTCTTGACCTTCTCATAGAGTACCGGGTCATTGTCTTTCAAATATTCGAACAGCAGCGGCTGGCTCTGCGCATATTGATAGTCAGGATATTCGTCCATCAGGGCATTCACCGTCGAGAACGTCCGGCTAGTCTTGCGCACGGTCTCGCGCGCAGGCCACAGCCAAGCAATATCGATATGGGACTGGCCCACCATGTGGATTGTTCCTTCGGCATGACCGCCGATCTCCCCGACTCTGCCCCGCAGCTTCTGCTCGATTCGCGTAATCTCACCACCATCGCGGATCTCCTGCGTGGTAAGGCCAACGAATTCATCCATCGCCACATACAAAGCTTCCAGCATCCGGTTACGGCGCTGGTCCTGCTCAGGCAGCAGAATTGCCGAATCGCGAATCACTACTGCCGTGTACATTAGACTCTGCACAGGTCTGTTCACCAGCACCAGCTGGCTGTGGATCAGCCGAATCGGCGGCTGGATCACCGCCTGTTGATTTAATGGGTCCACCGGCTCGGGGACCGGATCGAAGAGTTCGATTTCCAGTTCCAACGGACGGCCAGAAGTATCACCTGTCAGGGTCACAAAGGTATGATTGCGGTCGAGTCCTTGCCGCGATTCACCGTTCACCCGCAGCAGCCCTTCCCCACCTGAAGCAAAAATCAGTCCGATGTGGCCCGGCAGCCAGTTAGCCGGAATCTCCAAAGTACGGCGGAAGAAATAGGTCGTTCCTTGCACACTCGGGAAGAGATCATAATTGCTGGCGTCCTTGTAAGGCTGCAGCTTGTCATACTGTCCCGGCAATTGATACACCGAGGACATAATCTCCCAATCGCGCAATTCCTCCACCTCTAACCATTGCTGCTCGGAGAGCTCGCGGATGAAGCGTTTAATGCGTTCCATGTCTTTACCCCCTCACCGTCAAATCGGTGCTCAGTGTATCATTTACATGCTTACCCACCAGCACTTTAAAGGCTCCTGGCTCTACAACAGGTCTTAAATCCGGTCCGATATATTGCAATTGCTCCGGTCCTACCGTGAACAACACGGTTTGCTTCTCACCCGGAGCCAACTTGATTTTGTCAAAAGCCTTCAATTCCCTGGCGGGACGGGTGACCTTACTGGCGACATCGGAAATGTACAGTTGCACCACCTCTGCGCCCTCACGGTCTCCTGTATTCTGAACGTCCACGGAAACTGTAGCCGTCTCCCCAGCCGTAATTACTTCTGGTTCTACCTTTAAGCCGGAGTACGTAAATTCGGTGTAGCTAAGCCCGAAGCCGAACGGATACTGAGGCTGGGAATCGGCCTCCAGATATCTTTTGCCACGGGAACGTTTGCCGTTGTAATAGACCGGGAGCTGGCCCACATGCTTCGGCACAGATACAGTCAGCTTCCCGGAAGGGTTCACATCGCCGAACAGGATATCCGCAACAGCGTGTCCGCCTTCTTGGCCTGGATACCAGGCTTCCAGAATGGCATGTGCATGCTCGTCAATCCAAGGCTCGCTCACCGGACGGCCGTTAATATAAACGACGATCACAGGTTTGCCGAGCTGATGAACCTGCTGGATCAGTTCCAGCTGCACTCCCGACAGGGTCAACGACACCCGGTCAATGCCTTCGCCGCAGTCCATATCATTCCAGGCATTCTCCGTCACCTTGGACGCGCCTGTCTTGAGATCGATACTGCCTTCCCCGAAATCGCGTGCACTGGAGCCGCCGACGACCATAACAACGGTATCGGCCTGCTCTGCACAAGCGAGCGCGGCTTCAAAACCTTCGCGCGAATCGCCTTTGATCCGGCATCCCGGTGCATAGAGCACCCGCTCCGGCTCTGCAGCCAGCTTGCTGCGGATGCCGCTGAGCACGGTCGCTACCTTAGCCGGAGGCTGTGGCGAGGTGTAATCGCCGAGCTGGTTGTACCCGGCATCGGCGTTAGGGCCAATGACGGCGATCGTGCCGGCCGTCTTGGATAATGGCAGCACACCTGCTTCATTTTTCAGCAGGATGATGCTCTCGCCCGCCACTTGCCGGGCCAGCTCTTGATGCGCCTTACTGCCGATGACGCGTTCAGCCGCATCAGGATCAGCATATGGCTGCTCGAACAGGCCCAGCCTGAATTTGAGCGTCAGCACACGGCGGACCGCACGATCCAGCAGTGCCGGGTCCAGCTTGCCATCACGGACGGCAGCCACCAGGTATTTGCCGTACATTTCCCCGGACATCTCCATGTCGATGCCGGCTTCCATTGACTGCACTGCTGCATCCATGCCATCTTCAGCTACATCATGGCCAGAGGCCAGCATCTCTATAGCTCCGCAATCGGTAATGATTAGACCCTCAAACCCCCATGCTTCGCGGAGTATATCCTCTAGTAGTTCTGTATTTGTCGTGCAAGGCACGCCGTCTATTTCGTTATAAGCAGGCATAATGGAGACTGCACCCGCTTCGACCGCTTTTTTGAAGGGCAGCAGATCCACTTCCAGCAGTTCACGCCAGCCCATGTGCACAGGCCCGGCATTCCGGCCGCCTTCTGAGCTGCCGTATCCCACAAAATGCTTCAGCGTAGCCCCCACGCTGCCGCCGCTCTGCAAGGATTCCCCCTGCAGACCTTCAACGGCCGCAACCGCCATCTCGCTGATCAGGTAAGCGTCCTCGCCGAAGCACTCCTCGGTGCGGCCCCAGCGGGGATCACGCACCACATCCAGCACCGGCGAATACGTAACCGCGCCGCCCTGACTGCGTGTCTCCAGCGCTACGGCGCGGCAGACCTCACGATACAGCTCCACATTCCAGGAGCTGCCGAGCGACAGGGGCACCGGGAATACGGTGGCCCCGATCGCCATGTGACCATGCGAGCATTCCTCGCCGATCAATACCGGAATGCCCAGCCGCGAATGCTCCAGCACATACCGCTGGAGCGTATTCACCGCTTCCGCGCCTTCACGCGGAGACAGGCCAGTGGCCAGCGTCACACCGGTCCACGGGTCAGCGCGTAACATCCCGTAAAGCGAGCCCACGCCGCCCCCCGCAACCTTCTCCTTGAAGCTTTCTGTCAAGGTCATCTTACCTTCTCTATGTTCATAGGCCTGCCAGCCAAAAGGCTGAATCAGCTGGCCGGCCTTCTCTTCCAAAGTCATCAGTCCGAGCAGATGCTCCGCCCGTTCTTCAGCAGGTAAATTCGGGTTTGTATAACTCATTCTTTAACAGCCCCTACAGTAAGACCTTGAATGAAATAACGCTGGAAGAACGGATAAGCAAAAATAATCGGCCCTGTCGCCAGCACCACCATCGCCATCCGCGATGTATCCTGCGGCATGGAGCGAAGAGCTTCCAGACTGAGCGAACTGTTCTGGGAGTTCTGCAAAATAAACTGCATACTGGTCTCGATCCGCATCAGCATCGATTGCAGCGGGACTAAATTCGGGTTGTCGATGTACAGCAGCGCATTGAACCAGTCATTCCAATAGCCGAGGGTGCTGAACAAGGCAATCGTAGCCAGACCGGGCAGTGATAAAGGCAACACCAATTTCAGGAAGATACGGAACTCGCCCGCCCCGTCGATTTTGCCGGATTCGATTATGGCATCAGGCACACTCGTGCTGTAGAAGGTGCGCAGAATCATAATGTAAAAAGCATTCACCGCCAGCGGCAAAATCAGCGCCCAGATCGTATCCTTCAGGCTTAGAAACTGCGTAACGATAATATAAGTCGGCACAAGTCCACCGTTGAACAGCATGGTAAAAAACGCGAAGAAAGAGAAGAAATTGCGGTAACGGAAGCTTTTCCGGGAAATGGCATACGCATAAAATGCGATAAACAAAAGGCTGATGATCGTCCCGATCACCGTAACAAAAATCGTCACACCATAGGAACGCAGCAGCATATCTCCGGATTCAAACACATAGCGGTATGCGCCGAGACTCCATTTTGCCGGAATCAGCTTATAGCCATCCCGCGCCAGTGCCACCTCATCGGTAAAGGAGATGATCACGACGAACAGAAACGGAAACACGCACAGAAACGCAAAGATGCCGGCTATCAGATTAAAAGTGATATTCCAGGGCGTTGAGAGATGGTGGAAATCACGTTCTTTTTTAGTCTTAGTAATGGAAGACATATGGCCCACTCCTTTCATGAGGTTCTAGAACAAAGCGCTATCCTTGTTGTATTTGCGGACAATATAGTTGGAGGTCATCACTAGCGTAAAGCCGACAACCGATTGATACAGACCTGCGGCAGTGCTCATACCAATCTCACCTGTTGTTTTGAGCCCTTGATAGACATAGGTATCAATAACATTCGTGACACTGTAGAGCGTACCGGAATTACGAGGCACCTGATAAAAGAGACCGAAGTCGGCGTAGAAGATTTTACCGATGGCCAGCAGGGTCATGATCGTAATAATTGGACTCAGCAACGGCAGTGTAATATTGCGAATCTGTTGGAACTTACTAGCTCCGTCGATCATCGCCGCTTCATACAGCGACTTGTCGATCCCCATAATAGCTGCGAGATAAACTACGCTGTTGTAACCAACCGCTTTCCACAGATAGACTAAGATCAGGATGAACGGCCAATAGGCTTTTTCCGAATACCACTGAATTGACTCTGCGCCAAAAAAGCCCATGATCTGGTTCAGCATCCCACGTTCGGAGCTCAGGAAACTAAATGCAAAATAGCCGACCACGACCCATGACAGGAAGTAGGGCAGGAACATGCCGGTCTGATACACTTTGGCCAGCTTCTTGTTCACAATCTCGGACAGCACAATCGCCATCAGAACCGACAAGATCAAGCCAAGCAGGATAAACGCTCCATTGTAGAGCAAGGTGTTGCGGGTAATGATGTACGCGTCATTGGTGGTAAACAAAAACTTGAAGTTGTCTAACCCCACCCATTTGCTGTTGATAATACTCGCCCAGAAGCCGTCGCGGCTAAAGCGGTATTCCTTGAAAGCAATAATCGTTCCTATCATCGGCAGGTAAGAGAAAAAGAGAAACCAAAGCGCACCTGGTAAAACCATGAGCAGCATAATCTTGTTATTCATAATATTTTTTATAAATCCGCTGATTGTCTTCACACTTAGATCCCTCCTGTATGTCCTTATATTTCAAAAAAAGACCGGGTCAGAGGCCACGCCCCTGCCCCGATCTTCTCTTACGTTGATGTTTTACTTGTTGTTGGACGCTTTCCAGGCATCAATTTGCGATTGCGCTTCAGCGATAATTTTGTCCAATCCAGCTGCCTTGAATTTCTCAATAGCTTTCGGTAGATACTCGTCAGGATCAACGGTTCCAGTCATCAGTGGTGACCAGTATTCTTCTTTTACGTTCTGAACCGCAGCGATTTCAGTGGTCACCTTAGAAGTGTCGAAGTTAAAACCAAGCAGCGGTGCATTTACACCGGATTCATTAAACTTTTTGAACTCTTCCCATTTGTTCTCAGGGTCACCCTCGTTCAAATAGTTGATCATGATATTGCCCAGCGAGAAGGTTGGCATGTCATAGTTCTTGGATTCATCCAGGTTCTTCATGGAATTCTCACCAGTCTTCTCGTAGTGCACGCCTTCGATTCCGGAGTCAATCATGTTGCGCAGCACCGGATCGGTGTTGAGCAGGTTCAGGAACTCCATCGCTTTCTCCGGATATGCGGAGTTAGCCGAGATGGCTTGCATCGAACCCATAACGGACCAGTTGTAGATGTAAGGTTTGCCAGCTGGCGTGGAAACTACAGGATAGCCGTAGCTTGCCGACCACAGATTGTCCGCCATCGGCTGGGTAGCCGCGCGATCCATGAACCAGTTCGAAGATTTATATAGATCATCCACCGAAGTTGTAGTTGCTACTTCCGGCGAGATATAACCTGCCTTGTAATATTTGCGAACGGTTTCAAGAGTGCTTTTGAGTTCTGGGGATTCCAGAATGTTCACGATCTTGTAATCCTTCGTGTCCATATAAACAGCCATTGGCATCTTTTCAATGATGTAGTCGAACGGCAGCACTGGCATGAAATCCTTCACCATAGCGTAAGGCGTGATGCCCGGTTCATTCTCTTTGATCGTCTTCAGCAGTGGTTCAATGCTTTCCATTGTGTTCACCCCGGAAATGTCGAGGTTATATTTGTCGAGCAGCTCTTTATTGAAGCGCCAAACTTCTTGCGCCGGAAGCTCTTTGTTGGCAGGAACGGCATAATTATGTCCATCTACCTTGGAACCTTCCAGGAACGCCGGATCAATCGTGTCTACGATGCCTTTTCCATATTCATTAAGCAGGCTGTCCAATTCCATAAAAGCGCCTTTGCGGGCATTTTGCACATAATCGAACGCCCAAGAGCACGTAAAGAGAATGTCCATGGGTTCACCAGCGGCTACTTTGACCTGCATTTTTTGTGTATAATCACCAAAATCAATCATATTCATCTTCAGGGTGACATTTATCTTCTCTTTAGTGTACTTATTGACTTCTTCCACGACACGGTCCAGATCCTTCTGCGGTCCGCCGATCGTGTACCAGATCAGTTCGACTGGTTTCTCGGATGATGCACCGTCGCCTCCCGCTCCTGAACTGTTAGTTGCCGCGTTGTTTGAATCGCCGCCACATGCGCTGAGCGCAAGCGAGAATGCCATAAGTGATGTCAGTAACAGGGAAAACCTTTTTCTTTTGTTGTTGCCCATTCCTATATAACCTCCCCTTTGTTTACCTCAAGATCGCTGGCCTAATCCGGAATTAAACCAGCAGCTTTCTCCTTCAAGGACTATCTTTACTGTAATTTATGAAAGCATTTTCAAACAGAAGATAAACTAAATAAATCATGTAGAAAATAAAGAAAAGCTTGCAGCGGGGGGCCGCTAGACAAGCCCTTTGTACTCCGTAGGAGATATCCCGACATGCTTCTTAAATTGTTTGTAAAAATATCCAGTCTCCCAATAACCTACTTTGAGAGCGATTTCATGAACTTTAAGTGAGGTATTCCGCAACAGCTCCTTCGCCTTCTCAATCCGGTATTTATTGATATATTCGGTGAATGACTCATTCACCTCTTTATGGAACAGCTGTCCCAAATACACCGGGTGAATATGGTATTGGGCACCGAGGGTCTTCAGTGACACATCTTCATTGTAGGACTCATGGATATAATTCAGCACCTGCTGCACGACTGGACTCTTTACGTCCCGAACTAAGGCGTCTACCGTAATGGTAGCGGCTTCCTGAATAATCTGAGTTAGTTCATTTATGGAAACTGTGGAGCGAATGAGGCCAAAACCGTCTGCGAAAAGCTCCGGTTCTTCCACATGACGGATCTCCTGCAGCTGCATCTTGAAGCGGATCAACCATTCCATGGCAATGCCTTGCAGCAGCACAGGTGTAATCCCCTCCATTTGCCGCAGCTGCTCAAAATGATCCTGGATCCGCACCAGCAGCGCTTCCTTATCCTTCGCCATAATCAGCTTGAGATCATCTTCCCAATTCAGCGGCATACCTTGGACAGCAACCTCATGCCTGTCCTGAACTTCCTCATAATGCAGCAGATTCCGCTCTGGAAACAGCATGAAATATTCCTGAGTCATCTTTGCATGGGCATAACTCTGAGCCGCAGCCTCCTCCATCTCCTCCACCGTTCCTACGGAGAGACGCATTGGCGGACCGCCAGTTAGGGATAACAGCAGCTGCGCATGAAGCCTCTCCACCGCTTCTTTGCCCTGCTGATACTCACTAAGCAGATGCAGCAGCACGGTATCTCCATCCATATCCCGGAATGCAATCAAAGACGGGTTACCGCCTACAACCTCTTCCACCGCTTGGAATAGCTCGGCAGCGTCCTGTTCAGGGCGAAGCAGAGCTACCTGCACCAGCGGCTTATCTAGTCTAAGTCCCAGAAAATCAGTCCGTTCGCTGAATTCCTTCGGCCCAATCTGGCACCGCAACCAACGGTACATCACATTATCGCGCAGAATGGAAATACTATGCGCATTGAATTGACTCTCTTGGCGGGAGACACCCAGCTTCTCGGCGGCAGTTACTAATGTTGCCCGGAACTCTTGCAAATTAATAGGCTTGAGCAGATAATTTTCAATGCCGAGCGCCATTCCCTCCTTAAGATATCCAAATTCATCATAACCACTGAGGATAACAACTTTGATCTCCGGTTGAATCTCCCGCACAGCCCGGATCAGATCCAGTCCGTTCATCAGCGGCATGGAAATATCCGTAATCAGAATATCCGCTGGGACAAACCGCAACGACTCCAGCGCTTCCTGGCCGTTCTCGGCGTGGCCGACAATCTCCATCCCCAGTGCTGCCCAATCCACAATGTCATATAATCCTTCGATAATAAAAGGCTCGTCGTCCACAATGAATATTTTATACATGGTTTGGATCATCCTCTCCCAGATCGGGAAAATACACAGTCACGGTTGTGCCGGTACCCGCTTCGCTTTGTAATTCAATGCCATACTCACTGCCATAAAGCAGCTTCAAACGTTCATGAATACTGCGCAGGCCGAATGATTCCGATTGTTCATCTGGCTGCAAAAGACCTTCTTTGAGCTGGACCAATCTGTCCGGGGCAATCCCCCGCCCATTGTCTGTAACTACCGCACGCAAATATTTGCCATCCTTGGCCACAGCCACACTGATGTGATTATCATTCTTGTCCACGCGCATCCCATGCAGAGTGTAGTTTTCAATGATGGGCTGCAGCGACATTTTGAGTACAACTCTTCCGGTAAGCTCTTTCCCGCATTCCATTGTATAAGAGAATTTATCCTTATAACGGATGCGGAACAGCTCCAGATATAAACGGCAGGCCTCTAGTTCATCCTTCATCGTATGCTTGGGTTTCTTGTGAACATAGCTTTTGAACAACACCGACAAGCTGTAGATCATCTCCCCGACATCTGAAGCTCCTTGAGAGATGGCCCTCATCCGGATCACCTCTAAGGTATTGTAGAGAAAATGTGGGTTTACCCTGGCTTCAAGCGCGGCAATTTCGGTATGTTTTTGCTTGATTTCAGCCTTGAACACACGGTCTATATGAAGATTCAGCTCATCCAGCATGTCGTTGAAGCTCTTGGAGATCTGCCCCAGCTCGTCTTCTCTGACATCGGTAATCCGGGCATCCAGGTCACCGTTTTTCACTTTGCGGGTGAACTTGATAATTTTATGAGTCCGTCTGGCAAAATTATTGATAAATAAAGTGGGCGTAATAATCGCAAACAACAGGCAGATCAAGCAGATAATGAAGATCATGTTCCGCAATCCCCTATAGGTGGCGGCTAATTCCTGCTTAGGCACAGCACTCAACACAGTAAATCCGCCTTGGGTATGAGTCTGCTTAGTAATGATCATCCCGCCAACTTCTTCACCATCTGTATAGGCGGAATTCATCTGCTCGGGATAAGGATAGCGCTTTCCATAATAAGTGCCCGAGGTATCAAATAACACATCCCCATCCGCTGCCAGCACCAGAATCTTTCCCTTGAAGTCATCCTTATAATTGCCCATACTCCCCCAGACCTCGCTGGCATCAAAATAGACTAGAAGCTGACCAATGTTGCGCAGTGATATCTTGTTATTGACCGGGGTACGAACCGTAAACATCGGCCCCTCCGGAGATGAGATTGCCTGACTGACCCAAGTGTTTGGAGCGGTGACACTGCCTTCCTCCTCCAGATACAGCGCATCCGGTACAAAAGAATGGGCTGCATTAGTGGAAATAATCTGAAATTTGCCTTGGTCGTTATAGACATACAACTGCTGCTCAGCTGCACTGTAGAGCATTAAACTGCGGATATCAGGATCATCTTCAACTTGATTGCGAAAAAACTGCACGGTATCCGTCGTAGCATTACTTTCGTTGAAATACCGGTCCAGCCGGTACCTCACGTAATCTTCATACGGGTGCTCCAGCAAATACGACGTATTAGCAGTCAGCTCCGTGTCCCGGTACACGTCCCGCATCATAGACTGTACAGAGTCATATTTCTGCTCAATATAGCTGTTGATGCTCTCCACGGTACGTTTCTGAATCTCCATCTGCCGCTGCACTACGGCCTGAGACATGAGCAAGAACATCAGGTAAGAGAAGGTGATAATGGTGACCACGGCAATGACTGAGAAGAGCAGGATGATTTTCATAAACAGATTATTCTTCAGATACTTTCTGTACAATTTCCCCGGAAACATCAGCAACCTCCTACAGCAGGGGGGAAGCCTAAGCTTCGCTGCTTGTCATTATGAATAAAGTATAGCATGAGGTGCTTCCTGCCTGTGGCTGGTAAAAGCTTGCATTCCTCCGCTAAGCAAAGACAGTCTGCCCATGGAGCAAAGGGCTCCTTGGGCAGACCGGGGTGGGACTATATAATCTACCGGATGTAATTCAAGATGAACTGCGCAGCCTCGGCACGGGTCGCCAAGCCACCGGGTACAAAATTCCCGTCCGTGCGGCCATTCACCAGACCCAGTGATGACGCAGCATTCACGCTGTCTGCCGCCCAGGCTGCTACCTCACCGGAATCGGTGAATGTTGCCGGGGCTGAAGACTGAAGCGCTCCATGCTCCAGTACATAGGCACGCATTAGCATAGTCACAATCTCCTGGCGGCTGATGTTCGCACTCGGATCGAAGTGTTCAGCAGTGCGTCCGCCTACAATACCTGCCCGGACCAGACGCGCCAGGTCCTGCTCATACCAGACACCAGATGGCACATCACTAAATTTCAATTCCGCCTGAGCTTGCAGTCCCAGCACGCCAGCCAGCAGCTTCACAAATTCCGCTCTTGTAATACTGCGGGCGGGCTCAAATCCATTTTCGGAAGTGCCTTGTATCAGATGTTTAGCCGCCAGCTGGCGGATAGTGTCCGCAGCCCAATGGGTAGACGGAACGTCAGCGAAGGATTTATTGTACTCCAGCACAGCCAGCCTGCCTGTTCCGCTAAACTCTCCTAGCAGGAAGCCATTCGCGTATACTCCGCCGAGATAGGTAAGCGAACCCCCTTCAGCAATAGCATATAAACCAAGCAAATTAGTATTATAATCCGTATTTGCTGCACTCCATTGTATGGTTACTGGTTTGCTGAAGCTTGGAAGACGATTAGATGTACCATTCCCCGCGATGATGCTCAGATCAAACGTCATACCCGTACCCCGCAAGACCACCCCACGCACTGCTTTCAGTGTGCTCATGTTCAAAGTCTCCGGGCTGAGCTTCACCTGAATCTTGCTGCCTGAAGCCTGGGCTTCATTAAGCAGAGCCTTCAATTGCACCAGCAATTCCGGCGCAATACCAAGTGTGGTGCCCGAGGCGGCCAATTCAAGTTGACGGATCCCTAGCAATTCACCTGCATTTACAGGCAGCTCGATAGCTGTAACGCCTGCCGGCACATTTACCGTCACTTTTCCGTTCTCAGTAGATGTACTGAGTGCACTTGCTGGAACAGTCAATGTTGCACTAGTCGGACTTGGAAGCGGCGTTGCTGTCGCTGCCGGAGTCGTTCCGCCAGTTCCCGTACCTGTCCCTGGAGCCGATGTCGGCTGCGGTGTAGATACAGGAGTATTGTGGACCTCCAAATCAATAATCCCGCTCTTTTGAACAGCCGTATAAGGGCTGCCATTCAGTATTTTGGTGTTGGTGACTACGGCCGTGTATTCGCCGCTGTCTGTTTCTTTTGCAGAAGCAATCGTATAATCACGCTCCACAGCGCCTTCAACGGCCTGCCCGTTTTTCAACCATTGGTAGCTTAACTCGCCATAAACTGCAGAAGCCACTACGGCAAAAGACACCTTATCACCTGCAACTGCCGGATTCTTATCTACGCTATAAGCGGTGATAATTGGCGCATCCGGTGCCGGATGTACTGTCACCGTAAGTTCATTACCGGTTCTTGTTGACGGTTCCGTTCCCTCTTTTCCAGTCAGAACCACACGGAACTGCGTACCGCTGTCTGCTTCAGAAGCAGTAAATGCGTATACCGCCGAAGTCACGCTCTCCGCCACAGTCCATTCCTCTGCGGTTGCTGCCTTCGTCTCCCAGTGAATCGATTCCACATCCCCGCGGATCTGTACGAACAGCTTCACCTCTTCACCGGTAATGACATCAAGTGCAGATGGAAGATCGGTTATGAAATCAGGCGCTTCCCATGGTGCTTCAGCCGGAGTTACGTTAAGTGTGTACTCTGCTTCACTGCTGTCACCAGATTCATTGGTGACGATGACCTTGTACTTATCGCCATCCATCACTGTAGTCAAAGCAGGGATAGTATAGGAGGCGGACACTCCCAACGCATCTCCATAACCGCTGCCCGTGTCCGCATACCAGGCATAAGTCAGCTGCCCTGCGCCAGTGGCAACTGCCATTAGTGTCGCGGACGTATTTTCACGAAAGGAGCCTTCCCCTACGATCTGCACCTTTGGAGCTTGCAAGGCCCACTTCGCCTGCAAGTTCAGCTCACCGGTTATCAGATCTTCGGCAAAATTCCATCTTCGCGCACCTTCTCCTTCTCCAACATACCAGCCTTCCAGGTCATAACCCTCTCTGTCAATGCCCGTAGGCTCCAAGAGCAAAGTGCCATATACAGCCTCGGCCACAGTATTTGCTGGCTCACCCCCATTAGCATCAAAGAGAACGGGATAGCTTCCTTTCAGATAGACCGGTTTGGAGCGGTTGCCTGCATAATCCTCCATCACCACATGCACTACTTTTGCCGTCGAGGTGAAGCTTAAGCTCGCCTTAGTTGTCCGTCCACGGATAATCATCGGCTTATTGCCAGAGCTATACGTTGTGGCAAAAGATTTCGCATTCCCATCCTCATACACATACATATACCGCCAGTCTCTGGTATTCGGCATCGGCAGATTCAGCTTGCCGTCCGTCCAGGACCATTCTTCCGCGTAAGGTTCCGCGACCGTGTCGATGAACCGGCCGCTGACCGAGACTGGATTGGTGTTGCCTGCGGTAACGGTGACAATGTAATCATCGCCGTTTACCGGCATCCCCGTGAACAGCGCAGTGCTTGCACCTGCCGGGACAACCACTTGCTGTGACACCGGTTCGGATGTCGTAATCCAATTCAAGGACTGCACTCGAACGGTAATGTCACCGGAAGCTTGGGCGGAGTTCGTCCAGTTCACAGTCAACTCCCCGTCCGCGCTTGAATCCACCTTCACTCCGGAAACCGCCGCATCCAGATCAAAAGCCAACGATGCCGCTTCACCCTCCACTCCATCCGCACCCACTGCAACCACTTTAAGGGTTCCAGATTTCACCGGGAGATGCTTCAGATAGAACACCTCATCGTATTTGCCGCCCATAAATACATCATTCACGTACACATTATATTGCTTGATCTTAGTGTAATCGGGATCTAGCTTCCACTTCACAACCATTTCACCTGTATCTGTAAAAGCTTCCGCAACTGTTAATTCCGCAGGAGCTGCGGGCTTTACGGCAGACCCGTCATAAACGCGCAGCTGTCCGACGTTCATCTGGTAGGTGGACGCTGTTCCTTGCCCGGGATCGAAGACCAGTCCAAGGGCTACAATATTATGACCCGCGTATGCACTCAGGTCCAACTCCTTTGTCACCCAACCTTCCGAGTGCTGACCACTGTTTGGAATAGCGACCTCTACTACGGTATTCGGATCATCAGCCAGGATGAGTCCTACCGCCATCGCCGAAGCATCCGTGGCAGATGGCTTATTGAAGCTGATCGACAGCTTGGAGTTGCCATTGACCTCCAGCTCTGTTTTGTACAGACGCAAGAAGTTCTTCGCATTCAGATTGCCGTTCACCACCAGTGAACTGCCACCGTTATACGCACCGATCTGCTCATAGTTGTAACGGTTTGTACCCGCAAGGTTGTACTCCGGTCCATAATCAAAATCTACAGTAAGCTTATTGCCAGCAGTATCTTGCCACCACTGCCAAGTCACTGGGATATCCTGCAGGCTCATATTAGACCACTCATCCGGGTTCGATATTTCACCGTTCACGGAATAGGACAAGCCCTGTCCAGTGTTAAAATTGGTATAAAAGTTCTTGTCCTTAATTACCGAACGCTCCGCAATGACGGAGGAGATTCCCGGCCAGTAACGGTTGTCGGCATAAACATCGGAAACGGTATTGGTTGCAGATTTGACCGTATTCTTAGGGTCCACGTTCGGGCCTGACCACCATAGCTGCTCACGCAGTTTTGTCATCCATTGGTAGTCATTTTCGGATCTGTGCGAGACCGGGTAGGACAAGTTCATATCCTCATCCAGACCGGCATGAACAAAGTCCGCACCGAGTGTAGCCAAGCTGAGCCGTGGCAAGCCATTGCTGTCCAGCTTGTTCATCAACGCTGTTCCGTTAACGGACTTGAACCGGTCGCGGCCTGCTTCCAGCCCTGCAAAACCAACGTCAAACAAGTTGTAGCTTGTTCCCAGACTGGCATTCAGATTGCTTAAGTAATTAGCCGCGTTGGTAATCTGTGTATTGCCAGCCCCGTAGTCGAAGAAAAACGAATTGGAGACGGGTTCCTTGGTGCTTTTATCCACTAAAAAGGAGATATTGGTATCATTAATCGTCCGGGCGAACGTATTAGCACCGGTATTGGTGTTCAGAGAGTCATACCACTGTACATATAGGCCGCCCTCTTGCAGCACCTTCATAAAAGCGATGTAATCGGGGATATCCTGGGTCGCGACATTCGGATTCATCTCTTCCTGATTTACAAAATAACCGTCAAACCCGAAATATCCGGCCATCTCGATCAGTTTATCCGCCACCGGAAAATTACCATTCTCGTCTTTAACTATCATTTGTTTGTACGTCTGCTGTCCACGGTCATTATTGGAAAAAAAGATTCCCGCCAATGACAGCACGCCGTTCTTATGCGCTGCATCGGTGTAGGTAGGGTTCGGGATATTCAGCATGCCGAATTCGAACCATTTTTGCTGCCAGTCCTTCTGGGCCAATTCATCATAATATTCCGGCGGGGTGTACGCAGTTGCTGTACCGTGCCAATAGGAGTAGTAATCAATATATTGCCAAAAGTTAAAATGATACTGCGCAAACTTGTTCGTATACGGCGCGTTCTCAATAAAAGCATTCCCGTAGTCGCCAGCAACGTTGATCATCTGTGTGTCTGCGCTAAGCGCTGGGTTAGCTTGGGTTGCAGCAAATGGGGCATTCCGCTTCTGCAGCGGCACCCGCGATCTCAACAGCTCTGCATCCGGATCAGTTGCCGGACTCCAGTTCGCAATATGGCTGCTCGTATATCCATGTACATTAGGCTGATTGGCACCCGGCGCACTGTCTCCTGTAAAAGGCCACGTATCGCCGGCGTAAGCCGTTAGGGGAAGTCCTGAAACTAGCAAAGCTGCCGCCAGAACAGCTGATGTCAGCTTACGACGCGCCTTTTTACCGGTGTGAAGGTTCATTTTCCACTCTCCTCGTCCTGTAGTTGTTTCGGTTACTCTCATCCATGAAGCGTAATGTGTGCTCAGTATATCGCCGAACAGCAAGTAGATTACTTCTGTTATCCCGTCCCTCTGCCGCTCCTACCCTCTTCTGCCTGCACATTCTGTATCCAACCACATATGTGCAAGCGCATTCATATTTGTCGGCAACCCCCCTGTCTTACTTTGATTAGTCCACCCTAATCTAACCCAGATCTTTCCTTACAAATAGCCGCAAAATTAAAGATATGCTGGATAAATTAAAGATTATCGCGCCAGCAGGGATCGATATCCTGGCAATGAGTGGGTTGTTAAACATATGTTGGTTGAAAATATAAAGAGGATAAAGGAGCGTGGCCTCTTTTGCCTCTTATCTCCGCCACTCCGCCGTATTCGCTCAAATCAGAGGCACTTTTGCTTCTCTTTCACGCCGCACCACCGTATCGCCGCCTCCCTCAGACTACCCAGCTACGAAAAAAAGATTGTCTCTCCGTCATCAACGATGACCTTGAGGCAATCTTTTTTCAAACCATCCGATTTAGTTACTTTCCTTGCTTCTCAAGCAAGTTCAGAATGATTGTTACTGCTTCAGCCCGGGACGCTACCTGGTTAGGTGCGAAACGATTTTGTCCTATGCCATTCACAATGCCCGCGTCTGCTGCTGCCGCAATATATGGTACTGCCCATGCGGGTACATCCTTAGCATCATTGAAGGTTAAGGTCGCTTTTGGATCTACTGTAATGCCCAGAGCCCTAACAACCATAACTGCTAATTCAGTGCGAGTAAGCTCCTGCGTAGGACGGAAGGTACCATCGTCATAGCCGCTGATAATTTGCAAAGCTACTGCCTGAGCTACAAAGGACTTAGCCCATGCCGGAATCTTCGCTGAATCCTTAAAGCTTGAAGTGTTACCACTGTCCGGCAATTGCAGGGCACGAGCCAGCATAGTGATAAATTCAACCCGATTTACTTTCTGATTAGGACGGAAAGTATTATCCGGATAACCGCTAACGAAGCCTCCTGCTACTGCCTTCTCAATAGCCGCTGCTGCCCAATGGCTGCCAGTATCCGTCAATGATGGTTTGACTACTGGCGTTGCAGATGGTGTAGGCACCGTTGTTGGTGCTGGTGTAGCTGTTGGTGCTACTGTTGGCGTTGGTGTTGCTGTCGGTTTTGTTGTTGCCACTGGACCTGTTGATGATCCTGTTGTTGGTGCTGCTGTTGGTGCTGCTGTTGGTGCTGTCGTTGGCGCCGTTGTCGGTTCCGTTGTTGGTGCTGTTGTCGGTTCCGTTGTCGGCGTTGTTGTAGGTTCTGGTGTTGGGTTTACTTCAGGATCTGCTTCCTTAATAATACCGAACTCTTCCAGAACGTATGGTTTAGCATCATTAATATTCTGATCGATCTCATAAGATACAGCTGTTAATTTGCCAGCATCTACAGTAATACCTACAAAGGTCTGAACTTGACCGCGTTTTGGACGCGTAGCATCACTTGGGTCCGGTCCGTATTTAGCTGCTGTATTCTCATTTGCTACTTCGAAGAGATTATAATACGCATCTCCCAATTCTGGTTTCATGTTCTTGTAATAAACCTTCGCTCCCGCTGTAGCTGGGATCAGATAAATCGTTCCATCTGGATTTACTGTGTACTCTACAGTTTGACCATTGAAGCTTTCCTTGATCTTCACTGTGTCTGCCGCAGTTCCATCAGCTTTAATTGGCTTGGTCCGGGCATAAATATGGTCGTGTCCTTGAAGAACCAAGTCAATGCCCAGTTCAGCCATCATTGGAGCAACCTTCGCTCTTTCTCCATTTGTACCCATAATGTCTTTGTCAGTAGCATGGTTAGAGGTTGTGTATGGACCTTTATGCATAGCTACGATAATCCACTTCGCACCAGCAGCCTTCGCTGCTTTTACGTCAGCCTTCATCCAATCCAACTGTGCTTGGCTGAAGTTAGCAAATTCATCTGAATTCTCATTTGTATTTAGGACTACAAAGTGAGCATTGCTGTAGTCATAGGAATAATATGCTCCAGTTTCTGTTGCAGAGCCCGGTGCTTCCTTAATATTGTAGTGCTCATAGAAGGCATTTGCCTTATCCTCATGATTCCCCGCAACAGGCACGATGGTCGTGTTAAGCAGGGTATCCTGCGAATGACCAAGCAACCAATTCCATTGTGATTCATTAGTTCCGGTATCTACGATATCTCCGTTAATCGCCACAAACTCAGCATTCGGGAACGTCGTAAGTGCTTTTGCCATCGTTTCACCGGAAAGAATCGCTTCATCTTCGGTCTTAGCCTGTGTATCAGCCAAATCGATGAAAGTAAATGCTCCTGTCTTAGCGGCAGTTTCAAAAGTTCCCACTGCACTCCACAGGCCTAGTGCTTTATCACCTACACGGAAGTAGTATTTTGTATCAGCTTTCAGGCCAGAAGCTTCCGCTTTATGAACTAATTCATCCTTTGAATTTCTGGAAACCGCCGAACGTCCTGTAAACTCAGCAGCCTTAGCAAAGTCTGGAGTAACGCCCGTATTTTCTACAACCTGCAGATCGTTTCCAGTAGACTTCAACGCTGTGTACCAAGTGAAGCCTTTTGCACTCACTGGGTCGCCATTAAAGGTAACTGTAACCTTTTTAATCGAATCCGTTGAAGCGATAGCAGCTTCTGAATTTGTTCTTTCACTTACAGCTTTGATAACAAATTGATAGGTTTGGTTTGGATTAGTATTTTCTACAGTGTAAGTATAAGAAGTTTTACCTTCTTCATTAGGAACACTGGCCGTCCAATTTGCGGATACCAAATCATTTTGCTCATAAATACGATATCCAGACACTGGTGCACCGGAAGCAGGCGCATCCCAAGTCAACGTTATTTTACCACCATCTGCTGCAGTAGCCTTTGCATTTTGCACAGGTTTAACTGCTACTTCCGATTTATGAATGCTGTAGTTATCATACAAGTCTGTAGAACCACCAGTTGTTGTGGTGTAGGCTTCGTAAGATAGCTCATCATTCGTTACCGTCATCCCCGTGAACATTTCCTTGCCAGGCTGTCCGTATTTAACTGCAAAAGGGAATGTTCCTGAAGCTACGTTGTATTTCTTATTGCCCGCTGCATTTGTAATCAGGTATAAAGTACCCTTAGGATCAGTTACTACTCCGTTTGAGTCCGGAACAATATCCGTCAATGGTTTGTTGTTGTACATCTGATAGCTTCTAGCAAAGGTGTGGTCATGCCCGCCAATTACCATGTCGATACCAAGCTCATCAAACACCTTCGTTAATTGCGCTCTGTAAAAGAGTACATCTGTATCATTGGTGTGATTGGCAACGGAATAAGGAGATTTATGCAGAAGCACAACCTTCCATTTCTGATTGCTTTTTGCCGCTTCGCTCCGAAGCCACTCCACTTGTTTATTGTAAATTTCGTTATTCTCAAGATTCGAGCTTGCACCATAATATTCTGTATTAATTACCATAAAGTGCGCTGAACCGTAGTCAAAAGAATATACAGAACCATCAGGTTTCGCACCTGTATTCGATACATTCGGCAAGTTAAAATGAGAGCTATAATTGCTATAATTTTTGCTTTCATGGTTGCCTACCAAAGGCACCAACGGAATATTCGCTAAAATATCCTTAGGCTTATTGAAAAACCATCCCCATTGCTCCTCAATATCACCGTTATCCACCAAATCACCAGAATTCAGAATAAACTCACTTTCCGGGAATTTAGTCAATCCTTCTTGAAGGGTATGATTCCAGATATCAAAATCTTCTTCAGTTGTCCCTTGGGAATCCGTTGTATATAGGAATTTAAAAGCTTGGTTGCTGGAACGTTCTGTCTTAAAAGTTCCTACGTCGCTCCAATTATCAGCTTGTCCATCTCCAGCACGGTAAGCATATTCCGTGCCCGGCTGCAGATGATCCGCTATTACCTTATGGCTGGTTAGCACAAGTGGTTTTTTAGCTGATTTATCCGCTTTTGTCATATACACACTAGTTGTAACGGATGTTCCTTCATACAATTGAGCTCCTGCCGCTGGAAACTGGCCATTCTCCAATTTAGAAGCTTCTACCACTTCCAGTTTGGTGCCAGTCACACTTTCAGGTGCATACCAGTTAAATCCCATACTAGTCTGCGGGTTGCCATTAAAAGTAATTGCGATAGAATCTGGCTTCCCAACTCCAGGTTCTACTGTCTCCACTACAGGATAAGCAATCAGGCTCATATCCCAATAAAGGTCAGAGCTAGTGTCGCCTGTCTGGTGAACCTCAGCTGAAAGCTCATTACTTCCATCCTTCAGATTGGCTTTTACGATTTCCGTTAGGTCAACCTTTGTATACTCATTTGGATCACTGCCATTAGTTGTACTAAGTGTCTGATAGTCGATTTCACCAGCTGGCATAGCCTCGCGGTAGATTTCTGCACCGTTCAGATACAGCACAACTCCGTCATCAAATGCAAAATTACCCAATACTTTATCCGATTTTGTAATTTCTTCCTTATTCACAGTTACATTTGTCCGGAAATAGGAAGTACGATATTTCTTCTTTTTATCCGAGCCGTAGCTTATATTTGTATTCAGAGCACCAAATTGCTTGCTGCTGACTCCGGCCCCAGAATCTTTATAACCAAGCGGCGCTTGGCCTGATGCCCATGTAGAATCATCGTAAACAGACCGCCATACCGAACCTTGATCCGTTCCGTTATCTAGATATTTCCATGTAGAATTGCCCGCCAGTAGTGTAATTGGCTCTAGCGTTTGTAATTGCAGTAATCCAGCATCCTCATTGCTGTCTTCTGCAAAAGCTGGCATTCCTGTAAATGTAAGTCCCAGTACCATAACGAAGGCTAGTGTCATGGATACTGCTTGTTTAAATAACCTGTTCATAATCAGTCTCCCTTACTGTTATTATGAAATGCTTGCATCCATTCATAGTAACTACTAAATATTTTCACAATGTACGGATTAATCCACTAGTTTGTAAAAACGGCTTGTGTATTTAATCAGGCAAAAGTGGTTACAGTAACGGCAAGGTTATGATCAAGGAGGACAAACATGGATGATACTCAAGCTTTTGTAGACAAAGTACACGACACCCAGAAGAAAGCAGAAAAGAACAAACAGAATCACGGTAAAGGAACACCAAGCCAAAAGCTGCCTAATAAACAGCACAGTAAATAGAACACGCGGACACGAAAACAAAAAAAGCAGCAAGCCCTCCCGGATCGGAGTGACTTGCTGCTTTACTTTTTGTAAATTGAGCTTTGCTTTTAAAGGAGTTATTTACTCCATTTCACCACATTCACTGCTACCTTCTCTAATTGCGCCTTGCTCAAAGCCTTGTCTGGAGAACTAATCGTCACAAAACGATCATCCAGTTTATAGGTCAAAAACAATGAATCGCTGGTAGGGCTGTACCACTTAGCTTCTGTACCATTGGAAAGCTTTATGGTATCGCCTTTGTAATCATAGGAGTAGTCACGTGGAGAAACGTTCACCCTCATATGGTTGAACAAAAAGTACACTCCATCTTCAGAGCTAGCTGCCTTTTGATAAGCGTCTCCACTCACCATTTGTGCTGGTGCATAAACCGTTTTAAACCCATCGAAATTTGCAAAAGCTTTAGAAATTTGTTCTTTTTGAGCGTTGCTGTACTGTACTGGTGTTAATGTATCTTTATCCGGCACCACAGTTCCAGTACCCAGAATGACCTGATTCGCTGCCGCATCAAAAGTCACTGGCACCTTCAACACATCAGCCAAGGCACGTACAGGAAGATAGGTTGTATTGTTATAAGTAATCGGAGCTAATGTGTTACCTTTATTATCAACAGGCGTATAAGCTGCACCATTCACTTTAAATCCAATGCTGTGATTAAGATATGCGGTGATTTTTTGCAGCTTAGTTCCCGCGTACACACCAGCTGAACCTGTGATTGCCATCCCAAATACCATCGTTGCTATAATGAACTTTTTACTTTTCATATGTTATGCCTCCTTAGAAGATCAATCTCGGTTTTTACTTTAGCTCAAGTTTTAAAAGAATATGTCTCTAAGTTGTATTTAACTTGTACCCAATTTGTAAAGAAACTATTCATCTGGAGCTCTGGTTTGTATAAAAAAAACAGCAACCCGCTTATCCCATAAGGATTTAACGGATTGCTGAGAGCTTTAACCTTGATACGGAGTTGTAACCTTATACACTTCTGAATATAAAATTTCTCTATAAAGTTGGAATTCTTCTTCATCAACAGGGTTAGGGTAAGTCATAATTAAGAGTGGTAAGTCTTCATTTCCTTCACGCAAAGGAGGTTGCACATAATCGTAAGGGTTCAAATGAAAGCCCAGCCGCTCATAAAAGCCAATTCTCCGCTGCTCCATTTCACCCAGTGGCCGCTCAACTTCCAAAAGGACAGGCTTGTTAGATAGACTGATGTATTCAGTCATCAGCTTTTTGCCAATTCCTCCGCCTCTAATGCTTGGGTCGACTGCTATATGTTCTACAAAACGAAAGCCGGGAAACTCCCAGCAGGCCATAAAAGCAACAATTTTACCCTCAGAGTTCATCTCGGTAATGAGACGATAATCTGGAACGTCCAATAACTCCTGTTGTCCCTCAAAGGTTCTGATCTCAGAAGTAGGAAATGAGGCTTCCATAATAGCGAATATTTCATCAAAAGTTGTGTGATTCATAACATAAGTTCTCACTTTCTGGATTTGTGGTCTATTATAAGTATACCTTACACATATTATCTTAACCCGAAATTCATTAAGAACTCAAGGTACTAGTACCTGGTACTAGGATAACGTGATATACTAAATAGAACAGTTATACACATCTTGTTTGATATAGGAGAGGTTCATATTGGATAATCAGCAATGGATCGCACCTGAGTTCTACAATCTCACTTCGGAAATGGAAAGCCATGCTCCTGAGAAGATTGCGCTTAAGTGGTTAAATGAGCAAGGAGATTATGAGGAAATTACTTACGGTGAATTACGCAAACAAGCTAACCGGCTGGCCGGAGGACTTGCGAAGCTTGGGCTGCAACAAGGGGATCGTGTTCTTGTTATGGTTCCACGCCGCATCATCGCTTATGTCATCTATTTAGCTTGTCTGAAACAAGGACTTGCCATCATTCCATCCTCAGAAATGCTGCGTGCCAAAGATTTATCCTACCGCCTGCGCCATTCTGAAGCCAGAGCGGTTATTGCTTGGTCCGAAGTAACCGGGGAAGTTAATAAAATCTCAGAGGATCTTCCTGCTCTCGATTACCGTCTTTCCGTATCTGGCAGCTCAGACGAACTCGGTGAAGGCTGGCTGGATCTAGAAAGTCTGATGGTTGGCCAACCAGATACCTTCACAGCAGTCGCAAGCCGCCGGGATGATATGGCTATTCTCGCCTACACCTCAGGTACTACCGGCAACCCTAAAGCGGTCGTTCATAGTCATGGCTGGGGTTATGCTCACTTGCGGATCACCTCACCTCAATGGCTGGATATTCAAGGATCTGACACCGTCTGGGCAACAGCAGCTCCCGGCTGGCAAAAGTGGATCTGGAGTCCCTTCTTAACCGTTCTTGGCAACGGAGCTACAGGTTTTGTATATAGTGGATCCTTTCATCCCAAAAAATATTTGCAGCTATTGCAGGATCACAAAATTCAAGTATTATGCTGCACCCCAACGGAATATCGTCTAATGGCTAAAACAGAAGACTTAGGTCGTTACGACTTGTCTACCCTGCGTTGTGCAGTATCTGCTGGAGAGCCATTAAATCAAGAGGTCATTAACACCTTTCAGCGTGAGTTCGATATCACAATCCGTGATGGGTACGGCCAGACGGAGAGCACCCTAATTATCGGAACACTCAAAGATACTCCAATACGCA
Source organism: Paenibacillus sp. FSL R7-0163 (assembly GCF_037969975.1). Classification (NCBI taxonomy): domain Bacteria; kingdom Bacillati; phylum Bacillota; class Bacilli; order Caryophanales; family Paenibacillaceae; genus Paenibacillus; species Paenibacillus sp. FSL R7-0163. Next base: position 5,293,784 of record NZ_CP150224.1, read on the forward strand.
TTGGTTCTATGGGTAAATCAATCGCACCCGGCTTAGTCGAGGTTGTGGACGAAGACGGTAAGCCACTACCTGCTGGAGTGGTTGGTGATATTGCCGTACATTTGAGTATGCCAGCCCTGTTCCACACTTATTACAAAGATCCCGGTAGAAAAGAAAGCTCCACACACGGCGAATTCTTCATAACCGGCGACCGGGCAAAAAAAGATGAAGATGGTTATTTCTGGTTCGAGGGCCGTGGGGATGACATTATCATTAGCTCAGGTTACACTATCGGTCCTTTCGAGGTAGAAGAAGCATTGATGAAGCATGCCTCCGTTAAGGAATGTGCGGTCGTAGCCAGTCCAGACGAGATCCGTGGGCACATTGTTAAAGCATTTATCGTGCTCAAGGATGAGATTGTTGGTTCACCAGAGCTTGTAAAAGAGCTGCAATCCCATGTTAAAGAGTGGACAGCCCCTTATAAATATCCGCGCAAAATCGAGTTTATTCAGGATCTTCCGAAGACGACCTCCGGTAAAATACGGCGAGTAGAGCTTCGTGAACAGGAGAACCAAGCTGCGCAGGAATAAACATAGCCATAAAATTCACCTTATTAAAAAATAAAGAGCAGCTAGTCCATAAATGGACTGCTGCTCTTATTTATTTGGCATCAGGTCGTTACTCGGACCAATATTTCGCATCCGGGTTCAGCGACGCGCCAACTTCGCCTTCTAATACTAAATCGCAATCGAGGTAGCCCTCTTCATCCAGGAAATAAACCTCCTGCTTGTAGAACTCGCATAAGGTCTCCAAGAATTTATCGGGCGAATCATACATCACAATTAAATCGCCGAAATCATGAAGCAGGTCACATACCTGTTCCACGCCATCGGCAGACTTATAATAACAAATGAAATCACTGCCATAGTTCGTTAAGATAGGCAAGATAACTCCATCAGGATGTTGACCTTTTTCCTCCAATATCCCAGCTAATACCTTCATCTCCTCTTCATATTCATCCATATGAATCAGGCGGTACCCTGGAATAAATTCGATAAGGCTTGGTTCCTCTTCCTCACTGCTTGTCCCTGAGACAGTGCTATAAATAGCTTTCAGCAGTTCAGGAGTCTCCAGCAAAACTGCCGTAATCTTTGCTTCGTTACCGCCCTTGCCCAAGCTGGCAATATAATCAGGGCGTAATTCTGCGGACAGCTTAAGGTATTCTTGAAATTGTTCTGTCAATTTATTGGTGTGCATATTGTCATCCTTTACTTATTCGCAGAAGTCCACATCTTCATCAGCCATGTATCGAAGTCAGCGCCTTTTTCACCTTCATAAGCGTCGTACACGTCAACTCTCATCTTCTTCAGCTTCTCTTTGAAGTCCTCGTAAGAATGATCTCTTGGCAGGCTCTTTTTAATTCTCAGCAGGATCTTGGATACGCCTTTAACTAGTTCAGGCTTGTTCTTCGATGGCACCTTAACGTCTTCACCAAAAGCCTTCAGCTTAAGGTAAGCAGCTTCTTGAACTGTATATACAGGATCGCTCTCCATTAAACGCGTCAGGATATCGATAATTTGTTTGTGGTTGGTCTGTCCCAGCTCTTCAACTGCTTCTAGACGTGCTCTCCAATCCGCAGAGCGGTTGGCAGCTTTCTTTAATTCCTCATAATTCTCCGGTAGTTCATTGTTCAGTTCTTCGATCATTCCGTTCAATCCCCTTCTATTAAAAACTATCTATCTTACAGTAACAGTATAACCAACCATTGCGCAAGCTAAGAGAGGAAGATCTTTGCATGAATTCATGTGAATATCATATTTCCGCAAAAATATGGGTAAAGTATCCGAAGTAAGTATCCAGCGCAACATTCTATCGACTATATACGTTAGTAACTAGAGAAATTCAGACAATACATCAAGGAGAGTGACCTAAGTTGAAAAAGCATACCTTCATGCTAGCGTTAACCATTGTACTAAGTGTGGTGCTTGGCGCCTGTTCCAGCAACAACAGTAACAATGGAGCTGCCATTGAAACGAATCTAACTGCAAAAGAAATGGTCGATCAAATGCTGAGCAAAGTTGAGCAGCCATCATTAATGGAGCTTGATGCGGCTACAGTCGAACAGCTATATCATCTCAACCCAGAATTGCTTGAAGATTATAGCATTAGAATGCCTATGATGAATGTGAAAACTAACGAAATCGCCGTTCTGAAAGTTAAAGATGTAAAAGATATGACCACTGTTGAGGATGCAATTAAAGCGCGTGCAACAGATGTTCAAAAACAATTCGAAACCTATCTGCCTGATCAATACGAAAATGCCAAGAACTATAAACTTATTAAAAAGGGTAACTATTTCCTGTTCGTTATTGCTGATCCTGCGGATCAAGATAAACTCGTAGCAGACTTCGATACTTACTTCACAGAAAAATAAATAACCATGGTATTCAGCAGCCTACTTTTCCTATTCCTATTCCTGCCGGCTGTCCTAGCGCTCTATTATGTTTCGCCCTGGCGAATCAAAAACCTCATATTGTTTTTAAGCAGCCTGGTTTTTTATGCTTGGGGCGAACCTGTCTACATTGTAATCATGTTGCTGTCCACCATTACAGATTACAGCTTTGGTCTACTGCTCAGCAGACCAAAGCTGACTGCGGTGCAGCGCAAGTGGATTGTGGTTAGTTCCGTCATTATTAATCTAGGCTTATTGTCGTATTTTAAATACGCAGATTTTCTCATCCAAAATATAAATGGACTCCTCGGTACACATATTCCTTTAACGGATTTACCTTTACCTATTGGGATTTCATTTTATACTTTTCAATCCATGTCCTATATTATTGACGTCTATAGAGGAACTTCGAAAGCACAACGCAATTGGATTGATTTCGGTACATTCGTAGCGCTGTTTCCACAGTTAGTAGCAGGTCCGATTGTTCAATATAACACCATTGCCGGGCAACTACGTGAACGTTCGGTCGATATCCCCATGTTCGCAGAAGGTGTACGGAGATTCATAATCGGATTAGCCAAAAAAGTACTGCTCGCCAACAACATCGGTCTGCTCTGGCACACCATATCCAGCTCCAACCTAGATTCCCTGCCTGCTTTAACCGCTTGGCTTGGGATTATTGCGTTTGCTTTTCAGATCTATTTTGACTTCAGCGGGTATTCGGATATGGCTATCGGTCTCGGTCTCATGTTCGGCTTCCGCTTTAACGAGAACTTCAACAAACCTTATATCTCTCAGAGTATTACTGACTTCTGGCGGAGATGGCATATTTCCCTTAGCAGTTGGTTTCGTGACTATGTCTACATCCCGCTTGGAGGCAACCGCCGGGGGTTAGGCGTTCAAGTGCGCAACATCCTCATCGTATGGCTGCTCACGGGTATCTGGCACGGGGCAAGCTGGAATTTTCTGCTCTGGGGATTATACTTCGGGGTCATTCTTATCTTTGAAAAATGGTGGGGATTAAAGCTATTAAGCCACCTCCCCCGTTGGACAAGACATTTATATGCTGTAGTACTTATACTCATCGGATGGGTCTTATTCGCTTTTGAAGAACTTCCTCTGGTCATTGGCTACTTACAAGCGATGCTTGGCTTTAATGGACAGCCGTTATGGAATAATACCACTTTATACTTCACTTACACGAACGCGATTCTACTCGTGGTGTTAACCTTTGCCTCTACACCTGTGAAGCTCTCCAAGCGGATGGATTCTAGATCGGTTCCTGCTCTTGTTTGGTATGGCGTGTTATTTTTCCTATCTGTAGCCTACTTAGTAGATGCAACCTTTAATCCATTTTTATATTTCCGATTCTAACCATTAGGGGGTGATTGTTTATGAAGCTGAAGACGGATCGAATCCTGGTTGGGGGATTTACTGCAACGTTATTTCTGGTCGCTATCCTTTTTTTCTTACTGCCTGTTCAGCGTTTCTCTGAGCTTGAGAACCGGTATTTGCAAAAGGCACCCCATCTGACATGGGACAATTTATTATCCCACACCTATGCGGAAGAGGCCGAAAGCTTTGTAACCGATCATTTTCCATTTCGGGCCAAATGGGTATGGGTGAAATCGGCGGTGGAACAGATGAGGCTGCAGCAAGAGAATAACGGAATCTATAAGGGAAAAGACGGCTATCTTTTCGAAAAATTTGCAGCACCTGATTACACTAAAGTTCAGCAATATGCAGCAGCTGTGAAACGCTTTGCCGATAACAATCCTGATGCAAACACCACTTTCTTATTGGCACCTACATCGGTTGGCTTGTACAAGGAACGTCTACCCTGGTTAGCTCCTGTCTACTCGCAAGCTGAGGTGAATCAAACAATAGCTAAGGATGTAGGAGATAGCCTTACTTTTATAAATGGATTTGATGTTCTTAGCCCACATGCCGCAGAACCCATTTACTATCGGACCGACCATCACTGGACAACCTACGGTGCCTACTTAGCTTATGTAGCCTATGCTCAAAGCATGGGCTGGCAGCCTCTGTCCCGGAGCGAATACCAGATTCAGACTGTGAGTAATTCATTTCTCGGAAGCTATCATACCCGGGGGCAATTTATCGGGGTCACACCTGACTCCATTCAAATGTACAAACCTAATCATGAGGTATCCACCCAAATGTACATTCAAGATACCGGTGAGACTTTAACAAGTATGTATGACCCAAGTTATCTGGCGAAAAAAGATAAGTACTCTTATTTCTTAGGGGGCGTACATGCGCTCATGAATATCACCAGCCAGCTTGATCCAACAACAGTCAAACAGGAAAAGCTGCTTGTCATCAAAGACTCCTATGCACATAGCGTTATTCCTTTCCTGACTCAGCATGTGCCTGAAATCCATGTGATCGACATCCGTTATTATAATGGAAACATCAGTGACTATATGGCTCAAAATGACATCAAGGATGTCTTGCTGCTTTTTAATACAGCTACTTTTATTGATAATGCGGCGCTTTTGAAGCTTAATTAATGATATTGCGATGGATGCGGTGAAAAGACCTTTAATATGGTGTTGTGCGTAACTGCGGGAATGTTGGACTTTCGGTCGCTGTTGTCTCCAGATGTTTTTGATTTTACCGCTATCAGCGGATAACATCCGGAGACAGCTTATGCTTCCGATGCGAGCTTTCCTTCGGAAAGCTTTCAGGCGAACGCTAACGCTCCTACAGTTCCAAAATTCCCTCCTTAACTTCAAACCAAATACTAAAACTAATATACGAGTCCTCTAATCTGGACTCGTATTTCAGATCATTTTTGCCAAGAATCTCCGCGACGATGGACAGGCCAAGTCCAGTACCGGAGATTTCTTTATTTCGAGACTCTTCAATTACATAGAATGGGTCCCAGATATACGCTAAATGCTCCGTTTTTAGGCGAGTGGTTTTATTGGAGATCGTAAATTTTAATGTACGCGTAGTGTCACTCCGTAGTTTTATTTCAAAAAAATCCTCTTCACCATACTTAATGGCATTACTAATTAAGTTGTTGAATACTATCTCGATTTGGCTGATATCTTCTTCAACGATAGAGGATTCAAACGAATGAAAGTCGCTCATTAAGGTTATGTTTTTATTTTTTAACGTAATATTATATTGTGAGATCACTTTTAGCAGAAGCTCTTTAAGATCAAAAGGCTCTTTATGCACTTCTGATTTCTGGATCTTGGACAATTTAATTAAATAATCCACCATATCCGACGTATACTTCACTTGCTCCAAAATGATATCCGTATACGTGCCATCATCCAGACCGTCCTGAATGCCAATCGTATATGCTTGGATTAAGGATAATGGTGTTTTCACTTCATGCGAAATGCTTGAGATAAGGGTATTTAAACTTTGATTTTTCTCCTCCAATTTGGCATGGGTGCTCTTTAGACGCTGACTCATCTGGTTAATGCTTTTCGAGAGCTCTTCGATCTCATCCCCCGTTTGAATCGTCACTTGTTTAAAATCGAGATTGGATATATCCTTTGCGACATCCTGCAATTGTTCTAACGGTGTAATGATCTTTTTTGAAAAGTAAGCCACTAACAGCAAACTGATAATAATCCCCAATAGAATGGAGTAAAAGCTGAATTGATTTACGAGGGTCAAGGCATCTGTATTGTGCACAACCACAGCTCCGATGAGGATCAGACTGCTATCCTGCTCGTATATTTTCGTTAACAGACTCGATTTCAATTTACCCTGATTAAATAAAAGATTAACCGTGTTGCCTTGTTTTACTTTTTGTAATACCTCATCTGTGATCCAAAATTTATTAAGTGCCACCTTATCTTTAAACAACGCAAATTGAATATTTTCGTTAATTTCTGCTGTACTTCCACTGTTTTCAACCCTAACAATCGTTACGTTATTATTGTTCTCGATCCTGCTTTCATTTTCCATGAGTTGATCCAAACGGAGATCCTTTACTTCGTCATAAATGGTGTTGATCTTGGTTTTCATTTTGTATAGGTAATAATCTGCTGAGAAATAGTTGTGCAAGAAATAAGACGTACCAAAAACAATCAGCAAAATAATGCTCACCATGATCAATAACTTCGTACTTATTTTATGAATTTTTATCATGGAAGCTGTACCCCATTCCCCTATGCGTGATCACGTGGTCGGCCCCAATCTTATCGCGCAGCCTCTTAATATGCGTATCTACCGTTCTTTCTTCGCCCAGATAATCCATTCCCCAAACCGCAGACAATAAGGCATCTCTGGATAAAATACGCCCTTTATGCTCGTACAGGAAGGTTAGCAATTCAAATTCTTTTTTATATAACGCCAGTTCGGCCCCATTCTTGTACACTTTCTTCCGCTCAAAATCGATTTCTAAATCCCTAATCGCAGCCACTTTTTCAGTGCCTAGCATTTTTTTAATTCTAAGCATCAAAATCCGTGGGTCGAATGGTTTTCTTATATATTCATCTGCCCCTATATCCAAGGCACTGAATTCATCATCATGGGAAGACCTTGCGGTCAGCATTACAACTTTAGCCAAACTAACCTTCTTGATTTCATTACAGACCTCAAGCCCGCTTCGCTTAGGCATCATCCAATCCAGCACCACAAGATCGATCCTATTCGAAAAAAAGAGCTCAAGCGCCTCCTCACCATCCGCAGCTGTCCAAACGTTATAGCCTTCTTTTTCAAAATAAGTCTTCAATATAGTGGTCATATGTTTCTCATCATCCGCAATTAAGATATTCAAAGTTTAGATTCTCCTTGCTGTAGTTATCAGAAGAAAAAGGCGAAATCCTTTACAGGTTTCACCTTTTCATATATTTTCATGCTACGCTATTGCAACTTCTCTAGTCCCTTCGTCAGTACGTTCCATATCGGGTTATCGACTGTCTTTCGATCAGGCTGTTCACCCTTCTCTATCGCTTCCCAATACTCCCAGGTTGGAGGCTCAATGCCAAGTTCATAATCCATGCCATCCCAAGTATCCTCCCGGAACGCATAAAACGCCCAGTGCCAGCCGTAATCATCAAAAATCGAGATTAAATCAGCCAAGTATTGATCTGCACCTTTTACAAGCCGGTTCGTGCCAAATTCTTCAGCGACAATACGATTAGCAGGGATGTTATTCTTTTCTGCCCACTGTGCGATAGGTTCTAGAAAATCCTTTAAAGCTTTCTTATTAAATGCTTTTTCCGTCTTCTCCTCACCTACTTTAACCGTTCCAGGATATTCATAGGTTAAGCCTTTTTTCTTATTTTGGCTGGTGAGTTCGTAGGGCTCATACATATGAAAAGCATATAATACATTCGCATCATCGATGGGTTTCAAATATTTAAAGGCCCATGGTGTAGCATACAGACCAGAATTGACGATAATAGGGGTTTCGGTATCTACGGTTCGAATCGCTGTCACAATAGTCTCATATAAAATATTCAAATCCGCCGGAGTATTCTCCACTGAGCTATACCACTCGTTGTAATCCTCTGTCCAGAAATCATTAAATCCAGTAGCTTGTTCAGGATGTGGCTCATTAATAAGATTATAGCCGACCACTGCAGGATGATCTTTTAATCTTTCCGCAAGATCCTTCCAAAACGTTGCCGCTTGTTCATGATAACTGAAATCCTTCCAGATTCGATCATCATTTGTATAATCATTAAACTGCCGCCACCGATCGCCGGGCAGACTAAGGACTGTCAGCACTACTTTTGAACCCCGCGCCTCGGCTGCATCCAAGTCTGCCTTTAACGCTGTGAAATCGTCCTCAACAAGCCCCTCGTATTTATCTGCATTCCCTATTAAAAAGTCTTTGTCTGGATTGGCATCCGGTTGATCGTTAAACAGGAAATCACTATCTTTTGCCCATTTATCTGGCGCAAGTCGAATGAACTCTATATTATTTTCTTTCGCCGCATCATAATTTTCGGGTATAGATTTGGAATTCATGAAATTTGTTCCTTTACGCTGTTGATCCCAGAAAACGATCTTCTCATTGACCTCTTTCTTTACCTCCTTATCCGGTTCAAGATTTGCTTGTGGTGTTGCCGCACTGCATCCTACAACTGCCAACAAAATCAATACGATAAATCCTTTAAACTTCTTCATTCTCTCACCTCGTAACCTATCGTAGCCAATCTCTGTTACAAGAGTGTCACAAGAGAAAACGAGACAAAAAAAGAGATATTCTAAAAGCCAACAGGCCTTAGAATATCTCTTCTCTTCGACTAACCTCACAAATCATATTCATAGTTATCAAACTTGCCATCTGAGGCGAAGACATATTCGCAGATGTTCTCACCCCATCTAGCTATAACACTAAAGACGCGACCCGAAGTGGGAATATCACTGGTGGATGCTGGAGGGTTCACAAATTCATATTTCCCTTCCACGAGTGTTACAGGAACTTCTACAATTGGAAGCTGCGATTCATCAAAGCTCTCAGTTAGATAGGCCATGTTTATTGTGACTTCACTCGGTGCGTAATCTCCAAAGTCGACCTGCATTTTCTCCCCTGGTTTCAAGCGACGCAGACCCGTTAGAAGCGTAGGTTCACTATGCCAAGCCGTATAGTAAAAGGAAGCCCGATCATAGTCCGCTCCATGCCAGCTCGTCTTTAGAATGACATAGTTCTCTATAGCATCTGTACTATTCTCATGTGTAATAATAAGGGGCGACGGTTCAGCAGGACTTTTGAAAGAGCTCTCGGATTTACTCATTATTCCTCCGCGTTCCCCAAGCACCACCGCACCAATGATAACTACTGCCAACAGCATCAATGAAATCAATAATATCCTTTTAGACTTATTCCTATGTTTGATAATAGCTCCCGCCTTTCCTTAAACTTCTAACCCTTCTTTCATTTAACACTTGATCATCAAGCCATGCAAGTAGGTAACTGATGAATTACATAGCAAATCCAAGAGTTAACTCTCCTTCTATCATATTCTATTTCTAGGAGGTGAATATAATATGACCATTCAGTTTGTAGATTTAAGACTATCCAACCAAGCTGCTTCGGATGCTACACCAGCAGTTATTCCACTAGCAGCGACTCCCCTTGTTTTTGGGGATATTGGTATTCAGACCGCAGGCGTGTCGGCTGAGAATCAAGGCAATGTCCGCGTACTTTTGACCGGATTTCTAAAAGTAGAAAACAATCCTCTTTTCAATACCAATACCGTTAATGTTCGCAGAAACGGAACGATCATTTTCACCACGACATTTGGGGTTGCGATCAGCAGAGAAAATGAAGCTTTCGGTTTTACAGCAGTAGATATTCCACCACCAGCGGCTGTCGCAACAGGTCAAATTCAGTACACAGCAGAGATCTTCACCAATGCAGCTGCAACAGATCCCTTTAATAATGTCCAAGCCAGAAACTTTAGTGGCGTTGCAGCTGCGGGTAACTCCTAACATGAACATGTAGTGGGTGGGAAGCCAATTACCCCTTTAAAAACAGAAGCTCAACCAAAGGTACTGGTTGAGCTTCTGTTTATTCCCCAAATAATAGATCCAGAATCCGTTCATCCGCCTTTCGGTTCTTCCCTTTATAAGGATAACAATGAATATGAATCGCTGGATTAAAGTTAATCTCAATAACGCTATAGTTGGTAGCATTGGATTCTTCCTTGATGTCATCAATCATCATATCCACTCCACAAAAAGTGGCGCCCGCAGCTTTAGCCGCTTGAATCGCCAGAGCCTTATAACTATCTGGGATCTCATCCGTAAAATCCAGGCTGTCACCACCCGTGCTAATATTAGAGTTCTCCCGAAGATAGATGACTTCGTTTAATGGAGGAATATCACTCCAAGCCTGAGCGTGGTTGTTCAAGAACATCGCTTCTGCTTCACCGATCTGAATTTTCTCAAGTGGAGTCTTGTACCCGCGGCCTCTTAACGGATCCTTATTCTTCTCGTGCACCAGTTGTTCAATCGTATGTACCCCATCTCCAATCACATTTGCAGGAACCCGGTGCAATACTCCGACTACTTCATCACCCATGACAAGAAAACGATATTCTTTTCCCGTCATGAACTCCTCTAGTAGCACAGTTCGATCAAATTCGAAGGCGATTTCGAAAGCTTTTTGATAATCTTCTTTAGAGAAGTCGTCTGTAAAAATAGTAATGCCGAGTCCAAAATTGGTTGATTTGGGCTTAATCACAATAGCCTTGTTACGGTAAGTGCTATGCGCATTCATTGCCTCTTCCAGATTTCGAAAAGCTTCTCCTGCGGGAACCCGAATGCCTTGCTGTTTAAGAACTTCTTTCGTAACGATCTTATTCTCCATGATTAATACCGTACTATAAGAATCAAGGGAGGTCTTCGTAGCTTGCTTAATATATTCTTTATGATCACCTTGCGTAAGCACTACAAAGTTCTCTTCCCGATCGATCAATTGAAACTTAATGCCACGTTTAACCGCTGCCTTCAAAAGAAGCTGTGTAGATAGCTCCAGATCCTCATATCCCACAAAACGGTATCCATTCGCAAGACTTTCCTTAGCATATTGTTTAGCTTTATTCAGATGGTATTGTACAAAAGAGGATTGCTGAACTTCCGACTTCACAATAGCTGCAAAACTCCGGTCTGGCTCTACAATTTTATTCTTAGCTCCATGCAATACGTTCAAAAACACTTCATTCTCCGGGTTCAACAGTTGGATCATATCCTGCATCTCATGAATACAAGTTAATGCCTGTTGCTCCATTGTTGTACATGAATCCCCGTAATCATGCAAACATCCCTTTATCCCTTCCATGATTAGTTGATCATGATTAAGATTCGCCATCTTCTGATCCTCTACTCCGAACGGTTCGTCCTCCTTCAGCAGCATATACAAGATAAATAGATGAATGAAAATCATCGTTTCTTTGCCGATTCCTATTTTGTAGAGTGGATTCAGATCAATAAACCGAAGCTCCAAATAAGCTATCCCATCTTGCATCAGTTCCTCTAAAGGATGTTTGCCTCTTGCTGTCTTCACTCTAACCGGACTATAAAACTCTTTTACACTTAATAATTCTTCCGATTCGATCAAAGCTTGTAAATCATGAACATAATCCTTTAACGAAGCAAAAGATACATAAAGAGGTTTTTCATTTCGATACCCACATTCGCTATTCCGAAGTGAATTCATATTCTGATAATAAAAGCTTTTGTCGTCATCTGATTCCCCGCGAGCTACACATTGTTCCATATAAGTCTTATCAAAAACAGGGCTGGCGCCTGTTAAATAGATAAGAAGCCAACGGTACCGCAATAGGTTGCGGGCTATTTTTAAGTAGGTAGCGTCTTTGAATTCTTTAAAGCTCACCTGCGGATCTGCTATGTCATGAAGCTGTCTCAGAAATTGTTCATCAAAAGAGAAATTGTAATGGATTCCGCTCAGCAATTGTCTTTTGCGACCGTATTTGTCTGCTAGCTGATGTCTGTATTCATCCTCAATCGGATTACCCATCTTGGCAATGGGGATGTCCTGATCATTCGGTAGCCTCGGAGGATTACTACTTGGCCACAGATATTCTTCCTTGAGCTCAAGCGACACAATATCCTGCAACGCCTCCAGAAAGTTATAAGTTTCATCAATAGAATCAAAAGAAGGGGTGACCATTTCAATTTGACTCTCTGAGAAGTCGGTTTGAATATACGGGTTCTCCATTTTGTTGCCAAAAGCTTTAGGATGTGGTGTCAGCGCAAGTCTTCCCTCTGGATCCACTCTGACATTTTCTTTTTCCAGTCCAAATTCGCCGTGAAAAAGCTCCTTATTCAAATGGTTATCCCTCAGAAGCTGTATGAGTTTACGATTTAATAAAGCCATTTCAACGATCATCCTTTGCTTAGTAGTTTACCTGCTGTTTGTTCATTTTGAATAAAGATCTTCTAAACCAGAACACAAGAATAACTCCTTTAAACACACTGCTTAGAGCAATCGACATCCACACCCCACTCAAGCCAAAAGGTCCGGATAAGATCAAGGCTAGTGGAATTCGCAGTGCTGTAAATGTAATACTAAAGATCGGCGGGATATGGGTTTGGCCAATACCGTTAAAAGCACCTACTGTCATCAATTCCATACACATGAATAATTGTGAGTAACCAATGATGCGCATATAATTAGTGCCTAATTCCAGGCTTGTCTGATCTGATAAAAATAAGGAAAATAGCTGCTGCGGGAACGCGATAAATATAAGCGATATGATCACGCCAAAGATGGAGGTTAAGATCAAAGCCTTACGATAGCCCTGCCCAATACGGTCCAATCGGCGTGCTCCATAATTTTGACCAAAAAAGGCAGCAATAGCTCCCTGTAGTCCTCCAATTGTCATATAAGAAATAGATTCAATTTGAATCCCTACTTTTTGCACCGCAATCGCATCCGCCCCAAAACGTACAATGATCTTAGCAATGACGATCGATATGAGCGTAAAGGTGACCCGTTGGATTGTGATCGGAAGTCCCATACGGATTACTTCTTTCATTTGACGACTGTCCCATGCTGATGTGTTCGAAATGATTTCTGACTTTCTTGTCTTTATGATAAAAAGAGCCGTAACTAAGATGTTCGCTGTCAATGTTGCCGTGGCTGCCCCCGCTACTCCCCAACCTTCAAAACTGCCCCAGCCAAAAATTAAAAATGGATCAAGGACAATATTAACCATAAGACCAATGGAGAAGATCTGAAACGGTTGTTTACTATTTCCCATCGAGTTTAAGAGTGTGGCAAACAAAGTATTTACGATGGAAAATACCGTCCCGAAGATCGAAATCATTAAAAATTGCCGTGCCATCCGTTCAACTTCATCACTTCCAAGATCAAAAAAACCAATCAACCGATTGTTGGTCAACAGAACTAAACTCATATAGAGAAATCCTAATAAAATAGACATCATAAACCCGTTTTTCATATAAGATTTAGCCTTCTCTATCTGGCCAGATCCCATACAAAACGCAACCTTAATCCCTGTACCGATCGTAATCATAGTCGACAATGCAATCGCTAGATTAATGAAAAAACTCGCCGTGCCAATCGCGGCAACAGGACCACTTCCTAATCTTCCAACCCAAATCATATCGACGAGGCCATAAGTTGTGGAAATGAAATTCGTCGCAATAATGGGAAGCGTTAATTTCATTAAGGTAGGCATAATAGGACCCTGAGTCAAATCATTCATGCCCTTCAATTCCTTCAAATCTAATAACACCTTCTTCATCTGATTTTCAGATTTATTATATAACCAAACACTTATATAATCAATTGATTATATTTCAGCAATCTGTTGGACCAGCCTTTCAAGCATCCGTATCCGATTACGGAGTTCCAATTCTTCTTGTCTCAATCCGTCCAGCTGAAGATTCAGAGAATCACCTACTTCCTTAATCAACTCGGCATGGCCACACCCATAACTCCTTTTCAATTTAAAAATAGACTGGATATCCCTTAGTATAACTCCATAACTTTTCAACTCTTGAATGACAAAATAATCTGCCAGATGCTGCTCTGTATATATCCGTTTACCATCTGGTCCCTTGGACATAATCAAGTCCAGATCCTCATAATGTCTGATGGTGTCTTTCGTAGTTCCTGTTAGGGCTATAAATTCACCGATTCGCAAAAGTACAACCTCCTCCATACAAATATAAATTGACACGGGGTTAACCCCGCAACGTTTAATTTTATTAATGGGGGTGCATCAAATGATAGGTTCAAGCCTTATAATCTTGTATGGAATGGTTAGTGTGCTTGGGGCAGTGGGGATTCTAATTAAGGGCTCCGCTAAATCTGCTGTGGGTTATATTTATTTGTTTTTGCTTTCTCATATTACGTTAGTCGTCATCACCCTTTATGCCTTATGTAAACCGCTTAACTTCATTTGGTTTATTATCGGTTTTCTCACCTGTCTTATCTCCCGCTGGCTCAACGGTAAGTTTGTCTTCGGTTGGAATAACTGGCTTCATTACTTTATTGTTGCGCTGATCTTTACTGTGGGCTACTTCTTAACCTAGTCTCTTCATTATGAGCCTGAAGACAGAAAGTGGAACTCCTAAAAAGTATATAAATTGTGTAGACATCAAAAGACAGTTCCTAGTGCACAAAATGTGCCTACCGGAACTGTCTTTTTTTCGTAATTAAAATTTCTTTTGTTTTTCAGTCGAATGGCTATTGAAAACGAATTTTAGTTCGTTTACAATAAAACCAATAATAAGTTCTATAATTATAGAACAAATAAATGTTTCAGCAACTTACTCAAAGAATGGAGAAGCTCATGGAATATAAAGTAGAAGTCGATTTTGCCCCCATGTATGAATGTGTGAACAGTATGACTGCTTTTCTAAGCAAGCAGAACCATACTGCTATGGATTCCGGTAAGCTCTGGGTACGTGAAGTCCAAGCAAGATTTGCCCCGATGTTGCTTCGTAAAATGCAAGAGGTCGTTAAAAAACTTGATGATTTCAGTTTGGCTCCCTACATTTGGTCTTCACCGGGCGAGCGTTCTGTAGACGGCTTTTTGAATTGGTTCGATGGTTTATCTTCGGGTGAACTGTATGAAATATCTGGACGTTTCGGCCAATCGGTTCCCTCTAATCTTTCTGAGCTAAGGGACACTGCCTCTGACATCCTGCGCGAATGGAACGCGGGTTACTTCAATGGAATCGACCCTAATATCCTCAAGGGGCTTGAACAGGAAGCCGAGTCAAGACGAACGACACTGAATGGGAACAATGATATGGAAGTCTTTGAAGCAGCAACCGACGGAATGCGCCTCTATCCAACCGAACGTCTGAAGCAGGTCATTATCATTCCGCAATATCATGCCCGCCCACTGGTCACCACCTCTATGTTTGATGAATTCGTGTTCACTAGCTACTCTTGTGATGTTCTCCCTCCGGAAGCTGGCCGGCCTGCTCCAGCACTGCTTCGACTTACCCGGGCACTCTCGGATGAGACGCGGCTGTATATCCTTCGTTTGCTTACAGGCAAGCAGTTGAATTTCACGGAAATCGTGCGGGAAGTCGGACTTTCTAAAAGTACAATCCACTACCATCTGATCGCGTTGCGCGCAGCAGGTCTGGTCATTGTCCATACCAACGTTAAAAGCACATCGTACAGCCTGCGATTGGAAGCCTTAAATGGGCTACCGCAGCAGATTGGGTCGTATCTAGAGAGTCAAGCATAAACGCCTTAAGCGTCCATATAAGGACGGTAAGCGTATATGCGAGAAATATAAGAAAGGAGTGAACAGGCTATGATAAAACGCAGCTATTATGGTTTACTCTCAACCATAACTTTAAGTGCTTTTGGGGATGCTTTTGGCTTGTTGGCTATGGAATGGCTCGTCTATGAATTGACGGGTTCCAAGCTAGCGATGGGAGCACTCGCGCTCAGCTCCGGCATACCTGAGCTGCTGCTGCGCTTGCTGGGCTCGCCGCTGTCCGACCGACTCCACCGGGTACGCTTTATGGCCTGCTTGGCAGCCATTCGCCTGCTGGCTATAGCACTGCCGCTAGGCATGGGTCTGGCTGGCCAACTGCAGCTGTGGCATCTGTTTGTCGCCGCTGGTCTCAGCGGGGCCTGTGCCGCTCTGTTCATGCCAACAGCCATGGCTGTTATTCCCGGCGTTGCCGATAGCCGGAAGCTGGTGCGGGCTTTTGCTATCATCGATGGCAGCAAAAGTGCAGCAGTCTTGCTGGGCCCCGCCCTGGCTGGGGCGTTGACCGCTGCCAGTGGAGCGCTGCCAGCCCTTAGCATCAACATGTTATGTTACGTTGCGGCCATCACTACCTTGCTGTGCTTGCAAAGGCTACCCAAGCCCTCTCCAGCTCCAGGCCGTTTCTCCATTACCGTCTATGTTCGCGAAATAGCTGAGGGTTTTACCTTCTATAAACAATTCCCCGCTATGCTTACGATAATGATGATGGCCTCTATTAGTAATCTAAGCTCCATTGCCGTCTGGACCATGATGGTTCCTTTTGTACGCGAAGTGCTCCACCGTGATGCGGCGACGATGGGCACACTTAGTACAGTTTTTGCACTTGGAACCTTAGTCGGACTAAGCATCATTTCCATGATAGGGGAAATTAAAAAGAGGCGGCTTGTCATGCTCGGCAGTCTGGGGACCATCGGTTTAGTAACAACATTATGGGGGTTATTTCCTAGTTTTTCTTTTGCTCTCGCCGCCGTATTCGCCACCGGAACGATAGCTCCCTTCTTCGGCTCCTTAAGCTCTTCACTCCATGGACGTCTGGTTCCGGGTAATCTGCAAGGAAGAGTCAACTCCATCCGTTTTTTAATCGGTGGCGGCTTGCAGCCTTTTGGTGCTTTTGCCGGCGCCGCGATTGCTGAACTCTATGGTGTGCCTGCGCTTTTTGTCATCGCCGGCTTGCTTCCAATGCTCTGCGCCAGCGCAGCCTTGCTGCTCCCCGGACTCAAAACACTGGACGGCGACCTCTCTACACTTGAAGCCACTCATCGGCACCCCGTGGTGGAAGGTTCATCGCAAAGTGTTGTAACTGAGCGATAGATGGTAATAGGCTTAAAAAAACTCATTTTAATTATTTATGATGAAATGAATAAAAAAAGAGATGCTTATAAGCATCTCTTTTTTTGACTAAACAGTTAACCTTTGTCTCGGATAACTCGCCGTCACGCACGATTATTTTATGTATAAATAATAACATATATTCTAAAATTAATAAAGAAAAAATCATTTCATTCCTAGTTTAAACCAATCTGAATGCTTTCCCCGCCCCATTCTTTCGAACATCTTTACCATTAAGCTTTTTTCACGTTTTGAATTACAACGTCTAAAATAAAAATCTTTAAATAGCTTTTCTATATCTTTTAGACTTTCAAACTGGGAAAGTACTAATAAAGTGTCATATAGTCTTATTTCATAATAAGTTGAAACTCCTACAGTATTAATTTTAGTTCTTAAAACTAAATCATTTATCAAACCCGAATCAATCCTTAAACGATTCGATGTCCGAAATCTATTAACTAATTGAAAATGTGCACAAGTATTTCTTAATTCAATAAAAATTCGTACTGAGTTGATAAACTTTTGTTTATCAATGTACTTCATCCCCATATCTTCAATGACCTTTTCAAAAATATCTCTTTCAAATCCTAATAATAAACTAAAGAGAGAACCAAACTCAAGGACTTTAATAGTCACCCAGAACGGTGGGTGATCATAAGTAGATATATAAGGATATTTAGCTCTGCAATGCTCAATGAAATTACTATACGTAGCCCCATTGAAATAAATATTTGTCTGAAATATTTTATGTCCTGTAATATTCTTAGCTAAATCTTTAGGTAAACTCAAATGATTTGAACGTGGATTGGTATACTTATTGATATCAATGTAACATGCAGAATCAGAAGCATTTAAATAATGTTTTTCACAAAACCGATATGCCATGGAAGATTTCAAACGAATTTCAAATTTATCTAAAATTTTCAAAATCTCTAAATTCAATTTTTTATCAAAATCATACAACAATAAAAAGTCTTCAAAAAAAAAGACCATTGTATTCTTTATTAGTAGCTTTTGAATCAGTTAATAACAATGTTTCAAATCCATTTATTAAGTCAAAATAATTCTTTTCTAATAAGTGTCGTTTAGCTTTTTCTTCATCCCTAATAATTAATTTTCTTTCTTTTAATAAGTCAATTTGTTGGTCTAAAGATTTGAATGTTTTGGTAACATGTGTGCTCAAATAAATCTCCCCATTATTTTTAATCTATTTATTTAAAGGTTCTATAATTTTCTAAATGAGCGAGCTGCCTAGTTTACTTCCATTTTTCGTAAGAAAATGTAAAAAACCACTCTGAATTATACATTAAATAAAAAAATAGGGATATGAACTTCTAGGACGTTTGGCATAATGAATGAGATACTCCACACAATCGACAAAAACAGGCGATACCGGTATACCGGAACATCGCCTGTTTTTATAAGTTTTCACCTAGGAGCATCACTACTAGGTATATTCTCTTTTCAGTGGTTTGTCACAGTGGCTTGATTCGTAGCCACTAGTTCCCCTCCCCCTTCCGGTAAAAACCGAAGCGGGAGGCGTTGAGCCTTTAGTTTGTGTTTGTGTTTGTGTGTTGGTGTTTTGGAATTCGCGCTGATAGCAGCGGAGAGAACGGACTGATTGTGGAAAAGCGGAGCGTTCGCCAGCGTAAAAAGCGCACAGCGTCCAAAAGCTAACACCAAGAACCTAAGGCTCAATCAACCCATATTTCGTTTTTATCCGATCCAACTTCTCAATCATAGGATTAGCAATAAAAAACAAAAATACCACCGTCGAGATCGCATGCACCATATCAAACCAAAAACCTGAAATATAAGTGGTCATTAAAGCCGGCCAGGAGAACTCTGAAGTGAACATCATCAACGAGCCTATATTGATAATGCCTCCGTATACGAAAAACGTCGCTAAGCCTCCGAATATACATAGCGACAGCTTATTCTTTTTAAGCAGACCCTTCTTGAAGAAAATGCCCGCCAGGAAGCCAATGATGCCAAAACAAAACATTTGCCAAGGCGTCCAAGGACCCTGCCCAAAGAAGAAATTCGAGACAAAACCTGCAACAGCGCCAACCAGAAACCCTGCCTCCGCACCCAAGCTTACCCCTGCGATGATGACAATAGCAACCACTGGCTTAAACTGCGGCAACATAAAAAAGGCTGCGCGTCCCGCCACGGCAATGGCTGCTAACACTGCTATAACGATCAGCTCCCTCGCCTGCGGCTTCCGGTTCTCGAACACCATCGCAAAAGGAACCATCGTATAGATAACAATTAATAGACTGATAAAATAATACTTCCGATCATTTAGCACAAAGATGCCTAATAAAATCGTAGTTGGAATGACTATGAGGATTAGTAGTGCCGCTAATAAAGTTCGACGACTCAAACGACGATCCGTTATCTGCTTCTTTGACATAAATCAATCACACCCTCTATCGTTACTCCCTCATTCCATACATGACGCGCCATACGGTTGGCGGCCGTTGTATAGAAGCTGTTTCCCGCAAAAAACTTCTGCGCTTCATTCGTAGTTATAATGCTTCCATCAAAAAACATGGCGCAGACCTCAGCGTATTTGGCACAAAATTCAACGTCATGCGAGACCATTACAATAGTAACGCCTTCGGCATTGAGCTTTTGCAGGAATACGGCTAGCTTCTCTTTGAAGGGTCCATCCAGTCCTTTGGTCGGTTCATCCAACAGCAGAATCTTTGGTTCTAACAAAAGGACCTTCGCCAACGCTGCACGCTGTTGTTCTCCCCCGCTGAGATCATACGGATGCATGGAGAGGAGATGTTCCAGTTCTGCGAACTTAACCACAGCTTCAACTCTGGCGTTTTTTTCTTCCTTCGTCAAAGAGAGCTGGGATAACATTTCATATAAATCTAGCTCGACTGTTTTTTTCACAAATAAGGTTTGCGGATTTTGCGGGAGGAAGCCCAGATTGTTAGTAAACAACGCTTTGGCATTCATCTTCGCAGGGTTGCTCCCGCCGATAAGAACTTTCCCTCTATAAGGCTGAAGGATCCCGCTCATCAGCGACAGCGTCGATGTCTTCCCTGTTCCATTCCCGCCAACAATACAATAAAATTGCCCTTGCTTCACTTCAAACGACAAATCTTTAATGACATCCGGCCCATTTTTATCATATTTAAACCATACGTCCTTAAACTTTATGACTACAGGGCCGGCCTCTTTCGTGCTAGGCTGAGTTTCTGCCATCGTTGCAGGAGTCTTACCCTTTAGAAAAGCATCTAACCATTGGCGCCCTTCCTTCACAGTAACAGGCCACGCTAAGTCATGATCTACTCCTGCAACAATCTGCATCGGTGAGGGCATGGACAGAAACATCGGATGGTTCAGCTTACTTAAAGCCTCGCCCACCTTTTGCGGGGTATCATCGGCGATCACAACTCCCTCATTCAGCACAATCAACCGATCTGTAAGCGGAAGAACATCCTCTAGACGATGCTCGGTCATGATCACGGTTGTTCCCAGCTCACGATTTATTTTTTTGACCGTCTCCAGAAAATCGGAAGCCGCAATAGGATCTAGCTGGGAGGTAGGCTCATCGAGGATTAGAACCGAGGGATGCATAGCCATTATGGATGCTAAGTTAAGCAGCTGCTTCTGGCCGCCTGATAGCTCGGTCACACTTTTATGAAACCAGGTCTGGATCCCAAAAAAACTAGCCATTTCCGCCACACGCAGGCGAATCGTAGAATTATCGTACCCTAAGCTCTCAAGCCCAAAAGCAAGCTCATGCCATACTTTATCTGTCACAATTTGATTGTCCGGACTTTGGAGTACATAACCAATTTCCGCTGCCTGTGTGCGTTGATCGATCTCCTCTACAGGTTGACCCTTATAATAAATTGCCCCTTGGCGATTGCCATGTGGGGTTAGGATTGTTTTCAGTTGTCTAAGCAGAGTGCTTTTGCCACAGCCTGACTTTCCACAAATGGTAATGAAGTCTCCACTTTCAATCGTTAGATTAATATTCGAAAGAGCCGCTTGCTCTTGTTCAGGAAAAGTAAAGCTTAGTTCTTCGATTCGATAGATTTCCATTTCATTGCCTCCACCATATTGATGAGCACTGGGATCATACATAACGCAAAATAAGCGATATATATAAGAATACTAAAAGGTGTAATTGTGCTCGCTTTAATCGATGGATAGAATCTCATGGTGTTCTCACCCATCACTGCCCCTACGGCTACCAGCGCAATTAAGCCTGTCATGATCAAGAGAACTACTTTGTCTCGGGCATCTAACCGAAAGATAGAAAAGCTTGTACGCCCCGGCAATCCATACCCTCTCGATCTCATGGAATCCGCTGTCTCAATCGCATTTTCCAAAGCCCAGGTGGTCATAATGGAGAGAATCGTAATCCCATTCCGCGCACGCGCGAGGAGATTTCCCTGTGAGACATCCCGGCCTATACATTTTTGAGCATTAGAAATCACCTTTATTTGCGCTAAATATCTAGGAACAAAACGAAGCACCATCGAAAAAATCAACGACAGTGCCGGCAGTATTTTTCCGAATATATAAATAAACTTATCCGAGGTCATCACGACGTTATAACAGGAGAACCAAATAATTACCGTCACAAACATACACGCCGCTGCCACGCCATAAAGAATCGATTCCTTCGTAATGGGGTTCCCGTTGTTTAAATAGAACAAGATCGTTACCCCTTGATGATTAAAAACAGGATTCATCACTGCCATAAATAGCAGAAAAGGAATCATGTAAAGCAGATTAAATCGGATGCCCTTTTTTCCTTTTAACATAATTGAGTAGGCTACAGCACTACTAAGGGCGATCACCTGAAATATAGGATGCATAAACACCATGCTAAACAGCAATACAACAACAAAATATAGAAAATTCACAAACGGATGAAAGGTAGAAAAGCTATCCTTCATTATTTCTGAGCTCCTCCTGTGGCTACATACCCACCTACATCTCGACCTAGATCACAAGTGTATACCCAATCAATGACATCGCCATCTTTGAGAACATAACGGCTACTGCCGTAGTTAGGGAACCAGCCATTTACTTTGTACATCCATCCACTGAGCTCTCCAGCATCGAATTCATACAGATTATTTATGCCTTCAATATAATTACTGTTATAGATCGGCGTCATGCTAAATTCCATATGGATTTTATTCTTCTTCATTTCTCTTAGTAAAACATCAAACACAGACTCACCTTCATAAAAGGTTACCTTCTGCGCTTTATAAATGATACCATCTGCCGGCAATACTTCAAGCTTATCCTCATTAAAAATATCCATGTTATCTAAAATTGTTGCCGCTGAGACGGACAAGGTAGCCGTTAATTGCTTCTTCTTATCTACTGTTGCATCTTGCCATTCCACTGGTTTAGGTTTCCCGCTCGGCACTGGATCGGTAAGAAATTTATCCCTTTTCGGTTCCTGCTTGGTTTCTGTTGTCGCTACTTTTGAATCAGGTTTTGTTACGGGTTTTGCCGTCGCTTTCGTTTCCGGCACGGGCGTTTTAGCCGCTTTCGGCGTTGTGGTAGGTTGCTTCGTTGCAGCAGGTTTTGTTGTTACGACCGGTGTTACAACTTCTGTTGGTGCTGCAGTTCCTGTTGGTGTTACAGCTTCCGTTGGTGTTGCCGATTCATTTGGTTTTAGGGCTTCAATGGGCTTAGCTGTTTCACTTGGCGTAGCTGACGGTGTTATCTCTGTTGTCTCAGTAGCGATTGCCTCAGTGGGTTCAACATCATCATTTGTTGCGGAAGCAGTGTTCTCAGGCTCTATAACCTGTGTCTCAACGCTACTATTAGCGACCTTGTTTGGGCTCTTCTGGTAATCCCCGCCCCAAAAGAAGGCGATAGCCAATACACCTATGATTAGTATCGCTGTTAACCATTTCTTCTTGTTCATTTCTCTAGTCCCACCTTAAATAATAAGCAAGGGTATACACGCTACCCTTGCTTATCTCTCTAAATAAAATTCTATTTGACGTCTGTCATATCATAAAGACGTGTCTGGCCATTAACGAGCCGATCATAGGAAACCAGTGCATACATCGCCTGATCAGTAGCCATAAGATCTACTTCTCCTGGTTGCGCGCCTCCATTGCCTACTCCACCCTGCTTCACGTGATAAAAGCCACCTTCAGGTGCAGCAAAACTAAGCAATGCGTCTACTGCGGAATGTCCATTTTTAATAAATCTGGAATCCTTATGCGGGTCAATACCAAGGCCAGTTAAAGCTACAATCACCTGAGCGATGCTTTCGGAATTTGTAGATTCCCAGCTTGCAAAACCACCGTCTGCTGTCTGTGTTTTGGATAACCAAGCAATCCCCCGGTCCACAGCAGCTGTTACTTTGGCGTTGGTTTTGTAATAAGGCGTTAAGCCTTGAATGACCATCCCCGTGATATCTGGATCAGCCGCTGTAGCATTACTGCCTAGTGCCCATCCACCGCCGCTGATCTCTCTGCCCAAAATATAATCAATGAGCATCTCTCTAGTCGTCTGCGTCTTTACATCCTTAACCACTGGAATGTCGTAATGATTACTGTCCAGTGCAATGAGAGCAAACACAGGTCCATTAATACCTTGCTTAATTACAGTATCAAAATCCGCGAGCGGTTCCAGTAGGTTATAACCCGCCACTTTATCAATATTTTTGTTGATTGAAGTTAATGCCAAAATAACTCTATCATATTCCGTATATTTTACGCTATGCAGCTTCCCTGATTTTTCTTTAAGAGTCGCTTCTACATTTGCATAGTACTTAGTGTAATAACTATCTGGAACCTTCACACCTGAACGTGCCAGCCCGAAGACTGTCCAGTCCCCGCCAACCGAGGAAATGACCGGGTTTGTTACTGTTTTTTGCAAAAAGGCAGCTGTGTTCTGAATGTAAGAACTAACTGCTGTATTCTGAATAGTTGGACTAACCACTTTGTTCCCACTCTTATAATCATGGGTTCTAGTAGCTACAACAGCCGCCATTTCTCTGGTTACTAGCTCTTTAGGCTTAAATTGATTATCATCACCTAACATCAAACCAGTCGCAACAACGGTCTCTACATCTGCTTTGGCCCATGCCGATACTGTGTTGATATCTTTAATCGCTGTTCCAGGCTTCGTCGCCGGGATGGCCAATGCTCTGACGATAATTGCGGCCATCTGCTCACGAGTAATCTTGTCATTTGGCTTAAATTCATTATTAAAGCCTGTGATTAGACCTGCCTTATGCGCAGCATTCACATATGGATAGAACCAATCGCCTAGAGCGACATCCTTATAGGTAATGCCTTTATCACTCTTAATATCAAGTTCTAATGCAGAAACGAGAATCTTAGTGAACTCCGCTCTTGTGATATAAGCCTTCGGATTCACCTGACCATTGTTACCTTGGATATACCCTTTTACTGTAGCTGTTTCAATCGCTGAATAGGCCCAGGAAGAGATCTTATCAGCATCTGTATACAGTTGTTTAATATCATTCGTATTCTGGGTAGGATCCTTAGGAGTCACTGTTGGAGATGGACTCACATTTGGATCACCACTGCCTTCCGGATTAGCTCCCCCACCAGGAGCCGGAGTAGCACCAGGCTTAGGCGTTGGGGTTGGGCTCATCGTTGGTATCGGTGCATTTAGATCCACACCCAAATTCGTAGTATAACGCCACTGAATTCTGTCCCCGGCACTTAGGTCATATGAAGATGCACCATAATTAGGATATTTCCCATTCACATTATACATCCATCCACTGCCGCTGCCATGGTCAAATTCCCCATCACCAGCTATGGATTCAACATACACACTTCCAAAGTCACTGTTCCAGGAATCTCTATAGTCGATACCGCGGCTATCCAGCACTCTTTTTAGTACAGACCACACTGTGTCACCAGATTGTAGCTCTACCTGTACAGATGGAACAACATATCCCTTATTAATCGTAAGCTTATCCACGGACAGGATTACATATGGTTTCGATGGAGTGGTTCCGCCACCATTGTTGCTGCCATTTCCTTCACCATTTCCACTACCATTACCTTCGCCATTACCGTTACCACCGTCGCCGCCAGGTGTTTGTACTGCACTGGAAGCATAAGCAATGTAGTCAGTGAAGTGATTGGTTTTTACAATTAAATCATTTCCACTATCATAGGCATACTCAGACTTACCGCTTGCAAAACCTAAGTCATCACTTGCAAATTTTTGAATGGCATGAGGAGTGCCATTTTGAATATAAGCTGCATCTTTTCCTGTAAGGTCCTTAAAGGTTAACGTAATAAATTGACTGAATTCTACTCTTGCACTACCACCCATGGAAAATGTTTGAAGAATGTTATCAAGCTTCTTGTCCCCGGGAATAATCTGATTCACACTATCTTTTAGTGCAGATTCTCCACCGGTTAAAGCTGAAATCAGTTCAATTGCAGAGGCATCCCCACTTGTAACTTTTGCACCCTTAGGAATGACTACAGATACGTTACCTTTTATGGCCTCTATCTGAGGAAGGTCGCTGTTACTTGGTAAATTGACACTAACCTTCGATTGATTTCCCTCCGGAATAGCTACTGTGATTTCTTTGTTGCTATCTCCAGTGCTGATCGGAACGATATAATCATTAGCGTCATTTGGGATTTCAACTTTCGGGTTCTCCCCAGAAGGTAACGGAAATTCTTTCGGACCCTCTGGTTGCCCAGGCCCAGGTTCTTCTGGTTGTTCCACTTTCACATCATTCATATCAAAGAGACGGTTGCTATGATTGATCAGACGATCATAAGACACAAGTGCATACGTACCTTGGTCCGTTGCCATATTGTCCACTTTGCCTGTGAGGATATGCTTAAATCCACCCTCAGGTGCAGCAAAGCTAAGCAGTGCATCAATAAGCGAATTTCCACTTTTAACAAATCTAGCGTCCGTGTGCGGATCTACGCCCACACCAGTTAAGGCTACAATTACCTGTGAGATACTTTCGCTGCTAGTGCTTCCCCAGCTTGTAAATCCGCCTTGATTGTTTTGGTTATCGGACAGCCATTGGATGGCCCGATCCACGGCGGCTTTTACATCATCTCGGGTTGCGTAATAAGGTGCAAGAGCTTGCATCGCCATCGCAGTCATATCGACATCTGCTTTGGTTACGCCTAATGCCCAGCCACCAGCTTCTGCTGTACCTTTTTTAACCTCTTTATCTAAAATATACTGAACTAGTTTTTCTCTTGTGGTCTGTTCTGTAACTCCATCAACTACAGGGATCTCATAGTTATGGCTATCTAGCGCAATCAGAGCAAAAATCGGACCATTATTGCCTTGCTTTTGGATATATTGATAATCAGCCAGTGCTTTTCTCAGATCATATCCCGCAACATTTGTGATATCTTTTCCGATAGAGGTAAGTCCTAATATTGCTCTGGAATTCTCTGTGCTTTTATTGGCGTCGAGTTTTCCATCCTCTTTAATGATCGATGCTATTTTCGTTGCTACATTGTTGTAATAAAGATCGTAATAACCGTTAGGTACTGTATAGTTCGCCCGTGCTAAAGATAGAATCGACCATTCTCCACTACCTGTACCAAACGACGGATTCTTTACAGTGTTTAGAATATAGGCAAGGCTTTTATTTAATTGTTGTTTGGCTACAACAGTAGTAGGTTGTTCTAATTGCACATCATTCATATCAAAGAGACGGCTGCTATGATTGATCAGACGATCATAGGACACAAGTGCATACGTACCTTGGTCCGTTGCCATATTGTCTACTTTGCCTGTGAGGATATGCTTAAATCCACCCTCAGGTGCAGCAAAGCTAAGTAATGCATCAATAAGCGAATTTCCACTTTTAACAAATCTAGCGTCCGTGTGCGGATCTACGCCTACACCAGTTAAGGCTACAATTACCTGCGAGATACTTTCGCTGCTAGTGCTTCCCCAGCTTGTAAATCCGCCTTGATTGTTTTGGTTATCGGACAGCCATTGGATGGCCCGATCCACGGCAGCTTTTACATCATCACGGGTTGCATAATAAGGTGCAAGAGCTTGCATCGCCATCGCAGTCATATCGACATCGGCTTTGGTTACGCCTAATGCCCAGCCACCAGCTTCTTCTGTACCTTTTTTAACCTCTTTATCTAAAATGTACTGAACTAGTTTTTCTCTTGTGGTCTGTTCTGTAACTCCATCAACTACTGGGATCTCATAGTTATGGCTATCTAGCGCAATCAGAGCAAAAATCGGACCATTATTGCCTTGCTTTTGGATATATTGATAATCAGCGAGTGCTTTTCTCAGATCATATCCCGCAACATTTGTGATATCTTTTCCGATAGAGGTAAGCCCAAGAATCGCTCTGGAATTCTCTGTGCTTTTATTGGCGTCGAGTTTTCCATCCTCTTTAATGATCGATGCTATTTTCGTTGCTACATTGTTGTAATAAAGATCGTAATAACCGTTAGGTACTGTATAGTTCGCCCGTGCCAGAGAAAGGATCGACCATTCTCCACTACCTGTTCCAAACGACGGATTCTTTACAGTGTTTAGAATATAGGCAAGGCTTTTATCTAACTGTTGTTTGACGGCAACTGTAGTTTCCAGTTTGTAAGTAACTTGATAAGTTACATTTGTTTTGTTTCCAGCTCCGTCAAGAGCCGTTACAGTAATTGCATTACTGCCTGAATTCAGAGAAGCTTTGTACTCCCCATTCGCAGGTGATAAAGTAACACCATTCAGCTTCACTTCTGGAATGATGTCACTATATACATTGTCTGTGACAGCTACTTTGAAGCTTATTTCTTTATTAGATACTTCCTGTTTATCTTGTATGCCACTTACAGTAATAACAGGGGGTTCTATATCTAATGCATGGTTAAGCCCTACAAGCGCATGATCTACACTTATTTGAGAGCTTGCCATATTTTCGAGCACGGAATAGGCTTGATAAACTGCCGATTGTACTACTGGTCTGTCCAAAATAGTTTCTTTATTAGGGTCACTGTTAATCTCGGCGATTTCCGCAGTTAAAGCATCCTTATTGGCAAGTTGAACTGGGATTTCTCCCCAGCCACCAAGATCAGAACCATAGCCATAAGTGGTGAACTGAGTTCGAATGATATCACCGTCTTGAGGCTTATAATCGGTCATCCCAAACGGAGGAAACACATTATTTACTGCATACATCCAACCCGACATGGAAGTATAGTCAAACTGACTTAACCACTCTGGGTCTGCTTTAGTGCCGACTGTATTCCCATCAGCTGAAATCATATCTAAAGTATATTGTGGAATATTGACTTCGCTTCTGCCACTATCTTTAACTTCTGATAAATAAAAACCACTATCTATATTTCCTAAATATCTATAATTCCCATCTCCTAGCGCACGTGTTATTAAAGATGCGCCATTATCGCCTTCATAAATCGGAACTTTAATAGGTTCCTTAACATACCCTTGGCCTAAGGTGAATTTCTCTACGGATACAGATACATACCCTTTAAGGGTAGAGCTTGCTCCATCTGCTTGAGCCGGGATTACACTTGTAGAGAATGTCGTAATAAATACAGCTACAATAAGTAACCACGCTAAAAACTTATTTTTCTTCATTTTTCCATAACCCTTCCCTTCATACCTATGATAAAAAACAGAATAAACTTTTCTTATAACCACAAAAAAACCACTCAACATAAACGTCAAGAGGTTAAGATAGTGAACCACAATAATAGATGGCCAACACTATTCAAGCACCTCTCTATCGATCGTAGAGTTTGATGGTGTAACAGAAAAAGGCAGATATTCTGGCTCAAGTATCATCACCCTTGCTGCCTTCCCAGTTTCCCAGTGGCATTTTGCAAGGACTCCTCTTTCACAGCGGCGGGACCGCGCGGGATTCACACCCGCTTTCCATTTAACCAATCTATGATTGTACTTCCGCAACTATCATAGTTGGCACCTATTTCTAATTTTAAATTTTCATGCTTCATCATATCTAATATATATGCTTTTGTCATGTTATATTTCTTTTTTGTATAACGGGCAGCTAGAGATAATCCTATTGAATAACCAATTTCTACGAGTAGGGATATTTAAATAATTTCTTTATCCAACTGTGGGGAAAATTAATTTAAATCACTAATTCTTATATGAATTTGCCACAAATTAGTAAGGTACTCGCTGAGTGAATTCTATGTTAGGGTATATTCAGAAAGCGTTTACAAAAATAACATTGGAGGTGTTCGTGTTCATCTAACCACCAAGTACAGCGTCAAAGCCAGGTCCAAGCATCCTAAATTTATCTCACAAAGGAGAATTCAATGACTACGCGAATCCAGAAATCCTTCTTATCATTGACACTTGTCACCGCTCTTCTGCTCTCTCTGTTCTCATCCATGGCTGCAGCTGCAACTAAGGATGAGCAACAAGCTAAGGCAGCGCCAAAGAGTAAGATCCAATCCTATGTAGACGAAATGCAGCCCGGATGGAACCTCGGTAATACTTTAGATGCTACAGGTGAGGACGAAACCTCCTGGGGCAATCCTCGTGTGACCCAAGAACTTATTAAAAAGATCGCCGCTCAAGGCTATAAAAGTATTCGGATTCCTGTGACCTGGGATACTCACATGGGTGCGGCACCAGACTATACCCTAGAAAAAGCCTACCTCGACCGTGTGGAAGAAGTTGTCGGCTGGGCACTGGACGCCAAGCTTTATGTCATGATTAATGTCCATCATGATTCCTGGCTATGGGTAAGCCATATGGAAGAAAAACACGATGAAACGCTGGCGCGTTATAATGCAGCCTGGACTCAAATTGCCGATCGCTTTAAGGACAAATCCGATAAGCTGATGTTCGAGAGCATAAATGAACCTCGGTTCACCGATGGTGGAAGCACAGACGAAGCAAAAATGGAGCAAATGCTTACTGAACTCAATAACTCCTTCTATCAGATCGTGCGGAAATCCGGTGGGAAAAACGACCTCCGCCCACTTGTATTGCCTTCATTAGAGTCTTCACCTACACAAACAAGAATGGATCATCTCTATAAGACGATTACGGCTCTAAACGATCCGAATATTATTGCGACCGTTCACTTCTATGGCTTCTGGCCTTTTAGTGTGAACATTGCCGGCTACACCACATTTGAAAAAGATACAAAAAACGATATCACTCAAACTTTTGATAACGTTTACAATACATTTGTAGCTAAAGGCATCCCTGTCATCGTCGGCGAATTTGGTTTATTAGGTTTCGATAAAGACACGGGTGTGATTGAACAGGGCGAGAAGCTTAAATTCTTCGAGTATCTGACTTATTATTTGAAAGAAAAGAAAATGACTTCCATGCTCTGGGATAACGGGCAGCATTTCAACCGTAAAACTTATAAGTGGTCTGATCCTGAACTCCACAATGTATTAATGTCTGGTCTGAAGGAGCGTTCCTCCAGCACCGAAAGCGATTTGGTCTACCTAAAAAAAGGTGCACAAATCAAAGATACCAAGGTTAAGCTAAACCTGAACGGCAATAAGCTAACCACCATTAGTGCCAACGGAAAATATCTGACCAAAGGTAAAGATTACACATTAAATGGTGAGGAGCTCATCCTCAAAGCCAGCCAACTCAAAAAGCTCACAGCTTCCCAAAAATACGGTGAAAATGCCGTGCTGACTCTGAAATTCAACAAGGGTGTTGCGTGGAGGCTTAAGGTGATTGTGTATGACACAGCTAAATTAAGCGATGCAAAAGGCACGACTGAATCCTTTGCCATTCCGACCACCTTTAATGGTAACCAGCTTGCCACAATGGAAGCTGTATATACCGCTGGTGGCAATGCAGGTCCGCAGGACTGGACTCCATTTAAGGAATTCGGCAATACCTTCTCACCTTCTTATAACACTAAAGAAATCAAGCTGCTTCCCGCGTTCTTTAAAGATGTTAAAGACGGCGAGGTTATCCTAAAATTCCACTTCTGGAATGGTGATATCATCACCTACAAGATCACGAAGAGCGGAGCAAACGTTGTAGGAAAGTCCTCTTAAGCATCTGTCCTGTTAACAATACAAATAGGGGTGTCCCTACGCGGGAACACCCCTATTTGTATTGTACCCATCACATATAAACCTCGTCATACGAAATTATCATCAACCGATAAATTAAATAAACGCCAAGATAGGCTCCGGTAATAAGAAACATTGGATTTAAAAATATCGCATGGATCGAGGTCATAAATACAGCATGATCCCTTAATATTTCGTAAATCGCCAAAGCGGAAATATTTCCAAAGATAATCGCACTTAAGACCGAAGCAACATTAAATACCATACGCCACTTTATCGATTTACCTTGTAACATCAGCATGACAATGGGAACAATAATACTACCAAGTACGATTAGAAATTTCATCCAGTCACCTCGGTAAATTTTTAATCGTCCAGTTCCACGCTTTCGATTTGTCCGTCTGCATTTACCGTCCACTCGATTTCAACGCCATTATTTAATCCGAGCTTGTCTTCATCTTCAATGACTATATGATCAGGAATCGTTAAGGTTTGCTCTTTACCGCCCTCCACTTGAACGGTAATCTGTTTATCCTTAACCGCAGTGATCCTTCCGTCATATTCAATCTGCTGCAAAACAATCTTTTGATTCGGATCTGTAATGGTAACCCGCTTGCCACCGTCGCTTAACAGTTCAACCTTTTTATGATAGCTATCTTTTAACGAAACATCCTTGATAACTCTCTGAATGCTCACTCCCTCTGGAAGTTCCCCAGTATTTGAACCGGGTGACGCAGATGTCATGGGTTGTTCTGTTGCGTTATTCGTAGGCGCAGGTGTAGTAGCTTCTGCAGAAGGTGCTGTGGTTTCTACTTGAGCCGTTGGAGTAGCCACTTGAGTCTCATCCGCTGCTTTAGTGCATCCACTTAACAATACCGTACATGCACAAATACAACAAAGAATTGTAGCCCTGGTAAAACGTTGTGTTGTTCCTTTATTCGATCTCATCTTTTACCCCCGCATTTTAATGTATTCTTTTTTATATAGTGGACATAGTTTTACCTCTTATCTTCCTTTTATTCACCAGAATATGGCCATCTGAAAGCAGCAGTTGAGTAACAATTCATGAACATGTCAAAAAACCGCCCTGATTTAGATCAGTGGCGGTCTCCATGAAATGATGAGATAAATAAGATCATATTAATTTACAATATGTGTGCCAGCCTGTTGGCTCATCGCAGCTTTCATATTTTCCGGATTAGTAATGATAACTCTACGTCCCTCCTTTTTCAAAAAGCTAAGACTTGCTTCAATTTTAGGCTGCATACTTCCAGCAGGAAAATGACCCTGCTCCGCATATACCATCATTTCTGCCGCTGTAACTTCTTCAAGAGCCTTCTGCTCAGGCGTACCGAAATTTACACATACCTGAGGAACTCCTGTTGTAATGATCAGCGATTCTGCGTCGATCTGTTCGGCCAGCAGACTTGTAGCAAAGTCTTTGTCAATGACCGCATCGATACCTTCGTAGGTATTATTTTCGGTTTTGATCACAGGAATCCCGCCTCCGCCAACAGCGATCACCACATAACCCGTCTCAATGAGTGATTTAATGACGTTCTTTTCAACGATATCAATCGGCTTAGGCGATGGAACAACACGGCGGTAACCACGACCTGAATCCTCAATGATGACCCAATCTGGCTTGGCACGCTTCATCTCCTCTGCTTGCTCAAGCGTGAAGAAGGAGCCCACTGGTTTCGAGGGAGACTGAAAATTCGGATCATTTTTGCTAACCTCGACCTGAGTAATAACTGTGGCAACCTTCTTGTCTAATCTGCGGTGAATGAATTCATTTGTTAAGGCCTGCTGGATTAAATAACCTATGCCCCCTTGCGTGCCCGCCACGCAATTGACCAGCGGAGTAACATCCATTCCAGTGACTTCCGAAGCCACCTCGCTTCGTCTCAGCTCGAATCCAACCTGTGGACCGTTGCCGTGAGTAACCACCACATCGTTGCCTGCTTGCACCAGATCAGCGATATTGACAGCAATTTCACGTACTGCCTCAGATTGATCCTCTATAGAATCGCGGCCATTGTCTTTCACCAATGAATTACCGCCAATGGCTACAACTATAAATTTACTCATTCCATTCCTCCTGACGGATCAGTTGATCCTCATTGATTAGCTTTTAAGGGCCAGCTGAAATTGTTCCTTCGCGGAGTGAAAATCCGGATTGGCAGGATTATAGCTGATAGCAATATCTATTTCTTGAATGGCCATTTCATGATCACCAAGTAAACCAAGTGACTGAGCCTTATGATGATGATATAAAGGATTGCTCGGATCGTTAGCAATTGCGTTCTCAATCGCCTCAACTGCCTCTTGATGCCGGCCAAGTGATCTCAAGCTGTTCGCCTTATGGAACGAGAAATCATACCGGGCAGGCTGCTGTTCCAGAAGCTGATCCATAACTTTGACCGCTTCCTCATGCCTGCCCAACTCTCTTAAATAATTGGATTTATGATAGCGGAAGAAGCTTTCGCCAGGATCGCGTTCTATCGCTTTGTCATACTCTGCTAATGCTTGCTCGGATCGCTTCATCATTCGGTAGGCATTTGCGGTATAGAAATAGAAATCAAGGTCATCCGGATCAATAGTAAGTGCCTGTTGATAAGCTGCCAGAGCTTCGTCATATCTCCCGAGTTCCCCTAAGAAGTATCCTTTATAGTAATAGAAATCTGAATTATTACTGTCCACTTGCATTGCATGTTCCATAACCAAACTTGCTTTCCGGAAATCCTCTGCCCGAGCTAGCTCTTGAGCGCTTTGAATACTTGGATGAATCGTTAGCTTTTCTTTATTGAGAATACGGATGACCCTCTCCTGACCCAGCTCTTCTGCATGCTGCAACGATGATTTTCCGTCACGATCCGGCAAATGAACATCCGCTCCAGCATCCACCAACAACTGAATAATATCGGAGTATAAACGGCCACCATTCCCGAGAATTACTGCCTCCAGCAAGGCAGACCATCCCAGATTGTTCATATGGTTAACTGCAACACCTGCTTCCAAGCATTTCTGAACAGTTCTTAGATACCCCTTCTCGCTGGAGGGAAGCAGTGTAGTTCCCCCAAAACGATTTACACTGGTTGTATCCGCACCTGCGGCAAGAGTTAAAGACAGAATCTCATGAAATCCATTGGCACCGGCACACAGGTAGGGTGATAACATAGTGATATCTCTTGCATTCACATCACTGCCTGCTTCAATCAGCTTTTGAGCGAGAGGAATATGATTTTTTTGCGTTGCCGCCATCAGCGCAGTACGACCACTGGCATCCTTATGATGAACATCGGCACCACGAGCCAAAAGCTGTTCTACGGCAGCTAAATCCCCGCGATCCGCTGCTTGAATTAAATCTTCTGACAGAGTTTGATTAGTCATGGCTTAGCTCTCCTATTTCTTTTTATCAATTATTTATTCGGATTGCAGCTTGTTCGCTGGGTCACGAAGGTCTGAAAAATGCTTATAAACAAATAATCCTGCCACCATCAAGTAGGCGTATACGAACGGCATAAGTGAAGCTTGAGCAAATCCAACAGTCGGCGCGTGAATGATTCCAAATAAAGATAGGCCAGACGCGATTACAGCAAAGACAGCAGCCCGCAGTGGTTTATTCAGGATAGAGAAAATAGTGATGGAGCCCCAAATCAAGCTGCTAAGCGGTGCACCATTTCCTAAATGCATCAGGCCGTTGTAATAAACCCCTTTGCTTAATAAGAGATCAATCCCCACCTTGGAAGCCGAAGTTTCAGCCGCATTAAAAATGTTGTTCGCAAGCGTTAAAGCCCAGTTGGCGATCCATGGGAACAAGGTGATAAAGATAACGGGCACTTCATTTTTAGGTGTCTCTCGAACCACCTGATTCGCCGTAACGACCCCGACATAGACCAGAATCGGAACAATCGCCACAACAGGTATGATAGACAACAGCAGTGCTCCTATGCCAAAGAGACAAATAATTAACATGGAGAAACCAGAAGCTATGGTATAACCAAGTCCAGCCCCAATAGATTTCCAGCCTGCATGACCAATATACACAGTTACCGGGAACGGATTACCTGTGAAAGCACCAATACTTGAAGCAACCCCATTCGTTAGCATAACGTTACGAGTGTTATAAGGGTCTCCGGCAGCATGTGCGCTCTCAATATTTTCAAGGTCAAAAATATAATTCGCCAGTCCCAATGGAATTGCAGAAGCCAGGTATGGCAAGGCATGCGGAATCCCTTGAATTAAGCTGGTAATATGCACCTCAGGTGGATTAAACCCAAGTGTTGAAAGAGCCGTTGTGATCGCTTCTGGATTCTGCAAGCCGAATATCCAAGCCAGCGCGGTTCCAGCAATCAGCAGCAGAAATCCTGTAGGAATTTTTTTGAATATTGGCGATTTGCCAAACCAGTTAATAAAGATGATCACAAGTACAACAAAAGCAACCACTGGTGTTTCGAAGGATTGTAGCATCGGGTTCATGGCCAGCAATAACAATCCAAGTCCAGATAAACAAGATAAAAGTACGGTTCTTGGAATAACCTTGCGCAGCACATCTCCCAGAAATGAGCCGACAATAAGGATCAAGGCTTCGAACAAACACCATACGAGACCAATTTGCAGCGCAAATGATGCATCATTGGTTTCTCTAAATACGGGAATTAACACTAGAAAAGTTACCGTAAAAATCGATGGAGCACTAGGTCCTGAAGGTAATGCGGTTATATCCGTTCGGCCTGTTTTTTTGGCTAGCTGATATCCAAACCAGCCATAAGCAATACTTGCGATAAAAATCGCGAGTCCAAACGCAGGAACGACTCTGCCGTAAACCATACCTTCCGGAAATCCTACTACAAAAATTAACAATGAAATCATCGTAAGCAGATTGGTTAAATTGTTAGCAAGCAGCCCGAAAAACGCGGCCCAATCTCCCTTTTTCCAGAACATCTTCATAAATACTTGATCCATAATAAATCTCCCCCTAGATCGTTAGCGCTTACATACCAATGGCTTATGAAGCCCTCAGACCCTTGAATAGGCCTGAAGGGCGGGTGGTTCTATGAATGCATGCTCTGACTAAAAGCGAGAATGGCTTGCTCGAAACACTCGATTGGAGGATGAGTGATTCCGGCTCCAATCATTCCGATGCCTGGATCCTTATGGGCAATAGCCGTGTTGATCACTGGCATAATGCTGGTTTGACCCACTTTACGAATATCGATTCCAGTAGGAATTCCGCGGAAGTTCAACAAAGGAATCGTCACATTTGGATTCTCCGTCGTAGTGATTTCCTTCATTTTCACAGAATAGTTCATGGCATCATCTACGGTTCCCCCAACTAATGCTACAATCGCCGGCGCGGTTGCCATGGCGAAGCCACCTATACCATACGTTTCGGTAATCGCACTGTCTCCGATATCGAGTCCCGAGTCTTCCGGCTTATACCCTGCAAACATCGGTCCGACAACCTTTTGCGCAGGACCGGTAAACCAGGTATTGCCTTGCATTCCACTGACACGAATACCAAATTCCACGCCATTGCGGGCCATCGTTGTTACGATGGTGCTATGCTCGATGCCATGGGCAGCATCAAGTGCACATTTACAAAGAGCCATCCAAGTTGGTCCGGAGAAATAATCACTCATTGCCACAAAGTCGAACACTTCGATTTTCTGCTCATTAGTAAAATCTGTTCTCAGGATAAGCGGCGTTAATGCCTGAATCAAAAGAGTTGTTCCAGCGTTGTTGCGGTTATGGCATTCATCTCCCATATGGAGCGCCTGTGATAACATGAGCCGCAGATCAATGCCGTTCTCAGAGAACTTCATCGCCTCACGCAGCATCGGTCCAAGCACATCTCTCATCCAGATCAAACGGGCAACGACCGTTTCATCGTTTGCACCCATCCGCAAGATTTTCGACAGTTGCTCACTAAGGTTCGTATAAGCGATGTTGCCATACGTTTTATTCTCTACAATGTGCATAAACATAGAGGCTGAGGTTACCCCTGCCATGGAACCCACACAATTATGCTCGTGACAAGGGGAGAACGTAATCTCACCTGATGCCGCTAGTTCGGCAGCTTCATCGAGATCCTTCGCCAAGCCCTCAAAGACCAAAGCGCCGGTAACTGCACCTTTCATGGGACCACTCATCTTATCCCAAGTAATCGGAGGCCCTGCATGTAATATCGTAGTCTTAGTCATCCCTGGTACGACGTTGATCGCTTGGTCAAAACCAACCAATACCGGTTGTGAATTCACGATTCGCTCTACAGCCAGCTTGTTGGCAGCCTCAATCTTTGCAGCAATTTCCTCTTGCTCTAACGCATCCAGTGCGGCAATTAATTCGGGCTTACCTCCACCAGGTGGCTTCCATTCCAGATGGGTTACGTTGCCTTTTTGCTTCAGGATATCATCCTTGAACATTTCTAGGCCGACATTGATAACGTGAAGTTCACTCTTAAATAACTCATTGATTCTGCTCATGTTATACTCCCTTCTCTACAAAACCTCTGGCAAGAAGTCCTGCATTCGTATTACTGCTTGCATAGGTAACACCCACGGATACCAGCTTATCAAGCTGTTCTTGGACCGAAGGTGTATCCAGATCGGTTCCAAGGACATAGCCGATAATCTCCAAATGTCTGCCTTCTTGTTCCGCTGCTTGCTTAGCCTCAATAATTGCAGGCACCATAACACCTACTGGATCCTCATGCGATCCATAGCCTAATACAAAATCCATAATGATCACGCCCACCGCCGGGTCCTTCGCTTCCTGCTTGAATCTGGCAATCCGTGAAGAAGGATCAATCATCGGATGTGGTTTGCCGTTAGTGAACCCATCATCCCCAAAGTCAATAAACGTATGTGCTTGGCTGATATGGATATCACCCAGCTGATATTCCGGATCTTTTGGAATGTTGCTATAGACATCGTCGTATTTCTCCATCGCTAGATACATTGCTTCATCACATAAAGTACCGCCGCAGAATAGCCCACGAATATACTTCTGTTCTGGCTTCAGCTTGACCTTAATCTCTTCAATCAGCGGAAGGTTTAGCGGATGCTTATCAATTTGACTCTCATCAATGCCGGATAGAATTACCGCCTTCAGCGCGGCCTCTTTGGTTGTTTTGGCAAAATGTCCACCTGCCTCCAGAACAGCTTCCTCCGTTCCTCCGATAAAGCAGACTACGACAGGCTTATGCATATTTTTGATTTCATTCAGCACTTTTTGTTCCACACTTTTGGCTGGTGGCTTGGAAATCAACACAATGATCTTAGTGGCTTCGTCTTCGTTAAGCGCTTTCATAGCATCAAGCATCATTACTCCGCCGACACGTTCACTTAGGTCTCTGCCGCCTGTGCCAATCAACTGTGAGATGCCTCCGCCAAAATCGTGAATCCGCACGCTGATTTCCTGACTTCCTGTGCCGGATGCACCCACGATGCCGATATTGCCTTTACGAACTTTATTGGCAAAACATAAGGCCATATTTCCAATGATCGCGGTTCCGCAATCCGGCCCCATCATCAGTAATCCACGCTCATGTGCTATTTTTTTTAATTCAATTTCGTCTTCTACGCTTACGTTGTCACTGAACATCATGACATGGAGATTATTCTCCAGCGCTTTTCTTGCTTCTCTGGCTGCAAACGCTCCGTTGACTGAAATCACTGCAAGATTAGCTGCTGTCCTATTCTTCACTGCCGACTCAATTGTTGGATATTTAAGCTCTGTACCGCCAACTGCACTGTCTTTTTTAATAAACAGCTCTTCGATTGCTCCAAAGGCAACTTCAGCCAGCTCAGGGGATGCTGCTTTGATTACGATCATCAGGTCACTATTCTTAGCTTCCTCTAGCTCAGGGGTTATCAGCCCTACATTCGCTAATACCTCTTTATTCATTTGAGTAGCCATTGCGATAAAAGCTTGTTCGACACCCTCTATTTGATTCGCTTTGGTCGACAACGACATGAGCGAGACGGAATCAAAGTATGTGTTTCTTTTAATTACTATTTTAGTCGACATATCTTACCTCCAACGTTGTTCTAGATTAAGATCCAAACCGCTAATGATCCCCAAGGCAATATCTGTTCCGGAAGAAGAACCTATATCCAGCACTGCCGATAAGCCAAGAAGCATATTTTCCTTACTCTCATACATGAGCGAATGCAGCATCTGACCCATTGACTCTCTCACCTGACCCCAAGCCGCTTTTTTCAGAGCCATATAGCTTATTTCATTCGTTAATTCAGCTGCTTCGTTCACGACTTCCCTGCACCACGGCTGATATTTATTAATAGGACTCTGAGGCAGATGGATCACAGCAAACAATCCAACTAAAAAATCATCTCCCGACGGAGTCAGACCTGGGCCTAATCCCATTAGTCGAATTGCATAATGAGCAGCATCTCCCATGCTGTCATTCGCCAAAGCATTTAGAAGACCTGAAGATCGCTCTTCCAGCAGCCGCATCGTTTCTCTCTCAAAGCAGCTAGAACCCGCAAACTGCTTCATACCGCCTGGTTTTCCATAGCTATTGATATAAGCTTTTGCCACAGCCAAATTATCTCTTAGCGTCTTTACTTCTTTTGGAAAAATAGATAGAGAGCTCTGCCAAACTGTCAGTTCCTTGATCGATATTGAAAGCTTAGTGCCAATATATAATTGATCATTCTCCGCAAAAACTTCTTCTCCCACAACCAGTCCAAGAACCGAAAAACTACTAACCTCTGTAATCAAAGTATTAGGCGCATTATCTACCCTACTGCTCGCAATGGTATATAATTCATCAGTTGCCTTGCACCTTACATTTATCGTCCGCTCAAATATGCTGTGTATATTTCCGAAAAATCTTGATTCTCGAATCCGATGAAAGAACGCGCTATCACTGGATATCCCAGCTTTTAAATAAGAGGTACACTTGCTCTGAGAATACTCCGTTTGATCGCCCCCTTGAGAAGGAAGTAGATAATGGTTTGGTCACTTATTGTCAGGTTATCCTATATAGAAAGCGTTCTCATAAAAAACCGTAACGGTTGATGATGAATGATAGAAGATGTTACACTCAGTTCATAAAATTCCAAGAATGATGAAGATTGAGCTGCTTTCTGTGTGAAAAAGGATATTTTTGTGAAATATATCACAGTTTAACGGTTAAACGTTACCTGACACCCTTATTGTAGTCCTCCGTACACTGGGGGTCATCATACAAGAACACTAAAAACAACAAGTAATCACTATGCACATTGCACAATGGGTGATGATGAGAGGTGTGAATTGATGCTAACGATAAAAGATATCTTACAAATCAAATCCATCGAAGGCATAAAGATCGTTGCGGGGCATTCTGGCCTAAACAATCAAATCTCCGTAGTTAATATCATCGAGAATCCGGACGTATTTGACTGGCTGACCTCGAACGAGCTGCTTTTATCCACCGGATATATCTTCAAAGACAGCACGGAGCTACAGAACAAATTCATTCATGAGCTGGTGGAGAATAACTGTGCAGGACTCTGCATCAAAATGAAGCGATATTTCGATGCTATCCCGCAGAACATGATCGAGCTTGCTGATAAGCATGGACTTCCGCTACTGGAGCTCCCTTTTGAATACACCTTGTCCAGAGTCATTGCGATCATTAACGAAAAGACCAACGCGGATTACGATGCAGTGAACCGACGTTCGCTCGACCTTCATAATGCGCTGTTCAAAATCGCGCTCGAAGGCGGCGGTATTGAGCAAATATCGGCGGAATTGTCCGACACGATCCATAACCCTGTTCTTATATTAGATAGAGACTGGAACCTACTCTGCTATACAGATCATAAGGACAACCCATCTCCACTTCAGGAATTCCTGCCACTGGTGAAGAACAGGCCTGTTTTTCCAACAGAGTTCACGGTAGCTTTCCCAAAGTATATTACTGAAATCAAAAAATCCATCAAACGCACCTACTATTCTCAGGGACAGCCGTACAAGTGCTGCATTATGCCGGTTTCTGTATCCAGTAATGCTTACGCGTATATCGTCGTTCTGCAAACGGTACGCAAGCTGGTTGAATTTGACTACACCGCGTTAGAGCATGTATCCACGATGCTTGCACTGGACCGGATCAAAGCCAAGGAAATCGAAGAGGTAAAGCATAAAATTAGGCAGGACTTCTTCGACGACTTATTAGCTGGCAATATTACTTCAACAGAAACACTGCATTCCCTATCTGCTATGCATGGGCTTAAAGTTAACTATGCGTATTACTGTACAGTTATCCATGTTGAAGCTACACAGCTGGAAAACTACACGGACATGGTTTATAGAAAATATGAAATGGAGCATATGGTCAAAAAATGTGTCAATTTGATCTATGGCTTGTCCAGTAATGCAGGTGGAGAGCTAATCTGTTACTATCGCAATCAGCAAATCATCATCTTGATCGGCAAAAATGAAAATAAAC
The DNA here is from genome assembly GCF_037969975.1 of Paenibacillus sp. FSL R7-0163. NCBI lineage: Bacteria > Bacillati > Bacillota > Bacilli > Caryophanales > Paenibacillaceae > Paenibacillus > Paenibacillus sp. FSL R7-0163. The sequence continues at coordinate 5,335,289 of NZ_CP150224.1, forward strand.
CGCCAATTTCCGTAAGCGATACGAAAGCCTTTGCTCAAGAGGTGCTGCAGTTGCTGGCTCAGGAAATGACTAAAAATCATTTTCTCATCGGCATTGGCAGTCAGTATAAGACACTTGCTTCGCTCCATCGAAGCTTCTTCGAGGCCCAGGAAGCTATGCGGCTCATGCAGCGGTTTAATAAAGACAGCCGGAGCATTGCTCACTTCGAGGATTATTCTGTCTATCATTTTCTGGATTCCAACATTAAGCCTACGGAAATGGAGACATTCTTTAACAAAGTTCTGGGAGGCATTCATGAACATGACCAGACGATGAACACGAGATTCATGTCTACCTTGGAGTATTATTTTATGTACAATCAGAATGTAACCGAAGCCGCCAAAGCGATGTTTATTCACCGCAACACCTTTATTTACCGGATTGATAAAATCAAAGATTTGCTAAATATAGATCTGAAAAACTCTGATGAGTTATTCGAGATTCAACTGGCACTTAACCTCTATCGATTGCTGCAAAGGGGTTAAAATAACGAAGGGTATTCCCAGCAACCATTACTCTAGTTGCACTGGAATACCCTTTTTTTCATAACGTCATAGCCCGTCCATATCTTGCTAAATATTCTTCCTTCTCCTTATAATCCGGCATTAGGCTTCCAACCCGTCGCCAAAAGGAGCGATCATGGTTCATATGCAGCAAATGACATAACTCATGGATGATCACATAATCGATAACCTCCACGGGAGCCATGGCCAGACGATAGTTAAAGGTTAGCTTTTTATCGGAGCTGCAGCTTCCCCATTTGGTCCTGGACTCTACAATTTCGATACTCTTAGGTTTTACTCTAAGCTGCGTCTGGTACCTAGTGATCCGCTCTCCTATAAGCTTCTTGCAGCTAGAGAAATAGAACTTTTTCAGCTTTAACTGAAGTTGTTCTTCACTTAGCTCCGCTGTCTCTATAAGCTCATGCAGAGAATAATATTTGCCTAGATACAGGAACTTTCCTTCATCTTCGTACGCTCTGATCATCTTTGGCGTTTCACGAGCCGCTTCGAGACTTTGCAGCTTCTCCACAATCATTTTGCCATTACGCTCAACCACACTTTTAATCGTCTCTTCAGATGTTTTCTTAGGTACCTTGAGTGTTATGCGCCCTGACGAATCTATATGAATGGAGATTTTTTTCCCGTTTCCATATTGAACATTAAACTCGATCACCTGATTGTCGTAATCAATCTTCATACCCACCATCGTTTCTATAAGATTATTCGCAATAAAAAAGAAGAACGCACCTAGGCGTTCTCCTATTTTAACACGATTCCTCAATACACCGGATATCCCGCTACAAACATTGCCAAGTAAAGTATACTACCCACAACAGATATAACAGTAAGTGCAACATCCTTCGGCTTTTCATTAGTAAGCGCAACGGCTGCAAAAGCTAGCGGAAAGGCAACAAGCAAATAACGCGGGGCTGACAGCAGCCAGGTAGCTCCCACGACGAAAGCAAAATACACGATAAAATAAGCAGTATAGGATGGCCGTAGTTTTCTTGCTCCCATAAACATGATAATTAGTGCTGAGAATATAGCGATTAAATTGGGCAGCCACATGCCGAGAAAAGAACGGCTATCTCCACTTTTAAAGGTGCCCACCGCATATTCCATCTGATATCTTACGGTATCGAAAAAGAGATAGAACTTCTGTGACCAATGCTCCCTCTGGTAAATACTGAACTGAAAAGCATTTCCCGTAACATAGTAGTTGATGTAAAGATAAGCCAGCAAACCCATCGAAATGATAGCAAGACAACCAATGGCGGTGGTCAGCTTATGTATAAACGCTTTTTTATCTAGTAATTTATAATTCCCTATAAGTTCCCGTGCAAATTCAATCGCAACCGGTACAATCAACAGCACCCCTGGAGAACGCGTATACGCTGCGAGTGCACCGCATAAACATCCGATGAGCCATTCTTTTTTTCTCACAAAATATAAACACAACAGCGATAAGGCCAGAAATAGAGATTCGGTCATAGGGATGAAGAAAAAGAACGCAGCCGGAAATATAAAAATATACTTCACTACTCGCATAGCACTCTTTCGATGCATGTCTAGTGAGGCAAGCTCATAGGCGACCAAGGCAGCAACAAGCGAGCAAATATTAGAAACGATAAATCCAGCGACGAGATAATTCCCTACGAATACCTGAACTACTTTAATTAGATTTGGAAAAAAAGGAAAAAAAACAATATGGTATTTCGGATCTCCCTCCGTCACATACCAATTCTCCGCGATGCCCAAATAATGTGAAGCGTCGATCCCCGATATATGCCAGGTCTCAGCTATCTTGTTAAACAAACCACCGGAATAGCCATTCTGTATGATCAAAAATATATACCCGATAATCATAAGCAAGACCCTACTAGCCACTACCCAGCCGATAATATATAGCCAAGCCTGCTTTCTGTCCCGTGTTTTATTCTCCAAAGTTACTTCAGGCGCTGGATTTGTCATAACAAAATCTGTCAAAACAGGTATAGTACGGAGTCCCAATAATATAAAAAGTACGAAACAGGCCACGGAAGCAAGGGTACCCATCATAGTCCAACTAGTGGTCGAGTTTACCCAGAAAATAGCCGTCACCATCATAATGAACATGAAGATGAAGGAAATGATTTTGTCGTGCTTTTTCATTTGAACCTCCAGAGATAAATTCTTACAATAATCTAGTTAAAAAAGGAAAATATTACGCATAGAAATATAATAGTCTCTGGAAATTTTTTTGTAAATCATTTCTTAGATCATCATAGATTCTAAAAAAGTCTATGCACTGAAATGCATAGACTGTATGTATAGCCCTATTTTAACAACTCTAACACGCCTTGAGGCTGTTGATTAGCTTGAGCCAACATGGCTTGTGATGCTTGAGATAGGACATTGAATTTGGTAAGCTTCATCATTTCCTTTGCCATATCCACATCTCTTATTCGTGATTCAGCTGCTGTTAAGTTTACTTCGTAATTGGTTAGGTTATTATGGATATGTTCTAATGCATTTTGATACGCGCCGTACATTGAACGCTTAGATGAAACGGTATTTATAGCCTTGTCTATTTTCGAAATCGCTAATTCGGCACCTTGTCTAGTTGAAAGATCTATATCCGCAATTCCCAGAGCAGTAGTTCTAGCATCTGTTAATTTAACAGCGAAGTTATCCCCAGAGTTTGCTCCCACCTGAAGGTTTACTGTTTTGTAATCATATGTGGTACCAGGGTTTGATCCGTAAGATACATTGAAATTGGTTATTCCAGTTGTAGTTGAAAAAGTGTAACTTCCGTCATCATTACTAATAATGTTATTTAATCGATCCGTAGAGCCCCCACCATTTAGATTAACATTAGCCAATTCATTTCCCTGTGAATCAAAAATGGAAAGACGATAATTATTATCTACTATTCCTCCAACGATGTAATTCCCATCTTTCATTTCTGTAATGCTAGTAAGTTGACTGGAGTTGGAAGTTTCATTTGAGATATTCTTCTCCCATAATACGTTTCCACTACTGTCTAGTTTATAGATTAATCCACTAGTTTTAGTAGAGTCGTTATAAGAACCAACAATTATGGCCCCTCCATCACTGGTTGCGATGGCGCGGTAACCTTCATCATCCCCAGCAGCACCGACTCGTGTGTCCCATAACGGATTTAAGTTACTATCATATTTCACAACCCAGCTTGACTTATCGGTATAAGAACTGTTTAGTTTGAGACTTGATGAACCAATAGCCAAATAACCGCCGTCAGCAGTTTCAATAATAGAATTAAATTCTTCGCTTCCATAGCCAACAGGATTGGATTGTGAAGAACCCACTATCGAGGTGGATTGTTGCACACCACTGCTATTAAATTTAGCCATAAGGCCATCCCAATTTTGAATACCGGAACCCGTCCCTGCCACAATAAAGGAACCGTCACTAGTCTCAATTACTTCATTCCCCATAATGGAGTAGACGCCAGATACCCCTGTACTCCACTGCTCATTCAAATTCCCATCCCATTTAATTATATTTATCCTTTGATCGGAAATTGCCCCTGCTGAGAAATCATTTCCTAATAAAATATAACCACCATCACTAGATTCCTTAATACTATACACATCCATATTAGGAATTGCTTGTGACCAAACCAGATTACCCATACTATCTAATTTGAAGGGATTATTACCGGGAATTCTTATTCCGACGTAACCTCCATCTGAAGTCTTAGATAAATCTCTGGCAGGTATGTTAGCTGTCCAGTTCGTACTTATATTGCCCTGTACTGGGGTAATATTCGTGTTTACTTCGAGGTCATTATTCAATAAATGAATTCCATTAAATTGAGTGTTATTAGCAATATCATTTATCCCAAGCTTTATCTGCTCAACTTCTTTTTGAATCAATGTTCGATCAAAATTTGTTAAGGTATCATTTGAAGCCTGTATTGCAAGCTCCCGAAGTCTTAGCAGATTAGGATCTTGTATAGTTCCAAGTCCACCCTCAGCAGTCTGAATTAGTGAAATACCATCCTGTGTATTCCTTGCTGCCTGAGATAATCCACGAATCTGTGCTCTCATTTTCTCAGAAATTGCTAATCCTGCAGCATCATCTGCCGCTATATTTATCCGAAGTCCAGAAGATAACCTCTCTTGTGAACTTGTAATAGATTTATTATTTTTATTTAATCTGTTCAAACTATTTAAAGACGTGATGTTGTGACCGATTCGCATTTAATCACCTTTCAATTGTTAGTATCTTCTATATCGGATAGTCCTTAGTAATTTTTTAGGTCAAATTACCCGTGTCTTAAGGCCTCGCCTTAAATTCCCACCGTCCCCCGCTGAAAAGTTGAATATTCACATACTAAAACGGCGATCTATCACCGGTTAAGCACCGACAACAGATCACCGCTAAAATTCTGACTAGATCATTATCATTCAAACGGATAAATCCAGAAATGCTCTGTTCCAAACCGAGCTTGGATCTCTTTATCATTTAAAGGTTTGCTGCCCAACAGCTCAGCAGCTTGGAATTGGGAACGATGCGCCTGAATGGACGCCATCTTGTGCTTGAGGAAATCTCTCACATCATTGATAACCTTTGGCTCCCCAATCTCTACAATATTATTAGCAAAAGCTATACAGTGAACAGGAGGTCTTTCTTCCTTCGGCAATCTTGCAACGGTTCGGATCACTGCAGCTCCAGTAGCATCGTGATCAGGATGAACGCTGTACCCTGGATAGAAAGTGATGATCAGCGAAGGTTTAAGCTCTTTCAAGAGCGCATCAATCTGCCCATCGAGCAAGACTTGATCTTCGAATTCTATCGTCTTGTCGTGAAAACCAAGCATTCTTAAATCCTGTATGCCAATAGCCTCGCAGGATTCCTCCAGCTCCTTCTTACGTATTTCCGGGAGGGTTACCCGATTCGCAAAGGGCGGGATGCCCATATTTCGGCCCATTTCTCCAAGCGTTAGGCATGCGTAGGTAACTTGGGTCCCATTTTGTATATGTTTGGCAAGGGTCCCTGATATACCGAAGGCCTCATCATCCGGATGTGGCAAAATAACAAGAATATGTTTTTCCACAGAACTCTTCATCTCCTCTTCCATTAGAACGGCTCTCGGCTTAATTGTAACGATACGATCAGTTTGCCTTGAGCATCATGTCCAGCCATAATCAATCTGCCTGTCTCACTCTCTTCATAGTGAGTTAGCCCTTCTGAGTAAACCCAGCCCTGCGACATTTTTAAGCCGACCCGATAAGGACCGTTGCCGGAAATCGAACCATGGGAATATCGAATAATAGCATTGGTAATAAAAGTAGCGGCTGGATGCTTCGAACTATCTAAATGGGCAGCGTAGGCTCCCGTTGTCATCTCAAGATGGATATATAGATCCTGATCTTTAAGCAGGTCGATCCTATCTTGTACTTCCGATTGATTGATTAGCTGCAATGTTGCGCCTCCGTCTCTGACTGAATATATACATACAAAAAATAAGATCCATACCTTATAGAAGGACGGATCTGTTATATGATAAGCGGGTCCGTATTTCTTTTCAAAGTATAACGTGCAATGCTATGTAATTCAATGGATAGAGCGATCCCCTCCAAGTGTAACAGTAATGGACTGGCTTTTTACTGTTCACCTGAAGGGGATAATATCACTAAGAGGTTATGCAGTTTATATTAGATCACAAACTGATCTAACATCTTTATGATGACTTCACGTTTTACAGGCTTGCTGATATACTCGTCCATCCCGGCAGCTAGACAATTTTCACGATCACCCTTCAAAGCATTAGCCGTGACCGCGATGATCGGCGGACATTTCTCTTGATGCTCATCTCTTAACATCTTCATAGCCTCTATACCGTTCATAATGGGCATGTGAAGATCCAATAAAATAAGATCAAAGGGTTCTTTCCGTGCTGCTTCAACCGCATCTATGCCATTTGTGACGGCGATAACGCTGTGACCCATTTTTTCGAGTATTTTGGTCAGCACTAGCGCATTGATAGAGTTGTCTTCAGCAAGTAAAATTCTTGCCTCACGTGCGGTATGAAGCTTGTTAATGTTAGCCTCTTGGCTAGGAATTACCACTGATTTCTTGGGCCTGATTGTGAAGGTAACCGACGTACCGCTCTTGCCGTCACTCTCCGCATAGATCTCACCACCCATCATTTCGACAATTCTGCGGCTGATGGCAAGGCCAAGACCCGTGCCTTCGTGTCTCCGCATCATAAAGCTATCCACCTGCTCAAACGGTTCAAAAATATCAGTAAGTCGATCAGGATCAATTCCAATGCCAGTATCGGTTACCGTAAAGGCCAGCAGGAAGGGATCTTCCTTTACAAGCCTCACTTTTACCGATATGCTGCCCGCGGGTGTGAATTTCACAGCATTCCCTAGCAGGTTCAAGAACACCTGCTTCAAGCGTTCCTCGTCACCGTAAATAAAGTCAGGAACATCATGATTTATGATGCTGGTGAGCTCCAGATTTTTTTGTTCAGCTTTTATTGCGATAACAGAAAAGCTGTCCTTGAGGCAAGTCCGCAGATCGAATGTATCCTCTTGCAGCTCGCTACGGCCTGCCTCAATTTTTGAAAGATCAAGGATATCATTGATTATATTGAGCAGGATTCCTCCGCTTTTGCGAATGATTTCTACATATTCACGTTGTTCTTCATTAAGCTCTGTTTCAAGCAAAATATCAGTCATGCCGATCACCCCGTTCATGGGAGTGCGAATTTCATGACTCATCATAGCCAGGAACTCACTTTTAGCTCTATTCGTGGACTCTGCGGCTTCCTTAGCTAGCGACAATTGCCTTTGCTCGGAAATGTCCTTGCATATAAGGTAAAATCCGATATTATGATTGTTCACATAAATGGGTGCAATACTGGTGAGCACTTCAACTACTTCGCTTTCCTTAGTGACAAGCTTATTGATATACTGCTCAACCGTATTATCGTAAAGGGCTCTTTCCAGAATGCGCTGGACATTCTCTTCTCCAATCAGACTCGCAAGCTTCATCCCGATCAACTCGGACTCGATGGCGTAGCCCGTTATCTTTTCAGCCATACTATTAGTGTTAATGATTCGACCGTCAAGGTCAAAGGAAATGACGGCGTCATGGTTGTATTTTTTAAGCGACGTATACCGTTCAACAGACTCCTGAAGGCGTTGCTCGGATTCCTTTTGCTTTGTAATGTTAACGATTTGGCAAATGAAATATGCTGGCTGGTTCGACTCGTCGCTGAATAAGTGGAGAGTAAGCTGTCCCCAAATATAATCTCCATTTTTTGTGATAAACTGCTTTTCCATCTGCACTTCTGTTTCCTCACCCAAGAGTGCTTTTAAATCATGAAGGTTGCCGAAATCTTCGGGGTGAGAAAGGTCTTCTAACCGCATCCCCTCAAACTCTTCAGTGGAATAACCAAAAGTCTGTTCAAAGGCTGGGTTTACGGTCAGAATCAAACCATTTGGCGCTAAAAGGGCGATCCCAAAGGAGGCGTGATTAATCACCTGTTGGTTGAACTGTTCCTGGTTTAGATTTACGCGATGCATAGCGACCTCCATGGATGATGTGATTTTTGCGTGAAAAAATAGACCTTCTAATTAGAAGGTCCTATTTATAGCTTATAGTCTAATTTACCCACTTTGTTGTTAATTGAATCCGTTAATTTAACGGGATCGAATAGAACACTCTGGACCCCTTATTGTTCGTATACCAAATGATTTTGTCCCCACTAATAATAGGACTGCACTCTGATAAGGCAAAATGCTTGATCGTTTGGATGTCGCTAGTAGCTTTTCCCGCTCCATCTATAAGAACATATTTCAGATCACCCGGATGATTCTCTTTATCAAACTCCTGCCACAGCACCATCATTTTGTCGTCTGTGATTTTTACTAGTTTAGGGATGGACGCGATCAGGTTCGTGCCTACATATTTAGCCAAGGTGATGTGATTCACCGAAGTACTGCTCAGGTTGGACTTGGGCAACACACTAAGCATGACATCCCTTTGGTCCGTTTCTAAACCCACCATCTCATAAGATGTATACTCTTTGACTAGTGAATGATCTACCGAATTCATAGCGACTATATAGTTCGCCGAGGACAGCTCAAATCCGCCTATAGAAACACCCGTCGCGTTAGCTCCGATTTTGCCGGGAATATTAAATAAGTCTACTTCGTTATAACTGGCTCCGTCTCCTTTATTCAGAACAATCGAACGGGGATAAGCGTCTCCATGATCGACTAGAACATGCGCTGCACCATCAAACAATACATATTGGTCAAAAGAGTGACTGACATGATTCTTCTGGAATCTTCCCAGATCATTGGTCACAGTCATGGATTTAGTATTTACGATAATAGTAAGCTGGGATTGATGATTTAATTTATCTTCTGTCGTGTATCTTGTACGTGAGGTATGAAATACAAGCGTATCTCCAGCCTCAGCCATACTACCGGAGCCTGAATCAAACGGGCTAACGGTATAGCTCTCCCCACCTTTTACGGAGACACTGTCTACTCTATTGAAGCTTTTATCATAACGGACAATACGAATGACTTCTTTACTATCATTCTCTTCGCGGTTCTCTTGGCCAAAAGCAATATAGTTATACTTCTCCCCACTAAAGAAGCCACCAAACACCGGAAGCTCAAAAGGAATGCTCTTATTGCCTGTTAGTTCGTACTTCTCATTGTACGTTTCAATCGTAAACTCTTTGTTCGCCTCAATGACACTTACAGTCCCATCCTTATTATTCACAAGATAAGAAGAGGCCGTACTTTTCCATCTAGGAAAATAAGAAGATTCCCCGTTACTCTCAACTACAGCCGCCGTCTTTACCCGGTAAGCATGATCTGGGATTTTGGAAAATAACGATATGCGATCAGACTGAACGTCAAATTCAATATCGAACGGGATTTTACCCGCCAAATCTCTCAACTGAAAATAATTGTTATCATCAATATTGTAAGCCGTAATAGACTGCAACTGTCCATTGACCAGCACCTTAGAGTTGGAAAGCGTAGCTGCATAATTTTTATTGCGGCTATAATAGTTGCTCGTAGTTTTCTTTTCGGGCGTATAAGCTTGTCCAGTTATGATCTCAATCGCATTGTTCGCTTTATTCCAAGTGATATCAAACTGGCTGCTCGTTCCCGAGAAATACTCTGCCAAATCGCGTAGTCTGAAATAATTGTTATTCGATATGTTGAACCCATTCAGGTTCCGCTGTTCTCCATCAAAATATGTACTGCTCTCTGTTGCCTTAGCCTTCACCGTATTGCCCGCAAAGGTTGTAGTGCCGAGCGCTGGTATAACCAGTAATAACATCAGCAATATACTGAAAATCCTCTTCATCCGTCTTTCCTCCATTAGATATATTCATTAGCTATTATATTTATCGGTAATTTGCTGTGCCGCCTTAATTTAGAAAGGAACGTCAAAAAGCACAATCTGCATAGTCTCGCGATCTTCGTTCTATCGTTTGGTTGCAGGTAATCCGTCTCTCAAGAAAAAAGCCGGCCAAACTCAGGACAATACCCCTGAAATTTAGTCGGCTGATCTTAAACTTGGTTTGTTTTAGAAGCATGAAGCTTTTTTAATGTAATCTTTCATCAAACATAAGTTGAATTTGAATACCAAAGGGATCTTCAATGATACCGTAGGCTTTACTAAACACATTGCTGGATAACGGAGAAATAATTTTCACGCGCTCGTCTGTGATTAAGCTTTTATAAAAACCTTCAATCCCCTCTAAGTCAGCACTTTGAATACATAATGAAGTGTTATTGCCCACTGTATATTTCTCATTCGTATTCATTGTATCTTCTGCTATCATTATTTTTGTTTTTCCGATTAACAGAACAGAGTGAGTAATATAATCCTTATTTTCATCCGTAAGCTGTATGGAGCTGTCACGCTCTGCAAGTTGTTGATAGGTGACACGTAACAATTCCTCTGCGTTAAAATGTTTTTTGTAAAATTCTATAGCTTCCTTGGCTCTTCCCTTCATCGATAAGAAAATAGCTACTTCTAGTGTTGTACTCATAGTGTAAATCTCCTTCGTATATTTGATATGTGATCTTAAACTTATTATCATATATAAAGGTATCAAAACATGACACCTTAATAAGGAGCTTTTTATATGAAGAAATCAGAACGATTAAATGACATGATGAGATACTTAAACGGGCGAGAGTTTTTTAATCTAAGTAACCTTATGGAGAAATACAATATTTCAAAAAGCACAGCGCTACGTGATGTTACTTCATTAGAACAATTGGGTATGCCTATTTTCGCGGAACATGGAAGACACGGACGTTATGGTATTCTAAAAAACAGATTGTTATCCCCTATTATTTTCACGATAGATGAAGTCTATGCGCTGTATTTTGCCATGCTGACGTTAGAATCTTATCAATCCACACCCTTTCATCTAAGTGTTAACAAGCTAAACGAAAAGTTCGAGCACTGTCTATCGAGTACACAAATCAACCAGATTCACAAAATGAAAAAGGTCCTGCAATTCGAAATGTATCAGCATAAGCATGTCAGCCGTTTTTTAGATAAAATCCTAGCAAGTATTCTAAATGAGAGTGCCTGTAACATTGAATATACAAAAGAAAACCAAACAAAAAGCTACCCTGTTCAATTCTTTAGGATTTCCGCTAAGTTTGGTCAATGGTATGCCACTGGAATAGAGCTTGCGACGAATACATATAGAGTTTTTAGATGTGATCGAATAACCTTCATTGAAGAAGAGGAAAGCAAAGCTCGTTATTCTATAGAAGAACTTCTTAGTCGTTCATTAGAAATCTATCAGTCTGCGAAAAGTATTGACTTTGAAGTTGAGATTGCGGAACAAGCAAAGGATATTTTTTATAAAGAACATTATCCTTCTATGGAAATAGAGGTTGGTCCGAAAACAGTCATTAAGGGATTCTACAATCCAGGTGAAGAGGATTTCTTGGCTAATTATTTTATCCGATATGGTCATGCTGTTACATCCGTGAAACCTGAAGCCTTAAAACAAATAATCAAAGATAAGTTAGAGCAACTCGTAAATCACTATCAAAAAATATAAAGCTAATCAAAAGGGGTGAAAAACACAGCTTGGAGAACTGCCTTAGCCTTTTTGAGGTTACGCATATCCAGTTGGTTAAGCATGTCTACGATTTGACTCATTTCATCGTTTTCCACTGGCTCAAGAGATGCTCCGGTAGTTAATAGTTCTTTTTCAGCGACCGATTCCGAATGAACCCATGACGCTTGCAAAGTATCCTCGAAGGCTTGGATTATAAATAACAATTCATCTGTGTTATATCTCTGTAGAAACCGGTTTATCCCTTTATTCATCTGCTTATGTAGGGCTAAATGCAAATCGAATATTTCTTTCCCTAGAGGTGTTGTAAGAAAAAGCACTTCTTTTTTATTATCGGGGAGAAACTCCGTGCGAATAATTTCCTGTTGTACTAATTTTCTAGTGATTTTGGACACGCTGCCTTTTGGAATTCCGAATTGCTTCGAAATGGTAGTGCCATTCACCGGCTCAAGCTGTCCAATCGCATCTATTACATGCAGCATCATGACTGTGGAGTCTTGGAGGAAATCAATGATAAGGGGATTACTGCAGTTCTGAATCAACCATGCCTTCTCTTCGTCATCCTCCGATTGAAATCGCTTTTGTAATTGGGGAATCTTCTCTATTAATTTTTTTATCAAAATATCCTTATTAGGTAATTTCTCGAAAGAATGCGTCACTGTTACGTCTCCTCGTAAATTCATCTTATGCTCATTTTAACAAGATACAGCTCATAAATAAAGTTTCCTAGAAATAATATTGACAACAAGGAAACTTAAAACGTATTATTGTTTCCATAGTTAATATTTAATTTCTAGGAAACAATAAATCATAAAGAAGGTGTTTATATGAATGTCTTAATTATTTTTGATCATCCCTACGGTGCATCAGCGTCCGAGAATATCCCCCATCAGCGAAGCTATTCCGCAGCTTTATTAGCCTCCGTTATGCGAGGTCTCACCACCAAAGGCCATACGATTGATCTTATCGACCTGCATACCGATGGATTTGATCCGGTCATGTCACGCGAAGAACTCACTGCTTGGCGACAAAAGAAAACCACCGACCGGCTAGTCGCCAATTATCAGCAGCGTCTTATAGCAGCGGATCATATCGTCTTCATTTTCCCTATATGGTGGGAAGCCATGCCCGCTCTTACCAAAGGTTTTCTTGATAAGGTATTCGCAAAAGGCATTGTCTACGAAGAAACTAAACCTGGGCGGCCCTTCAAATGCTTGCTCCCAAATATTAAAGGAGTGTCCTTGCTGACCGTAATGAACACACCCGACTTCTTTTATCGCTGGATTTTTGGCAACCCCATCACCAAAATTCTATTTAGAGGCACCTTCCGCAAAATGGGAATACGGAAGAACCTCCGTTGGTATAATTATTCCGGGATGTCAGATCGCAGCTTAGAAGAGCGGGTGAAGCATCTCGATAAAACAGAACAACGGTTTGCACGACTGGACTAAACTAGACTAGACTAGATTAAATTACTCAAGCGCTGACTGATTCTGAGGCTAGCCTAATATAAAAAAACACGCCAATAACTGGCGTGTTTTAGTTAAATTTATTAAAATTCTTCATACGATGCGGGATCTTGATCAGCTATGCGACCTGTTGGCGAGGTTAATGCGGAAATAACGGTCATCTCAGCTTCCGATAATTGAAAATCAAAAATATTCAGATTATCGCGCTGATGCTCTAGAGAAGAAGCCTTTGGAATTGGAATAGCCCCAAGCTGTATATGCCAACGTAAGATAACTTGCGATATCGATTTATTATGAACCTTACCTATTTCCGCTATTTTCTCATTTTCCAGTACGCTGCTAGCTCGTCCCAATGGACTCCACGATTCAATCACTACCCCATGCTCTTTGTTCCATGCACGTTGCTCTTCCTGATTAAAATGAGGATGCAGCTCAATCTGATTCATGCTCGGCGCTACGCCAGTTTCTTGTATCAAACGCTCGATATGCTCCGGCAAAAAGTTACATACACCGATGGAGCGGATCAAACCTTGCTTCCGTGCCTCGATCATCGCCTGCCAGGCTTCAACATATAAATTCACTCTAGGGTTAGGCCAGTGGATGAGATAGAAATCATAATAATCCAATCCGGCTCTGAATAAAGACTCCTGTATGGTGGCTAATGCTTCTTTATAAGAGTGATGGCGACCTGGCAGCTTGGAAGTAATGAGCAGTTCTTCCCTAGGCACAGAAGTTTGCCGAACAGCCTGGCCTACAGCACCTTCGTTCTCATAATTAAACGCAGTGTCGATCAGACGATAGCCAACATCAATCGCCTTAGTGATGTTTTGTGCTCCCTCAGTACCATTTAACGCGTAAGTACCAAAACCAATAGCAGGCACCTTCACTCCATCGTTCAATATGATTTCAGGTATTCTCTCAGTCATCGTCGCACTTCTCCTTTGTTGTCATTTAAGCCCCTGCCGATCCATCTTATAATTATTATAACATCTTCATAGTAAACTCAATCATTGGGTTACCTGAACAACCTCTAGCTTATTGGTAAGCCGCTTTCGTGGGCATCCGATTTATTTTTTATAGTAAAATGAATCTACAGCACTGGATTTTCGTAATGTTATGAATTAAAAGTAGAGATAAGAGGTGTACCCAATGAAGGAGCAATATCCAGCTAGGCTTGAATTGTTCGCAGACAACGCTCAGAGGATCAAAAAAGCTTTTCCATGGCAAAATGCAATGGTTAATCGGTTAGCGGCACTATTGTATGCTGTAGAGGACAAAGTTGCAGATGACGAAGCCATTCGTGCTAGCTACGAGCTAATTAAGGAGAGTACCGGGATTTTCTCTCAATTTAGAGGGGCTTCGGTGATCAGCATTGCTGCCCTGCTTTCACTTTCTGACGAAAAGGAAACTCTGCTTGCAAACACATTTACCGTGTATGATTTAATGAAGGAAGCCAAATTCAGAGCCTCTGATTATCTCGTCGTTGCTGCCTATCAAATCGCTGCTAATGCAACATCGGATCGATATCAGCGTACGGTAGAACGGGCAAAGCTATTTTACGATAGTATGAAGGCAAAACATCGTTTCCTTACCGGACAAGACGATTATATCTTCTCCGCTATGCTTGGTCTTTCCGATATCGATGTTGAGAGTGGCGTGGACCGCATGGAGCAGCTCTATGTAACACTTAAGCCCGAATTTATGTCAGGCAACAGTGTGCAAGCCCTGACCCAGGTATTGGTTCTTGGGGAAGAAGCCCCTCAAGCAGCGGACCGTGTATTGGCATTAAGAGATGCATTTCGTGCACAGGGTATCCGGCTAGACAAGGAATATACCCTCTCCTCGCTGGGCGTGTTATCCCTGCTCCCTTGCAACAAGGAGGACATCGTTACTGATGTCTCAGAGACTTACGAATTTTTGCGTACAAAAAAGGGCTTCGGAAACTGGTCTATTGGCAAGCAGGAATTACTGCTCTTGTCTTCTGCACTGGTAGCCTTCAGATCTGTGGAGGATGTGCAAAACGGCGTATTAACTACGATGCTTTCTACCAACATTACCAATATTGTAATTGCGCAACAGGCTGCTCTTGCCGGGGCAGCGGCTGCATCAGCTGCGGCTGCAGCTTCTTCTTCGAATTAGATTGAATCGTGAGGGAAAGATATGGACTCAATAAAAATCTTCACAACTAGAAATGAAGAATTGTTAAACCGTCTACTGAACATTTGGGAATCATCCGTGCGGCATACTCATCTTTTTCTATCCGAGCAGGATATTGATGCTTTGCGGCCGCTGGTTACGCAGGCGCTTGAGGGCATAAGCGATTTGTTTGCTTTTACAGATGATGAGGAACAGTTGCTTGGCTTCATAGGGGTTCAGAATAAAAAGATTGAAATGCTGTTCGTAGAACCTGCTGCAATGGGAAAAGGGGTTGGAAAAGCGCTAGTAGCTTATGTCATGCAGAAACTCGCCGTACACCTCGTGGATGTGAATGAGCAAAATCCCCAAGCTTTAGGTTTCTATGAGCATATGGGATTTCAGGTTTTTGAGCGTTCAGCACTCGACGAACAAGGTAATCCTTTTCCTATCCTGCACATGTCGCTTAAGTAGCTTTTTCCTATGCAGGAGACAGTTCGAAGCATTTTAATATTGTAAAAAGACAACAGAGCAGCGATTCTCTCGTTTGAGAACGCTGCTCTGTTGTCTAGTTGTCTGCAGTTTAGGTTGGCGAAGCTAGGAGCGGATAGGAGGAGTTATAAGAAGAGGCGGAGATAGGCGAAGCGGCTCCGAGTATTCGGCTCAGCTGTATCTACTTCTGCATCTACATCTACATCTGCATCTACTTCTACTTCTTCATCTACATTTACTTCTACTGCTACAGCTACTTCTACTTCTACTGCTTCTGCTACTGCTACTGCTACTTCTGCTTCTGCTTCTACTTCTACTTCTACTTCTACTTCTACTTCTACTTCTACTTCTACTTCTACTTCTGCTTCTGCAACTACTTCTGCTTCTACCTTTACATCTACTTCTACTTCTACTTCTGCAACTACTTCTAAATCTACGCATATACCCTCGTGCACATCGCCAAATCAATGCTCTCTGTTGCTTCCGGACTCAGATGACGCTATTTGCTCATTTATCACCTTTGAGGCATAGTTTCGGACTCCAGTGTCGCTATTCTATAGAAAGAGCCTCATTTCTGGCGTTTTTTATGCCAATAGCTGCTATGGAGTCCGATACCATGGCAAATGGCGGATAATCCGGCGTTTAAGGTCATCTGGGTCCGATGGAATCCGCTAGCGTCAGTTCCTAACCATCCCCAGTTACTTCCGGACCCAGGGGGCGCTATTTGCTCATTTATCACCTTTGAGGCATAGTTTCGGACTCCAGTGTCGCTATTCTATAGAAAGAGCATCATTTCTGGCGTTTTTTATGCCAATAGCTGCTATGGAGTCCGATAACATCTCAAATGGCGGATAATCCGGCGTTTAAGGTCATCTGGGTCCGTTAGCGTCCGATAGCGTCAGTTCCTAACCATCCCAACTTGCTTCCGGACCCAGAGGACGCTATTTGCTCATTTACCGCCTTTGAGGCATAGTTTCGGCCTCCAGTGTCGCTATTCTATAGAAAGAGCCTCATTTCTGGCGTTTTTTATGCCAATAGCTGCTATGGAGTCCTATAACATTCCAAATGGCGGATAATCCGGCGTTTAAGGTCATCTGGGTCCGATAGCGTCCGATAGCGTCAGGCATAGTTTCCGATAGCATCTAATATCGTCAGAAATCGTCGGATGGCATCGATAGCGAACGATAGCGAACGATAGCGAACGATAGCGTCGGGTCCTAACCATCCCCTGTTCCTTGCGGACTCAGAGGACGCTATTTGCTCATTTATCGCCTTTGAGGCATAGTTTCGGACTCCAGTGAAGCTATTTCATAGAAAGAGCCGCAGCTATGGCGTTTTTAGATGCTATTCCACCGACTTCAAAGCCTCTATCATATGGATTCGTTTGAGCTTAATATGCATGAACGCCATGACTATACCGGAGAACAAGAGGGTTAGGAGCGCCGCATAAATATAACTTGGCCACTTGATGATCGGAGCGAACATCGTCGCATCCAGCTCGGCCGTCTTCAGGACGAAGCTATGCAGCACTATGCCGAGACCCGATCCAGCCACAATACCGAGTAGGCTAAGCAGCATATTTTCGCGGTAAATATACATGGTTACTTCCTTGTCGTAGAAGCCCAGTACCTTAATGGTTGACAGCTCCCGGATCCGCTCGGACACATTGATATTGGTCAAATTGTAGAGGACGACAAAAGCCAACGCCGCCGCTGAAACAATGAGCACCAAAGTTACAACGTCCATACTCTTCATAGTCTCATCGAAGGCGGAACCTACACTGCTGGAAAAGCTGATGGCAGCGACGCCCTCATTAGCCGTCAGCTTCTCACCAAATTTGTCTTCCCATGTTTTATCATGTGCGGTGTAGTTCAGAAGTTCTGTGTTGAATACTGGTTTTTCTCCGAACACAGAAGCATAATACGCCGGTGTCATATAAACATAGTGCATTACATAATTCTCTGTAATCGCCGCGACCTCAATCTCGAATGTTTCATTATCTTTGTCCACCACGGTCAATTTATCGCCAGACTCCAGCCCATACAGCTTAGCTAGCTTCTCTGAGATAATAGCCCCATCATCCGTAAGCATCCGTCCTTCTCCACTTTTTCGATCACGCAACTCCACGAAATCGGATAAAGAGTTAACGGAGGTAGGAACGAACAGATGAACCTCTTGGTCATTTACACCACTAGCATGTGCGGTCATCCGTTCTTGCGCCACACTCAGCGTCCCAGTTACTGCAGATTCACCAGTGATTAGTTGGTCGTAGGCTTTTAGCACATCGGCAGACACATCTTCATGCAGCGCCACAAGTGCATCATATTTCATAATCGTGCCGAACTGCGACCCGGCGATGCTGCCAATTGAATCCTTGAGACCAAATCCCGTCAGGATCAGCGCTGTACAGCCAGCCACGCCGAATACAGTCATGAACATCCGCTGCTTATAGCGGAATAGATTCCGTGCGGTAACCTTTTGGACAAAGCTCAATCTCTTCCATATAAAAGTGATCCGCTCCAGTAAAATACGCTGGCCACTCTTTGGTGCCTTCGGACGCATCAATACGGAAGCATTGCTGCGCAGTTCTACCCGTGAGGCAATCCACGCCGTCAACGTAGTACATATTAACGCTACGATAACGGATATGATCGAATACGAAAGATAGAAGTTCTTCGTGATATCCGGTAAATTATAGATTGCACTATACGCATCGTAGATAATACCCGGAAACAGGGTAAAACCAACCGCAAGACCCGCAATTGAAGCCGCCAGACTGGCAAGTGTACCGTAGACCAGGAATTTGGCCATAATGTCGCGATTGCCATAACCGAGTGCTTTCAGTGTCCCGATCTGCAGGCGATGCTCCTCAACCATCCGTGTCATGGTCGTCAAGCTGACCAGCGCAGCAATCAGGAAAAAGAACACAGGAAACGCACTGGCAATCGCCGACAACCGATCAGCGTTATCTTTATATTCGGCATATCCCGGATTAGCGCTTCGGTCAGTAACGTAGACCTTAAGCTGCTCCAGCTCTGCAAGCTTTTGCTCCCCTGCCGCCAATTCCTCCTTGGCAGAAGCAAGTCCGGCAGCAATTGCCTTCATACTTGCAGCCTGTTCCTGCTGCACTTCCTCCGGCTGGCGCTGCAAATCCGCAAGCTGCTGCTCGGCGGCGGCCACCTTTGCGCGGCCACCAGAAAGCTCTTTCTCGCCTTCCGCCCGCAGCTCAGCAAGCCGTGCTTCCGGCACGCCGGACATCGCCTGCTCTACAGCATGGGTATGCTGTTCGATCAGATCTTCATACTCCGGCGAATAAGCCTTCACCCCAGTTGTATCCTTAAATGACAGATAGGCTTCCGTATACACCGGAAGCTTGAAATCTGACTCCGGGATCGCGGCGAACGCATCCGCCGTACCTTTGCCGATCCCACTGGTGCCACGGGTACTTTGCTCAATAAACTGTGGACTTCTAACAAAGCCAACTACGGTATACTCCAGTGTCTCGAAGCTGTTCGACAGCTCCGCATCCGTACCGTTTCCACTGAAAGATACCTTGTCACCCAACGCATATTCTTCCGCTAGCTTATCGTCCAGCACGATTTCACCGGAATGCTCCGGTAGATGGCCTTCAATTATACGGTATTGATTAAGTGGTTTATCCGTGTTGTAAGAATTGACTTTAAGTATTAAGGCATTATCACCCATGAATACATCTGCGCTATAGCTCGGCTGAATCTCATCGATCCCCTGTACATTTCTGAGTAACCCGATGTTGTCTTCAGTCAGGCCGTAGTTAGTCTGCACCTTCAGATCCATCAAGCGCTGCTCTTTGTAAAAGGTTCCAGCTGTATTCAGCATATCTGGCCCTGTAGCCTTGATTCCGGCAAAAAAGCTGACGCCTAACATAATAATTGCAAAAATCGAAATAAACCGGGCTTTGGTATGCCCAATTTCACGAAAAATATCTTTCCACAATGCTCGCTTTTTCATAGATGCCTTCTCCTTACCATTCAATATCGTCAACGGATACCGGCGAAGGATTGATCACCATCTTCCGCACCTTAGCGTTGTTAATCTCTATAACCCTGTCAGCCATCGGGGCGATCGCCAGATTATGTGTAATTACGATAACCGTTGTCCCGGTGTTACGACAAGTATCCTGCAGCAGCTTCAGCACCTGCTTGCCGGTGTTATAATCAAGCGCTCCTGTCGGCTCGTCGCAGAGCAGCAGCTTCGGTTGTTTAGCTAACGCTCTGGCGATAGCGACACGTTGTTGCTCACCACCGGACAGCTGAGCCGGGAAATTATCTAACCGCGCGCCCAGACCCACATCCTCCAGCACCTTACGTGCATCTAATGCACGCGGGGAAATCTGCGAAGCAAGCTCAACATTTTCCAGTGTGGTCAGATTAGGCACTAGATTATAGAACTGAAATACAAAACCTACGTCATTTCGGCGGTAGCCTGTCAGCTCCTTGGCACTAAACTTGGCGATATCAATGCCATCCACAATGACCTGACCTTCATCGGCGGAATCCATTCCACCCAGAATATTAAGCACCGTAGATTTACCCGCACCGCTTGGGCCAACGATCACGGCAAATTCACCTTTTTTTATCTCAAAATCAATCCCGTCATTCGCGACAATTACATTCTCGCCCATCTTGTAACGCTTGTACTCCCCTTTTACAGCAACAAAACTCATTCCTCTTCCTCCTGTCCCTATCCGAACTAAGTCTAATTACTCTACATTGTCTCAGTTTATCATAATTAGAACGCTCAAGCCCGAATGGCAAACCCTCATTACACAAGGTGAAATTCACATCATTAATAAGTTCATTTTTTTGTAACAATAATGTAACAAGGAAATTTTACCGTAAACGATACTTAGTCATTTGATAATGTTATAATCACTTTGTTTTATTTACTCTTTTCAGGCAAGAGTGAAAGAACAAGAACAATCAGAAACAGGTGATCAGATGTTCGAACTGAAATGGCTATGGCAGAACCTAGAGGGAAACCGGACGCGATATATTCTGGCACTCTGCCTTTCGGTGGTGGGCTCAAGTCTTACAATCGTGAATCCGTACATCAGTCAGCGCATTGTCGATACGTTTATAGCTGGTGACAACGCCCTGCAGAATCTTACACAAGAACGGCAATTATTGATTATGCTCTGTCTGGGCATGATCGGATTTTCTCTACTGCGCACAGGTCTCGCATATTTCACGACCATGCAGTACGAGATATCCTCGCAAAATATGATGTACAATGTCCGCATTTATTTGTACAACAAAATTCAGGGACAGGACAGAAAATACTACGATCATAATCGTACCGGCGATCTCATGACCAAGATGACAGGCGATCTGGACATGGTCCGTCACTCTATGGCCTGGATTTTTAAGACGATCATTGAATCGCTAACGATTTTTCTTGCCGCCGTTATCTATTTTTTCACCATAGATGCGGAACTGACGCTGTGGATGCTTATCCTGTCACCGCCCATTTTTATCGTGGCTTACATATTCGCTAAACGCGTCCGTCCTATGTATATTGACCTGCGTGAACGGCTGTCCCAGCTTAACACGACTACACAGGAGAATATCTCAGGCAACCGTGTGGTCAAGGCTTTTGCCCGCGAGGAATTCGAGGTCGAAAAATTCACAGAGAAGAACGTCAACTATTCTACGGCGAACAAAAAGGCTGCCCTTGTATGGCTTGATTATTTTCCTTATCTGGAATCCTTCGCTCAGGGCTTCAACGTAATACTTATGTTGGTTGGTGGTTTGTTCCTTATGAACGGCCGGATCACCTTCGGTGAGTTTATGGCCTTCTCTTCGCTTATTTGGGCTATATCCAACCCTATGCGCAACATTGGTATCATTATCAACGACATTCAGCGCTTTTTTGCGAGCTTGTCCAAAATCGTAGATATCTATTATGCCCGGCCAAATATTGTTAATGAGCATACTGTCACTGACAAACGCCGTTATGAAGGCCGTATTGAATTCGATCATGTCCGCTTCAAATATGATAGCGCTATCGTACTGGACGATATTAGCTTTACCGTTGAACCCGGTGAAACTGTAGCAATCATGGGCGCGACAGGATCAGGCAAAACAACAATCATCAACCTCATCCCTCGCTTCTACGATGTAGCTGAAGGGCGCGTACTCGTAGACGGTGTTGATGTTCGGCAGCTGGAGCTTGATGAACTTCGTGGAAATATCGGCATGGCGACCCAAGATGTACTCTTGTTCTCTGATACCATTGATGGAAACATCGCCTATGGCGATCCTGATCTTCCGGAAGAAGATGCAATGGGTTATGCAGAGCTCGCAGCCGCACACGACTTCATTACCAAAATGCCTGAAGGTTATGATACCGTTGTCGGGGAACGCGGAGTCGGACTGTCGGGGGGGCAAAAGCAGCGTATTGCCTTAGCGCGTGCTTTGGCGGTACACCGTCCTATCCTGATTCTCGATGATACGACCTCTGCGGTCGACCTTGAGACGGAGGAGCATATCCAAAAAAGTCTACGTGAACTGGACTATCCTTGTACGAAAATTATTATTGCGCAGCGTGTATCTACTACCTCGCAAGCCGACCGTATTCTCATTCTGGATGGCGGGAAGCTAGTTGAGGAAGGAACTCACACTGAACTGCTGGCGAAACGTGGTTACTATTACGAAGTGTTTAAACTGCAGAACGAGGGTATTGGAAGGCAGGTGACCGCAAGTGGCAAGGAATAAATTTGACGTCGATGAAAATCTTGAATCGCCGTTTAATATAAAACACTTCCGGCGTGCGATGGTATATATCAAACGAAAGAAAACGCCAATGATTGTTGCGTTCGTGCTCAGTGCACTTTCAGCAGCCATTTCACTGTCGGCTCCGCTGATCATGCAACATGTCATCGACGTGACCATTCCGGCAAAAGAGAAGCTTGCACTGCTGGGTTGGGCTGCACTGATGCTTGTGACCATCGTGGTCAGTGTTTATCTGGCTACGATACGCTCGCGCATCATGACGAGTGTTGGGCAGGATATTATTTTTGACATCCGAACGGATTTGTTTAAGCATCTGCAAGAATTGCCTTTCAAATATTATGACGACCGCCCACAGGGCAAGATCCTTATCCGGGTCGTAAACTACGTCAACGCCGTTTCAGATGTGCTGTCCAACGGGATTATCAACTTTATTCTAGAAATCGTGAATTTGCTCTTTATCGCAGCCTTCATGTTCGCTGTCGATGTACGACTCTCATTTGTCATCCTTGCCGGACTGCCAGTCTTCCTTGGCATCATGCTGCTGATCAAAACCCGGCAACGCCGGGCATGGCAAGCAGTGTCCAACAAAAGCTCCAATCTAAACGCCTATCTGCAAGAAAGCATCAGCGGTATTGGTGTGACGCAAATGTTCTCCCGGGAACAACGTAACGAAGGAATCTTCACACGTCTCGCGGGTAATTTCCGTAAAGAATGGATGAAGGCTCAACGTTACAACTTACTTATTCCGTTCTCTGTAGACAACTTGTCTACGATTGTTACATCATTGATTTTCCTTGTAGGCCTACTAACTCTGAGTCCTCAAGACATGACCCTCGGTGTCATTCTGGCGATGAGCAGCTACGCTGCCCGCTTCTGGCAGCCGATTCTGAGTCTTTCGAACCTGTACAATAACTTCATCAACGCCGTTGCCTATCTTGAGCGTATCTTCGAAACGCTGGATGAACCGGTTACCGTCAGTGATATTCCGGATGCAAAAATACTGCCATCTGTACAGGGCCATGTCACCTTCGACGATGTAACTTTCGCCTATGACCCGGGGCTTAATATTCTGGAAAATATCTCCTTCAAGGTCAAAGCGGGAGAAAGCATCGCGCTGGTAGGACCCACAGGTGCGGGCAAAACAACCGTCGTCAATCTGATCTCACGGTTTTATAACATTTCCAGTGGTCAGATTCTGATCGACGGCCAGGATATCTCGCAGGTGACGTTAAAATCTCTTCGCAGCCAGATGGGGATTATGTTACAGGATAGCTTCATCTTCTCCGGTACCATTCTGGACAATATTCGGTACGGCCGACTGGATGCGACCGAAGAAGAAGTAATCGCCGCTGCAAAGGCCGTTTGCGCCGACGAATTCATCCGTGAATTCGATCAAGGCTACATGACAGAGGTCAATGAACGTGGCTCCAAGCTGTCTCAAGGACAGCGGCAGCTCATTTCGTTCGCAAGAACACTTTTAGCAGATCCGCGCATTCTCATCTTGGATGAAGCCACTTCTTCCATTGATGCGAAGACTGAGCGCTTATTGCAAAAAGGGCTGAATGAACTGCTTAAGGGACGCACCTCGTTCATTATCGCGCATCGCCTCTCCACCGTAAAAAACTGCGATCGTATTATGTACGTATCTAACAAAGGCATCGCGGAAAGCGGCTCACATGATGAGCTTATCGCACAGCGGGGCCTTTATTACCGCCTCTACACAGCACAGAAGATGGAAGCTTAATTGAAGAAATACCAAAAGAGCTCAGGCCGATTTGCAGCCTGAGCTCTTTTGGTGTTTTATATTTTCAAAAAATATCAAAAACTAATCTATCGCCGTCCAAATATTTAGCGCAAGTGAGCGAACCGCAAGGTTCGTGTGATTTCTGTACAACCGCAGACGCTCTGCAGGCTCTGGACTCCACAATAGAGCACTTCCGGCAACTTCAAGCAACGAAAATCCAATATACTGAGATTCGTAACGGCTCTCAGACCCTAGAACATCTACAATTTCCAATAAAGTTTCCGGACTCCAGTATCCCGTGCTCTCTTCTAAATTATACGCGACCTGCTTATAAACATCGCTTAATAGCTGGGGCTGATTTGAAATAGTGGTAACGATCCGATTCAGATAATTGGCGGATTCCTCCACGTTATTCCAGTCTATTGCTGCTATATACAATTTCATCACAGCTTGCTGTAAGGTCTCATCAGATGCCAGACAGTCAATCAGATCCGTATACAAAGGGATAAGGTGCATCCGGGTGATTTTTGGCAAAGCTATCAGCTGGTTGACTAATTTCAGTAGACGTTGCCGATGAGGCAAATCTCTTTTGGCAGTAGCGTTCCATTCATCACTTATCGCTGCACTAACCAGTCTCTGACATACACCAACTACTACCTCATTGATCTTACCATCGCGACAGGTTTCTACCAGCGTATTCATAGCAGTTTCCCATCTGGTGCTGTCTTCCAAATCCGTAATAGACTGAGCGGTGGCAGCTGCAACTATCCCTTCATTTCCATTTGTCCACCGCATCATAGAAATGAAAGCATATCTGCCAATATACGCATCCTGGTGTCTTGCAATTTCAAGGATTAATCCTAGATAACGTGGTCTAAAGTCTAGCGGAAGAGCATTAGGCTGTTGAGATAATAAACTTCCTGCGATGTCACTTTCTGATGAAGAAGCCATTGTACTTAACATGTCCCAAGCGTGTTCATCATCTAAAAGCTGTTTCGCAGCATGCCCTATGGCTATAATTACATCCTTGTGTGCATTGGGTTTCTCGAACTCGTTCATCAATAGCGGAAGACTGTCATCGCTCCTATAAGCGCCCAGTAAGCGAACGGCTTCTTTTCTGACAGTGATTTTCAGCTTATCCCGATTCAGCAGCTCTTTCAGCATGGTAACCAGTAACACCGGATTCACCCTGCGGATGCATCTGGGTATCGAGTACATGGCTACACGGGCCCGGTCCCCATCCAGATTCTCCAGCAGAACGGGAAGTGCCTTCTCCGGTTCTTCCATAAGTGAAAAGGCATGAAGTGCAGCTTCTACTACAGTTACTTCCTTATCCTGCATAAGTCCAAGTAACCTATCCGAACCGAGGTCAGGCATGCTTGCCATGATCTTAATAACTCTTGCACGCTCCCAAAGATTACGTTTGGCATCGTATGCAATTTTTTCTAATAAGGCACTTAAAGCTTGTTGCTGACGTGGCAGCCATCTGTGGAATCCCTCCGCGGCCGGCACAAGATAGATAGTTTTGCCTGATAGGAACTTGCCCTTAATGACAGCCCCTGAAATAAAAGGATCGAGCCATTCTTGACGCTTCAGATGCAGATGCTGGAATACTTCATGGATCGTAATATACGATTTATCTAAAGCTAATAATTCCTTAACTCTGGCATCACGCGTTGTATGAGGCGCAAGCCAGTATCTGGCCGCTTGTATGGCTGTAGAATCTGCCTTTGCCCTCGTTGCTTCCTTTAACAGATTTTGAAGTTTTATGATGCCGTAACCTCTTTTACCGAATGAGCTAGCTAGACTTAACACCAGATTGTAGTCTTCTCTTTTGTTGGCCTGTACAGCTAATGTATAAATTTCGTCGAAGATAATCTCTTCTACTCCCCGGGGTAAATTCTTCTCCAATGATGGAAGGGAAAGCTGCCCATTCTGCTTGGCCAATTTCTGAATCGTCTTTAAAGAAAACTTAAACAGCTCACCGTGAGAAAGTAATGCGTTATGCCGGAGAATAGCAAATGCCAGTTGTTGAACGGAAAATTTTGTAGCATATGAAGTATCTCTGGCCTCTATAACACTATCAACAAGCAAAGTAAGTTCTTGTACATGGGCATCCGTGAACACAGACGCAGGACTTTCCGATAGCTCTTTAAATACAGCGCCCCGGACAGGATCCTGATCATTTTTAATCCGGCCCAGGTACACCAAAGTTTCATTCATGCCCTGTCTCGACAGAACGGTACTTCTGATCAGCTGCATAAGCGCCGTGGCACGTTCGTCTGCACTGGATACCTGTGTTGCTTGCTCAAGTCCCGCTCTTGAATGAAGAATAGAACGGCAAGCTGTAAATCTGATTGTTCTCTCCCGGTCATCATTGATTTCACGAAGGCCAAGCATCCGGGTGGCTTCCTTGTCACGCAAGGCATGTGGTAATACATACAGTAATCTTTCCGGAAAAATACGTTCATTACGTTTATCTTCTTCATACACAGCATCGAAAATGACTTTGCGGTTAGAAGGTGCAATATTATGAAGCAGCTTTGCTATGTGCATAGGGTGATCTGCGAGTAGTTTCGCTATCTCAATCCATTGATCAATGGATAAATATTTTTTCCTTTTAAGAACAGCTTCAGGAACGCCATAAGAAATCAGATCGCTCCGCGACTCCGTTCGTGTTAACAGCTGATACACCTTATTAGGATTTTGGCGTACAAGCGTGCCAAGCTGCTCTTTTAACGCAGGATGTATGATGCCCATCGGTCCATGATTCAGCGCACACTCCAGCACCAAGTCTGCCTTCAGATTGCATAGGATCTCCAGAGCTGATGAGAATCTCCACCAGACATAGCCTTTTTCCCTGAGTGGTGTGCTTTCCAGTGTTGTTGCAAAGTATTCTGCTACTACGTTAAGATGCCGGCTGGATAATTTCTTCCAGTCTTTTATGGCATACCCGATATCAGCAAGCCATTTACTTACCGTTGCCGAATAACAGGCCTGCAATATAATCGCGGCTTCCTCTGCTCCCCACCGGGCATACACTACAGGCAATAAGCGTTCCGCTAATTCCTGACGGTTAATCTGTGAAATACTGTGCAGCAGCTTGCGGCGGCAATCATGGGATAAATGGGGGAGCTCACGTTCAATATCAGCATCCGAAGCCACCCTTGCCAAAAGACCCGCAGCCGTATTTCTGATACTTGCCTTGGGATGCCGCAGTGCTGATAGAATAATAGCAGCATCTTGTGTTGCAATGGCGCCGATTAAGGCAAGTCGCGCTTCATAAACGCCATCCTCCAGCAAAGAGGCTAGTAATTGGGAGTACTGGACAGATCCGAGATGATCACGGCCTAAGATTGCTACTTTTTTGATTCTGTCGGAATAGCCTAGCGAATCCAATTCTTTAAGTAAGCTCTGTTTATCCAATGGATCTCTTTTGAAAATCATAAGTCCTCCTCGTTAACCTGTTCTTATTCCACCCGAACTTTATTCTCTATACCCTAATCTATCCCCTTTAAAAAAACTAGAATTCAGCATCTGGTTTCGTTGACCAAAAAATAAAGGTAACCCTGAAGTCGGTTATTCAACCTCCTTCAGAATTACCTTCATGTACTGCTTGCTCTAGTCATTCTTTTTCTGAATAAACACATACGTACTCTCATCCGACAGCTCATCAGCAAAGCTGAAATCAAATCCGTCGAAGCCTTTGATATCCTCCACACAGCTGATTTGCCGCTCAGCCATGAAGCGTACCATTTCACCTCTGGCCATCTTGACCAGGGTCGCTCTCTCCACTACCTTACCACCGATCTCCTGCCCGAATATACAACTAACCATGCGAACGTTCCCGCCAATATAAGGGGAGATGCACTTGCTGTATTCCTTAGAGGCCAGATTCAGAATGATGTCAGTCTCCGAAAATAGCTGATCTGCCAGCTTCCTGTTCCAGAACTCGTAGATAGACTTGAAACCAGGTCCGCTAAGCTTAGCCTGCATCTCCAGCCTGTACGGAACAACGCCGTCAAATGGCCGGACGATTCCATAGAATCCGGACAATATCCGTAAATGCTGCTGAAGATATTCCAGCTCCTCCATTTGAAGTACCCCGGGTGCCATGTACTGGTACTGGATACCCTCATAAGAAAAGATAGCCGGTGTAAGATTCCGTGTTACATCCATATCCCGAATCCGTTCCACATTCAGCGTGGCGATGGCATCATTGCATTTCCATAACGATTTGGCTTCTTCATAATTCAACTTTTGTAATAAGGCCAGAAGAGTCTGCGACTCGCTTATGAATTGCGGCATCTGGCGGCAATCCAAGAAATCCGTATCCATCTTCATCTTCTTGGCAGGCGATATAATGATTCTCATGGTGCTCCCTTTTCTTCCCCCCGCGGGGAATTTAAATGTAACCTTATCCTATCACACTTAATCTTCGTAGGCTTGGGGCAAGTTCATGAAATTTGTTCACTGCCGCCCACTTTGTGCGCTACCGCCATCTGTACCTGGGTTGCCGTTTCTCCTTGTCCCACCATTCATGCCGGGAGATCCGCCCCCATCTTTTCCCCGCCCGCCGGTGAAGCCCTGTCCCCCGTTCGCTCTTGACCCGGAGTCAGTACTCGTTATCTTCTGTGCAGTAATAGCATCGCAGGAGACGAGCACCATGGAAAAACTTAGCACTGCTATGAGCAAAGCGAAATATCGCTTGATCCGCATCTTTGAATCCCCTCTTTCCGAGCGAACATAGTTAACGTGGAAAATATCTTTTTAACATATAATCGTATACATCCTTAAAACCCATGTAGGATAATACAATCAGCAGCGGATACACCGGGTAAATATACCGGGACTTGATCTCCCATAATAGATAGAATCCGATAAAGCCCAGCACCACAAGAATCAAAGAGGTCTCTTCAAATCTTTTGGCTCTTATTCCACCGATTAAGCGAACGAGTATAAACACATACATCAGAAAATTCAGAACATACAGCAGCCACAACATTCCACTTCTATAATTGGAGTCTGCCTTAAACAAATCCGTAGCAGCATTAGTGTAGCTATAACGATCCATGACAAAGCCCATTCTTCCCCCGTTACTGGATGATCCGTCGTTTCCGAGCCCATATCGTTCCATCTGGTAGGTTCCTTCCGTCCAGGTCCAAACGATTTTTTTATAATACATCTTCACTAAGTCACTTAGGCCCGCCTCGGAGAGTTTATTACGGATTTCTTCTTTAAATAACTCCGTACTTTCTGCCTTATTATAATTTGCATCCTGCTGATAGATAGCGTAGCTCTCCCGGTTGTCCCAGAACCCAAACGTCTCCAGATTGATCCCCATATTCAGCCACATGTAGACAGGTGCAGAATTTTCGTTCATCGGTTCATCTACAACATTCGTCGCCCGCAGCACAGCATTTTGCGTCCAGCCGGGAACACTAAACAATATGGCAGTGATAAACAAAGCGCTAAAAACCTTTTTCACCCCGATAGAACGTATGTTAAATAAAAGACCCGCCACCACGGTAATCAGAAAAATAACACCGATACTGCGGAAATAGTTGCCTATTGCCAGTAAGAGAGCTGCGAAGAGAATATCCTTAATGGACCTTCTTTTGATAAATCTTATGGCAAAATATAAAGCACTTGTCAGGAAAGCGGTAGCGATCACATCGTTATAGATAAAATTACTCATAAACAATGAAGGGATATAGGTTGCGGCAAACACGAGGATGCCATAATCCTTATCCTTGGACTTATAATTGAGCTCTTTATACAGCATGTAAATCATTAACGAGGTTAAGAGTGTAAACAGAATATTAAATATTTTGATTACCAGATAATTATCCGGAAAGATCAACAACAACGTCTTTAAATATAAAACGATCGAAAAATTAAACGGAAACATATGCAGATAGCCGTTCGTGTCAAACGACGAATAATCATTCCTGTACAGCATGTCGAGTGCCAATGAAAGCACTGTCTGCGAATCATCCGTCGGCAAGCGTGAAAACAGAAAGATAATCACCATCTGGATTGCAAAAGAAAATAGCAGTGTGGCTGGAATGACTATTTTCCAACTGTACTTATTAAGCTTCAGGCACATTTTATACAAAATAACGCTTAATGCCAGCACCACTGCGATCACTAGAATAAAAAGACCCAGCTGTTGTCTCTCCAAAATTGGCGTGTCCCCATATACGAAATAATTATATTTCGCCCTAATAAAAAAGGAGGATGCGATAAAAAGACCGATAAAGAATGCAAGTATGAGATACAATGTTTTTTGAATTCCTCTTATCATGGAAAACCTCCTTTACGCAATCGAAAGCCCTTTACAATCCGCTGCCCCGATTCATAAAAAGCATTATAAACACCCAAACTGAAAATCCAATGAAAATCGGATGTTTGGGAATTCGCAAGGAAGAGATTTAGAAAGAGAGGTACGCAAATAGACCGCCCACTCACAAAGGTATGCGGTCTATCTGTCGTGTCCTATTTGCTGAAGCCTACCGCCCTTAAAAGCGGCTATTGCCTTGGGAATCGGGTTACATTATATACCCAATCTCCCAGAAAATCCATCCATCCTTGCGTACATCAGAAGAATTTACTATCCATCTTTTTTAAAAACCGATTATCAGCGATTAAACTTTTCACTCTCTTCGTTGTATTAGGCCCTTTCGGTGTGCTACCTCTTCTATTCAGCAAAATCCACCGTAGACATGCCCAGGCTTCAAAGATTTCAAGTTCTTCCTGATCTATATCATTTTCCAATAGATAAGCAGATCGGAACACATCAGCATAACGCACGGAGATATATATTTTCAGCAGAATAAGTGACCAGGCAAAATCATATCTAGAGTCTCCCAACTGGCCGTTCGTCCAATCGATTATGGTATATCGCTCTTTATCCTCCACTATATTTCCGATATGAAAATCCCCATGAATGATACAGTCTTGCTTCATTGGAGTTTGCTCAACAAGAATAGTCAACACATTATAAATATCAGATTGTTCTTTGGCTTCAGGGAAAAAGTAGCCGATGAAATCGTATTTTGGCAGTTGTATATTTCCAATCTCTTCAACGCGAATTTTATGTATTTTTGCTAATAGGCTTGCGAGTTCCTTCATTTTCCGAGTATTCATTTTATGAATAGGGGTTCCGTCAAAACTTGTTAACAACACCCTATGTCCCTCCGGATTGATTCCCCAGCCCACTGGTTTAGAGACGGCTACTCCTCGTTCGGATAGAACATCCAATAAACGATATTGAAACTGGACATCCGGTCTGGATTCCTTATTCCATGTTTTCAGTACATAGCTCTCTTGATCAGAATTAATCCTCATGACCTCAGCTTCAAATCCTTGATCCATTGTATGCGCAGTTAAGCTATCTTCCTGATTTAATAAGTCGTTCATGATTTCGTTGTGCTCTAGCCAATTTATGAGAGATATAGGAGTTTTCAAAAATGGTTCTTCCTTTCGGAGTCAGCTACAACAGATTTACGCAACCCAAAACTACAAATAACATAAAATAGATTGTTCTATCCAGTACATAAATACAGTATCCGGGCTTTTCTTTTCAAACTTTTTCATTTTTAAATACATGTCCATTCCATCAGAAACATCATGCCATAAATCCGTAAATACAAAATCATATTTTTCCTTAGACATATGTTGTTCTGCATATTTGAAAGCATCTGCTTGGATAAGCCTGATCTTGTGAGCATTACTGAATTGGGGCAGTACATATTTATTAAATAGATCAATGACATCTTGATTTTTTTCAACAACCGTTATGCTTTCAACATTATCTTTTTCAGAAACCATATAAGCATAATAGCCAAGCCCAAGCCCAAACGTAAGAACATTCCCAAACGCTTTATCTACAGCTTCTTTCATTGTTTCTATTTCATTGGGCGTGATCGTCATCCAGATTCTATCATTCTCTAATACGGCCGGGAACATGAATTCAGTTTGAAAAAAACCAACCTGAGGAATTTGTCTTCCCTCTTCTGTCCGGATGATATCATTGCAAACAAAACCTTCAAAAGGTTTATATTTTTCATATTTTAATTCACTATTATTAATCTTTATAGTAGGAATCTTGATATTTTTATAATATGGATTGTCATAATATTCATTTGCATCAAGCTTATGAAGCATATTGCTAAAATATTGGTTGAACAATTCCTTATCATCAACATTATCAACCGTATCCAACCCAAAAGCAGCAGCCAGCATTAAACCAAAAGCGTATTCATAAGATACACCACAGTTTACGATTTCTTCAATTTCTTCTTTGTTAATAAAGTCGGGGGTATTATTCAAATAGCGGCTTAGTAAAGCAAACACTTTATAGTTATCTTCTTTTACTTTTTCTTTTATTACATTATTAAATTCCATATTCTCACCTATTAATTAGAATTTGTTTCTATGTCTCATGTTAGTCTTTCCGGATTGACTAGTAGGCAATACTCTCATTTTACCATTTAAAAATCCAGAAGAACAAAAACCGCTTTACTAATCCGTGACAGTTACCACTTCTACAGTGAGAAAATCTTACGTCAAAACCTTCTAATTGCAAGGTCTATGATCCATTTTTCGCCTAATCTGCTCAATATTTCGTTACCCTATGTTAGAATAGACGACTTGTATAATTTGTGAAAACTTTCACTAATAGCCGTGATTGATGGTATACTTAATAAGAAGATGAACTAAAGAGAATAACGATGGAAACTGTGGACGTAACCGTAGAAGATTTGAAGTTAGGAGAATAACAGCGACGCGCGCGCTTCTCCACTTCCAACTCCCTCTGATACTTCCTTTCTTTTTTGTCTGGTTCTTTTGGTACATCTTAATAGAGAAATATAAAAGTGGAGGGTTAACAATGAAAAAGAAAGCAGCTGGTGCTCTGAGTCTCGTCCTCTCTGTCATGCTCGTTACCGCAGGTTGCGGTAATGGAAACGACAAGGTGAACGAGAGCAAGAGTAATAACAACGAGAAAAAAGAAGTTGAAGCCGTCTCCGGGGCATCTGAAGCAAGCTACACACCATTCGATCAATTAAAAGATAAATATGATATCATCATTGTCGGTGCGGGTGGTGCGGGAATGTCCGCGGCGCTTGAGGCCAAAGAGAAAGGCATGAACCCTGTTATTTTGGAAAAAATGCCGGTTGCCGGCGGGAACACAACCAAATCCTCTTCAGGAATGAACGCTTCTGAAACAAAATTCCAAAAAGAACAAAACATTGAAGACAGCAATGATTTATTTTATGAAGAGTCATTAAAAGGTGGCCATGACACTAACGACAAAGAAATGCTTCGTTTCTTCGTTGATAATTCCGCGAGTGCGATCGATTGGCTGGATTCCATCGGAATCCGCTTGAACAATATCACCATTACAGGCGGCATGAACGAAAAACGTACACACCGTCCTAAAGATGGCTCTGCTGTGGGTCAATACCTTGTCAAAGGTTTAGTGAAAAACGTACAAGAGAAAGAAATTCCACTTTTCGTGAATGCTGATGTCAAAGAAATTACCGAAAAAGACGGCAAGGTTAATGGCGTTAAAGTCCTCTTTAACCAAACAGAGGAAAAAACAATTACGGCAGATGCTGTCGTTGTAACCACTGGCGGGTTCGGTGCCAATATGGATTTGATCTCCGAAGTAAGACCTGACTTGGAAGGCTACGTTACTACTAACCAAATCGGCAGTACCGGAGACGGCATCAAGATGATTGAGAAACTCGGCGGCACAACCGTCGATATGGATCAAATCCAAGTTCACCCGACTGTGCAGCAAGAAAAATCCTACCTCATCGGCGAAGCTGTTCGTGGGGAAGGCGCTATCCTTGTTTCCAGTGAAGGCACACGCTTCACCAACGAATTGGATACCCGTGATAAAGTAACGGCTTCCATCAATACACTGCCTGAAAAAGCAGCTACGCTGGTCTTTGATTCCGGTGTTAAATCCCGTGTGAAGGCTATTGAACAATATGACAAAATGGGCTTCGTGATTCAGGCGGATTCCATCGAAGCTTTGGCCAAAGAAATCGGTGTTCCAGAGGATAAGCTGGCAACAACGCTTGATACTTGGAACAGCGCCGTTAAGAATAAAAAGGATGCCGAATTTGGCAGAACTACAGGAATGGACAATGACCTGTCCACTGGTCCTTTCTACGCTATTAAAATTGCTCCTGGGATTCACTACACCATGGGTGGTGTGAAGATCAATACGAACACAGAAGTTCTGAATAAAGATGGTGAAGCTATTCCTGGTCTGTTTGCGGCAGGTGAAGTTACAGGCGGCTTACACGGACAAAACCGGATTGGCGGCAACTCTGTTGCAGAAATCATTATTTTCGGCCGTCAAGCTGGGATCAAATCTGCTGAATTCATAAAAGCAAAATAAGTAGATAATAGATACTATAAGCCTCACAGCAAAAAGCTCAAGCATCGGCAAGTTAGCCGCTGGCTTGAGCTTTTTTAATGTAATTAATCGCCAATAGTTCGGATAATAGTATCAAACGGATCTAATTCTAACGTTTGTTGTCCATATTCTGTATCAATCGTAGTTTTTTGAAGCTGGTCGCTATTGTTAATCACGACGAGTATTTTACTTTCTGGATAATACGCACACTCTGTATATAAATTATCCGTAATATACTTTGTGTCCTTTAACTCATTCCCGGCATAACGAATCACATTTAACAGCAATCTTGTATTTTCAAAGCTTAAGGTGAAAGAAGGCAGGTAGATCCCCTTTCCTTTACCAAAGGCATGGGCAGACAATGTTATCATCCCACTCTTTTCACACAATACCGCTGCCGAGCCATCCGTAAGATAAATGTTATTTTTAGGTGTTATGCTGGCTCCTTCAGGCACTAAATCTTGCTCATCTCTAGCCTCAAATGTCCATCTTCCATGAGCTACCTTGGAGCCTGTATCCTCATCCAGACCAAGCACATGGGCCATTCTGAAAAAGCTGTCATAACCTTCAAGCGCCGAAGGCTGATTGACACCTATAAAAGTACCGCCCTCATAAACCCACGCGGTCAATAAGTCCACGCACTTATGATCACTCCAGTATTCTCCGCCACTCCATGCTGAACCTGCCGAACCGGCATTAATCACTACATCACACTCTTGTAATACTCCCTGACGGATATCTTCAAAATCAATGAACTGGACTTCAATCGGCAATCCGGACAAAGCCTCATTGATATGAATCAAATCATGCATATACGTTTCATGGAAATGCCCGGACAAGGTCCACGATCTCAATTTGCCCCAAGCGTGCAAAATGGCTACCTTCGTCTTAATCTGATACGGTTTGCCTTTATGATGCAGCTCTTTAATTTCTCTGAATTCACCCGCGATCTTTTCGATATAATCACAAAAATCCGGATAAGGCTCTACAAGATGCAAATATCCGCCCAGTCCAATCCGATCTATAGGCTCTCTGAGCAAGGCGCGCCGGATATTAATCCAATACTTTTTGGCATCGAGCGTAGGGTTACCTCCCTCCATAAACGTAGGGAGCCCTCCCAATCCAACCGGAAATAAATAGGGATGCAGCCGAATCTCATGGGTATCTACTTTTACACCAGAACAAAGCCTTGCCTCATACCCTGAGAACACACATTTAATCATCCCGTCAAAACCAAACTCCTCAAAACGGTCATTGTAAGGCTCCATGCCAACCCAACTGTCATCATAGAAGACATACGCCAGCTTATCGTGCTTATGCACAATATCAATTAATTGCTTACCAAATTCGATGACAAAATCATTGATAAATGCCATATAGTCCAGCTTCCGCTGCTGCGCCGGGATATGACTGACCCGATATTTCCCACCATTCACAAAATCCTCGGCCGTGAGCGAATACCCATATTTCTTGGCAAACAGATCAAGCGCTCTTGAGCTTACCGTAAAATCATATGAACCCCAGTCCGAGAACAAATGGCGATTGCGCTCATCACTGCCCCAGATCCAGGCGAAATTATAAAAGAGGGAGGTAAATCGAACCACTGTTGTTTCCTTGTGCTTATGACACCAATCTTCTATCCAATGGAGTAAATATTTTTGCGTTTCTACATAGATGGGATCGATCTGCATCAGATGCTCTTTTTCCCAGTGATTCGTGGTGTGATTGTACATGGAGATCTCTTCCCAAATCCGATAGACCATGAAGCTGACTGTGTATTTATGCCAAGGTGCAATTCCAGTAATGACTACATTTCCCGATTCCCGCTCATAATTCCACAGTTCTCTTGGAACCTCTTCGCCCGTCGTTCGGTCAAAAACCTGCCAGTACTTAAACGCCTCTTTGGAATCATTCACTCGGAATTGTTCAGCAAAAAAATCCTCCATCAGATAGATGGATAAATAATCTTGTACCGCTACCTTAGGATTTGTTATTAAAAAGCTCTGCTGCAGCTTGTCTGAATTCTGGGACGCCCATTCGTTATGATCTCTGATGATGCAGATTGTAGAATAAATGCCGTATCCTGCGTTGATAATCTCATCGGACAACTGTGTGCCGTCACTGTCACGAATGACATCGGCACCCCAACGTTCAGCTAATTCCAGGGTCAATGCCTCATAACCGGATTCTCCCGGCAGTGTAAAGGCCCCCGTTGTTTTTTTGGACAACTTGGATCCCTCCTATTTAAGCATATCGGATAGAAAAGCTAATGCTAAGCCTTGACCCCAGCCTTGAATCCAGTCTTTTGGAATATTGCGGTATCCTTTTCGATCCTTCATAACCGCTGTTCCGCCAGAGACACCCAGTACCCGTCCATCTTCACTGATATTGTTCAAAATGCCTTTCAGGGCCTTTTGCACATATTTGGTATGCAGCGGATTGCCGTTATTGATCATAGCAGCCGCAATGCCGCAAGACGCGGATACTTCTTCATAAGACTCCTCATCATCTAGTACTGTCCGCCACAGGCCGTTCTCCGTTTGCACCAGCTTGAGTGCGGCCAGCTGATCGCGCAGCGAACACTCCACGTCCATACACTGCGGATACAAATACCATTCTTTCAAAAGCTTTTTAACTTGCGACATAGTGTATGCGCCCCAAGCATTCGCTCTGCCCCAGAATAGTCCAGACATGTGATCCTGCTTCACATTATTGTAGCCGTGGTACCAAAACCCGCTGCTAGGATCTTGCAGGTATTTGATATGCCAATAATATTGATTCAAGGCATCTTGGATCATTTCCTGATCCTTTAATTTGCTTCCTACACGAAGCAGAAAAAATGCCGCCATAAACAAGGTATCCGCCCATGCCTGTTCTGGAAAATCATTAGAAATAGAGACGGTATGCTGCAACACATGATCTCCGAATCTAAGCGCATTGTTCTGCAGATAATCCACTTTGCTCATCACAATATCCCAATACTTCTGGTTACCTGTTTCTTCATACAAGGTGATCAGCATATGGCCCATAGCACAGGTGTTAACTGTCCAATCCGGCAGACCCAGCTCGATATATTCATCTGCCCACTGGACAAGCATATCCAAATACTCTTTATTTCCTGTAGTTTCATAAGCTCTGGTTACCCCATAATAAGCCACACCACAAGGCCAGTCCCATGTTAAATCCATCGCCATTGTTTTTCTGACCACTTTGTCGGTGACCCTTAAAATCTCTTCTCTGTCATAAGTTAATTGAAGCATCTTGTTTCTCCTCTCTTTCGCACACGCCCCCAAAGGCGCTTGAGAGCTGTCCGCCCATATTGTAAACGCTTTACTAACTCTATTGTAAGTAGTAAAATGGTCTGATTCTAAGCATATTCATAACTAAACTGTGCAATTTCAACCATTAACTAGTAGTTCTTATATTTCGGGATTGGCCGTGACTACAGAGAATGTTTGGACTTCCGGCCGCTGTTGTCGTAAGAATTTCTTGATTTTATACCGCTCTTCGCGGTGGAAATCTGCTGACAAAGGCGGACGCTAACGCTCCTACAGTTCCAAACTTCTCCTCCGCCACTTTTTTCCCAAATTGTATAATATCAAGTTCTCTTTATATAGTTGAATTTGATATAACGTTAACCTATAATCTACTCAACCTACGTAATAAGAATGGGAGTATTGAGAATATGCCCAGAAAAAAGAAGCCCGTCATTGAATACCGCCACTACAGCTTACCGATAAACTTTCCTATCTTGCTGTTAAGCGGTGAACGTTGGAAGATTTCTGATATTAAAAGTGAACATCTGCATTTCCATAATCATTTGGAGATTGGCATTTGCCATTCGAATAGCGGCATCATGGAGATCAAAGGAGAATCTGTGCCTTTTAAAGCCGGAGATGTGACCTTCATCCCTAGGTATCTCCCTCATACAACTTATAGTTCGCCGAATGAAGCCAGTCTGTGGTCTTATATCTTTTTTTCGCCTGAGGATCTTTTTCAGCAATCCTTCAAGAGCGCTTACAGCAACTTTGAGCCGAATCTGTGGGCAATAAAGGGAATGAACTGTATTTTAAACAAAGAGGAACATCCCAAGGTTTATACCCTTGCGACATCGGTCGTAGAGGAATTGAAACAAAAAAATCCTTACTATCAAGAAAGTGCCTACGGCTTATTATTATCGCTTTATATAGAGCTTCTTAGAATTCATTCCCGGAATGAACCCTTGGTTAATCAAGACACAGAGCATAGCCTGAAGGGCAATTTTGTCATCTCACCCGTTCTGGAATACATCACTAAAAACTACATGATGCCGATTACCATCGATTTTTTAGCTGATCTGTGCCACCTAAGTACCACTCATTTCCGCAGGAAATTCCATGAGATTATGGGGTCCGCACCTCTCGACTTCCTAAACAGTACCCGTATTGAAGAGGCCTGCAAGCAGTTAAAAAGTACGGACGATTCCATTCTCTCCATCTCTGAGCAAGTCGGTTTTCAGTCCATATCCAGCTTCAACCGATGTTTCTCCAAGCTTATGGGTGAGTCACCTAAACAATGGCGTAAAGGCGCACAATCCGAAGCACAATCCGCTAAAGCGTCTATATTGGAGTTTACGGGGTGGGTTTGATCCATTTATCCATTCGTCTATTCTAGATCATCTTTCTCCCGATCGTTTTATATAACATGGTTCTTATCTTCTTTAACTGCGCAAAGTTTTCTTCAAATGAAATGCTGTGGGTCAGTGCCAGCCCTTTTGAGAAATCTTTTTTATATAGAAAAATTGATTCCAAATACAAACCTATGACATGAATCTGATTCCAAGTAGGATAACTTGAATTATGATAGAAGACAGTCAGCGTTTCTAATGCATAAAAATTATGACACCATCTCGCTTCCTCCATTATGTACTTCATTGCCGGTCCGTTATTGTTAATCATTATGTCCCGGAATTCATCTAAATGATTAGGCTGAACATCGACATATTCAATTGCATAAAATGGCTTTACATGCCGTTTTCTCGCGCCTTCCCCTGGTGTAGGGTACGTACTGTTTGGTGTAGTTACAAGTAACTCCATACGGATTGTTTCGAGCACGAAAGGTATATTCACATTTTTTAAGTTAGGTAAAATGATTTCGGCATCTTCTTTTTCCTTGATCTGCATTAGGATAAGATAATCCCATATAATGAATTCTCCATGTTTTTCGGCTGTTTTGTTATGACTGTAAACTGAAATATCCTCCACAGCATTATTTTGAGTCATGGATCCTAGAACGTCTGTGAGTTGGCTCTTTATTTCTTTTTTCATATGCTTTTTATACTTCTTATCGACTCCGATACTCCAAGCAATATAATAAGTATCATTTTGTGGTGTCAGTTTTAGATTCTCTACGCTTATTTTCTTATCCATTTCTGTTTCCCTTTCTGTACAAGTCCCCAGCCATCGATGTATAATTCGTCTAAGATTTCTAATAGCTCAGGAGGGGTTTGAAGCAAGGCTGCTTATGATTAATCGTAACGCTGCTTCCCAATAAACGCAAATAAGCCCCCTCTATGAACTGCCCCATCAGGCACAACAAAAAGGCATGCGTCCGGTACACTACCGAATTCATACCTAACAAGTCGCCTAATAAAATAAGCTGTTATGTGATAAGGCTAGCCTTTACTTGACCTCACAAAATCTATTTAACAAGGGAATGATTTCTTCCTTGCTCATAGGGGCGTCGTGCCCCGGGATATACGTAGTAAATGAAAGAGTCGATAAAAACTCAATATATTTTTTCATTTTTATCGGATCAATTTTACCTTCTCCATGATAATAATCCCCGCTATGTGCATCACCTGCGAATAAAACTCCCGCTTCTTTTATATATACAACACAAGAATCGTCTTCATGTGGCCCTCCTACCTTTATAATCTGGCAAGTGGTGCCCCCTAAATCCAGCGTTAAAGCATCCTCGAAAATAATATTTCCTGTGCTAACCTTAATCTTATCAAACGTATCATATTCTTTTTTCATACAGTTATAGGCGAATGCTATTTCTTCTTTGGTCTCTAAACGTTTTACAACAGCTTCTTCATCCCATTCCCATTCTTTCAGGCGCTTTAGTGCCTCATTCGTTGCTGAAGAGATTATAGTTTCCCCGTCAAAAGCATGCATACCAAAGGTATGATCCCAATGCCAGTGCGTGATCAAAGCATATTTGGGATGTGGCAGATTGTTATCATCCAAACACTTTATAAAGGCATCTAAATGCGATTTTGAATTGCCACAATCAATCATTATTGAAAAGCTGTCACCTACAACATATCCCAAAACAGGTCTGTCTGTTTCTCGGACACTTTCCAAATAATAAATAGAGTCATTTATTTTTTTGAGTTCCATCCTATTTTCTCTCCTTTATGGATACAGGTAAAGATACGCTCTATGGGGGAGATGATTACCTATTTATAATGGATGAAGCAGGTGCCATTGAGCAAGGGAGATTTTAGTTATATTCACAATGTACTACGACGTAGTTCATAAAAATATTGCACAATCGGATGCTTTAACTGGATCTTCTCGCTCATGTTTAAAATCCGCTTTTTCCCAACCCGTCTGTCCACTAAAGCCAGAATATTCAATAGGATATCATCGCTCTCTAAGCTTTCTTCTATAGAAGTAGATAAAAACTTATTAGCTACAACGATAAAATTCGATTTACTTAATGAGGTCTGTGCTGACAAAAGCTCCTTTGCAACTTCTGATATCTTTCTGCTTCTTGCAATGACTATTAGACGATCCTCCGGGATGTTCCCTTTACTATCTTTTCTAACCGCTTCAATATCTTCAGAGTGGACAG
Organism: Paenibacillus sp. FSL R7-0163; assembly: GCF_037969975.1. Taxonomy (NCBI): domain Bacteria; kingdom Bacillati; phylum Bacillota; class Bacilli; order Caryophanales; family Paenibacillaceae; genus Paenibacillus; species Paenibacillus sp. FSL R7-0163. The sequence continues at coordinate 5,376,833 of NZ_CP150224.1, forward strand.
GAATTTGGAGTTCCGAATCATTCTTAATCTCCTGCTCCGTCTGATACCATCTGATTGAGCTAGTTCTATCATTCATATTGAGTACGTTCTTTTTATCTACCGAAATATAACAGCTCCCTGATTTATCAGGTAAATAACGGTAGCTGCTTGCGCGATATTCAACCTTGCCGGATAACGCAGGACAGAGAAAACTCTCCAGTTGTTGCTTTAATTTGCTCCAGGACATGTATCCTCCAACAAGACGATCTCTTCTCCTCGTCCTTGTCTTATTTTTATATTTTCTTTCCCCCAAGAACACATAACATCCACGATCTTATTGGCTGTAACGCCATATTCCGTGAGGCTGTATTCAACTTTTGGCGGCATCTGCTGGTACACGAATCTTTTGACAAGCCCATCCCTCTCAAGTTCACGAAGCTGCTGGATCAGAACCTTTTGTGAGATGCCCTGAATATTACGCTGTAATTCAAATGATCAAATTAAGCTTACTCAAAACTTCATTGTTGCATATATTTTTTTCTGAGTCCAGTACACACCTCAAAGTAACCATCTTACTTTATTGTGTGTATTTTCTTTTTTTACAACCTGCAAGATAATAATAATATTCATAAATAATATAGGCCTGAGAATGGAGATTCATCATGAAAACACTAGTGATTTTGGCGCATCCGGGCCTTGAGAATTCGAGGGTCAACCAGCGCTGGAAAGAAGAACTGCTATTATATCCCAACGATATTACCCTTCATGAGATTTATAAGGAGTACCCTGACTGGAATATTAATGTTCCTAGAGAGCAAAATCTAATGGAAGCATATGACCATGTGATCTTTCAATTCCCGTTGTATTGGTACAGTTATCCGCCGCTATTAAAAAAATGGTTTGACGATGTGTTGGCTTACGGATGGGCTTATGGATCAAACGGTGACAAGCTTAACGGGAAAAAGCTAGGGCTGGCCCTATCTATCGGTGATAAAAAGGAAAATTATCAGCCAGAGGGCTCTGTTTCTTTTACCGTAGACGAAGTGATCGCACCCTTTAAAGCCAGTGCCAAACATGTAGGCGCAGAAGCCCTACCGTACTTTGCTGTTTTTGGAGCTTCATTCCAAGCCAGCGATGAAGAAATTAATACTAGCGCAAAAGAATATATCGAATATATCTTTAATCACCGTATTTGACACAAAACAAATTGGGCTATCCTTAGTCTTGTTCAAAGACTTTAAGGATAGCCCATAACATTGTTGAAGCGGTCTAAAGATTCTCTGTAGTAAGTGTGAATCCTTCGATCACGGCATCTTCGTCAACCTCAATCAAAATGCAGCGTCTCCCATGATAATTCACTTGCTTCACATATTTTAAATCCTGCGGGCTGACCGAAATCGTAGCTACCTTTGTATCGATCTTTATCGATTTGGTAGTGAATTTCGGCATTACGCTGCTCGCCTTCATCTCATAATGCTTATCGTCAACGATCGTTTCAAACGCCCGTTCCACTTTTTCCATTGTCACGTTCTCTACGCCACTTACCGTCAGTACACGTTCCAGATCTCTATAATCGAGCATTGGAGGTTCTTCCTTATCGTCGTTGGTTTCGATGACCTGATGGATCTCCTCGTACACCTGTGCGAGAGTGGTTGCATCAAGCTGTTCGCCCGCCACTTCCTTCACGATGTCTTCGAATATAGCTCTCTCTTCCAGAGCCGTATTGGATCTTTCGGCATTCAAGACCTCTCCGACAAAATGCGGATCCGGGAAGTTCGATTTCCCCGTACAATACAGAATGCGGTTCACATCGGAATAATTGTCCGTCACGCTTGGGTAAAAGAAACCTTGCTCCGGCGTACTTAACTTGACGATCGGATCTACAATGATATTGTACTTGAACTCCCGCTCCACGTAATCAAACAAGAGAGCTTTCCGTTGTTTCTCCGTGGAATTCACGCTGCATAGGATAAAAGGATGCGCGAATAGTTCGTTTTTCTCACTTTCCTCGGCTTCATCGTTTCTATCTTTAGTCGGGCGGAAATACTGTCCGCGAACGAAAGTGATCACCGTATCCCGTTCATAATGAGTATCCGCCATCATTCTGTCCACCAACAGCAGCATCAGGTCCTGCCATTCATCCGGATCCCCTGTCACCAAAGCTTGATGAAGCATCACCTGCGCTGGCTCCTCCGCTTCCGCTTGAAACTTCAACTCGAACAATTTCTGATCCAGTTCACCGGTCAGGAGTTTTTTGAAATTACCCATATACAGCTCCTGCTTCTCTCTGTCCACCATTCCAAATGGCTGGCGCTCCCAATGATAGATCTCGTTGCTTTCCTTCATAATATACACGTTGAGAATATCGTAAATACTCATTAAATCGTGATCCAGCTTAAATTGCTTGCGTATATGCGCGACTTCTTTCTTTATCATGATTCGTTAGACAACTCCTAGGAAGATTAATTGGTCTTTTCAGTATAAAGGATAAAAAAAACCTTCGCTATATTAGTTGAAGTTAAGATTTTTCTATTAAGGTAAGTGCGTGACTGCGGTGAATGTTTGGACTTCCCCTCCATTCGTGCTCGTACTCATCAATTTATCGCATGCTCTAATGCATAGTCTTCAAGCTGAATATCTACCTGTTGATTCATGGCCAGCTTGGCTAGCTGCTCACCAAGAAAGGGTCCCATCGTTAATCCGGATGACCCTAGTCCATTAGCAACAATTAGTTTATTCCATCCTTGAACCCTGCCTAACACGGGAAGAAAATCTGCAGTAAAAGGACGGAACCCTACTCTTATCTCATTTAGGCTACAATCCGCAAGACCAGAAGCCGTTTGCAGACCTTTATTTAATATTTCTTGCATTCCTCCTGCGGTTACAGCAGTATCATAACCTACGACATCATTTTCGTGAGTAGCACCTACAACGATATTTTGATCCGCAAACGCAAGGATATATTGATCTGTAGGCGGCATTACCACAGGCCATTGCTCTGTACTCGCTTGTTGAGCAAGCTTCAAGTGCATAATTTGAGCTTTTTGATAACGCACCTGGAGCATGATCCCAAGCGGATGAAGCAAAGCGTTAGACCAAGCCCCTGCGCACACAATCACTTCATCCGCTGTGAATGTCTGTTCTCCTACGCTAACCCCTTTAATTTCATGATCAGCATACTTTAAAATAGCATCTCCCTCAATCATTTGCGCACCATTACGCTGAGCAGCTCTTAGCAAAGCATCACGTAATTCACGTCCGTTCACTCTTGCTGCACCCGATACATGCAGCGCATGATAACCTTCCGACAATAAGGGAAACTTCTCTTGCGCTTCAAGATCCGTCAGCATCGTAAGTTCCCCTATTTCAGGGGCGTCCTCTCTGCGCAGCTCCGCTCTTTCTTTCATCGCGAGTAACTTTTTCAAATCCTCATGAATACATATCGCTCCTACTTTTGCGTATCCAGTCTCGGTTTCTCCAGCCTCTTCCAACTCTTGAATAAGTGCCGGATAAAAGCTTGCTCCCGCTTTAGCAAGACGATACCATGCTTTGTTTCTGCGTTGAGACAACCATGGACAAATAATCCCTGCTGCTGCATCCGTTGCTTGTCCAACATCCTTACGATCTATAATGATGACCTCAGCACCTAACTTACTTAGCTGATAAGCTGCTGAAGCCCCTAATATCCCTGCACCAATTACAATAACCTTGTTCATATTCGAAGTCCCTTCAGTTATTCATTTTTTTAATCATTCACTACTTACCCATTGTATCTTAAATTTGACATTTATAATGAATTATCGTACTATAAATCTCACTCAGTTAAAAGTACTTTAATTGGAGTACTAAAATAAAAGTGTTATTCAGAAGAAAGAAGGAATACAGTTGAAGTTTTCACAGTTTTTGAAGTCCAAAGGGGCCATTGGTTCTATTTTTATGGGTGTGTTCTATGCCATTGCGATGCTTGGTATTTTCTTACCAGGGTATACAGCACTTCCAGGGAACATGGATGATTTAAAAATTGCTATCGTCAATGATGATGCCGGTCAATATGGGGCTCAGATTTCGAATCAGTTCTCGGAGAGCTTACCATTCAAAACGATAAAAACCGATGTATCGAATAAAAAGGCGATGGATGAATTAGAACATAATAAGTTAGCTCTAGTTGTCCATATTCCAGAAGAATTTTCCGCCAACGTTCAAAGCGGTAAGGTATCCGCAAGTATTGATTTCACAGTCAACGAAGCTTCTGCCACCATGGTATCTTCAGCCATGTCTTCCGTTGTAGGGGAAATTAACAAACAATTAAGCGCGAACTTCTCAGAGCAAACCGCAAAAGGTGTGTTAATGAACTTTAACGTACCAGAAGAACAAGCCACCGCAATGGCTACACAAATTGAAAATAGTTATGTCGGGAATTATGTTGTCATCAATGATGTTCCGGACGGCATGCACAACAACATGCTACCTATGTTCTTAACTATGGCTGGTTATGTTGGGGCAATGATTGCCTCCATGCAATTAGTTGCTTCTTTTAAAGCGAACCGCGGGAAAGCAAGCAAGACAAAACTGTTTATGTTCGTTCAACTCACAGCTTTATTAATCGCTGTATTATCAACTGTCGTTGCTTTAACCATTGCCTTCTCTGTTGCAGATGTAGACCTATCCTTACTGTTACCAGTTGCTGCTCAGCAAATTCTAATGTATATGGCTGCATTTAACGTGTGTGCGATTATGGTCTTCCTAGTTGGCGAAGGCGGTATGGTCTTAAATATTCCAATCCTGCTCATGCAAACCATCGCCAATGGTGCTACCATGCCTCGTGATATGATGTATACACCATACGATTGGTTCGGCCGCATCACCCCAATGTATTATTCTGTGCAAGCTTATTTGGCACAAATGTTTGGTTCTATTAGTCCAGCACCCTTCTTATGGGGATTAGCAGGCGTATTTGCCGGGGCTATGATGATTAACATTGTTATCGTCCGGTTTGTTCATAAACCTGTACCTGTGACTAAAGAAACTATACTGCCCGTTGAAGTTAAAAATACAGCTGAAATAACCGCCTAGGTTTGGTAAGATAGAGTTTAGCCAACAATTAGGAGTGGGTTCTGTGATGTCAATTCAAATTTATATCTTAAGTAAGTTAATGGATGAAAATAATTATCCTTATAAATTAAAAAAAGAACTATCCACCCCTATTCCATTTGATACATTGCTAAATCTATCTGAAAGCAAACTATATTATCATTTTGAATCCCTTACGAAACAGGGCTTAGTTGAACAGGTAGAGATTATCAAAGAAGAACATCGCCCAGACAAACAGGTGTTTTCCATTACCGATAAAGGGCGCAAGCAACTCCCGCTCAAAATTTATAAGGTAATAGAAGATGCAGAATCTATTTCAGATATGATTGTTGCTCTTGTGAATCTTCGTTTTGTAGAGACTGATAAAGTGATCCCGATTATCGAGAAGAAAATTGAACAGTCACTTATAAAAAAAGATCAATTAAATCAAATTTACCAGCAAATAGATGTAGATAGCTCCACCCGTGACGTCGTAGATTTCATGGAAAGCTACTACGCTTCTCAACTTGAGCAATCTATACACTGGTGGAAAGTTCTTTTAGAAAAGCTGAAAACGAAAACTATATAAAAAAGAATGCCTTGGATTATAGCATAATCAAGGCATTCTTTTTTTATTTCCAGCACCAATCACAATAATCTCTTTTAGTTATTCACTTTTAATCAATAAATATAAAAAGTATGGAGCACCGATTAAAGCCACGATCACTCCTGCTGGTATTTCAGTATTGGCTACTACCATTTTACCAAGCGCATCTGCAATAACAACTAATCCGCCACCTATTAGTAGGCATGCGGGAATCATTATTTTATGACCACGAAAGAGTCGTCTAACTAAATGTGGAACTACTAGTCCTACAAATCCAATACTCCCACTAACAGCAACCGCTGGTGCCGCCAATAAGACACTACACACTAAAAACCAAACACGATATTTATTTAGAGATACCCCTAAACTAATGACTACAGGATCGTTAAGCCTAAGTACATCCAATATAAGATGATTCCGAATTAATAAAGGCACAATAAGAAGTAACCAAGGCAGCATAGCATACACGTGACTCCAATTACTATTCCCTATGTTCCCTGCCAGCCACACCTTAATCATCTGATATTGCGAAGGATCTAGTACGAAGGTTAACACAATCATAAATGCACTAATCGCAGCCGCAACAGCAATACCCGTATAAATTAATCGAATGGGAATAATGCCTTGATTGCGATCATAGGAAAGCATAAATAATAGAGCGACAACGATAAATCCACCCAATAAAGCGTACAGTGGCTGAACATAAGTATGTAAGCCGGTTGAGCTATTTTGTAAGAGCAAAAATAACATCATGGATAATCCAGCACCAGCATTTATCCCCAGTATACCCGGGTCTGCTAAAGCATTTCGGCTTATAGCTTGCAGCAGCATTCCTGCTATTGCCAACGCGCCACCCACTAGAAAACCCAAGATCATACGTGGAATACGGAATTGAAAAAGTACAAGTTCCTGCCTCGGTGTTCCCTTTCCTAATACGGTTTGCCATAACTCTTGTAAGCTTAAGCTGCTTTGACCAGTAGATACACTATATATAAAGCCTAGCAGTAAAATGATTGCTATAATTATAAACTTCCATCTTAGCTTCACTATAGTTCCCGCCTTTCTTTACGTGCCAAATACAGAAAGAACGGAACACCAATAACCGCAATTACAGCACCTACAGGGATTTCATAAGGGGCATTTACGATACGTGCCACTAAATCAGCAAGCACAACAAGGGTGGCTCCCAGAATTGCGGATAATGGAATAATATAACGATAATCCACACCCACTATGTAACGTACCAAATGCGGAGCAATTAAGCCCACAAAGCTTACAGATCCAGCTAAAGCACATGAAATCCCAGCTAACATGAATGCGGCTAAAAGCGAAAGATTTTTGATAAGTTTAATATTAACGCCTAACCCTTCCGCTGTCTCATCCCCTACAGATAGTATAGTAATCGACTTTGAAATTACGATGGCAAGTAATAGCGCAAGAAGCATCCAAGGCAACATTTGCTGTAGATGGGTCATGCTAATGCCACTTAAACCTCCTCCATACCAAAAAGCCACCTGCTGAGCCACTGAAAAAAAGATACTTATTCCTTCACTTAGGGCAGTTAGCATAGCAGAGATGGCAGCACCCGCCAGTACAAGCCGAATAGGCGTCATGCCTCGTTTACTTAATAGGCCAACACTAAAAACTAAACCCGCTCCTAATCCCGCACCTAGAATACAGAGCCAAAGTGTACCTGTGAATGAAATCGTTGGCAGGAAAACCATGGCAATAACTAACGTGACCCCGGCCCCAGCATTTAAACCAAGAATCCCCGAATCGGCTAAAGGATTGCGACTAATCCCTTGAATAATTGCTCCACTTACTGCAAATCCAGCGCCTGTTGCCATAGCGGCAAGTACCCGGGGCAAACGAATGGATTGGATCACCTGGTGAGTAGAAGCCTTATCATCAAAAGCGATGATCGACATGAATACATCTGCGAAGGGTATTTTTTTCGCGCCAAGGGCCATAGCAAGCACTAATACGCCTATTAATAGGAGGAGCATGAAGATTAGCAATATTAAAAAGGAGAACTTTTTTTCTCCTGCTAGTGATGATTTCTGAACATTTGCGGCCAATGTTTCCAACCCTTTCCCTTCACTTTACAAAAAGAGCCAGCCAAGGGCCAGCTCAGATGCAAACGATATGATTTCTAACTTAAGTCAGAGGATGTGGTAAGCAAAAATTTGACGGCCCGACTAATCGCACCCGAGATTACACTTACATGCTCCTCTTGCTCAAGCAATGCCCAGCTTACTTCAAAGCTTGGAAGGTGTAAGGCCATCATACTGTTACATAAATCCAAGCTATCCTTGACCATATAATCCAGCTCTTCTCCACCGGCAATCATAAGCGTTTTAGGTAACTGACTTAGCGTATTGCTGTGTAAATCAGCTTTAAAACTCTCATACTCCTTTAAAAGTGCGTAATCATTCCACCAGATGGAAGCACTGCTTGCAATATAATGTGAGAACAAGGTGGGTTGTGTAAACAAAGCATGCAGCACAAATAATCCGCCAAAGGAATGACCAAACAATGCTTGCTTCTGCTTATTGATAACGAACCGCTGGGCAATGGCTGGCATTAACTCTTTTTCAAAAAAGGCTAGCAGCTCATCTGCCCCGCCAAATTCAGGCCAAAGCTCCCCGTTGGGACGTTTCGGTAAATTCGCAAGCTCGGCTGGCATGGTTAAATCATAGGTTCGACGCACGGTATCAAACGCCTCACCCCCAGGATAACCAATGCCAACAACAATCGCGGGTGGATAGCCTTTAGGCTTACGCGTCAGCAATCGGGTGATTTCTGCTGCGGTTTCAAAAAGTCCATTACCGTCAAGAACATAAATGACACCGTAGCCATCTTTTGCAGGCTCATCCAAAGGTTTGGCAATAAAAATTTCATAGTCCTTATTGTTAGCTTTACTCGTGATCAGCATCGTTTCATAGTTTGGTTTTACATACGGTTTGATAATCATGGCAGCAGGAACGCTACAATATCGTCCATCGTTTTTTGATAAGCAATTAATCCGCTGGATCTCCAGTGATCGCCATCCACCTCGAACACTTTACCTGCTTGAACTGCCGGCAGCGCCTTCCATAAAGGACTAGCTTTAATGTCTGCCAGGAAGGCATCTCCCAGACCATCATTATCGTTAATAAAGATATAATCCGCGTCTAAATCAGACAGCATCTCCAGCGAAATATCAGCGGACATTTCACCTTCTACAAGAGCACTTTGAGCAAAGCCTAGCTCACTCAGCACATAACCCCCGTAATGGAAGTTGCCCACTAAAAAGATCGCACGGGCATTCGCATTAATATAAATTGCTTTTTTACCGGCAGATACGCTGGCTAACTGTGCTTTAGTTGCTTCCAGCTTTGTATTGTAAGCAGCAATAGCTTCTGTTGCTTTATCCTCTAAACCTAGCAATTTCGCAATCGTTTCTGTGGCCTCCACTACATTGCCGAGTGCATTCTTAAACACGTAAGTTGGAGCAATTTGCGAGTAGTTTTCATAAACACCATTTTGTGCATAAAAAGCAGTGGGGAATATAATTAATTCCGGCTCCAAATCTACTACAGATTCTGGAGAGGGAACACCATTAGCGAAGCTGATTTCTTTTACACCACTTAACGTATCCTGTAGATACTGCTGCGGTCTTTCACCCGTGGACCATTGGGCTACTGGGGTTACACCAAGGGTAACTAAGTAATCCTCTAGACCAGGGGCATACACCTTTTGTACAGTCCCCGGAATGTTTACTGTATTGCCAACTTGATCAGTTACTACAAACGCTTCTCTAGCCGCTACTTCCGTTTCTTGTACAGCGGGTTCCTCCGTTGCAGTTGCACTCGTTTCGCTAGTTGTTGCTGGAGTATCTGTTGCTTGCTGATTCGCTGTATTATTGCCGCCGCAAGCTGTTAGTAGAATGGATAATAAACCAACCATTACAACATAACTTATTGTTTTTGTATTAAACCCCTTCATGATAGACCTTCCCTCTTTCTTATATTCTCAATAATAATCATTCTCAGTATTGAGTGTATAAGAGATAGGACGCATTGACCATGTAACATCTTATGATTAGACATGTACATTTTCAAGGTATCATCATTACTGCAACTTCCTCTAGCATTCGTTTTAAAGCCACAGGAGAGTATTCAAACCAAGGATCAGAATGAATAACATAGATTTGTTGCTGCTTAATAGCCTCTAACTGTCTAAACCCAGCGTCTCTCTGCAGATGATGCCATGTTGCGCGTGATTCATCATCGGGGCATATAATCGTAAACAGCTTATCTACCTTCAATTCACTTAACTCATCAAAAGTAATCTCGGCATTATATAGAACAGGCTGCTCATAACCAGATTCCGCTCCCAAATCCTGAAACAAAAGATGCTGAATGCCTGTATTACAATAAGCAAAAACTTGTTGCTGATAGATACGTATAACTAGAATTTTAGGTGGATTTGTGATCCACCCTAACTCGCGACGAACGTCTTCCAATCTTGCCCTATACTGCGTGATCCACTGTTTCGCTTCTTCTTGTTTATTTAATCGGGCAGCAAGTTCAGTTAACGCTATTAAGCAATCTTGTTTATCATCCAGCCAATAGATTGGAAAATGATCCTCTATCTGTTTTACCAGCTCTGACGACAGATCTTTTGGAGAAATAAGAAGATCAATTGGCAAATGCAATAGCTCATTTGGGCTGCAATAATTTTTGTTTTGGGTCAAGATTACCTTATGCTCGATTTCTTGCGACCACAAATTATAGTAGTACGGTGTCCATTTTGCACTTAAGGGTGCAGCAAAAGGGACCACTCCTGCCGCATGTAGATATCCCATCATATTCCCAGTTACAACACCGATATTTGATTTTTGTTGGCTGGAATACATCGTTGGGGAGATCCCTTCAACCTTTTTGAACACTCGGCTAAAATAAAACTCATCACTATATCCAACCGCTTCTGCTATAAACTTCAAGCGAACGTCTTGTTTCTGCAATAATTGTTTAGCCTTTTGAATCCGCAGCTGAGTAACATACTCCATTGGACTTTGTATATATTCCTGTTTAAACGCCGAGGAAAAATAACTGGAGCTAAGACCAGAAAGATTAGCTAAATGGGCTAAAGACAAGTGCTTCGTGAAATTCTCTTCTATATATTTTCTAACCTCGCTTAAATCCGTCTTTTGCGATTGTTTTTGCATTCTGTCACCTCTTTACTGCTTATATAAATGCACTTAACTCTTTATTCATTCATTAATTGATAATCATTATCAATTATACTTTTGTTTTTGGGGGGTGGCAATGGTTGGGGAACGTTCTATAAAAGTGTGCTCAAAAAAGAAGACGCTCAGGGGACTAATCCCCTCGCGTCTTCTGTGTGTAACTATAGGCTGCTGCTGCCCGGAGTAAGTCTTTTATTTTGAATCTACAGCCGGAGCCGGAGCTGCAACCGCTGCTCCATTCTTTTGCAAGTTCTCCTTCACTTGACCTTGCTCTAAAGGCTGAACAGGCGCACCAATGTTAAAGCTATCAATGATTTTCCCTAGTGTAGCTTGGTCAAAATCTACTTGGGAATACAACTCTACTGTATAGCCATCCTCTTCCCAAATCACAATTCCATTTGCAAAATAAACTTTAGTCCCGTTGATTACTTCTGTCTTCACTTCTTCCGTAGTGCTGATCCCATTGTCCCCGCCCTTGGAGATTAGAAAATCCACAGCATTCTCTCCGGAATTATACTGCACTTCAACCATGCTGGTCCCCTGAAGAACACAATTCACAAACTCATAGTCTCCCATCCAGTCGGGTGCCGGGAAGTTCATACCAAGTGCTGCACGGGCTTCATCCAGATTTAACTTAGCTGCAACCGGCAATTCAATGACCGCATTCTCCCCGCCTTGGGCATCTTCAGATGGAGTCATTGACTGTGCAGCCGAAGGAATTTCCTTATCGTATTGCGTGATTTCGAGATTTCCTACTTCAAACTTTGCCATTATCGATTGGAACATGTCCTGTGCATAGGAGGTTGCAGAGAATGCTCCACCCAGACAGATTACTGCACTGCCAATCACTATTGCATTTCTCCAGCTGCTTTTTTTCATCGTTATCCCGTCCTTTATCTCTGATTGGGGGCTAAGAGCCCCATGGTCCAATTTGTATATCAAGCGGTTATAGATTCTTTCTTTGGCGGTAGTGCTGCCCTGTTCGGCATTCTCAAGCCGTTCTATGGTCTTGCTGAATTTGGTGAGATCATCTTTCTTATTCATTTTTGAACCCTCCTGCCTTTAAGGAAATATGCAGTTTTTTCAAGCTTCTATATACTACGACACCGATATTGGACTCACTAACTCCCAAGATCTGTGCAATTTCGGAATTTTTCAGCCCAGCCCCATATTTCATTGCAATGATATTGCGTTCCTTCTCACGCAGCTTGGAGAGCGCCTTGAATAGTGCCTGATTATTATCCTCACGGATCGCCAGCTCCTCAGGAGACGGCTTGGGAAATATAAGCTCCAGCAACGAATCCAGTGAGGTATAGCTTCTTTTCTTCTGCGCCCGAAAGTAGTCCGTCACAGCATTTCTTACAATGGCAAACAGCCACACCTCAAAATTCGATTTTTCTTGTGAAAAACTATAATACTTACACATCACAGTCTCAAACACCTGACTGCATATGTCCTCTGCCGCGTGGTGGTTATTAATCCGATAACAGATATATTTGTAAACACGTTGGTAGTACGTATCATACATCCGGGTAAATTCCTCTTTGGACATGATAGCTTCACGTGATCTTTCGGTATTCATGTAACGCTCCACTTTACCTTGGATAACCTCCATCTCCACCCTCCTTCCACCTCACCTTCATCGAAAAGCTAAACAAATTGCGCAATTTGTTGTGAAGAAACTTACATATGTTAATACGGAGAAAAGGGCGGAGCATTAACAAAATGTTTTGATAATTGTGGATAGTGAGAAAAAACGCGGAAGCCAGCGGCTTTTTTCAACATTCATTCAATAGAACATACAGCAACTTCGAGCCGAATTTGTGGGATAAGGGAAATTCTATTATGAACAAGGTCAGCCGATGTTTCGGCGAGCTTATAGGCAAGTGGACGAAACAATGGCGGTAAAAGAGTGTTATCCGCGAAAGCGTTGATACTAGAGTTGCGGGGTGGATATAGGGAGGTGAAAAAGGGGAGAATCTCTGCGTTACAATTAATTTCATAATTTATGTACTTCAATTGTTCAAGTGAAATTTCCTTTCATTTCATTAATAATTTCCACAGTACTAATCTTCCAATTTAATCTCTCACGAACCAAAAAAAACAATAATTCGCCGGAGTATACCTCTTTTAGCACATTTTCCGAATTATACACCATCACTTCAAAACCAGAAGCTAGCACGAATACTTAAAGTATCCGCGCTAGCTACACTATAGCCAAATCCACTTTTGTATGATTCAGCTTGAGTTCGATGATGTTTTCGTTCCGTTCACCTTACTTCATTTTCACTAACCTAAATATTCCGAACTTCAACAACCTTCCCTAAGTCCACATACTGCTCATGATCCAGCTTCACCTTCACTCTGCCCTTTCGGCGCTTCTCCCGCCATTCACGAAGCTCTTCCTCCGTTTCTAGACGGAGCTCAGCAATCTCCAAGGCCCGATCCAGGATGTACTTGCTCGTGTAAAGCACCGTATAGATCCCTTGTCCTCCTAGTGTGATAGGCGCGTTTAAACTCTTCCATTCCTCAACCGTAAATCGTACATACAGATCTTCTTCAGTACCCGGGCGACAAGGAACCTCTTTAATCTCATTACGCCGCAGCACCTTCCAATCCGCTACTTTCCCTATCCAGTGAATCCCCGTTTTTGCAGGATCAATGAACTTTTTGCGGGATTGGCACATCGCTACGTATTCAATTTGCGTTAGTATCTTCTGATTTGCAAGATTCCTTAACGGCATATGATAAAAAGCTTTCTGCAGCGCCACCTCCACTTGTTCGGGTCCCCGGACAGAACCAACAAGCACATTTTTGCCCGCAAGCTGGTTGGCATAGTATTCTTTCGTGCCGCGCGGACGAGTGGATCATTAGTAATATTTTTTTATATGAGAATTCCTCCACTAAGTATGTATAATTTGGTGATTAAACCATTATATTTAGTACTTCCACATATTATATAAATCCACCAGATAACAAAATCTTCTGTACTTCGACTGTGCGGTTTTATCTTGTTCTAACTTGATTTCACTTACATCATCATTTAAGTGACTCAACTGCTCATCCACATTCAATCCAAAACAAAGCGCAGTTTGCATAATTACAACCAGCCCATCAAGTAGTCCATTGGGATAGGTCTGTAGAAAGCAAGCATAATCATGCAGAAGTTCTACTTTTCCAGATAAAATCTCTACGGCATATAAATTCATTTTTGCCAAATATCGAAATTCACGAGCAATCTCTTGCCCGTCCGGTCCTAAATCCTCCAACCATCCAAGTTCTACGTATCTGTAAATGCTATCCCTGGCTTGCTCGTAATCCCCCAGATGTTGATATGCAACTCCACGCATCTGTTGACTGAACCCAAAATAATAAACAAGTGGATGCTGCATCTTAATTAGAGGTATTGTCGTCCCCATCGCCTTATAGTACAGTCGCTCTTCATATATACGCTGGGCATAGCTATGCAAAATATCAGCAGTGTATAGCAGCTTATCCCACTTTTCAAAGTAATGTGCAGTTTCCAACATTTCGACAAGAACATCCGGGTTGAAGGCTTTAAGAATAGAGAGATGCAACCGTAAATCCCCCTTTTTTATCCATTTATACCTTCATTGTATATTTTGTAATCTAGAGGGTCAATATAAAAAGTACTAATAAGTACAGTTTTAATTATTATCAAGTTGCCTTTAATAGTCTGTTACGGTTAGCATTCCTCTTCTAACCTTAATGTAGAGGTGATCCTATGAATTTACCAGAAAGCGTCGGCAATCGCATTCGCGAGCTTAGAAAAGCAAAAGGATGGACACAAGAACAACTTGCCGAAGCTGCTTCGCTTCACTACAGTTACATAGGTGGTGTCGAACGAGGAGATCGAAATATCTCATTAGAGACACTAGAAAAAATTATTGCGGCGTTTGATGTTCCAGCTATAGAATTCTTTCGCTTCGAGGATGAGACACAGCGTCGCAAGGCGCTGGATGAGCATATGGCTTTGCTAAGCAGTAAAAGTGCAGAGGAAATAGCAGCACTCACTCGAGTAACCCGGGAAGTGATTGCTGCTACGGGATTAGATAAGAGAGAAAAGTAGGAATTTTAAATATTAACTTCATTACAAATATATTTAAATTTAAAATTCTGTATAAGAAAAAATACATTACCATATCGTTGTGTAGTACTGCACCACAACGTACGTCCTCCTAGCATTAAATTGAAGAGGTTTAATATGCCATCTACCGGTGTCTTTAGTTCATGAGATGTATTGGTCTATAGGCTCTGAAATACGCTGGCGAAGTTATAGACCTAGCTGAACATAAAGACGAAACGCCTTACAGATAATTTAGATGTGTTGGTCTGTTACCATTATGCCCATTAATAGCTATGTGCTCAGATTAACTTTAATCGGGGATGTTATTTAACTTTGACTATTAATACTTCTCGCATGACTTCAACTTTGCATTTAGTCTTGAAAAATATCCTTATCACAATTGCCTGACGTTATCTCTTTTTTAAAAGCAAAAACATTTTCTTTTGGAAGATCTCATACGATAAACGGAGAGTGTGAGTTGTAAGGATATTTTAATAATCTTTATATCCGTCCTGAATATTCTCTAGCAGGAAGCATAGAAGAAGCCGAGCGTAACTCAGTATAAGTACCTGAATTATACTCGGCTTCAAAGGAAATAGTATTGCTAAATATCATCTGTAATTAACACAGTCATAAAATCATAAATTTGATTTAATTTCTAATACTTTAAGTGCAATAACTTCCTATTGCAATACTTTATTGTTATTCGCTACATATGTCTTAGCCCATTCAGCAATAGGTCTAGCTACTGCTCTCGCCAACATAACAGGGACGGCATTTCCAATCTGTTTATATACTTTATCCACATGAGCATTTCTCATATTACCTTCTTCCGCTCCGGAGCAAAACTCATACCAATCAGGGAAGGTTTGTATTCTCTGAATCTCTTTTACGGATAGTCTACGATTATTCTCTTCGCCATCGGGAAATTCCCAGGAGTCTACTCCTTTTTTTCTCATAGGTACACCATCAGGATGGATTGGTGCTTGTCTACCTGAGGCTTGTATTGTAAAACTTTGCTCATGCCAGGCCTTCTTCCGATTTCGCGACATATAGATCGAAGAAAATGAACCTTCATAAGATCGACCTGGTGATTCCCTTAAGTCTCCAATTGCATCTTCTAGAGTTATAAAAGGGGCTTTTCCTTCTCCAATACCATGTGTAGGAGAAGGAAATTCATAATTAAAATCAATATCATTTCTAACACCTACTAAAAATACTCGATCTCTTAACTGTGGTACACCATATTCTCTAGCATTCAATAATTTGTGAGTAACTTTATAACCAACAGATTCAAAATCCTCTTTAATCTGTTTAAACACCTCTCCTTTTCCAAGAGTCAACATACCTTTTACATTCTCTGCAACAAATATTGCAGGCTTTGATTGTATGAGGCATCTAATAAATTGGAGATATAAAAAATTCCGTTTATCATCTATTAACCTTGGACCAGCTTCCGAAAATCCTGGACATGGAAACCCTCCCAATACAATATCTGCATCCGGAAATTCTTTCATTTTTCTGATATCACCATTCAGAACATTCACATGATCTTGATGGTTAACTTTATAAGTATCTAATGCTTCCTTAAAGAAATCGTTGGCAAACACGGTATGAAAAACGCTTTGATTTCGTACTATATCATAAGTTTTTTTATCTTTAAAAGCTTCCAATGCTTCATCATCACCTATAGTAGCTTGTAACCCTGCTAACTCAAAGCCTAAATCCAAACCACCAGCGCCACAAAATAGTGACACAAGATTAAGCTTTCCTATATTATAATGAAGTGTACCTTCAAGATCATATTTCAGATCGTGAAGAACCATTTCC
This sequence comes from Paenibacillus sp. FSL R7-0163, assembly GCF_037969975.1. NCBI lineage: Bacteria > Bacillati > Bacillota > Bacilli > Caryophanales > Paenibacillaceae > Paenibacillus > Paenibacillus sp. FSL R7-0163. The sequence continues at coordinate 5,393,639 of NZ_CP150224.1, forward strand.
TCTTCTATTTTTTCATTTAAAAATTTCTTGATTTCTTCTATATTGAGGTCCAGAGATGGTTTATATTTTGCGCGACCACGTTTATCAATTTTCATTTAATTCGACCCTTCCATGCTGTAGTAGTGCAGCACCTAGAACATTTGTTTGTATTTATTATATTCGTATTATTAAAAACGATCAATACATAATATTATTTGAAGCTAGGAGACTCAATATGGCTAAATCAAGACTCATTGGAGACCAACATGTTCAGGAAGTTCACATGGCTCTCCTCAAAAAAACATCAGTGGGTGACGATGCTGACTGGTCAGCCAACATCTCAGAATCCTCTAGGGAGACAGCTACATTTATCTTAAATAAATTCGATTTACCAACAAAGATTACTTGTAAGTTAGACAAGAAAAATCCTGATAAACACAATGATCTAATGATTACTAAAGACGGTATTAAGTATCCCATTAATCTATTTTTTGTACAAGGAAAAGGGTCCATTCAACCTAAAAATTTAGGTGCCAAAAGTTTCCTTTCGAAACATTTCCTCTCTGTCGATATACAAGATAGATTCAATTTTTTTGTTGAACAGGAGTATATTCAATATCTAAAAGAGCTTTTAGATCTAAAAGAAGTTGACTATAGCTATATAAAAGAAATCAAGCTTTTAAAAGCAAAAGTAAGGAGCTTATTTACCAGCTTTGACGATGACAGTAATGTTTGCAGAGATCGCTTTTTATTAAGCATCCGCGATTATTGCTTCAATTTACTACAAGAAACCTATAATAGCAATCACGATGGATTCATGAATGCCTTTAATTCTCTATTAATGGTGGATCAAACAAATATTATAACTCGAATTACTAAAGGAAAAATAATAATAGAAGAATTCAAACCTGAAATTTCTAATTATCATGAAATTGTTGTATATAAAAAGGGCAGAAATACCATCGGAATACAATGTGGAACAGTAGCATTAACACTTCGCTTTAAGTTTGAAAACAAACCTGACTCTTCCATAAAGCTAGCAACCGGTTTTGAAGAATATGATAAAATCGCTGATTTTTCATCCCATATCATTAATAAAAATAAAGGCACAATACAAAAAGTTGATGATATTATATCTAAAACTTTTCATTCACCTAACAAAAATACAAGTAACGCGGTCGGTAAATGCCATGAAGCATTCGCATATTATTGGATGCTAAAAAAACACCCAAATGTTATTCAAGCTGATGATCTTGAATGCGCCGCATTTTTATCTAATTATTTACCAAAGATTGATAGTGCAACAGCTAACGCTATCCAAAAAAGTTCTGAGAAGACAGCAGAAACTATTGCAAATTATATTTATGAAAAAAAAGGGGCAGTTTTAGTTGAAGGAATTCAGATTGTTGCTGACATTTATACAAGTGACCGTTTAAATACTGGAGACTTAAAAATATCAATTCGATTTGCTAATAGTCACGTTGAAGAGTTATACATTTCCTTAAAAGCCATACGAAAAATCGGTCAAAAAATCACAACAAAAAATCCTGGAATCGGTACTATACTCGATAAAACTTATTTTAATATCAGAACAGACTTAAAATCGCTAGTAACAGAAATAAAAGAAGAATATAATCATGGTCTGTCACGTCAAGATTGCTTAATGAAAATATCCCAAGAAATTGGAACAGCGTTAGAGACAGCACCTCAGGATAATTTAAAAAGAGGCATTGAGCATTTATTAGGAGAAGCTCTTATGATTATTACTGCGTATGAACAGAACAAGGCATTTTATATAGAACATCATGATATAACTAGCGATGTAAGAGTTCTTTGTAATACTCCTAGCAAAATACAAAATACTCTTCTATGGAATAATGGTAAGGAACAAATTTCATTGAGGGTAAAATTCAGCAGTGGAGAATCGCATGGTTGGTCATCTATTAAACTGTCATCAGAATATTTGTATACTCAAATCAAAAATTAATTATCTTAGAATAGTGTTTCGGCAATGCCTTACTAATAATAGTCTTTAATGAAAGTAGGCGGAAAAGGGTGGCACAAGTATTAAATGGAAAGGGATTTGAATATGCATGCCTTCAATCAATGCAACATCAGTTATCGGAAACTCAGCAAATAGTGATTTTGACAACACCGACTTATCTAAATGCTCAGTTATCATTTCATTGTTTAGATCCTATATTACAACAAAAATTTAATTTTGCAGCAGATGCTGCAATAAGGGTATTGAGACGACTCGAACCTCAATTAGAAAATCATCAAAATAATCAACCATTGATACTTACAATTCAGCAAGATGCTAGAGGACAACAGGGTGATGTCAGAGACGTCCTGACTGTTCGTAATCAAAACCAATGGGAAATAGGATTATCAGCTAAATATAATCATTCTGCCGTAAAACATTCAAGACTTTCGCAAAGAATTGATTTCGGTAGAGAGTGGTTAAATTATCCTGTTTCAGAAAATTACTTTAGGGAAATCAGACCCATATTTGATGAACTTGAAGAATTGCGGCACAGAAACTATCTCTGGAAAGATCTTGATCATAAAGCAGACCGTTTCTATGTCCCAGTTTTGAACGCATTTATACGAGAGTTACAAAGGCTTAGCCAAATGTATACGGATATTCCTTCTCGTTTGTTAAGTTATCTTCTTGGTCGCCATGACTTTTATAAGGTGATTGCACAAGGCAGAAATAGAGTTACTGAAATACAAGGATATTCAATGTACGGTACTTTGAACAGACAATCAGGTAACGTTGCACCTCAAATCCGATTACCAAGGTTGCGACTACCATCTAGGTTTTATGATATAGATTTCAAGCCTAATTCAAAAACAACAATTTTCATTGTATGTGATGAGGGTTGGAACTTATCTGCAAGAATTCATAATGCAAGTAGAGCTGTTGAGCCAAGTTTAAAATTCGATATTCAACTGAATGGCGTCCCCCCTACATTATATAGGCATTATGAACCCTGGGACTAAACTGATATATACTAGCCATTCCTAAATATCACAGGAATGGCTATTCAATTATCTAACAAGTGACTACATACGAATGTTTGATATAGAAAAGAGTGCGTGTCCTCCACCGCCTCATCTTCACAACCCCCTTCAACCTCAAAATTAAAAGGATAACACCATAAACAAGATATCAATTTCATTTTCATAGGTCTTTCCGCCACTTATTGTTACAAAGGAAATATTCGATGCATTTACTGTCTCAGCTATACTGTAAAGCTTACGTGTCATCGTCTGTAATTTTTATTTTCTCTACTAAAGGCACAATAGAAGTCTTAGAAAAGTTTTAATGCTGTGCTGTACATTCAATTTCCTTTTTATCCTTAAATTGAAAATCAGAATGCTGAAGAATCCTACTAATTATCGCTTGATCTGAGATTTCAAAGAGATTTCCCTCATTTATCCCATACTCTCTCATCTCAGATGATATGGTGACAATTGCATTGGCATATCTATTTATTGAATACTCTTTGATTGTTTGATTGTTTCATAATCATTTGGTTAAATTTTTCATATTCATTGGTCAACCAATCGCCTTTCTAATAACATTATTTTCACGTGACAGTAATTTAAAAAGAAAATAAGAAATGCAGAAGCAACTTATTTTGTACCAATCGGAAATATTCTCACAAAATTAATTTAATAACCTTTACTCCGTGACTCTTTTCAGTTCAAATTGTGTTGCCTCTAATATCAAAATAAATCTGTTATTATTTACATCCAAAAAACTTACGGGTATAGCAAGCCCTGTAGAAGAGTCGGAGATACTTAATACTTTTACTTCATCATTCATGCTTAAACTCGGCATATCCATTTTATAAACTCTATAAAAAGAGTCATTATTATAATGTATTTCTGTAATGTTATAGAGTGGTGTTTCTAGTTCATATTGATAAACAGTATAGTGTTCAAACCCTTCTGATGAAAAGGAATCTTTATTGATTATAATTTCATCACCAATAACGTTTTGCCCTTTTAGCAGTTGAGAGGTTTACTAGCCGTGTTTTAGTATAGTTAATATGAGCTGTTTGAAAAGAAATGACTGCATTGTGAACTGCTCATAAATGAAATCGACTGCTTCGGGAGGATCGATTTGGGGGAAGCATTGAAGTTATACAATTCCCAGAAGTATTTGAGAACGAGATGAAAATGAAACGATATACAAACCTATCGCACAGAATTCATTCCATAGATTCAAACTAAAAGACGATCAGTGACCTGCCCTTTGCAGAAACTGATCGTCTCTCTTGTCTTACAGTCCTTCTTCTCCGTACAAAAAAACCGAGAAAGAGCACTTTATTTAAAAGTGTCTATTTCTCGGTTATCGTGTATTTATTCGTTATTTAATTAGTTAGGTTGCTCTTCCATCGCTCTAATGGATTCATCCACCTTCACCATCATGGAACATTCGACTCTTTTGCGGAAGACGTCACAGCTGAAGTCATAGGTACCAATTAAGGAACCCGTCGCGTGCAGTGCATTGGCAGGACAACCACCGCTGCAGTAGAGTTTAGCCCAGCAGTCTTTGCATTCCGGCTTCGAGTAGCAGTTGCTCTCTTTAAATTGACATTGCAGCTCTGGCTTTGTGATGCCATCCCAGAGGTTCCCCATGCTATACTCTTCATCCCCTACGAACTGGTGGCAAGGAAAAAGCTCTCCCCAAGGGGTGACAGCAAGATATTCAGTTCCCGAACCACAGCCAGTAATTCTCTTCTGGATGCATGGTCCTTCTGAGAGATCAAGCATGTAATGATAAAAGGTAAACCCCTTGCCTTGTTCACCACGCCCGATCATTTCCTTCGCGAGAATTTCGTACTGGTTGTATATCTCCGGCAGGTCCTCCTCAGTAAGTGCATAGGGTTCCTTTGGATCACAGATGACTGGTTCCATCGAGATTTTGTCAAAACCAAGGTCTGCGATATGAAATATATCATTGGTAAAATCGACATTGTTACGAGTGTAAGTTCCCCGTACATAGTACTCTTGGTCTCCGCGCTTTCGAACGAATTCCTGGAACTTCGGAAGAATATGATCGTAGCTGCCTTTTCCGTTAACCGTTTGGCGAAGCCGGTCATGAACCTCTTTCCTTCCATCCAGGCTTAATACGACATTGTACATTTCCTGATTTAAAAACTCGGTGACCTCATCGTTCAGCAGCATCCCGTTCGTCGTGAAGGTGAAGCGGAACTTCTTTTTGTATTCTTGTTCTTTGCTTCTTGCATAAGCTACGATCTGTTTAACCACTTTCCAGGCCAAAAGCGGCTCCCCGCCGAAAAAGTCGATGTCCAGGTTGCGATGATGGCCCGAATTTTCAAGCAGGTAATCGATGGATTTTTGTCCAACCTCATAGCTCATGATCGCTCGGTCTCCGTTGTATTTCCCCTGGCTAGCGAAGCAATAGTCGCATGATAGATTACAGGTATGCGCAACATTGAGGCAGAGTGCCTTGACATAAGTTTTTCGTTTTTTTAAATCGAGCGAGAGGTTCTCATACTCATCTTTTGTAAAAAGCTGTCCATCATTTATAAGCTCCTCGATATCCACGATGGTTTCTCGAATGTCACTCTCAGAAATGCTGGAATCATGCTTATATTTTTCTAACATCATTGTCACGATTTGGTCGACAGAAGTTTTCTCATAATCCGCTATAATTTCATATGCTAGGTCATCAACAACATGTACCGAGCCACTGTAGGTGTCGAGCACGATATTGTATCCGTTTAGTTTATATTGATGAATCATACTTGCTAATCAAGCTCCTTTTGCACACAAGTAGAAACGGCTTTGCCATCCTTTAGAGGAAGCGTCCATTTCTTAAAAATAGCCGCCCATCATCAGAGCAATGGGCGGTAAAATTCCTAATCCTATCTGTTCATTGCATTTTCACACTTCTGGTTTGCAACGCCGCAGGAAGTTTTACAAGCGGACTGGCAAGATGTCTGGCATGCGCCGCATCCGCCGTGTTTTGCGGTATCCATCAGTTTGCGGGTGCTTAGGGTTACGATTCTTTTCACGATAAATGACTCCTTCTGTAATTTCTTGTGATCACTTTCACTTAATTTCCATGGAACATCGTAGCAACATCACGCAAGTACGTCTATGATGCCTGTCACCTAGCAGAGTAGAGAGGCATTAAACATATAAACAAAGTAGCATCAATGCTAATTCCCGTTCAGTCTTTCATGCTTGTGATCGTAGGATGCCGTAGCGGGAACCAGAGTCAGAGCAATACTAAAAAAGTGAAACAAAAAAGAGACGGCAATGATGCCATCTCCTTTAACAACATTTTTTCTCATACTTGTCCTTAAAGTCCAATAAATATAAGGATCTCATTGCACTGTATCCCTCCTTACCGGTAGAGCGACACTCTCCACATGCGTGGGTGGACAGTGTGAACAAACTTATATTAGGAGCCCTAAGACACTTCCGGACATTTTATCTGCTCTTGAATATTCAATGAATTTATTTATTTTTATAATGTACTACGCCTTAGTTCATAAAAATATTGCACAATCGGATGCTTTAACTTCATCTTCTCGCTCATGTTTAAAATCCAACCGTTTTGATAGAAGGCGGCTCTGAGCATAGCATCTATGGCGTGCTGCAGAGGGACGAGAATGGCCCTCCTATCCATAACCGAACGGATGCTTTTTGTACTCTATCGGGCTTGAGCCGACTCTATTTTTAAACACACGACTAAAATAGTACTGGCTCTTATACCCTACCTTCACGGCCAGATCCCCGATTTTGATATTCGGCATTACGTCATCTAGAATCTCCTTCGCCTTCGATATCCGAAGCTCGGTGACATAGTCAAGGAATGAAGCACCGATTTCTTGCTTCATACGCTTGCTAAGATAGGTTTGGTTGATATGAAATAGCGCTGCTACTCGAGTAATAGACAGCTCCGGATCCTGATAATGACTGTCAATATACTCCGTCACTTTTTGGATAAGCACTGTTCCATCCCCTGTATACCCGGGAAGCTCCCGCTCCTTATCCACCCTGCCTTCATGTGAATGCAAAGGATATTTTACCTGAAGATGCTCATCGATCCGATGAAGCAGCTTGTTCAGATCACTCTTCGGCACAGGTTTCAATACATAATCGAATGCTTGCAGTTGCACGGCTTGACGCGCATATTCAAAGTTATCGTACCCGCTGATGATGACAACCAGAACCGACGGGCAGCGTTCGCGCAATATATTCATCAGATCGAGCCCATTTATATTCGGCATGTTGATGTCCACAAGACATACATGTGGTGGGGCTTCCTCCACCATATTCAATGCTTCGTTTGCACTTTTCGCTTCTCCTGCAACCTCAAAAAGATACGGACTCTCCTCAATGTATTGTCGCAAGCCTTTGCGAATGATCGTTTCATCATCGACGATGACAATCTTCCACATCTTCATTCCACTCCCCGTCCAAAGGTATTCGAATGACCATAACGGTAATGCCATCTTCGCTCTTCACTGCAAGGCCATATGGCACCCCGTAAGTTAGTCGAATGCGATGGTTTACACTGTATAGCCCAAAGCCTGTGGCAGAACGATCATATGTATCATCAAGAAGGGCTTGATTCATCTGTTCAAGCTTTTCTTTCGGAATCATAACCCCATTATTTTCAACCTTAATGACCATATAATTGGCCTTTTTATATGCTGTAATCGAAATTTTACACTTTTGATCCCCAAGTGGCTTAATCCCGTGATAAATCGCATTTTCCACCAACGGCTGCAGCATGAAGCGAACGACTTGGCACTGAGCAAGCTTTTCATCATATCGTAGCTCGTAGTCCAGAATCTCCTCATATCGCACACCTTGAATATGAAGATAACTCTCGACATGGTACAACTCCTGATCAAGCAGAATGTAGGGACTGCCTGTGCCAAGCCCTAATCGGAAATACGCGCTAAGCGCTTCCACCATCTCCACCACATTGTCTGCTCCATGTTCCGTTGCCATCCACTGGATCGTATCCAATGTGTTGTATAAAAAGTGCGGCTTGATCTGCTCATGAATCAGTCTGAGTTCCATCTCCTTTCGGTCCTGCTCCACAGCGTATAATTGAACAAGCATGTCATTGAAGCTTCGTCCAAGATCGCCGATCTCATCCGAGCGCGTAACATCTGCTCGTATGGTTTGGTTGCCGTTCTGCACATTTTCCATTACCTGGCGAAGCGACTGAATTGGACGAATAATGGAAGAAGCAAGCAGCATCAGAAAGACGATAAACGCACTACCGATAAGAACGCCTACCAGCAATGCAGTCCGCTGGGTTTTGATCACCGCTAGCGATAGACTTGAATTCGGTACTTCGAGTACTAGCTTCCAGCCTTCCACATTTTGAATTGGAGCCTCAAATACACTCATGTTCTTCTTATCTGCTGCCTCCTCCGCTCCATCTTCTTCACCCAGCTCTCTGCAATCGACGATAAGCTGGCCTGACTGGTCATATAGCATTACATCTTGAGCAATCTCCTTCATCTTCTTGACGGAGACGGCTGCGGCAATATAAGCTACCTCATCATTCACCGATGGATTCACGCGATAAAGAATGACGACGATTTCGGCTGCATTCGCTTTGGATACGATCGGATTGCTCACCACATAATTGGAATCTGAATTCAGCAGTTTTCGATAGTAGGGTCGGTTTAGTATCGAAAAAGGCTTGTCCCTTGCTGACCAGGAATTTCCGTGAATATCCACCACACGTATGGATTCGTACTCTACTTGCTTCTTCGCCTCGAACTTATCGAACTCTTGCAGCAATTCATCTCGTGTCCACTGATGGTCCGAAGCTAGAGAAGCAAGCATGTCTATCTCTCCAATGCGCTGATTAAACCAATAATCAATCTGGTCGCTGCGTGCAGTAACCACTTGCTGCGTTAAGTTCTTATTCAAAGGGACAACCGTATGGTTCATCTCCAAATATATTGTTACAAGCAATGCAACGAACAGCAGCAAGAAGCAGCCTCCTGCGATTAACGTGATTTTTAAGTGAATTGATTTCATTGTAATCATAGCCCTTCACAATATCCGTCTCTTACATGCCCGAAAAAGACAAAAAAACACTAATCTGTGCAAATACATAATGCTGTACTAAATCTATAATAGGTCTTGTGCATATTTTCACATGAAATAACATTCATGTCTAGGCTAGAGATAAAGGATTTGCCTAGCAAATCCTCCTCTCCCTAGGGTATGTAACCAATTCACAACAGAATGAAGGAGATATTATGCGAACTCACACGAAAAAGCTGTTATCTATTCTACTAGTCCTCAGTCTTATGTTCACGCTTGCTGCTTGCGGCAGTAAAGATGCAGAGCCCGCTGCAGATGCAAACGGAGTTCAAGTCTTTGAAGGAGTTGGGCAAGGTAAACATGGCGATATTAAAGTACAAGTCTCCTTATTAGATAACAAGATCACTGACATTAAAGTGACAGAGCATAAGGAAAATGAAGTACTTGCAGAACCTGTTTATACGCAGCTCAAGCAAGATGTCATGGCAACTAACAGCGCAAAAGTTGATGCCATTAGCGGATCTACAGTTACAAGCAAAGGATATCTCGAAGCCATTCAAGATGCCATTACGAAGTCTGGACTTACCCTTGTCGCTGGCGCTGCAGTCAGTGGAAGCAAAGACAAAGAAGAAGTCGAGCAAACCTATGATGTTGTCGTCATCGGTGCCGGGGGTGCTGGCTTTAGTGCGGCTATCGAAGCGAAGAGCGCTGGAGCTAATGTAGTTCTGCTCGAGAAAATGCCAGCTGTTGGCGGCAACACATTGATCTCCGGTGGTGAGATGAATGCGCCGGACAACTGGGTTGAACGTGCTCTTGGCATCACTGATGACACGGCTGACTTGTTCTATGATGATACGATGAAAGGCGGAGACAACCTCGGGGATCCAAAGATGGTTCGTATTCTTGCCGACAATGCTCTAGCATCTGCCGAATGGCTGCGCGATGATATCAAGGTAGAGTTCTTACCTGATCATCTGTTCCAATTTGGAGGCCATTCCAGAAAACGTGCGTTGATTCCTGTAGGTCATACAGGTGTTGAATTGATTACTAAGTTAAAAGCCAAAACAGACGCTGATCAAATCACGATCAAAACGAATATGAAAGCCGAAACCTTGCTGAAGGACGAAAGCGGCAAAATAACAGGTGTAACTGCGACTTCGGGTACTGGCGACAAGATCACATTCCATGCGAACAAAGGCGTCATCATCGCTACCGGTGGTTTTGGATCCAATGTAGAGATGCGTAAAAAGTATAACCCTAAAATGGATGAAAAATATATGTCTACCGATACACCAGGATCTACAGGTGACGGTATCGTTATGGCAGAAACGATTGGCGCCAAACTGACAAACATGGAGAGTATTCAAACGTATCCAATCTGTAATCCTGAGACAGGTGTTATTTCCCTTGTTGCAGATTCCCGCTTCGATGGTGCGATCCTGATTAACCAAGAAGGCAAGCGCTTCGTTGAGGAATTAGAACGTCGAGACGTTATTTCTAAAGCAATTCTTGCCCAAACGGGCGGATATACGTATCAATTATGGAACCAAGGTATTGAGGATATCGGTAAAACGATAGAAGTTCATCAAGACGAATACGATCAACTCGTTAAACAAGGCTTGCTCTTTAAAGCCGATACGATTGAGGAGGCAGCTGATTTCTTCAAAATCGACGTGAACACTTTGAAAGAAACGATTAATAAAGTAAATGATTATGCGAAAACAGGTAAAGACCTTGATTTCAAACATCGCGGTGGATTGAAATCTCTTGAAAAAGGCCCTTACTACATCGAAAAAGCTGTACCCTCCGTTCACCATACAATGGGCGGCTTGGTGATCGACGAGAAGACTCGCGTATTGAATGAAAAAGGCGAAGTCATCCCTGGGTTGTTCGCTGCAGGTGAAGTAACAGGGGTCATTCATGGTGCAAACCGTCTTGGCGGTAATGCCATCGCTGATATCTTCACATTCGGCCGGATTGCAGGCAAACAAGTTGTAGCAGAGTAATCTTACTTTTTGTGTAACTGCTCTATTAATAAGGTAGACTTAAAAACGTGCAAGATAACTTGTAGAGTGCCGGTTGACTGCTAACTTTCAAGCTGCCCTCTATGACATAGCAAACCGCCCTGTTAGCAACATTGCGAACAGGGCGGTTTATTATGGTGGAGTCTAGGGGCTACGCTCGTCTAACTCGCGGCTCTTTTATCGTTCTCCGTTCGTGGAATTAAAATTCCCCAATTATTTAGTGACTAATTGACAAGGGTTCCTTCAAATTTCCTAGACACTGGAAAACTTAAGTAAGTAAAGGGGGTTGAATCACTGTTACATCCCTCACCAACAAAGGCACTGACTCCACATGTGTGGAAACAAGATATACGATTCCTCCTCCCCTTCAGGCCCAAGTCTACCTTGAACAAAAGCGGAGACCCACAGTAGAACACGTAAATGTGTATCTCAACTACATTTTAACCTCGTCACCTTAGTTTACAACAGCATGAAGCTCATCGTAGATCGTGTTAGCAAATAACAAGACATGCAAACAGCATAAAAATAAAAGTGTAATACGATGACATTGGAGTCGTCTGTAATTTTTCAAGTCAATGCATTTTGAAAATGATTCACTTATCGAAAAACTATAATAACATATCTTCGGCAGGGTCAACTCTATAACAATGCTCTGAATTTCGCTTACACTCTAATGCAGGAACCCTTTTTGTAGTTTCACGCTTTCTTCTACCATCACTGTACTGTACCTCTCTCCATTCCACTGGTTTATTATAATATTTCATCTTTCCCCCACATTGAGGACATTTATCAATATGTATTTTCTCTAATGTCAATCTTTTACCATAACCACTGATTGCAAAATTAAAAAACAGAGGGTACCTCGTTTGACTTTTGGCAATTCTCCTAAGACTAAGAAAAACCACAAATAAGATAATCAGTATTACAAATATTATTAAATAAGTCTGGCTTTCAAAACCTACTGATGCCTTCAGAGTTCCATTAAAAACATTCAGACCACTTTTTACTATTTTAATGCCAATAGGAAGGACCCCTCCAATTGCAATGGCAAAGCTAATCCACGTTAAAACAGCCATAGTAAATGGGCTCCGCCATGTTGGTTCAGGCGTATATTTTGCCTCTTGATGATTAGTGTTTTGTATGTTGTTAATGATATCTCCTGCAGCAATTTGTGTTGGTCCATTAAAATTTGTCTTTTCATTAAAATTATTTTGATTAATATTTTTTTGGATTTTCCCCATATTTCCCTCACTTAGTTTTATTTATTTCTTTGAACTATACTTCTTTGTTTTATATTTTGTGACCTGCTAAGTTTGGAAAAACCATCAGCCTTCCCAAGAGACTTATGCAGGTCTTTGGTTAATCTGTTCAATAATCCTAGGATGGATGTAGGAGTAACCTGTAGCCCCATCTTCACTCTATTCGATGAGATAGCTGGTCACCAAGCGAATGCAAGCATCCCGGCCGTCCTTCCGTTTATTCAATTATTTATTTAGAATGATAAAACACCCATGACGCTAGAATTACTTCTATAGACCCAGTACAAAGTCCTGCAAAATATTACAAATTAATCTTTCAATTGCAAACGACAACAGGTTCGAATTCGACCAGCCGACGAGCAAATGGCATTTCAAGAAACGGAGTATTTCAAGGAGAAGGCAAAAGAAAGTTGCAAAATCGAAGCGAAGAACTGCGAACTCAGGCATCGGCACGGGTACGACGTAGCGTCGTCCTCGGGTCTAATAGGGATGCAAATACAAGGGGCAATGGCGATATTCGCGGAACTTGAAGCGAATAATGAACCTGGCAGACTAAGAACAAGGAAAAAACGCCTTGAAAAAAGCGGCACCTTCCGAAAAATCCGGATCAGGTACCGCTTTTTTATTCGCTTGATTCTTGGTCTCCCCGAAAAATTGCTAGTTCTTCAGCGGCCTCTCACAAAGGATTGGGCTTTTAATATAGGTAAATGTGGCTCAGAGATATTACTTTTTAATAAGCGACACACAGCACTCCACATGCACCGTATGCGGGAACATATCCACCGGAGTTACCTCCACTGTCTTGTACCCGCCATCCTCCAACACACGCAAGTCCCTTGCTAATGTCGATGGATTACACGACACATACACCACACGCTCCGGCTTCATAGCCAGAATCGTCTCTAACAACCGCGGATCGCAACCCTTACGCGGTGGATCGACCACGATAACATCCACCGTAATCCCTTGCTCTTTCCAATTCGGAATGACATCTTCAGAGGCACCAACCTCGAACACTACATTCTTCATCTCATTCAACTTCGCATTCGCCCGGGCATCCTCAATAGCTTCCGGTACAATTTCGACACCGTATACCTTAGCCGCATGCTGCGCCAAAAAGAGGGAGATCGTACCGATCCCGCAATAGGCATCAATAACCGTTTCATTGCCAGTCAGTCCGGCATATTCAACGGTTTTACCGTACAACACCTCAGTCTGTGCCGGGTTCACTTGATAGAACGAACGCGCTGAGATAGCGAACTGTACATCGCCGATGTAGTCATAGATGACGTCTCTGCCCCACAGGACGCGGGTTTCGCCACCGAAGATGACATTCGTGCGCTGAGTGTTGACGTTCTGGCAGATGCTGACTACATCTGGCAGCTGTTCGCGGATGCTGCCGAGCCAGGCGTCCAGGTGTGGGATGTCGCGGCCGTTGGTTACGAGGACAACCATCATTTCACCGGTACGGAAAGCTTTCTTCACGACGACATGGCGCAGCAGGCCACGACCGGTTTCTTCACTATAAGCAGAGATGCCAAGTTCTCTGCCGATGTCTTTCACCTTGCGCACAACGTCATCATTATCCTCATGCTGGATTAAGCAGGTTTCCATATCGATGATACGGTGACTTCCGCGTGCATAGAAGCCTCCTACAAGACCGCCTTCGGTTACACCAATTGGTACCTGAGCCTTGTTGCGGTAACGCCAAGGCTCGTCCATGCCGAGTGTCGGGCGGACAAGAATGCCATCTGTATGAGCTACTCCAGCGCCATCAGTCGTACCATCTGCAATGCCGCCATAGTTGGCACTGTCCGTCTGACTCTCAACAGCTTCATTCTCTTTGCTCTTTCCGCTATCCCCGCCACCACTCACCCGAAGCTTCCCAATCCGCTCCAGGTTGTCCACCACCAGCTGCCGTTTCCACGCCAGCTGAGCAGTATAGTCCATATGCTGCAGCTGGCAGCCGCCGCATTGGTCATAGATCTCGCAAGGCGCCGCGATGCGGGCGCTGCTTGCTTCTACTATATTCAGCAGTTTGGCGTAGCCATACTGCTTTTTGGTCTTGAGCACCTTTGCCCGGACTTTCTCTCCGGGAAGGGCTCCCTGCACAAAAAGGGTAAAGCCTTCTACGCGGCCTACCCCTTCACCTTCATGGGTCATGCCGATAATATCGAGCATAACCTCATCATTTTTATTCACAGGCAGTCCGGCGACAGGCGCCTTGCCGGCTGGGCGGCTGGTGCTGCGTCCACTGCGGTGTTTACTCATTATTTATTGTTCACTTCTTTCATTATCATCGCTGTATAATCCCACTCTTACTTTCAAACAACCCTAATTATTCTGAGCAAAAATCCGCAGATGCTGCGGCAAAATCCGAAAACGACCCGGCAGCTCTCCGCCAAGTTCTCCATCCAAGTTCAATTGGACATGCCCTGGAGAGATTACATCCATTGCATCCGTACGGAAATACACAACCTTTTTATCCTGCAAATGCTCGCCACGAAGGGCCAATCTAACCAAACGGACAAACTCTGCCAGGTTGCATTTTTTAACCGCAATAACATCTAACAGACCGTCATCGATTCGAGCGCCGGGAGCAAGCTTTTCAAAGCCACCGACAGAATTCGTATTTGCAATCAGGAACAGCATGAACTCATCATGAATAACCTCCTGCCCATTGGCACGAATGATTAGTTCCTGAGGAGATAGGCTGACCATTTTTTCAATACCTTTTAAATAGTACGCAAGCTGCCCTATCATGGTCTTCAGCTTACTTGGAACTTCATAGGTCAGTTCGGTTAGACTGCCACCGCCTGCTATATTAATGAAATAACGATCATTGGCTTTACCGATATCAATCGGACGCGACTCTTGACGAAGGATCAAATCAACGGAATCTTCCCAATTCTTCGGGATCCCCATCGCACGTGCAAAATCATTGGTAGTCCCAAGTGGCAATACGCCAAGCGGGGGGAGATTAGGTTTCTCCGCCATACCATTGATAACCTCATTTAAAGTGCCATCCCCACCGGCTGCTATGATTAGATCATAACCGCGCTCTACTGCATCCGCAGCAGCTAACATAGCATCGCCTTCTCCGGTCGTTGCATGGCAGGAGGCTTCAATACCACCCGTATCCAGCCGGTCCAAAATGTCGGCGAGCCGCTTCTTCATTTCTTCCCGTCCAGAAGTGGGATTATAAATCAATCTCGCAGTTTTCATTACCGGAACGCCACCTGTTTTTTATAATAGAATAACCTAATTGATTATACCTAATTCGGACCACTACAATCAATGTCAGAGGACATTTATCGTAAATATTCCATTATACAACAATTCACGACACCTTATTAGGCAAAAATAACTATATATATGTCTATGCAGCAAATCCCGTATTATCCACGGAAATGGGCACTATTTTTCATGATTAAGTGGGCTAAAAAGGAAGCTTTTTAACTCTTTTTTCGAATCTGTTCGAGGAGTGTCTCTACCTGTCTCTCAATCCAATGCGGAAGTAGCGGGTGCGGCAAAAGCGTCTGGCCAGAATACTTATAGGCTAACCCTTTAAGTCTGTTCGGAACCACATGTTTAGTGAAATAACCTTCACTCAAAAAAAGCGGCGCCACCAATACCTCGTGACCCTGCTCCTGCCAATACTCCACTTTGCTTCTTACACTGTCCGGATTCAGCAGACCATAATCGGCCCCCGCTACACCACTCACCTCACGTACACGTCCTGCCAGTGAAGAGATGCCCTGCTGCCAACGCTGGCGGAAGCCCTCATAGATGCTGCCATGACCCACTAGCAGAATTGTCTCACGTTCCGGTTCCGTAGACAGCTTACGGAGCTTGTCCCAGATCATCACAGCGATGTCCGGGTCATCGTCGACAGGATAACCATAGTGAACCTTAGCCTTCACGTGGAACGGCTCTAAATCGGTCTCACGTTCAGGTGCAGGTTTAGCCCCTAGTGCATATTCTATTTCATCGACATGTGTGCTTCCCGAGGAAACGAACAATGGGATCACAATTATATCTGTGACCCCTGCATGTTCCAGTTCATTTATTCCATCTTGAATCAGACGGCCCTCTACCAGCTCTAAAAAAGAGACCACCACTGGCATCTCTTCATCTAGCGATAATTCGCTTACGGCCTCTTCCACAATCGACACCCAAACCTCGTCGCGGGAGCCGTGACTGATAATAAGTACGCCCGGTACCATAAATTAGCGTCCCAAACGTTCCAGCGTTAATTTATAACCATCATTTCCGTAGTTCAGGCAACGTTTTACACGAGAAATAGTAGCTGTACTTGCTCCTGTCTCTGCTTCGATCTGATTGTAGGTCGAGCCTTTGCCGAGCATACGTGCTACTTCCAGTCGTTGCGACAGCGATTGAATCTCGTTCACGGTGCACAAATCATCAAAGAAAACATAACATTCTTCCATATTCTTTAATGTTAAAATGGCTTCAAATAATTGGTCTATACTTTTATCATTTAACTTCTTAAGTTGCATCAATTTTTCATCCCCTAAAAGTTCTATCAGCATTAGTTTCTCTGATTAAGCTCCGTACAAAACTAGCTCCGGAAACATCAACCTAATGTCACTATCCTGCCTTTACTATATTGCACTGGAGCGCATTTTTCAAGCATTAACGATTTCACGCTGTAAAGAACGAAAATGATGGACAAACGTCCACCCCACGCGCACACCATTTATGTACCCCAATACAAGTATTTTTCTCTACATAAGAATTATCGCCTACACTATAGTACTACAAAAGCGCCGAAAATCAAGCTCGTACACGGTTTCTTCACTACTTTAACCTGTTTATAGGCATACGCCCTTTTCCGCTCCTATCCCTATTACCCGGGCATTCGTCTATACCGTATGTTCGCCCATGACATACAGTATAGCAGACCACTAACAAAGGAATGTGATATTATGCCTGATCATTACTATAATCATTCCCGCCGGAATCAGCGTTCACTGAGCGATTCGTATAATGCCTCTGCCTATCCTGGCCTCAGCTCATATGCGCCCTCAGCTCTCCCAGGTGAGACCGGAATCCTTCCTGCTTTAGGAGCAGAAGCTGCCACCGAAACTGCGCTAGCGCTCCCTGCAGCTGAAGCTGCAACAAAGGCAAGCGGCGGGCTTGCCGGACTGCTCAGCGGCTTAGGCGGCGGTGGCGGAATTGGTGGGAATATGGAGCAAATCAAAGGCATCATCGATCGTATGGGCGGCATTGACGGGATCGTAAACTCTATGGGTAAAGTACAAAAGGTGATGTCCGGCTTCCAGCAGATGGCTCCAATGGTTAAGCTGTTCATGGGTAGCTTCGGTAAAAACAAAGGCGCAGCAGGCGCACTAGCCGCCGAAGAGGATGCTGCCCTGTACAGTCCTAATCGCCGCAAAAAAAAGCGTTCCACCTCACCCCGTCGCAAATCTACTACAACTACTCGCCGGCGCTCTACTTCTTCCACCGGAAAACGTCGCCGCAAATAGCGGTGACGTTTTCTAGCTATGTATCAGAAAAACAGCAATTCTCGCGGGAAAGAGATTTGCTGTTGGCGCTTCTGCTCTATTTTCACTTAAACCAGCCACTCCGTCGGAACCATCGGAACATCCCAAAACCAACCACCAGCATAAACAGCAGCACACCAAAATAACCATACTTCCACTCTAGTTCAGGCATCTTCACAAAGTTCATCCCGTAGATCCCGGCGATAAGCGTCAGCGGCATGAATACGGTGGTGATTACCGTTAGTGTTTTCATAATCGAATTCATCCGGTTGGAATTGAGTGAAATGTAGCTGTCACGCAAATCCGCTGTCATTTCCCGATCAGCCTCAATCATATCGGAGAGCTTTAGCAGATGGTCATAAATGTCGCCAAAATAAATCCGTTCCTCGCCATTGCTCTGGACATGCTGTGAATTCACGATCCGGTACATCAAGTCGCGCATCGGCACAATCGTCCGCCGCATTTTGAGGAGTCTTCCGCGCACGCCAAACACCTGGCTCATCAATTCCTCCACCGACTCACTGCTGCCGCTGCTTTCCAGATCCGCAAGCTCGTCCTCTAAACTGTAGAGACATGGAAAATATTTATCCACCAGCTTGTCCATCACCGTATACGCAGCTGCCATCGGCCCACCCGACCAGCCTTTTCGACTATGTATTTCGCTTTTCACTTGTTCCCACGCTTCATTCATCTCTGCTTTTTCCTGATGGTGATAGGAGACAAGAAAGTTCGCGCTTAAAAATAGGTCAACCTCCTCAGCATCCAACGTCCTCTCATTCAGCGCATGCAGCACAAAAAACTGCACATTCTCGTAATGATCCAGCTTCGGCCGCTGCAATACATGCATACAGTCCTCTATCGCCAAGGGGTGAAAATGAAAATATTGATCCAGCAAAAGCGTTTCTTCTGGCGTAGGCGTAGCAAAATCTGCCCATATCCAAGCATAATCCTCCAGCCGGATATTTTGCAGAGGGATCTCTGTCAGCACCTCACCTTTATGTGTGACAACAAGTGTACGTATCATAAATGTTCCTCCGCTTCATCTTCTTCCACGCCTCTATTGTACAGCAAGAAGACAAGTCTTCCAAAAAGCAAAAAACATAGCCAGCAGCACCTCTTAAGCTAGACTAAGAAACATTTGGTGCTTCGTCGTTCGTTAATGCTCGATTCATCTGTACTTGGTTGATTGCGGGAGGCAAGCTGTCCTTATTGTCTGCTGTCGGTATCGGGTTTATGAGTGAGATGAATTCACAGCTGTGAATTACTATCGCTATTTTTACTAATTAGTTGGTGAAAAAGTGCTCCTTTTGGGATGGTAAACAACCCTTCGATCGTAAGCAGACTGACCTTGATTTCGCAAAAGATTGAGTCCATCGCCTCGCGTTCATTTAACGTAAGTAACATATGTTTTACTTTGGGCTGGTAGTGATTTGTGGGATTGGGATGCAATCCTTGCATCGTACATGTAAAGTTCCGGGCAGGATACTGTGAATATAGCGATGCTCATGGACGGCAGAAAAGCAGGGAGAAAGAGAATAGGGTTGGGTTGGGTTGGGTTGGGTTGGGTTGGGTTGGGTTGGGTTGGGTTGGGTTGGGTTGGGTTGGGTTGGGTTGGGTTGGGTTGGGTTGGGTTGGGTTGGGTTGGGTTGGGTTGGGTTGGGTTAGTTTGTACTAGGTTACTTTGCGATGGACTGGATTAAGGTGCGCTGGGTTTCCTTGAAATGTGTTACGTGGGACTATGCTGAGTTAACTTTGGCTAGGTTACTTTGTACAGGGCTGGACTTCGGTGCGCTGGATTCTGCTGAAATGAGGTAAGTTGGGCTGCGTTGAGTTAGTTGGATCTAGGTTACTTTACGATGGACTGGATTAAGGTGCACTGGGTTCCCTTGAAATGTGTTACGCGTGACTGGGCTGAGTTAATCTGGGCTAGGTTACTTTGCGATGGACTGGATTAAGGTGCACTGGGTTCCGTTGAAATGTGTTACGCGGGACTGGGCTGAGTTAGTTTGTACTAGGTTACTTTGCGATGGACTGGATTAAGGTGCACTGGGTTCCGTTGAAATGTGTTACGCGGGACTGGGCTGAGTTAGTTTGTACTAGGTTACTTTGCGATGGACTGGATTAAGGTGCACTGGGTTCCGTTGAAATGTGTTACGCGGGACTGAGCTGAGTTAATCTGGGCTAGGTTACTTTGCGCAGGGCTGGACTTCGGTGCGCTGGATTTTGCTGAAATAAGGTAATTTGGACTGGGCTGAGTTAGCTTGTGCAAGGTTACGTTACGATGGGCTGGATTAAGGTGCGTTGGGTTCCCTTGAAATGTGTTTAGTTGGGCTGGTCCACCTTCATACAAGTCAGGTGCCGTCATTCTAAGGCATTTATGCCTTTCTTTCTGCTTCTTCGACGAAGTGTCTCCAATTCTAGGGCAGTTATGCTCTTCTTTTTGTCACCACCCTCGAATTTCGTAAATTCAGCGGGATTTATACCGTACATTCCCCATCCATCGCCAAACTCCATCATTTCTACGGGATTTATACCGTACATTCCCCATCCATCGCCAAACTCCGCCATTTCTACGGGATTTATACCGTACATTCCCCCTCCAACTCCAGACTTCGTCATTTCCGGGATTTATACCGTACATTCCCCATCCATCGCCAAACTCCGCCATTTCTACGGGATTTATACCGTACATTCCCCCTCCATCGCCAAACTCCATCATTTCTACGGGATTTATACCTTACATTCTCCCTCCAACGCCAAACTTCGCCACTTCTGCGGGATTTATACCGTACATTCCCCCTCCAACGCCAAACTCCGTCATTTCTACGGGATTTATACCGTACATTCCCCCTCCAACGCCAAACTCCGTTATTTCTGCGGGATTTATACCGTACATTCCCCCTCCATCGCCAAACTCCATCATTTCTGCGGGATTTATACCGTACATTCCCCCTCTATCGCCAAACTCCGCCATTTCTACGGGATTTATACCGTACATTCTCCCTCCAACGCCGATTTCCGCCATTTCTACGGGATTTATACCGTATATTCTTCACTCTCCTCATGTCCACACAACAAAAAAAGATGTCCGCAGCCCAATGGCTAACTGACATCTTTATTAAAGGGTGTTTAAAAAATGATTTTGAAAATCAGACCTGCTAATACCGCACTGATTGGAATCGTGATGAACCAAGTGACCACAATACGTCCGGCTACTCCCCATTTCACTGCAGAGAAACGTTTGGCAGAGCCAACCCCGAGGATCGCTGATGTGATCGCATGCGTTGAGCTTACTGGCAAATGCAGCAGCGTTGCTGAGAAAATAACAGATGCCGCGGAAATATCAGCCGCGAAACCGTTAATAGGTTCGATTTTGAAAATCTTTGTGCCCATAGTCTTAATAATCTTCCAACCGCCAATGGAGGTACCGAGCGCCATAGCCGTAGCTGCAGCTATCTTAACCCACAAAGGGATAACATCCATAGTTTCTTGACGTCCTGAGGTAACGAGTGCAAAAGTAATGATCCCCATCGCTTTTTGCGCATCATTTGTACCATGTGTGAACGACTGTAACGCTGCCGTAAGGACTTGCATAGAGCGGAAGCCCTTGTTGACCGTATGTGGATACGCTTAGCAAAGATCCACTTCAGGATGGTCATGATTATATAACCGATAACAAACGCAATGATTGGGGAGAAAATCAGTCCTTCGACAATTTCCACAAACCCGCCCCAATTGATGTGTGCTGAGCCTGCCCCCACGTATACTGCACCCGCTAAAGCGCCGATCAGTGCATGAGACGATGAGGATGGAATCCCGAGCCACCAAGTAATCAAATTCCAAATAATCGAAGCAATCAGCGTGGCTATTATGATATCCAACCCATTTTCAAGCAAGGTCGGGTCGGTGATACTTCCGCCGATTTTTTTACCACACCTGTAAACATCAAAGTACAACAAAGTTCATCAGTGCTGCCATAATAATTGCTGTTCGCGGTTTTAAGGCACGTGTTGAGACAGAGGTAGCAATTGCGTTGGTAGTATCATGGAATCCATTGATAAAGTCAAACGCAAGCGCGAGAAATATAACAATTCCAAGAATCCATATAGATGTTTCCATATTCTAGTACCCCTTATGAGTTGCGCATGATGATCGATTCCAACATGTTGGCTACATCTTCACATTTGTCTGTAGTGGTCTCGAGCCGCTCATACAGTTCCTTGCGTTTAATCAGCTCAATCGGGTCTTTTACAGTTTCGAACAGGACCTTAGTACAAATACGCAGCACTTCGTCCCCTTGATTCTCAAGGTCATTCAGACGGATTGTATATTCACGGATCGCCAACAATTTCTTCTGGGAGAGCAAATGAACCGCTTTTTGGATTTCATAAGCACACTGACGAAGGATTTCGGCGAATTGTACAATGTATTCATCCGGGTCAAGAAGGTTGTACATATAGAAACGTGAGGCGGATGCCTCCAGACCATCGATGACATCATCCATGCTTGTGATCAAGTCCATAATGTCGTCACGTTCAAGCGGCGTAATAAACGTCTTGTTCAATTCTTTGATGACGGTGTGCGTGTAAGTATCACATTGGGATTCGTACTTTTTCATCTCTGCAGCGAAATTATCGACATTATTCCGGAGATCAGTGATATTCTGAGCAAAATAATCTGCAGCTTGGACAATAGTATCTACCATATTTTCCAGCGTCTCAAAGAATATGTCCTTTTTTCTCAACTTCATTGTTTTAAACCCCTTTACATAAAATTACCGTGAATACAGAGCCATTCATATGTAAAAAGCATGAAAATGAATGACAACCCTTGTTATCTTATCATATCCGTACAAGGTATAGAAGCTATAGAAATGAACTTTTTTACACTCTATTAACACATACCCATTATTCCGAACACAAATCTGTATAACACTGGATATTCCGACTTTCTTATGTTGTACCATCCGCCCCGCCATATACCACATGACTGCTAAATGAAGGCGCATTAGGGACCACCAAAATATGGGTAATTCCTGGATACATCAGCTCTTCTTTTCCATCCCTCACAAAGCGGATCACATCCCCTGGTTCACGCGACCATCTGCCTTGGGTGACTGTCCCCGCTGAAAAAGCAACGCTTCCCCGCCAAGCTCCACATCAATCTGAAGTCTTCCGACATCATCAAGCACTTTATGATCCGCTCCTATAACCATAACATTGGTACGCTTCCACCGGATTATCGTTATTTAGATCCAAATGAGGTTTGTCATTCACATAACGCTGATAGGTCTGACGTTTAGGATCATATTTATAGTCAACTTTATAACTTTTGAGCAGATAGTTTATGCTAAATTCAGCGGCTTTCTCTCCGTCCGCCGGTATGTAATCTGGATTATTAAAAAGATACCCGGGCACCTTCACACTTTGCGCAAACCCAAGCTTCTCGGCACCTTCCCGCAGTTTGGCTGCGTTGCTGTACAGGTTATGTGGTGCTTTTCGCGCTTTATCCCGCCAAAAATAAGCTCCGGCACGGCCGATCTCGTCCATATCTTCTTTTTTCTCTTTTTGCAAAATGGCATAAGCCGCCGGACTCCCTCCGGCATGCACCGTCACACCACCATAGCTCTCGCCAATATCAAGCAGATAGGGGCGGATGCTGCGAATCGGTCCGATTTTCACCACACCTGTATGGCTCTGAAAAATACCAATCAAACGCGTAATGCCACCTTCGGCAAGAATTTCATACAAAATATCTGCTTCACTAACCCCCGATTGCGGTAGAGCGGCAGGAGCATTATTTATCATTACGGCTAAGGGACGTGGGAGACTGTCTTCAGAAACCGGAAGACCTGTTAATCCGGATACGAGCTCAGCAGCGGGATCAATAGTAGGTGAGGGTTGAATCGTTTCGATAGGCGTGGGCTCTGCGGTAGGCTGCTGTGTCGGGGTGATCTCATTATTTGCACTCTGTGTTCCGCAAGCGGAGAGCAATAGGGTGGTCAATACAATGGCAGATAACAGACGGGAAGAAGAGCAATTTACTTTCATAAGCTTGTAGTTCCTCCTAAACGTTTTATGAAACTCACTGATTCCTTCCATTTAATCACAGTCAGTCCCATTTGTCTTGATTACCTACTCCCTTTTTCATAGCAAGCATAAGGAAATTTTATAGCATGGAATAGATAAATTCTTATATTAAAAAAAGGGTACAGCCATTGCGGCTGCACCCTGCAGGTTTCTTATTCATTCAGTTAGTCTAGCTTCCAGCAATTCAGACTTAATGTCCCATACTGATAAGCCTGAAAAATCCGCTCTGCCTTCCTGCTGCCATCCGCTGTTCCCATCACGTAAAAGAGAGGTGCAAAATGCTCTCTTCCATAAGAAGGAACCGCATCGCGTACATTTGGAGCTTTTTTCTCATACGCAAAAAGTGAAGGCAAATCCCAGGCTTCTAGTCCCTTGGCAATCCAGGCATCGAATTCAAGTGCCCAATCCTCAGGCTGCTCACTTTCACTTAGCATCCGCAAATTGTGAACAAGTCCACCGCTTCCAATCAGCAGTATGCCTTCGTCACGAAGCGGTGCTAACATCCGCCCGATATTGTACTGCTCCTTGGGAGAGCGCAGGGAATCGACGGATAAAGCAACTACCGGAATGTCGGCGTTCGGGAACATTTTTTTCAGTATCACCCAGACTCCATGATCGAGTCCTCGCCCCAGAACGGGCTGATGTGAAAGATTGTTATCCTTGAAGAGCTCAGAAATCCGTCTTGTTAGGGGTAGGATCGCCCGTACCGGATAGGTCAGCGTGTAAACTTCTTCAGGGAATCCGTAGAAGTCATGCTGTGTCTCGTGCAGTTCATCAACGGTAAGTAGCTGTTCAGGGCTATCCCAATGCGCTGAGAAAACTACTATACCGCGTGGCGCTTCAAGTTCTTGACCAAGCCGCTCCAGAAAACGGGTATACTCGTTATCCTCCAGTGCGAGGAGCGGAGAACCGTGCGCAATAAAAAATGACGGTAATTTCATAGGATGCCAACCTCCATAACCCAGTATATGGTGTGCATCTTTATTTTACCGCTTATTGCAAGTTAATGCGAATAAAAACCTTCTCCTAAATCATCCAATTCTGCCACTCTGTCTGCAGATGCTCTTGTTCATTCATCCATTCTATAGTCCGCTTAAGCAGCTGCTGCTGTGCCGGTCCAGAAGAAAAGGTGTGATCCCCTTGAAAAATGATCTCTTTATCGCAACGTCCTTCGGGACGTGTCCAGAACAGCTTCTGGTAAAGAAAAGCGTAATCCACCGGAATGACATCATCAGAGGTGCCATGGATAACGAGTACATCGCCGCTAAATTTGCTCGCTTCTTGGAAGGGCTGAAATGCCGCCAAAGAATTAAAATATACCGGCGTAAACGAGTAGCCCACATAATCGGCTGATCCATTCTTCACAGCACGATCATAAGCCTCCCGCCCTACAATTTTCACAATATCATTGAAAGGATAACCCACAGAGGCCATAACACGAGATTCTTCACGCGGCGATCGCGAATACTTGTCAGCAGCGCCACCGCGCCACCCAAGCTATGGTAATCAGCGTCACGCGCTGTGGGTCCACATCAGCAGAGCTAATTCCGTAATCCAGTACTGCTCTAGTCTGAGCGATCATCGATTCCATGTCTTCGCCGCCATAATTTCCGCTGCTCTCGCCGCAGCCCGCATAATCAAAACGAATAACCATATATCCCTCTTGTGCCAGCTCACGAGCCGCCTTCACAAAAATCCGGTCTACACCAATCCGATTCCCCACAAATCCGTGGCAGATCACGGCTAATGGCAGTCTATCCTTGCAACGCGAAGAGGTTCCCTTCTCTTTGTTCGGGTAATGTATGCTCGCCGTCAATTCTTCTCCGTTATGCCGGATTACAATATTCCGTTCCATTGCCGCATCCTCCTATAATTATATTAATAATTTAATTCATTTTAATTTATTAGAATTCCGATTAACTTAGTATGAATTATAATCTAATTATAAAGATTTCGTTCATATTGTCAACAGCAAGGGACAATTCTTAATAATCTGCCGGGAGTATTGGGCATTAGAGTCTGCACGACAAACAGGGTGTCCTGTAGATATGAACATGACTCTGGGGCGCCCACCTCGAGTCGATTGGAACCGCCAATCGCGCGGGATTCAGCAGCTCTATCGGATTCAGTAGCTCCATCAAACTCGGCGGCTCCTTGAGACTCAGTAGCTTCATCGGGCTCAGCGGCTCTATCGGTCTCACCTGCTCCTTCGGACTCAGCGGCTCCTTCGGATTCAGCGGCTCCTTCGGACTCAGCGGCTCCTTCGGACTCAGCGGCTCCTTCGGACTCAGCAGCTCCTTCGGACTCAGAAGACCCTATTCGCAGATTTAGCACACCTTTTGAATTCTATCGGACCCCATAGTCGCTATCACCCTGAAAAACAGCAAATACGAGCTTCTTTTCGAGCAATAGCGTCACTGGGGTCCGAAACTGTGCTGAAAAGGCGATAATTTGGCTAATAACGTCATCTGAGTCCGAAAGATGATGAATCTAAGACAACCGGGGGCTCTGGGAGCTCTGGGATTCCCGGGTTCCGGGGGTGCTTGGGTTTGGCTTTGGCTTTGGGTATGAGAA
Source organism: Paenibacillus sp. FSL R7-0163 (assembly GCF_037969975.1). Classification (NCBI taxonomy): domain Bacteria; kingdom Bacillati; phylum Bacillota; class Bacilli; order Caryophanales; family Paenibacillaceae; genus Paenibacillus; species Paenibacillus sp. FSL R7-0163. Next base: position 5,420,161 of record NZ_CP150224.1, read on the forward strand.
CCCCACCAAAAAACAAAGAGCAGCGATCCCCAGATCGGAGGATAGCTGCTCTGTTGTTTTTTCGAGATGAATGACCAGGGTTGTTAATCAATCGTAGCTGTCGTTAAACATCTCATGGGTTTCATGGCTGCCTTCCCAATCCTTAAGCAAGCCCTCGGGGGTATCTTCCGCGGAAATCCCGCTGCTGAATCCATCGGATTCAGCAGCTCTATAGGACTCAGAAAACCCTATTCGCAGATTTAGCACACTTTTTGAATTCTATCGGACCCCATAGTCGCTATCACCCTGAAAAACAGCAAATACGAGCTTCTTTTCGAGCAATAGCGTCACTGGAGTCCGAAACTGTGCTGAAAAGGCGATAATTTGGCTAATAACGTCATCTGAGTCCGAAAGATGGTGGATGCTACGACAACCGGGGGTCTGGGGTTCGGGGGTGCTTGAGGTTTGGGTTTGGGTTTGGGTTTGGGTTTGGGTTTGGGTTTGGGTTTGGGTTTGAGAACCCCACCAAAAAAACACAGAGCAGCGATCCCCAGTATCGGAGGATCGCTGCTCTGTTGTTTTTTCGAGATGAATGACCAGGGTTGTTAATCAATCGTAGCTGTCGTTAAACATCTCATGGGTTTCATGGCTGCCTTCCCAATCCTTAAGCAAGCCCTCGGGAGCATCTTCTGCGGAATCCCACATGCTGAATCCATCGGAGCCGCCCCAATCCCCCATTGAATTATTGGGCGTAGGCTCGAAACCGTTGCCCATGGATCTTCCCTGTTCTTTCTTGTTCTCATGTTCCATAAAGCTCCCAACCTTTCCCAATGCTATATTGATCAAGCAACAACATTATCAGTGTTCACTCTTCTAAAAGGATTATGCATATCGCCATAGAAATGGTTGTCCTTGCGTAGACCTGTCATGCAAACGTATACTCTAGGTTAAAGACTATACCGATTAACAACACTGGAGGTTTACATCCAAATTATGAAAGTGAAAGATATGATTAAGGAAAATAACGCCCTGCGTGAGCAGTTGACGCCCTTCAATCGCTCCTATTTAGAAGATATGATCCTTGCAATGCGGGCCAGTCGAATTGACACCCTGCGCGGAGAAGAACTTTTGCTGGATGCGGCCAAGCTGCTGTTGAAGGAACAACGTAAAGGGAAAAATGCCAAGCAAGTATTCGGCGAGAATCCGCACGATTATTTTAAAGAAATCATAGACAGTGTTCCCGGGCGCCCGGTGCGCAGTAAATGGAACTATTACTTGATGATTCCCTGCGCAGCTCTGACCTGTCTTTTTGGGATATTGGCAATCGGTGGACTCTTCTTCCAATGGACTGACGATTCACCTGGAATGTTCGGACAGATCAGCCTTTTCACCCTGTTCGCTGTGGGAGTAGGCTCCATTATCTTAATTGAACTGATTATGAAATGGATGTCTTCCTTGTCGGAAAGCGATGCACCCAGTGCCAAGCCTTTTGATATAAAAAGCCTTGGAATCTATATTGGCATCGCAGTAGCTGCTGTATTTATCGGCATGTTCCTCGATCGGTTATTTCCGGTCATTACAATATCCCCGTGGGTAAGCTTAATTCTGTGCATCATTGGGGGGTTGGGACTGAAATTTATATTTTTCAAAAAATAAATATCTAGGCTGAAAACTTTATTCCATCCGATAGATAGGGGGAAACTTCCATGATTAAGAAACATTATATTCTCTACTCCGTTCTAGCTATAGCCTTAGGGCTAGGCATAGTACCCAGTGCTATTCACGCCGAAGGTGCTACCAGCCCTCCTGGGGAAGGCGCTAAGGCAATTCCTCAAGCAGCTAGCAATAATCATGCAGAGGCTGTCTATAAAGCTGCATTACCGCTGTTATCTACCTCTGACAAGTTACCCGAAGCCATAAAATATTTGAACTCCAATATGTATGCGGTAGGTTCGTATCGTGCAACAATGCTGACCCTGAAGCTTGAGAATCTGCATAAAGCTGCACTGCAAGCCTGGGAAAGTAAATTCAGTACCAGCACTGTCCAGCGGAAGCTCACCGCCATTTATAAAGCAGGCGCCAGCATGTCTTCTCTTGCTGCTATTACTGATGATCTCCAGCTACGTACACTGCTGAAAAGTGCCAGCGAAAGCGGATATAAGCTGGAGACAGCAGAGGGTACTTTTTTCCCGGTGATCGATTATGGGGCTTACCGCAAGTACAAGCTATACGTTACCAATGATATCAGCGCTTATATTTCCATTATGGCCACCGAATCGGATCTGCCCTCTTCCAAGGACAACGGGCTAGTTATCGCCTGGACTGAGGTAGCAGCCAGAGCTTTATCTCAAGAGCAATTCATTCAAAATCATCCGAAATCAAACCGAATTTCTGCTGTAAAAGCCTTGTACACTATGTATGTGAATAATACGTTTTACGGCCAGAATAACACTCCTCTCTTCCATTATGACAATCTGGAAATGGATTTGGAGGCGCAAAAGGCTTACTCCAGTATTCTGACCAAAAATAATGACAACAGCCCATTTCTACAAAAGCTGGATAGCTTCATGAAATTAATGAAAGACAATAGCTATAAATTGACCGATGAGGTCGAGCAATATCGTAAGACTTCGTTACCTCTCTAATAAAGAAATCACAAAAGCCCGTCCCTGAAATGAATAGGGACGGGCTTGTTTATGTTTATTAACGTGATTATTAAGTGGATAAGAGAATTAAATAAGGATGTTAAAGAGATTAGAATCCTTATTGATCTCTACATAATCGACGCCCTTCTGCTGCATCCGTTCGATGAGAGGTTCGTAGGCATCCGTTGACAATAATTCAATGCCCACAAGCGCGGGACCATTTTCTTTATCATGCTTCTTGATATACTCGAAACGGGTAATATCATCGTGAGGTCCAAGGATTTCACCCAGGAACTCACGCAGCGCGCCTGCCCGTTGCGGGAAGTTCACCATGAAATAGTGTTTTAAGCCTTCGTAAATCAATGAACGCTCCTTGATCTCCTGCATCCGGTCAATATCGTTGTTCCCGCCGCTTATGATACAGACAACTGTTTTGCCGCGGATTTGGTCACGATATTGATCAAGCGCTGCGATAGGCAGCGAACCTGCTGGCTCAACCACTATGGCATTCTCGTTATATAATTCCAGAATCGTGGTACAAGCTTTGCCTTCAGGCACCATCACGATGTCATCCAGATGACGGGAGCAAATATCATATGTCAGGCCGCCAACACGTTTTACAGCCGCTCCGTCCACGAATTTATTAATTTCATTAAGAGTCACCACTTCTCCAAGCTTGATCGCTTCCGTCATAGAAGCGGCTCCGAGTGGCTCCACACCAATCAACTTGGTAGAAGGACTAACTGTCTTCACATAGGTGGCTATACCCGCTGCTAGGCCGCCTCCACCAATGGTTACGAACATAAAATCTGCAGGGTTGTCCAGACTCTCCATCACTTCCATCGCAATGGTGCCGTTGCCCGCAATGATTCGTGGCTCATCAAAGGGATGGATCAACGTCATCCCATGATCTATACAAGCTTGCAGTGCTTCATCATAAGCGTCATCAAAGGTATCGCCCTTCAGAATGACTTCAACAAACTCACCGCCGAACCGCCGCACCTGCTTAACCTTCTGGTTAGGCGTAGTGCTTGGCATATAGACCTTGCCTTTAATTCCAAGCGCCTTACAGGAATAGGCTACGCCTTGTGCATGGTTGCCCGCACTCGCACAGACAATCCCTTTTGCTCTATCTTCTGCTGACAAGCTACGAATCATATTATAAGCTCCGCGGATTTTGAAAGAACGTACAATCTGCAAATCCTCGCGCTTCAAATACACATCACAATCATACTTGGCTGACAGCACAGCATCACGTTGTAGAGGTGTCCGGATTATGACTTCACGCAGTACGTGATGAGCCCGCACAATATCTTCCATTCCTACGATTCGGTCTTCCTCTTCTCTCATAACCCTCTCGCCTCACTATCTATCTGTTATTCTACTTCTTGTAACATACTCTCCCGAGGACATTTTTTCAAGCATCCTAATCAGTGATAAAGAAAAAGAGACTAAAGGAACCCTATAGTCTCTTACTAATATTTGCTATCCCTACGCTTTGAAACCTACTAGTCCTGTTGCTTCAGCATCCACTTCACCAGGTCTGGTAAGCTTGTCCACAAACGTGAATGTACAATAACATATTCGATAGCCTCGTTAGCGTCACCCACGCCTACAAAATCAGGCAGGTTATGCGGCAATCTTTTGATACCTAACAGATAATCTGGCACATGCTTGTTCACATTCTTCGCCACGCGGTAAAGCATTTTGAGCTGGGAAGTGATCCCGTTCTTCTTATATTCTAAAACCATACGGTCATATGCTACTGTTGCAGCTGCATCCTTGCCGAACTTCTCCAGTACCTTCTCGGTCTTCTTAAGCTTATTAGTGTAAAGGTACGTTGCCGTTAGAAGGTAACGTGCACCTGTGTTATCTTCTGGGTTCAATTCTAGAATGTGCTCCAGCGTCTTTTGTGCTTCTTCTGCATTTCCGCTAAACCAGCAGGAGTCAGCGTAGCTTTTGCAGATTCGAATGTACGAACGCGTCTCGTAAAGACCCCAGAAATGTCCTTTGTTCTCAATGAAAAAGGCTTCTCCAAGCTCACGCGCACCCGCTTCCATCCCTGCTTTCAGATAAGCACGGGCATCTGCTTCATTCTCGGCTTCCTCAGCCAAAATGAGATAGGCGTCCGGACTGTCCGGATAAACTTCCAATGCCGCTTCTGCTAGCTGGATCCGACGATTGGATGCTTTAGTTTCCATTGCTTTTTGCAGCAAAGCCTGTTCCTGATCCTTCGGAGTGCCTGAAACGTTGAGCAAAAGTAATTCTTCCTCTGCCCCGCCCATGCCGTACTGTTCGATATAATTAAGCATCTCTTTAACTTTTCTGGAGATGGTAGGTGCAGTAACCTCATGTTTGATCGCTAGATCAGCTTGAGTTTGAAGGAAACCATATTCCTCAGACAAGATAAATTCGATAGCCGCGCAGAAGGAGCCCATTTTCTTCACTGCAGGCTTGATGTGACGGGAATAACCATTCCATAGAACCAGACCTTCCCAGATTAGCTCCCGGTCATAGCTGTCTCTCATGGTCTCAATAAGGTGCATAGCCAATTGTTCATGCGCCGGATGCTCCCATTTCAGATCACGTGACACCTTTTTTTTGAGCGTGGTTAGGGTAAGTTTAGCTTCAGAAATGGCTGCCGCTTCTGGTTTCTCGGCCACAGCCACAGTAGCAGCGGATTCTTCCGTTGTTACCAGTCGCATGATGGATTCCACTGCAGAAGTTTCTTTCCCTAGGCAGCATTTCTTATATTTTTTCCCGCTTCCGCAAGGACACATATCATTTCTTCCAATCTTACTCAAAACGAATTCCCCCTTAAATCTGTGAGTAGCCATTCGCCATAAGCGTATCGCTAGTATGCACTATAAGTATCAACATTTTCAGGCACGAGGCATCCTTTATAAGGTTACTGCACAAAGTCTGAAGGACTCCGATTTAAAAGGGCCTTCCCATGATCGGAAAGGCCCTTATCTGTATATATCCGCACATTTTCCCCCGTACGTGTAGTATTATAGCACTTCTTCTATCACTTGTCAGTCCTTTTTTAGGACTTAAAGCGCAAAAAATTGCTAGATACAGTGCTTTATCCTTATACCAGAGCCTTCATAGCGATGTCGCTGCGATTCTGTTTCCCGGAAAAAGAGATTCCTTCAGCCCTAGCATAGGCTGCTGAACGAGCTTCGGCAATCGTAGCACCCAGGCCTACCACGCCTAAGACCCGTCCGCCGTCCGTTACCCAGCTGCCAGCTGCCCCCCGTGCTGTACCGGCATGAAAGATCAGCCCTCCTTGGCTGTCCTCAAGCCCTTCGATCGGCACTCCCTTAGGATAAGAGCCTGGATATCCTCCAGAAGCGAGAACCACGCACACCGCTGCTTCGTCGCTCCATTCAATGTCGATATCCGCAAGTTTGCCCTCGGTTACTGCCAAAAAGATTTCTAACAAGTCGCTCTTCAATCTAGGCAGCACGACCTGTGTCTCCGGATCCCCAAACCGGGCATTAAATTCAATGGTCTTTGGTTTACCTTCTGGAGAAATCATCAGCCCTGCGAACAAAACGCCGCTAAATGAACGGCCTTCAGCTACCATAGCCTTAGCTGTTGGCTTAATGATGGTCTCAATCGCTTCTTGGATAATCGCCTCGTCGATATGCGGCAGAGGCGAATAGGTGCCCATTCCACCGGTATTAGGACCTTTATCTCCATCGTAAGCAGGCTTATGATCCTGAGCGGCAGCCATCGGACGAACTGTCTCTCCATCAACAAAAGCCAAAATCGACATTTCTTGACCCGCTAGGAACTCTTCAATGACAACCTGAGCGCCAGCTTCACCAAACACTTTGGTTACCATAATATCAGCTAGTGCCTGCTCTGCCTCTTCCCGTGAATAGGCAACGGTCACGCCTTTTCCTGCGGCAAGCCCATCTGCCTTGATTACGATCGGCAGCGGTTGCTCGCGTAAGTAAGCCAGTGCAGCTTCATAGCCATCAAATTTTTCATAGGCTGCTGTCGGAATATTATATTTGTGCAAAAGATCCTTCATAAAGGTTTTGCTGCCTTCGATCTCAGCTGCATTCTTACGTGGACCAAACACAGGAATAGCCTGTGCTTCAAAAGCATCCACAATGCCCCCTGCTAACGGATCATCCGGTCCGATTACAACAAGACCTACTTCCTTCTCTTTTGCAAAAGCCGTCAGACGGTCGAACTCAAACACACCGATAGGCACACATTCTGCTAGCTGCGCGATCCCGGCGTTGCCGGGTGCGCAATAGATTTTACCAACCTTGGGACTTTGGGACAGGCTCCAAATAATCGCATGCTCCCGGCCGCCGCCGCCAACCACTAAAATATCCATTAGAATAAAATCCTCCCAGCGTTCTAGTGTTTGAAATGACGGACGCCTGTGAAGACCATAGCAATTCCATACTCATTCGCGACCTTGATCGATTCTTCGTCTTTAATGGAGCCGCCTGGCTGAATAACTGCGGTAATGCCTGCTTTGGCTGCCATTTCAAGCGTATCTCCCATTGGGAAGAAGGCGTCAGAGGCAAGGACTGATCCTTTGGACTTCTCGCCAGCTTGTTCAATCGCAATTTTAGCTGCGCCAACGCGGTTCATTTGCCCTGCACCTACGCCAACTGTCATATCATCCGCAGCTAATACAATCGCATTAGATTTCACATGCTTAACTACCTTCCAGCCGAACAACAGCTGTTTCAATTCTTCTTCGGTTGGCTTACGGTCCGTAACAACTTGTAGATCATCCGGGTTCACAGAATGCACATCGCTCTCCTGTACAACCATTCCTCCATCAATAGAGGTAACTACGAAGCTGCTCTTACGCGCACTAGCCGTGCTGAGATTGCCGATTTTGAGCAGACGCAGGTTCTTTTTCTTCGTAAGGATTTCCAGTGCTTCTTCCGTAAAGCCTGGCGCCAATACGATTTCGAGGAAAATCTCTTTCAGCAGAGTAGCAGTGTCTGCATCGATAATCCGGTTAGCTGCCACGATACCCCCAAAGATAGAGGTTGGGTCTGCGTTGTAAGCTTTTTGATAAGCTTCGTATACACTTTCACCGACACCTACACCACAAGGATTCATATGTTTAATGGCTACGACAGCAGGTTCTTCAAATTCTTTCACGATTTGCAGCGCTGCGTTAGCATCGTTGATATTGTTGTAGGATAATTCTTTGCCATGCAATTGCTCAGCTGCTGTAAGAGTATCCCCCGCAGCCAAAGGCTTGCGATAGAATGCCGCTTTTTGATGCGGATTCTCGCCATAGCGCAGATCCTGAATTTTCTCATAAGTCACGGTGTAGCGCTCAGGAAGCGGTTCGCCAGTAACATTAGCCAAATAATCGGAAATTAAGGCATCGTAAGCCGCCGTATGACGGAACACTTTTGCCGCAAGACGTTTGCGTGTTTCCAGCGTTGTATCTCCACCTGCGCGAACCTCTTCAAGCACTGTAGCATAGTCGTTAGCATCTACCACTACACTTACAAAAGCATGGTTCTTCGCCGCAGAACGCAGCATCGTCGGTCCGCCGATATCGATATTCTCGATGGCTTCTTCATACGATACATCCGGTTTAGCAATGGTTTCCGCGAACGGATACAGATTTACTACTACCAGATCAATGTAGTCCAGACCAAGCTCTTTCATTTGACGCGTGTGTTCCTCATTGTCACGAACCGCTAGCAATCCGCTGTGTACAGCCGGGTGCAAGGTTTTGACACGTCCATCCATGATTTCCGGGAATCCTGTAACATCGGAAATACCGATGACTGGAACACCTTCCTTAGCCAAAAGCGTGCTTGTTCCACCTGTGGAAATAATCTCTACGCCTAATGCAGACAACTCGCGGCAAAAATCCACGATACCTTGTTTATCCGATACGCTAACTAGCGCTCTTTTGATACTCACTTTGAATAGTCCTCCTTCGGGTTGTACGTGCGATTTAATGTGATGACATCTAAAAGCTTGGGAAATTACTATAAGAAAGAATCTGACTCTATTACCTACTACACGACACATAATGCCGCTTATGCAATATTTCCCGAGAAATACCCTGAAATCTCTCCGCCTGTCACCAAATGTCGATCCAAAACTTCGAATGGCTACAGTGTGGCTTACTTTTCGCGGATAATCGTCTTTCTTCCACTCAGTTCCACTTTCCCGCTGGCGAAAGCGCCAACCACTTCAGGATACAACTCATACTCAACCTTATGAATCCGTTCCGCCAATGAATCTGCCGTGTCGTTATCCAACACAACTACGCTACGCTGAGCAATAACTGGCCCGGTATCCATACCTCCATCGACAAAATGCACAGTGACTCCCGTCAGCTTCACGCCATAATCCAGCGCTTGTCCGATCGCATCCTTTCCAGCAAAAGCAGGCAGCAGCGATGGGTGAATGTTAATAATCCGACCCGCATACGGCGTTAAAAGCACTGGTGTAATGAGGCGCATATACCCTGCCAGCACAACCAGCCCGATATCCCGCCGCTGAAGCTCTGCGACAATCTCTGCTTCGTAGAGCTCACGGCTGGCGAAGTCTTTTGGCCGCAGCAAGAGGGCGGGAATTCCCGCATCCTCCGCACGTTGTGCTACAGGCGCTTCCGGCTTGTCCGAGACAAGCAATTCAATCCTGCCGTCTCCAAGCAAGCCTGCTCTCTGTGCCTCGATCAGTGCTGCAAAATTGCTGCCCTGCCCCGAAGCAAAAACAGCGATTCGACTTGATTGCATCACACTTCAGCTCCAGTAAAGGTTACTTTGCATTCCCCTTCTGTTACTTTACCAATGATATACGCCTCTTCTCCGCTAGCTTTAAGCAGTTCAAGAGCGCGTTCTCCATCAGCAGCGCTAACTACCAGAACAAGACCAATTCCCATATTAAAAGTAGTGAACATATCACGGTTGCTTACGTTACCTTTGTCCTGCATCAATCCGAAGATTGGCAGAATCGGCCACGATCCGTAATTGATCTCCACATCTACATTATCAGGCAATACGCGTGGGATATTCTCGATGAATCCGCCACCCGTAATGTGAGCCATACCTTTTACCGGAAGCTGCTCCAGCAGTGCCAGCAAAGGCTTCACATAAATCTTAGTTGGTGCAAGGAGTACATCCGCCAGCGGAGCGCCAAGCTCAGGAAGCACGTCTTTCAGACCATAACCCTCTTGCTCAAGCAAAAGCTTACGCACCAGCGAGAAGCCATTGCTGTGCACACCACTGGAAGCCAGACCAATCACTGTGTCTCCAGCAGCGATGTTAGCGCCTGTTACCAGCTTCGCTTTGTCAGCTACGCCCACTGTGAATCCAGCGATATCATATTCACCTGCTGAATACATACCCGGCATCTCAGCCGTTTCGCCGCCAATCAGTGCACAACCCGCTTGGTGACAGCCTTCAGCGATTCCAGCTACGATAGCTTCGATTTTCTCCGGCACCACTTTGTCGCAAGCCAGATAGTCGAGGAAAAAGAGTGGCTCTGCACCTTGCACTACAATGTCGTTCACGCACATAGCTACAGCGTCGATGCCAATCGTGTCATGGCGATCCGCCGCGAATGCGATTTTGAGCTTTGTGCCTACACCATCAGTTCCCGATACAAGCACTGGCTCTTCATATTTATCTTTATTGAGGCCAAACAGTGCTCCGAACCCACCAAGATCCGTCATTACTTCTGGACGGTAAGTACGTTTTACGTGCTTTTTCATGCGTTCTACCGCTTCATTACCAGCCGCAATATCCACTCCGGCGTTTTTATAAGCTTCCGACACTATTGGACACCTCATCTTTTAATAGTTTAGAGCGCGTTTGGGCGCATTCGGCTTTTGGGTGGTTGTAGGGGAGTTATTGCGAGGAATGTTTGGACTTCCGATCGCTGTTATGGTTGGATTTCCTGATTCGAACCGCTCTTCGCGGTAGAAATCCAACCATAAAGGCGAACGCTACGCTTCTACAGTTCCAAACTTCCTCTCCATAACTCCCTCCAACCACCGGTTTGTCCCTACTGCAAGCCGCAGTGCGCGCCTTGCACACGGACCTCAAGACCTCGGTGCATGAGCTGCGCCATGCACCTCCTTAAGCGAGACAAGCGGCCCTCGTATTTGCGAAGCAAACAGAGGGAAGCTTGGCGAGCCAGTCCCGGCGGCGGATGCAGCCGGGGGGCGGAGCGCCGTAAAGCGTGTCCCGTCCGTGCGCAGCACACAGGGACAAAGCGAGCACTCGTACCCAAGTCTTCTTAGCAAGTTATAATCCAACTCCTACCGCCGAGCTTTCGGGTGGCCGGAGGGCAGAGCCCTTCGGAATCCCCCTTTGAAAGGGGGACTTAGGGGGATGTCAACACGAGCAGCCATCTTTCTCTGCCCCGCCAAAATCAACCTGCGTCGGGTAATCATTATCAAAGCAAGAAAGGCAAAGTCCGCCTTTGTAGTCATCTTTGTTGTGTCCACCAATGGAAGAGATTAAGCCTTCCGGCGACAAAAATGCCAAGGAATCGGCGTTGATCTCTTCGCACATTTCCTCAATGGTCTTGTAGGACGCGATGAGATCGCGGCGGTCTGGTGTATCAATGCCGTAGAAGCAAGGATTCTTGAACGGCGGTGAAGTAATCCGCACATGCACTTCAACAGCTCCCGCTTCCCGAAGCAGATTGACGATTCGGCGTGAGGTCGTGCCACGAACGATAGAATCATCGATCATAACGACACGTTTGCCATCAACTACACTGCGCACGGCGCTCAGCTTCATCTTCACACCTTGCTCACGCAGTTCTTGGCTCGGCTGGATGAAGGTCCGTCCAGTGTACTTATTCTTAATGAGCCCAAGCTCATAAGGAATTCCCGTTTGCTCGGCATACCCGATGGCTGCTGAAATACTGGAATCCGGCACACCGGTTACGAGATCAGCATCGACAAAAGCTTCCAGTGCCATGCGGCTACCCATCCGCTTACGGGCGGAGTGCAGGTTAGAGCCGTTCATATCACTGTCTGGGCGTGAGAAGTAAATATACTCCATCGCGCACAGCGCTTTACGTTTGGGTTCGGTAAAACGGTCCTCTAAGAGGCCGTTTTTGTCGAGGACTAGCAGTTCGCCCGGCTCAATATCTCGAACCAGCTGTGCCCCAATGACCTCTAATGCGCAGGACTCGGAAGCAAAAATATAAGCTTCACCAATCCGTCCCATCACTAGCGGACGCAAGCCATGGGAATCTGAAGCGACAATTAACTTGTCATTTGTCATAAGCAGAAAAGCAAACCCGCCAACGAGCTGCTGCAGCGCATCTTTTGCCGCTTCAACAAAATCCTTTGGCGAACGGGCAATCAGATGCGCCAGCACTTCTGTATCACTCGTAGTTTGAAAGATCGATCCGCTTTGTTCTAGCTGTTTGCGGATCAACGGTTCATTTACTATGTTTCCGTTCGTAGCAATCGCCAAATCGCCGTCACGATATTTAAATACCAGTGGCTGCGCATTGGTTAAGCGGCTGTCCCCACTGGTGGAATAACGTACATGCCCAATGGACATGTCTCCAACCAATGAGGCAATTTTGTCCTTGTCGAATACTTCTTTTACTAACCCCATCCCGCGGTGATAGTTGAAATCGCGACCGTCTGCTACGCAGATTCCCGCACTTTCTTCCCCACGGTGTTGTAAGGCGTGTAAGCCGTAATAAGACATGGACGCCGCTTCCGGGTGTCCGAAGACCCCGAAAACGCCGCATTCTTCTTTTAATGTGTCAAAAATATCTCCCGAGCCCGTTCCTTCATTGTAAAAGTCACCAGTCCACAGGATAGGAGTCTCCTGCTCTTTCCCGGTCTTTATTTCATAAGACATGGAATAGCATCCTCCCAAACGAATTTCAATTCTGCTACAGCTTCATCTAGTGCGGACACGCCGTCCAGATTTACGCGCAGTCTGTCTCCACCTACAGTTCCGATGATCTCCACTGGAACACCGCTGGCTGCAATCGCTGCTTTCAGCTCTTCCGCACGTTCAGGAGCTGCTGTCAGCACAATGCGTGATTGGCTTTCGCTGAACAATGCTACATCAGATCTAAGACCGTTAGCTGAAAGCTCAACGTTCGCTCCGATTCCGCCGCTGATACAGCTCTCTGCAAGCGCTACGGCAAGTCCACCTTCGGACAAGTCATGCGCGGAACGCACCAGACCGCCACGAATTGAGGTAAGGACTGCGTTCAGCAGTTTTTTCTCAGTAACCAAATCCAAAGCCGGAGGACGACCTTCGGTCACACCATGAACAGCATATTGGAATTCACTGCCGCCCAGCTCAGCCTTGGTCACTCCCAGCAGAAGAATAGAATCTCCTTCTTGCTTGAACCCTTGAGTCGTAATATGATCCGTGTCCGCTACTAAACCAACCATGCCGACAACCGGCGTTGGATAGATGGAACCCGTAGTATTTTCGTTATAAAGACTGACATTACCACCGATAACCGGAGTATCCAGCACACGACAGGCTTCAGCCATACCATCAACCGCACGCTCCATTTGCCAGAACACATCAGGCTTCTCAGGATTTCCGAAGTTCAGGTTATCCGTAATAGCCAGCGGTTCAGCACCGGAACAAACGATGTTGCGTGCCGCTTCGCTGACTGCAATACGTCCGCCCACTTCAGGATCAAGATGAACATAACGGCCATTACAGTCTGTAGTCATCGCAAGTCCTTTACGAGTACCATGAATGGTAACTACAGCCGCGTCAGATCCAGGGCGTACAGCTGTGCTCGTCCGCACCATGTAATCGTATTGATTGTATACCCATGCTTTACTTGCTACGGTTGGTGATCCAAGTACTGTACGCAATGCACCGCCCAGATCTGTAACTTCCTCGTAACGAAGGGTATCTACCTTTTCATTCGCAATATAATAAGCAGGAACCTCAGAGGGTTTATTATATACTGGGCACTCATCCACGAGCGCCGTTACTGGCATGTCACCAACAACCTCGCCGTGATGATACAATTTCAAGCGGCCATCATCCGTAACTTTACCGACTTTACAGCAGATAACACCCCAGCGGTCAAAAATCTCTTGTGCCTGGGCCTCATCCTTCGGCTCAACGACGAACAACATCCGTTCTTGTGATTCTGAAAGCATCATTTCGTAAGGCGTCATGCCCTCTTCACGTTGTGGCACCTGATCAAGATATAGCTCCAGACCGTTGCCTGCTTTACTTGCCATCTCCGCACTAGAGCATGTAAGACCCGCTGCACCCATATCCTGAATCCCGATAACGATGCCGCTGTCGATCAGTTCTAGACAAGATTCCATTACGAGCTTTTCCATAAATGGATCGCCGACCTGTACAGCGGTACGTTTAGCTTCTGATTCCTCACTAAGCTCTACCGATGCAAAAGTAGCACCATGAATTCCATCACGTCCTGTAGGAGGGCCTACATAGAAGACTGGGTTGCCTACACCCTTAGCTACACCACGTTGGATTTTGTCATGATCGATCAGACCCACACACATTGCATTAACTAGCGGATTGCCATCATAGCTATCATCAAACATGATTTCGCCGCCAACCGTTGGAATCCCGATACAGTTACCATAACCAGCAATACCAGACACAACATGTTCGAACAAATATTTTACTCGATCACTTTCCAGCTTCCCGAAACGTAGTGAATTGAGGATTGCGATAGGTCTGGAGCCCATGGAGAAAATATCACGGATAATCCCGCCCACACCCGTTGCCGCACCTTGGAAAGGTTCTACCGCTGAAGGGTGGTTATGACTTTCGATTTTGAAAACAACCGCTTGGTTGTCACCGATATCTACAATCCCTGCGCCCTCGCCAGGTCCCATCAGGACACGTGGTCCGGAAATTGGGAAACGTTTCAGGAGTGGTTTGGAGTTCTTATAGGCACAGTGCTCGGACCACATTACGCTGAATACGCCGATTTCAGTGTAGTTCGGCAAACGTCCCATAAAAGACTTGATCAGCTCATATTCGCTGTCCGACACACCGAACTGGCTGTAAATTTTCTGCTCCGCAATCTGTTCTGCGGTCGGTTCCTTAACGGATACTTGCTGCGTCATGACGATCCCTCCAAGTCTTCAGTATGGATGTAAACATTCTTTTGCCGTCTTCTGAACCAAGTAAACTATTAGCCGCGCGCTCAGGGTGAGGCATCATGCCAACCACATTCCCTTGTACGTTACTAACACCCGCAATATCGGCTACGGAGCCGTTAGGGTTATCGCTATAGGTAAACACGATCTGATTGTTAGCTTTCAGCTCTGCCAAAGTCTCGTCATCACAGTAGTAGTTTCCTTCACCGTGTGCGATTGGGATGATGATTTCTTCATCTTTAGCATAGTCAATAGTAAATGGGGTTTCATTATTAACAACCTTAAGCACTGTATCGTGACAGCGGAACTTCATCGACATGTTGCGGCGAAGCGCACCTGGCAGCAAACCAGCCTCAGTAAGAATTTGGAACCCATTGCAAATGCCTAGCACGTATTTCCCTTGCTCTGCTGCTTTAGCAACTTCCGCCATAACAGGAGCAAATCTCGAAATCGCGCCACAGCGCAGGTAATCACCATATGAGAATCCGCCTGGAACCAAAATGCAATCATACGCCGACAAATCCGTCGCTGTATGCCACACATAATCGACTGGTTCGCCGAGACTGTCCTCTACCGCCTTGTAGCAATCAATATCACAGTTGGAGCCTGGGAAGACAAGTACAGCAAATTTCATGTCGTTTAGTCCTCCAATTCGTAGCGGTAATCCTCGATCACCGTGTTGGCAAGTAGCTTTTCGCACATTTCCTTAAGACGCACTTCCGCTTCAGCACGGTTATCCGTATCCAAAGTCAGCTCCATATATTTCCCGATACGCAAGCTTTCAACTTCTTGGAAGCCTACCGAATGAAGTGCTCCTTGTACTGCTACCCCTTGTGGATCAAGAACGCTTTTCTTTATGGTGACATATACCGTCGCTTTTAACATATGCTTGTAGTTCCTCCTAAATTTTAATGAGCATACCCTCTGAAACTGAAATTCTACAATGAGTACATTTAGCTTCAAAAATATATACTGAATTTATTCCCATGAGTGCACACACTATGTTGAACTATAAAGACTTGCCAGTAAGACGATGATAAATGTCCAGATAACGCCGTGTAATTTCTTCTACTACTTCAGTTGGGAGCGGATCAGGTTTACTATTCTTATCCCAGGCAGATGCAGATAGATACGTACGAACAGGCTCTTTATCCATACTATCAATTTCAATATCAAGCGCGTATTTATCCTTAGCCCAGAAGCGGGAAGCATCCGGTGTAAAAATCTCATCGATCAGAATCACCTTGCCGTCCAACAAGCCGAATTCGAATTTGCAGTCCGCAAGAATGATCCCCCGCTCAGCACAATACTCTCTAGCAAAAGCGAACAGCTTTAAGCTCTTTTCCTGCAGCTCAAGCGCCAGATCAGCTCCGATTAATTCCTGCATTTTCTCAAACGGAATATCCTCATCGTGACCTACATCATTTTTAGCCGCAGGGGTAAAAATCGGCTCTGCCAGCAGCGCGTTTTTGCGGAGGTTAGCAGGAAGCTCAATACCATTTACCTTGCCGGTTTCTTGATACTGTCTCCAGCCGCCGCCAGTGATGCATCCACGCACTACGCATTCGATATCAATGCGCTCCGCTTTGCGTACCACCATGACACGGTTTCTGAGGGCCTCTTTGTCCTTAACTACGTCGCCAAGCAGATCCACATCGATATGAACGACATGATTCTCCATCAGCTCTTTAGTCTGTCCGAACCAGAACGCGCTCAGACGGTTAAGCACATTACCCTTTTCAGGGACCGCCGGGTCCAGCACATAGTCAAAAGCAGATATCCGATCCGTAACTACGATCAGTACATTTTCCCCTAAATCGTATAGCTCGCGAACCTTCCCTTTGTAGAGCAGCGGCGCATTGATGAGTTCCACGGCTGTGGATACGGCCGATGATGTCATGACCTTTCCTCCCTTGAACTAATGATCATTAATTATTACTTGAGCGAAAACGTCTCTTGCAAAATCGGAAATATCTGTTGGGTCAATCGGGCCACTACAAGAAATGTTTGGACTTCCGATCGCTGTTATCCTCAGATTTCCTGATTTGAACCACTGCCCGTGGTAGAAATCCGAGGATAAAGGCGAACGCTAACGCTTCTACAGTTCCAAAATTTCTCTCCGTTCCTTATCGACCAGTTGCATTTCAATTCTGCACAACATTAACCGCTCGTACTATTCCTAGCTCCTTAGTTCACCACTAACTTATCTTTTTTAGATAAGTTCTAGCTTGCGGAAGATGGTATCCACATGCTTAAGGTGCCAAGAAGGGTTAAATGCATCTTCAATCTCTTCTGGGGTGAGGACATTAGTGATTTCAGGTGTAGCTTCCACGATATCACGGAACTGCTTTTGCTCTTCCCAAGCTTGCATCGCACGTGGTTGAACGGTATCGTACGCTTGCTCGCGGCTGAAGCCTTTATCAATCAGCTTGGTTAAGATCCGGCCAGAGAAAGGAACGCCGAAGGTACGGTTCATGTTACGCTTCATATTCTCTGGGAATACAGTCAGGTTCTTCACGATGTTTCCGAAACGGTTCAGCATGTAGTTCAGCAGCATCGTTGCATCCGGAAGGATGATACGCTCCACTGAAGAGTGCGAGATATCGCGTTCATGCCAGAGCGGCACGTTCTCATAAGCTGTAACCATATGTCCGCGAATCACGCGGGACAGACCGGAAATATTCTCGCAGCCAATAGGATTCCGTTTATGCGGCATAGCAGATGAACCCTTTTGACCTTTGGCAAAAGCTTCTTCTACTTCGCGAATCTCACTCTTTTGCAGAGCGCGGATTTCGGTAGCGAATTTGTCTAGCGAGGTTGCTACCAGAGCAAGAGCTGCCATATACTCAGCGTGACGGTCGCGCTGTAGAGTTTGTGTCGAGATCGGTGCAGGGCTTGTACCCAGCTTACGGCAGACAAATTCTTCTACGAATGGATCAATGTTGGCATACGTACCAACGGCTCCGGAGATTTTGCCAAATTGCACACCGTTCGCAGCATGGCGGAAACGCTCCAGGTTACGTTTCATTTCTTCGTACCACAATGCCATTTTCAGACCAAAAGTAGTTGGCTCAGCATGAACCCCATGAGTACGGCCCATCATCGGTGTATCTTTATAAGCAATAGCTTTATCTTTAAGGATCTCAATAAAGTTGATGATATCCTTCTCTAGAATCTCATTCGCTTGACGCAGCAAGTAACCCAGTGCTGTATCCACCACATCTGTGGAAGTAAGGCCGTAGTGTACCCATTTGCGTTCTGCGCCAAGGCTTTCGGAAACCGCACGTGTAAAGGCAATTACGTCATGACGTGTTTCCTGTTCGATTTCATCAATACGTGCGATGTCGAATTTAGCATCCTTACGCAGCTTAGCAGCGTCTTCATGTGGGATGACTCCCAGCTCCGCCCATGCTTCACAAGCGCATATTTCCACTTCCAGCCACGCTTTGAATTTATTCTCCTCAGTCCAAATGGCCCGCATCTCGGGTCTGCTGTAACGTTCGATCATATTCTTTAGTTCCTCCAAAGTTTAGATTGCTCCACCCAGGATAGGCCGTCTCCGGTATCCTTGCACAGCAGATTGATATGACCCATCTTACGACCAGTCTTACTCTCAGTCTTGCCATATATATGAAGCTTAGGTACAATACCCAGCTTATTATCTTTTTCCTCATGTGTACAGGTCGCTTTAATAGCACCATCCAAATGCTGACCTAATACATTTACCATAACTACAGGTGTCAAAAGCGTTGTATCGCCCAGCGGCAGATTACAAATCGCCCGGACATGCTGCTCGAACTGTGAGGTCACGCAAGCATCCATGGTGTAATGGCCGGAATTATGCGGCCTTGGTGCCAGCTCATTGACGAACAATTCACCGTCCGCTGTGACGAACATTTCCACGGCAAGCAGTCCAACCGCATTCAGCCCTGCGATTAAAGTCTCAGCCAGCTCGCAAGCTCTGCGCTGAATGTCTGCTGACACTCTTGCAGGTACAATGGACAGATGCAAAATATTATTTACATGAATGTTCTCAGAAGGCGGGAAGCTTTTGACCTCCCCAGATGCACTACGTGCAGCAACAACGGATATTTCGCATTGAAAAGCTACAAACTTCTCAAGCACCAGCTCCGGAATCACCTCACCGGGTGCAACCTGCCGGAAAGCTTCTTCCAGCTCTTCTTCCTGACGAATCACAGCTTGACCCTTGCCGTCATAACCGCCTGTGGCTGTCTTGAGCACACAAGGTAGTCCAAGTTCAGCCGCCGCCTGTTTTAGCTCCGCAAAGCTGTCCACCTTCCGGTACGGGGCGACCGGAACGCCCGCCGCCTCGATGGCGGCTTTTTCGCGCAGCCGATGCTGCGTGGTATACAGCAGCGCGCTGCCCTGCGGCACGTACGATTCCTCCGCCAGCAGCGCGGCTACGCCCGCGTCGACGTTCTCGAACTCGTACGTGATGACGTCCGCGCGGCGGGCCAGCTCCCGCGCCGCGTCCCGGTCGTTATACGCCGCCGTGATCTGCGGCGTAACTTGACCGCTAGGCGCATCCGGCGCAGGATCCAGCGCCACGAAGCGGTACCCCATGGCGCTGCCGGCCAGCGCCATCATGCGCCCGAGCTGCCCGCCGCCGAGCACGCCGACGGTCGAGCCGGGCAGCAGCGTCCGGACGGTGTCCGCACCGGACGCTTGTGCGGCTGGCGAAGCTGCGCCGCCAGCCTCCTGCAGCTTCAGCTCCTCCGGTCTCATAAGCTGTCGCTGCTTTCCAATACTTCATCGCGGATCGCATCCCGCCGCAGCTGCACACGCTGCTGCACTTCAGGGTCGAACGCTCCGATGATCTGTGCGGCCAGCAGGCCTGCATTTACAGCGCCTGCCTTACCAATAGCTACCGTTGCTACCGGTATGCCTCCAGGCATCTGCACGATGGAGAGCAGCGAATCCAGCCCATTAAGTGCTTTCGACTGCACGGGCACTCCAATCACTGGCAGGATTGTCTTTGCAGCCACCATACCCGGCAAATGCGCGGCGCCGCCTGCTCCTGCAATAATCACGCGAATGCCGCGGCCTGCGGCTTCCTCCGCATAGCGGAACATCAAGTCCGGTGTACGGTGCGCGGATACTACCTTCTTCTCATAAGACAATCCCAGCTCTTCCAGCACCCTACAAGCGTGCTCCATCGTATCCCAATCCGACTTACTACCCATGATGACAGCTACCTGCACAGACATGATTCGACCTACCTTCCAATCACTAGTATGAGATATCTTTATCTTGTAAATCCGAACAAGCAGAGACTACATTCTCGTCCTTCAGGGATGACTATCGTTTTCCTTAATAATATAAGGTTGATATATTACGTGTAACTTATTCCTTATATTAAAAAAGCCCGATGTCCAGACGCATTTTGCTGCGGGAGGATCGGACTAGTAAAGGAATTAGGAAAAAACACTCCCGTTTGCCTCTCACCAAACTGGCATTAAGCACGGAAAGCTGCACAATGCATCACTCCATTATCTGGACTGAACTATCGCATTCTAGCATCCTATTTCCTCGTAGTCCGGTAATTTACGGTTCCCGGGTAGAAACTTCCGGGCCATATTCCCGGTTTTATACGAGCTCTTCATGACATCAGTTTAACAATCCCCTACACATGATGTCAACTCAAACACGAACATTGGTAAAAACACGATAATAAATGTTCGCTTTTGGACGAATTTAAATTCTCAATAACCTTATATTTTGTGAAGAAAGACTTCTTTCCGTACACTCCTAGCTCTAACACTCTATGTTGTTTAAGCTCCAGAATACGACCTATACTTCCTTAAATTGAAAAAAAGGAACGCTATCAGCGTCCCTTTGAACTCTATATTATTTTACAACCAGCACTGGAATACGAGCGCTTTGTACTACATTATGGCTGACACTGCCCAGAACAAATTCACGTATACCGCCAAGCCCACGGCTGCCGATAACTATGATGTCTATAGCATTTTCCTTAGCATATTTCAAAATCACTTCCGCAGGAGATCCTTGTAAAAGCTCAACCTCAGCATTCAGGCCTTCAGCCTCAAGGCGTCCCTTCACTTCTTCGGTAGTCTGCACTGCCAAATCATAATATTCTTTATTTACTGAAGCTGGTAGAGGTGCAAGAGCTTCTCCGATAAAAAATCTTGGGAATTCAAATGCGTGTACGACATGCAATATAGAACCTGGTGTGACTTTAGCGAGTTCAATTGCGCGCTCCAATGCTTGATTAGAAGCCTTTGAACCGTCATAGGCTAGCAAAATTTTAGAGAATAACATGTACGCCACCTCTTTTTCTAGTTTGTAATCCTAAAGACTATTATCTTAAAAAATAGCTGTACAAAAAGATATTCAGCAGCAGCAGAAGCGGAATTCCGATCCTGAAGGATGTATGACGCGTCTTGTGGCGCTTACGGTACATGGCAATCAGCACACCTAGTGCGCCGCCCATGGCTGCCAGCAGAAAAAGTGTTTTCTCAGGTACACGTTCCCGCCTTTTGCGGGCTTTATTCTTGTCCTCGGACATCACTACATACCCGATAATATTAATTACCACAAACCACAACATTACAACCTTGACCATTCTCCCGGGCTCCTCCTCCTTGCTTCCTATCTCTATTATATTCCCCTTTTGCACAAAAAACCAATCATCCTTACACGCTCTGCCAAGTCTGTTAAGTTTCTTTAAGCTGCTTCTGCTTCGTATTCTTCATCCATACCCAGGATAAAATTGTAGCCAACGCCGCCGCAATCCCACCTAACCAGAATCCTCCGGTCAAGCCATATACAGAGCTCATCCAACCTGCTACAAATGGCCCTGCTGACATCCCTATCGCATAAACGGCCTGATAGAAACCCATAGCTGTAGCCCGTTTAAAGGGATCTATTTCTGATACCGATTTACTCAACAGCAGCGGAAAAATAAGTCCCTGCATAAAACCATTCCCCACCTGAGTCAGACAAAGTGCCGCTAACGTTGACATAGAGGGAATGAGCAGCGTAAACAGTGCGCTTCCCGCAAAGCCTAGCATAAGCTTCCCTCTATCACCCAGTAGCCCTCCAAACAGACGTGAACCGTAGAGTGTTGCGATGGCATGCGGAATCATAAAAGCGAGTGTTAGCCAGCCCAAACTTTCTTTGCTTGCTCCGATATTCAGCGCCTGATTCGGAGTATATCCGAACATCGTTATAAATAGCACACAGTGTGCCAGCACAGACAACAGCGAGACTTTTACCAGCAGAGGTTCCTTTACGACACCAGCCAGCTCCTTGATCTGTATGGCATTTTGCCGTTTTTCCTGCTTTTGTTCCGGTAACCGAAGCGCAAGAATTAGTGCCGCAATAGCTACAATTCCACCAATCAGGAAGGGGGCATTCCAGCCCCAATGCTCTACCATATAGCCGCTGATCATCATGCTGGTCAATTGGGCGATTACTGTAGTAAATTGCAGCATGCCCATTGCTTTTCCAGCTTCCTCTTTTGGAAAATATCCTGCGAACATCACAGAGTACACAACCCATGCCGATGCTGCTATCCCGGATACCGCACGTGCTGCCAACGCCCAACCCGGCTGTGCTCCCCACATAAAAAGAAAACAGCTGACTCCACTCGCAATCAATCCCAGATAGATAAACGGCCGCCGCCTATTTAAATAATCTGAACCGATGCCAATGGGTATACGGAATAGGATCTGCATTAACCCATATATCCCAAGCACCATACCCACCATAAAATACGATGATCCCAAATGCTCAACATATGGTGAAAGCACCGGCACATAAATATAAGAAGAGAACCAAAACATAAATACAATAACCAAAAAGAAAAACCTGCTGCTTCCCTGCCCCTGTGGGCGATCTGCCGCTTTCAACGGATTCGCCTGCTGCTCAGCTGCCACCTAATCACCTGCTCCACTCATTTGCTTACCATTCTAATTCAAGGCCTATCCGTAGACCACATAAACTTACTAGGATAGAAAAAAGACTACTGAGCACACTCAGCAGCCTTCATTATTCTAATCATTCGTTTTAATTGAAGCTAACCATCCGATGATTCCTACTACTTATCCTTCTTTTGTCCTTCAAGCGCTGCTTTCAGCAGTTCCCCAAGGTTAGAACCTATGCTTTCCTGCTTACTGTATTGCTGCACCAGCTTTTGCTGTTCACGTTTATTAACATGCTTGTGATCCTTATCTAAGGTCTCTGTGATTCCACAGCCTAGACATTGTACGAACATGCCTGCTTTACCCTCTTTAAGCTCCATTTTCTTATGGCACTGTGGGCAGCGGCGATTCGATAGTCTTTTCTCACCTGCACGGGTGTAACCACAGTTATCTGCAGGACATACCAGCAGCTTCCCTCGTTTGCTCTTCTTCTCGAGTAGTCTTGTACCGCATTCCGGACAATGGCTGTTAGAGACATTATGCGGCTTATATTCTGCTCCGCTAGTTTTCACACCTGTTACCAATTCCTGTGCCATACTGCGGATACCTTGTAAAAAGAGCTCCGGTTTGCCTTGACCACGCGCTATTTTCTCCAGCTCAGCTTCCCAACGTGCGGTTAGATCTGGGGTACGTAGCTGAGTGGATACCAGCTCGATTAACTGCTTACCTTTTCCTGTCGGATGCAGGAGATTACCTTGCCGCTCAATCGTATCGGAGCTTACCAGCTTCTCAATAATATCCGCGCGGGTAGCCGGGGTTCCGAGGCCGTGTTTCTCCATTTGCGTCAACAGCGAAGCTTCATTATAACGCTTCGGTGGCTGCGTTCGGCCAGCACGCACCATACAGCGGCTAATCGTGACAGCAGCCCCTTCGCGCAGCTCAGGCAGCTTTACACTGCCCGCTGCCGGCTCGTCCGCAGATTCCTCCTCGTCATCACTACTCATATCTCCGCCGTATACTTCGCGCCAACCGGCATCTTTAACCGTCGTCCCTTTGACATGAAAATTTTCGCCTTCTACATTGACGGTTACAGCTACCGCATCATAACGAGCTGGCGGATAGAACAAGCTTATAAAACGCCGCACAATCAGATCATACAACTTACGTTCCTCAGTACTCAAACCATTTAACAATACGGTCTGTTCTGTAGGAATAATAGCATGGTGATCACTGACTTTACTATCATCCACGATTCGTTTCGTAATCGGCAGCTGCTTGCGCAGCAATGGACGTGCTAACGCTGCATATGGACCGACCGCAACACTATCCAGTCTTTCCTTGAGTGTGCCCGTCATATCTGAAGTTAAGTAACGACTGTCCGTACGCGGGTATGTGACAAGTTTATGCTGCTCATATAACCGCTGCAGCACACTGGAGGTCTGCTTCGCGGAGAAGCCGAACTTCCGGTTCGCATCACGCTGCAGTTCAGTCAGATCATAAGCCAGTGGATGAGGTTCACTTTTCTCACTCTTCTGTACCTTAATAATACGGCCGCTGCGTCCTGTAAGCTTATCCTTTAAGCTGGCTGTCTTATCCTTTTCGAATATCCGACCATCACCGTTACTGGCTCGCCATGCCGCTTGGAAATCCCCAAAATCAGCAGTCAGCGTCTCAAAATCGACGGAACGGAAACCCGTAATCTCCTGTTCACGATCCATGATCATCCCTAATGTCGGCGTTTGTACCCGTCCTGCTGAGAGCGGCGAACCGAACTTACAGGTCAAAGCTCTCGTGACATTCAGTCCAATCATCCAATCCGCCTCTGCGCGGCAACGTGCAGATTCATACAACCGATCAAATTCCCGACCCGGATGGAGTTTTGCAAATCCCTCTTTAATTGCCTTATCAGTCTGCGAGGATATCCATAACCGCCGGAATGGCTTCTTCCACCCTGCCATATTCATAATCCAGCGAGCCAGCAGCTCCCCTTCACGGGCAGCATCTGTAGCAACAATAAGCTCCTCAATGTCCTGACGTTTCATTAGATGCTGGACAGCCTTGTATTGCTGGTTGGTCTCCCGCAGCACCTTCAGCTTGGTCTTCTCCGGCAAAATCGGCAGATCCTCCAAGGCCCAAGTTGCAAACTTTTTATTATAATCCTCAGGCTCTGCCAGGCCGACCAAATGACCAAGCGCCCAGGTAACCACATATTTTGGACCTTCAATATAACTCTTCTGTTTATTATTACATCCCATGACCCGTGCAATCTCGCGTGCAACAGACGGCTTCTCCGCCAGTACTAGTGTCTTCATAATGCTCCCCTTTCCACATCAAATTTCATTATAGCATTAAATGAATGTTAGCAAATATCGTCAGGCTTTACCGTATGCCTCTGTTATACACTAGATCATATCTGATACCCGAAAGGAGTCATAGTCAATGTATGAACAAGAAAGCTATAATATAGTACCTATAGGATGGGTTAGAGGTACAGCACAAAATTTGCGGCTTGAAATCAACCCGGAATTCAGACCGGCGCTTAAAGGTTTATCTCAGTTTAGTCATTGCCAAGTGCTTTGGTGGCTGCATGAGTTTGCAGATGATCATTTCCGCCAGACTACACAGATTCAGCCTCCTTATGATGCGACCTTAACTGGAGTATTCGCTTCCCGTTCCCCTATTCGCCCTAATCCGATTGGGCTAAGTGTAGCAGCAATCCTGTCTGTCGATGTAGACTCTGGAATAGTAGAGGTGGCCGGGCTTGATGCCTATCCGGGTACACCGGTTCTCGACATCAAAGCCTATTTTCCTAGTGCAGATCGCGTAATGGAAGTGACTGTTCCCGATTGGGCTGCTGCTTGGGGCGACTGGACAGCAAATAATTGAAGTAATCGTGCTAGACACCATTTCTATTAACTGTTATGGGAGGACATCTCTTGAACAATCGCCAACTAATCATTCAAGCCTTAGATCTCATTGAGGATCGCTTAACCACGTTTCTTCCTGTAGCTGTCCTCTCCAAAGAAATGGGATACTCCCTTTATCATTTCACCCGTCTATTTCAAGCAGTCACTGGGATAGCACCCGGCGACTATATAGCCAGACGCAAAATCACTGAAGCAGCCTTGGACATTCATAGAATGCCAGAGCGCTCACTCCAGGACATCTCATTAGACTATAACTTTAGTAACTATGAGACCTTTACCCGTGCCTTCAAAAGAATGCTGCACACGACTCCCTCTCTTGTTCGAAAAAGACTTACTGAAACGAAACTCCCTTTGCTCTCTAGACTATATGAACAGGATCTACTTCAATTCCTTTCTGATAGTGATCTCTCCCCCCAGCTCGTTGATTTCGGGGAAATTATACTTCAAGGACCTGTAGTTAAAGTAGACCATGATTTCTCCGTCATTTCTGATACTTGGCCTTTGCTTTTCAATAAGGTAGCCACTATATCGGATAGAATACAGCCTGAAAAATATTATCAGCTTGGCTTCTGGCCAGATGACTATGAGAGTAATGGGTTTTCGATCATGTGTGCCTGCGAAATTAGTCCTATAAAAGCAGACCACAATCAGACTTTCCCCCTTCAGATCTTACCACCCATACGTTATCTGAAATTCATCCATAAAGGCCGCTCTTGTGGTATCCCTTCTACCTATAAATATATCTACGGAATCTGGCTGCCGAAAACAGAATACAGGATGTCCATTTCATTTGAATTGGAATATTATGGTGAATTGTACCTTGGACCAGATAACGAAAACTCGGTGAGTGAAATCTACATTCCGTTAGATTTTTTACAAGAAAAGACTACGTTGTCGTCTTTTATAGATGACAACCGTTACTCTTAGAAATATAAAGATATTATAGTTTTGTAGCTTATAAATTCTCATTTTTAACAAAAAGCCCGTATCTGCTATGCAGACACGGGCTTCTTTTTGCTTATGGAATTAATAGTTACTTTTGCTCCACCTGAATCGTTTGTTCAAGCTCCGGATAATAATGTTTAACTTGTTTTCCTTCTTCATCCCTTAATGCTTTATGGTTTTCATCAATGGAGTAAGTAAACGGCTTAACTGTAATTGTCTTTGGTGTTTGCGCGAACGGAATGAAATCTTTGTCTACCAAAGGATAGACTATAGCTGGCAAGTTAAATGACCCACCCGATGAGAACGCATTGCCTAGTTCATCAACAATTTCATAGAACATTTCAGAGGTTGTGTATCCATCCTTTTCTTTCACAGTTGGCGCTTTACCTTCTTCGCTGAGCTGTAATCTGCTTGTGGCTGGAGTTAATTCCAGCTTGGTAATCGTATAACTGAATTCTTCTGCCTCTTTTGTTTGGTTCAGATCAAGCTTGATAATTCCTTCCGTTACTTTTTTCACCGGCACCTTGATTACAAAAGGCTCTGCAATTTGTGTAACCGGCACACTGATGCTTAATTCAAATTCATCCCCCAAAGCCTCTATATTATTTAGATTTCTGTAATCGTATAAAATAGCATTCTTTTTGCCCTCAACATCACCAAAAGACGACATTTGGCTCTCCAGTTTTTTCCCATTCGGCAATTTCACTTCTGCTGAACCCAACAACCCTTTTTCGGACTGGTTCATTGTCACTTTCCCATGTTGTTCTGTTAGCGATGGATCGAACTCAATCGGTTCAATAATCATCTCAGCCATCATCTTATCATTATCAATGCCTTCCCGTTCAATCGCAAAAGCCAACCGCGAGCCGTCATAATAGGCATCGGTAACCTTTAAGGTCACTCCATCATGGGTAACGCTTTGGTTAGGGGCAGTAGATAATCCTTTTTCCTCAGCAGCATTTAGACCTTTATCGTCAATTCCCTTAAAAATACTACCTACAACAGGAATCTGCTTCAACGTTTCAGCCATGACCGGGGATACAAATCCGCTACCGATTATGCCCGCACCCAACACTGCTGCTGCCGAGGCAGCCACCAATGATTTTTTTAGGAACTTATTTCCATTTTTTCTTGACGCTCGTTTTTCCATTCCCTCGTCTCCTATTCGCTTCATAATTGAATCGCTGAAACTGTCTACCGGCATTTCATGATTTAGGAATGTTTGACGAATGTGCTCCATCTTCTGACTTTCAGTTGGATCTTGCCATTTCTCCATGAGGGCTGCCTCCTTCATTCATTCTTTGCCGGACTAACTTTTTGCGTAGACGTTCAAATTTTTTACGTAATGTAGCTGAATTACAATCCATAATCTGACCCATTTCTTCAAAGCTGTACTGCTCAACCACCTTAAGAATCAGGAGATTGCTCTCTTCGGCTGTCAGGTCATCCATAAATAACTTCTGCAATGGCTCCTCATCGTTAGGATTATAATAGGCTTTGGGCTGCTGCTCTTTATATAGCGATAACAGACGGTTTCTTCGCTTGCGTTTGCGAACCTGATCCAGACAATGATGATAGGCCACTTTATACAGCCATGCACTAAAAGAGACTCGTTTCTCATAACGTCTGAGTTCCTGATACACTTTTACAAATATATCTTGCACAGCATCCTCTGCTTCTTCATGACTTCTCAAAATATAATAGCAATACGTATAAATCTTTCTTTCATAGGCTTGTATTATAGTTCTATAGGCTTCGCGGTTACCCGCAAGAACCTGATCGATAGCCTCTTCAATTATTGTTTGATTCACTTGGACCCCGGGGCTGCGACGTTCCAAAGAATCACCTCCTTGTTATTGACTACAACTATATAACGAATGTGATCCCTTTAATTGTGACAGGCTCAAAAATTTTTCCAAATATGTTAGAAACATTATCCGTTTTTCAATAAAAAAAGCGACTGCCCCGATTGATGTTCGGAGAAATCGCTTTATATAATAATATTCCATATTTATAAATTACTTACTTATTCGTACTAATGGACACCTTTTAACGCTATACATGCTTCAAAATACACAGTATCACTATTCTGACCGCGTACATATATACCATCATCCGTTACAGCTGAACGTAAAATAGTCAGTTCATCCCCAAACTTAGCTTCTTGTAGATAAGTAATCCGGAAGCGTGTGAACTCTGCATTATCCCATTCCGCTAAAGTGAGCGCATCACAACATAAATCCCCGTATCGGGCATTATTCAAATGTCCGTTGCTGTCCAGCCCACTATATCTTACCTGATACCGATAAGCTTCTTCCATAGTAATATCAGAAGGGATCGTTACCTTAACAGGCATATCGCCTACTGAATCGCCATTATAGTGCTTAACCTGAACTGGAAGGGCATTCGGTCTAAGTATCTTTCTCTTCTCAATATCTACTAAAGCCCATATGGATCGTGCTGTGGCGATTTCTATATGATCTGCATCGAAAATACGATAATCCCGTTGCCACAGTGCCCCTTTAGTGCCTTTACTCCAGGTATGTACGCTAAGCACATCATTTGGGCGGGGAATACGCTTAAAATCAAGATCTAACGTAATCATCATCCAGCCCATTCCTGCATTCAGAATCTCTTCCACACTTATCCCCAAATTACCCACTGCGAAGTCTGCCGCACATTGCATGATATCCAGAATAAAGGATAACTTACCCTGCGAACGATAATCCGTGTCGCTCGCATGTACAGAAAAATCTTCTATCCACACAAGATTGCTACTGTTGTCCATTGTTTATCCTCCTGCCATGCAAAATATCCTTGCATTTACTTGAAGTATCCACATATACCACTGCTCTATCCACATAAATTGGGGACTACTTTCATTTTTGAATATATTTTATTATTTCATCCACATGTTAGTAACTTTTATAATTTCGTTAATTCCCCATAACTTATCCACATTATTTAAATTAAGCGATAAAGGGAACAAAAAAGCCATTGTTGATAAATCAACAATGGCTTCGTGTGCTTGGCAACGTCCTACTCTCCCAGGACCCTTCGGTCCAAGTACCATCGGCGCTGGAGGGCTTAACGGTCGTGTTCGGGATGGGTACGCGTGGAACCCCTCCGCTATCGCCACCAAACATGCGTCTGTGAAACAGACGCTGCCGCGTGAAATTCGGTTCATCACCAGAAGTGAGAATGAATTTCTAAGCGTGTTACAGGCTTAATCGCCTGAAAACTGAACCCGAAACGAATCTGCATTCTAAGTATAGGATAAGCCCTCGACCGATTAGTATTGGTCAGCTCCATGCATTACTGCACTTCCACCTCCAACCTATCTACCTCGTCGTCTTCAAGGGGTCTTACTAATTGGGAAATCTCATCTTGAGGGGGCTTCACGCTTAGATGCTTTCAGCGCTTATCCCGTCCGTACGTAGCTACCCAGCCATGCTCCTGGCGGAACAACTGGTGCACCAGCGGTACGTCCATCCCGGTCCTCTCGTACTAAGGACAGCTCCTCTCAAATTTCCTGCGCCCACGACAGATAGGGACCGAACTGTCTCACGACGTTCTGAACCCAGCTCGCGTACCGCTTTAATGGGCGAACAGCCCAACCCTTGGGACCTACTTCAGCCCCAGGATGCGATGAGCCGACATCGAGGTGCCAAACCTCCCCGTCGATGTGGACTCTTGGGGGAGATAAGCCTGTTATCCCCAGGGTAGCTTTTATCCGTTGAGCGATGGTACTCTTCCATGCGGTACCACCGGATCACTAAGTCCGACTTTCGTCCCTGCTCGACTTGTAGGTCTCGCAGTCAAGCTCCCTTATGCCTTTGCACTCTGCGAATGATTTCCAACCATTCTGAGGGAACCTTGGAACGCCTCCGTTACTCTTTAGGAGGCGACCGCCCCAGTCAAACTGCCCGCCTGACACGGTCCCCGTACCCGGTAAGGGTACTAGGTTAGAACCTAGATACGATCAGGGTGGTATCCCAACGGCGCCTCCACCGAAGCTTGCGCTCCGATTTCTACGGCTCCCACCTATCCTGTACAGATCGTACCCAAATTCAATATCAAGCTGCAGTAAAGCTCCATGGGGTCTTTCCGTCTTGTCGCGGGTAACCTGCATCTTCACAGGTATTAAAATTTCACCGGATCTCTCGTTGAGACAGCGCCCAAGTCGTTACGCCATTCGTGCGGGTCAGAATTTACCTGACAAGGAATTTCGCTACCTTAGGACCGTTATAGTTACGGTACGCCGTTTACTGGGGCTTCGGTTCATAGCTTCGGGTTACCCCTAACCACTCCCCTTAACCTTCCAGCACCGGGCAGGCGTCAGCCCGTATACTTCGCCTTGCGGCTTCGCACAGACCTGTGTTTTTGCTAAACAGTCGCTTGGGCCTTTTCACTGCGTACCCTCGTGCTATTCACACTACCGGGGCACCCCTTCTCCCGAAGTTACGGGGTCATTTTGCCGAGTTCCTTAACGAGAGTTCTTCCGCGCGCCTTAGAATTCTCTTCTCGCCTACCTGTGTCGGTTTGCGGTACGGGCACCTTCTCCTGGCTAGAGGCTTTTCTTGGCAGTGTGAGATCATGACCTTCGCTACTATAATTTTCGCTCCCCATCACAGCCTAGCCTTAATGATGTGCGGATTTGCCTACACATCAGCCTCACTGCTTAGACGGACATCCATCAGTCCGCGTCACTACCCTCCTGCGTCACCCCATCGCTCATAGCGGATTACGGTGGTACAGTAATTTCAAACTGTTGTCCTTCGACTACGCCTTTCGGCCTCGCCTTAGGTCCCGACTTACCCTGAGCGGACGAGCCTTCCTCAGGAAACCTTGGGCTTTCGGCGGATCAGATTCTCACTGATCTTTTCGTTACTCATACCGGCATTCTCACTTGTGTAGTGTCCAGCGCTCTTTTCAGTACACCTTCAACCCCTACACAACGCTCCCCTACCCCAGATACATACGTATCTAGCCATAGCTTCGGTGGTGTGTTTAGCCCCGTTACATTTTCGGCGCAGAGTCACTCGACCAGTGAGCTATTACGCACTCTTTCAATGGTGGCTGCTTCTAAGCCAACATCCTGGTTGTCTGTGCAACTCCACATCCTTTCCCACTTAACACACACTTGGGGACCTTAGCTGATGGTCTGGGCTGTTTCCCTTTTGACAATGGATCTTAGCACTCACTGTCTGACTCCCGGCAATAAGTATATGGCATTCGGAGTTTGACTGAGCTTGGTAATCCTTGCGGACCCCGCACCCAATCAGTGCTCTACCTCCACTACTCTTATACCGAGGCTAGCCCTAAAGCTATTTCGGGGAGAACCAGCTATCTCCGAGTTCGATTGGAATTTCTCCGCTACCCCCACCTCATCCCCGCACTTTTCAACGTACGTGGGTTCGAGCCTCCAGTGCGTGTTACCGCACCTTCACCCTGGACAGGGGTAGATCACACGGTTTCGGGTCTACGTCCACATACTAAATCGCCCTATTCAGACTCGCTTTCGCTGCGGCTCCACCTTCTCGGCTTAACCTTGCATGTTAAACGTAACTCGCCGGTTCATTCTACAAAAGGCACGCCATCACCCATAGATCGGGCTCTGACTTTTTGTAAGCACACGGTTTCAGGTTCTATTTCACTCCCCTTCCGGGGTGCTTTTCACCTTTCCCTCACGGTACTGTTTCACTATCGGTCGCCAGGTAGTATTTAGCCTTAGCAGATGGTCCTGCTGGATTCATACGGGGTTTCACGTGCCCCGCACTACTCGGGATCCGTCTCGGAGAGAACACAGTTTAGGTTACAGGGCTTTTACCTCTATCGCGGCTTTTCCAGACCTCTTCACCTACCATATTCCTTTGTAACTCCATGTGAGACGTCCCACAACCCCAAGAGGCAAGCCCCTTGGTTTAGGCTGTTCCGCGTTCGCTCGCCGCTACTGACGGAATCACTATTGTTTTCTCTTCCTCAGGGTACTTAGATGTTTCAGTTCCCCTGGTCTGCCTCTACACACCCTATGTATTCAGGTATGAGTAACTGCGAATTACCACAGCTGGGTTTCCCCATTCGGACACCCCCGGATCAAAGCTTGCTTACAGCTCCCCGAGGCAGTTTCGTTGTTCGCCACGTCCTTCGTCGGCTCCTGGCGCCTAGGCATCCTCCGTGTGCTCTTATTAGCTTAACCTTGATTCTTCCGAAGAAAAATCTCACTAATAACTTTTACTTGTTTACACAAGTTGCTAAAAGATGTTCTAAAACGCAAATTCGTTTCGGTATCCAGTTTTCAAGGATCAAGTCTTACTTGAGAGCTTAAACTCTCAAAACTGAGCAACGAGTGAGTAACAGAGTATAAACCTGAGTTGTGGAAGCTGAGCTTCCGATTTGAATGTCCTCATTGCAGAGAACGATTCTCCATAGAAAGGAGGTGATCCAGCCGCACCTTCCGATACGGCTACCTTGTTACGACTTCACCCCAATCATCTACCCCACCTTCGGCGGCTGGCTCCCTTGCGGGTTACCCCACCGACTTCGGGTGTTGTAAACTCTCGTGGTGTGACGGGCGGTGTGTACAAGACCCGGGAACGTATTCACCGCGGCATGCTGATCCGCGATTACTAGCAATTCCGACTTCATGCAGGCGAGTTGCAGCCTGCAATCCGAACTGAGACCGGCTTTGATGGGATTGGCTCCACCTCGCGGCTTCGCTTCCCGTTGTACCGGTACCATTGTAGTACGTGTGTAGCCCAGGTCATAAGGGGCATGATGATTTGACGTCATCCCCACCTTCCTCCGGTTTGTCACCGGCAGTCACTCTAGAGTGCCCAGCATTACCTGCTGGCAACTAAAGTTAAGGGTTGCGCTCGTTGCGGGACTTAACCCAACATCTCACGACACGAGCTGACGACAACCATGCACCACCTGTCTCCTCTGTCCCGAAGGCCGCTGCTATCTCTAGCAGATTCAGAGGGATGTCAAGACCTGGTAAGGTTCTTCGCGTTGCTTCGAATTAAACCACATACTCCACTGCTTGTGCGGGTCCCCGTCAATTCCTTTGAGTTTCAGTCTTGCGACCGTACTCCCCAGGCGGAGTGCTTACTGTGTTAACTTCGGCACCAAGGGTATCGAAACCCCTAACACCTAGCACTCATCGTTTACGGCGTGGACTACCAGGGTATCTAATCCTGTTTGCTCCCCACGCTTTCGCGCCTCAGCGTCAGTTACAGCCCAGAAAGTCGCCTTCGCCACTGGTGTTCCTCCACATATCTACGCATTTCACCGCTACACGTGGAATTCCACTTTCCTCTTCTGTACTCAAGCCACCCAGTTTCCAGTGCGACCTCAGGTTGAGCCCAAGGTTTAAACACCAGACTTAAATAGCCGCCTGCGCGCGCTTTACGCCCAATAATTCCGGACAACGCTTGCCCCCTACGTATTACCGCGGCTGCTGGCACGTAGTTAGCCGGGGCTTTCTTCTCAGGTACCGTCACTCCGGTAGCAGTTACTCTACCGGACGTTCTTCCCTGGCAACAGAGCTTTACGAT
The DNA here is from genome assembly GCF_037969975.1 of Paenibacillus sp. FSL R7-0163. NCBI lineage: Bacteria > Bacillati > Bacillota > Bacilli > Caryophanales > Paenibacillaceae > Paenibacillus > Paenibacillus sp. FSL R7-0163. Next base: position 5,454,235 of record NZ_CP150224.1, read on the forward strand.
CCGAAAACCTTCATCACTCACGCGGCGTTGCTCCGTCAGGCTTTCGCCCATTGCGGAAGATTCCCTACTGCTGCCTCCCGTAGGAGTCTGGTAGTGTCTCAGTCCCAGTGTGGTAGTTCACCCTCTCAGGTCGGCTACGCATCGTCGCCTTGGTGGTAGTTACCCCACCAACTAGCTAATGCGCCGCAGGCCATCCCTCAGTGACAGATTGCTCCGTCTTTCATTCTTCTCTCAGGAGAAAAAAGAAATTATCCGGTATTAGCTACCGTTTCCGGTAGTTATCCCAGTCTGAAGGGCAGGTTGCCTACGTGTTACTCACCCGTCCGCCGCTAAGTTATTTTGAAAGCAAGCTTTCAAAATAACTCCGCTCGACTTGCATGTATTAGGCACGCCGCCAGCGTTCGTCCTGAGCCAGGATCAAACTCTCCAATTAGTATTGAAAAGAGCGATATGCTCATTTTGAAACATCTGACGAGAAAATTAATTCTCTAATTTTGGATATCACTTGCGTGATTTCCTACTCACTCGTTGTTCAGTTTTCAAAGATCAAGTTCTCGTTGACGCCGTTTAATGTCTCAGCAGCAACTCTTATAATATATCATGTTGTTTTCAGAAATGCAAGCTTTATTTTTCGAAGCTTTTTATCAGCCTCGTTTGTATCGCCTGTACACTGTCTAACAACGCTTACCTATAATACCCCAACTATTAATAGAAAAGCAACCCCTAATATAAAAATAAACAACTAGCTTAATAATTAAGCTAGTTGTTTATTTAATAGAGTTATGTTTCTAGCGGCGAATTTAATAGTATTTTGCCGCAGTATATTTGCTTGAGGCTTTAATTAAATCGGTTTTCTTATCACTCTTTGCAAGTCCTGCATCCACTGTAGTATCAATGGTAACCCACTTCCCATTAAGCAATACTTCGTTCCAGGCATGATATTGCGTAACGTAGCTTGTATTCCCCATTACCAACTTAGCAGGAACATCTACACTCCGCAGCATTGCGGCAAAAAGAGAAGCGTAATCATAGCAAATCCCTTTTTTAGTAGTCAATGTCTTATCGATGCTTGGAATATAATCAGTAGTTACACTATTAGCAAGAGAGTAGTCATATTGTACATTCGCAACTACATAGTTATAGATCGCTTTAACTTTCTCTTCGTCTGTTGTTTTGCCTTGTACTAATTGTTTAGCTTTGACAATCGCTTTATCAGAAGAACTCCATTTCACATTCTGTACGGAGCCCAAATATACGGAATTCGAGTCACTCATGGTTACGTCTACTACTTCGGAATATAACGCTTTGTATTTATTACCGGTTGTGTTCTCCAGAACAGAAACCTTATAAGTCCCATTTCCTTGTTGCAAAGGGAAGTCCTCAGCTTGTCCAGAAGCATACAAGTTATAAGTATAGCTGCTGTTATCTTTGGTGATCATGAGTTTGATTCTTTTATCTTTCGGAATATCATAGTTAATACCAATAACACCTTGAGCCACTTTGGATGTAATCAACCAGCTGGCATCTGCACTTGCAGCTTGAGCTGTACTTACCGGAACTGAAGTCATTAGGACGAACAACGCCACCAGCATAAAATAAACCTTTTTCACGGATAAAACTCCTTTCGGTAGCTGGCTGCCATCCTTTCGGGAAGGCCCTTTAGCTTTGCGTCCCTACCTTTCGATAGGTTTGCCGTTATCGTATAAGCTCTATCTGTTCTAGCTTTACTAGATATAATTGATAGAATCCATTTGAAACAAACAAAAAAAGCCTCTTCATTCGGTAGCTGGCTGCCATCCTTTCGGGAAAAGGCCCTTTAGCTTTGCGTCCCTACCTTTCGGAAGGTTTGCCGTTATCGTGTTTAGCTTTTATAGTATAATACTATCATATTTATAGTTGTGAACAAGACCTAATTTACTAGATTACCCATTATTTTATAAATATCTCCCGGTATTTGTGTTTTCTTGTCATTCACTATTCTCATTTTGTTAATTTAGCATGAACAATCAGCCGATGCGTTGGATTCACTAGCGGATCACATGTAATCAGAGTAAGAATCTTATCCTTGTCATTCCCGTCAAGAACGGAGACATCACTCGGATCTACAACAGAAATATCGTATACCTCATAGTTAAACACCTGATCACTAGTCTTTACCGTGATAACATCCCCCACAACAACCTCATTCAATCTGTTAAACAAACGACCCGTAGTTCTAGCCCGATGCGCCGCGATTGCAGCATTTCCGATCTCTCCAAGGGGTGCCGTTTCTTTCATATGGGCTGCAGCATGTTTCATATTAGCTTTTGTAGCCCCTTCTAATACAGGCAGCTTCAAATCAATCTTAACGATTTCAATTAGTGCGATTACTTTGCCACCGACCTCAATCTCCGGTTCAGGCTTTTCTGTCTCTTGGGGTTGGGGCTGTGCCTGAGCATCCAGAACCGATTCCTCTGCTAACAGCTGAGTAACTTCAGCATACCTGCTCTTCAAATCTGGCTGGGGAGTACTATCGGCAGTGCTTAGTTCAGCCGTTTCTAATAACTTCTCCTGCTGCCTGTCGTTGTACCATTCGTTAGCTGTCGGATATAACATGATAAGTATCCCAGCCAGTATGAGTAGATAGGAGAATTTACGCAATGTTATTCACCTCCGTATATTGTTTCTATGGTTATATACAAATCAAGCAGAAACAGCTACTTGCCTTTAAGCATAGCAACTCCTTCTGCCTGAAATTAATGTTTAAAATACCCATTTACGACTTCCAAAGAAATTGATGATCACCGTGATAAAGGTAACCAGCACCTTGGAGATCAAGACTTGAATACCTAGTCTGTCTGTCAACAGATGCATTAGCAGCAGTGATATTCCGAGCACTACCAGATTCAGCACGATAAACTTGACCAGCTGCACGCGGTCGAAGCCTTCTTTATTCCCCCGGTCGCGATCACGAAAGGTTACTTTTTTATTCAAAATAAAGCTATTCGCCGTACCTGCACTATAGGAGATCACCTGCGCCAATGCGTATACCATCCCTAGTGAATTCAACAATGTGAAAATCACAAAATCAATAAGCGTATTGAGCAAACCTACGGCATTAAATTTAAGGAACTGTATGAATGCAGCACGCAAGTTCTTATCTGACATCATTGTGGTCCTTCCGGCGGTCCAGTTGTTCTTCGTTCTGGTAGCCTTTAGTCTCACTAACAATGTATAGCGGTCTATCTTTAGACTCGTCATAAATCCGTCCGATATACTCCCCAATCACACCCAACAGCATCAGAACGATACCGTTAAAGAGCAGATTGACGCCTACAATGGAAGCCCAGCCCGGAACCGTCCAGGAGGTGAAAAATATCTTTTGAAACAAGACGAAAAATAAATAGAGAAAGCTAGAGAATGAAAGGAAGAATCCAATATACGTAGCAATCTTAAGCGGCTTATGTGAAAAAGAGGTGATGCCATCTAACGCAAAACGAATCATTTTCTTCAGCGGATATTTGGTTTCTCCGGCAAAACGTTCTTCCCGTTCATATTCCACCATAGTCTGCTTGAAGCCAACCCAGCTCACCAAACCTCGGACATAGCGGTTCTTTTCTTTAAGTCCCCGCAGGACATCACATACCTTACGGTCAATAAGACGGAAATCGCCTGTATCCGTAGGAATATCCACACTTGTCATACTGCTGAGCAGGCGGTAAAAGAGCTTCGCGGTGACCTTTTTGAACATCGTTTCTCCGTGGCGCTTCAGGCGTTTCGCATATACAACATCATAGCCCTCTTTCCACTTCTCGATCATTTGCAAAATGACCTCCGGAGGATCCTGAAGATCAGCGTCAATAACAACAACCGCTTGACCTTCGGCATAGTCCATGCCAGCTGTAATCGCTACCTGATGTCCGAAATTACGCGAGAAGTCAATCAGCTTGACATGCTCGTCTCGTTCACAGATCTCCCGAATCATCTGGGCGGAACGATCACGACTGCCGTCATTGACGAAGACCAGCTCATAAGTATCGCCGCACTCGTCCATTACTTTTTTCAAACGTTCATAAGTATGGCTAATTACTTGCTCCTCATTGAACATGGGTACAATCACACTATATCTGGCTTTCACCTTTATTCCTCCTACAAGCTTTTTGGAGCGTTACATCCATCTACACTTCATAATAACGCTGCATGCATAAACTTATTTTATAGATTTTTATTAAATCCTAGAAAACCCAAGTAGGGAACCAACGCAGCATATCTTTCACGTAATCTCCACTGACCTGCATCCCTGACAGTACCGGGTAGAAAGCGATAAAGAGCAGCAAAGCAACGGCTACATAGACATACTGTACGTAACGGGCCTCAGGGAATTTACTATCCAGCAACTTCATTATATATACAATACCAAGAATCATAAATGGTACCATAGCAAAATAATGGTAAATAAATGTTTCTCTTGGGACAAGCATCCACGGAACATATTGCGAGAAGAAGGCGATCCAGATCATGTAGAGGTTCTTATCTTTACGTTTCAGCGTAATCCACAGCGTTGCCAGCATCGCAAAAATACCCGTCCACCAGATAAGAGGATTCCCCATAGTCACTATACTGCTGACCTGACCTTCCGGCAAACCTTCACCGCCGCTAAAGAACCAGACCGGTCTCTTCATAAACGGCCATTGCCACCATGAGGAAGCAAAGGGATGTGTAGCTACAAGCTGACTGTGGTAGTTGTACATATTCTTTTGGGAATCAATCAAACCTTTTATAGTGAAGCCCTCTGCTGATGCAGATAACCCTGGCACAAAAGATAAGCTATAAATAATTACTGGAATGATGACAAAGAATCCAATACAACTAGCCAACGTAATAACAGTCTTTTTCCAAAAAGAATCTACTGCTTCACGACAGGTGCCCAGCAATTCCTTGTCTTTAATCTTCCCCTCGGCCAGCAGGCGTCCGGAGGCTTGGTATTCTCTGTAGCGTTCAAAAAGGGAGATAGCCAGCATAATGGCCAGCCCTGCTCCTCCATAGAGCACAATCCATTTCGAAGCTACGCCGATTCCGAAGAATAAGCCAGACCAGAATAACGGAATTAATGTTTTTCTCAAAGGCTGCTTGTAGAAATTCATTGTGTAATACCGCTGCATGAAATAGAACATCAACATAATGAAGAATACTCCGTATACGTCAATCGTGGAGATTCTTGTCTGTGTGAAATGCATGAAATCCAGTGCAAACAATCCTGCCGCGAGGGCGGCGTATTTGCTTTTCTTAAACAAACGCAGCGCCATTACATATATGAGAGGTAACATGGCAACTCCGAACAAGGTTCCGATAATACGCCAGCCGAATGGATTGACCCCGAACAGCTCCATCCCTATGGCAATTAACAACTTACCAAGCGGTGGATGCGTATTCTCGTAAGGCACAATCCCGTGTGTATATTCATAAGCTGTTCGCGCATGATAGATCTCGTCAAAATAAGTGCTATTCATAAAGTTAGAATATTCCGGAATGAGCGACTGCTCGTCAAAAAGATTGGCCGCTGCTCCTCTTTTAGGAACTGCGTTAGCATCCGGTGTCACACCGTCAATAGGAAGAGGTTTTCTTTCCCCCCCCTGCTCATAAAAGGCCATTTCGTTCAAAGTGAACCCTGGAGAGGTAACTGTAAACTTCACATATCTCGCAGTAACGTTCAGGGGTTGGCTTTTCCAGATGAAGACATTCCCGACATCCTCACTGACATCCATCGGACTGCTCCAGACCTCAGGATTGTCGCTGAATTCCAGCTTGAACTTCCCCGTGCCTACGCCACCAAAGATATTGACCCGTTCCAATGGTTTACTCTGCCCCAAATCTACATAGAAGCTTTCACCACTGGCAGCAGGCTCCCATAAGGTCTCTGGAGATTTAGTAGAGCCAAGATTATATAAAGCAAGCGCTGCGTAAACGGCCGTAATAGCTATTAGGCATATCCAATCTATACGCTTAAACTTCATCGTTAGATCGCCCTCCCTTCTGATGCGGTTTAATTTGCCCGACAACTCTCAAATCTTCTTCATATTGTTCTTCCAGTGTAATTGGCGCTGGAAGAGGTTTTATACCCTTGCGGACATACACATCGTAACCGATATTCAGCATATAAAGCAGTAATGCTAGATTAGCTATAGCAGTCACTAATACGATTCCGTCTGCACCCGGGCTAACATCTGCATTCAGGTGGGATAAGGTGTACGCCACATTGATGTATTGCGTTAAGCTGAATCCGAGAAATAGCGATAAAAAGCGGCGGTCCCGACTTTCTATATAAGTAAACAAACAAAGAATAAGAGCAGGGAACATATAACGTTCATGCATTTTGGTGCCAAGCACAAAGACCACTACTATAAGCACCATGCCGATAAAATAGGATTTGGTCAGGTCCAAGCGATCCTTTTTAAAGGAATAAAATGCCGCAACAGCTACAGCCACTAAAATAAATATGAAGCCCCATACACGGTATGGAATGCCAAGCCAGGTTAGATCAAGGGATGACCACATCGGATCAGTCAGTGCATACAGATTAAATGTATTCACTGAAGAATACGGATAGGAAGATAACGTACTCTTGTAAAGATCAATAATCCCTACCAGACCTCCGTTATTCCAGAAAAATGGTGCCGCAAGCAATCCGAAGATCCCTAATCCATACAAAGCTCCGAATCCAAGCTGCTTCCAAGCGCGGTGATGATAAAAAGCAAACAACAATACCGGCGTGAATATCAACGCTTGCGGTTTAATTAGCGTCGCTAAGGCAAACAAAATTGCGGAGCGAACAAACTTTTTGTTCGCAGCGCCGTGGATACTGAGCAGCAGGAAGATCAAAAAGAACGAATCTGCTTGTCCCCAAGCCGCTGAATTAATAAGTACCGCAGGATTAAACAGAAACAACAACATCAAGCCGAAAGCAATTCCTGTGCCGAGTTTTTTGCGTGACATTTGATAAATGAAGTAGCCGAGCACCAAATCAGAAAGAATCGCAGGGAGCTTGAAGAGTAAATTCTCTCCACCTGAGCCCTGAGTGAATCCTAAAACGCCACGTATGGCGCTAAGCACGTACAATATGTACAAATAGCCTGGAGGATAATCGGCAAAATAACCTTCTTCATAAAATTTGCCTGGACCTAAATCCACCATACGCTGTCCCCAAGAAATAAAGGTATTCATATCATTCTGATATCCTTGCGCGGTAAGACCAATCCACACCCTCAGGATAAAAGCAATTCCGATGGCAATGCTCAGCCATTTGGAATAAATATTCTCAGGCTGCTTCATAAGCTTCTCACTACGGAATGCCTTAGTATAAAGCACTGCAAAAAACGCGCTAAACAGCGCTGAGATCAGCAACATCTTAGTTGGAGATACTTTATGCGGAGTGTCTGCCTTTTTGTCGCCAGCATCTGGACTAACCGCTGCACTATCCAGCGAAATGACGTTAGCCCCTTCGGGAGCCGCATCTAATTTTTCTACAGCAAAATCATCAAAATAAGCCTTACCTTGAATCAAGCTAGAGTAGCCGCCCAGACTTGCGCCTATGCCAAATGACTTCTGCTCCGGTCCTGTCTGGCCGATATATTCAAGATACTGCCATTCACCTGCCGTATCAGTTACGCTGGGATACCCCCCACCTACTCCAACGGCAAGAATGTTGGCGCCTATTCCCTCGCCTGCTGTACTTACTACTTTGATCCATCCAGAGATTCTATAATAACTATTCGGCGTAGCCTCAATCGTCTGCACCCATTTCAAATGATTGGGTTCGATATTCTCAATGACTGCCGCCTTGCTGCCGGAATGAACTTCCTCCGATTGGATTGAAAGTAGGCCTGAGTTGTCTCCTGAAATCCACATATCCTTAGTCCAGTTAGAAGGCGCATCATCTCCCCCCTCCTCAAAGCCAGGGTTCTGCAATAGATTCCCCTCTGCATAAATGCTTGTTACAGGAAGCACAAACAATAACAGCATCAATACAGTCATTACGGCCGCACGTGTACTCTTGATCATCGTCCCAACCTCACCTCGTCCTATATTCATCTTAGTCCAGCCAAAAGCATATACCTTCTGAAAAACAGCTCCCGAATTAGTGTGTTTCACCGTTGCTAAGAAATCATTTGGATTGATTTTCTCATAAAAGAGCATATAAATATAGGGCATGTTTACCTTATCTGGATCGCAAACCCTTCCATCCACAATACTCCATTCCATAGGATCGCCTAAGCTTCAAGGCTCTTATATAGACTCTTATATAGAATAGAAGAATCACAGTGGCTAAAGCAAATGCCGGAGCAAAAAAAACAGAGATCAGGATCAAGGTGGGGAACAAATTGGACTCTAACACCAAGGCTGCCTCGTCCTGAACATCACCTCTTCAACAATATAATCTAAATCATAGATGATGAAAAGCTAGAAACATAGACTAACCTGAACGGTTAAGTGCCAACAAAAATATAAAAAAAGGGCCCCCTCAGTTATGAAGGAGCCTTTGAATGCACATCTGTATGCTATATATGAGTTAGCCCGCACTACCAAGAAATACATAACGGAGAATAATCAGAATAGCAAGTACCCACATCATCCAGTGAATATCGTATTTTTTCTTGCCAGCAAGGTTAGCTACACAAGCAAGGATTACATAAGTTACGATACCAAAGGAAATACCATTAGCAATATTATAAGTGAAAGGCATGATTACTAGAGTAAGGAACGCTGGAATCGCAACAACCATATCTTGAAAATCAATTTCGCGAATCGATTGTGCCATGAGCACGCCTACGACAATCAATGCTGCGGCTGTAGCAGATCCAGGGATCAGAGCCACTATTGGTGCAAGGAATAACGCAAGCAAGAAGCACACACCCGTTGTTACAGCTGTAAGACCTGTACGTCCACCTTCAGCAACACCTGCCGCGCTTTCTACAAAAGCAGTAGTAGTGGAAGTACCCAATGCCGCACCACCAGCTACAGCGATAGCATCGACAAACATTGCATTACCTACACGTTTGTTACCTTCTTCAGGGTTGTCCATAATACCAGCGCGTTGAGCAGTACCTACAAGTGTACCAAATGTATCGAACAATTCTACAAAAGTGAATGTTGCGATTGCTGAAACAATACCGGTGTGCAGGATACCATCCCAGTCAAATTCGAAAAAGTTCAATTGCGTCAGGTCAGGCACCCAAGGGGTTGTCGGACTGGACAATGAGCCAAAATCAACTACACCCATCAGTATACCCGCGAGGGTTGTACCCAAGATACCGAATAAAATCGCACCTTTAACTTGCAGTACCATCAGGATGGAAATAAGAAGCAATCCGATAATTACCAATTGTACATCAGTGTTCTCTAGACTACCCATATGAATGATTGTTTCAAAGGATAGGACGTCTGTGAATGTATTGGCGGAAATATCTTTACCAGCTTCGACACCAATCGTCATCAAACCACTGTTCTTAAGCCCAAGGATTGTAATGAACATCCCGATACCTACGGTAATGGCATGCTTCAAGCTGTCAGGAATGGCTGTCAGTAAGATCTGCCGCACTCGGGTAACCGTGAGCAGGATGAAGATCAAACCGGAAATAAATACTGCAGTCAGACCCATTTGCCAAGTGAATGGATGTTCTGAGGTTGCAGAAGACAAAATTACGGAAGCAAAGTATGCATTAAGTCCCATACCTGGTGCCAATGCTACTGGAAAGTTTATAAACACGCCCATTGCAATGGTGAAAATACCTGCTGCCAGCGCAGTCGCTAGAAATACAGAGTACCAGCCCATATCGATGCGGCCAAATGCTGTTAATGTGCTCGGATTAACCGACAGGATGTAAGCCATAGCCATGAACGTAGTCAAGCCGGCCATTATCTCTGTACGTACTGTAGTGCCGTTCTCTTTCAACTTGAAAAACCGATTCAAATTGTTCTCCCCCTAAGGTATGTTGTGGCTGACAGCAACAAAAAGCCGGTATCTGATCGACACCGGCTCGAAAAAAAGAGTAGCACCCATGACTATAGCCCTAGATTCAGGCTAATACGGGTTGCTCAGCTCTTCTTAATCGTAGCCAGGTCATTACGGTGACCTCGTAGAAACTTCCAGGCCTATTCCCGGAAATATACGAAAGAATTATGTTGTTGTGCTTTATCATTTTAGGGGGACATCACATAAGTTGTCAATGAAAAAAGCGAACATTTTCGACTTTATTTTTTCTATTGTTCGTAATTCATACATTTTTATCTTTAACTCCAACCCCAAAATCCATTAAATCATGCAGCTTATTAACTATCAAAAGCCTTATTAAATGGGTATTTTTCCCTATAAAACAGTTTCAACATGCCCTAGCTTATTGGTCTTTGGAATACTGATAGCTATGCCAAGAATTAGCAAAATGCCCTATAGCTAAACAAATCACTGCAATACCTAACCAAAAAGATCTGCCCCATATAGCCGCAAATCCAAATGCACAAACAGGGAGAACTGCCATGGGAATCGGAAGAAACAATAATGGAGCCCATAATAATCTGAATTGCTGTCCCTTAACCATATAACGAATCCATAAACCGTAATAAATCGTGATAAACACAAAGATAAGTCCAGCCCAGATCCCGAATTCTACATTTTCGAAGTTATCCTTTGAAATCACAAGAATGGCTATACACCCCAACTGCCCTACTCTCTCCAAAAGGGTATAGACGATACCGGCATCTTTTAAACCGCTGGGAACATGATCGGGCGGAAACTTAATCATCAGTAAACTTGGGGCAAGAATAACCATAGCTATTAGTGTTCCAATAAGTGAGAATCCCATTCTACTGGCTCCTGTAAGTTTATTTTTTCCAGTTTATCACATTCTCTATAGTTGCTATATAGGGTCCGTCACAAGCTTCACGGTTAATAAAAAAACCTGCAGTCCCTTAATAAATAAGGAGCTGCAGGTTTCTTATTGCTATATGCTATTCCCACTCAATCGTTGCAGGTGGTTTCGAAGTAATGTCATACACTACACGGTTTACGTTCTCAACTTCGTTGACAATACGTACAGAGATTTTTTCAAGAACATCCCATGGGATACGTGCCCAGTCAGCGGTCATGCCATCGATGGAAGTTACTGCGCGGACACCTACTGTGTAGGAATACGTACGAGCATCACCCATAACTCCGACACTCTTCATGTTAGGAAGTGCAGTGAAGTATTGCCAAATTTCACGGTCTAATCCTGCTTTAGCAATTTCTTCTTGCAGAATGTAGTCAGAATCACGAACGATGGTAAGCTTGTCCTCTGTTACTTCACCCAAGACACGAATAGCAAGACCTGGACCTGGGAAAGGCTGACGCCATACGATCGCACGTGGCATGCCCAGCTCTTCACCGAGTTTACGAACTTCATCCTTAAACAAGGTGTTTAGCGGCTCGATCAAGCTGAATTTCATATCTTCTGGCAGACCGCCCACATTGTGGTGGGATTTAATGGTTTGCGCTGTAGCTGTTCCACTCTCAACGATATCCGTATAAAGCGTACCTTGTGCAAGGAATGAAAAATCTCCGAGCTTAGCTGACTCTTCGTCGAAGCAGTAGATAAACTCGTTACCAATGATTTTACGTTTTTGCTCAGGGTCTTCAACACCTGCAAGTTTGCTCATGAAGCGTTCGCGTGCATCGATTTTCACTACATGAATATCGAATTTGCCTACGAAAGTCTCCATAACGCTTTCTGCTTCACCTTTACGCAAAAGGCCGTGGTCAATAAACATACAAGTCAATTGATCTCCGATTGCACGGTGGATAAGCATAGCCACAACGGAAGAATCCACTCCGCCACTAAGAGCGCAGAGTACTTTTTTATCTCCGACTTGATTGCGAATATCTTGAACGGCTTCATCGATAAACGATTCCATTGTCCATTTGCCGTCGCAACCACAAACTTGGTATAAGAAGTTCGAGATCATCTCGTTACCTTGAACGGAGTGACGTACTTCTGGGTGGAATTGCACAGCGAACAGTTTGCGCTCAGCGTTGCTCATTGCTGCAATTGGAGCACTTTCTGTACCTGCATCCAGCTTGAAGCCTGTTGGAAGCTCAACTACATGGTCACCATGGCTCATCCATACAGTCTGGCGGTTCTCCAATCCTGCAACTAAAGCAGTTCCTTCTGCAAAGTCAACATCAGCTTTACCATATTCCCGTTTAGCTGAACGTTCTACTTTACCATCAAGCTGATGAGCCATCAGCTGCATACCATAACAAATACCGAAGATCGGCACTCCTAGATCATAAATAGCCGGATCTACGTGTGGAGCATCTTCAGCGTATACACTGCTAGGTCCGCCAGAGAAGACAATTCCTTTAGGCGAAAGTGCTTTAATCTTGTCAACTGGCGTATTGTACGGCAAAAGTTCGCTGTATACTCCCAGATCCCGAATTCTGCGCGCGATAAGTTGGTTGTATTGTCCCCCAAAATCGAGAACGACGATAATTTCATTTGGCTTGTTCATTACGTGCCTCCCTTGATTATTGGATTCATTATACTCATGGTTAATTCTCATCGTCAAGGAAAGGAGGACACGCCTCTCATAATCAGAGAGTGATAAAACTTCATGCAGAACCTTCCTTGCTATGGCATAAATTAGATAGCGGATCTAAGCGTTCTTGGCCGTTCATGTTAAACGGAAGGTAATGAGCAGACATTCGCGGATAAACGCGGTCGCATCAGAAGCCGCAGGTTCGCCGCCAAGGCCGGGAGCGGATTTTACGGAATTGTCGCGGGCAGAGATCACGGCTGTGGAGGCCGAAGCTGGCGCGTACGCCAGGGTCTCCCACTGGCGGACGAACTGCCGGACGGCCACGTCTAGTCCGGCATCGTAAATCCGCAGGGAGTCCACATACTCCCTGCCAGTAACGCCGGGCGGCGGCGGTCCAAACCGCTCCGCCAGCCCGTGCCAAGCCAGAGAGGCCGCGCGCAGCTGCCTCTCACGGCTCAAGCTGCTGCCGCGACGCGCGGCCAGCAGCAGAGCCAGGCTGCGCCGCCAGCGCCAAGCGGCGGCGGGAAGCAGCGCCGCGGCCGCGAGCGGCGCTGAAAAGCCGCCCGCCAGCGGCAGGACGGGCAGTTCCGCGCTGCGCGTTGCTTGCGGCGCGAGCGCCGCTGCCGCAGGCCGTGCCGGCGCGGGGAAGCCAGCCGCAAGCGCAGGCCCCGGCGTCGGATCGAAAGGAACCCAACCTGCGCCGGCAAAATAAACCTCTACCCAGGCATGCGCATCCCCTTGGGTGACTAAATACTTCGCCGGCATGGCTTCCTCCTGCTGGGTTCCAGGTCCGTACCCTTGAACATACCGCGCTGGAATGCCTGTGCTTCGCAGCAATACGGTCATCGCTGTTGCAAAATGCACACAATAACCTTGCTTGGTCTCAAACAGGAAATGATCCACAAAATCAGCGCCAGCTGGCGGAACCATGGTATCCAGCGTGTAAGAATACCCGTTTTGCAAATAATCCCGAATGGCGGTTGCGGAGTCATATCGGTTATCCGAGGAAGCTGTGAGCTTCTCTGCCAGAGCTTTCACTCGCTCAGGTAATAAATCAGGCAGCTGCAAATATTTGTTCTTTATTTCTTGAGGATCAGCATCACCCAACCCGCGCAGCAGTACTGGATTACTCTCGGGAAGTATAGAATCAACTCTATACTCAGTGATCCGAGTTGAACCCGCCGAATCTGGCAGACGAAAGGTATCCCTGTCCTTATTCGCCAGAACATAACCAAGCTGGCTGCCATTAGATAGTTGAACTGTCTCAACATCCGTTATGGTGCCCGCATTGAATACAGGAATTCCTCCGGAAGAAGGGCTGGCAAATTGTATCCGCTGTTGTAAAGTCCGTCCACCATTAGTAGTAGTTACCGTCGCCGGAATCTGAGGCAGGCTGGACAAGTTAAGCGGAGTAAATTCCTCACCACCTCTGATCCAACGGCGTCCGTCATAATAGGCAATGCTCTCCCCGCGCCAATAGGTACGCAGGCTGGTCAATGCTGTGAAGACTGGCTCGGTATTGCGTGACAATGGAGCACCCAGTTCTCCATCATTTGTACTATACCCTGTTGTTCCTGCAGGTATAGCCTCATTATCTTCCGGCATATGGCCCGAAGCCCATTCCTGCAGCTTTTCAAAGGTTGACTGGAGTGTAGTTTGGTTAGGCGGTCGTACTTCATATACCTGCCCACCGAACCATGCTGTCATCATTACGAATATGGCAGCCGCTAATGCCAAAACTCCCCATCGGGCATACGGCAGGTGAATGCTGCCCACCCGTTCCCGCAGACGGAGCAAACCACTCATTGCTTGCATCCATACAATAAGCCCCACTGATATTACAACATCCGTTGTCGTATTAACGCCAAAGCCAATATCCAGAACCAATAGATAAATGAGGGTCACCGCTGTAAACAGCAGCGTGCTTCCTCTGAAAAGTGCAAGCTGCTGCACCGAAGATACCAGCAGCCCCCAGCCAACAATCAAAATCAAAAGTCTGCTGATCTCGCTAAGCTGAGAAACATGCCCTGAAAAGAGCAAAATCAGATCATTTGGAATTTCTACTGCATAAATGCCCAACCATCCTGTCCCTACGCTCTCACTGCATAGATATAGCCAAGCCGTGCCGATCATCAAACATTGGATACTTAGCAATAGCCATCCGGGAATCTGAAGGATTCCCCACATCAACAGCACGGCAGCAGAAATCATCAGAATCTGCAGCAATCTAGCAGTATCTTCCAATGAAGTCGTTCTATATAAAGGGAGCAGCCATTCTAAAAACAGCCCCAAAATAGCCAAAGAGAACAGCATGCGATAATACAGAGGTATCTTTCTCTGTTTACCGGCATGACTGCTCTCTAGTTTTTCCAAATGGAGCTGCTTTGGTTCCTTCCCACTTTGCCCATTCATAGAGAAGCTTGTGTCACCCGGTATCCGCTTACCGTAGCGTTGGTTTTCCGGATGATTCATGGTACTCTACCTCCCTGAGCCTGTAAGCTGGCAATGCATCATCCAGACAAAACATCCGTGCTCCCAGACGACCCAGACTATCCCCAACCGTTCCCCGCACAGGCTGGCGGATCTCCTGCAGCGTTACCTCCGCAGGCACCGGAGCTGGCTGATCCCAAGCATAATAGAGCTCAACTTTTACACCTTGCACTAAGAATTTAGCGATAACCTTAGCGGATTGTTCCTCTAATCTTCCGGTCACTATAGCAACGGTCATTCCCGGAATCCAGCCTCTAGAAGCATCCTCCAACAGCTCGGACAGGGTTCTTGTTCCATTCGGAGAAATATCAGTTAGAATATCCAGCACTCTCCCTGGGATTTTGCCCAGTCCTTCATGCCTAGCCATTCCTTCTGGCCAGCCTCCGCTGAATAACTGGACATAAGCACCTGACTGCTCAGCAAAGAGCATCAGCCCCATCGCCGTTGACACCGCCTTCTCAAATACCGGTGGCTGCTCTTCCCGACTGCCACGAGGTGTAAGTGCATTGGCTGGAATCTCATAGCTTTTTGGATCATTAGCCAACACGATACAGCTCATTTTTGCCTTTTCACGCTCTGGAACTTTGCTCTGCAGATTCCCTAGCCGGGCACTGTTCTTCCAATGGATTCGGCTAAGTGGATCACCGGGCTCATATTCCCGCGATTCCATGGTCTCATCATTGCTGCTTCTTCCCCTTCTGGAATAGAGCGAATCACCGCTAATAAAGCCGCTGTCCGGGACTGCTCCGCCATAATATAGGGGGGCTGGCAGCACTTTAATGCTATGCTCTTCAGCAGGCTCAGATCGGCCTGTGAACCAGCCGGGCAAATCTCCCCAGGTTACTCTACAGCCCTGCAAATGATGATGTCCGCGTGGCATATTCTCAAGAATGTAGGTGTATTCAAAAGAGCGTCTGAATCCCGGAAACAGTAGCTTGTGATGTCCTCTGTCCCCCCAAAAATCAGCGATAGTCAGCCATGGCAGTGGAAGCCGGGCAGAGAAATTCACCCGCACCTTCACAAGCAGTGTATTTCCAGCTATCGGTCTTACAGGAGTGATTGTACGTTCAATCTTTATCGCCCGTGGACCTGAAAGTTGAACGATAAGTCCGCCAACCATGATAACGCCTACAGCGATCAGCAGAAATAAGAGTGATGCGCCTCCGCGCCATGCATATAAAACACCTATAATTCCAGCCACAGTCAGCACCCGCAACCATTCAGCCAATGCACTACGGCTACGCGGATAGGAGAAGCTTCTAACTCTTTCAGTCTTGTTATTTAATTTGTGCTCTACTTTTTTTGAAGAGGACAATGGAACGAACACCCTTCCTTTGGGTCTAGACTTGTTCCCAGCTGAGGAACTTATTACTATCTATTCTTCCCATGAAAAAGGGTGCCCAGACATTGTTTTTTTCTTTTAGAAAAACTGCCCGAGCGCTAAATCTCAGAAGGCTATTACCCGGCGCTCACCTTCCGTCACGCTTATATTTAAAGGAGGGTGATCGGCTGTCTCCAGCAGCTCACGCAGCGATACCCAGATAGAACCGCCAATCATCTCCACACTGGCACCGTTTATCTTTTGAACATGATCAGGAAGATTTAAAAGGAGTTCCTTGTTCGCCACATCCGCGATGATATCTTTGCCGTTCCAGGCAATCCTTCCACTGCGACTGCCCGCATCCCAGCTAATCTGCCCCCCCAGCCGTTCGATCACAGCGCGAAGTGGCACCATATATTTTCCTTTTTGCAGAGTATATTCACCTGGCGCCAGCTTCGTCTCCAGCTTTCCAACCTCCAGCACCAAAGGTTTGCCGGGCGCAAACAGCTCTGCATTCGGTAGGATATTCGAGGTGATCCAAGCTTCCGAAGGTTTCACTCTGCCCAAGCTATTGGCTTTTGAGGAGACTCTGAATTGTACAGGCTCCACCGTCTCATCTAAAAGGCCAAAGCTGTATCCAGCAGCCTTATAACGCGCAATAATATCAGGCAGTGCTTTAACACTCTCCTGATGGCCGCCGCCATCATGCAGCAGCAGAATAACCCGAGAGGACTTCAGATCCGCGGTTGACTCTTTTAAGATTTCTGACGCAGGTACCCCTTTGCGTTTGGAATCCCCGCTGTCCACCGTCCAATCCGTAACGATATAACCGGCTTGCTTCAACAAATTGAAGTAGGTATTATCAAAGTGATCAAAGGTTCCGCCCGGGGCGCGGATAAGTTGTGGGCGAACCCCTGTAATGCCCCGAATAATTTCTTCGGTCTTTTTAATCTGGCTCCAAAATTCAGTGAATCCACTATATAAATCATGGTAATTATGATTATAGGTATGATTGCCAATAGCATGTCCTTGTTCCCATATGGCATTAATTAGCTCTGGATGGCTTTTCGCTTGATTACCAAGGACAAAAAAGGTCGCCTTCACACCTTGCTGCTGTAAAATTTCAAGAACGTTGAAGGTATTGTCACTCGGCCCGTCGTCAAATGTAATATAGACTGTTTTTGAAGCTTTCTTTGCGGCTGTGATTGCCGAATATGTTGTTGACACCTTGGATACTTGTGCCGTACTGGAATTCAATTTAACTTCTGGAGAAGCAGTCACAATGGACTCTGCTTTAGGAGGCAATTCTTGCATCGCCACTAACGGGAGATTATTCTTAACAGAGACAGACTCCGCACTTGCGGACTGTAATGAACGATTCATCCAAGAATCTACACTCTCCCCTGCGTTCCATCCCAGCATTACGATGACGATTACAACCATAACAAGCAATCCGCGTATGAAGTTTCGGCGGCCGTGAGTGTTTTTGTTACCTTTCATCTTCTCTACCTCCAGCATTCTATTGGCTCAAAAGCCATTTGGTAGATTGTATGAAGACAAGCTTCAAAATAGAATAAGGCAACTGCCCCTTGGAGAGTGAGAATCTTATGGAAATGCTGAACTTTATACAAGAATTATTCAGCAAATATGGATATAGCGTATTGTTTTTTGGATTGCTGCTCGAATTCGTTGCCTTGCCGTTTCCCGGAGAAACTACCATGGCTTTTGCAGGTTTCCTTTCCTATACGGGAAGACTTGATTTCATAACGCTGATTCTAGTGGCGTTTGCAGGGACCACCGCCGGGATGACCCTCACCTATTTTGTCGGATTAAAAGCCGGAATGCCCTTCATCCAGCGATACGGCAAGTGGTTGCTGTTCTCCCCTGCCAAGCTAGATAAAACGCAAAAATGGTTCGAGAAATACGGCAGTATCCTTATTTCCATCGGATATTTTATTCCAGGCGTTCGTCACTTCACCGGCTATTTTGCTGGTATAGTTGCGCTGCCCTTCCGTAAATTCGCCCTCTACGCTTATAGTGGAGCATTATTCTGGGTAGTGCTGTTTCTTGGCATAGGACGGGTATTTGGTCCGCAGTGGATGGGTATTTTCCATTTATTCGAGTTATATGCACTATGGATTATCTCCGGCTGTGTAGCTATAGCTGCCCTTGTAATCCTGTATCGCTACCGCAAAAAGATAAGCATCCGCCTGTTCCCGCGCAAAGCTGCCATAAAGCTACAGACTCAGGTCAAAAAAACTTCCAAGGGACGGTGAAGCCACCGCCCTTTTTAAGTACGTTTTTTCTTGCTGCGTACCCCCGATATCCTGCAAGCAAAAGCGCAACTGCGGCAAATCCCGCTCCCCCAACAAACCCTACCATTCTTGGCTCCACCCCTTCTAATAGCCACCCGGCGAACAGCATAGATAACCCCAGCAGCGTATTTCCTACTGCAGACAGAAGTCCAAACACAAAGGGCTGTATAGCAGATGGCGTTTTCCGCATAACAAGCGTATCCAGACAGGCATTCCCCGTCCCCCCGGCAAATGACAGCAGAATGTATAACATTAATGCTGCCGCAAAATGATTGCTGACACTGATGCCCATCAATAATACACCTTCGAGCAAAAGCCCTCCGATGGCTACAATCAGCAGTCCCTTTTTTAAATAACGTGAGATAAAAAAACTAAGGCTAAGACCGACGCCAAGCGCCGCATAAAATGCCCCTACTCCAATATCGCCCGTGTGAAATACCTGTATCGCATATACACTGATCAGTACATTATCCAGACCATTTAACAACGGCACCAACAGCTCATAACCGAAAATGACCTGCAGCGTTAGGCTCCCGCCAATTACCATTCCCAGAGCACGCAGCCGACCGTATTTTGCTTCTTCAGCAGATTTTTCTAAGTCCCCCTCAGGAGAATATGTAGCCTTCTTAGCCACCGTCGCCATTTCCGTATGTTGTGGAAAATCGATACCGTAAATTAACATCGCTGCGATTAAAAAAGACACTGCATTCATAATGAACGCTGCCTCCGGACCAAACCACATCGACACCACCCCTCCACTGAACGCCCCAAGGATCAGCACGCAGCCGCTCATTAACTGCTCTAGTCCGTTGACGGTCAGCAGAGAATCTTTGGTGACGAGCAAAGGGATAGTGGACTTACGAACAGGGCTGTAAATGGCTTCGCCCGCTGCCAGCAAAAAACTTGCCATATATAACAACCACAGGTTCTCCTCCCCATCCACCCATAAAAAGGCTAAGGCTACTGGGACCCTCAGCATATCTGTAGCTATCATGATATATTTGCGTGGAATTTTGCTGCTAAGTATGCCTCCAAGCGGGGCCAGAAATAAATAAGGAAGCAGTCTCACACCTAACGAAATCCCCACCGCCATGCCTGATCCCGTCAACTGCAGAACCAGCGCCAGTACTGCAACGCTAGTAAAACGATCACCAATTCCATTGATCAAGCCGGCTGTGAACAATCGTGAATATCCCTTGTGACTCCTAAACATCGCAACAGCTGAGTGATTATTCATTAAATAAACCTCATTTCATCTATTTATACATATATCTAATTAGATATTAATCGAATCATTTATTTATGACAATGCTTTATTTTCAAGGATTTGCTAAGATGAAATACAGCATTACTTCACGGAAATCTCCGGGAAAGAAGGAATTGTCTTTTGAAAATAGATCGATTGCTCTCTATCGTTATCCTGCTAATGAACCGCCGCCTAATTCAGGCGAAGGAGCTAGCCGATATGTTCGAGGTATCTGTGCGCACGATTTATCGTGATATTGAAAGCATTAATGGAGCCGGAATTCCTATCGTCACCTATCAGGGAGCTAACGGTGGGATCGGGCTTATGGAAGGATACCGGCTGGACCGCAATGTCTTGACGGATCGTGAGCTAGCGGATATTTTCACGGCTCTGCAGAGCGTCTCGTCTTATGGAGGAAATGAACATACGCTGCTCATGGAAAAGATCAGCAGCGTAATCCCGCCCTCCCAATCCGCCGCCTTCCGCAGCAAAACGACTCAGCTCATCATCGACTTCTCCCCATGGGGTCTTCAACGTATTTTGGAAGAGAAGCTTGCCACTCTAAAAGAAGCACTTGAGGAAAGCGTGACCGTAAACTTTGATTATGTAGATGCTGCGGGTCAGACAAGCCAGCGTTCGGTAGAGCCCTATACTTTAGTGCTGAAGGGGCAAGCCTGGTACTTATATGGATTTTGTCTGAATCGTCAGGATTTCCGTCTATTTAAGCTGTTGCGCATGAAAGAGCTCGTTAAGAATACCCAAGTTTTTATTGCAAAAGATGTAGATGCAAGCGAGCTGCCTTGGAGCAACGAGTATCAGAGATCAACCGTAACAACAGCAACACCCATCGTTTTGCAGTTTAAGGCTGAAAGCAAACATCTAGCGGAAGAGCGGTTTGATTCTACCGAGCTACTGCCCGACGGTAATGGAGGTTACAAGGTTACCATCAACTATCCTGAGGATGGATGGCTATATGGTTTCCTGCTAAGCTTCGGGATGCATGTAGAGGTCTTAGAGCCACCGCATATTCGGCAAAAGCTGGGGCAGCTTGCAGCAGGCATAGCAGCAAAATATACAACCTAACAATAAACCTGACGGAATGCCGTCAGGTTTATTGTTCTATACTGAACTTAAAGCGGGCGCTCGAGAGCTTGCATACCTTTAAAGGAGTGTTAAATATGGGACATGAACATGTAGAGCAAGGAGATCTTAAAATTTGTCAAAGCTGTGGGATGCCAATGCCTACGGCGGAATTGCTTGGAACGGACCAGGATGGCAACAAGATCGAAGATTACTGCGTGTACTGCTATGAGAATGGTGCATTCAAACAGCCTAACATCACGTTGCAAGAAATGGCTGACATTTGTACAGGCTATATGGTCGAAGAAGGAATGGACGAGAATGTTGCCCGTAAACTTCTCGCGGAGCAGCTGCCACATTTGAAACGCTGGAGCGATCCTGCAGCTGTGTCTCCAGCTAACTAATAGCAGCACAACAAAAAGAAGCGCCCTAGGAACCATAACGGTTCGTAGGACGCTCCTTTTTCCATTCTTTTTTAGCCCAGTTTTTTATTGATTGTCCTGCTGTGGCTGCACTTCCTCCGTCTTCAGGAAGTCTGGCTGCGGTGAAGTCTTTTTAATAAAGAAAGCCAATACCAAAGCAATTACAGTGATCCAGGTAGCAATGTTAAAGGCATGCGTAACCCCGCTAATTGTAGCCTCTTGCGTAAGCTTAAGCATGGCTGCTTTATCGTTTAACGAAACCGTTCCGCTCATAAGCGTATCAGTGATTGTGCTCTTCGTCTTATTGGTCATTAGACTGACGAACAACGCCATTCCCAGCGCGCCCCCGACCGTCCGCAACGTATTCGACATTGCTGTACCATGCGAGCTTAAACGCTGTGGCAGCTGGTTAAGTCCAGCCGTTACAATCGGCATCGATAACATCGACATGCCTAACATCCGAACCGTGTAAGTAATAATCATATGCGTATACGTCGTACTGTCTGTAAGCTGGCTGAATTGCCAAGTCGTAATTACTGTAATAATCAGGCCTACCACAGACAGCCATCTTGCCCCGATTTTATCAAATATAATCCCCGTGATTGGAGACATAATTCCCATTAGAATGGCTCCCGGCAAAAGCATAAGACCGGACTCCATTGGCGTAAAGCCACGGATCGTCTGCAAATAAATCGGCAGCAAAATCATACCCGAATATAAAGCCATCGTAATGATGATATTGATTAATGTCGTGAGTGAATACATATTGTATCTGAAAATCCGGAACTCAAGCAGTGGTGTCTCAGCCTTGAGCTCTCTCCATACGAATAAAGCCAGTGCAATCACACCCACAATGAGGCAGGTAATGACTGTTGCACTTCCCCAACCATCGGTTCCAGCATCACTGAAGCCGTACAACAATCCCCCAAAACCAATTGTAGACAGGATAACACCCGTTTTATCCAGTTTCGGAGAAGTTGTTTGCCCTACGTTTTGCATTGTTTTCATACCTAGCAAGGTAGAAAGAATGGCCAGCGGAAGAACGATAAAGAACAATACACGCCAAGAATAGTTCTGAACTACCCAGCCTGACAACGTTGGACCAACAGCTGGAGCAAAAATCATGGCTACCGCCATTAGCCCCATCGCTTTCCCCCGCTCTTCAATTGGGAAGATGCGAAGAAACACAATATTCATTAACGGCATCAAAATCCCTGCGCCAACCGCCTGAATGACTCTGCCGACCATGATCATTTCAAAGCCTGTTCCGATTCCACAGACAAGTGTACCTAACGAAAAAAGTGACATCGCGGTGATGAATAGCTGGCGGGTCGTAAACTTTTCCACCAGAAATGCACTAATCGGTATCAGCACACCGTTCACGAGCATAAATCCCGTTGTTAGCCACTGTGCCGTATTCGTAGCGATTTTTAGATCGTCCATTATGCTCGGCAATGCCACATTAAGAAGTGTTTGGTTCAAAAGTGCGACAAACGCACCTATTAAGAGCGCTGCAATAATCGGTCCTCTACGTATTCCCTTAGTTGCCGCTGCAGCGTTACCTGTAATTGTACTCATAAATTCTATTTGTCTCTCCCCTGCTCTAAGATCTGAATGATTTCGTTATGAATCCTAAGTAATTCACCTGCATCCTTGGCAGGTATATTGGATAGTGGAAGTAAGTGTCTTCTGAGCGATTGCTTACTTCTTTCCCTGATCTCTCTGCCCTTTTCAGTAATCGCCAAGTTGTATATACGCCGATCTACCTCAGAGCGCTGTCTTGTGATCAAATCGGCTTTCACCATCCGGTCCACTACGCCGCTCGCTGCACTGTTCCCCAAATGTAATAGCTCGGCAAGATCTGTAATGCCAATATCGGGATTTGCAGATATTTTGCGGAGAACCATTAACTGTGTTGGTGTGATGTCCAGCTCTTCGGCATCCTTCCACAGCAACTGCTGGAATGCATGGCTAATCCGGCGAAAAGAGGAGAAAATATCATCTAATTGCTGCTCCTTATCTTCCAAATCTTCACCTCCAAAGAATTAAT
This sequence comes from Paenibacillus sp. FSL R7-0163, assembly GCF_037969975.1. Lineage (NCBI taxonomy): Bacteria > Bacillati > Bacillota > Bacilli > Caryophanales > Paenibacillaceae > Paenibacillus > Paenibacillus sp. FSL R7-0163. Next base: position 5,477,705 of record NZ_CP150224.1, read on the forward strand.
TAGTTAGATCATCTAATAGTTCGCATGCGTACTATTTTACACCTTAACTAAATTTCGGTCAATAATTTGCTGTAACTTTCTGAAAGGTAATTTTATATTGCAGGAAAAACATGAAAATCATACATAAGTGCACAAAGCATAAAAAAGCGAACCAAGGTAGATCCTTGGTCCGCTTTTTCGTCTGAACAATGCTCAGGTTAAGCTGTATGAACTTTCAGGTAAAGTCTGCTGCTGAGGCTTATCCGGCAGTTTTAAATTAGATGGCTTAGTCTCTTCCTGGCTGCTGGCAATTGACATCATCAGCTTGATCCGATTCGCTTGGTTGACTACGCTGACTCCAGCATCATAGTCAATCGCCACGATATTTGCACCCGGATATAATTCCTTAAGACCTTTAATCATCCCACGCCCGGTGATATGGTTGGGCAGGCACGCGAACGGTTGAATACAGGCGATGTTGTTCACTCCATTATCCAACAAATCCATCATTTCTGCGGTTAAAAACCAGCCCTCACCCATCTGATTTCCTACGGACACCAGTCGGCTGGCCTTCTCGGCAAGACCATAAATATTCTCCCGTCCTTTAGCTAACCCCGCATCCTCAAGGGCAACCTTAATCGGCTTACGGTAAATTTCCAGATAAGAGATCAGCATGGGATTGATATAGCCGAGCCGTTTGCTTTTGCCGAATTGCTCAGCTTTGTAGATCGGATTATATACACAATAGAAAATGAAATCCAGGAAGTCCGGCATTACCGCCTCCCCGCCCTCTGCCTCGATCATCTCTATAATGCGGTTATTGGCATCCGGATGGAATTTGATCAGGATCTCACCGACAATGCCCACTCTTGGTTTAGCAATACCCGTAACGGGCAGCTTGCAGAACTCTGCAACAATCTCACGAATCAGGCGTTTGTATTCTCGGAATGAAAAGTTGGATAAGCTTGCCTTGCAACGCTCCATCCCTTTGCGGAATAGAACTTCCGCACTTCCTGGAACAACCTCATGCGGCCTAAAGTGATTTAACATCCGCATCATAAGATCACCATAACAAGCGGCAGCTATCAACCGATTCGCCAGCTTAAGACTGATGCGGAAACCCGGCTGATTCTCCATCCCCGAAGCATTGAGTGAAATCACCGGAATTTGTTCAAGGTCTGAATCCTTTAAGGCTTTGCGGAGCAAAGAAATATAATTCGTAGCCCGGCAGCCGCCACCCGTTTGTGACATAATCACAGCAGTACGATCCGGATCATATTCCCCACTCTTCAGCGCCGACAGAATCTGGCCAATCGTCACAATTGCCGGATAACACGCATCATTATTAACATATCTCAGACCTTCTTCTGTCTCTTCGGGTCCGGTAGTTTCAAGTATCTTCAGACGGTACCCGGCATCGCGAAAAACCTGCTCAAACAATTCAAAATGAATAGGCGACATCTGTGGTGCAAGGATGGTATAGGTCTCTTTCATTTCCTTCGTAAATAACACATTAGCCTGCACTTTTGGCGGCTTTTGCGGCACTACCTTACCTTTTTCACGCTCACGCATTGCCGCCAGCAATGAACGAAGCCGAATGCGCGCTGCACCAAGATTGCTGATCTCATCGATTTTGATCAATGTATATACCTTGTTATGTCTTTCCATAATATCCTGTACGGCATCACAAGTGATCGCATCGATCCCACAGCCGAAGGAAGTCAATTGAACAAGCTCCAGATCCGAGCGGACTGCAGCAAGGCGGGCTGCACGGTACATCCGGGCATGGTAGGTCCACTGATTCACAACAGCCACATCCCCTTCGCTGTGGTCCAGATGGCAGACAGAATCTTCTGTCAGCACGGCGAGTCCCATCCCGGTTATCATATCCGCTATTCCGTGATTAATCTCAGGATCGGCATGATAAGGGTGCCCGCAGAGCAGGATTCCTTTGGTTCCAGTATCAGCTAGATACACAAGGGTCTCCTCACCTTTAGTACGCACATCACTTTTGGCGTTATCAGCCTCAGTAAGTCCCGCCTGCACCGCGGACGTAATCTCATCTCGCGGAATGCTGGTAAATGTCTTCACCAGTCCTTTTGTCAGCGCAGAAATATCATCAAAGGTCAGGAATGGACTGACAAGCTTGATTCCATTGTCCTTTAACCCATCCATATTGTTGCGAATGACTTCGGGGTACGAGGCGACCACTGGACAATTGAAGTGATTATCCGCGGCTTCATCTTCTTTTTTCTCATACACCACCGCTGGATAAAAAATAAAATCGACACCTTTACCGATCAGGCTTTGCACATGTCCATGTGCCATCTTCGCAGGATAACATATCGATTCTGAAGGAATTGTATCCATTCCGCTTTCGAAAAGCTTCTTGCTGGATTTAGGGGAGAGAATCACCCGATAGCCAAGTTTGGTGAAAAAGGTGTGCCAGAACGGGTAATTCTCAAACATATTCATGGTACGCGGAATCCCGACGGTCCCCCGCCATGCCCCTGTTTCCGGTAAACTCTCGTACTCAAAAAACCGTTCATATTTATACTGCATCAGATTCGGCAGGACATTTTTCTCTTTTTTGACTCCTGCGCCACGTTCGCAGCGATTGCCGGTCACATAAAAGCTCTTATCCGGAAAACGACTGATCGTCAGCGCACAGTTATTCCCACAGCGGCCACAGCGGCCTGAAGAAACCTCATATTTAAAGCTGGCAAGCTCCTCTGGTCCAAGCAGCGTACTGGATCCGTTAACCCCGGCTTGCTCACGCGCAATCAGTGCACAGCCGTAAGCCCCCATTACGCCAGCTATATCCGGTCTAACCACCGTCCGCCCCGTCAAGGACTCAAAGGCGCGCAATACAGCTTCATTATAGAAGGTACCGCCCTGAACGATGATATTTCGCCCTAAGTCCTCCGGATTGCGGATTTTAATTACCTTTTGCAGAGCATTCTTGATCACAGAGTAGGCAAGACCCGCCGATAAATCCGCTAATGACGCGCCCTCCTTCTGAACCTGCTTAACCTTAGAGTTCATAAATACCGTGCAGCGCGAGCCCAAATTAACAGGCTGAGTCGCTTCGAGTGCAGTCTTAGCAAATTCCTCGATGCCAAGTCCCAGGGCAGAGGCAAAGCTCTCCAGAAAAGAGCCACACCCCGCTGAACAGGCTTCATTGAGCATAAGGCTGTCGATAGCACCGCCACGGATCTTAATGCACTTCATGTCCTGACCACCGATATCCAGTATGAAATCTACTTCTGGCATGAACTTGGAAGCTGCCTTGTAGTGTGCAACAGTCTCTACTTCTCCGCCATCCGTCCGCAGAGCGGCCTTGATTAACCCCTCACCGTACCCTGTCACATATGAGCCTGCAATGTGGCAGCCTTCAGGCAGAACCCGGTAGATCTCCTTCAGTGCATCGCTGACCGAATGCAGCGGGTTGCCTTTGTTGCTGCCATAAAAGGTATAGAGAATTTCGTCAGCGGAACCGGTTAACACGAGTTTAGTTGTAGTTGAGCCGGCATCAATCCCTAGATAACAGGGTCCACGATATAAGGCTAAATCTGATCTCGCTGCAGAGGCTTTGCCGTGACGAAGCCGAAATTCTGCAAGCTCGGCGGCATTCTCAAAAAGCGGCGGTAATTCAGCATCCGCAGCTCGATCCGCAGTAAAATCAACTGCCGCAATTCGCGTGATCCAGCTTGAAAGTGGCAATACGACTGGATCAGCATCGGAGAGTGCAGCTCCAATCGCCACGAAATACTGTGAGCGTTCCGGGAACAGGATATCCTCCTCCGCCAGCTCCAGCGTTTCCGCAAAACGCTGCCGCAAGGCAGGCAGGAAGGTCAGCGGGCCGCCAAGAAAAGCCACCCGTCCTCGAATCGGACGTCCACAAGCAAGACCGCTAATCGTCTGATTAACGATACTCTGGAAGATCGAGGCCGCCACATCCTCCCGGCGTGCTCCTTCATTAAGCATCGGCTGCACATCGCTTTTGGCAAATACACCACAGCGTGAAGCTATGGGATAGATTCGCTCATGCTTCTCTGCCAAAACATTTAAGCCTGCCGGATCGGTCTGCAGCAGCGCTGCCATCTGATCGATGAACGCTCCCGTTCCGCCCGCGCAGGCTGTATTCATACGCTGCTCAATGCCGCCCCGAAGATATATTATCTTAGCGTCCTCTCCACCCAGTTCAATCGCCGTGTCACATTCCGGAATCAGCGCACTGATCGCCTTCGTGCAGGCTATCACCTCCTGAATAAAGGGAACTCCACCTAATTTGGATAAAGACAAACCCGAGGAACCGCTTACAGTAAGCCTAGCTCCCCTCTCTGGGAATCTGTCGCGTACATCAGACAGAAGAGAGAGGGCCGCTTTTTTAATATCGCTATAATGTCTTACATAGTCTTGATAAACAATGATGTCCCGCTCTATGACAACTAATTTAGCAGTAGTTGATCCGATATCAAGCCCAATATGCAGCATTATCACTCCACCACCTCTTCTTGCTCCAAATTTGAAGCAATTATGAGGAAACTATATCATGACAACACCTTATATAAGCTGTTAAAAATGTAATAGACATCTATAAAAAGTAATTAGTAAAATTTATGATTCGCTTATTCCTGCTATCGTGTTTGCGACATGCCCTTTTACCCGTACCTTCCGCCATTCTTCCACTAATATCCCCTGCTCATCAATCAGAAAAGTAGATCGCACAATCCCCATAAACTCTTTGCCGTAAAGTTTCTTAAGCTGCCATACGCCGAACATTTCACTTACCTTATGATCCTCATCAGACAGCAGTGGAAAGGGCAGACTATGCTTCTCTGTAAATTTAGCGTGCGATGTCAAAGAGTCCGGACTAATGCCCAGAACAACCGCACCCACCGCCGTGATTTGATCAAAAGCGTCACGGAATTCGCAGGCCTCCTGCGTGCAGGCTGGTGTCATATTTTTAGGATAAAAATATAAGATGACCTTTCGGCCCAAGTAATCACTCAAACTAACCTCATGCCCATTGGAAGAGGGAAGGGTGAAATTGGGTACTTTTTGTCCAATAGCTACTTCGTTCAAGATAGATCCACTCCTTCTTAAGATTGGGGAATTATTCCTAAATTGCACGTATCCCCAAAAGAAATTATAATGTAGTCAACGTGAATGCGAAAGGAAGAACGAGAAATGCCACCTAGAAAGAAAAGGCACGCAAAGACTGGTAAGTCAAAAAAGAAACCGCTGCTTTGGACGTTGGCCATTATACTCCTCCTTATTATCGGTGGGGCCATTTTCTACATTACAACCATTTACAATGAGCTTGGTAGCATGTCGAATACTGAAGATTCACCTTTTCAAAATGCAGAGACCGTTGATGTTGACACCCCTGAGCCTCCTAAATGGGAAGGTACAGAGCCGGTCAATATCCTATTAATGGGTGTGGATGCCCGAGGTGTGAAGAAAGGGGAAATCCCCCGTTCAGATACAATGCTCGTCGCTTCTCTTGACCCTGTGAAGAAGAAAATCAGTGTATTTTCAATACTGAGAGATACGTACGTTCCGATTCCGGATCATGGCGAGAAGCGTATTAATACAGCGATTATTTATGGACCTAATACTGCGATGCAGACCGTCAGCGATCTGCTCGGTATCCCAATTCAATATTATGTCTACACGGACTTCCAAGGATTCATCAAGCTGGTTGATGCCGTTGGGGGTGTGGATTATGAAGTCGAAAAAGATATGGTCTACAAAACCGTTGCAGACGGTCCGGAATATGATATTGATCTGAAAAAAGGATACCAGCATCTTGACGGCAACATGGCGCTACAATATGTTCGCTTTCGGCATGACGCTACCTCCGATTTCACTCGAACCGAGCGCCAACGCGGTTTTCTCAAGGCTGTGGCTGATAAGCTGATCAGCACCACCTCCATCGTCAAGCTGCCAAATATCCTGTCGCAGGTTACGCCTTATATTGAAACCAATATGTCAGTTAATGATATGTGGAAGCTGGCAAGCGTAGGGTATAATAGCAGTATGGGTGGCAGCGAGCAAATTCCGCCAATGGATCTGCTCACCGAGGAAACTACAAGTGACGGATCACAGGTTATTGGAATTCGTAGCGAAAAGAAGCTAAAAGAATTTATACAGGATACCCTAAATGGTCCTGAGCCAACACCAACCCCTACATCGGAGAACACCTCCAATAGCAGTTCTGGCGGGACCAATTAAGGGCCTGACAAGCAAAGTTCACATGTACACAAAGCAGTGACTTGGTATAATACGGGCGGACAACGGAAAACACCGTTGTTCGCCCGTTCCCTTGAGCACCAACAATCGAAAGGATGATCACATTATGAATCGTTCCACATCTGAACAACTTTATCACGAAGCCCTCCAGCATATCGTTGGAGGTGTAAATAGCCCTTCCCGCTCCTTCAAAGCCGTTGGCGGCGGAGCACCCGTATTTATGAAACGCGCCAGTGGATCTCACTTCTGGGATGAAGACGGCAATGAATATATCGATTATCTCCAAGCCTATGGACCGATCATTACCGGCCATGCCCACCCTCATATTACCAAAGCAATTACTACAGCAGCAGAAAATGGTGTTCTTTACGGAACCCCAACCCAGCTCGAAATCAAACTTGCTAAAATGCTAAAAGAAGCCATTCCATCTATGGATAAAGTACGTTTCGTCAATTCCGGAACCGAAGCGGTTATGACAACGATTCGTGTAGCCCGTGCCTATACAAAACGCAGCAAAATCGTAAAATTCGCCGGCTGTTACCACGGCCACTCCGATCTGGTGCTCGTAGCAGCAGGATCCGGACCTTCTACACTTGGCATTCCAGACAGTGCCGGTGTTCCAAGCAGTATCGCCCAGGAAGTAATCACCGTTCCTTTTAATGATCTGGACAGCCTGAAAGAGGCGCTGGAGAAATGGGGCGAAGATGTCGCAGCTGTTATGGTTGAACCGATTGTAGGAAATTTCGGCATGGTGATGCCTAAGCCTGGTTTCCTCGAAGGACTTTGCAAGCTGGCTCACGATAATGGCTCCCTTGTTATTTATGACGAAGTCATTACTGCCTTCCGCTTCCACTATGGTTCTACACAAACCTATGCAGGGCTGGATAACCATGAGGACATCACTCCTGACCTTACTGCACTTGGCAAAATCATCGGTGGCGGCCTGCCTATCGGCGCTTACGGCGGCCGCAAGCATATTATGGAACAGGTAGCTCCACTTGGACCGGCATATCAAGCCGGCACAATGGCAGGCAATCCTGCGTCTATCTCTGCAGGGATTGCTTGTTTAGAGGTTCTGAGTGCAGAGGGTGTATATGAAGAAATGGATCGGCTAGCAATCCGCCTCGCCGATGGACTTCAAGCATCTGCAGACCGTCATGGCATTCCACTGACAATCAACCGCATCCGTGGTTCGTTCTCCACTCATTTCTGTAATCATCCGGTTACGAATTATGACGAGGCTCAGGATTCAGACGGCGAATTGTTCGCCAGCTTCTTCCGGCATATGCTGAACCGTGGCATTAACCTTGCCCCTTCGAAATACGAAGCTTGGTTCCTGACCACAGCACATACTGATGCAGATATTGATGCTACACTTGTCGCAGCTGAAGAATCCTTCCGCGCTATGGCGGCTGAGAAATAAGAATGGATTATGAAACGCAGTACTCTATAAGCTGAATAACAGCTGCATAGATCAAGGCGTTGTCCCATATAACCGCAGAAGTTAACAGAGCAGCGATTCTCCTTTATTGGAGGATCGCTGCTCTGCATTTATACTCATCCACGGTCTGCATCTGAAGCTTGTGGAACGCTTAATCCAGCCGATCTCAAGCGTCAATTTCTCTATGCTACGTAACAGGTATCGCCGGACCTTCTCTGTGTTAAGTACAAGGGTTAGGGAGCTTCGATAGATAATTAGGGAAATTGCACCTTAAATTCAGGGATTTCTGGTCATTAAACTAATAATTGGGGAAATCCTCCCTATAATTTAGCTAATTTAGTGGAAAATAAAGAACTTACCCCGTTTTTTAGGGAGAAAATCCCTAATTCTGTTCATTTACAGAGAATATAGGTTATTTTCAGGGAGTTTTTCCCTAATAACTCTGTAGCTCACACCGCAAAAAGCTCAAATACACTTTATCTACGGATTTCATCCGCTAACAGCGTTTAGAAGTCCAAATATTCTACTGCTCTCATGTAAAATCCACCTGCTTGTCCAATGTAATCTCAGTCATTAATGGTCTTAACATTTGCTCGCTCCCGGGTACCAGCCAAAACTCTACACCCTCCAGATGCTCCGGCAGCGTTGGGGCGACCAAGAATTGCATTTGTGTATGCGCTCCACCTCCATGACCACCATGCGGCTGCACTTCATATTCATTCTCACCCGCCACTTCAAGCGTTAAAGCCGTTCGAAGATGGATATGTCCTACAGCTTCTTTTAAATATTTGATTTCCACAGTAACTATGCTGAAGGCTTCATACTGCATAGCATGCGTAAGTATATATTCACATTCTTCAACGACCGTCCGCTTCACAATCGGAAGCACTCCCAGCAATAAACCAGGCTCTTCCCAATATTGTCTTCTGGGTACAGTTTCATTCATAAGGTGCAAATGCTGCACAATCTGAGTAGTATTCATCTCGAATCTAGTTGCCCATTCCTCAAGTAGCTTACTATCAGGGGATAATCGTTTCTTGCCTGTTATAGCTTTACGTTCCTGAATCAGACTCAAAATCTGCTCATCAATCTTTTTAACCTCATCATTGTATTCGTTGGCGAATCCTCTAATTGGCATTCTGCTCCAGTTCATTTAACGCCCTCCTCTTATTACTAATTTAAATCCATTAATTGTAAGGGTACATCCTTCCGATTGATTTGTAAAATATTTGAAATATCATAATCTTGCCGATAGGTAAAAAAAAGCGACCATCAGCTTTACGCTGTAAGGTCGCCCGCTTTTTAATTCAGAGTTACTCTCCTACTCATATAAGTTCCGGATCTCCACGCCCTGAGGCAGCTTAAACGGGTTCTCCTTGTTAATTCGGTCATAGAACATAATCCCATCGAGATGGTCTATTTCATGCTGGATGATGATAGCTTGGTAGCCCTTAAATTTAAGGACAACCTCCTTGCCCTCCAGATCATAACCCTTCACCTTCACGGTTTCATACCGAGGTACAAAGCCATGCACGGGACGATCAACGGACAGACAGCCCTCGCTTTCTGGTAAGTACACCATAGACAAGGAGTGGCTTATGATCTTAGGGTTAACCCAAGCATGCTCTACAGCCCGCCCTCTCTCGTCTGTAAGATACATCGCGAACATACGCTTCTCCAGTCCGATTTGATTCGCCGACAGACCTACGCCAGAGCGCAGCTTATATTCTTCGGAAATCTCCGGGTCCTGACTGTTCTTCAGAAATTGAAGCATACATTGCAAAGCCTCACGATCTTCCGCCTGTAATGGAAGCTCTACTGGTTGTGCTACGGTACGAAGTACGGGATGACCCTCCCGCACTATATCATCCATGGTGATGATATATTCAGCATTATATTTTGAACTAGACAATATTCCATCCACCTTTTCCTTACGGGCTTAATTTAATTTCTTATGATGTATAGTATGCAGCTTTATGGATTTATGAAAGCAGTTCGCAGTTTGCTGCTGTAATTAACATCGAATCCAAGTCCTGTCGCCAAAGCGGCAAGGGGTAAGTAGGTTTTGTCCTCCTTGCCTACCTTTTGCAGAAAAGCTGGAGTATCAATAGCCACGTTCTCTCCATTCACCTTAATAAATTTCGAGCCAATGGTGATCACAACGGTTCTTCCACCATACACGATGGTAGCGCTGGAGGTTTTGTTATCCCACTTCCCGCTTGCGCCCACGGCATTTAGAATATCTTTTAGCGCCAAAAAGTTCTGCCCATTTTTAAGGATAGGCTTATTGGGTGTATTCAACTCCACGCCCTTCACTACAATCGACATCGGTACCGATGCAGTAGCCATTGTAGCTACACTAGGAACGCGATACTCTCCCCATTGTAACTCCGCAAAGACCTTAGCAATAGTCTCGTATCCAAGCTGCGTCGGGTGAAAATCAGTTTGCCCTGCTCCAATAATATGTGTCAGCGAGCCTTCTACCCCGGCAAACTTTGCCGCAACATGAGCTACAAGCACCTTCGCTCCCTCTTGGTTCACGCTTGCAGCTACACTATCCGCTGCTTCCGTAAATTTGCCCGCTGCCGTCATTAATCTGTTGTACATTTGACCAAGCGCAACCTTAGGGGCAGGCTGATATTGATCGGCCAGTATAATCGTCGTTTGCGGACTTACCGCACGAATATTCTCCAGCAATGCCTTCACATTTGTTTGATAATCCGCTAGCCGCTGGTCCAGCTGTGTTTGGAAATCCGCATCCGTCAGCTCCTTGAACTGCAAGAACAGACTGCTTACATCATTCCCGCCAATCGTAATGGTAATCAGATCAGCTTCCTTAAGCTCTGCTGCGATCTGCGGAGTTAGCTTCACGAACTGCTCTATTCGTGGATCTGGGAGACCTGCCTGAACTCCTTCAGCAGTAATCACTGAACCATCCTTGATCGCTCCTGTGTAATTACGTAATCCGGCCGTAGTCAGCCCTAGAATACCATAATTAGTAAGTGCACTTCTGCCATGATACCAGCCCTGCTCAAGCAATCTCTCCGCATAGCCGTATGGCTTAGTATTCACGTCCGTCATTCCTGGCTCGTAGCCAGCAGTAATGGAATCACCTAGAGCTACGATGCGAAAGACATCTTGCCCAGAGTCTTGTATCGCAGTCGTGTCAGCCGCATTTGCCGTGCCTGCTCCTACGCTAATCAGCGCAGATAACAAAAGCAGGCTGCTTATGCCAGCTGCCCAAATTTTTTTCCAATTGCCTAGCATCGTATCCCTCCCAAATTGTTCTAATTCCATTCTACCATCCAGGATAGCAACGCAAAAGAGCGGCCTCCTATATTCAGGAAACCGCCCCTCGCAAATCACTGGCTATTATTGTCTGAATCTTCATCTGACTCTAACTTCTGCCCTGCACGCTCCAGATATTTATCATAACGGTCATCCAGCTCATATCCAATCTTACGATAACGTAATGTTTCTTCCACAATAGGATCGAGCGTAGTCTGAATACGAATTTCATATTTAGGTGAGATTTCCCGGATTTCCTTAGCCGTACGATCGCCTTGTTCCATCTCACCATCTACCAACATTTCGCTCAGCTTGCGTTCCAAATCATCCTTCTCACTCATGCTGTATCGTCCTCCCTAAAGCTTATATCCTGTTGCTTCAGCATTCTTCAGTGACGAAACCAAATATTCGTGAATGTGGCCATTACTTGCTACTACATGACGTGTACCAATATCATATGAACGTCCTAGGGTATCCGTAATCTTGCCTCCTGATTCAAGTACAAGCAGTACTCCTGCTGCACAGTCCCAAGGGCTTAAGCCCACTTCCCAATAGCCATCTACACGGCCTGCCGCCACATAAGCCAAATGTAGAGCAGCCGCGCCTCCGGCACGAATACCACGAATCTGCGGAAGAATACTTTGCAGTCCGGCCATATTCACAGGTTGTGCAAACTCACGATCCGGCGGAAAGCCCATAGCAATCAGGCTGTCCCCAAAATCAGTCTCCGTAGAGACCGAGGTAGGGACACCGTGCATATAAGCTCCCTTTCCTTTTTCAGCGACGAACATTTCATCACGAGTCGGATCATAAATAACGCCTACTGTTAGTTCACCGCGAATCACCAATGCTATGGAGACACAGTAAAAAGGAAATCCGTGTACGAAATTAGTCGTACCATCTACAGGATCTACAATCCACAAATATTCATGCTCACGAGCTTCTTCCAATGCAGCGGTAGCCGCTGCTGCTCCCGGCGAAACCCCCTCTTCCCCGAGAATGGCATGGTCGGGAAAATGTGTCAGGATCAGCCTGCGGATCATTTGCTCAACGCCTTTATCAACTTCCGTAACCAGATCTTGTGCTGAAGTTTTTGTATTCAGCTCCTTCACGAGACCCTGTCTGCTCTTTATCCATTCTCCTGCTTTGGCAGCCGCATTAATGGCCACCGCCGTATGTCCCTTGCTTGTTACTACATAGGGTTCACGTTCATTCTTACCCTCTGGATTTAAAGGACTCATATCTTCACTCCACTTTCTTGAACATAATCGCCAATGGCTTTAATTCTAAAGCAATCCTATTCACAATACCGTGCAATACGTCAAAACGTTCCCCAAGTTCCCAAAGTTCCGCCAAAAGAGGACCCAATTCTCATCTGCGAGCATAAATGCCCCAGGTCCATATAAAGACGATAAGCGATTAAAGTTTCATTCAACGTACCCTATTTCAAGTTACATATCAAGTCATGATAGGACCCGTATTCGGGACCTATCTCCTTATTTTCATTGTTTAAGGTTCAATATTCACGCTTGCCCCATTTAATAAGGAAATTCCGTTACCAGCCTCAGCCAGCTCCTTCATAGCCTCCATCAATCCAAATAACGCGCCATCTTTTAGTTTCGCCTCAATCATAACATCGACAGCAGGCGTATCTGCGGCAATACGTTTCAGAAAAGCCAGCAAAGGCGCAGGTTCCACGCCATCCGCATGGCTGCGCGGATCAGACGGGCTGCGCGGACTGGATACATGAATCTTAGGCGGCAAAAGCTCTCCCGAAGGAACGTCCTTCTGTGCTAGCTCGCTTCGCCATGTCTGCAAAATGTCAGGCCACAGCTCCCAAGGGAGCTCTCCTTCATTATTCACCCATTGGTGGTGAATATCCAGCACCATCGGTAATCCTACGCTCTGACTGACTGCCAGTGTCTCCGGAGCTGTAAATGTCTTATCGTCATTCTCCAGCGTTATACGCTCCTGCAGCGCTGCCGGCAGCGCGCGGAAATGCTCCTCGAATCGCTTCGCCGCTACAGGCTTGTCCCCATAAGCTCCGCCAATATGGATATTGTTCTTCGCCATGGCAGGAAGCCCCATAGCAACCAGCATGTCCACATGGTACTGCAAATCCCGTACGGAGTTTATCAGCACCTCCGGACGGGGTGTACTAAGTACTGTAAAGTGATCTGGATGAAAAGAAACGCGCAGCCCGTGCTTTTTCACATATTGGCCCACTTCCGCAAATTCCTCGGCGAGCACCGCAAACGGATTCCAGTCCTGCAAATCCGGATGCGTCGCCAGAGGAATGATTTTGGAAGTGAGGCGGTACACCATGATGTCCGAAGCCACATTATGCTTCATCAACCGCAGCGTATTATGCAGATTCATTCTAGCGATGTTCTCCAAACGCCGAAGTGCCGCTTCACGGTCATCCAGCTTCTTAAAAGAGGCCATCGTCATTGTCTTAGATGGGGAGCAGTCTTTGATAACGGTGGACATCGCTACATATCCGAAGCGGACAATCATCCCTGTGCTCCAAAAAACATTTCCTCAGCCAAAGCCGTCTGCACTCTGGACTCTTCTTCATTCAGCTTTCGCACAAGCTCCATCTCGACCGCGGTAACCTCATGCCCTTGAAAATTAATCTCTGCAATCGAGGCTGAAATTTTGACAATGGCTACAGCTACGTTCTCAGGGGTGTAAGCAATAACCTTTTGGCCCGTCGGATACACACGAAAGCCTTGTTTCACCATTTTGGTGCGCCCATATTCCAGCAGCTCGTACAGCTCTTGTTCACTCTTGAATTTGCAGACGGAGTTGAATTCTGTTTGAAAACCCATGTTTCTTCTCTCCTTCCAGTCGGGATATTCCCGCTATAGCTTCTATTACTCGTTGTCGTACTTAAGACCTTGTTTAAAATTATAGCGCTCCAAGGCTAACTCAATCATTCGGTCTAACAGAGCTCTATAAGATACACCCGTCTCACGCCACAATAGCGGATACATGCTGTAAGGAGTGAAACCAGGCATCGTGTTCACTTCGTTAATTAGAATTTTACCATCTGATTTTCGCAAGAAGAAGTCTGCCCGGGTAATTCCACTGCCCTCAATCGCTCGAAAAGCAACTATCGCGGACTCCTGCAAACGATCGGCCACTTCAGAATCCACTGGTGCAGGAATCATCATTTGCGATTTGCCGTCCGTATATTTGGCTGCGTAATCATAATATTCACCAGAAGAAACGATTTCACCCGGAACAGAGGCTTCTGGTTCATCATTTCCAAGCACGCCAACCTCTACCTCACGCGCATCCACAAACTCCTCAATAATAACTTTGGTATCATAGCGGAAAGCAAAATCAATGGCTTTTACAAGACTATCCTTATCGGCAGCCTTAGAAATACCTACACTTGAGCCTAGATTGGCAGGCTTCACGAATACCGGATACCCCAGTTTATCCTCTACACCAACAATCAACTCATGACGTTTTCTTTTCCAAGCGCTGATGTTGAAATAACAAAACTCGCATTGATCCAGACCGGCATCAGCGAACAGCTTCTTCATGACCACCTTATCCATACCTGCCGAAGAGGCAAGAACACCAGCACCGATGTAAGGAATATTCGCCATTTCGAACAACCCTTGAATCGTTCCGTCCTCACCATACGTGCCGTGCAGCAGCGGGAACATTACGTCCACTGTTTGGTCAGCACCCGATAATCCACTAAATACCACGTTCAGGGCTGTGCCCATATCTTCGGTCGCTTCTGCAAGCTTGAGCTGCTCCACTTGGCTGTAAGGCGCTGATAACTTCTCTCCAACCTTCCACAATCCCTGTTTTGAAATGTAAAAAGGTATAATCTCATATTTATCATAATCAAATGAGTTCATCACGGCAAAAGCCGTCTGTAGCGATACCTCATGTTCTCCTGATTTGCCCCCGTACACCAGCCCTACGGTTAGTTTTGCGTTCCCCATTCCCTTAACCTCTTTCTGTACTATAAGTAGTCGTTAATATGAAAAAAACGGTATTTTGTTTGATCAGTCCATGCGTAGGAATCACGATAATCCCAATAGCGATGACGGCTGCTAACGGTACGTGCATTCACAAGCGGCATGCCTCCTGCATCAAAAGCTGTGACGATTGTGCTGTGCTGATACTGCCCGTTGCCATCCCAGTCATATTGAATGATATCGCCCAGCATCAATTGCTCCGGCCGCTCCATGACTTCCGCACGCAAGCCACTGCTCCGACTTCCGCTCAAATAGCGTTGCAGACTGTCTGATACAGCCCAGCTATAGCTCCACCATTCTTGTTTGCCTTGGTAACCTTTGTACCACCAGCCCGTTTCTCTTTTACCAGTATAGTTGATAGGTGCTCCCCCTGCAAAGAGACATTGGGAGACATAATTTGTGCAATCCACCTCGAAAGTTTCGAACTCCGGATTGCCGTCTTTCCACCAGCGGTCGGCATACGCCACAGCTTCTTCACGGTTATAACGAACCTCTCTTGAACCCGCAATTTCTCCGAGAACATTCCGGTTAAGCAGGGGCTGTGATGGCAGCGGTGCCGGCAAAGCCTCTCCCCATTTGGATAGTCTGCCCGATAGCTCTACCTCTGCCCGATGAACCGTATTTCTTTCAGGGACACTTCGTTCCACACCAGCAATCTCCCAGCCCCCACCGTCCCGTAGAAAGGTCAGCCGCTCCAGCTCGATAATATCCTCGCGGTGGTTAACGCCGCCTTTTTCATAATAAAGCGCACTATGCAGTGTAACCTCTGCTACTACCTCGGTCGGAGTCTGCCGGACGGTCCGCAAAGTCTTAACCCCTGTCTCTCCGCGCAAAGGAGTTATCCCACGTTCTTTATACCACTCCGCAAGACGTCTTGAACGCTCCCCTTGTTCTACCAGAAAACGCGGATCTTTAACGGATACGGAAACGGTATGCGATGATGACTTAGGCTCCACCCTGGCCTTATTCACTTGATCAACATATACATAAAGACTTTGCTTCCACTGTTGTTCCATTATACTCGCGCCCCTTCTTTCCCTTTTAACTGCTGTTCTATGTATATGAAAGGAAACAGGCCGCTATACAGATCGGTTGAATAGTTAAGGATGTTTCAGGCAAAAACTCTAACCCCAAGTCCGACATCTCAATCCAACATCGACAACGAGGACCCTATCACCTAATAACTGAGGAAGAGAAATTCAGTGTGTATTTCGCCTAATAATTAAGTAAAACCAAGGATTCCGGTGAATTCTTTCGTATTATCTCCTTTAAATGGCTCTTTTTGAGGTAAAAAGAATATCCCGAAACGATACAATGTAACAATGGAAGGGTAGCTTGGCATTTTCTCAGGCATAATTCGGGCTTTAGATGTAGGAAAAAAAACTTTACTCCCCACTTTGTAACCGTTATAATTAAGCTAGAAGCAATTTGAAATTGGGTTTCATTAGACGAAACAAGGAGGCGCATATATGCCAAGCAAGGATCATTTTTCATTGGCTCGGACCCTGGAATCAGGCGGCAAATCTTATCGCTATTATGATCTGAAGTCCCTTGAGGAACAAGGATTGGGCTCTATTTCTTCCCTGCCTTTTTCGATCAAAGTCCTACTAGAGGCTGCTGTACGTCAGTTTGACGGACGGGCAATTACTGAAGAACATGTGAAACAACTGGCCGATTGGTCAGGTGACATTGACCGTAATAAAGAAATTCCATTTATCCCTGCTCGTATCGTGCTTCAGGATTTCACCGGAGTTCCGGTAGTCGTGGATCTCGCAGCTATGCGTGATACTGTAAAAAAAGCCGGAGGAGATCCTAAACAGATCAATCCGCTTGTCCCGGTTGACCTTGTAATTGACCACTCTGTCATGGTTGATGCTTTCGGTACAGCAGACGCCTTGGAATACAATATGAACGTTGAGTTCGAACGCAACGAGGAGCGTTACCGTTTCCTTCGTTGGGCACAGACAGCTTTTAACAACTTCCGTGCAGTTCCACCAGCAACAGGTATCGTGCACCAGGTAAATCTAGAGTATTTAGCTTCCGTTGCCACTACTAAAACTATCGATGGTGAAACTGTCGTTTATCCAGATTCCCTTGTAGGAACGGATTCCCATACCACGATGATCAATGGTCTGGGTGTTGTGGGCTGGGGTGTAGGCGGTATTGAGGCTGAAGCGGGAATGCTTGGACAACCGCTCTATTTTGTTACACCTGATGTAGTGGGCTTCAAGCTTACAGGCAGCCTTATCGAAGGAGCTACAGCAACGGATTTGGCACTGACAGTAACTGAAATGTTGCGTAAAAAGGGTGTAGTCGGCAAATTCGTCGAATTCTACGGACCTGGCCTTGCTAACATCAGTCTGGCTGACCGGGCAACTGTTGCCAACATGGCGCCAGAATACGGAGCAACTATCGGTTTCTTCCCTGTAGATGACGAGACACTCGCTTATCTTCGCAGCACGGGCCGTCCGGATGATCTGGTGGCGTTGGTTGAATCTTATTACAAAGCACAAGGGATGTTCCGTACCTCGGATACGCCAGACCCTGAGTTCAGCGATGTGATTGAGCTTGACTTAGCTTCTGTCGTTCCTAGCTTGGCTGGACCAAAACGTCCACAAGACCGGATCGAACTTACGCATATGAAGGAAAATTTCGAAGGTATTATCCGTACACCTGTAGACAAAGGCGGTTATGGTCTCAGCGATGAGAAAATCGCTCAAGTCGTAGAAGTACAGCACAAAAATGATACTACCAGCAAACTCAGCACAGGCGCAGTCGTAATCGCAGCTATTACTAGCTGTACGAATACTTCCAACCCTAGCGTTATGCTTGGAGCAGGTCTTTTGGCGAAAAAAGCTGTGGAACGTGGTCTGACCAAACCAGCTTACGTTAAGAGCAGCTTGACTCCAGGATCCTTGGTGGTTACTGAATACCTGCAAAAAGCAGACTTGCTGAAACCACTCGAAGCACTGGGCTTCTACTTGGCTGGTTATGGCTGTGCCACTTGTATCGGTAACTCCGGTCCATTGCCTGAAGAAGTTAGTCAAGCCATTACTGACAATGACATGACCGTAGCCGCAGTCATCTCCGGTAACCGGAACTTTGAAGGCCGCGTACATGCTCAGGTAAAAGCAAACTACTTGGCTTCACCGCCGCTCGTAGTTGCTTACGCACTGGCTGGTACAGTAAATATCGATTTGCAAACTGAGCCACTTGGATTTGATCCGCAAGGTGAGCCAGTATTCCTGAAAGATATCTGGCCAACCACTGCTGAAATTCGTGAAGCCATTGGTCTCTCCCTTAGTCCGGAGATGTTCCGTAGCAAATACGAAAATGTATTCACCGCTAACGAACGTTGGAATTCGATTCCTGTTCCGCAAGGCGAGTTGTATGAGTGGGATGATAATTCCACGTACATCCAGAATCCGCCATTCTTCGAACATCTGGCAGACGGTCTGGGAGACATTAAGGATATCAAAGATGCACGCGTTCTAGCGCTGCTTGCTGATTCCGTAACAACCGACCATATCTCACCAGCGGGTAATATCTCTACCTCTGGTCCTGCTGGCGAATATTTGCGCGATCATGGTGTAGAACGTGCAGACTTCAACTCCTACGGCTCACGCCGCGGAAATCACGAAGTCATGATGCGCGGTACGTTCGCTAACATTCGGATTCGTAACGCAGTAGCTCCTGGTACAGAAGGCGGCGTTACTACCTTCTTGCCAAGCGACGAGGTTATGTCCATCTATGATGCTTCCATGCTCTATCAGGATGCTGGACAAAATCTGATCGTCATCGCTGGTAAGGAGTATGGAACAGGAAGCTCACGTGACTGGGCTGCTAAGGGTACGCTTCTGCTTGGCGTTAAAGCAGTTATCGCTGAGAGCTTTGAGCGGATTCACCGCAGCAATCTGGTCGGTATGGGTGTACTCCCACTTCAATTCCAAGAAGGCCACGGCTGGAGCAGCTTGGGACTGACCGGACGCGAGACCTTCAACATTACTGGTCTCGATAACAACGTGGCACCAAGTCAAGAGCTAACTGTCACGGCTACCCGTGAAGACGGCACACAATTCGATTTCCCTGTCATTGCACGACTCGACAGTACAGTCGATATTGATTACTATCGCAACGGCGGTATCCTGCAGACTGTTCTTCGCCAGATGCTGGCAGATGCTACAGACTCTTCCGCGGTGTCGGTAGAATAGGTTTAAAGTAATTTAAAAAGGGACTGTTTCACGGCCATGAGTGGCTGTGAGCAGTCCCTTTTTTTGTAGTTATGGGGTGGTTCCAGCAGCCAATTTGTTGCGGGTGGGGTGCCCTTGTCTTTTGGATCTTCACCATTGCTGCGTTGCTGGTTCCAAACTCCAAGCGTCGTTTGATTCGATGATATTCGCGCATAGGAGCAGTTCGAAGCAATTCACGGACAACTTACGGAATCAGCCGGCTTTAACGTAGCTATATCCGACTTCGGGACCTGTAAGCCTCGGGCATCAGTAGGATTCGGCGCTATCGGACCTAGCTGACCTTATACGCTGGATTATCCGATATTTGGCGTGCTGTCGGACTCAGATGACTCTATACGCTCGATTATCCGACTTTTGGCGTGTGATCGGACTCCATAGTCGCTATTGGCATGAAAAACATACTAAAGGTTTCCGTTTTGGTCGAATAGCTGCACTGGGGTCCGAAACTATGCCAAACTGGCTGTAAATTCGCAAATAGCATCCCCTAAGTCCGCACGCCTCAGGAGACGCCTAGGATTCCGCGCTATCGGACCCAGATGACCCTATACGCTCGATTATCCGACTTTTGGCGTGCGATCGGACTCCATAGTCGCTATTGGCATGAAAAACACACTAAAGGTTCCCGTTTGGGTCGAATAGCTGCACTGGGGTCCGAAACTATGCCAAACTGGCTGTAAATTCGCAAATAGCGTCCCCTAAGTCCGCACGCCTCAGGAGACGCCTAGGATTCCGCGCTATCGGACCCAGATGACTCTATACGCTCGAATATCCGACTTTTGGCGTGCGATCGGACTCCATAGTCGCTATTGGCATGAAAAACACACTAAAGGTTCCCGTTTGGGTCGAATAGCTGCACTGGGGTCCGAAACTATGCCCAAAAGGCTTTAAAAGTGCAAATAGCGTCTTCTGAGTCCGGAAGCTCAAGAAAGATCTAAATAACAACCTGAGATTACTTGTGTACGAGTTATGAGATACGTGGGTTCGTGGGTTTGTGGGTTCATTGGCTCGTGAGTTCGTGGGTTCGTGGGTTCGTGGGTTCGTTGACTCGTGGGTTCGTGGGTTCGTGGGTTCGTGGGTTCGTTGGCTCGTTGGCTCGTAGGTTCGTTGGCTCGTAGGTTCGTTGGCTCGTAGGTTCGTTGGCTCGTAGGTTCGTTGGCTCGTAGGTTCGTGGGTTCGTGGGTTCGTTGGCTCGTGAGTTCGTTGGCTCGTTGGCTCGTTGGCTCGTTGGCTCGTAGGTTCATTGGCTCGTGGGTTCATTGGGCCGTGGGTTCGTGGGTTCGTGGGTTCGTGGGTTCGTGGTGGTTTCTCTACTCTCCCGCCCCTCCGTCCCTCTGCCTATCTAGGCCCTGGGTTCAAACGCTCGTGCCTCAGCATTACGAGTTACTGAGGCTCCCAAAGGTACGTATATTCACTGAAGCTCACCATACAAACGCAAGGTGGGGAGCCGTTAGTTAGTCATCAGTTAGCTGTTGATTAGCCGTCAGTTACGCATCTATCATCCCATCAGCTACCCGTCAGACCGTCAGTTACCCATCAGTTACCCATCAGTCACTCATCAGTCACTCATCAGGCCATCAATTCCCCCTCAGTTACCCATCGTTTCCTGCCACTTTACCCACAATCGACTAAGCATCCCTCCCCAAAACATCAAAACAGCGATCCTCCAGTAACAGAGAGATCGCTGCTTAGTTTCTTATATGTCTCAGCCAGCGAATTAAGGAATCATCATGCCCATTTCACTAGCCGCTTCCTTCAGTACCCCGGCATATTCCACTAACGTATCCCTTGATAGGCGACTTACTGGACCTGACAGTGATAACGCCGCGATCACATTTCCACTGCGCCCCGTAACAGGCACCGCCACCGCGGCCGCGCCGGGCTCGCGTTCCTCGAAACTGGTGGCATATCCGAGCCGGATAATGTCATTAAGCTGCTCTTGATAGACATCCTTCTCAACGTAGTCCGGCCATCCCGAACTCTCCAGCAATTCTTTCAGCACCTCTGGAGGAGCATAGGCTGCCAGCACTTTACTTGATGCGCCCACAGATAAAGGCAATCTCGCACCGATCTGCGCCACTCGCCGTATGGCCTGCTGACTCTGAACCGCCTGAATCCGCACACGTTCTATGCCGTCGCGTAAGTATAAACTAACGGTCTCCCCTAGCCGATCCCGCAGCCGTTCCATTGACGGCAACAATACCGCAGCCGACTCATCAAAAGCAGGCAAATGCGTAGACAATTCCCAAATTCGTATACCCAAACTGTATTTCTCAGTGGCCGGATTACGAATGAGGAAGCCCTTTTCCTCCAAGGTTGCCAGCAGCCGATGGACGGTACTTTTATGTAAATCAATCTTTGAAGCGATCTCCGTCAACCCTAAATCTCTGTCCTGCGTAAAACAAAGCAATATATCAAGCGCACGTTCTACCGCACGCACTGTAAGCTTTCGGTCCTCCATGACAATCTCCCCCTCGTGTTTCATCAAATGAAACTCGGTTACATTATAACTAACTCTATCTTAGTGCAAAACTCTATGGAAAGTCCAGTATATTCACTCCGCCGGAGTTGTGCCAAAAATGTGCCGGAAAAGGTTGGGCCGCACTTTACAGTTACATTACAAAAGCGTCTAATTCATTGACTTTGTAAGGGCTTTTTCATACGATTAACATATTAAATTATCTACTGATGCTTTAGAATCATTTTTACAAATTCTTCTAGGCACTAGTACTCACATCATTCTTAGGAGGGGACCATATGGATCTGGCAACTCGCCAAACCGGCACAACCGTCTCCCGTCGACCTAAACTACCTAAACAAGGCAGTTCGTCCCGGCTATCGCTGCGGATGATTCGTGTGAAGCATATTATCGTTGCACTGCTATTATCTATTTTTTTCTTCTTAGCCTTCTGCTTTGTCTCACTTCATGGCTATATCGCCTGGGTATTATCTAATCCAACGGTCGCACCTCTGTATTCCAATCCCATGCAGGCCAAAGGTCTCGCATACGAGGATGTGACGTTTCCAGCTAAAGATGGAAGTCGGATGATGAGCGGCTGGTATATTCCCTCCGAAGGGGCTACCAAAACTATCGTGTTCAGCCATGGCTATGGCGCCAACCGGGAAGAATCTTGGGTACCTATGTACGATCTCGCTCACTATGCACACAGTCTTAATTTCAATGTCGTGATGTTTGATTACGGCTTTGCTGCCCAAGGCAACAAGGATATTGCAACCGGAGGTAAAAAAGAGTCCCAGCAGCTTCTAGGCGCTATTGATTTTGCTAAGGAACGTGGAGCTGAGGAGTTAGTGGTATGGGGCTTCTCCATGGGAGCTGGCACAGCACTGCAAACAGGATTAGTATCAGAGGACATTGACGCGATGATTCTGGACAGCACCTTTTTGTTAGAACCAGATACGCTGTATCATAATATTAAGCAAAATATTGATCTGCCCCGCCAGCCTTCCCTGGCGATTATGGAAATGCTGTTCCCAGTTCTGAACGGTACGGGGCTGAATCAAATTCCTTATGCGAAGGTCAAATCCGAAGATTATCCTTTCCCTATTCTACTCATGCATGGAACCGAAGATGATAAAGCTCCTTATCCTATTGCCGAAAAGCTGGCCGCGAACCAAAGCAATCCGTTCTCAGATTCCTGGGTCGTAGAGGGCAGCCATCATGAATTGCTGTTCCGTGAGCACCCGCGTGAGTATTTGCGGCGAGTCTCTGCTTTCTTAGGAAATGTTCAACTAGCCAAAACCTACAATGGCAACCAGCCGGCGATGGCAAGTAACTAGTTAAGCACTACAATCCGCCTCTGTCCCCTGATGGGTCAGTTGCTTCAACCATTTACCACGGCGAAAACGCACGTAACCTATAACCAATCGAACAGCCTCTTCCAGGGACAGAAAGAAGTATACCCAGGGAAGAGGCTGTTTCCATCCCCATGACAACAGTAGCCCTAGAGGCACCCCAAGCAACCAAGTTGTGGAGGCTTCCATAATAAAGACGAATTTACTATCGCCACCACTCTGCAGGATCCCTCCCGCAATCATCATATTGCCCACCTTTATCCATAAAAAAAGAGCAAAAAAGCAGATAACGGAAGTGGCCATTCGGCGTTCTTCCAATGTTAAGTTAAAGGCTGAGACGTAGAGCGGGGCAAGAACAGCAATAAGCACACCAAGCAGCAATGAAATCCCTACTCCTATTCGAACAAAAAAACGAGCATACTGAAAAGCACCTGCATTATTATTTTCTCCCAGCTTATGTCCGACCATAATGCCAGCTGCACCAGAAAGCCCTGCCAGAAGCCCAATCGTCAACCCCTGCAGCGGAAAGGTCACTGTCATAGCGGTCATCTCTGCTGTGCCCATACGGCTATATATAACGGAATAACATGCCTCCCCTAAGACCCAAACCAATTCCGTTAAAACAATAGGCGCTATCGTTCTTAAAAAAGGTATGCACAGCGCTTTCGAAAACGAACTGAGTTCCTTAATACCTCCGGCACCCGGCAGCTTTCCACGATATACGGCTCCGACAATCAAAGCACTTTCGACTATACGTGAGATTAACGTTGCATATGCCGCACCTGCAAGTCCAAGCTCTGGAAATCCCCAATGCCCAAAAATAAGCGCATAGTTTAAAATAATATTCATTCCTACAGCAGCTATGCTAACAATCATTGGATACTTTACATGTCCTGAACTTCGTAGAACCGCCGAATAGAGCATCGTCAACATCGTTGGAATATAACTGAGGGCAACGATTTTCAGAAAAATGTACCCATTCTCCAACACTTCTTTATCCGTTGTAAAAATAGACAGACATAGCCGAGGGTTGAAAAAAACAAATATCGTAAATGAACCCGACAAGATCAGGCCAATTCCAAGACTTAATCCCAGTAATGGTGTGATGCTCTTTCGGCTACACCCCCAAGCTGCCCTACCATCAATTGATCTACTAAATACAGCACCGCCATGACTAGACTTTGGAGGGATATCGGTACCGCTAATTTTAACAGCTGATTATAAAATTGCTTCTTCTCAAGCTTGTTCATACCCTCATCTCATTTCTCAAAGTTTTTCTACTACCCCATAGGATTTCATTAATCGGTCACACGACAAAAAAAGGTACACCCTCCTTTTCACGAGGTTGTACCTTTCGGTATCATTGCCTTTATTTTCCTGTATTATTTCACCATATCAAACGGTTGTCAACGATATTATTATCGCGTTCTTATGCTCTTCATAAGCTATCATGAGCACACATATAATGGACTGATGAAGACATATCACGGGAGGTTTTCTTGGAATGTTATATGTATACGGGCCGATGCTGCCAGTACGTATTTTAGAAGAAATCGTATTCTGGAAAACACAAGAGAAAGAGCATACCGAGGTTATCAAAGCAATCGTACCTAACCTGGAGGAACCCTATGTTAAACTGCTGGATGAATGGGCAGTGGTCTTCGGTGCCACAGAGATGGCCGCTCAGCAGTTATTGAATTCTGCCCTCTCTGCTTCTCCACCAAGTCAGGCTGAACTCACTGCGGAAACAGAAAAGCTGCTGCATATCTCCTGTACCCAATCCCAAGAATTTGTTCGGCAGCTTTTTGCCATTATGGAAAGTAGCGCAGCCGTCAAAGCCGTCCCCCTTGCTACCACTGTGATCCTGCATATTATTCGCGAATCAGAGTATTTCCTTGCCGTACTGCACACTCTGAGCTCACCCGGACAGCTCACGCAAATTATGAGAGATTATACAGCAGCCGACTATGTCGTAAGAACAGAAGAGGACAATGTCACGCGGAATGAGGGACTTATTCCTTCTACAGATACTATCCTTGATATTCGTGAAATGAGTGCTGTGCCAATTGGCGGACATACGCTGCCTCCATTGCCTTATGCTTATAATGCGCTGGAACCATACATCGATGAGAAAACCATGCGGATTCATCACGATAAACACCATCAAAGTTATGTAGATGGACTAAATAAAGCGGAGAACAAGCTAGCTGAGGCTCGCAAGAAAGGAGATTTCGATCTCGTTAAGCATTGGGAGCGGGAGCTAGCCTTTAATGGGGCAGGCCACTATCTCCATACAATCTTCTGGAACGTAATGTCTCCACAAGGTGGCGGGCGTCCAACTGGAGCCTTACTGGAAGCCATTGAACAAAGCTTTGGCAGCTATGACAGCTTCAAGAAACAGTTCACAGAAGCTGCGAATAAGGTTGAAGGTGGCGGCTGGGCTATTCTCGTCTGGAGTCCACGCAGTCATAGACTGGAGATTTTGACTGCGGAGAAACATCAGAACCTATCACAATGGGACGTGGTTCCGTTACTGGCTCTGGATGTATGGGAGCATGCCTATTACCTTAAACATCAGAATAATCGGGCCGATTATATTGAGGATTGGTGGAAGGTCGTTAACTGGCCTTACGTCTCAGAACGTTATGCTGCTGCCAGTAAACTGGCCTGGAAGCCTTTTTGATATTATTTCAATTCACAGTGAACATCACTCTTATTCCCACACCCTGACCAAAAAGGACCCATCATTCACATTACGTGAACGATGGGTCCTTCCAATTTCGAGGTATGCACCCCGATATTTATTCCTTAATCAAGCTTAGAAACTCCGCACGAGCGGCGGCATCCTCACGGAAGACCCCTCTAGTAGCCATAGTTACCGTTTTGCTGCCTGGCTTCTTCACTCCGCGTGCACACATACACAGATGCTCTCCCTCCACAACAACCATAACACCGTGGGGGCCTAACACCTCCGTCATAATATCAGCAATTTGCGCCGTAATGCGTTCTTGAACCTGTAGACGCCGGCTTACTGCTTCAACAAGCCGAGCTAATTTGCTGAGTCCAGCAATACGTCCGCTCGGAATGTATCCTATATGCACTTTACCAAAGAAAGGAGCCATGTGGTGTTCACATTGGCTGTAATAGACGATATCCTTAACGATCACTAGCTCTTCATGAGACTCATCAAAAGTAACGCCGAGCGCCTCGCGGGGATCTATCGAATAACCGCCGAATATCTCCTCGTACATCCGCGTAACACGTGCCGGTGTTTCCAGCAGTCCCTCGCGGCCGGTATCTTCACCGATTAATTCTAATATTTTCTCAACGTGATACTCGATTTGCTCACGGTTCTCTGCAACTTTACCGTTCACATATTCCTTGATGTTCCCCATGATGTCTCCCCCTTCCGCACCCGTATACATGTTATCCGGACCCGGTTACTTACTTCTACGTTTATTCCCTTTAGCTGCTCCTGGGCGCGCACCTGGCTGTCCCTGAGTCTTCATCATTTGCTGGGCACGCTGCATTTGCTTCCCGTTCAGGTTATAACCCATTTGCTTTGCAACCTTTTGCAGCATTTCAGGATCATTCTGCATGTTTGTCATTTGTTTGCGCAGATAATATACACCGATGAAAAAACCACCGATGAGACCTACGACCAATGTAATAATAGGTAATGCTATACTCATCTAAAGCCCACCTCTACACTCTATTGTCTGCATCGCCATATGGCACGCGAATCTATCATAGCATTTCAGGAACTGGACAGCAATTGGCAATATGCAACCTGTCTATGAACTTTTTCCTCCATTAATATCGCTGTCCTCTCGTGCCTTCTTCCCAGTAAGGAGCACATCCTGCGCCCGGCTTAGCATTTCCCTCACCGTGCTATCCTCCTCGCGCTCTAAACCCGCTTCTACAGCCGCTAGAGCCTCATCACCGCCAATACGTCCAAGCGCCCAAGCAGCAGTGCCCCGCATCTCTGGCCGCGGCTCTTTCAGAACAATCTCTGATAGCTTTGGCACAGCCCCGGCTTCCTTAAAATTGCCTAGGGCAATGATCGCATTTCGCTGCATCGGCTTTTTGCCTCTCCAGGCTGCTGAGCTATTGCCGAATTTCTCTTTGAACTCACGATTGCTAAGATCAAGGATCGGCAGCAGCAGCGGCTTCACAATTTCAGGATCAGGTTGCATCTGAGGGCGATGATTCCAGTTCTTACCTCTATTCTTGGGACATACAATCTGGCAAGTATCACAGCCGTATAGACGATTGCCGATCTTGGTCATATACTCCTCGCTGAGGAACCCTTTAGTCTGCGTCAAAAAAGAAATACACGCCTGTGCGTTAAGCTGACCCGGACCCACAAGCGCTCCGGTCGGACAAGCATCAATGCACTTAGTACACTCCCCGCAGCCTTCTTCAACAGGTTCATCCGGAGCAAAAGGAATGTTCGTAACCATTTCCCCAAGATAAATCCATGATCCCCATTTGGGTGAGATGATAGAACAGTTTTTGCCGCTGAAGCCTATTCCCGCTCTTTCCGCTACCGCTCTATCTACTAGAACACCGGTGTCCACCATACTTTCCAGCACAGCCTCCGGTACACGCTCGTGAATAAATTCCTCTAGCTTACTTAAGGCTTCCCTCAGCACATGGTGATAGTCCCTGCCCCAAGATGCCCGGGCGAGGATGCCTCTACGTGCACCCGGCTCAGATTTAGGAGGGTTCTCCATTTTAGAAGGGTAAGCCACTGCAATCGAAATAATAGATAACGGCTTGTCTCCAGAAGACAATGCTGGAACTGTCCTTTTATCCAGATCGGGTTCCTCGAAGCCAGATTCATATCCTTTGTCCCGGTGGTCTTGCAGTATATTTTTTAAATATAAAAAAGGTTCTGCTGTTGTAAACCCGATATCATCAATACCGAGTGATGTCGCAGCCTCCTGAATCTCTGCTTTAAGCTGTGCCCACTTGGAAGGCGGGGGAGCATACGATGACTGAAATGTATTGGTCATTTCCGCCTTCTCCTTTCATATCTTCGCTGACTTTCTTATAATCTATTCAGTTTTGACAGAGGCCACCATATATAATCAGCCCTGCCGACAATCATATCCTGTGAAATAGAGCCGAAGTAACGGCTGTCCTTGCTGGCTGAAGCATGACGGTTATCGCCCATTACAAAATAATTGCCACTTTCCACGGTTAACGCTGCAAAATCCGGATCTTCAATCTCAGTATCGATATAGGGCTCATTCACTATTTTTCCATTCACGTATAACTGATGATTCCGTACCTCTATGATATCTCCAGGTATGCCAATCACTCGCTTCACTAAATACTCCTTATGACTAGGTCCGGTACTTGGATCATGAAGAATGACAACATCACCATGTTTTGGATTTACGAAGAGCAATGAAATTTTATTAATGAAGAGCCTCTCACCCTCCCAGAGCGTTGGCTGCATAGACTGACCTTTAACCGTTGATATATTGAACACAAAAACATTAAGAACAGACATCACAGCAAAAACAATCACAGCTGTAAGCAGCCAATCCTTCATTTCCGAGACCAAACGACCGCCCAGGGTAGTCTTGGATCTGGAGGATCTATGTCTTTGTTTCCTATTTCTCGTGTAATCTACTTGGGGCTCCTGATTCAATATGTCACCTCTGTTCTCAATAATTGAAGTCTATACTTGCAGATATTATAACAATAAAAAAGCATATCTCCCAGCCATTAGCAATGGACTTCTGGAAAATACGCTCGAGTATGAATGAAACAGACTATATCGTCAGCTATAGTTCTTTTTTCTAGAAAATGTTTCCGCTTTCGCAGCTGAGTGATCAAAATTACCCAACAATGCTCAGCTTCCGGACAGATTTGAAGATTTGATTCTCGCTATATCCCATAGCTTCATACAATGGCAAAGCAAAAGAATTATGCTCATCGACGGCTACATAGATACCACTGACTTTACGAGCTTGAAACCTCGATTCCATAGCTGATACCAGACTTCTACCGACTCCTCTGCGGCGATAATCAGGATGTACAGCAATCCGGAAATAACAACCGTGGTTTTTCTCAATTGTACCAATCAGTGCTCCAACAATTTCTTCTTCATCTTCCGCAACTACAATGAGATCTGAATCCCAAGAAAGCTGCCTGGAGAAAGGCTCGATAGTGTTCTCGAAACACTCTTCCGATAATGCGGTTTGCAGCAAATCAGTCACAGGGCTAACGTCGCTTAATTGAAAGGAACGAACGTGCATTCTTTAAAATCTCCCTTGTCTATGGCTTATGAATTTAACAAAAAGAAGGGGTTCCCTTAACATAGAGAAAATAAAAAAAAGCATCAAATATCGAGGAATACCTGCTTTTAAATCTATTAAAGCACACTTTTCTCGTGATATCATCATTTTTCTTTTGAAAGCGCTTAATATCAAGCGTTTACATTTCGGACGGGGTTCATTTCTTCATTCAAAGGGTATTAATAAGGATATATGTCTATAGGTTAGGGACTATTTATTTTAACATTCTAAATACAATTGTAAAACCCTTTCCCTCTCCAATTATACTTTATAAACATTTATGTTTGTTTAGTGTTGCATTATTGGTCTAGATACGGTTTAATTAAAGTATCCTATTGGGCGAAACCCTATAGTACATATTTACAATAAAGGATTTTGACGTTAGTTCGCCAGAATTCTTTATCTATAACAAAATTCTAATATAACTCAGGAGGGATTTTTCCATGGCATTTCAATTACCGGCACTTCCTTATCCGAACAACGCACTCGAACCACACATCGACGCATTGACGATGGAAATTCACCATGACAGACACCATAACACATATGTAACTAATCTGAATGCAGCTTTGGAAAAAGCACCTGAATTGCAAAGCAAAAGCATTGAAGAGCTTCTTACAGATCTGAACGCTGTACCTGAAGCTATTCGTACTGCTGTTCGCAACAATGGTGGCGGACACGCTAACCACACTTTGTTCTGGGAAGTTATCGGACCAAACGGCGGCGGCGCACCAACTGGCGCATTGGCTGAAGCTATCGATAAAGAACTGGGCGGATTCGAAAAATTCAAAGAAGATTTCGCAGCAGCAGCAACTACTCGTTTCGGCAGCGGCTGGGCTTGGCTAGTTGTTAAAGATGGCAAACTGGCAGTAACAAGCACACCTAACCAAGACAACCCAATCAGCGAAGGCGCTACTCCAATCCTCGGACTGGATGTATGGGAGCACGCTTACTACCTGAACTACCAAAACAAACGCCCTGATTACATCAAAGCGTTCTGGAACGTAGTAAACTGGGAAGAAGTTGGCAAACGTTACGAAAGCGCAAAATAAGAAATTCCATTTGGCTTATGCCATTTAACTAAAAAAGAAGGTATCTCAGAGCCGAATAGGCTAAGGGATACCTTCTTTGTTTAGGTTGGAGATATAGAGAGATAAAGATAAAGATAAAGACAAAGATAAAGACAAAGACAAAGACAGAGATTGACTGATTGATTGATTGATTCAGATCCTCCCAGACACCGCATTTCACGCCGCTTGCGTCGCTTAAATGGATACACTGGATCGGAATAGATCGGAATAAATCGCAATAAATCTATACTCGGCTTATGAAAATCTGCTTTTGGAGTCGCTGAGCAATAGATTAGGGAATAACTCCCTAAAATTCTGCGATAGGCTCCATAAACACATGTAATTAGGGAAATACTCCCTAAAAATCATCCGTTATGGGCATAAAACCGATATTCGCCAAATTATTAGGGAGGTTTTCCCTAAAATGATCAATTACAAGCCAAATCGACCTATTTTCAGGGAAGAATTCCCTAATTAAATTCCATTCACTCTCGTAGCCATAGGAACACCAGAAGAATTTAGTTGGAACAAGACTGAACTAGTCTGAGCCAAATAAACAAATATTTGCTACGAACAGACTGAAGTATACGACCCTACTTAGGCGCATACGACCGTACTTAGGTGCATACGACCCTACTTAGGCGCAACGACCCTACCTAGGTGCATACGACCCTACTTAGGCGCATACGACCCTACTTAGGCGCATACGACCCTACTTAGGTGCATACGACCCTACTTAGGTGCATACAACCATGCTTAGGTGCATACGACCATGTTTAGGTGCATACAACCATGCTTAGGTGCATACGACCATGCTTAGGTGCATACGACCATGCTTAGGTGCATACGACCATGCTTAGGCGCATACAACCATACTTAAGAGCATACAACCATACTTAGGTGCATACAACCATACTTAGGTGCATACGACCATGCTTAGGTGCATAAGACCCTACTTAGGTGCATACGACCCTACTTAGGTGCATACGACCATACTTAGGTGCATACAACCATACTTAGGTGCATACGACCATGCTTAGGTGCATAAGACCCTACTTAGGTGCATACGACCCTACTTAGGTGCATACGACCATGCTTAGGCGCATACATCAAACTGAGGTTTTGTACATTTAGTGCTTTAGCAACACAACACGGCGAATCTTCTACTACTCTAGCTTCGCCCGCTCTTCCTGCTCATCAAAATAAAGGTTCAGTAGCTTCAGAAAAACGTTAGGGAACGCATAGTTAGCCATGTCTTCGCGGCTGATCCAGCGCACTGCTCCGCCGTCCTCTGGACTAGCGTTCCCGTCCTCAAATCTCTCGATAGGCATGCTGCTGTCGATCCCTGAGAACAAGTCCGCTTCCGCGTTGTACACCGCCCGTCTTTCTGCCGCTATCGGCAGCGGAAGGGCGTCCTCTACGCTGCAGCGGTACACCTGCAGCGTCCACACGATATGGCTGAAGATATGCTCAGCAGCCATCCAGTGCTTTTCAGTAGGGCAGAGATCCCGGCTCCCGCAGTGACCGGCGCAGCCGGTCCAGCGCCGCTGCTTCCGGCAGCCGCGCGCCTTTGGCGCCGCCTTCCACAGGCGGCGCCGGCCAGTGCGGCAGCTCCCACATGCGGGCTAACAGCCCGCTTTGTGTACCGCTGCCGGATGAGCACTTGGCCGCGTGGGCACCGCGGCCTCGATTAAGGCCGCCAGCCGCTCCTCAGGGCGCGGCGGCTTGGCTTGGTCTTGACGGGCAGCGAGGTCTCGCAGCCCGCCAGGCGCGCGGCGCAATGCTCCATCACCGGGCAGGTTAAACAGCGCGGTGACTTAGGAGTGCATACGAGCGCCCCGAGCTCCATCAGGCCTGATTAAAGGATGCCGCTTCCCCCTCCGGGATCAGTTCAGCTGCCAGGTGCTCCATTTTTACGCGGGTGGGTCCCTTGGCGATATCATCCTCTATCAGGAAGTATCGGGACAACACCCGCATCACATTGCCGTCGACCGCTGGCTCCGGTACCGATTGAACGCAATGCTAAGGATAGCCCCTGCCGTATAAGGTCCCACTCCCTTTAAACTGAACACAGCCTCGCGATCATTCGGCACCTGCCCGCCATACAGCTCTTTGACCTGTTTGGTACCGCATGCTGTATATTGCGGGCACGAGAATAATAACCTAAGCCTTCCCAGCACTTAAGCACGTCCTCTTCTGGTGCATCGGCGAGCGACTCCACGGTAGGAAACCTTTCGATAAACCGATTGAAATACGGGATTACCGTATCCACCCTTGTCTGCTGCAGCATTATTTCAGAAATCCAAATATAATAAGGATTGCGGTGCCGACGCCAAGGCAAATCCCGTTTCTGCCCTTGATACCACTCCAGCAAATGATAGCTGAAATACTGCTTAGCCTCCCGCAGCTCCTGTTCGTCTTGAACTTGTAGATCTTGTTGTGTCATTATAACGCTCCTTGCCTTTCTATAATCATGGTTCAATTTATGAACCTAGCCCTTCCACGACGGCAAAAGCCGAAGCCAAATCACTACCATGTGTTATCGTAAGATGAATGGTGTACTTCTGTCTATCTGGAAGATTTAGTCTGCTCCAGGCTTCGCACGATAAAGTCACCTCTGGTTTTCCTTTAACATCAGGCAATATCTCAATATCCTGAAACCAACTACATTGCCGATGCCACAGCCTAAAGCCTTCACAACTGCTTCCTTGGCAGCAAAACGCCCGGCTACGAACTCAGCCAACCTCCCGCTTCGCTCTTCAGCAAGTTGATATTCTTGCTCTGTTAAGACCCGCTGGTTAAATTTCTTACCCAGTCCTCTATTTATTACCTCTGAGATTCGTTCAATTTCTAACACATCATGTCCGATTCCGTAAATCAACACTTCACGCTCCTTATGGACGTGTATCCCATTTTGCTTCAATAATGGTATGATCAATCAAATGAAGTATTATTAAAAGTAATAGTCCTGCAAGATTCTTTCTGCTATCTTAAAAGAAAATGCGCTCTAAGTCTATCCAGCGACTTCACGATAGACTAGCTGATTTACTTCATTTTTATATATGGAGAGGGGATTACCCTATGAATCATCGTAATTTTGAAATACCTGCCGGAGACGGAGCTGTTCTCCGCTGCTCACACTTCCCAGCCCAAGGCAAAGCCAAAAGCGTTATAGTTATAGCCCATGGCTACAAAGGTTTTAAAGATTGGGGAATGTTTCCTTACATAGCCACAACTCTCAGCCAGGAGCATGAAGTGATCACTTTTAACTTCTCTCATGCTGGCATCGGAGAAGATCTGCTGCATTTCACTGAGCTTGAGAAGTTCGCCCGCAACACCTATCGCCGCAGCTTAAAGGACATGGAAATCCTGTTGTCCTATCTTAGCCAACACCCGAAATTCGGCAGCCTGCCCTTATTCCTTCTCACCACAGTCTCGGAGGGGGAATTTGTTTGGTCTACACGCTTGATCATCCCAATGAGATCAGCGGAGTAATCTCCTGGAACGGGGTTACGAAACTCGATTTGCTGACGGAAGAACAAAAGCAGCAGATGAAGGAAACAGGAAGAACCTATGTCCTTAATGGACGTACTGGTAACAAATGCCGCTGGATGCTGTAATTTTAGAAGATATGGAGAACAACAAAGAACGCTATAACATCCTTGAACGCATACAGAAAGCGTCCTTCCCAGTTGTTCTTATTCAAGGCAGTCAAGATGGAGTACATCTCCGCCAAGGGTCTGAGCATCTCATCAAACTTCGGTAGATATTAGCTGGGTGCAGGTTCCTGAGGGTAATCATACGTTCAACACTGTGCATCCTTTTGCTGGCACGACTCCGCAATTAGAGCTCGCGATTGCTGCGACAACTAATTTTATCGATCAGACACTTACGCTTACAGAATAATTATTCTTCTTAGTCTATCCAGCTATCCAACTCACAAAAACCGCCACGAGCTCTGCTGCTACGCAGACCCGTGGCGATTTCTAGTTCAACCTATTCTAAATCCCCGGAATAACATTACGCTTATGTGCCGTTCTCCGGTAATAATTCTCAAGCTTCTCAGCTACCTCAGGATTAACCTGTTTACCTTCCAGATAGTCACTGTTATCGTCATAAGTAATGCCCAGCTCGGTTTCATCCGTCTGACCCATACCATAAGCCCGCCGTAGGTGCTTTTGTGACAATATCCGCAGGCACACCAATATGTGCAGCCAGCTGACGTACCTGACGTTTATTAAGTGTGGATAGTGGTGTAATATCTACAGCGCCATCGCCCCACTTCGTGTAGAAGCCGGTAATTGCTTCAGAAGCATGATCCGTTCCTACTACAATCAGATTGTTCTCAAAAGCGAGTGCATATTGCATAACCATACGTGTTCTGGCTTTAACATTTCCTTTGCCTTGATGCGTCATATGGCGGTGTTGGTATATTGATTTCAGACCATGCTCAACTTCAAGGGCAATTTCATTTACAGCTTCCTCAATGTTGGTCTCCACAGTGTGAGTCAGATTAAAAGCTTTGGCAACATCATAGCTGTGCTCGATATCTTCCTGAACCCCATAAGGCTGGAATACTCCAAGCGTCATATACTCTGTGCCTTTTTCTGCCGACAGCTCGTCCGTAGCCTGTTTACAAAGACCCGCGGCTACCGCACTGTCCACTCCACCACTAATGGCGATCAATAATCCTTTAGCCCCTGCGTTCAGCACGTACGACTTTAAGAAATCAACCCGTTTGCGTGCCTCAACCTCTACATCAATCGTTGGCTTCACGCCAAGATCCGCAATAATTTCCTTCTGTAAACTCACCAAACACACCTCGTTCCATCAGAAATGGTTCCATATCCATCAAAATATCCACTCAAACGAAGCTCATGCTTCTAAGCATATTCTATCCCATTATTGCTCTTATATTTTGAAAAATCCCGCATGCAGCCGATTTGCCGGCTGATGCGAGATTATATGGAATAACTGTTTTTACTGGCACAAACGATTGAAGACTTCTTTCAATTCAGCAGCAATTTCAGCAGCCGAACGATCTTCTACGCCATGACGTTCAATAAAGTGAACGAGTTCTCCATCCTTCATCAGTGCGATGGAAGGTGAGGATGGCGGATAAGGAGCAAAATATTCACGTGCTTTAGCAGTAGCTTCTTTCTCTTGACCTCAAACACTGTGAACAAGTGATCCGGAGTGATTTCATTTTGCAAAGCCTGAGCTACACCTGGACGACATTGTCCAGCAGCACAACCACAGACCGAATTTACGACTACAAGCGATGTTCCTTTTGCGGTTGGAAGAGTAGCTTCCACCTCTTCTGGAGTCATAAGCTCCTGAAACCCGATACTTGTCAGGTCATCACGCATAGGCTGAATTGAATCTCTCATATATTGATTAAAAGACATGGACATTTCTCTGCACTCTCCTTCACTTTTCAACTGTTTGTCAGATAATATTACAGCAGTACTTACTAACTTTATTATACATTCATACTCTGTGAAAGCAAGAGATGCTGTAGAGGGTGATTCAATCTAAGAGCGAACCCCGCTGGGTTCCTCCTTATCCAATGGGAAGGAGATCGTAAATACCGTCCCCTCTCCTTCTACAGACTCTACATTTATTTTACCGTTATGCCGCTCCACAATACTTAGGCACAAGGATAAGCCTAGACCTGTTCCCTGGATTTTCGTCGTAAAAAAGGGAAGAAACAGCTTCTCACGTTGACTTTCTGACATACCAACGCCGCTATCGGTGACAATCAACTCCACTTTATCATGAGTACTGCGTGTTTCCAGCGTCAGCACCCCCTTAGG
Organism: Paenibacillus sp. FSL R7-0163; assembly: GCF_037969975.1. Classification (NCBI taxonomy): domain Bacteria; kingdom Bacillati; phylum Bacillota; class Bacilli; order Caryophanales; family Paenibacillaceae; genus Paenibacillus; species Paenibacillus sp. FSL R7-0163. The sequence goes on from NZ_CP150224.1 coordinate 5,513,932, forward strand.
TCCCATAGCCTCCATGCCGTTGCGTCCTAAATTGAGTATGAGCTGCTTGATTTCCCGGACATTCAGCTCTAATTCATGCAGTGATGGGCTCAGCTTCAGTTCAACACTTTGACCGCGAAGATTAGCATCAGCCCACAGCAATGGACTAACTTCTTCTATAATATGGTGCAGCAGCACCTTCTCTTTATCAGAAACCCGGCTCTGTGCCAAGGATAAAAAATCATTAATAATACTATTAGCGCGGTCCAGCTCTTCCATCACAATCTGATAATAAGAATCCAATTCTTGAGCACTCTTTTCTCTCATCAGCTGCAAAAAACCCCGAACTACCGCCATAGGATTACGAATCTCATGGGTAATTCCAGCAGCCATCTGCCCGACCAAGCTCAAACGCTCCACATGATCCAGCTCTACACGTAGTTTTTCCTCATTGGTCATGTCCTGCACAATAATTACAGCACCACTTGTTACCCCTGAACTCTTATGCATTAACGGCGCTGAATAAATCTGATAGATGCGCGACTCATGAATCATTTTTTCACTTGAACGCCGATTAGAGCGGATATTATCACTTACCCGCATATATGCCTGTGTATCCACTGAGCTATGAAAAAACTTTTTTACCGGCTCGTCAATAATATCCTCTTTTCGCAAATTGGGATAATGAGCCCGCATCATTCCTAGCATACAATCATTAAGATCAGTTACAACTCCGTGTTCATCCAGAGACATAATACTCAGAGGAACTACATTGGTAATCTGCTGCAGCTTCTCGGACTCCCACTGGAAACTTTCACTGATATTCTCCATCTGTACTTTATCCTGTAATCTACTTCTAACCATCTCAACATAATATACAAAAATACCACCTAAAGCGATGGTGAAAAACAGATATACCGTAATCAGAAATGCTTGCACGGAATTAGATTCATATATATTTTTCCCGCCTATAATAGGGACTAACGCAATAAATAGCATGCTTGGACAAAGAATCATCCATAACATACCGATCTTCTCAACTACTGTACCTTTCTTAAAAGGTTTGGTAAGTCCAAACAGTAGCGGATATAATAAAATCCCTGAATTCAATATCACATTACTGATTCCTGTAGGCTCCGCGATGATTACATTGCAGATAAGCAAAAAAATGGACAGCAAAATGCCCGAACGGGTAGTTCCATATAAAATACCAATATACGCAGGGATTAATCCTAAATTTAAATAGGCTACACCAAACAAAGTTGTCGAAAGAAGAGAGCACAGGATAAGACTAAACGTACACGCCAAAATCAAAAAGGTCTGATCATTTGGAAGCTTCCCCTTTTTCCGTGTTACAAATCTACGGTCCACCCACCATTGAAAAAGAAAAAGAAAGGAGCATGCTGCCGATATTTGCAATAAGATATCCTTAACCGCACCAATAATTACAATCACACCCCAAAATGGACAAATTACCCTACATGCTTAGATTAAAGCACAGGATTACTCTCCTGACAACGATAATCACCTAATGATTGGACAAGACTGGTTACATGTGAATCAGAATGGTATGATTCCGTTAGGAATACCCGCGGAATAGGCTTCCGTGTCTTAACATGTAAAGGAGTAAAATTTCATGAGCAATTACGATGTGATCGTCATTGGGGGCGGTACCTTTCGGGTCTAATGGCAAGCGTGGTAGCTGCAGAACACGGGGCATCCGTTCTGCTAATCGACAAGGGAGCAAAGCTAGGTGAAAGCTCGGAATATCTGGTGGCGGACGCTGCAATGTTACCAACGTCAAGGAAAGAGACGAGCTAATCGCCCATATTCCAGGAAACGGGCGTTTTTTGTATAGTGCCTTCGACCATTTTAATAATCAGGATATCATCGCCTTTTTTGAAGGTTTAGGCATTGCATTAAAAGAAGAAGATAACGGGCGGATGTTTCCCGTTTCCGATAAAGCCTCTAGTGTCGTCTCTGCCTTAATTAGCAAAGTACGGAGTCTAGGCGTACAGATTATGACCGACAGTCCCGTCTCAAGAATAATCTATAACGAAGGGGCTGTTAAGGGAGTCCAACTGAGCTCGGGCAAGACGATCGCCTGCACTGCTGTTATCATCGCTACCGGAGGCAAGTCCGTACCACAGACCGGCTCCACGGGAGATGGTTACCCTTGGGCAGAAGCCGCAGGGCACACGATCACCGAGCTGTTCCCGACAGAGGTGCCGATTCTTTCACGGGAAGAATGGATTAAGTCCGGCGAGCTGCAAGGTCTGTCGCTACGTGATGTAGCCCTCACTGTGTGGAATCCGAAAGGAAAGAAGGTCATCTCTCATCGAGGGGATATGATATTCACCCATTTTGGATTATCAGGACCCATTGCACTGCGGTGCAGCCAATTTCTGAGACAAGTCCAACGTAAATCCGGCACAGATACGGTGGAGATGTCCATCGATCTCTTCCCTGATCTGAACGCACAGGAAGTAGAATCTATGTTGCAGGATAAGCTGGATCAGGAACCAAAGAAAGCGATCCGCAATTCGCTGAAAGGACTGTTGCCAGAACGTCTCATCCCCCTCTTGCTGACTAAAGCTGAATTAGATGGGGATACAACCGGTCATCACGTCTCCAAGAATGGATTGCTTCTATTGGCTGGGATTTTGAAACGCATGCCAGTTTATGTGCATGGCACCCGTTCCCTATCCGAGTAGCCTTTGTTACCGGCGGTGGGGTAAATCTGAAGGAGATCGATCCCAAAAGAATGGAATCGAAGCTTATGCCGGGGTTATTCTTCTGCGGCGAGGTACTCGATATCCATGGCTATACAGGAGGCTACAATATAACAGCGGCCTTCTCAACAGGATATACAGCAGGCAAACACGCCGCTGACATTCGACTGGGATAATCTCTAGTGCAACGTGAATATCCTCCAAGCAGCTTACTGCTTTGAAAATGGCGGACCGCGCGATTCTCTCATTAATTAGAGAATCGCTCCTCTGTTTTGGGTTCGTTAGCTATGTGGAGCGTCTGCCTAATCAGCTACTGCGGCTTCGGACCCAGATGACGTTATTTGCGTATTTTTCACCTTATTGGCAGGGTTTCGGACTCCAACGACGCTATTCCTTATAATGAGGCTCATATATGGTGTTTTTCATGGCAATAGCAACTAGGAGTCCGTTAGCATCCCAAAAGTGGAAAAATAGTATGTTTAGGGGCAGCTGTGTCCGATAGGCTAGCTAGGTACCTCGTACGTACGTGCGTGCAATAGATCGAATCAAGACAAAAAAAGAAGAGTGCCCCAGCAGCCTTTTTACGGCTTATGAACTGCACCCCGTCAAGTAGACAGCACAAAAAATAAAAGTAGTTTAAGCGGCTTTAGTCCTAAATTCAATGGGACTGAAGTTTAGTTTTGCCTGTAACCGTTCGTTATTATAAAAGTGAATGTAGGTATCAATATCTGTTTGGAGTTCTTCAAAGGTCTGGTAGGTATGTAAGTAGTACTTCTCACATTTCAATGTTCCCCAGAAGGATTCCATCGGCGAATTGTCAATGCAGCAGCCTACTCGGGACATGCTTTGCTTCAGTTCTGCATCGTCCAGCATCTTCTTAAAATGCAGAGAGGTATACTGGAAACCACGGTCGCTATGGAGTAAGGTTCGGCTCTCCGGTGCTGCCTGCAAAGCTAATTCCAGTGTGTTAAAAACTAGCGAATTATTATTGGAATGACCCAGAACGTAAGCAACAATGGACTTGTCATACAGATCTTTTATTGCACTTAAATACGCCTTCTTGCCGTTGCCGTATTTGAATTCCGTTACATCCGTTACCCATTTTTGGTTTGGAGCTTCAGCCTCAAAATTACGGTTCAGCACATTCTCTGCAACCTGCTGAGGCGTGGAGCCTACATACTTCTTTCTCTTTCTGCGGATGACTGACTGGATACCTTGGCATCTCATCAGCCGGTACACTCGCTTTGCGTTAATAGATTTATCCATTTGTCTGCGCAAATGCAGGGTCAATTGGCGATACCCAAAGGTTCGTTCCACCTTCTCATACAAGAGGAGCATACTTCTGTCAGTTTCTCGTTGTCAGCCTCTCGAAAACTGGGTTTGCGATTCAACCATTTGTAATAACTTGACCGTGAAATCCCTGCGATGTCACACAAAAGCCGAATGGAGCAAGACTGTTCCTGCTGAACAGCCTGAATGGTACCAGGTAGATATTCACCTGGCGAATGGTTCTTAACGCCTCCTCTTTTCGAGTTCCTCTAACTTTTTTAGAAAAGCATTCTCCGCACGCAGGCGTGCATTCTCGTATTCCAGCTTTTGCATCGCGAGTTTGTGGCGATCTGCTTCCGTAAGTTCTTCAGGCGCTTTGGTGCGTCCTCTACCGTCTCGTAATGCCTCTTCACCACCTGCTTCGTACTTCTTTACCCAGCTATATACTTGTTGGTAAGACACGTGAAAATGGCTTGCCGCCTTCGCATAGTCTTCTCCGTTCGAAAGGCAGTACAGCACGATATTTATCCGTTCCTGCCAAGTGGTTACGCGTCCTTTGGTCATAGCTTTAGTTCCTCCTGAATGAGCTGTTAAGCTGTTGCTATGACCATTATACTTCCTAATCCAGTTGGCGAGTTGGGTTGCACTTGCAATCTTATACTTGCAGATGATTTGGTTTTGCGACAATCCTCCCTCGAGATAATCCTTAACGGCATAGAGTTTAAGTTCTGCAGAATACGTACGATTGTAGCTTCGGACTTCCAGCCCTTCGTATCCATACAATTGATAACGTTGCCGCCACTTCACTATAGAGTTTTTGGATATTCCATACTTCCGGCGCAGCTTTCAAACCAATGTCGCCCCGTTCAATTTCTTGGAGAATCGTTAACTTTTCCAGTGCTGTATACTTTTTTTGTTCCATAAAAATGCTCCCCATACAGCGACAGGTTTTTATTATTTCACCTGTCTACTATATGGGGAGCATATCACTTATGGGGCACTCTTCCGTTCTATTTATATCTTTATTTCGCTAAGCGAAATGTTCCAAATATTCTAGAGCTAAACAGTGCAACGATATAACCTAGCGGGATGAACAGGATAATCCCAAACCATCCATATAAGGAAATACAGATTAGCGCAGAACAAATGATTGAAAAAGGAAGCAGTAAGATAGGGACCGCACGCAGCCCCGCTTCGGCTTTTTGTTCTTTCGTAAACGGCAGAATTCCGATGTAATCATCTCCCACGAATAACAACCAGAACGACAACAGCCAATTGGTCATGAGGGAAATTAAAACTATAAAACCCAGCCATTTGAACCCTGATGGAATGATAAATATCGCTAGAAGGGACACAGCAGTAAACGATAAGTAGAGCTTTAAATGGGCAGGATTCCGTACAAGTGCCTTAATCGCTGCCGCAGAGAAACGGCTCTCGGCAGTTTTTGATTTTAGCAAAGGCTGTGATTTCCGGAAAATCCACGGCTTATGGCGGGTCGGACGTGGCTTATCCAGTACGCCGCGGAGCAATAGGGCCGCTATTTTCATCCGCTGCTTATAATCTTCACGCACATCGTTCATGAATGTCCCACGCATCACTATACGCCGCTGAAGAGCGATTACCGCTACGACTGCAAAGAGTGCTGCAATCAGCAGCATAAAAACTGGACGGTTGTTCCAAAACGCAGCTGCACGGAAATAAATCCCACAGGGAACGGAGATGGCCAGAAACAGCCACAGCCAGCGCCGCCAGCCTTGCTTTTGTACTTTTACAATATGCCCAAGTAATTTAACGCACCAGCTACATGCCAGAGTCAGAGCGAACAGCGCCCATACCTCGGATGACAGCATTCCATATCCCCGAACCAGGAAAGGTAATAACAGCACAAAAGCTACACAGAACTTCAACGATGTTACGATCAGGCTGTACAGCAACCCGCGAAACATGATCGTATATATCCATCGCTGCCGTTGTCTTAGAAATAATAGATCCCCTTCCTGCAATAATAGCACCAGTCCACCTCTACAGAGCAGGAGCACTAATAATGAAGGAATCAACATAAACGGCAAATCTGCACTCCAAGCTGGCAGTGCCTCATTCCAGAACCCGTAATATAACCGTCCTCCCAGAAATCCTCCGGGAATCAGTATATATAACAGCACAGTCCAATCGGCTGCCGTACGAATAATAGCAGATTGCTCACGCCAATGAGAAAATAATCGCCGCCAGAATAGCTTTTTGGAGGTAGGAAAAGCAAACCCTCGCTGCTTCTGCTTACTCATGTCAGTTCGTCGAAGCAATCAAACAACGACGCCTCCGGCAGCCCAGCATAATCACGTATATCTTCAAGCGTTCCTGCAGCGGCAACCCTGCCACCCGAGATCAGCACAAAATCATCGCAAATTTTCTCAGCAGTATCCAATACATGCGTAGACATTAATACACCAGCTCCGCGCTGCCGCTCCGCTTCCAGCAGTCGCAGGAAATCTTTAGTGGCCCGAGGATCCAAGCCGATAAAAGGCTCGTCCACAATATAAACATCCGGCTGTACCAAAAAGCCCAGCATCAGCATCATTTTCTGTTTCATACCCTTAGAGAAGCCAGCTGGAAGATCATCACGGACATGATTCATACCGAACTGCTTCAGTAATCTCTCCGCCGTTTCTTGAAACTGCTCATATTTTAGTCCATAAGCAGCAGCAGCCAAATCTAAGTGCTCCCATAAGGTCAGATCCTCATAAAACACCGGCTGCTCCGGTACATAAGCATAGGACTTATTAACTCCATTAAAGGAGACCTTAGCTTTGGTATTCTTAAGCAAACCGAGCAATGTTTTGATTGTAGTACTTTTTCCCGCACCATTTGGTCCGATCAGTCCGAGCAGCTGTCCACGCCGCACCTGAAATGAAATATCGAATATGCATGGGGCACCTGCTTCATAGCCTGCTTCATCGATCTCAACATCGAGTACAATCTCTTCGTCGCTCTCGGTATCCCCTGTTATTTCTACATTCTCCATATTCGCCAACTCCTAAATATTTCTTATAAATATTATAATCGAAATTCCAATCCAGAAAGATAGCTTCTCTAATCGTACTATATATACTTTCTCCAAGGAAGCATACTGATTTTTTCACAGCTAAGAGAACTACTCTTATATTTAAAAAGAAACCTCCCATTAAAGAGAGGTCTGTCCGAGAAGCTCTAGGTTATTTGTTGCTGAAATTCCTTCCTCACGTTTAATTGCCGCTTCATCTCTCCGCTCGATTTTACCACGCAGCATTAACAGCAACACTCCAAGCAGGGCTGTAAGCGTACCAGAGAGAATGAACGCCGGGACAGGTCCTGACGCTGTAACTAAAGCCCCACCGGCTACAGGTCCCAAGATAACAGCCGCACTTGTTAGACTGCCTATAGTTCCAAATACACGGCCCGTGTATTCCGCAGGGGTCCGATGTTGCAGCATAGAATTGAAGGGAATAAACGCAAGGCCTGCTCCCACACCAGCAAACATAAAAGAACCAAACAAAGCGATGTTCATCCAGAGTCCAGCCTGACCGTGGGCAGTTACAATTCCTGCACTTGAGAAAACAACCCCCATAATTACAGCTCCCAATCCCATGAAGACGAGCGTATGTTTACCACTGCCTATACGGCTTACAAGCAGGGCTGACAGTAAGGTGCCAAGACCACTGGCTGCCACACACCAACCCAGCAGATCTCCGTTCACACCCGGAATTTCCCGGAATAACGTTACAATCTGCGAATCACCAATTTGCAGCATTAGCAGCACTAGCACCAGCATAGCAATCCCGCAAAGCACTACAGGCATTCCCACGATCACCTGCAGACCCGCCGACATTTCTTGGCGAAAAGACTTCCGAGCACCATTCTCCCCTGTGCTATCCTCTGCTGCATCTTTCTTCAGTGCAGCCGCACGCGGCAGTCCTATTAAGATGACCGCCGATAAAATGAAGGTAGCCGAGTCAATCACATAACAAGCGGCAATACCAAATGCGGCAACCAGCAGTCCACCTAGAGCAGGACCTACAATTTTGGTTATTTGTTCAATAGATGAGCTAAGCGCCATGGCTTTATCCATCTGGGCCGCAGGGACAAGCTCCTTGAGCTTTCCGCTTTTGGCTGGTGAAAAGAGTACATCCATGATCCCTTTAGCTACCAACAGGACATATACCTGCCAGAGAGAACCTGCAAATACCAAACAAACAACGATTCCGGCACGAGCTAGATCGGAACCAATCATCAGCGCCTTGCGGTTAAAACGATCACTTAAATAACCTGCAAACGGCCCTCCCAAGAGCAACGGCACAGCCATACATAAAGATATAGCCGTAATTTCCCACGGTGTAGCATTCCATTTAAAAGCTACCATTGTCAGTAGCGCTAGTATATGCAACCAGTCTCCCACATTCGATACAAGCTGTGCGGCAATAAGCAGCATAAAGGGCTTATTCGCCGTCAGCTTTCCTTCTTTTGAATCATGAGCCAGCTGTTCCTCCATCTTACTTCACTCCCCGTTACTATTTCTCGATGAAGTAATAGTAAAATATTGGAGAACATCAATCATCCGTCTGGAGGCGTAAATAGCGCTTGAACCTAAGGCTGAAATTCTTATCCTTTCAAAGACTGAAATCAAAAAAACCTTCGTTTTTACCGTATTTAAAAAATTGTTTGATTTTTAATAATTAAAAGTGTGCTCATTGTGACAAATCACATGTTCTTCATTCGCTCTTTCACGTATTCTAAGGTTATCTCAAGGTTCGTTGCACAGGTAACCCGTGCACTAATGACTATTGATTGCAAACTGTGCGATGAGTTCACACATGATTAACGATAGAGGGTGGAGAAGCATGATACAATCTTACGAACGTGATACGCAATTAACACTACATTTGTACCGGGTATTTGCCAAGTCTTTTAAGAGCATTAATGAACATGCTGTTACCGGCAGCAAAATTGAAGGTTTTAATCCGACTGCCTTTGCCGTTATGGAAGTTTTGTACTATAAGGGACCACAACCCATTCAACAAATTGGCGCCAAGCTGCTGCTGCAAAGCGGCAACGTTACTTACGTAATCGATAAGCTTGAGGAACGCGGCTATTTGCAGCGTAAGCCTTGTCCGAGCGATCGCCGTGTGATTTTTGCGGAGCTGACTACGGAAGGTGAACGTCTCATGAATGAGATGTATCCGAAATATTCGGAACGCCTGCATCTTGCTTTCAGCGGTCTGAATGATGATGAGAAGGAACAAATGATTGTTCTGCTCAAAAAGATGGGTCTACAAGCTGAGAAGCTGTCCCCTCTTCCTCGTAAGTAAGAGTCGCTTATTTATGTGTTACAGACAAGCTATTCTTGATTTCTGTTAATGGTAAAAAGAAAACCAATAGGCGATTCTCCGATTTATTTGAGAATCGCCTATTGGTTTTTTTGTTCTGCGCCGGCTTACTTGAGCAGATGATCGGTAAGTCGATGCCGAAGACGGACTTTGAGGTCCGCTTTTGGCAAACCTCGGATCATAGTCATCCTTATTCGGCAGGACTTGCAAGCATGCTTCCGATTGGACTTGGCGAGCACGCTTCCGATTGGGCGTCCCTTTCAGCTGACCGTTACTATCGCTCTCGGTAAAATTCACTTTTGATGTAACTCGCTATATTTTCAGCGCCGGATCTTGATGAACCTGAGCAGTAACTTAGGGAATAACTGCATTCTATACAGCTATTTCGTATGCAAATCCGCTCATTCTAACTTTAAGTGTATTCTGTACAATTAAAAACCAGACAAACCACCCCTAGGCGAGTAAATCAAGAAAATAGGTGTACTAAATACAGCTATATCCATTGAAAAAGTTACCGGCAGGATTATAGTTGTACGAAATACAACTAAACGCGTCTATCCACTGCTTCCATCGACGCTCTACTCTAGAGGTTACATCAATCTGGCGTGCCACCGTCCGTTATTCCGTGCGTGATTCCATGTGCTACTCCGTCCGTTAGTCCATGTGTCTCTCCATGCGTCATTCTATGTGTCACTCCGTACGCCACTCCAAGAGTCAATTCGTATGGTTCAACCACTTTAACACGCTATCTACCTAATAAGTTATGCCTTTTTCAAGGACGATGTAGCATCCTCTACTGAAGGCACACCCTTGCGCAAACCCCAGGATATTATCAGCGACAAAACAGCGAAAACTGCCATTACGATAAATAATGAATGAAGACCACCTTCAAGGGCATCACGCAGACTATTTGATACTTCCCCAGACAGGTTAGTTCCTGCATGCGATCCAAGCAGCTTATTAATATCATCCCCTGAGATGTTCGAATCCGGTTGTTTTCTTAACAGCTTATCAATATTCAAGTTCAGCCAGGAACCAAAAATAGCCACCCCAACAGTCTGTCCTAAAGAACGCGTGAACGCATTAAGCGCTGTAGATGCTCCCCGTTGCTCATACGCAACAGAGGACTGCGCAATAATCGTAAAGACTGTAGAAGAATACCCAAAGCCAACTCCACAGACCAGCATCAAGCATAAAAGCAGCAGCTGTGAAGACTCCCCTGTTAAGAAAGCCAGGCCAATAGCCCCGGCAGCGATCATAATCAATCCAAGCATTGCGGTTCGACGCGAACCCGCTTTTAGAATCATCCGCCCTCCGGCGATCGAACCAAACATCCAGCCTACCGACATCGGCGCCAGTAGCAAACCTGAGATGGCGGCGCTTTTTCCGGATACACCCTGCACCCATAATGGCACATACGTAGAAAGCCCAATAATTAATGTGCTTACCAGCAGGTTAGCGCCAGTAGACACCGCTATGTTGCGGTTCGAGAATAGACCCAGCGGCAACATAGGTTCAGGAGCACGACGCTCCACAAAGAAAAATAAGACTAGCAGGATAACAGCCACACTTAGAGTTGCGATTAGCAGTGGGGATGTCCACTCCAGATTCTGTCCACCTGTGGAGAGACCGAAGAGCAATGCGCCCATACCAGCAGCGAACAGCAGCACCCCTGCCACATCAATTTGTGCTTTCCGACGTACCTTCTCTTCCTTCAGATAGCGGGCAATAAATACCATTGCTAATAAACCGAATGGTAGATTAAAAACAAATACCCAGCGCCAGCTTAGGTAATCTACTACATATCCCCCAAGAAGAGGACCTACCAAAGAGGAAATCCCCCATACAGAGCTAAGTAATCCTTGTGTCTTCGCTCTCTCCTCGATACTGTAAATATCCCCGATGATGGTAAAGGTCATTGGAATGAGCGCACCCGCGCCAATCCCCTGTATTGCCCGGAACAGGATCAGCTGCTCCATACTTTGCGAAATACCGCATAATAACGAGCCTAATAAAAAAACAGCTGCTCCCCACATGAACACCGGCTTGCGTCCAAAGAGATCACTGATTTTGCCGAAAATAGGAGTAGTAATAGCCATTGCCAGCAAATAAGAAGTGAATATCCAGCTAAGCCACTGCATTCCCTGAAATTCACCTACGATAGCTGGACCCGCTGGTCCTGTTACCGTTCCTTCAATCGCAGCCAGAAAGGTAGCTAGCAGCACCCCTATCAGTATTAATTTACGTTCTAAATCCCCTGTTGACTTCAATGTTCCAAACCCTCTCTTTATGTAATAAAATCATTCCCATTCCCCACGTAGAAGCGCATGTAGGGTCACATCCTGAAAGCCGGAAGGTGTCTGGCGATATTGACGCAGTATACCTTCCTTCTGAAAGCCGAGCGTTTGAACCAGCCTCTCCGCACGATTATTATCAGGATGACACAGCGCTTCTATCCGATTCAGCCCCATCCTATTAAAGCCGAAGTCGAGCACTAAACCAAGCGCTTCTTTCATATATCCAAGTCCCCAAAAGGCAGGCGCCAGATCGCAGCCAATTTCCCCGCGGTAAGCTCCCTGCAACTGCCAATAGTTATAACCGCAGCTCCCTATAACTTCACCTTCGGGTCCTACAATACTCCAGCGCAAGCTCTCCTCTTCCTGAGCCATCTGTAATAAAAAAGCAATCAGTTGCTTAGTCTCTTCTATAGAGGATAATGCTGGAGCCCCCAGCCAGCGGGTGACCTCTGGATGAGACCAGATCTGATATAATGCTGAAGCATGCTCAGTAGTCATAGCGCACAGCTTCAATCTACTGCCGACCAGTGTGGGTATCACTCCATTGCAGATATACAAATCTCTGCCCCCCTTCAACTTATCAATTATACATCATTCAAGAGTATATCCTTAAGATAAAAGTTCTAAATTCTTTAACATTGAAAAGAACAAATTCTACGCGTTAACATAAAAAGACGTCTGCATCAGGGGGCATACACTCCCTTAATACAGACGCTTTTTATTAAACTTAACTACAATGATTTCATTCCGCTTCATGAATAACTTCACTGCATAACACCTGAAGTTTGGCTCGAATATCCTTGAACTCTTCAATTCCAGTCCCCGTAATACTGTACCCTTCGGTATGGGCAGTCAGAAAGTTGTCCAGTGTCAGCTTTTCCAATTCCTGTTTCACTTCGCGTTCTCCTACACGATACCCCAGATCTTCAAGTCCGAGCAGCATCTCTGAGATCGTCACATCTTTATCCCGTGCACAATAAAGCATATGAATTCCTATGAACAAGTTCTGTACATCAGCGCGCATATTCCACCTCTTCCGGCTATATAGCCTTCGGTATTTATACTAGCATTACCCTCTGACCGATCCTCGGAAACATTATTGTGGCTGTTGCGCATTTCATGGACTTCAAGGAACATTCCATATTGTTACAGATTGGTATTGTCGCTTGACGTATCATGTCTAGCTGTACTATGTTGATAATTACAGTTAGGAGTTCATATTTGAATTTAAAGTACAGGAAGGTGATGCTTCATGTTTCAAGCTATGCCTTACGATGGAACACGCAACGAGCAGTTTGAAGCGGTTCTAATCCAACTAGAAGCATTAGTAAAGGACGAACCAAGTGCTACGGCCAACCTGGCCAATGCTTCGGCACTGCTTAAACACGCTATGCCGGATACGAATTGGGCCGGTTTTTATTTATTTGATGGCAAGGAGCTTGTGCTCGGACCTTTCCAAGGTCTTCCTGCCTGCATCCGCATCCCGTTGTCTCGTGGAGTCTGCGGAACGGCTGCTGCGGAACGACGCACGCTAGTAGTTGGAGATGTCCATGCATTCCCGGGACATATCGCCTGTGACGCCGCTTCAAACAGCGAAATTGTTGTCCCGCTGATCAAGGATGATCGTTTGCTTGGCGTACTCGATATCGACAGTCCGCTGAAAGATCGTTTTGATGATGAGGAACGCCGGTTCCTAGAGCGGTTCGCTGCCCTGGTATCGGAAGTTATCTAAAGCAGCTCTGCCTTATAAAGCATAAGAAATAGGCTGTCTCATTTGTAGGAATCTCCTACTTATAAGACAGCCTAATCTTGTTGAGCCTATAGCCGTACCGGACTGATATTCCAAATCTCCGCGGCGTAGTGGCTAATCGTATTATCGCTAGAGAATTTACCGGAATGACCAATATTTATAATAGACTTCTTCAGCCATTCCTGACGGTTGCGGTATGCCCGGTCAATCTCGACATGAGTCTCGACATAACTTGCGAAATCCTTAAGTACAAAGAATTCATCGTTATTATCCAAAAGAGAATGGAAAATGGTCTCAAACTCCGCACCATGACAGCATATAGGTCCCGGATTAACCAACTGATCCAATACTTCCTTCACACGACTATCCCCATTGTAGATATCACGTGCGTGATAGCCGCCATGCTGATAATAATCCATTACCTGCTCAGCACGAAGACCGAACAGGAACATATTGTTGTCCCCTACCATCTCATGCATTTCCACGTTAGCGCCGTCCATCGTACCTACGGTCAATGCACCGTTCATCATAAACTTCATATTCCCCGTGCCGGAGGCCTCTTTACTCGCAGTAGAGATCTGTTCACTAATATCCGCAGCAGGAATGATTTTCTCGGCCAAAGATACTGAATAATTCTCAAGGAAAAAGATACGAATCTTGCCTCTAACATCCGGATCTTTGTTGACAGCTTCTGCCACAGTATTGATCAGCTTGATAATTCGTTTCGCCAAATGATAGCTTGGTGCCGCCTTTGCTCCGAATATAAACGTGCGCGGTACCATATCCATCGAAGGATTATCTTTGATTTGGTTGTACATATGCAGAATATGCAAAATATTAAGCAGCTGCCGCTTATAAGCATGCAGGCGCTTCACCTGAACATCAAAAATAGAGTCGGGGTCTACATGTACCGAATGCTTGCTGTAGATGTATTCAGCCAACTTGAGCTTATTCCGCCGTTTAATGCTGGCCACTTGTTCTTGGAAGGAAGCATCCTCACAATATTTAATCAAGCCAATCATCTCTTGCGGATGGCTCATCCAGCGGGTTCCTATCGATTGATTGATTAGGTTAGCCAGATCCGGATTGGCATGCATCAGCCAACGCCGGTGAGTAATCCCATTCGTCTTATTATTGAAGCGGTGCGGGTACATTTCATTAAAGAGCCGCATTTCGCGTTTCATCAATATTTCTGTATGCAGCGCCGCTACCCCATTGACACTATGGCTCGCCACAATCGCCAGATGGGCCATGCGAACCTGATCGTCATGAATAATCGCCATCTGTGAAATCCGGTCCTGATCACCGGGATAACGGCTCATCAGCTCGCCGCAGAAGCGGGCATTGATCTCTTCAATAATAAGAAAAATACGTGGAAGCAAGTCCCTGACCATTTGAATAGGCCATTTCTCCAGCGCTTCGCTCAAGATCGTATGATTAGTATAGGACACCATACGAGTTGTAATACTCCACGCCTCATCCCATCCTAATCCATGTACATCCATCAGAATCCGCAGCAATTCAGGGATTACAAGCGTCGGATGTGTATCATTGATATGAAGTGCAACCTTGTCGGGCAACGATTGTATAGGGAGTCCAAGCTTTCCAAAGGTTCGCAGAATACTTTGCAGGCCAGCACTGCAGAGGAAGTATTGCTGCTTCAACCGCAACAGCTTGCCTTCGTATTGTGAATCATCCGGATACAGAAACTCCGAGATGGATTCTACGGAACGCTTATATTCCAGGAATTTATGATAGTCTGAACCCGCAAAAGAGCCAAATGTTCTCGCTGGCTGAGTGATGGACTCCGCACTCCAGTTGCGCAGTGTATTCACATGCCGCCGATCTGCACCAATGATAGGCACATCATACGGAACTGCACGAACGGCCTCATATTGACTATGCTCAAAGATAAGCCGCCCGTTCTCCTCGCGAGTCTCAATCACGCCCCAGAACCTTACTTCTACCTGCTTGTCTTCACGACGCACTTCCCATACATTATCATTTTGCAGCCAGTAATCGGGCAGTTCCACCTGATACCCGTCAACGATTTTCTGCTCGAACAAGCCGTATTTATAACGTATACCGCAACCATGCCCCGCATATTGCAGGGAGGCCAGTGAATCCAAGAAACAAGCAGCTAGACGTCCAAGTCCTCCATTGCCAAGCCCAGCGTCGGCTTCTACCTCCTCAATATCCTGCAGCGAGAAACCAAGATCGGCCAATCCCTCACGCACGACCTCCAGCACGCCCATATTCAGCAGATTGTTCCCCAGAAGTCTTCCGATCAGAAACTCCATAGAAAAATAGTATACCTGCTTATCCTTATCCGTCTTGTACTTTTGATTGGTATCCGCCCAATTTTTCCCGGCATTCTCGCGAATCATGTTGCCTAATATTTTATAGACATCAGCATTCGAGGCTTCCTCCAAAGGTTTGCCCAATTTACTGATGAGCGTCTCGCGAAACACCTGTTTGAAAGTTTCTTTATCGTTAAACAACAGCAGGTTCCTCCTGACAAAAGCTTTTTTTAGGGATGCATTAGACTATGCCTGTAGATCAGATAGGTTATACTGTTTCGTTTCATCTAATCCAGTTGGTTTATATTTTGCTGCTCTTGGCGATCACAAATGGACGTTTACTATCCCCGACGAGAATTCGATTCTTACTTAAATGTACGTCCTTATCCATGATCACATTCTCAATAACAGCATCTTCCTCTATAATGCACTTCTGCATAATTACAGAGTTGATGATCTTCGCTCCTTTACGTACCTGAACCCCACGAAAGATCACGCTGTTCTCCATCGTTCCAGCTATAATGCAGCCGTTAGCCACCAGTGAATTGCTGACATTTGCGCTCTCTAAATATCGGGTAGGAGCCTCATATTTAATCTTCGTCTGTACTGGACTTTCTTTGAACAGACTAAAGTAATTCTCCTGCTGAAGCAGCTCCAGACTATTCTTATAATAGCTTTCCAATGAATTAATTACGGCATGATAGCCATGATACTCATAAGCAGCGATTTTGAATTTATGGCGGTTTTTCTGGATCACATCACGGAAAAAGTAACTCTCCCCATGTGCAATGCAATGTTCCACCTGCTCCAGGAACAGTTTTTTCTCCATAATGAAGATATCGAGATATAAATTGGGATGATCCTTCTCATGATGGATATTGGTCACATTATTCTCTTCGTCCACTTCAATACGCTGGCATAACTCATGCTCTGGCTGCAATTGCTCTATTTTTTTGTATACTACTGTAACATCGGCACCCTTCTCCAAATGGTAGCTGTACAAGTCCTGGAGATCGATAGTATTAATATGCTGGCTGCCGGAAAACACAATATATTTAGCAGATCCCCGTTTAAAAAGATCAAGATTATTATGATAATGCTGAAGGTCGCCAAGAGAAGTATCGGTGGGATCATTCCAGTCCGGAGGCAAAATAAATAGTCCCCCATGCTTGCGATTCATATCCCAAGATTTCCCGTCACCCAAATGGTCCATTAAAGAACGATATTTACGGCGAACAAACAGGCCCACGCTCTCTAGATCCGCACGCATCATATTGGAAAGCACGAAATCTATCAACCGATAACGACTGGCAAAAGGTACGGCTGCACCACAGCGGAAATAAGTGAGTTCATTTAGTTTATCGAGTTCATGATCCAGATTAATTACACCCATGAGTTGCTTCATCGGAATCCACCGTCCTCTTATAATTTATAAGAAAGTATAAGTTTCACTATATACTTTATCCTTATAAATCTCGCATAAACGCTTACCGTCCCTAGAAGGACGCCGAAGGCGTTTTAGCTTGATTATATGGTTTTGGCCACAGCTGATTTACGTTTCTTGCTTTTATTGTCGATCAGCAGAATTTCGTTCTCGTTCTCCCGCTCGATGCCTATTTCCATATAATCGTCGATTACCGTATTCTCACTAATAATCGCTTTATGAATGCGTACGTTCTTACCAATCTTAACCTTAGGCATAATTACGGAGTCCGTAATCACACTGCCTTCACCTACTTCTACGCCATAAAAAAGAACCGAGTGCTTCACTTCACCATGCACAATGCAGCCTTCATTAATAATGCATCCTGACACTTTCGCCCCAGGTGCGACATATTGGGCGGGTTGATTCGGATTGCGTGTAAATATGCGCCAGCTGGGATCATTTAGATTAAGCGGTGGATTATCGCTCAGTAAATCCATATTCGCTTCCCACAGGCTTGCTACCGTACCAACGTCTCTCCAATACCCTTCAAAAGGGTACGCAAATAAAGAGTTCCCGTCTTCCAGCATCAAAGGAATGATATCTTTACCAAAATCGTGAGATGATCCTATATTCTCTCCGTCCTCCAGTAAATGCTTGCGGAGAATTTCCCATTTAAAGATGTACACCCCCATAGAAGCTAGCGTGCTTTTTGGCTGTGCAGGCTTTTCCTCAAATTCGTAAATTTTCAGATCGTCCTCCGTATTTAAGATTCCAAATCGACTTGCTTCCTCCAGCGGAACGTCAATCACAGAAATCGTGCAATCTGCGTTTCTCTCCTTGTGGTATTGCAGCATAGCATGATAATCCATTTTATAAATGTGATCACCGGATAGAATAAGGACATGCTCGGGGTCGAACTGATCTACAAATTTAAGATTTCGATAAATCGCATCGGCTGTTCCCCGATACCAGCTGCTTCCATTCTCACGTTCATGCGGTGGCAATACGAATACTCCACCATTCTTACGGTTCAAATCCCAATCACTGCCTACTCCGATGTAAGAATGTAGTATAAGTGGCTCATACTGTGTCAATACACCGACAGTATCAATACCCGAATTGGAGCAGTTACTTAAAGGAAAGTCGATAATCCGATAAGTGCCCCCAAAATAGACAGCGGGCTTGGCAAGCGATTTGGTTAAACCTTTCAATCTTTTGCCTTGGCCTCCAGCCAATAGCATGGCTACCATTTCTTTTTTCTTCATGGAAAAGCCTCCCTTGACTTATGGGTAATATAAAGTTCAGCAAACCTAGGATGAATGAACAGAATTCCAGAAAGAAGTGAATTAGAAAAGAAATACACCAGAAAGAAATGAGCCTTGATAGGAAGATGACAAAGTTGAAAAAACGAGGAAGGAAATTTTACACGTTCGGATGATCTAACCTAAAATAGGGAGAGCATTCTCCAAAATCAGGAGCCTGAATCAGGAGATTATCCTTATTGTAAAGTGTTCTATATTCTTCGTCAAAACCCTTTATCGCAATTCCGAAAATCCGGAATTTTTAACCCTGTTTGTCATTAAACACGTTAATATTCCTTATAACTAGATTAACCAATTTAAAGCCATGTGAAAGAAATTCGCTCATTTATTCTAGAAAAAGTATCCTCCGGTCTTCAGCAAACATTCAACCGGATATGGCATAATGAAGCTATCTATCACCGATTTGGAGGAACCTATGATGAAAGCAGTACAAGGAGTTCGACTTCTGCTCGTAGATGATGAGCCTCATATATTACAGTTCCTGGAGCTGGGTCTCCTTAATGAAGGTTTTGAAGTAAGAACCGCGTCGGACGGGCTAAGCGCCATTTCAATTGCAGCTGAATTCAAGCCCCATGTAGCTATCCTGGATGTTATGATGCCGGGTATGGATGGATTCGAGGTATGTCACTATCTGCGCTCGGAAGAGACAGAGGTAGCTGTCATCATGCTTACTGCTAAAGACGAAGTGGATGATCGCGTAAAGGGACTTTCTATTGGTGCTGACGACTATATGGTCAAGCCCTTCAGCTTTGATGAATTACTAGCGCGGATCCAAGCGCGGCTGCGGAATCAGTTTCCGGGGCTGCTAGGCGAGGTCCGCTGCGGTCCTTTCCGAATTGACAGCCGGCGAAAGGAAATTCGCTTCAGGGAAGAAGTACTTGAGCTCTCCCCTACGGAATACGAGTTATTGCAGTATCTCGTTATCAATCACGGCCTTGTACTCAGCAAGCCTATGATTCTTGATAAAGTGTGGGGCTATGATTTTGGCGGTGAGGAAAATATCGTTGAGGTCTATATCCGTTCGCTTCGTGAGAAGCTCGGAGATAAGGAGCACCGTATTATCCGTACCCTGCGGGGCGCAGGCTACCGGGTGGATCTATGAGCACTCCCATCTTCAGATGGCTTCGCAGACTACCTGCACCACGTTCCCTGCGTAAACAGCTGCTTGCCACATCGCTGCTCATTCTATCAGGATTGCTGCTGCTAATTGGAGTCTTACAATATATCCTTATGCGAGATTTTATATACAGCAATAGAGCGGAGTCTATGGAAGCGCAAATACGTTCTGTCCCCCGTGAGATGTTTTTCAACTTTTTTAATTCCTATGACGAGGACACCACAGGTATAAATGACACGAACAACGAGTTTAACAGCAATTTCCCGATGGAAAGAGAAGACATGAATAAAATGCCAAGTGGGCTGCGAACTGGCGAGAACCGGCGTCCGCTTCTGCTTGATGCCCATACAACTCTCGCCATGTACAGCTCGGATGGCACCTTCAGGGATTTACAGCAATTGACCCTCTCAGATATAGCAGCACCCAGGCTGACCAATGAGCAATACGATGCGCTGCTGATTCACACCACAGATAGGGCAACAGGAAATTACAAGCTCATCCAAGCTGAAGACGGCACTGAACATCTAGCCATATTCATGAATCTTTATAGGCCTGGAAATACTAGATTGCTGCTGCAAATGAGTGTGAGCACGGGGCCATTAACGGATGTGATTATGCAGCAGCTGCTGATCTACGCAGGTTTGTCAGTGATTGCTTTATTGACTGGATTATTCCTATACTTGCCGGCCCTGCGAAAGACGTTAGTTCCTCTTTCTAATATGGGAGAATCGGCTGAGATCATTAATGCCGGTAATTTGGACATTCGGTTTCCAGTTGACCAAGGACAGGCCGAGATCGACAAGCTTGCTCATTCATTCAATGGTATGCTCGAACGTCTCGAAATATCCTTTCATAATGAACGGGAGGCCAAGGAGCAGATGCGCAGGTTCGCTGCCGATGCTTCCCACGAACTTAGAACTCCGCTTACCTCAATACACGGTTTTCTTGAGGTCTTGCTGCGGGGCGCCGCTGATAATAAAGAACAGTTATATAACTCGTTGCGAAGCATGCATGGTGAATCGAAACGGATCAATAAGCTGGTCGAGGATCTGCTACTGCTCGCTCGAATGGACGGAGCTCCACAGCTGCAGATGACTAATCTGATTCTCAGCGAGGTGATTCGCGAAATGAAGCCGCATCTGCTTTTGCTCGCGGATCAACGTAAAGTTACATTTGATATCTCCTATGGCATCCGTGGTAAATATGATCCCTATAAGCTGAAGCAGGTGATTCTGAATCTGTTCCACAATGCAGTTCAGCATACCGATACCGCGGCAGGGAGCATTCATCTTTCTTTACAAGCGGAAGGAAATCAAGCTCTATTAAGCGTGCGGGATAATGGCTACGGAATTCCCGGAGAGCATCTCCCACATATCTTTGATCGATTCTACCGCAGTGACTCCTCTCGCACACGTAAATACGGCGGATCAGGTTTGGGTCTCTCCATTACAAAATCTATTGTCGAGGCGCATCACGGCAAGATTAGTGTAAATAGCACCGTCGGCGAGGGGACAACATTTACGGTCAGCCTGCCTTGTGAGGAAGGATTAGCCAAGGAACAGTAACAACCGTTATAATTAAGAGGAACTGGAGCATCGCTCCACAAAACTTAAGCGTATGCTTTCGTTGCCAGTTTTGCTATGTAGTCCATTCTAAGGAGCATCGCTCCACAAAACTTTTAGGAGGTAAATACATGTACGAAATCGCCGTAATTGGCGCCGGTCCTGCCGGTGCAAGCGCAGCCCTGTTCGCCGCCAAGGCGGGCAAAAAAACGCTGCTGATCGACAACGATAAGGGCATGACCCGCAGAGGTTGGTTTGAGAACTTTTATGGAATTTCCGAAGTAGGTGGTCCTGAGCTGGTCGAAACTGGGCATAAGCAAGCCGTTAAATTTGGCGCTGAGCTGGTTTCCGAGCAGGCTATCAACCTCACCTCCAGCGGCAACGGTTTTGTCATTGAAACTGAAGATGGAATTATCTATGAAGCAAAACATGTTATTCTTGCCACAGGCGCCCTTACAGATCTAGCTGCCAAAGCTGGCGTAGAGACTAAGGATGGTACAGAGCCAAGAATCAAAACTGTAGTAGCCGTTGATGCTGAAGGCAAAACGAATATCGCAGGTATTTGGGCTGCTGGTACTGTTGCTGGAGTAAGTGTACATGCCATTATTACCGCAGGCGATGGTGCGAAGGTAGCTATTAATGTAATTAGCGAGTTAAATGGCGCGCGTTACGTTGATCATGATGTGTTGAAAGCTTAATCTTCAGTACTCAAATCATAATCCGGAGGATGATTCTTAGGAATCGGTCTTCCGGATTTTTTCGTCACCAAGGAGAACCAAGTTACGAGATTGAAAAATAACTGCACTTGATGCAGCTATTTCAAACAATAACACCCACACGGCTGTTTTAAGTGTATTTTATGCAACTAAAAACAGGCTAAATGAGCATTATAGCTAAGATGTGAAGATATAGATGTATCAAGTGCAACTAAATCGATTTGCAGCTGTCCCCCCATACTTTTAATTGTATAAAGTACACCTATTTGCTCGTCCCTCACCTGCCCGTTGAACACCACACGCAAAAAAACTGCTTCAAAACCTCATGCCACCGCCGAAGCCGATGTTATGATCATTTGAAACAGTTCCTCTCCCTCAACTGTGTATACTCCGATGCAAGGAGTCCACTTCTTCTTCTCTTCCCTTAAGACTAGCAGCCAGCTCCTGCAAATACGGAACCAATAATGGGCGCAAATCCTCCCGCATCAAACCTACCTCCAGCGTGGCCTTAATGTAACCGAATTTATCACCAATATCATAACGCTTGCCGATTAAATCGAGCGCCAGCAATCCTTCATGCCGGCATACCTCGTGCAAAGCATCCGTCAGTTGATATTCACCGCCTGCTCCACGTTCGAGGTTAGCCAGCACTGTGAATATCGAAGGCTCCAAAATATATCGCCCCATAATGGCATACTCTGAAGGAGCTGTTTCAGGCGAGGGCTTCTCTACCAATCCTTTTACTTCATGAACTCCATTTAGTGAGCCGCTGGAGGAGATAATCCCATATTTGTTAACCTCCTGCCGTGGCACCTGCTGCACACCGACGATGGTCTGCTCCTCTTGCTCATACAATCTCATCATCTGCAGCAGCGCCGGGTCCTCCGAGACCATGATATCGTCACCAAGCAGAACAGCAAAAGGTTCATCACCGATAAATTGTTCCGCACAAAGGATGGCATGGCCTAGTCCCAGCGGCTCCTTTTGCCTAATGTAATGGATGCTCGCTAGCTCACTAATTAGCTGGACTTCACGAAGTAGATCCTCTTTCCCTTTTTCCAGAAGCGTCTGCTCCAGCTCCACCGATTTATCAAAATGATCTTCAATCGACTTCTTATTACGGCCGGTCACGATGATAATACTTTCAATACCAGACCGAACGGCTTCCTCTACGATATATTGAATCGCTGGTTTATCCACAATGGGCAGCATTTCTTTTGGCTGAGCCTTAGTTGCAGGCAGGAAACGAGTGCCTAAGCCCGCGGCGGGAATGACAGCTTTTCTAATCTTCATCAGGAATCCCTCCCTTGCAGTTTATTTACGGAGATGGGTCACAGGGTGCTCACGAACATTCTTTTGCTGCCCCTTACCTTCATAGAACTCTTGGACAATATAAAGCGGACGTCCCTTAGTTTCATCATAAATCCGGCCGATATACTCACCTAGTATTCCTAGCATAATGAGTACGAAGCCATTAAAGGTCAGCGTAATTCCAATCATCGAAGCCCAGCCCTTAACGACTGAGTCTGTAAAAATTACCAGGTACAATACATACATAAGATACAGAAAACCAGAAGCCGACAGCAGTGCGCCCAAATATCCTGCCAGCTTCAGCGGCTTATAAGAAAAGGAGGTGATTCCGTCCAAAGAGAGCTTGATCATACGTTTTAGTGGATATTTTGTTTCCCCCGCCAGACGTTCATCCCGTTCATATTCAATCACCTTCTGACGGAAACCAACCCAGCTGACCAGTCCGCGTACGAAACGGTTTTTCTCCGGTAGACGTTTGAGCTCTTCGCAAACCCTACGATCTATGAGCCGAAAATCACCTGTATCCACAGGGATAGAAATATCGGTTGAATAACGCAGAATTCTATAAAACAGGCTGGCCGTCCACTTTTTGAATAAGGATTCACCGTTTCGCTTCACCCGTTTAGCATATACAACTTCATACCCCTTCTTCCATTCTGCAATCATGTCCAAGATCAATTCAGGCGGGTCTTGCAAATCAGCATCAATAATGACAACTGCATCCCCAAGGGCATAGTCCATTCCGGCAGTAATAGCGATCTGATGTCCAAAGTTACGTGACAAATCGATCAGCTTCACACTCTCATCCCAATAGCTATATTCCTCGATCATCTGGGCACAGTTGTCTGTGCTGCCGTCATTCACGAAGATCAGCTCATATACTTCCTCCGTCATTGCCATCACTTTTTTAATACGGCGATACGTTTCCTGAATGACTGCCTCTTCATTAAACATCGGTATAATAATGGAATAGCGCACGTTGATACTCATGAGCAGCTCCTCCTTTAATTTGAATGCTGAAGCGTGCCTGCAAATGTATTAGCACGCTTTGTATCCTAAAACACTGAACTAGTTAACTGTAACTTTGTATAACGTTCCGCTGTTGCCAGCGTCGTTTCCTGCCCAATCCGCTGCTGGAACCTCTGTGCCATTGTCGGTAATCCAGGTAGATAGCGTAGAATTCCCTCCACGTCCACCACCCATACCGCCGCTGCTCAGCAGGAAGTATTTCACCTTGCCACTCTCTACTAACGCCTTTAGGGTATCTGTGGTATACACTGTGTCTGAGTTGGAAAATCCGTTCAGAATAACAACCGATGCCCCCTTATCGACGATATAAGGAGCTGCTGTGCCATAATCCAATACGGCAAACAGATAAGGCTCCCCAGTATTATTTTCCTCCAGATAGGACAGCAGACTCTCATTCGCACTTGTGGCGCTATTACGCCCAAAGTTGCTAGAATTACCGCCCATTCCTCCTCTACCCTCACTGCTGCCTGGTCCTGCTTCAGGGGTTTGACTGTTCAGGCCATAAGTAATAGGGGTAGCTGCCCAGTAGAGCGGGCCAATTAACAATACTAGTACAGCGACAATACTTGCCGAGAAAACAAATGGCTTCTGCTTGCCTTTAAGAACGACCAGCACTAAAGAAACAACTATACCGGCAGCCAGAATGCCAATCGACCAGCCCCTGCCAATCGTATCGTCATAAGGATGAAAAATGTACCATTGAAAAACTGCTGTAACCAGCGTCGCAACTGGCAATAGCCATGACAGCCAACCAGAGTGCTCGCGATACAGACTCCAGAGCTTTGACCAGCCTGCACCGACCAGCGCGGCTATCGGCGGAGCCATCATCACCAGATAATATTGATGGAAGAATCCCGCAATACTGAAGAATCCCATCACCGGGACCAGCCATGCTAACCAGAATAGAGCTTCTTTATGCCCTTGCGTAAAGTTCCTTCTCCGCAGATTAGCGAATAATCCAATACAACCAAACAATACAAAAGGCAGCATCCAGCTTGCCTGACCTGACAGCTCTGATTGGAACAGGCGCAGTGGACCTGCGGTTCCAGTATTGAACATTCCACCTCCGCCGCCATTCATGCCGCTGCGTTGTCCTTGGCCCCCACCTTCACCACCAAATTGCCGGTTTTGATTATCTGTTCCACCGCCGGGTGGTTGCCCTGGTGAACCTCCATCATCGGCGCCATTTTGACCGTCTGAGGTTGAATTTATGCCTTGCCGACCCGAAAATGCTCCACGTCCGCTATCCGTACCATTTTCAGCATCTGCCCCGTTCATAGCGGGTCTTTCACCGTTCATAGCTGGCATCTCGCCATTCATGTTCGGCATCTCACCACCATTCATTGAAGGCATTCCACCTCCGCCACCACCTGTCCCCCGATCACCCGTCAACCGCGCGACACCATTATAACCAAAGGCAAGATTGAGCACGGAGTTAGTACCGCTGCTGCCGATATAAGGTCGTTTACTAGCGGGAATCGAATCCACTATCACTGCCCAGGATAACGAGACCACGAGTAATATAGCTGTCGAGGCCGCTAATACTCCAGTTTTTCGCTTCCAGTTCACTTTCGCAGCCAAGACATAAAAGAGATAAAAAGCCGGCAAAACCATATAAGCCTGCAGCATCTTCTCATTAAACCCAACACCGATTAAAGCGAATGCGGCAAGGAGACTGCCCAGCTTATTACTCTTCGTTCCTTTAAATAAAAACCAAACCGCCAACAGTAACGTGAATACTAACAAAGCATCAATGTTATTCGTCCGGCTAACAGCCGCCGCTACTGGAGTTGTTGCCATGGCCAGCGCTGCTAAACGTGCTGCCGCTTTACCAAAGGTAGGTTTAACCAGAAGGTATACGAGCAACACGGAGCCCACGCCCCCAAGCGCCTGAGGCAAAATTACACTCCAGCCATGAAGCCCGAAGATGAGCGCGCTAAGAGTCTGAATCCAAAAGGTGACCGGTGGTTTATCCACCGTGACTGAACCTGCAGAGTCGAGTGAAGCGAAGAAGAAATTATGAAAGTTTTGCAGCATACTTCCCACGGCAGTGGTGTAGTATGTATTCACATAGTGGTCATTCCAAACTCCATAACCGTACAAAAAAGCAGCGAGTATTAAAATGAGCCACAGTATAAGATCCGAGCTTATTTTTCTAGCAAAACTCATCTCCATTTCACTCCTATCCCTTGATCATTCTATATGCCGGCAGTTCTGTAACTCCGGCCCAAGCTTTCCGTAGGTGTATTATTTCATCCATACCTTAACTCTCAATGAGTGCGAGCTGAATGTTTGCTGAATAAATGAGGCTGCCAGAACGCAAAAAAGACCCCACAATGTGGAGCCTTTCGGTACTCTTTTCAATCCAAACTATGTTATTCCATCTTGCCTATAGCAACAAGCTTATTCACCGTGTTCCAGTTGCGTGCGGTAATGGGCATCCCGAGTATTTTGTCAAAAGGGACTTTAAAAAGCGGCGATTGGCTCACACTGACCTCATATAATATATACATCTCTCTGCCGACAAAACGCACCTTATCCGGTCCATTCTCATAAGTGCGCAGTTTATCCAATGCTTCCGCTGAAGGCTCGGCTGGTAAAAAAGTAACATACCATCTTTTGAATTCCTCTGGCTCGGAGAGCTGAAAGGGATCGTTAGCGATCACGTTCTCCATCTCTGCTAAAGTACGGATAATAACAGAGACCTCGAATCCAAAAACCTCATGAATCTGACGTTCAATGACTCCGCTAAGCAGGCTCACCGAACCTTCATCACTCTCAAATACGACATTTCCGCTCTGAATATACGTTCGTACATTTGCAAATCCAAGAGCTTGAAACATCGCCTTCAGGTCCAGCATTTTAATAATTTTGTTCCCGCCGACGTTAATTCCACGCAGCAGCGCTATATAGGTAGTCATAGAATACGCCTCCGTTTTGTGCCATGATCAGCTTACCTCTGCGGCTAAGGTGTGTAGACGTTTACGAACTTCTTTTACCAGCAGCTCCTTCTCTGGAGGCGAAAGCCCCTCCACCAGACGCGCGGCCGCGATCGGCAAAATCCAGCGGTCTACGTCCTCATAAGTGTGTCCTGATAATCTGAGATACTCTTGAATGTATCCCTTAGTTAATCTTTTTCTTATAAAACCTAACATTAATTTGGAGAAGGCAGAAGCTCCCGGAGGCATAGCTCCCAAACTGAACATCACTACGGAACGCGCAGCATCTCCAGCAGGTTCTCCCACTACACCCGTCATCCAGTCGATCACCCAGAGCTGTTCATCCATAAGCACATTGTCGGGATGAAAATCCCCATGACATAAACGAGTGCCTTCCGGCAGCTTCTCCAGATACTTCAAAATGACGGATTTTTCCTCTTCGCTCAGCATAGGGGCAACCATGATCTGACTTTTCAGCATATCCTTTTGCTGGCCGATTTCCTCTGTAGTTTCAAGCTTATGCAAATCACAATGAAGCCCCGCCATCAGCCTGGCATATTGGGTAACTTTCCAAGGCTTCTCACCCATCACCTTTAGTAAAGAGGGACCCTGAATTTGTTGAAAAACGATACCTTGTCGATTCTGTTCAGTAATAAGCTCAAAAGGCTGAGGGGTCCGAACACCCCGCGCATGTACAAACCGGCTGATTTTATATTCCCGGCTGACGTGTTGCTCTGCTATATCCTCCCGGTACAATTTAAGAATCCTCTGATCGTCATGCTGCCAGATCTCCGCTGTTCTGCCTTCCCCAACAAGCTTCGCCTTCATTCGGTATCCTCCATTTAGTCCAGATTAATGCGGGTAAAATGCTCAACTACCGGAAATGGGTCGTAGTAATGGTGAAGGAGTGCTTTCCATTCCTGATATTGGCTGGATTCTCTAAAACCAACAGTGTGGTCTTCAAGCGTTCTCCACTTCACCAGCAACAGATACTTATGATCATCCTCCAAGCAATGTTGTAATTCATGGCCCATATAACCCTCTATCGAGGAGATTAAACTTGACGCCTCCTTGAAGCTTTGCTCAAATTCAGTAGTCAAACCAGGCTTTACTTGCAGCATCGCAGCTTCCAAAATCACAATCATCATCTCCTAAAGTTATGTATTTAAAGCATCACGGAAAAACT
Organism: Paenibacillus sp. FSL R7-0163; assembly: GCF_037969975.1. Classification (NCBI taxonomy): domain Bacteria; kingdom Bacillati; phylum Bacillota; class Bacilli; order Caryophanales; family Paenibacillaceae; genus Paenibacillus; species Paenibacillus sp. FSL R7-0163. The sequence goes on from NZ_CP150224.1 coordinate 5,542,224, forward strand.
CATGATAGAAATTAATGATGACCAACAGTATAGCTAGTGACTCATTGACACTGCCTACCTCCAGCGAATGATTAGCATCATCGATTCTATACACCTTCAAATGATTCAGCCCACTAATTTCACCGGAATGTTCTTGACCAAATAAGGGGTCACTGCCGCCATAGATTACAGTACCACGACTCCGCTGAATCAGCGGCACCGCCTCAGGCAACGGGGTGATATATAGATGAGACGTCTTCTTCTGTATTTCTAGCTCTTCAGCTATTCTACCTGCAATAACAGCGCCCATGCTTTTACTTATAAAAAGAAATCTCTTATAATCCGGAAGAGAAGCGATCACAGCTTTACATTCCTCAATGATAATACTCATTTCTTCACGTTTGAAATCCACCCTTGCACTCTGGTAACCATATTCTAAAAGCAGAACATCACAATTATGCTCCCGGGCAGCTTTAGCCGCATAATCTAGCAGAGAGCGATCAGCTGAATAATTTTTACCCGGAAAAATAACAGCCAGCGCTTTGGACCCTTGGGTGATATATTTATGTTTAACCTCTCTACCCCAATAAGAGGACATAATGATATTGCTAACGTTCATACATGTTTCCCCTCTTCTACTCCTTAGACGGATTTAAAATGTTTAAAGAAATCTATCGTTTCTTGCAAATCTGCCTCATCTTTATAGATACTCATTATTCGCCCAATTTCAAGCGCAAAGTCTACATATCCATTCGGTTTAGCGGTAATGATTGTTCCATCGACAAAGACGTTAGATACCCCAGATTCATTGTCCACATAAACCTTACCATCCAGTACTCCGGCAGCCTTAAGAATGGATACCCCACCGCAAATGCCCGCGATGACTTTTCCTGCTCGATTTAGGCTTCTGATTAAATCTAATAGAGCCTCCTGCCCTATTAAATTATCTGTTTCCCCACCAGGGATAATCAATAAATCTATGGTGCTAACGTCCACATTTTCAACCAATACTAATGGATTCACAGAAAAACCCTCGCAGGAGATTAACGCCTTATCTTCCAAGCTTAAGGTATAGACCTCGCCCTTTGTTTTCATAAAATAAGCTGCCAATGTAACCTCAAACTGCACAAAGCTATCATATATAAGAATATATGTATTCAATGATAGATCAGCTCCCCTGTTCTCAATAAAAAAGTAAACTCTATCTATGTATCTATCATTATAGCATCATCGCCTTCTCCTGAAACTTACGGACTCAGAGGACGCTATTTGCACATTTCCCGCGGCTTTAAAAGCGTAAATGTGATCAAATAAAACGAAATAAAAAAAGACACGGGCAACCAGCCACTTTAAGGCTTACGAGACACCTGTATCCTCCTATTAGAGCTATTGCTGCGACTGCGGCGCTAGCTGTTTATTTTTACGCCGGCTCACAACAATTTCAGCGCAAATCCATAACATCAGTGGAATAATCACCTGAAAAGGAAAGGCGTATATTTTATAAATATGGTAAGAAAAATAGTACATTTCCATAATATCCTTGTACACAAAATCCGCAAAATAGATCATGAGTAGTCCCATCTGAAGCACAACAGAGCGGTAACTCTTGAGCTTGAGTACTTTTGCTATCCCACTACTCGCTACATACAGACATAAACTTGTCTTGATAAAAGTAGTGATTACAAAAGCAACTGCCGATGAACCTTCAATTCGGGTCAGAAAATCACCTACATTAATACGGCCAGCAGACACATAAGCGGGAAAATATAAACTGGATAGAACTTCAGGACCCAGCATCAACAGGTTACGCAAAGTAGCCATAATGATAATCACCCCTGAAATTACTAGACTACCAAATAATATCTTCCGTATTGAGCTCTTGTCCGATAAATTACTGAATGCTCCCAGAAATATTACAATCTCCGCAAATGGAAAAGAAAAAGTACCCAGAGTGTCGCTTAATAAAGGCTGCCAGCCTTTGTCCAACAGAGGAAGTAAATGATGATATTCCAGTCTGGAAAAGGCGAGTGTTATCAGTACTAAATTAACAAATACAGCAAACAGCAACAGGAGCTTAGCGCTTCTCCCCATCACTTCAATCCCCGCCTTAACCACCCAAACACACAATAGTCCCAGACATATCATAGGTGCTAACATAGGGGTATCCGTTAAGGTAATTGTGCGACTGAATTCTCCAAAGTTTCTAATAATTAGTGCCCCCAAATGAAAGGAATACCATATATAGAGAGTGGAGATGATTCGACCCAGGATTCCGCCAAACACGGTAATCAACATATCAAATAGATCCTTACCCGGTAATAGGACGTGGAGTCTGGCATATATCAGCAAAAGTGGGGCAACCAGCACCATAGCTAACAATACGGCGATCCAGTTACTGTTACCGGATTGTCCCGGTACGCCCATAAATATTGAAGTCCCCATAATAAATAAGACAGCAATACTAATAGCATGCCCTGTTGATATGATCTCTTTATTCATACTCTATTCTCCCTTTAGGCTAATACCTAGAATAGCTTCTTGATCCAATACACAAGGAATGGTGACAGACTAGGAATCGACCATCTCATTGCCAATGCAAAGGCAATACAGAATGAAATTAGACATAATGCAGAAGAAACATAAAAATCCCGCTTCATCCCCTGCTTCCACAGACCATAAGGATCGATTAAAACAATTACTACATAGATAAACATGACCACCACAACCAATATTATCACCTATTTTTGATGAATCTTGATAGACCTTGTCGTTTGTGCACTGTTCTCAATAATCACCTTGGAATTCACTACTACTTCTACGTTGGAAAATTCTTTCACCCAGTTTTTCTCGATTTTCTCCCAGGTCCGCGGCATTTTCTCATGAAGGAGCTCTCCAAACCCAAAAATATCTGCATGGTAATCCTTCTGAACCTTATGAATAACTGAGAAAATCTGCTCTTCTAGTTCTTTTTCAGCCCACCTTTCTATCGTCTTCTTGCTGTCCAGACTATTGAATTCGCCCGAAGATTTGACCTCGTCCAATCCGGCATGTGTCAGTGTATTAAGTTTTATTTGGAGCTTACCATTTACCCATACAGGTTTTATTTTTGTGCGATTGGATAAAATCTCGAGCGAAAAGTTAGGCTCTCCACTTTCATCCTTTACGATTAACACACCTCCCTGGATTTGATTGTTGGCAAACAGCATGTATTTCGTTTCTTCGCCACTGATCATACCGATCATTTTATCCATTTTGAATATAGCTGTTCCGCTAACTCGTGCATTCTTCATCTTATTTTGTTCATGGACATAAATTAACGGAGCGATAGCATATTCTCCAGAAGCCTCAAGCTTGTCAATGAAGTCCCAGATTTCCACAACAGGCGCTGTGCTGACATTCTTCTCAGTTCTCATCTGCTGTGCAAGTGCGTAAGACATAATACTCTCAGTTGAACTACTTAGGCTTATGATTTCTTGAGCCGGTTTGTCTTTAGCGACAAAGATATACACATCTGATCGGGTTTCCGTATCCCTGTTGTACCAATCAATTACTTTGGTGACTCCCTCCCTTGCAATCTCCTCACTGAGGATAATCGCCTTAGAATGGCTCCAAAATAACTTTTTTCCAGTAATCGAGATCATCCCCCGCACAATATCAAACATGGTCTCGCCCGCGAGCGTAATCATTTTGAAGCCAGCCTGACTTGATTTCAACCCTTCCTTCGTATCTACAATTTCTGTCGTTACCAATAACTGACCGTCTTTTTTCCCCTTATCAATTGCGACCCCAGCAACAATCGACATATCGTCAATTTCAAAGTAGTTCCAGCAGCCTGTATTGCAGATCAGAAGCATCATGGATATAACAATCAGAAGTATCCTTTTCAGCTTGCTCATGGTCTTCTCCTTACTTTATTGGAACCTTTTCTCCTCATATTTCGTGCCCCAATCAACGCCGGACGCAGATACATATGCCACCACGGCGCCCTGATCGCTGTATCTTTAATGTCCTGAGGACGGATAGAGCCTACTTCAAGCATGTATGGAACCCCAAAGCTGCGCAAACTCATCAAATGTACTACTAAACCAAGCATTCCAAGAAAATATCCGTATATCCCCAGGAAAAAACTCGCACCCAGCAGCAATGTTCTTACGATAATTAAAGGACCGGTCAACCTAGGATTAAGTAGCGTCATGATCCCTGTTAAACCGACTACAATAATCATTGGAGCACTCACTATTCTGGCCTCCACTGCCGCTTGTCCTAACACGAGAGCGCCTACGATACTGATAGCCTGCCCTATATAGGTAGGTATCCGCTCGCCCGCCTCTCTTAATATTTCAAAAATAGTTAACATGAATAGCGCCTCTACTATTGTAGGAAAAGGGACTGCTACTCTTGCTGTAGAAATACTGAGCAACAACATGGTGGGGATCATTTCCTGGCTATAGGTAACTAAAGCTACATAAAGAGCAGGAATACTGATCGACAAAAAAGCTCCAAAAACTCTTAACATTCGATTGAACGAACCAAAATAAAAGTTAATGTAATAATCCGAGCTGGCTTGAAAATTCTCTACAAATAGATAGGGAACGGTCATTGCAAACGGGCTGCCTTCTATAAGCACGGCAACTCTGCCCTCCATCATGTTACTGACTACGGCATCCGGGCGCTCTGTACTTCCTGTCATCTCAAAGGGCGAATAGGGTTCGTCTCTAATTAATTCCGCCAGAGATGCCGTGTCCAGAATAAGATCTATGTCAATCTGTTCAATTCGATTCTGTAATTCTTTGAGAATAGCCGGTGATGCCAAGCTCTCCATATAACAGATACATATCGGTGTTTTGGAACGTGTTCCCAGTGAACTAAAAACAAACTTTAACTCGGAGTCTTGCACCCTGCGCCGAATAAGGGTGAGATTCACTAACAGTGATTCCGTAAATCCTTCCCTTGGACCTTTGACACTTTTTTCGGTCACCGGTTCCGCAAGAGCTTTCGTCTCCCAACCCTGTGCCCCAATGTTCAGAACACCCGCAAAGCCGTCCATCAGCAGTAAGGTCTTGCCAGCTATAATCGAATAAATCATTTCATCAAAATCTTCAGAGGCGACCACATCACTAATGCTAATGACCTGCGTCCGGATGTTCTCCATCAGCTCGGCTTTATTGTCACAATTCTTTTTGGTAAAATCAAAAGCCATAACAGGCTTAATAATCCCTTCCTGGATCAAATGCTTGTCAACCATTCCGTCAACATAGACTAAACCAAAGCGAAGACTATCAGTAAACATGTTGCTAAACACTCTGATTCTAAGCGTTTCATCGTCCTTGAATATGTTTCGAAACAAAGTCATCATTTCATCCAGTGACGTACTCAGAGTCTGCTCAGATTTCGTGTTTTTTTGAGACGTATTGCTGTTTCCACCTGCTGGCCGTTCCTCCACAGTAGTCACTCCTGTCAGAATTAGGTTTCCTAGAAATTATCCCCCGTCTCTCCAAATCCTATCCGCCAAAATTATACTGAAAAGGGATCAACAAGAAAGAAACGAGACTACTCCATACGCCGGGTTCGGCAGGTAAGTAACCCAATCAGCCCTTGGGGTCATGCCAATAGTGACTCACCGGGTACATCTTCAGGCGCTTCGGCTCAGGCACGTAACACCGAGTACATCCTCAGACGCTTATGGACTCAGGCACGATAACACCGCATATATCCTCAGACGCTTTCGGCTCAGGCACGTAACACCGCATACATCCTCAGACGCTTATGGACTCAGGCACGATAACACCAAATACATCCTCAGGCGCTTACGGACTCAGGAGGCGTTATTTGCTCATTTATCGCCTTTTTGGCATAGTTTCGGACTCCAGTGCAGCTATCTCATCAAAAGTGGCTCAAACCGGGCGTTTTTCATGCCAATAGCGACTCTGAGGACCGATAGCACGCCAAAAGTCCATAAATGCAACGTTTAGGGGCTACTGGGTCCGTTACCGCCGAATCACACTCATCCCTTGGGGTTTACGGACCTCGCACAATAACACCAAATACATCCTCAGGCGCTTACGGATCTAGGACGATAACACCGAATACATCCACAGGCACTTAAGGACTCAGGAGGCGTTATTTGCTCAATTATTGCCTTTTGCGAACAGTTTCGGACTCCAGTGCAGCTATCTCATCAAAAGTGGCTCAAACCGGGCGTTTTTCATGCCAATAGTGACTATGGGGTCCGATAGTACGCCAAAAGTCGATAAATGCAACGTTTAGGGGCTACTGGGTCCGTTACCGCCGAATCACACTCATCCCTTGGGGTTTACGGACCTCGCACAATAACACCCAACACATCATCAGGCGCTTACGGACTTAGCCGCGATAACACCACTTGCATCCTCAGGCACTTACGGACTCAGGAGGCGTTATTTGCTCATTTATCTCCTTTTTGGCACATTTTCGGACTCCAGTGCAGCTATTTTATCAAAAGAGGCTCATATTGGGCGGTTTTCATGCCAATAGCTACTATGGAGTCCGATAGCAAGCCAAAAGTCGATAAATGCTGTGTTTAGCGGCTACTGGGTCCGTTAGCGATCTCTTGCGTTCAAATGACATACCATGAAGCAAAGTTTGTTTTAAGAGCATGGGAGATACGAGCATGTGATTAGGTGTTTTTGAGTTGTCAGCTCTGAGATAGCAACTTCGATCTAGACGTTTGAGGCTGGCATCTCTATGCTAGCAACTTTGAGTTAGGCCTTAGGGGTTGCCAGCTTGTTCTAGGCGTTTGGCACTGGCATCTCTGAGCCAGCAACTTTGAGTTAGGCCTTAGGGGTTGCCAGCTTGTTCTATGCGTTTGGCACTGGCATCTCTGAGCCAGCAACTTTGAGTTAGGCGTTTGGGGCTGGCACCTTTGAGCTAGCAGCTTTGAACTAATAAAGCTGGCGTTCGGGACATACGGTCAGCAGCAAAAAAACACAGGTACCCCACCAGTCATTGGCATGACTAGGACACCTGTGTTTTTTATATCTTGTATTGCTGCACGATTATTGAAGCTGCTCAAACAGGCGGAAGATCACTGTCGCTGCTTGCGCTCTTGTAGCCTTGCCGTTTGGCCCAAATTGGTTGGATGTCATACCGTTAATAATTCCACTAATACGCATCGCTTCTACAGCTTTGGCTGCATCCGCAGACAACTGGTTCACATCAGAGAATGCTTCACCAGAAGCATTTGTTCCGTCAGTCAATGGGATATTAATCGTCTGAGCCAAACGATAAATCATGACTGCCATTTCCTGACGAGTAATCTCCTCGCTTGCACCAAAGTTGCCATCCGCTTTGCCTTTAACAATGCCGAGCTTTTGAGCGCTCGCAATCGGACTGGCATACAATGCCCCATCCTTAACGTCTGTAAATGTGCTTAGAGCCGTCTCATCTAGTAAATCAAAAGCGTTCAGCAATATTTTGATGAATTCTGCACGGGTCACATTTCCACTTGGATTAAAGTGTTCAGCATCCATCCCTTCGATTGCACCTCGTGCTGCGAGTGCTTCAATGCTGTTTACCGCCCAATTAGCTGTAGCGATATCTTTGAATGAAACATTCGAATGAACCACTACATAACTGCCAAGCTGCGGCAAAGTTAACTCAAGCATCTGTGTTCCTGTATTAAATCTTCCGTTCTTAACAATCTCTAGTTGCTGATTACTGTTCAAGTAATAAACCACTACTTTATGAGCTTTCTCACCAGACTTCAGCGTATAAGGGAGTGCCAGCTTGATCCCCGATGTCTTCAGAACATCACTCGGAATAACCACACCGTCTACGCTAAGACTGATGTCTTTAATTGTACCAGCATTCAACTGACTGCTTACCGACAGTGGCAATCCGGATACATCTCCAGTGCCCACAATAAGCTTAAGTTTGCCGTTCTTAGCATCTGTGTAAGTCTTCAAGAAACTTTCCGGCAGCATTATGCTTGCTGTTCCTGTATCAATCTTGAGGGATTTAACATTTCCCGCTGCTGCCAGTGACTGCAGTGGCAGCTCAATTACAATTTGTTTCGCGTTTCCGGCAGGATTCACGACAATGGACAGAATACCATCCTTTGCATCCTTTCCTGCCTTTTCAACATCTGCGGCAGTGAGTTCAGCCAATGCTTTTCCATCTGCTCCGATGACCGTCTGGACCACGATTTTACCACTGCTTACAGCAGGGGTTGCTGTCGCAGACGCGCTAGGCGACGGTTTGGCCGTGGCTACCGGCACATAAGTACCCGGTGCCTCTGTTGGTTTTGGTGTTGACGTTGGCGTTGGTGTCGCTGTCGGTACAGGTGTTGATGTTGGCGTAGGTGTTGGCGTAGCTTCTGAAAGCAACTTCAGGCCCGCAACCGCCGCATTAAGCTGACTTAATGCCTCATCTATGTCAGCCTGAGTGGCAGTTCCACTCTCCAGCAACATCACTGCACGTGCTACCTCTTTCTCAAGAATATTCCAGCTCTCCTCTACATAAAGGCTCTTATCCAGAGTCTCTATTGCTCTAAGCTTCTCCTCCAAGGGTGCCGTTATGAGAGGTGGATTTACAGAAACTAATGTTAAGGTATACGTTCTGGTCGTTGTTTTATCCAGTGCCGTCACAATGACCTTGTAACCCGTTTGGATTTCTCCCGCAATAGTAATGCTATCGGGTTCGTACACAGCGAAGGTAACCCCTACCGGAACAGTAAGTCCTTCCTTCAGCTCATCAAGCGTAGTCGTATCCGGTAAAATAATTTCTTTGGCTACCTGATCAATAGATCCGCCCGGAATTGTGATTCCGCTGATCGTTGCATCATGAGCTTCGACAGGCTGTAAGGCTTCAAAGGCATTTTTCAAATTGGAATATGCCACATTAATATCACCATCGGTAGCACCGTCATTTGCATAAGTGGCTTTAGCAGCCTCTAGTGCAATGCGTAATGCCTCCCATTGCTCAGGCGTTCCGGTATAATTCTCTTCATTTACCGAAGGATCTTCCGCTGTATCAATGGCTGCTTTAAGTTTAGATTTATCGTACCTCACACTGATGCGGCAGCTGGCAGCAATATCAGTGCCCGCCACTTTACCAAATATAGTGAAGTCTGTAGCAATGGTGAGTTTGTTAAGGGGAATTTCCTCCCATACCACACTTGCCAAGCCTGTCGTTTTATCGGCGTAAGTTACCGTAACCTTAGCTGGAAGCGTAGGCACGACGTTAACTGTCGTACTCACCGCAATCTGTTCAATGCCCGCAATCGCGCCGTGGTCGCCGGGAGCAGGAACTTCTCCTTCTGGCTTAGACGAAATTGCCCGCCATTCCTTAACGCCTGTCCAAATACTAGTGGACTGCTTATTAAGAATCAAACGGAGTTTATCCGTCTTCACCTCGTCAAAGGTTACCTCGTTAAATGTATTTCTTGCTTTGCCTTTCTCGCTCAAGCCCGTTACCGGTACATATTTTCCAGCATCCTTATTCCAATATTCGAAGTTGTAATCTCCCGGTACCTGCACACCGCCTTCATCATCATAGAAGTACACGGAGCTGCCTGACAAAGTCACTGGCTCCTTCCAGGTCAGTTGCAGCCAGTGGCTTTCACCGGGACCGCCCCAGTTCCCATACTGAGTTTCTGCTTCGCTATTGTAAATACTTGCTGAAGTATAAGGGATATACCCATCATTAATGCCATACACAGACTCCCATGCCGAAGTGTAAGAGGCACTAGGGGTAGCCAAAAGGGCAGCATTTCTGTATCTAAGGTTGTCCATCGCCATCCGCATTTGATCCGTTGCCACTTTGATCTCTTCCAGTGTATATTCTCCCTGAGCCAGTAAGGCCTTGGCAGCAGTCAGCGCAGCTTGCAGCTCTTGCCATGTTGCCGCAGTAAAATCGTCCTTATTCCGGACAAGTCTGCCGGAATCCCGATCCGCAAACTTCGCGATCATCTCGGTCAGTTCCGCAGTAGCCACAAATACGGTGACTGGAACCTTCACGACAGTTTCCAGTTCTCCATCGCTGACAGTCAGGCGGTATTCGTATTCACCAGTCGTCTTAAAGGTAGCTTGCAGCATGGCTTTATCAAGCCCTGTCTCCTCTACTTCTCCTTCACCTGAAATCTTCTCCCAGGTATAAGTCAGCTTGCCACTTGGTAACCCATCATCAACGATCTGCGGCATAATCGTCAGAGGAACATTTTGCTCAACCTTCAATGGTGTTTCTAGATAAACCTTTGGTGCCTGATTGGCAGCCGCCTTAACCTCCAGATTATTGTTGTAGATCTGAATCTCCTTGATGGCGGTCGCAAGTTCCAGCGGATGCGTCACATGAATGCGAATCGCTGCAGTGTTAACCTTTTGGAACTCCACATTGTTATAGTTGGAAGCAATATATTCCGGATAGCGGAATTGTCCCTCCACTGGTTTCCAGCTTCCATCAGCATCCTGATATTCAACACCAAATGTCTGTGGTGTACCATAACCATTCAGAAGCCGGTCATTATAGAAATAGACTTTTACATTGTCCACAGCCTGGACTCCATCAAATTTGAACGTAACCGTATCGACAGAATTCGGCGAACTACCGAATAAAGCTGTGTTTGACGTATGATTAATTGATGCGATTGTCGAATTGTCCGCCAGGTTGCGGATATTCGAACCGCTCTTGATATAAGTCGATTCAACAGTAGTGCCTGAAGCAACAGCCAGATTCGTACCGTTATTAACAATATCAACGCCTGCTTTATTAAACATATCGACAGTCTTCTCATTGCTGGCTAAGGATGTTTGATCTGCCGCAGCAAGCGTCGTAGCACTGCCTTTTTCATATAACACCTGTGTCTTCGAGTTGTCGCCAACGGCCCCAGTTACATCCCCTGAAGGTTTTTCCACCTTGCCAGTAGCTGTATCATAAATCAGATGGGACATTTCGTTAGTTGTCATTACGAGTTCGTCATTAATGAAGAGCGAATAACCTACTGGAATACCTTGATAATGAGGATTGTCACTATACTTAGCAGGATCCTGCCATACGATAGATAAGTTAGCATCATGGTAACGCACGTTATCTACAGCAAAATAGTCATAATCGACATTAATCGGCCATAGCTCGATCTTGTCATCTGTCCGTGGCTGAATACCCGCCATATCTTCAACCACAGTGTAATTCATCATGCCAAGCGTATCGTGGTGAATCCATGCCCGTACCATATCTCCACTAGGGTTAGGAGGATTGTCTTTTGTCCATGGTGTGCCGAAGAAGTAATCCTCCAGCCAGAAAAATTCATTAGAGTCCAGGTGGTCCGTATTGCCCGGTTCCACTGTATGCAACCAAGCGCCCCAATCAAACAGTGTTTTGTAAACGTCACTGTTGATATTATCTATAGGATAATAGCGCAGAGAGGCACGAACGGTATTAATATAGTTGCCGAAGTTACACCATGCGAACTGGTCTGTACCGAAGGCATCCGTCTTGCCACTCTTGAAATCTTCTACCCGCTTCATAATGCTGTTCTGATCCGCTGTAAAGAAAGGAAAGATCGGATAATAATTCGGATCTGCGTAATCAGACAACTGAGATAAATATTTCGCCTCATATCCTTCTTCACCTTCAGTTGGTACTACACCAAAGTTAAAGACAAACATGTTATTATCCCGCCAAGGGTTGAATACATCGGTACCGCCCACAACTTTTTTATGCAAAAAGCTGCCTGTACCATTCGTATCTGCCACACCGTCACCATCAAAGTCAGCCTTGTCGTACCACATCTCATTCAGAATTGAATTCTTAATATTCTGCGCCACAGTGTTCATTTTAGCTGCACCCGCAGTATCTCCAAGCTGCTCGTACATCTTCGCTGTTGCCACTGCATTGGCGTAGGTAGTAGAAGAACCATCCAGGCGGGCATAGTTACCACTGCCATTCCAGTGCATGGATACGGTATCTCCGTCATTACCTGTAATCGGACCATGGTTATAATAAACAAGATTTGGATTAGTGCCTTTAAAATGTTCAAGTGTGCCGGTAACATCAGTCGCAGAAAAATCAGCAAACTTCTTCAATATTTCCTGACCACCACCGTAAATCTTGTAAGCGTCCCAGCCTACTTGCGACGTGTTCTGCATCATATCCCAGGTCCAGATGTTAGGACGTCCGGGATTATTTTTATAATTCTTATTCTCGGAATATTCCCCTTGAGCCAGCCAGGTTCCATACAAGTAGGAAGGATCACGCAGCCATTTCAGATCCTGCATCGCCCAAGGTACACTGACCGTAATCCCGTTGTTGTAGCCGAGAACGCCCTCCATGTTCATTGGGAACTGCCAGTCATTGCCCGGAATGTTGGCATCCAGCAAATTAAAGCGGTTACACCACCAACGATAATAAAGTACCTTCTTCACATTCTCATCGGGAACATCGATATATGGAATGTTCTCTGCCCACCACTCGTTGTACTCCCGCACCTGTGCAGAGAAGGCTGTGTCATTGCTGTCAGCAGCCTTAAAGCTCTCATAATGCAGCTTTGAGCCCGGTATTTCATCCGCGAGCCAACCCATAACTACCTTTTGGTCAACGGAGCCACCGGCGGGCACTGTAATCTCTCTAACCAGTTCATTTCCGGAAGGACTCATGCCGTTTCCGCTCAGATGAACATCCACGTAAGACATCGCTTCAACTACCTTTTGCCCGGCTTTGCCTATCATTAGCGGAGCAGCCACTCTGTAACCCACCAGCTCATCACCCTCAGCCGCAGAGACGAAAGGTGATTTAACCTTCATCGTCAACGTTATATCACTGGCCGTAGGATTCTTCAACTGAAGCAGCGTTACAGCACTGTTATAGCTGGAAATAAATTTCCGCTGGTTAATCTCCAGGCCTCCGCTTGTGTAGGTCTGATTCTCATGACTCGGGTAGTTCTTCCGCACATTTTTCTGTTCCGCCAAGTCTCCTGTAGAAAGGGTGATGTTATACATCGTGTCCTTGTTCAAAGTATCCGCGTAATGCACCGTTCCCACAAAACCCAGCTTGGTATTATCCTGAGTCTTCATGTACAAAGCGCTTCCCCGGCTGAACAAAGTATTGGCGCTAACTTCATCGTTGACATCATCCGGAATGACACCTTCGTTAACAAGCAAGGCATCAAGCCAAGGCAAATCGGAATTATCTTTTGCAAAAGCCTCAAAATCAAAAGCTTCAATCGCCTGCATCATTTCTCCGACGGTGACATCGCTGAAATTAACGCCTTCCTTAACAATAGAATTATCCTTCCACTTCGCCTGCCCGTAATCGGTGCCTACGCCTTCATGATAGAAATCAGTCGTGTAGTTAGCCGATACGGGAACAATCCCTGCATTTAATACAACAGCCGCACATAATGCCGCTACAGAAGCTCTTCTGGGCCATTTATGACTTGTCATTTGGATGAATTCCTCCTTTTTATCCCTTGATTCCCGTTAATGTAATGCCCTCAACAAAATATTTGTTGCCGATCAAGAAAAATACTAGACAAGGAGCTGTAACGACGAGCGCCAGTGCCATGACCTGTTCATAGTTCGGAATGCGCATCCCGTTCACAATATACAAGCCCATAGGCAGCGTATAATCTGCTTCAGTCTTCAAATAAATCATGGTATAGAAAAATTCATTCCAACAGTTAATAAAGCTGAACAACGCCACAACAATCATTGCGGGACGTATAAGCGGCAGCATGATACGGGAGTAGATACGGAAGTAACCCGCACCGTCAATCTTGGCAGCTTCACTGAGTTCTAGCGGAATCGTCATAAAAAATTGCCGGAGCAAAAAGACAAAATACGCGTTGCCGCCTGCACAGAAAAAGGCCGGAATAATAAGAGCAGGTTTGCCAGCCAGTCCCAAAGAAGTGTACAGAGAATATTGTGGCAGCAGGGTTACGGCACTAGGCAGCATCATCGTACTGATGACCAGCACAAACCACATCCCGCGCAGCGGAAAGTTCAGCTTAGCAAAGGCATACCCGGCAAAGCTTGTCGTCAGCACCGTCCCAATCACATAAGGAACTACAATCGAAACTGAATTCCAGAGCTGCCGCAGGAACTGAATACGTTCCAATCCAAGCCGAAAATTATCGACATTTAGTGACTCGGGGAAAAACACAGGCGGCCGCGCCAGTATTTCTGTGTGGCTCACGAAGGCACCTCGCAGCAGCCAATAGAGCGGAAAAGCAAACACCACTGCGAGCAGACAGGAGAACAGAATCAGCCCGGTATTGATGGCTTTAGCTCTTTTCTTTTTTTTCTGGATACTTGTATAATTCATAATTGCGGTTGCCGCCATTATCTCACCTTCTTTCTTTTGCCCATCGAATCGTCCCTTTTAAATGCGCCCTGGAAGTAGAACAGCACACCAGTAATGGCCATAGTGATTAGGAAGACGACCCATGCCTCAGCAGACGCCAAACCGCGCATCCCTACCTGAACAAATGAATGGTCATAGATCATAACGTTGATAAAATAAGTCATCCGATCGGGTGCACCATTTCTGGACAACACCACACTTTGCGTATAAATCTGGATAGAGGTCATCATGCACATAATCAATTGGAAAAAGAGTACAGGCTTGATCGTCGGATAGGTTACTTTGAGGAACTTGTGCCAAGCATTTCCCCCGTCCATCTCGATGGCTTCCAGCAATTCTCCCGGAACATCCTGCAGCGTAGCGATGAACACAACAATCGTCCCACCACAGGTCCACAAGCTCATGATAAACAATGTCTCAAAAATACGGATGGGATCAGTCAGGAAATCAACAGGGGCTATTCCTATCTGCAATAAAATCCAGTTAAGCAGTCCACCCTTGGCTTGGTTCTGTAGAAGCATCTGCCACACAATCGTTGTCGCCAGCATCGGAACTACAGACGGCAGAAAGAATATAGCCCGCATCAAGTTTCTGCCGATAAATTTACGGTTCAATAAGAGTGCAACAATCAGACAAAAGGTGATTACAAGCGCCACGTTAATGAAGGCATAAATCAAGGTCACCGTTATGGATTTCTTGAATTCGGAGCTGGTATTGGTGAATATGTACCGGAAATTATCCAGCCCAATCCATTCCATAACTTGGCTTCCGCTCATAATCGTTATTTTATGAAAGCTGTAAAACAAACTGGCCAACATCGGATAAAGCGTCAATACCAAAAATCCAATAATGGCCGGTGCTGCAAACAAATATCCAGCCACCGCCTCTTTGGTGACACCTGTGGCATGCTTTTTAACATAGACCGCAGCCGTTTCGGTTTTGCTCTCTGGGTTCATAAGCAATAGCCCTCTTTTCAAATATAAGCTCTAATTAGGAAACCTTGCCGCTCTCGAACAACTGCTTGATCGCTGGCATGATCGCGTCATAGACTTCTTTAACACTTTTCTTACCTGCCAATGCCTGATCAATAGATTTCTCATATTCAGTATTCATCTTGAGGTAGGCAGGAACGTAATATGCAGGCCATTGTGCGATAGAATCTTTCGTTGTCGAATAACTAAGGATAGTTTCTTTTGCGCTTTCAGGAAGATCGGAGGTCCACTTTTCAACCAAGGTAGGATCGGTATACCAATCTGCCTGGTTCGGCAACCACGCACCACTCTTCAGCAGCTCCAGACTGTTCTCAGGGTTGACCATGTAAGCATAGAATTTCTTGGCTTCCTCAATGTGCTTCGATGTATTGTACACAACAAGCGGAGCACCACAGTTCATCGTTACTGCCTTTTCCATCTTAGGCAGAACCCCAACGCCGATATCTTCATTCCCTTTGATATTAGCTAGATCCCAAGAGCCGCTGATCGCCATGGCATAACCACCACTCAAAGCGTCTACCGCAGAACCAATTCCGGAATTCCAAGTGTAATTGAAAGCGGATGCAACCTTATCTTTGTTAACGAGATCAGCTAGCTTCTGGATGGCATCAACCGTTTTGGGAGAATCCCATTGAAACTCCTTTCCATCCGGGGAAACAATCCCGCCACCGTTGGCATAAGCTGCCCAGAAATGGTGGAACTCCCGTCCCGCTGTCATACCAAGCCCGTAGTTCTCGGTCAGAGCAGCATCAAAGCCTTCATCTGCCGCTGTTTTTCCTTTAGTATCTGTCGTTAACTTTTTCGCGTTTGTTACGAATGTATCCCAATCCCACGCATTTTCAACTTTGGAGGGTGGATATTCAAGACCTGCTGCATCAAATTTGGACTTGCTATAGTAAAGCAGCTCCAGCTGGTTGGATAGACCGACTCCGATCACTTTTTGCTCAGGTGAATGGATTGTTATCGCTGATAGTTTTTCAGGAATACTTCCGTCCGCTAATAAATCGCTGATATCTTCGATAATTCCCATTTCATTGTACTTTTGGATATCGCCTTCGCCCATATAACTGATATCTGGAAGTTCGCCGGATTCGAGCCGGGTCTGAATAAATGTATCAAAGGAGCCATCCGCTGGAAGCACTTGTGCATTGATTTTTACTCCGGTGTCGGCTGTATATTTTTCTGCTGCCGCTTCTACCAGCTTTTTCTGTACATCATCACCCCAATACAATAATTCCAAGGTTACATCTTTATCAGGCGTAGTTTCTTTGTTGGCTGCTCCAGACCCTTCAGATGCCTTTGGAGCCGCATTGTTGGAATTGCCCGAACAACCTGCCAGTGCGGAAAAAACCATCATTGATGCTAAAGATAGAACTAGAGTACGTTTTCCAAACTTCATGTTTGTTGCCTCCCTTTTTTCATATCTATTTATTTCAAGCCAAGCATTTAAAGCTTTAGCCTAAAATCATCATGGTTTGTCATTCTTAGCGATTACAGACAAGGGCTGAACATTCCGCCTGCCAGTCTTACGTGAGGCTCTAGCATCCCCTCAGTTGTGCGATATTCGAGCTTGTCCTCAAGCAGCACATATCTTGACGGATATGCAGCGTAACTTGTTACGATCCAGCCCTCCGAGTCTTCTTCAATATAACCGTTAATACAGCGCATCTTTCCGCGTGGATCCCTGTACAAATATGTGGTTGTCCCGAAGCCCATTAGATAGGCCACTAGCTCCTCCCCCATATCCCAATCATCTCCTGTCACACCCGAGAACAGCGAAGCAAACAAGGAATCACTTGCCCCCACAAATACGGATTGCCCAAAACGGTTTCGCGACAATTCTGGCATATTCAGGTTAGGAGCTGCCACACTATATGTAGAAGCTGCCTCTCCAGGCAACAAACGGCGTGGAGTAGAGCGTACATTCCAATCGTAACAATTGAATACTGCCATCGTAGAACGGTAAGCGGCTTCCAAATATTCAGGGTCTCCAAGGAATTCATAGGCAACCCGGGATGCTCCTGCTACCAATCCACCCCAAAGGGAATGAATCATATAAGACAAAGCTTCCCACCAGCGATCCGGATTCTGCACTCTGTAATCATTGCTGAATCCGATATTTGCCAGAATTAGTTGTCCATAACGCTGGGCCTCCTCTTTATTTCCAAGGTGACACAACGTTTCACAGGTAGGGCCAAATCCTGCATTATCGTAAAAATGCTCCGTTATAGCTCCCTCATACTGCTGTATCCCTGTCTCCAGATTTCTACCAAAGCGCTCCCATAAGGTAAGTAGACGTTTATACTCTTCTGAAAGACCGCACTGCTTCAGTGCTTCTAATAAATCAAGAATATAGAGCACAAATATCCCATTTAGACGGCTCTCATCCTTCTCACGCTGGCCACTGTGCCGATCAGGGTCTAGGCGAAGACACATGATTTCGGCAGCCCATTGTAGATATTCTCTAGGAGAATGAATTTTAAGTAATGAACCATCCATTCGTGACAATAGATAAAAGACATGCCCAATATAATCCAGATCATAAATGCGGTAGAATTCTCCGTACAAGGGACGCGGATGATTAAAATCCCCGCCTTCAAACCAATGCTCCTTCACATCCAATACTGCTGCAATCTCGGCCTTAGCTACTTGTTCTGGGACAGCCTTGGCCATGCTATTCTTCATCAGTAGAAAAGCAACCTTACCCAGCGATTCTCCCTGATTCGATAGCGGACGGAAGGCATATGGCCTTTCGACCTCCCCTGTCCCTCCAAAGTTATTATTTACCAACCACTCGGCTCTCTTTTCCAGAATCCGGTCAATCGACTCCAGTACATTCCAGACCAGGATATCGCTCCGTCCATCTTCTAGCACCAGCTCCAGCTTATGTTCTCCCGGCTCCAAACGCTGTAAAGATATAGCATAGCTACTGCCTGACTCCAACCGTACAGCTTCGTTCGTAATATTCTCCTGGCGGATCAGCTCCGTCCCCGGTAAAGTGCTATACAAACGCAGCTCACGTAGAACCTGGCCCTGCGGCAGATCAACAACAGCTTCGAACCTTCCTCCTCGGGTTAATACAGGCGTATAGCTCCAGCGCGGATGTCCATAGGCCATGCCCTGCCTATAGAAATCATCTCGATTCTGACAGGGATGGAATATGTATTCCCAGCTGTAGGTCTCCCCAGCGCCAAGATCCAGCGAACTGTAAGCGCCACCATATATCCAGTCGGCAGCTGCAGATTCGGTCATAGATGATCCGTCCTCCACCAACGATAGCCGATGATACAGCAGACCATCCAAAGAAGGGGAGACCTGCTCAAGAAAACGATTCTTATAACTACAATAAGTACCTACGCTTACTGTTCTGCCCTGAACCCCATAAACACCCAGATGTGGTGCTTTGTTGCTCCGTCGAATAGCAGCGATTTTAGCGAAATCCCCACCAAGATGGGGGAACACTGCACAGGACTGGCTCATATTGCGCTGCACATTTTCATCTCTGTACATGATATACGCGAGCGAAAGCCACACATGAAGTCCATTAATTCTTACAGATTGTGGTGAGCGGTTTGTAGCTTCAATAGTCCATCTTAGTCGCTCATCTTCCAGAGAATATGTAAGTCTGATTGCAATCGGTGCGCCTTCAAAATCCACAATTACACGGTGTTTTCCTTCTGGCGTAATTTTGGGCAACAGATCAGTGCTTTTTATGATATTCCCGTCCAGCTCTATTGTCCATTCTCCGAATAGCTTATCTGTATCCGCATAACCTGCCTCTTTCAAATAAGACGGATCAACTACCCAATTCATTTCACTAGGGTCGCCCTGTAATATCAGAGACTGAAGTGCTCCGCGGTCGCTTAGCTCCATCGTGAAGTTTTCATTGCCTAGAATCGTCATTGCCTAGCACCTCTTCGATATTTTAAGTTAAACGTTTAGATTTATGAGGAAAAAGGAGCTGTGAAACTTATTTTTGTTTCACAGCATTTTTTAACGTAGCCACGGAATCACGTTCGATCAACCGGCACTCCGGCATGGTCAGTGAATCCATCTTCGTCCCCTTGATTAAATTGAACAAAACCTCAATAGCTTGATAGCCCATCTCATGTAGCGGAAGTCCCATTGTTGTTATACGCGGGCGTAAGTAATCACTGAATTCACGATTATCAAAACCGACAACCGACAGATCATCCGGTATTTTAACCCCTTTTTCCTCTGCCGCCTGCAAAATACCTACAACCATTACATCATTCATGGAAAGAATCGCGGTTGGGGGCTCCGGCAAAGCGAGCAACTCGGAGGTAAGGCGATACCCTGATTCCCTCTCCCAGTCTCCCATCTTAATTAACAGTGGATCGAACGGTAATTGATATTCAGTAACTGCCTTGTAATAACCGTTCAGTCTTAATCTGGAAGGGATAGAATCCATCAAACCACTGATTACAGCAATTCTGCTATGTCCTTGGTTAACCAAGTAGGACATGGCTTGGTAAGCAGCTTGCTCATCATTATACTGGATAGAGATATCGTCCTGTGTGTAAGAGTAGGTATACACAATCGGCTTACCCTCCGTATCGATTAGACCCGTTAAATCACGGGGATGAACACCGATATAAATAATCCCATCCACTTGATTGCTGAGCAGTTCGGCAACCGCATTAGCGGCATACTTTCGGTAGTCTTCCGTATTCGAGAAGTTACGGCCGATACGCTTGTCTAAACGAAGATTCACCAGTAAAATATGCAAATCGTTTCGATCTCCAAAATCATTAATTCCATCGATAATATCGGGGGTGTTAAATACCGTCACATCTTCTGCAATAACACCTATTGTATTCGTACGGTTGAGTTTGAGACTCTTCGCAATAGCATTCGGCTTATAATTCAACTCCTCAATGGCGGCAACAACTCGTTCCCTTGTATCAGAACGTACATTGCGGGTACCATTAAGCACATAGGAGACTGTAGCAATCGAAACATTAGCCTTTGCGGCTATGTCTTTAATGCTGGTTTTCCTCATTACACCTTCTCCTATCTTATTATGGAACTCTTTCAATCACATTGTTAAACGTTTAGATTTTACAGTTAGAATATACCACGCGTATTTATTGCTTTGCAACCCTTTTTTTGCTATCCTCAAAAAATCCTCCTGTTCGTCCCCCGTTTCGTTTAGAATTGATTTATCTGTTGAGCAATGGATAAAAATAAGATATAGGAGCTTGAGCTTGCTATGACACCATTTACTGAGAGAGTTATTCATATCATACAGTCTATACCAGAAGGTAAAGTGATGACTTACGGAGGAGTTGCCCGCGCGGCAGGTAGCCCAAGAGGAGCGAGGCAGGTCGTTCGCATCCTTCACTCCATGAGCAAAAAATATAAGCTGCCCTGGCATCGGGTCATTAATGCTAAGGGAATGATCGCACTAACTGAGGATGAGTCTAACTCCCTCCAGAGGCTCTATCTACAGGGAGAGGGAGTTAGTTTTAATGAAAAAGGTGTGGTAGATCTGAGGCAATTCCAGTTTGAGCCGGAGTGTACCGATTAGTACCCTCTGGTAACTCTTAGTCTTTCTCCGGTGCCAAGAGCATTGAGTAGACAATACATCGTCGCGTAAATGACCAGCAGGACAAAGGCAATGAACAAGCTGAAAAATACGGACTGGAGATTCAGGCTATCCAGAACAAGTTGATACAACTGATGCCTGTCCGTCAGGACGTCCCAGCTATTGAGTCTGTAGACTCGGCCAAGCAGTACACCATATCCCCCGAGCATACATGCCGCAAGAACGAATACCCATGACCACAGCAGGTTGCTTTTACGATAAATGACCGTCTGGAACTGATACAATGAGAAGAACCCGGTCAACCATCCACTCCAGGTGAACAATAAAAGAGTGACCAAGTCATACCAGTAGCGATTCTGAATGGCTCCCTCCACGATATATCTACTTTTTCTTACCGTTAAATGCACCAGGTCAGTCATGAGATAAGGCGCGTTTGGAAAGAACAGCAGCCACGCGACACCCAAAGGAAGAAGTAATAAACCGCCTATCTTCCTTTTGTCTAGCTCATAAGCAGCCATGGAGAATAAAAACGGAATCCAAGCTAAGAACAAATTCCAAATTAAAAAAGCGTAAAACGAATCCGTCTGAAGTGACACTACACGATATACCCCCAATGTAGCGACAGACAATCCCGCCAAGAGCATAAACACCTTCGGATAATTCAATTCCTTCATGAGCTTATATTCTCCTTATCAATATTGATTACATTAAACTTATACCCAATTGTACAAATTCAGAATTCCGAAGTCCAATTTTAATACAAAAGCCCAGACGCAAGAATAGCGCCCAGGCCGACTTTATTTATTTATTAAGCTCAAGTACCGCTGATTAGTTCAGAGGCAATGCTGGCTTCTTGCGTCCTGTCAGACCTCGTAGTCCACCTGCATCCTCCTGACAGGATAATGCCGTACACTCCCTAAACGCCGCATGACTGCATCCGATACATTTGTTGTGATTAATACTGCTAAGAGCTTCATTGATCGCTTCACCGGTATGGTGATAAAACTGTGCTTCTCCTATTTTATCATATAGCCCGGTTCTCTTAAGTAGCTCAAGCGGCTGCGGCTGAACACCGGAGATCATCAGTTTCCCTCCAACAGCATGTAAATGCCGCACCAGCTCCGCCAGATTGGATTCGCCCGTAGTATCCATGAATGGCACTTTTCCCATCCGCATTAATATAATTTTCGGCTGGTCTGAGCCATAACCGGGCATGGTGTCATCAAATCTATACGCAGCGCCAAAAAACAGCGGCCCTTCCACGGTATAAATCCCAATCTGCGGACAATCATGACTCTCCGTTACCATATGTGCCCCTACCTTGACGGAATTAGGATCAGGCAATACTTTGGATACCAGATGAACCTCTCCCATCCGTTTCACAAACAAAATCACCGCAAGAATCAATCCCACCTCTACGGCCAGCGTTAAATCTGCAAATATCGTCAACAAGAAGGTGATGAATAATACCAAAGAATCGCCTGTTTTGATTTTAAGCAAATGAAAAAATTGTTTGCGCTCACTCATATTCCAAGCTACTACCATCAAGATAGGAGCCATCGCTGCCAACGGAATACTAGAAGCATAGGGTGCAAACAACAGAAGAATTAGGAATACCACTACCCCGTGAACGATCCCTGAGATCGGAGAAACTGCACCGCTTTTGATATTTGTGGCGGTTCTGGCAATGGCACCTGTAGCTGGAATTCCTCCAAACAATGGAGCTGCAATATTGGCGATTCCCTGACCAATCAGTTCACGGTTGCTGTTATGGCGGCTGCCTGTCATCCCATCAGCTACGACAGCTGACAATAAGGATTCAATAGCACCCAACATCGCGATGATAAAGGCCGGACGAATCAGCAGTGTAATCCGCTCCCAGGTAATGGTCGGAAAACGGAAGCTTGGCAGTGTATTAGGGATATTCCCATAGGCCAAACCAATCGTAGTCACCTTACCGCTAAAAAATAACGCTGCTATGACAGTCGCACAAAGAAGGCCAACCAATGAGCCCGGCACCTTCGGAGCGAAGCGAATCGCTAGGATAACAACGGCCAGACAAATCGCGGCGGTCAGGATACTATATCCATTGATCGTCGATAGATGAAGTCCAATTTCTTTCATGTTATCTACAAAGCTCTCGTGCCGTTCAATATTGCTTAACCCAAGGAAGTTGGCTATCTGTCCGGTAAAGATAATAACCGCTATTCCTGCTGTGAAACCAATCGTGACCGGCTTCGGAATAAATTTAATCAGTACACCCAGCCTTAACAATCCCATGAGGACTAAAATAACCCCCGCCATCATCCCTGCTAACAGCAGATTCTCATAACCATACTGCATCCCAATGGCGAACAAGATAGGAATAAATGCACCTGTCGGTCCACCAATCTGAAATTTTGATCCCCCGAACAATGAAATACATATGCCGGCAACGATTGTCGTATAAATGCCATATTCCGGCTTTACACCAGAAGCAATAGCAAATGCCATCCCTAAAGGAATGGCAATAACTCCGACGATTGTCCCCGATATCAAATCCTTGCGAAAAGCGTTCATGTTGTAGCCTTTATAACGACCCCGCCCTGTCATGTTCAAACCTTCTTTTCTTTAAATATCTGATTATTTGAATATAAGAAGAACATTACTCTAGGACGCGACTGTTGTCAACGCCAAAATAACGTTAATCTATGCCATTTTCACTCGCCGCGCATGCCTTCCAGCAATGAAATGGTATTCACGAGATGGTTATCAAATATTTTTTTGGCCACTACCAGAAGGTCCTTGATCAGAGGATCACGTAAGGCATAAATGACTGTGGTGCCTTCTTTCACACTGGTTACTACATTTTTGGCGCGTAAAACAGCTAGCTGCTGGGATACAGCAGAACCTTCCGAGCCGAGAATAGCCTGCAGTTCATTCACATTCTTCTCACCTTCGCTAAGCAGCTCCAGAATACGAATACGCATCGGATGAGCCAGCGCCTTGAAGAATTCGGTCTTAAATTGCTGAATTTCGGTGTTCATAGCTTTCTACTCCTCATGCTTAACTTTCTGAATCTAATGTTATCTTTGTATGTTATCTTAGTCCCTAAGAAGCGTCAAATACTGAAGGGATAGATTCGCACATCACGGACCTGCAATTCTACGAACACACCCAGTGCCATAGGTTCACCGAGACACTCGAACATCACTAACCCTTCACCTATTCGTAAAAATCCTGTGCCATCTTCTTCAATATTCTCCAACACGCCCGTAAAAATAACCCTATCCTGTTCGAGCCTGATGTTGAACTCACCTGCAGGTACAGGATGGATATCCACCCACCTCATAAGCAGCTCCGAAAGCTCGAATTCCACATCCATTTCTACCCCTGGATTCACAGGAGCACCACACCAGATTCCCCGCCCCTCCCCAAATTCTGTGAGAAAGAATACCTCGTCCTTTTTCAAACCACTTTTTGTAATTTTGATTTGCATAGCCAATACTCCACCCTAATGATTTATAACGATCATTATATCATGAGAATTAGCCCCATTTATCAAGTATAATTCTGGGTTGCCTTATTCAGATAAGTACTAGGGTGTAACCAAGGATGCTTAAAGAACTCACTTTTACTGGTAATCTTCCGCGAGACACTCAGGTCATAATCGATCATAGACTTTATCTGCTCTGCAAAGGCCTCCCCTTTTACCAGCATTCCCAGCTCAAAATCGTGGCAGGCACTTCTTTCGTTGATATTATATGAACCATGAAAAACGGCTTGTGATCTATGATCATAGGTAATTTTCCAATGGGAAAATCGACCGGTGGCACTGTAGTCATAGAAGGAAACACCGTTAATAAACGGCATATACATATTGCCTCTTACCGCCGCGCGATTTGTAGGATGATCATTGACCTCCAGCGGGTTGCAAATGTTCAAATTACACGAGCATTCCGGACCAAGCAGCCCGAGCCGAGCCCAAAAATCCTGATCAATCAAATAAGGATTCACGATAATCGTCTCTTCAGCCGCGTAAGTAATTAAATCCAGATAATATTGTTGAATCAGGTTAACCGGGTTACCTGGAAAGCTTGCTAACAGCGTACATTCTTCCTCACCAAAATGATAATCCACATCAGGATAATAAAAGACATCATTCACATCAAAATGATCTCCGCCTAGAAGCAGCCAGCGAGAATAGAACATCGCATTCAAAGGCTGCGCTGCAGCGCCGCGAATCCGGAAGCAGCCATCATGCCACTCAGCCTCTTTACTAGGAATCCCCTGTGGATGTCCATCTATACTCATTGCAGAGGATGCCTGCACTGGGGTCTCATACGTATATTGGTCACCAATATTTACACTGCCTATAATCGAGGTTACCCCATCTATGACCATAAACTTCCGATGATCGATGACATTTAGTCCTGTGACCTCAACATCCTCTTGCACTTTATCCTGCAGAAACAGAATACTTTCCGGCACTCCCTCTTGCTCCAGCGCCTTTCGTTTCACCCGCCATTCCACGGCTGTATAATACGAATTGAAGGTATTCAGCAGCTTGGCGCCTGCATTCTCAAGCCGATCAGCAATCTTGGAGAACTGGCCGTACTCCAGATTATTTCCGTACCCCAATGCCGTCAATGTGTAATTGACCATAACCCTTACCTTAACGCCACGCTTAAGAGCATAAAATAGCTCATCTGCAACCAGATTGCCCGAACGATCATTAAAGAAAAGCATGACAGACAGGTGGATATAATGCTGCGCTTTTCTAATCTCCTCTAATATCATTCCTAGACACTCTGGACCATTCACGTAAGGTGTTACTTGATTATTCCAAGTAGTCTGTGGAGCCAGAACCTTTAGCTTGCCTGAGTCTAGTCTGCCCAATACTTCAGTAAGTTGTTCCAGTAAGCTTGGACTAAATCCAGGAAGCTGGAATAGCTGCTGACTTGTCGTAATGACCCCGCCAAGCGTCTGACGATAGGCTCTGGCAGCCTCTAGGTCTATCCCCTCAAGCTTACGCTCCACCTCTTCTCCTGCTACACCCATAATACGGGCAAGCGATCCGCCGGATAGATAATAATTCAAGAAATCAATCATATTTCTCTGTGTCTTCATATGTAAAGTCCCCCATCGTTTATATTGCATGCCTTTGAATCAAGGTAAGGATAGATACCCTAGATCTCCTTTTTATAAACGGGGTGAAATGCAAAACAGGGATGCCCCACAGCCTTTATGGCTATGGATCATCCCTGTTTAGGTTTAAACAGAATTCGCTAAGAATGGAGACAGCTTATTTTACCTGTTCTGCGCTAAATACTTTAACATCTAGAGGAGCAGCCAAGAATTCGCCAGCTTTAGCTGAGAAAGCAGTGAAATGAGCGCTCGTATTGTGGCTGGATACTGCTTCAGCATCACGCCATTGCTCAATCATAATAAATGAGTTGGCTTCTCCAGCATTCTCATATAGCTCATAAGAAAGGTTACCCTCTTCAGCATGAGTAGCAGCCAGTAATGCTTTAGACTCCGTCAAAAACTGTTCACGACGCTCTGGATTAACTTTAAGTACAGCATGAATAATGATCATTGTATATTCCTCCTAAGATTAGTGTTTATGGTAGCGCGTTGGCTTACTAACTTTATAATTATTTCCACTCAGCAACTTTATCGATAGGCAGACGAACAGATGGGTAACCTGCATCAACAGCTTTACCAATGGAGAGTAGCATTACAGGAACATAACGATCTTTTTCCATACCAAACGCTTCAGCGATTTGGTCTTTTTCAAATCCACCAATTGGGTTTGTATCGTAACCATGTGCACGAGCAACCAGCATCAGCTGCATAGCAACAAGTGCGCCATCGATAAGCACGGTGTCTCTGTTAATTTCCCGTGGCAGGTTAGCGAAATGAGCGGATAATCTGGTTAATTGATTTTCTTTTACTTCAGCAGGCATAAGTCCACGTTCAACAGCAGTACCGTAAATTTCTTCAGCATAATCGAAGTTGTTCAGATCACCAAAGATGGCAATCATAGCTGCAGAAGTCTCTACTTGTACGTTATTAAAACGAGCGAGAGGCGCTAAAGTAGCTTTAGCTTCGTCACTTTCAATGACCAGAAAACGCCAAGGCTGCATGTTCACTGAAGATGGAGCAAGTGTAGCTTCGGTAAGGATCTGTGTCATTTCTTCTTTGCTGATTTTAACGGATGGATCATATTTGCGGATAGAGCGGCGTCCTGTAATAATTTCTTGAAAATCATTTGTTTGTGTAGCGTTCATATGTGTAATTCTCCTTTGAGTGTGTGATTTGTAAGTTACAACAGAATGATATTAGATTGCAGACGATTAAGCATATCAATGAGCACTGCTCGCTCCTGATCGTTAAAACCTGTTAGCAAAGTAGCGATAAACCGCCTTTTCTCTTCGCTATATTTAACCATTCTTTCCCGACCTTGATCGGTTAATGAGACCAATGTGACCCTGTTATCGGCTGGGTTATTGCGGCGGGCGATCATGCCACTCTCTTCCAATCCCTTCAGATGACGTGTGACGGCTGCCCCATCAATCTCCATTTCCTTTTGCAGACTGATTTGGCTGACTTCGTCTACCCGAAACAGTTCGTGCAGGAGGCGAAGCCGTGTGGGACTAATCCCGGCACAACGTTCGAATTTTGGAGAGATTCCTTTGTTTAAAGCCTGCAGCAGTTCAAATATATGCTCTTCCTCAGGACAGTGCTCCGTCAAAATATGCCTCCTTTCTAAATTTAATTGCATGCAATTGTTTTGTACAAAATTATACTAACGCATAATCATTGACCCGTCAACTAATATATCAAATCATTTTTAAAAAATCAACATTGCTTATCCTTATCCGGTGCTATACGCTTGAACAAAAGAGGAGGATACCTATGAGAATATCCCTGATTCAGCTGGATATAGCATTTGGCAATCCCGCTATGAATTATGCTGCTGTTGCCCAGAAAATAAATGAAGCTGCTTCCGCAGCCCCTGATTGTCTGATTCTCCCTGAGCTATGGACCACTGGCTATGATCTGACTCGCTTAGAAGATATTGGCGATCTAGAAGGAGAAATTACCAAGGAATTCATCTCCAGCTTGGCTAAACAATACAGCATCAATATCATCGCCGGTTCAGTGGCTAGCCGTAATGATGCTGGGGTCACCAATCGTATGTATGTATTTAATCGATCAGGTGAGCTTGTTGGACAATACAGCAAGCTGCATTTGTTCCAGCTGATGGAGGAGCATTTGTATCTCCAACCGGGAGAAACTAAAGGACTCTTCACATTGGACGGCATCTTATGTGCAGGGCTAATCTGTTACGATATCCGTTTTCCGGAGTGGGTTCGCGCCCATACCGCACAAGGGGCGGAAATCCTGTTCGTCTGCGCTGAATGGCCACTGCCCAGGTTGTCCCACTGGCGGGCGCTGTTGATCAGCCGGGCCATCGAGAATCAATGTTATGTTGTAGCCTGCAACCGTGCAGGCAGCGATCCAGCCAATATCTTTGCTGGGCATTCTATGATTATTGATCCTTGGGGAGATATTGTGTGTGAAGCTTCTGAAGAGGAAGAAATTCTAACTGGAGATATCGATTTACATCAGGTGCGTGAGATTAGGAAACAAATTCCGATTTTTTCGGACAGACGTCCTGAGTTGTATAATTAAAAGAGCGTGATTGAATATTAAAAAAAGACGTTTCGTAGGCTGGCTCTAGCCAGCTTTCCATTACGTCCTTTTTTAACAGACTCCAACCCATGCTTAGCCCTCAGGAATACCGCTCGCGAAGCACCCGCGTTGCATCGAGTACACGTGGATCATCATAGTCCAAGCTGTATCCTGTCTCTTGCTGCAAAATGCCGGATGGTCTAAGAGACACTCCCCGGTGAATTAAAGCCTGAATAATTCCCTCCACAAACACTGTCGCCACTTCAGGTCCACCGAGTTCACCAAGTCCAGCAATCGTCTCTGGACGAACCCGTGGATAAGCTAATGAGGAGTCTCCTCCGGAGGCTTGCGCATAGAAATCGCGGATTTGTTCACCGCGTTCTTGTCCCGAGCCAGAAACTACAACAAATGCATGTACAAAATAAGCATTATTCTGCCTACGCTGAGCGATCCCACAAAACTTCCGACCATTAATGGCCAGATCGAAATCACCCGGGCAGTAAGAACCAACAATCTCACCAGCCTCAATTTGCGCCGCAGCCTGTGGATGACTTATAGCAACCGCTTCCGTGATCAAAGCAGCCAAGAGCTTAAAGTCATCATGAAAGTCCAGCTTTCCACGTCCTTTGGTCAGAACTAGAGAAACATTAACGATCCCTGAATCCAGAGGCACCGCAGCCCCGCCTGAATGCCTAACCGCCGTTCTAATCCCTTGCTCCTCAAGCATAAGCATCGCCTGAGCTGCACACGGTAGCTTACTGTCCCGAAGTCCAAGCGCCACACCACCAGAATGACTCCACAGATGTAAGCTAGGAGGTATAATGCCCGCTCCAACATCCCTGCATAAGGTTTCCTCAAAAGCGAATGGAACCAACATATCTTCTAGGCTCCCTGCTTCTGTATCTTTGCTCTCATCCTTTGCACTCAGATGTTGAAAGAGCCCCATTTCTGAAGGAAGTTTACTAATTATTGAATCATACTCACTAGTATCCACCAAAGCCCCTCTTTCCCGAATATGAGCCACGAGACCTGCTATTCTCTACCAGCTAAAGATCCAAGCCTATCCGTATAAATAATGATAGTAATATTGTAACCGATCTGTCTCTATGCTGTGAGTAGAGAATTGAAATGAGGTTATGATAACGCTATTCTTATAGTAAATGGACTTGCCCCAGAGCATAATAGGGGAAGCCCTAAATTCATGCTATCCCAAACGTTAAGGAGTGATGCTGCATGACAGGAGACAAGCTGACCAAAGAACGACAGCTAACCAAAACAAAGCAATGGGAACAAGCCCTTAACCACCTTTATATCAACTTTTGGGATTACAGCCATGACGCATTAAATAAATTCGCTGATGAAGATATCCACCAGGCAAGAGTGAACTGCCGTAAGCTGCTAAGTCTATTATCCATTCTTGATCCGCGGCACACTTCAGGCCTGTACCCTATTTTCAAAAAAGCGCAAAAGAGATTAGGTAAAGTGAGAGATGCAGATGTTCTAATAGAATCTTTTAAGAACAAGCGCAAGCAAGCGAAGGAGAACGGAGATTCTAAAACTGCAGACCTGTTAAAGGCAGTGATTGCTTACCAAAAGGACAAGCGCAAAACTTACCGCAAGAAGCTCACTAATGAGCTGCCTGAACTAATCAATGAAGGCCTCGAGGAAAAGTGGAAGACCTTCCTAAGCGAGCAGCTTGAAGCCCTAGTCGCAAAAAAGAATGTTAACGTTGTTATGCGTGAGCTTGAGATCGCTTATGAGCAGAAGAAAAAAACCTGTAAAGCTATTTTTCATGAAGACAATGCCGAATCTAAAGAAGCCTTCGACGCTTTGCACCAGCTAAGAATTGCCGCTAAGGAACTGCGCTATACCGCGAGTGCAGCCGATTTTGCGTTAAATCAGAAATTTCATGCGCATGAGGAGATCTATAAGGAGATTCAAGATCAACTTGGGCTGATTAACGACAAACGTCTGTGGCTAGAAACACTGAATGCTATTGGACGTGAAGAACTGGACATCGGTAAAAAAACATGGAATGCCTTCACATCTCAATTAAAGGATGAAGTGCTCGATGCACTGCATCAGAATGATGTCATTCCTATCCAGACACAAACGAAGTAGCTCCATACAACATTGCAAATAGCCCTTTCTATTCAGCCGATGTATCTGATGCACCATACTCTTCAATATTCAGTTTCACTTCATAGGTAATCGGAATCTCGCTAAAGGTTTCATCCCAGTTATCCTCTACGCTCCGCCATACGGCTGGATGTTGAATACGCAAAGCGTTGCCGAAACCTGCAACCTCTGTATGCAGCTCCTTCTGCATTTTTTTCACAGTGACCTGAAGCATGTCTACGACATGCTTCTCTAGCACTGCTTTATCCTCCTTTACAATGCCGTCATGTAACTTCTTCGCACTCTTAGCAAAAGCCTCACCATATCTCCCCGTAGATTCTATTTTCACATGAAAGGAGATCTTCCCATCCTTCACAATAGCCTTATACTTGCTACCCAGGGATTTGATTTCATAGGTAATGAGCTTATTGTTAGACGGGTCGTATGCTTTGAGAGCACCCCCCTCTCCCTTTCCAGTCAGCCAGACCATTCCTTCCAGCTCCGATGCATCAAAAAAACCAACGAGTTTTCCCGTTTTCCCTTTAATTACGCCTGCTCCATCCAGCTTTGTCTCCTTCTCTTTTTCTAAAGATATTACATTCTGCAACATGAAACTTCTTTTACCATGCAAAGGACCCGCTACTTTAGCTATTGAAACTGGCTCCCATATCCTCGTGCTCCGACTTCTATTCACAAAAATCCCCTCTAATACAAATGAAGGGGTTTGGCCCGGCAGCGCATTTTCCAATACATCTCTGGCTTTTCCCTTGCTGACATATAGTAGAACACTGGGACGAATATCGTTATCCCTGCTAAAGAAATCAATTAACTCAGAAAACTTAGTAGAGCGTGCAAGCTTCTCACCGATCACAATGACCTTAAGGTGATGTCCGATCGGAGTACGTCTAGTACGCAGTGAAAGTGCCCGTAATGCTTCAAACATCGAATCACTTACTTCACTCATGTTATAGTAATTTCTGGTTGAGGATGGGGAAGCCCCAGACTTCATACCTGACCCTCCTGAGCCTTGAGGAATCGTAAACTGATAGGTACTCATTATTTGGGCAGGCATGGGATTCCCCCCACCTCCTTGCTGAGTTGCCTCCTCATCCCCTGTCTCCTCCGCACTGTCCAGGGCAACACCAATCTCCATACTCAACTCCTCAACAGGTGTACTGCTCCAGCAACCGGTCAACAGAATACATAATATAAGAAATGTAATCGACACTCTCCACTTTTTCATGAAGCCGCCCTCCGGAAATGTGCGATGATTAACAGCGGCAATGGAATTAATCCAAATAAAACGATCATCCAATTCCCCACAACTGTCCCTAATGCAAACAGAGCATTCACATTTGGAGGCGTTCTGGAAACTACATAGGCTACTGGAAGTATAGCCAATAAGCAGCTATTAAATCGTTTATGAAATATTTGAGAAACTCCCAAAGCAGCAGCATAAATAGTGATGCAGAAGGTGCAGAAAATTTGCATAATCCAGATTACCAGCAGCAGCGATTCAAACCTCTCAAAAATAAGATAATTCACCTCAAAGCTTCTCACTAGATCAAGAAATGGCCAAGTTCTTGTGACCACTCCATCTATAGAAAACGCACCAATAGTCATTACAACGGCTAAAAGATAAAAGAACGTTGATATACATGATCCAGCAATAATTACCTTTACTGCTTTTTGTGGCTTATCCATAAAAGCAACAATGAACAGCATCGCTTCACCAGCAGTAAAAGTCAGAATGGTTGGCCTGATGCCCTTCCATACCGGTCCTAACCCATCTCCAAGAAAAGGCCGCAGATTATCGATATCAAAAACTTCAACACTAAGCAAACATACCCCAACAAAAACTGTCCATGCAATCGGAACAATCAACCTACACATGCTAGTTATGGCATTAAGCCCTCCTCTGCACAAATAGAAGGCTATCCAAATAAACACGGCAACAATAGCCCAAGGAGGGGTTCCCTCCAGCAGAAAAAAAGAGGTCACTTCCTGCACGGAACGTGCTTCAAAACTGGCTATGCACAGAAAATAAACAATCACTAATATAGAGAGAATCACTCCAAGTGGCTTGCCAATGATTTTCCCGCTAAATTGAAAGATGGTTTGACCTGGAAACCGTTGACTAAGCTTCACTATAATTAAACCTGTAAAAAAGGTAATCACTCCCCCTAAAAAAACGGAGATCCATACGTCTGGAGTCTCACTAGCCTCTACAATCGTCCGAGGAAGGGTAAGTATCCCTGCCGCAATAGTATAATTGGCTAATATGATCGTTGCTTGAACAGCAGTAATTCGGTCCTTAACCTCGGTACTCATAATTTCTTCCTCCTTTACCTAGACCCCTCACCCTTTGCGTCGGGGGTCCTTCGGCTTCAACAGCGTAGGGCGGCCTGTTAGAAATTGCAGTGGCATACGGAATATAAAATCTTTCCAATCCTTAATCTTATACGGTATGAACATGCCAAGATAGGGCATGCCAAAGCTTCTTAGCTTGATTAAATGGGCACTCAGGAAAAGGAAAAATAACACAACTCCATATAATCCAAAGACTGCTGCAGAAAACATAGCTACAAAACGGAGCGTGCGAAGTGTCATTCCAGCACTATACATAGGGATGGTGAAGGAAGAAATTGCTGTAACTGAAACAACGATGACTAGAATTGGACTCACAATTCCGGCTTCTACCGCGGCTTGACCGATGATTAGACCGCCAACAATCCCCATTGCAGGACCGATAGGTTTAGGCAGCCGGAGTCCAGCCTCCCGTAATATTTCGATTGAGGTCTCCATAATCAATGCTTCGATTAATACCGAAAAAGGTACACCTTGGCGGGAGCTGATGATTGAAATAGCCAACTTTGTCGGAATCAATCCTGGCTGAAAGGAGAGGAAGGAAATATATAGTGCCGGTGCAAACATTGATATCAATGCCGCGAGAAAACGCAGTAAGCGCACCAACGAACCCACCATCCACCGATCGTAATAATCCTCAGGTGATTGCAGCAGCATCCCGAAGGAAACTGGCATAATCAGGGCAAAGGGAGTGCCATCCAGTAAAATAGCTACTCTCCCTTCCAGTAGCGCTGCCATTACGCGGTCAGGTCTTTCCGTATTCTGAATCTGCTGGAATGGCGTGAAGCTATTATCTTCGATTAATTGCTCCACATAACCAGATTCTTGCACATCATCTATATCAATCGTCCTAATTCTTCGTTTGACTTCTTCGACAAGTTCATCATTCGCGATATCTTTGATATAAGTTAGAACCAAATCCTTCTTCATTCTCTTTCCTACAGTAAACGAAATCATCGCTAGCTCTGTGCTTTGCCCGTGCCTGCGCAGTAATGCTGTGTTGTCACTTAACGTCTCATTAAATCCGCTTCGTGATCCCCGCAAGACTGCCTCTGATTCAGGCTCCTCTATCCCTCTTGTGTTCCCCTTCGGGGTGCTGAGCACAATAGCCTCCGGTATCCCTTCCACTAGCAGCACTACAGAGCCGAACAACACCTTTTGAAGCGAGAGCTTCACATTATCCGTAAACTCAACTTCCGAAATAAGCACAATTTCATGAATGAGAATATCTTTTAGATCCTTTGCTTCCGGTATCGTATGGGGATCCTTAAAGACCTGATAAGCATCCATTAAAGGCTTCAGAATATTCCGATCCATTTTATCTTTATCCGTCAATCCATCTACAAATATAAGGGCCGCTTGCAGCTTTATACCTCCGATACGCAACTCCCGAAAACTCACATCATGCATATCTGTGCTCATCTCTTTAAATCGTTGCAAATCCTCCCGAAATTACCGCTATAGCTTGCTCCTGTAGGACCTTCACTTAGATCAGCCGATCCATCTGGCTTAGCAACCTTTTTCGTGCCGCTAGTCCCTATAGATGTTTCTCCGTAAGGAACACCCCCGCCTATGCTGCCGGCAGCTTTTTTTGCTCTAGTACTTATCGTATCTTCCTTTGCCCTAGCCCAACTCGTCGTACGAATTAGAATAAACGGAACGAAAAAGATCATAAAACCTTGGAAAATTACGCTCCATTTAGGAATTAGCTCTAAAATACTACCCCACACCCTCATCACCTCTTTTTAGCTGTGTTCGTATTTTTTACCGAAGATGGTTAATTCATGCACAAAAAGAAGACCCCACAATATGGAGTCTCCCTAATTTCATCTTTATATTTATTGCCTTATGCTTGGAGAACCTTGTTCAGTATGCCTTGGTAGGCTGCTTTCGGACGCAGACCGACCAGCTTTTCTATAGGCTGTCCCTCTTTATATACAATGACAGTAGGCATCCCCATAACACCAGCTTCCCCAGCAAGATCCGGAAGTTCATCACAATTCACCTTTACAATAGAAACATCGTCTCCATATTCCTGGTGAAGATCTTCCAGAAGAGGCAACAGCACCTTACAAGGGGGGCACCATGGCGCACCATAATCCACCAGCACGGTTCCTCCACCACGTATTTCTGCCCGCACCCAATCCGCGCTATCGGCATTTATAATTGACATTTGCCATTCCTCCTCATATTTTCCAGCACCAGCAGTACCTATTCCAAGTTCTCCAGTGTACACGCGCCCAACTTGCTCTCATCCTGCTCCTGCAAGATAGATGCCATTCGTTCTTCCAAATTCCTCTTGATCTGATTTAGCTCTACAAGCTGACGTTCAATATCCTCCAGTTTACTGCGGTATAGTGGCATCACTTCTGCGCAGAAGGCTTCTTTGTTCTTCAACACACAATGTAGAAAGCCCGCGATCTGCTCTGTCGACAGACCCAGGTTCAAATATAGTTTAATCGTTTCTACCGTCTCTACAGCAAGTAAAGAGTACTCCCGATATCCGTTGGCCTGACGGATCGGCGAGATTAATCCCTGACTCTCATAGTAACGAAGTGAACGGACGCTTACGCCCGTCAGTTTAGCAAGCTCACCTATTTTCATAGCATTCTCCCCGGGTTCATGAGAATTGTTCTACACCAGTATAAACCCTGACACCAATGTTAGAGTCAACAAAAAAAATCCAACCGCAGTTAACCCGCAGTTGGACTCGTGTTTTATGTTACAACAGGTATATCCGCTTATATCCTACAATAATCCCGCCGCCCAAAGTCCACCTCTACGAATCATCTGGCGAAAAGGCTCTACGGAAAATGACGGCAAATGATGACCAGGCATTAAATAAACAACCCGGCCTAGACCAAACTCATGGCACCAAGCCGCCTGCCTCATTGCCCCATCATGAGGATATTCCATAAGCACAGTTGTTTCGAAATAGGGATGCTGCTCAAAATAATAAGGCTCATCATCGATCACAAATTCTTCGATTCCCTGCATAATGGGATGCTCCCCTGCCGGTATGGACATCTGGAGCGAAGTGAATTCTGGATGATGAGTGAAATGAGCTCCCAGCATGGCGCCTAGCTCCTGATTACGCTGTAAGGAGATTCCGTTATGTACCACTAGTAATCCGCCACCATTAGCCACATAGGAGAGCAATGCGCTGCTTTGTTCCGCCGGTATTTTATCATCGGAGAATTCGGTATAGGAGATTACCAGCTTGTAGTCAGATAATGTTTCTTTATTAAGCAGCCCGTAATCTTCCGAGGAGATTACCTGTAGATCATTGGCCAGTATCTGCTCAATCTCCCGGTCTACACCCGCAAATGGATGATATTTAACCTCCGTATAACTTCCGAGTGCCAGTGCTTTTAGTATAGACATCCTATCATCGCCTTTCTTCGTGTACTTTTTTTGATTACGGGAAACCCCTCTACCAAGGCCATGTATTGCCATCCACATCAAGATAGGCCGGCTCATCCCCTAGATATTTTTTATACTCCATAACCTGACTTATAATCTGATCTGCGGACACATCAGGTGAAATATCCGCTTGTTCATTTTTTTCGCCATGCATATAAGTCTTCATCCAGCCGGGGTGAAACACCATCACTTGACCCCCAAGCGTCTTTAGATGATTGTGCATCAGGGAGGACTGCATATTCAGTGCCGCTTTAGACATGCAGTAGCCGTACATATTAATACGCTTATTTCTGCCAATGCTGCCCGCTTCCGAAGAAATATTAACAATTAATTTATCCTTACTTTGCAATAATAGGCCCATAAGTGCATTGCTGACTCTCAACGCGCCTAGCGTATTCACATTATAAATCTCTGCCATGCCCTCATCATCCATATCCACCAGCATCGTAGCATCATCTGCGGAATGAATAATTCCGGCATTATTAATAAGAATATCAACATGCCCAGTTCTGCTGGCGATAGCCCTCGCTGCCTGCTTTACACTATCCTTACTACCAATATCGAGTGGAATAAGTTCCAGCTGTTCCGGATACTCTTCTTGAAGCGCTTTCAATTCATCTGCGTCTCTCATGTATTGTCCAGCAAATACTGAGAACTGTTTCTCTAAAAGAGAGTGTACAAGAGACAATCCAAGACCCCGATCAGCTCCAGTCACACATGCGACTCTGTTCATTCTTATCAACACTCCTACCTAGTAAGGATTATTGAAGCAAGTTGTCTTGCTTTCACCTTAGCATGCCGTCCCCTTTTTTTCAACGCGCTAAAATGAGGGTTTGGTCATCCTTGGATTAGCTGCTCCAGAATCCTTTTTGTTTTAAATTTAATATATGTTACAATCATGATTACAGGTTGTTAACAACACAATGGTTAGTAAAATAACGATCCCAGGAGGGTGATATCTATGTCTATTCAACAACTTCATACATTGGAAGATCTTAAGCAGTATGTGGCTAAACCTGGCAAAAAACTGCTGTTCAAACACAGCACTACCTGCCCGATTAGCGCCAAAGCTAATGAAGAATTCCAGGCTTATCTAAAGGATGCGGATACTGCAGCAGCAGTAGTTCTAGTCATCGAGGATCGTCCAGTTTCCAATCAAATTGCCGAGGATTTCGGGATTAAGCATGAATCTCCACAGCTCTTCCTGCTTGAGGATAATGAGGTTCGCTGGAACACTTCCCACTGGAAGATCACAAGAGATGCTATCAAAGAGGCTGTGAACCAATGAGCCAGCAAGTGATTGTTTATTCAACAGCAGGCTGCAGCGATTGTAATCTGGTCAAACAATATCTTACGGAGCAAGGTATCCCTTTTGAAGTAAGAGATGTTATGACTAGCACAGTCTATCAAGAGGAAGTCGAAAAGCTTGGTTTCATGGGTGTTCCTGTTACTGTAGCAGGGGATCATGCCACCAAAGGATTCAATCTTCCCGAGCTGAAAGCACTCATCGAAGCGGCCCAGTAATTCATCCGGTTAATTATTTAGCACTTGATATATGCATACAAAAAAAGGGTATTCCAACAGCCACTTGGCTAGGAATCCCCTTTTTTCATTGTTCTAAAGCTTAAGGTTCCTCACGCATAAGATTTGCCACGACCAGTACATCTACATTTCTGGCCGAACGCAGAATCTGCTTAGTGACATCCCCACGCAGCCATTTACGTACCCAGGAGCGTTGAGATTGGCCGATAATAATCTGTGTGCTCTGTAAGGCTTGAGACCTTTCAAGCAGCAAGGAAGACACTCGTGCCGGGAGCACGTTAGGAATCATCTTAAACGTTCCACCCAGTCGTTCCGTCAATTCTTTCAAATCATTAATTCGTTTATCGTAAGAAGGCCCGCTCTGCTTATATTCCTGTACGTACGTAACATACCAGCAAGCTTTTAGACGATAGGCAATCCGAAAACCTCGCCGAATCAGACGTTCCGCATGATCTCCTAAGGTGATGCACACATAGATCACTTCCTGCCGCCGCCAAGGTCCCCGCAGCGACCCGACACGTTCCCAGGCCTCCAGACGTTCATCCACATCATCAGCAATTTCCCGCAGCGCCAGTTCACGGAGGGCGATTAGATTGCCGATTTTGAAAAAAGCCCCCAGCGCCTGATCCACTTTGGTCATCGCATATATTTTCCCATCCTTCATCCGCTCTTGCAGTGTTTTAGGAGATACATCGATAAGTTCAACCTCGTCGGCCCGTTGCAGAATGCTGTCTGGGAAAGTCTCTCTAACTCTAACTCCGGTAATTTGTTCTACAGCATCATTCAAGCTTTCTAAGTGCTGAACATTCACTGTGGAGATTACAGAGATCCCTGCATCCAATAGCTCCATAACATCCATATACCGCTTCTTATGTTTGCTGCCCGGCATATTGGTATGTGCCAGTTCATCTACCAGTACGACCTCCGGATTACGCTTAATGATAGCTGCCGTATCCATTTCCTCAAGGACAGTCCCCCGATAGTCAATACTCAGTCGCGGAAGGATCTCCAGATCACCGATCTGTTCAAGGGTTTCTTTACGTCCATGCGTTTCTAGTAGTCCAATAACAACATCGATCCCTCTCTTTAGGAGATCATTTCCTTCTCGCAGCATCTTATAAGTCTTGCCCACTCCGGGAGCAGCACCAATGTACACTTTAAATGTGCCCCCACGAATGGCATCGATTTTATCCTTTACTTCCTGACTGCTTAATCTGTGATAGGCATCGGCTTTCCGCTCATTTCGGCTCTGCCGGGTAGGAAGAACGCGTTCTCCCTCACGCTCAGCACGATCAGCCACGAAAAACACATCTACTCCGCGGATTTGTTTTAACAATGAGTTAGCAATCGAACCCTTCCACAGCTCCTGCCACGCCGTTTGCTTGGAGTGTCCCATAACGATACGGGTAATATTATGCTGGATGGCGTATTTCACTAGAAGTCCCGGAATCTCCCTCTTCGAGCGAAAAGAAATCTCCTCCATCGAGGCCCCAATCTTCTCAGTCAGCTTCCATAGGGATCGCTTGAAGGTTGCTGCTTCCTTAGAGGGCGTCAGGCCCTGCTTCCAGAAGGATACCACCGCCAGATCTCCGTTTAACCGCTTAGCGATTTGCTGTCCACGGCGGATATGAATCGAGCCATTCCAATAATACTGTGCGGACACCAACACTTTTTCGGCAATCCCCGAAGCCCCCAGCAATCCTTGCTCCTCCCGATGCTTCTCCAGCGAGCCATTAACATCCTCCGCAACCATTCTCAGCGCCAGCTCCCGCAGCTTGCTTAGATTCCCTTTGTTAAAAAGCGAAGTCCGCTGCTTCTTGCCCAAATGTCCTTCGGACAAACGTTGAAGTATCTTTTCCGGAGTCACATCAATTAGAACGATATCATCTGCAAGGGTGAGCACTTCCGCAGGCAAGGAATATTCCACTTCAATCCCCGTCCACTTCCGCGCTAGATCTGCTGCGCCCTCCAGCTCGTATACGTTTACAGTTGTGATGACACTAATTCCACAGCCCAATAAATATTTGATATCCTCCAGCCTAGTTGATCTCTCCGCACCCTCGCGATTATGATGAGCCAATCCATCGGTCAGTACAACCTCTGGATTACGTGCCACAATAGCCTCCACGTCCAGATCCTTCTTCTCGATCTCCTTCTGAAACCAATGAATACTTGGAATCCGTTCCAAGTCACCCAGCTGATCCCTTGTTTCTGGACTCTGGTTGGTTGAAACCGCACAGATTACAACATCGATGCCCTGTGCTTTCAGCGCCTGACCCTCACGCAGCATCTGATAGGTCTTGCCTGATCCACTGACCGGACCTATATAGATCTTCAGGCGTCCACGATGCAGCTCATAGATAGAGAGCAGCAGTTCCTCCGGCGTCTTCCTCCGATATGTTCCCATCAAGACCACTCCTTAATAACCCGTTCATCCATTCACTCTTCTATGCCAGAAAGCAAGATATCCCTGACCCAGTTTGAACAATCGGGCAGGGATATTAGCTATATTTATTTGTTCGTTAATTTCTGCAGCTCCATGTTCAGCTTCAGAACATTTACCCGTTCTTCACCAAACAGCCCTAGATCACGACCTTCGGTCTGCTTATTCACTAGCTCTTCCAGCTGCGTGGCTGGAATCCCGGTCAAATTACTGATCCGGGGAATCTGCACAATTGCCGACGCAGGAGTGATATGCGGATCAAGACCTGAACCCGAGTTGGTTACTAAATCAACCGGCAGCTTGTTTACAGGCACATCCGGATTATCCAGCTGCCACTGTGTGATGGAATCCTTCGTCCGCTGCAGCATATCCGGGTTGGATGGGCCGTAGTTATTGGAGCCTGAAGCTTCCGCTTTATAATCAATGCTGGATACACGGCCATGGAATAACGCCGGGTCCGTAAAGCTTTGCCCGATGAGTTCTGAACCCACAACAACTCCAGCGTCATTCTTCAGCTGACTGCCGTTTGCTTGCGATGGCATCAGAACTTGAGCAATCGCTGTAGTAGTCAGAGGATAAATCACTCCGCAAAGAACAACAAACACTAGACATAGCCGTAATATAATAAAGAAATTAGCA
This sequence comes from Paenibacillus sp. FSL R7-0163, assembly GCF_037969975.1. Lineage (NCBI taxonomy): Bacteria > Bacillati > Bacillota > Bacilli > Caryophanales > Paenibacillaceae > Paenibacillus > Paenibacillus sp. FSL R7-0163. The sequence goes on from NZ_CP150224.1 coordinate 5,583,310, forward strand.
CCCTTCGATGATGACAACTGTTCTTCAGCGTCCGCAATCGATTTTCTGTTATTCACGATGCTCTCACCCTTTCAATGATTAGTTAATCCGTTGTTATATCCATACACTTACGAGCAAATCAATAAGTTTGATGCCCGCAAAAGGAACGACTACCCCACCTAAACCATAGATAAAAATATTACGTCCCAGCAGCTTCGTAGAACTCATCGCTTTATACGAGACACCTTTCATCGCCAATGGGATCAGCAGCGGAATAATAATCGCATTAAATATTAATGCAGATATAATTGCCGAGCTAGGTGAACCCAATCCCATGACATTCAGGGCTTCCATTTCAGGAATAGCGAGCATGAACATTGCCGGAATAATTGCGAAGTATTTAGCGATATCATTCGCAATACTGAACGTTGTCAACGCGCCCCGCGTCATCAGTAGCTGTTTACCAATAGCTACAACCTCAATGATCTTCGAGGGATCGGAGTCCAGATCAACCATGTTTGCTGCTTCCTTAGCGGCTGTGGTCCCGCTGTTCATCGCTAAGCCCACATCAGCTTGGGCGAGGGCAGGTGCGTCATTCGTACCATCACCAGTCATTGCCACCAGCTTGCCTTCGTTCTGCTCGCGGCGGATAACCGCTATTTTATCCTCAGGTGTACTCTCTGCAATAAAATCATCTACCCCTGCTTCACGGGCAATAGTAGCTGCGGTCAGCGGATTGTCCCCTGTACACATGATAGTCTTGATTCCCATTTTTCGCAGCTCATCGAACCGCTCTTTCATGCCTGGCTTAACTGTATCCTTTAAGTAAATAAGTCCATAAATCCGGTTGTCTACCGCAACAGCAAGCGGGGTCCCCCCCATCCGGGCGATAGCATCGGAATTACTGTCGAGGTTCGCGGGAATGACTCCGCCCTTCGACTGTACCCATTTCTTCACGGAATCGACTGCCCCTTTACGAACAGATCGTCCATCCCGCAGATCTATACCACTCATCCGGGTCTCAGCCTTAAACTCTACGAGCTCTCCGCCTTCAGCAAGTTTGCTGTCATAGCTGCGTTCCAGCTTCTTAGCCAGCTCAATAACAGAACGTCCTTCCGGAGTCTCATCCTTTAGCGAACTAATAGCTGCCCAAGCCGTAAGCTCAGCTTCCGTTTCATCTCCAACTGGCACAAAATCACTCGCCATCCGGTTTCCGAAAGTAATCGTACCGGTCTTATCTAGAATCATTGTATTAATGTCGCCGGCAGCTTCAACGGCCTTCCCTGACATAGCAAGGACATTAAACTGTGTGACGCGGTCCATCCCTGCTATCCCGATAGCGGAGAGCAGTCCCCCGATTGTGGTCGGGATCAGACAGACCAACAGGGCGATCATAACAGGAATATCTAGATCAACACCCAGATAAGTCGCAATTGGCCGCAAGGTCACTACTACAATCAGGAAAATCAACGTCAGACTGATCAAGAGTGTATTTAGTGCAATTTCATTGGGTGTCTTCTGACGTTTCGCCCCTTCAACGAGGGAGATCATCCGATCCAAGAATGACTCACCGGGATCACTGGTAATTTTGACTTTAATCTCATCACTAACTACCCGGGTGCCGCCTGTGACTGAGCCGAAATCTCCGCCGGCTTCCTTAATAACAGGTGCAGATTCACCTGTAATTGCCGATTCATCTACGGAGGCCAGCCCTTCAATCACTTCACCATCGCCAGGGATAAGTTCTCCCTGACTGACGATCACGATATCTCCTTTCCGCAGCTCGGAGGAAGAAACGGTCTTCACAGACCCTCCAACGAGCTTATTAGCTGTGATATCCTGTTTCGTTTTCTTAAGCGAATCCGCCTGGGCCTTCCCGCGGCCTTCAGCCAGCGCTTCAGCGAAGTTGGCAAACAGCACTGTGAATAACAGAATGAACAACACCGTGATATTGAAGCCTACCGATTTCTCTGCATTAAAATATCCGGGGGCCAGTACCATAAGCAATACAATAATCGTGCCGATTTCGACTACGAACATGACCGGATTTTTGATTAACGTCACCGGGTTAAGCTTAATAAAGCTATCCTTTACAGCGCTTAGGAGTATGGGTCCCGTCAGCAGCTTTTTTCTTTTTACAGTACTCATCTTGTTCTCCCTCTTCCTACCGTAAGGTCAAATATTCTGCAATCGGGCCGAGCACAATGACCGGCAGAAACGTCAGCGCACCGATAATCACTACCGTACCAATCAGAATTCCGGTGAACAGACCATTGTCTGTGCGGAATGTGCCAATCGTCTCAGGAACCGGCTTCTTCTGGATCAGTGAACCTGCAACTGCCAGCATTGCGATTATAGAGACATAACGGCCAAGCAGCATTACGATCCCGGTTGTAACATTCCAAAAGGTGGTATTGTCCGCAAGCCCTTCAAATCCTGAACCATTGTTCGCGGCAGAAGAGACATATTCATATAACACTTGGCTAAGTCCATGGAATCCGGGATTCGTGATGGAACCGTTGCCCAAGCCCGTTAAGAACGCACCTGCTGTTGGTACAAGGATAATGAACGGATGCACAAGGATAGCAATCGCAATCAGCTTCATCTCCTTGGCTTCTATCTTTCGCCCGAGAAACTCTGGTGTTCTGCCAACCATTAGTCCACATAAGAAGACGCCCATGATGGCATACATCAGCATATTGATTAGTCCTACACCTTTTCCCCCGAAGACGTTATTGAGCATCATTAGGGCCAGAGGGGTAATGCCACCCAGCGGTGTCAGCGTATCATGCATATTGTTAACACTACCTGTCGTAGCTGCCGTTGTTACCGAAGTGAACAGCGAAGATTGCGGGATCCCAAAACGTACCTCTTTACCTTCCATGCTGCCTTGCGAAGACTCGATCCCCAGCGCATTAATAGCGGGATTCCCTTTAGTTTCCGCATAATAATTCAGCCCCAGCAGCAGAACGAACAAGGTCATCATTGCTGTGAAAATCACCCAGCCCTGACGTTTGTTCTTAGCGAACAACCCGTACATATATGGCAAAGAGGCTGGCAACATCCACATAGAGAGAATCTCCAGAACGTTCGTAAGTGGATTAGGGTTCTCAAAAGGATGCGCTGAATTGGCTCCGAAGAAGCCGCCACCATTCGTACCTAAGTGTTTAATTGACTCCAAAGAAGCGACTGGACCGATAGCGATTTGTTGCGTCTGCCCTTCGAGTGTAGTGACCTCAAGCGATGGCTTGAGCGTTTGTGGCACATGCAATCCTACCAGCACCAATGAAACTAGCAGAGCTAATGGAATGAATACACGAATATGTGCTTTTACGAAGTCCTCAAAAAAATTTCCGACTGATTTCTGTCCTGTAATCCCTCTGACAAAAGCAACCGCAACAGAAAATCCGCTCGCTGCAGACGTGAACATCATCATCGTGATGACTGCCATTTGTGAAAAATACGATAGTCCCGTCTCCCCGCTATAATGCTGCAGGTTCGTATTGGTCATAAAGCTGATCACCGTATTAAATGAAAGCGTCTGTTCCATATCGGCAATTCCATTCGGGTTCAGCGGCAATCCCCGCTGTAATCTTAGAAAAATATAACTGAAAGCAACCAGTACGATATTAGTTAAAACAAAGCTGAGTGCATACTTCTTCCAGGACATTCCGTCCCGTTTTTTCAGGCCGATCAGCTTATAAATACCTTTCTCTGTGCCTGCAAACCAGCGATCCGTACGATTCGGTTCGTTAGAAAATACATGATATAAATACGTCCCCATCGGCTTGACCAACAAGATGAGAATTACAATTACGACGACTATTTGCAAAATGCCCATGAATGCCCCTCCTTAAAATTTCTCAGGATGAATCAACGCGTAAACCAGATATATAAACAACAGTAGGGTAACAGCGATTACTAGAATCACAGCTTATCCCTCCCCGTATCCTCAACTACACCTGCGCACCAGCGCATAAAGCCATAAAATAACCCGTAAATTACAGCTAACGAAGCCACCATATACAGATCCATCATATCTTCCGCACTCCTTCCATTATCCTTGATGAGGTGATCTATCGATTAGAAAATCAGCATCACCACTATGGGAATAGATTACATAGCTCGCACCAAGTCTTTTATAGACCAATCTAGGATTTATAGAACTTGTAATCACAAAAATTGGCTGTGTCGTCCAGGTACGGCACATCTGAATATAGCGGCAGCAAAGCGGAAAGCTGCTCTCAAACAGATATACCCTGCCTACCGGGAACGATGGGCGAAACCAAGTGCTCTGATGGCGGGTATCCACTAGAATAACCTGCTCGATTCCGAGCTCCTCTAGTAAAGCTTTCTCAGCCAGATTGTTGGTTAATCCCGCCATCTTAATACCCCTGAACTTCAGAAGTTTAATGAAATGTTCTCCCGCCTTTGTAGGCGCACATACAAGCACATATTCATTCTGATCCGTCATCTCTTTTTTCTCCTCCTGCTCATTTACAACAAGGAGGCAACGAAAATCTCCGAAAGGATGTTGACCTATCGTCATTTTCGGGCACAACCTAAAGCTCGGTTGTGTCACGTCATTAGACGCTGCCTTACAAATACCGCTAATGATGAATTTAGCGACCTCTTGGGGGAGGCCTCCATAAATGCTTTGCTTCTAAGAGCACAGCAAAAAGCCACAAAGGATCTCCTCTGTGGCTCGCTAGCGGTCACATTGCACTCATCCTCTCTCCATACGCTTACGAGGTTAGCTGTCGGATTCGGGCGGTGAGAGTCGCCCTACCTGTATAGATGCGAGCTCACTCGCACCCTCTACAGGATTCACCCCATAATCAGCTTCCGACTCTCACATCGGCTGCCGATTGTTGGTTCCCCCGCTTTCCTTATCGGAAATTAAGCGGATCAAATATTCGATTGTCGTTGAAACAGGAGTAATCATACTCTTATGCACGAAGACTTGTAAAACCTGAATGATGCCAAAATAATGCAAATTAAAAACTATTTTCCCATTAGATAGCGCTTACTTGATATCTAATCTCTCTATATCTCTTGTTTACTCGAGTTTCGAGCGTTTAATCGCTATCTATAACCCATGTGATTTTATTCACCTTTTTAGAGCGAAAATACTGCAAATTCCCTTTATAGGTAGAAACGCAAGAAGCTGAGGTTGAGCGAGAAAGAGGCGCGATAACACGCCATAAATACCTATTTACCTCGTTTTTCAGTCGTAGTCGGCAGGATATGGTTAAAATCGCTCTAAAAGAACATTTTCCGTTTTTTACAGAAAATCTTGAAAAGAGTATGATTCGGGTTGAATCTAATTCATGAAAAACAATCAACGCTGAGTTCCTGCATTCGCAGGGAACGGGGGAACCATCAGGCCACCTGGCCTACTTGGGGTGAATCCAAAGGAGACTGCGTAAGTCTCAATAGGTAGGGCGACTCTCACCGTCCGAATCCGACAGCTAACCTCGTAAGCGTAAAGAGAGAGACCCTTGATCCGCCACGCTTTGGCCCAGGTATATCTGCCTGTAATCCAAAACCGCAGCAGAGGTCCTCCTCTTGCTGCGGTTTTTGCGTTACCTGAGCCTATTAGGTGATAGCACGCTGGATGGGGTGAATGTTTTGAAGCACTATTATTTAGGGATACATCAAGGGCTGCTTGAGCCGATAAGTCTAAATTACGTTTGTTTCGGGGCCTTGTGGTTCGAAGAAAATAATCACAGGTACATTGTAGGTTATGCATTTGGCCAGAACCAGATCCAAGCCCTTCGCCAATTCAGTACACCTTCTTCTTGTAAAGACTGTTTAGACTCTAAGATTGTATATGAAATATATAAAAAAATTCGAGAACAACAACAGCAGCAGGATTGGTCATCGCATCAAAAACTCCCGTGGTTTACAGCCTTCAAGGAGCCTTGGAAAGATGTAAGCGCCGGTTGGTATGTCTTGAGATCCCGCAGCACCTTTCCCTTACATCTATCTGTTATACGGAAAGAGAAGTTCCGACTATGGCTAGAGCATACCGCAGTCTGTGAGAATAAAATGGAAATGCTCGCCTGTGTAGAAAAGGCTAGTGTCACTCATCAGGTAGACTTAAAGCTTTTGGAAATCTAAGGAGGAACCCTACTATGGACCAGCGCAGACTATCCCGCATTGAAGTATTTGTATTGGATGAACCCGAGCCTATTCACTATGGAATGGAAGGGGCTGAAGGCTGCCGTTATGGTATTCTGAAGCTCACCTGTAAGGGAGGTTGCAGTTGGGGGGCTTGTCTAATCTCTGCCAACACCAAAAATTTCGATCTCATTAAATGGAGTTCTTTTTTACGGGCTATCTGTCATTGCCGTCTTGAGGAAGCGCTGGATAAGGTCCGCCGCGAAGGTTCAGATTGGGAGCAGGTTAAGCTTGAGCTAGTTCAGGGTGCTTTGCAGGATTTAAAGGCCAAGCTCCAGGGTAAATCCTTGGCTGGGCATATTCAGCAAGGGCGTCTGTACAGTGTTGCAGCTGGGGGGAGCAATTCCAGAAGTGAACGGCTCTACTACAAACCTTCCAAAGCTTTTTCCACTGCCTCCCAGCAGAAACACAGTTGCCCGGAACCAGACACCGCCGATCTTATCAATAAATCCATCTCTTACTTTTCTATATTATAGATTCAAGCAAATCTCTCATTCTGAAAGGATCGTGTTCACCATGCCTGACCCCTTACCTCCCGTGTCCACCTACAGTGCTAAATTTGCAGAGTGTGTTCAAAAGTATACTAATGAAGTCTACGTACTCAGTTCCATGTTATTAGAACAATCTAATGAGGCAGACAAGGTTACTATCCGCACCTTCACAGAGCTTCATAAAATATATCGTCAGGATAACTTCGACCCTCAGTTATTCTCTATCCACGCTTACCGCACTTGTATTCGCCAGTGTGCTGATTCTTTTGCCCGGCGCTCTCTTCTATCGGCTAAGGGATTACCTTGGGAGGAACAGCTTGTGAAGGTATTGTGGTACGGCTTAAAGCTGCCTCTTTCTCAAATAAGCATTATTCTGCAAAAAAGTGTTCCTGCACTGAAAGCACAGCTTAGAGCTGTACGGGAGCAGATGACCGACCAAGCGGATATACGAACGAGCGCAAATCTTTCTATAATTTAGTCACTGACTAGAATTCAGACGATCTTTAAGCGCATGAAGCATCTAACGGACTCAGGAGCCTTTAATTGAAGCTTTTCCTCAAATTTGGCCGGCGTTCGGACTCCAGTAGAAATCCCGAGCGATGAGCGTCTCGGATCGTCTTCAAGCAGGCCCTAATCATCTTCCACCAAGGCAAGGCTTACGGACCCAGATGACATTATTTGCACGTTTATCGCCTTTTGAGCATAGTATCGGACTCCAGTGCAACTATTTGGTTAAAAGAGCTACTAATTCACCGTTTTTCATGCCAATAGCGACTATTGTGTCCGATATCTTGCCAAATCTCGATGATTGTTGCATTTAAGTGTTGCTGGGTCCGTTAGCTATATCAGCTCGTATACAAAGAGATTGCCAACGCAAAAACGGGGATATCCCAGCAACCATAAATGGCTGTTAGGATCCCCCCCGAAAATTCAGTACCTACTATTGTGCCTTACTCTTACGCGCCTTACTGTACATCCACAATCCTGCCAACATCCCCACTATAGCAACACCGGTCAATACGCCTTGAACGAAATCCATAAAAGTGGAGCCATCCGGAAGCATTCTACTAACCGAAGCCAGTGATACCGAACTCATTAAAAGCATAATGGTATATTGTTCGCTTGTAGACATCATTAGCACTCCTTAAAAGTTATATGGGGCCTTCTTAGATCTTGTATGCTTTCATTGCTTTTCTGATTTCTTTAATACTTGGGCGTTTGCCGTACATCAGTACGCCGGTACGATAGATCTTGGCTGCCAGCCATCCGAAGATGAAGGTAGTCACAAGCAGGATCAGCAGCGATACAATGACTTGCCAGATCGCCACCTCACCGACACCAATTCGGAGCAGCATCGTCAATGGTGAAGTGAAAGGTACATAACTCGCTATCTTAACCACTAGAGTATCTGCATTGGAGATACTGAACAGTGGAACATAGAACGCTACGAAGCCTAACATCATGATTGGCATTACCGCCTGACCGAGATCCTCCGTACGGCTGACAATCGAACCTACAGCCGCATACATCAAGGCATAGAGGAAGTAACCTAATACGTACAAGACAAATCCATAGAGCAGCAAGTTAATATTGAGCTGGCCTAAATCGAGATCAAAATCAGCCAATACAGTCGCATTATGCGGGAGCGTCAAATTGACGACGATCGCTGCGACAAAGATCCCAATTTGCAATATTCCTACTAGGAAAACACCGATAACTTTACCGAACATTTGCGCTAAAGGTGAGGCACTTGTAATGAGAATCTCCATAATCCGCGAGCTTTTCTCAGAGGTTATCTCAGCGGCAATCATGTTGCCTGTCATCATAATGGACATAAAGAACAACATAAGCATGGCATATACGATAATGTAGTTAATGGCCGGAGTGTCCTCCTGAGAGCTTTCACTGCCACCGCCTGCCTTAAGCTGTTGTGTAGTAATCTGCACTGGTGTTGACATTGCAGCAATCTGTTCAGAGGTCAGCTTGTCGCCAACGATGAATTGTGTGTTTGCTTGCTGAAGTGCATTTTGAAGATAAACTTGAACATCTCCGTTTAGTTCCCCATCATTACTGTGATAAGTAACGGGTGGAAGCCCTTCACCAGTAGGTTCTGCAAAAGTAACATAACCTTCTACTGTCTCTTCATCTAATGCTTTCTTTAACTCGGCATCATCCGCAGAAGCATATTGTACTATCTTAGCCTGTGGCATGCCCTCTGGCGCAGTATAAGCCTTCAGCAATTCTGCAACCTGATTTCCCTCTTCAGCAATCACAGCAATTTGAGTAACTTCACTTTTGGCCGAATCACCCTTAAACTGATCGATGATATAGGGAAGATTCATCCCTATGCTGAGCAATAATACTAGAATCAAAGTAGTAATCATAAATGATTTCGTTCTAACTTTATTTTTAAAGGTAAAGCCGATAATTGTCCCCATCTTATTCATTAGATTCACCCACCGCTCTGATAAAGATTTGGTTTAACGTAGGTTCCTTGATTTCAAAATGCTCCACTTCACCCTGTGCTATCGCCTGCTGTAAAATACGCTGTGCTGCACCGATCTCACTGATCGATAACAGATACCCACGCTCCAGCCGTTTCACTGCTGTAACGCCTGCGATGGACTCCAGACCTTTTACCTCATTAGCTGTACGCAGCAATACTTCTTCCCGCGGGTAGCCATTCTTGATCGTGCGGATATCCCCTTGAACGACCGTATTGGAACGATCGAGAATCGTAATGTTACGGCACAGCTCTTCTACATGCTCCATCCGGTGCGTAGAGAAAAGGATACTTGTTCCCGAATCACGCAATTCTTTGACCGTATCTTTCAGCAGCTCCACGTTTACTGGGTCCAGCCCGCTGAAAGCTTCATCTAGAATCAGAATCTGCGGTTTATGAACGACAGCGGCGATAAAGCCCATTTTTTGCTGATTTCCTTTGGAAAGCTCTTCTATCTTTTTATTGTAATAATCCGGAACCTCAAATCGATCCAGCCAATAGCGCAAGCTCTTATCTGCATCACTAGCTGACATCCCACGCAGGCGGGCTAAGTAAACGATTTGATCGCTGATCTTCACCTTAGGATATAGCCCGCGTTCTTCGGGCAGATAACCCATAAGTTGCTGCAGTTCACTGTTGAAAGGCTTCCCGTTATACAAAATTTTGCCCTCATCAGGGTAGATTAGGCCGAGTACCATACGCATCGTGGTTGTTTTTCCCGCGCCGTTCGCCCCCAGTAATCCGTAAATTTCCCCTTTACCTACAGTTAGGTTAATTCCGTTTACTGCGGTTTTTTCTCCATATTGCTTAACTACACTTTCCAGCTTTAAGGCTTCCATTTCTCTAGTCCCCTCTCTTGTGGTCAATTAGAATAGGACGATGACCCTGTGTCCATAAACTTAATATTTCGTCCAGTTCCAAACTGCGGCTCTTGATAACCTTTACGCCCAAGTTATGAATGCGTTTCTCGTTTTCAGAAAATTGTTCTATGATAAAAGAAGCTACACCCGGTGTATCCATTGTAAAGTGCAAGCCTCCTGGCAACTCAGCCGATAACTCCGCAAGCTCCTCTTCATCCGCAGCATTCACCCAAACCTCGGTCCAAGCACCGAACAGACTGTCTTTTTCAGCCATGCCCAGCAGTTCTCCCCGATGCATAAGGACGATATAATCCGCCAGCCGCCGCACCTCATCCACAATGTGTGTGGAGATGATGATCGTTGCGTTGTTCTCATCCATATATTTACGAAGTGTCTCGATCATAATCTTCCAGGCAAAAGGATCAAGACCTGATGAAGGTTCATCCAATAGCAGCAGACTTGGCCGCGCCGCAAGTGCTGCAGCAATTTCGAATTTCCGGCGCTCCCCTTTAGACATCTTCGAAAGTCTCATATGATACGGAACCTCCAAGCGATCCATCAGCTCCTGAAAATATTGATCGTCCCAATTTGGATACCAATACTTCCGAAATCGAGCTGCCTCCTCTGCATTCCAGTGGTTCTCCTCAGTAATTGACGTTTCAGGAACATAGGCAATGGTCTGGCGAAGCTCCAGAGACAACCCGCTATCATACCTGTTCTCGAACCAATATATCTCGCCTTCCTCTGGATTAGTCAGCTGCATCAGCAGATTCAGCAGTGTGCTTTTGCCGGAACCATTCTGACCTACCAAAGCTGTAATATATCCTTTAGGCATATTCAGGGTCAGCGGCCCTATCGTCTTGTTTCGCCGCCGTTTAAGTACATTCCGCAATTCTATAGCCATCTGTGCCATATGAGTAAGCGCCCCCCTCTCAATCCTTTTCTCTATACTTGCGTTCTACAATCTCCATAAAAATCTGTTCAAGTTCATCCTTGCTGCAATGTACCGATCGGCCGATATCCACTGCACTTTCAAGTGCTTTGCCAACCGTTTCCCGTTTATATTCTTCCATTGCTCCGTCACCTACATGGGATACAAAGGTACCTGTTCCTTGTCGCGTTCGCAGCAAACCTTCGTTCTCCAGATCCTGATATACCCGCCGCACGGTAATTACACTGCATTTCAGATCTCCTGCGAACTCACGAATTGAGGGCAGCAGCGTACCTTCTGTAATGACTCCGCTAATGATTAATGATCTAAGCTGAGTCTCTATTTGATGATAGAGGGGCTCTGCACTATTTTCGTTGATTTGTACCGGTATCCACATTATTTACACCTCGCCTTCCACTCTAGCGTGCTAGAGCGCAGTCCTTGCCATTTCCGATTTTTTATACGAGATTGCGACTTTTCAGCCGATGTATAGTCCATTTAGAGAATAATTGCACAGATATTGTCCCCAGCAGAAGTGACCCCCACATGATCGGAGATAACAACCCCCACTCCTTGGAATAGGAGATACTGTATAAGAACAAACTGCCTCCGCCCAGTGTAACTAGGAACGATGTTGCCCACGATAAAACTACGATAAGCAATGTTAGCCATAGATAAGCTTTGCCGCTAAAAAGATATTCAATAAAAATATATAGACCCGAGACCATGAATCCGAAGCCGAGCCAAGTAATCGCAAAAGCTATATACGAAGGAACCGCCAGTTCTGTCCGGAAATTCTCTCCTAACAAGTAAATAATACCGAAGAATAACGTACCATTTAGTGTAAAGGAGCCCACACCCTGAAGTTTCCTCCGCGATAATATTACTGCAGCTGGAATCGGTAAAGTCCGTAAGTAAACCAACATTTTTGTGTAAGAGTCTTCACTCCAATATTTCATGGAGCGGCGAGAGAATGTTAATCCCAATAAGGGGATAAAGGAGAGAAATAAGAAATCCGCTAGCATCGTCCGATCCTGCTCACCTAGTACATCATTTGCTATCAGGCTAGTCAGTCCACCAAGATAACTCATAAAAACAACTGTTATTACGAGGGTCCCTAATATTTTTAATTTGTCTCCGCGAAAATCAGAGCGCAACATAAACCATGAATCTTTTAATGTTCTCATCAATGCTAACCTCGCTTTACAATGTCTTCAGCGTCTAGCAGAAGCAGGTGTTCATATCCCTGTGCTTACTGTATATATCTATATACACAGTATATGACCTTGGTTTTTTATTGTCAATCCTGTAACTGGAAATTATTCAAAAGAAATAGGAGGTTTGGGCAACCTCATACTTCAAGCTTATGAAGACACTCTCAGACGTTAGGTAACGCTTATTAATTGAGATTAACTACAATGAGGGGGAATTGAGGCAGAATGCTACGGGGCGAATGTAACTGGGATAATTGAGTTTATTAGATAATTCATTTCAGGAAATGAAGTAGTAAGAGCTCACTCTCTGCTTCTATGCAACGTGTTGGTGTGATGTGCGTTGAAGGAGGCGGGTGGTGAGTATCGGGGCGGATAGTGGTTCAGGTTCGGGTTCGAGTGAGGGTGGGGTTTCGGATGTGGGATGCTAGTTCGGGGGTATGATGCGGGCGCGGCGGATGGTCCGGTTTCGAGGGTGGGGTGCTGGTTCGGATGCTGGTGCAATTTCAGATGCGGGGTGCTGATTCGGCTGCTGACTGGTTCAGGTTTCAGGTGTGGGATACCGTTTCGGCTGCTAGTGCAGTTTCAGGTGTGGGATATGGGCGACTGCCGGACGGAATAGCAACATTAGGGAAAAACTCCCTAAAATCAGCCAAATAGAGCTTAGATTACGAGTTTTTAGGGAATTCCTCCCTAAAAATTCAGCTATTACTCTGTTATTGGGTTAATTCCATTCAATTTTAGGGAGGATTTCCCTAATTATGGCCTTTTTTAGCTAATTTCGTTCATTTTCAGGGAGGTTTTCCCTGATTGCGTCTTTTTCGAGCTAGCTTCGTTCAATTTCAGGACAGATCCCCGAAACTCCAAAAATGAAAATAAGCCCATTACCCGCAATCCCTACTCAGGAACAGACAGATATATAGGCTTATTTCATAACCATTTACGGTTCTACTCTCTAATACTCTTCATTCGCTCAACGCACTAAACTCTGTGCTCTATTCAAGCACTTATTTTACGCACCCAAAATAACTTCCCACACCGGCTTGGTGTGTCCACCTGGATACAAAACATACAACAGCACGTACACCATAACGCCTGTAATCGCTGTGATAAACCAAATTATCGATGTCACTCTGCCCCACTTACGGTGCTTGGAATACTTCGCCTTGAAACCAAGAGTTAACGTAGTAAGTCCGAATACCGCAGCTACGGTTGCCAGGACGATATGGAAGATCAGAAACACTTGATAAATCGTCTTCAGTTCATCCGGACCGCCCCATGAGGTATTCCCCACAAACAACGTTCTCGATACGTAAACAATAAAAAACAGCAGCGCAGCGATAGCGGCAGCAATCATCGTTTTCTTATGCGCCTCGCGTTTGCCCTTGATAATGAGCCACCAACCTATAGCCACCAGCACCGCGCTGAGCACGATGAATGACGTACTAATAGTCGGGAACACTGTGAAAATATCCATGATTCTCCCCCTCGGCAGTCTACCAGTTATGCACGGTTCAAGTTGCTCTCCTGAAGTGTTGAGGATGGCGTCGACAATTCATCGTCGTCTTGTCCGTTCTCTTTTTTATACCAATGATAGAACACATAAGCAAGCATAGAGGCAAAAATAAATTCCTGAATGAACTTCATCGCGATGCCTCCCACCTGTTGATCCACCTTCGGCGACATCACTTCAAAGAATGCAGGACCTCCAAAATTCTGAAGTAAAACAGAGGGGTCACCCGAGATACAATAGCCCATAGCACGCGCCCAAGTCTCTGGATCACTGTAAGTGGCGTAGAGCGGATGATCGGCAAATATAATCAGCCCGCAAGCTGGCGTCAGCAATACCATGTTCAGAAAAATAAACCCAATCTTCCCAAGCCCACTCGCCATACGATGTTCCGGCAGCGGATTAATCAGTGTCCACCACATTAAAGCAGAGGTCAGGAACAAAACAATGTAATAAATACGATGAACAGTAAAATGCAGCATCACATAATCATGAATAACAGGAATATGGTACAAGGAAAAAAGTCCGTTAAACAATAGAGCAGCTACTACCGGATGAGCTAAAAAAGATAACCGCCGAAGCGGATTCACCTTTAGTATCCTGCGCCAGATAAAATCTGGAATTCCAAGCATAATCAGCGGCACCGCTACCAGGTAAGACAAGGCCATACTGACCATGTGGAAGGAAAACATCATATGCCCTAAGAGGCTAATGGGTCCTCCTTGTGCCAGATAAAGGGCAAGCATCCCACAGACAAATAACGCTCTACGCCAAAATGGCACCGTAACTGAATCGGCATAACGCCCAGCAATCGGACCAATCCACACAAAATAACCTGCTGTCAGCAGCAGCATTACCGCTAGAAAAAGCGGACTCCATAGTTCAGCAAAGCTAAAGTATTCTAATCCCAGCATAATCCCAACCTCCTAGCGCAGGAATTCTTATATCTAAACATCAAAAAGAGGGGGCATCGCAGCCCACCTCTTTCATTATTGTCCGTTAGTTCCACCAAACCCAATACAGCGACATAACAATACAGGTCCCAGCGATAAAGAAGCCGCCCAGCATGAAGAGAATCGGCAGAAGATGCCCTTTATCTTTTAGGTGCATCCAGAAGCCCATCTGTACAATCACCTGAAGAACAGCCATTACCAGCAGCAAAATAATCGCAAAGGTTGCATTTACTCCCCCAGCCGCAACAGCGGCGAAAGCAATCAATGTTAAGACAATGGAGAAAATAAAGACAACAATATGTTTCTGTGGTCCTTCATGCCGATGACGTTGCTTATACCCGCCGCTATCTGGCATATGCTGATCCGTCGTCATAGTGCCTAGCCCACCTTTCCGAGTAGGTATACAACCGTAAAGATGAAGACCCATACCACATCGATAAAATGCCAGTACATGGCTGACACATACACTTTTGGTGCAGTAATTACCGTTAACCCCTTGCGGGCGAGCTGCCCGATCAAGATGGAGATCCAAGCGATCCCGAAGGCTACGTGCGCACCATGAAATCCTACCAGTGTGTAGAATGCCGAGCTGAATGCACTTGTGGTCATTCCGAATTCTTCGTGTCTTACATATTGAGTAAACTCATAGATCTCCAAAACCAGGAAACCTAAACCTAAGACTACAGTCACTAAAAGCCAATTCCGTAGCAGTGCCGGCCGATTTCTGTGCATCGCTTGAATAGCGAATACACTCGTCAGACTGCTTACCAGCAGGATGAATGTTGCAGCGGCTACAAGCGGCAGGTGAAACAGTTCATTCGCCGAAGGCCCCTCATTCGTCTGATTACGCAGTGCGAGGAAAGTAGCGAACAACGTGCCGAACAATACCGCTTCGCCGCCTAGAAACAACCAAAAGGCAAGAACCTTGTTGCGTCCTTCGAGCGTAGCTTTTTCCGGCTCGTGCGGAAAGGTATCCTTAGAAGCTTCTGCATGTGCCGTTGTCATGTCCGCTCACTTCCTTCCAGCTCTTCAGGTTCAATATGCCATCCGTGATCATCATACAGCGAACGCATCAGCATGGATCCAAATGTAATAATAAGACCGATGGCTGTAACGATATAATTATTAAACAGGAAGCTCATAAAAGCATTGCCGAATTCATCACGGCTAAACATAAAGCCAAGCCCAGCGATAAAAATTCCGATAGACATCGTAAACGGTAAAATCGTTGCCGACGGCATATGAATTGAGCCCACCGGCTCTGCTGGTGTCATGCCTTTATTCCCTGCTACTTTTTCTTTCCAGAAGGCATCAATCCCCCGAATAAGAGGTGTTTGCTTGAAGTTATATTCTGGCGGCGGTGAAGGAATGGTCCATTCCAATGTACGTCCATCCTCCCACGGATCATTGCTTGCATCCGCTGGTTTTCTGGAAGTCAGGAAGATGTTCACCAAGAAAATAATCATACCGACACCCATAAGTCCTGCACCGATGGTACTGACTAGATTCAGGAAATCAAATTGCTGATTAGGTAAATAAGTAAATACGCGGCGCTGCATCCCCATAAGCCCAAGGAAATGCTGTACAAAGAAGGTCAGATGGAATCCGATGATAAACGTCCAGAAAGTCCACTTGCCCAGCTTCTCACTCAGCATCCGTCCGAACATCTTCGGCCACCAGTAGTGCAGACCTGCGAACAGGCCAAGCACCAAGCCACCAACAATAACATAGTGGAAATGCGCTACGACAAAATACGTATCATGGAACTGAAAGTCAGCAGGTGCGGACGCCAGCATCACTCCAGTTACTCCCCCCATAGTGAAGGTAGGAATAAATCCAACAGCGAACAGGTTAGGGGTTGTGAAACGTACTTGCCCGCCCCACATCGTGAACAACCAGTTAAAAATTTTAATCCCGGTAGGAACCGCAATTAACATCGTTGATACGGAGAACAACGCGTTAGCTACAGGTCCAAGTCCAGTTGTGAACATGTGGTGAGCCCAGACCATGAAGCCTAAAAAGGCGATCAAGATGGTTGCAAACACCATGGAGCTATATCCGAACAGTCTTTTACGCGAAAAGGTTGGGATGACCTCGGAAATAATCCCGAAGGCAGGCAGAATGAGAATGTAAACTTCCGGATGACCAAATATCCAGAAGATATGCTGCCATAGCACTGGACTTCCTCCGGCTCCAACTTCGAAGAAATTGGCTCCGAGAATCCGGTCGAATGTCAACAGTACTAAACCTACTGTTATTGCTGGAAAAGCAAACAAAATAATGGCGGAAGTGATAAATGTGGTCCAGGCGAACATCGGCATCCGCATATAGGTCATTCCCGGTGCACGCATCGTAATGATCGTGGCTAGAAAGTTAATCCCCCCGATGAGGGTCCCTAATCCGGCAATTTGTAAGCCGATCGTATAGAAGTCTACACCGTGTGTAGTGCTGTATGTACTCGTAGATAGTGGGGTGTAGGCGGTCCACCCGGCGTCAGGAGCGCCACCCATAACCCAGCTAAGATTCAGTAGAATCCCGCCGAACAGGAAGGTCCAGAAACCAAGTGCATTTAGAAAAGGAAAGGCTACGTCACGTGCACCGATCTGTAGCGGAATGACGGCATTCATGAGTGCGAAGATGACTGGCATGACGCCGAGGAAGATCATCGTCGTACCATGCATGGTTATGAGTTCATTAAACGTTTGTGCATCCAAAAAGTTATTCATCGGCTTGATGAGCTGCCAGCGAATCAGAAGCGCTTCAATTCCCCCGATGCCAAAAAATAATCCTCCGGCCCATAGGTACAAAATCGCGATTTTTTTGTGATCGACGGTTGTTAGCCAATCCATAAGTCCTGTATGGCGCTTCACACTGTGGCCGTGCCCCAGAGGCTTGGATGAATTCAAGGTATGCGCTGCTTGAGCCAAAGTTCGTCCCCCCTTTTCGAAAGTTCCGCCCGCCTTTAGGCTAAGGCATTAGTCCAGCTTATAGTTGGCCAGATACTCTGCAATGCCATCAATCTCAGCATCACTCAGGCCCAGATCTTTGGGGTTAGGCATCAGATTGCCTGGTTTTACGGATTGCGGGTCGTGCAGCCAGGTTTTGAGATTCTCTTCAATCGGCGCACCATCTTCCCTCGTGTCGTCGTTGAGCAGAATTCCAGCAATCGACTCCCGAGAACTAATTCCGGTCAAGTTCGGCGCATTATTAATCCCTTGATCGCCTACAGCGTGGCAAGTCAGACATGCCGCTTTGAACTTCTCAGCTAAAGCAGGATCCTCCGGCAGCACAGCGACAGGCGCTTTCATCGAATCAATCCACTTCTGAAATTCCTGTTCACTAACTGATTTCACCTTAAATTCCATCAATCCATGAGAAGGCCCACATAGCTCCGCACATTTCCCACGGTAAACGCCTTCATTAGGCGCACTAAAGCTAAAGCGGTTAATCGTTCCAGCTGGGTTGGTATCGATTTTACCGGAAAGAGAAGGGACCCAGAAGGAGTGCAGCACATCTTTAGTTTCCAGTTCAAAGGCGATATCTTTGCCCACCGGAATAATCAGATCCTGTGCTGTAGTTACCTTATAATCGGTATACTCAAACTCCCACCAGTATTGGTGGCCGGTTACTTTAACCTTGATCGCATTCTTGTCATTGGAATGATCATCTCCAGCGGCAAACACTGCTTTCACCGTTGGCACGGCCAGTACTACAACAAGGATAAGCGGAATAACTGTCCAGAGAATCTCAAGTTTAATGCTGCCCTCAACCTGCTCAGGGATTTCATTCTGACCCGGTCTTCTGCGGAAGCGGATCAGTACATAAGCTGCAATCGTAAAGACAATCAGCAGCACCACGATCATAATGCTGATCGACAGCTCCATTAATCCGTAAGATCTGTCTGCTGCAGGTCCCTGTGGTCTGAGTACTGACAAGTCCTCACGACCGCACCCGGCAAGAAAGAGTCCAAACATAGCGGTCATGGGAAGGAGTCGCTTTACAGCCTGCCACGTTTTCATCATTGATCTACCCCGCTTTTCCCGATTTCGTAGATTCCTGTTTTTTTCTGTCAATTATAACAATCACTATTAATATAAGTTTAAGGGAAAGTTTTGTCAATCGTTCACAACTAGTTCACATTGTAATTTTCGACACAATAAACCCTTGTCCCATCTGGATTTGATGGCATTTTATGAAAACGCAAACAAATAAAAAATAATAAAGAAAGCGCATACACTTTAAAATGTGTCTATTAATTCATTTGACTATTCTATGAGGAAGACTTTTCCTTATTCGTAAATGGGCATACAAAAAAAACCGATTCCAGCAACAAAAGTTGCTCGGGCACGGTTTATAAGAATCCTCGTGGATGTTATTACTCAAAATGATGTCTAAAGTTAAGCAAGTGACAAACGTATCTGTTAGCTAGGAGACGGATGAATTCATCCGTACCAACTCGTGTTCCACGACCATGGTCAGTTCCTCTTCATAGCCTCCTGTAATCCGATACTTTCGGACGTACTCCTTTACGAATTTCTTGGGATCTTTGGGCCGGAAAATGCGTGTCATTTCCCGTAGACTTTCCTTGACTTCGTTATGACCTTTACTTGCCATGATCAGTTCCCTCCCAAAACATTGAAAATGAATGCTCCGTTGTAGAGAATGCATGATGAAAAGTACGCCGTAACCTCGAATGCAAGTGAAGTATCCATTACACATACGTGGCTTGCACTATCCGTCAAAACGTGGAATCTAAAGCTATGACTAGCCTTTGAAACACCGCCTTGCCGGTGAAGCAGGTTCGTCGTGATTTGGGCTGAGAGTAAGGACGCCTGATGAACGATAGCTCCTTGACACTTTTATTACCCGAAGAGCCACTTACTGAATCACTCCTTTCGGGCCTTATCGTTATATTGTATCATATTCCGGATTAACTTCCACCTTTCCTTGTAAAATGTACTATTTGGAAAATATTATTTTTTTACAACTCTCTTCGTAAGTCATATGTCTCCAAACTGGTTAAAATACAATAACCAATACAGCAAGTGAAACTGCATTTATCAACAAATGAGAAGGAGATCGTTATGGCCCAGCCTGTAATTCCCGTAATGACTACCGCAACGCCAGAGGACACAGCTACACGCCGGGAGGGTCTTGAACAAGCCCATCAAGCTATCCTAAAAGAATATCCCAAGATGCATAGCATACTTATTGTGCGCCATGGCAACCTTATCTTCGAACGTTATTATAACGACCATCATGCTGGAGCATTAAATGATCTCCGTTCTGCTACCAAAAGTTTTGTCAGTGTCCTTACGGGAATCGCTATCGACCGTGGCGAGATGCCTGATCTCCATATTTCTGTATCTGAGGTACTTCACAAGCATATTCCATACCTTCACTCCCCACATCTCTCAAAAATCACACTCCGTCATCTTCTTACCATGACTTCCGGCTTTAGCTGGATCACAGGGAAGAAGCTCGGTGAACCTCTCGTCCGGAACCTCCATCGCAGCCGCCGCTGGGGTTCCTTTGGCCTTAGCTTGAACATTATTCCAGAACATGTCGGCCAGTTCCAATATCGAAGCATCGACTCACATCTAATCTCGATGATGATTAGTGAATCTACAGGTCTTGATGCATTTTCCTATGCAGCACAGCATTTATTTACTCCACTCCGAATGGCTAATACCGCTTGGTTACCTAGTCCCGAAGGACATAGCATGGGCCATATCGGCTTGTACTTAACCTCTCGGGATATGGCTAAATTCGGAATTTGCCTGCTGAATAATGGAGTGTTTGCAGAGCAGCAAATCATCCCAGAGCATTGGTTGCAGGATGCACTTACCGCTCAAACTAAGGGATATCCAGCGTTTGGTGATTACGGATATCAGTTTTGGATCGGTACGATGAGCGGGCAGCCCTACAAGCTCGCCCACGGGCATGGCGGGCAGCAGATTCTGCTCTTCCCCAATCTGGATGCTGTAGTGGTCTTTACAGCAGAGAGCAAGACAAACAACTGGAAGAACCCTCGCAGGCTGCTTGAAAAGTATGTTCTCCCTTCAATGAGCTAAACATACTTTTTCCTGACAAGTCATAGGCTTGTAAGGAAGAAGGATTCGAACAATCAAGCCCCTTCTTCTCCAAGCAGAAGGAGAGTGAGCCCATTGTCCCCTTTTAAATCATCCACCGGATTGCCCGATAATATAGCGGGCGCGTTGTGTTACTTTTTCCCTTTTCTCGGCGGCGTCGTCTTTCTCGCATTGGAGAAACGCAGCCGTTTTGTGCTGTTCCATTCGCTGCAATCACTGATTACCTTCGGGGTGCTGATGATCCTCCACGTACTAACCGGATTGGTCCCATTCCTCGGTCCCTTGATGAGTGCCCTCGTCTCTCTTTGCAGCTTTGGGGTGTGGCTGTTAATGATCTACCATGCCTTAAGTGGCAGGTGGTATAAACTCCCTTGGGCAGGTGATATCGCAGAAAGTCAGATTCGCCATCTGTAATCCCCCAAAAGGCAGCCCCTCTGATCGCTGAAAAGTATTCCCTTTTGCCCATCCACTCCTTACAATGTAGAAAGGGCATCAATGGAATTCTACAGGCTGGAGGAAATCATATGTATCTATTTATCATAAACCCGCGTTCCGGCGGGGGAGCAGGCGGCCGGACCTGGCATACTGTAGAGGCGCTCATGAAGGAGCGTTCGCTGCCTTTCATGTCCTTGTTTACGCACAGCGTAGAGGGTGCAGAAGCCCTTGTTTTAAATACACTAAAGCATCGCGAGGATTGGAAAGCCGTGATTGTAATCGGTGGTGACGGCACGCTCCATAGCATTTTGGGTGCACTTTGCGGCAGAGATATCCCCATGGGCGTGATTCCTGCCGGCTCCGGCAACGACACCGCCCGGGGGTTTGGCATTCCACTTTCAATAGAAGCCGCGCTGGAGGCTGCCCTTAGCGAGCGGTATATCGAAGCAGACCTGCTTTCAGGAGCAAACGGACTGACCGTAACAGCCGTTGCCAATGGCTTTGATGCTCAAGTGGCCGAGAATGTGAATGCCAGCCGTTACAAACGGCTGTGCAATGCCATTGGAGCAGGCCAGCTGGCGTATATCATCGGCATATTGCATACGCTGATGACGTTCAAGCCCTGCCGGGTAAGCGTAGTCTGCGACGGTACGGAGCACGCCTTCGAGAAGGCATGGCTGGTCTCGATCTGCAACCTGCCCAGCTACGGCGGCGGGCTTTTGATCTGCCCGCAGGCAAAGGCCGATGACGGCCAGCTCGACGTCTGCGTCGTGCACGGGTGCAGCCGCGGGCAGCTGCTGCGGCTGTTCCCTACGGTACTGAAGGGCAAGCATGTGGCGTTGCCCTTCGTGTCTATGCTGCGCGGACGTAGCGTAGCCGTAGGCTTTGCCGAGGCCCGGCCTGCGATCGGCGACGGCGAGAGCCTCGGCAAAGGGCCGCTGGCCGTTCGCTGCGAGCCGGGGGCGCTGCGGGTGCTCTCGCCGCTGGCGGCGGACAGCGTACAGCTGCCCGTCGACACTGCAGCGGCATGCGGCAGCAACGGGTAACCTGACCCGTGCACACCATACACACAAAAAACAGCAAGCGACTGGTTCATTACCAGTTCGCTTGCTGTTTTGTATATCCTATAGCTTTTGTTTGAGCATTCATTCCTAAAGCCTCAAACAAGATGCTCTTCCTCGTCTTCCACGAAAGTGACTCTTCCGTCCTCCAGTGAAGCAATACGCACAAGTGATTCTACGCGATATCCCGCTTCCTGCAGCAGCCGATTCCCTGGCTGGAACGCTTTTTCGATCACAATGCCAATTCCAACCACACTTCCGCCCGCCTGCTCAACAATACGGGCAAGTCCGAAGGCGGCTTCACCATTCGCCAAGAAATCATCAACAATCAGCACCCGTTCTCCGGGAGCAATGAATTTCTTCGAAACGGTAATTTCATTCGTTTCTTTCTTCGTGAAGGAGTATACCTTCTCCACGTAAATGTCTTCTGTCAGCGTCAGCGATTTCTGCTTACGGGCAAAAATCAACGGAACCTCCAGCTCTAATGCTGTCATAATCCCCGGAGCGATTCCCGAGGATTCTATAGTCAGCACCTTCGTAATTTCTTCGCCAGCGAACCGGCGGATAAACTCACGGCCAACCTCGCGCATCAGGAAGGGGTCCATCTGATGATTCAGAAAAGAATCCACCTTGAGCACTCCTTGCCCGAGTACAATACCTTCTTTCAATACCTTTTGTCTCAACAGCTCCATAGTGCTCCTCCTTCTCCCATCATTAAATCCATTCTCCCCACATTACAGGCCTGTCGGCTTCTGAGGCAATAAATTTCCAACGATCGATTTTAAATTATGATCATCCTTGCTCTTTTCCTGACCGTTATCATAACCCGTAATTCGAATCTCCAAGAAATCTCCCGGATTTACCGGTTTAAAAATCAATTTTTCGCGGTCTTCCAGTCTCACGTTAAAATTCATATCCTTAAACATTTCGACTAATTCTGCTTCTCCAGGAGATGCTCCCTTATCCAGAAACAACAGTCCACGCAATTTCTTAGGACCATCACTGTGCACCACTTCAAAATGAACGATACATTCCATGCTTCTCACCTCCCTATGATAATAACTACTGCGCCTGTTCTTCCCCATCATCGCCTTGATCATACATAACATATTTGCTATGAATTTTGCTGTAACGTTCTCCATAACGCTCTACTAATTCTGCGCCCATATCCTGCTCCAGCTCGAACAAGACCATTTCCTGTGTAAAATGATTCAACAGCAGCTCTACTAACACCGGGTGCTCTGTTACCACCGCTTGTGCCGATCCATCATCATAACGCATCCCCAGCATACACCAGCTCCGGTCAATCACAAATGAGAACTTCCGTCCATCCGCCCGCTGCGAATCTTTTCCGAATGACGGCCATACCGGGTAAGAGGCAGCAGCAGCATTGCCACCGTCAAAAGCCCATAAAAGCCTAACGCCACGCAGTTCGGCCTGTTCAAGTTCACTCCGCAGAAGCGACGCTTCCTCGCGCCACATATCCACTACAATCTCCTGCTCTGCCATGTTAAGCTGGCGAATCAGCGCCCCCATTACATTGCGGTCGCCCTCTACATTATAAAAAGAAGGACTAACAGGCCCCCCGCGAGGCATCTCACTTTCCATATAAGCCAGCGAAGCTTGAACTCTTCCCGAGATCATCGTCGCCAGCTCCTCCGGATTGAGAACACTATACCGCGCAGGCTCTCCTTCACCACATCGTACATATCCCTGCTGTGTTAGGCGCTGAAGCGCCGCATACACATTTGATCTTGAAACTCCGAGCTGTTTGGCAACCTCATAGCCAGAAGCCTGACCTTTAGTCGCAAGCTCGACCATGATTTTGGACTCCATCTCCGTGAAGCCCAGATTGCGCAGATGCAGCAGCAGCTGTTCCATCTTGTTGTCCCCCTAAGCCCTAAGCTGACTGATATCTGTACTATATTTGCTCCGATCCACAACGCGGGCACCATAAGGAGCCCTTTGGCAATTCATTCCGACAGATTTGACACTTAATCATATCACGTACACCACTGTCCTGGGTGACTGCGGACTCCTCCTGATGTTCATTCGCATTCCAATCGCGGATGCGACGATCCAGCTCAAGCTGTCTTTGTCTTTCCCGTTCCAGCTGATCAGCATGTCTGCGATCCCGTTCAATGTCATGTTCGTTCGCCGCATATTCCTCCAATGGCAGCTCATCATCCTCTGAAGGCAGGATCTCAGAATACACCATACTTTGCGGATGGAGCTTCATTGCAATCTCCTTCTCTTCATCCGTTAGCTCATCTGCACCATAGTATTGATCCTCATCCTCTTCGTCCTCATCCACAGTTTTGACGAATACGGGCGGTGAAGGAATCTTTCTTGAAGTGGTTAGCTCCTCCAGCTTACTTCCACACTTTGGACAAAAGTTTGCATCGAGCGCCACAACATTGCCGCAAGAACATAACCGTTCATTTTTCAGTTCAGCAATCCTTGCGCGTTGGACTTCGATTTTTTCCTGAAGTTTGGAACAGGTCCGTGCCAGTTCTACCATTTTGCCTTCAGCTACCGACATATCCTTAGTGCGATACCCTTCATAAAAAAGCCTGCCCATTTTCGTGAATTCCACTTCCATCTCACGTTCAATATCGGAAATAAGCCCGTTCAGCTTGCCAATCTCAACAGAGCTTTGTGCTTTTTCAGTAACCC
Organism: Paenibacillus sp. FSL R7-0163; assembly: GCF_037969975.1. Taxonomy (NCBI): domain Bacteria; kingdom Bacillati; phylum Bacillota; class Bacilli; order Caryophanales; family Paenibacillaceae; genus Paenibacillus; species Paenibacillus sp. FSL R7-0163. The sequence goes on from NZ_CP150224.1 coordinate 5,608,195, forward strand.
GGCTCGCACTATCTTTGATTCGTTTCATAAAACTCATTACAGTTCCTCCCTCTCCAGCGATACGTGATTCTATCATACCAAATGTATCGAACAGATTCATTAATGTGCTTTAATACGCGATTTAGCGGAGAATGTTCCTATAAATTCTTATTTTCACTGATTTCAGACGTTATTTTGCGTCAGGGGTTCTACATCGGTTAAAATAGAATTAATCACAAATAACGAAATTGGGAGAGTTTCAGTGGAAGAACATGACAGCACACAGCTTACGCTAAAACAGATGCAGGTACACGTTAAGGATCTGCAACATTGGCAGGATAACGAGGATTTCACAAATCTTATCAATGAGTTTAAGTCTCTGCCAGCACTCTATCGCCATGCACTAAATGATCTTGAGAATAAAATCGATGTGATCAAAACGGAATGGCAGGTCCGTGACGGCTTCAGTCCCATCGAACATGTTAAATGCCGAATTAAAGAACCCAAGAGCATCCTGCAAAAGATGGAGCGCAAAGGTTTCGAGTTCAACTTGGAAAATATGGAGCAGCACATTCACGATATTGCAGGTATGCGGATTGTATGTGCTTTTGTTAAAGATATTTACCGTCTGGTTGATCACCTCAGCACACGCGAAGACATTCGCGTATTGGAGATCAAAGATTATATAGCCCATCCCAAGCCGAATGGGTATCAAAGCCTGCATCTTATCGTCGCAATTCCGCTCGTCCTGCTGGAAGGAACACGCTGGGTCAAAGCAGAAATACAGCTGCGAACCCTAGCCATGGACTTCTGGGCAAGTATGGAACATATTCTGTATTATAAATTCGATAAACAGCTCCCTTCGCATGTTGCTGAGGAATTGAAGGATGCCGCACGCGCCGCCGATGAACTGGATCAAAAAATGCTGCGCCTGCGCCGTGAGATTCTGGAACTTGCAGAAGGGGAATCCCCTGCCGGCGGGCAGGTTTAAGCTTTCATATTTCTACATTTCTCAAAAATTAAGGGGATGTCTCATAAGCCATGACAATGGCTGCTGGGACACCCCCTTCTTTTTAATCGATTAGGCCGTTTGATCGATACCCTTCGCCGCCGAAGCAAGGTGTTATCGGACACAGCCGATCTTATTCACAGAATAATCCTCCATTTTGCATAATAACGGACCCCAAAGTCGCTATGGACATAAAAAACACCAGATTTGTGCCCTTTTATATGAAATAGCTGCACTGGAGTCCGAAAACATGCTGGATAGGCGGTAAATGTGTGAATAACGCCCCCTGGGTCCCTAAGCCTCAACGGCTAATCATTACATCCGGCATTCCGCTGTATTCAGCCTCAAGGCTTGCCAACCAAAGGCTTCCATGTAACGCCACCATCTGTAGTGGTCTGTAGAAATCCTGGACCCGCCAGCCAGCCGTTTTTCGGCGTAACAAACTGAATGTTTTCTGCCTTCGCGAATAGCTGTGATGTTGCAATCATCCTCCAGCTTACTCCCCCGTTGACAGTCGCCACCAGTTTGCCGCCCTCCTGCAAGGCCCAACCTTCCCGAGCGTTCAGCCATGTTGTTCTCACCGCCTCAGTACCGAGTAATTGAGGGCCCGGCTTCCATGTCCTACCTCCGTTATCACTTGTGTAAAACACCATACTTCGAATCCCATCGTCAACAATCTCCAGCGGCAGGATGCCTTTCATATTGTCTTTGCCTGAGAATTTAGGTGGATAACTATTACTGTAAGTAAATGCTGCCATAGCAGCCGGCTTCTTTAATTGTTCCGGCTTCCAGCTCTTCCCGCCATCCGAAGTTCTGAACGTTAAAATGTATTCTTGCCCATGGTTGCTGGAGGTGATCCAGCCATTCCGGGAATCCTGAAAGGTCATCCCTGTTGGATAGGCTTTAATACTCCCCGTTAGATTTCCGATTCGCTTCCAGCTGTTCCCGCCATCTGTCGTGCGATACAAGGATTTCTCCATCATCCCGAGACCAGGTTCTGAATCCAGCAGCACATACCCGTTATTCACATCGATAAAATGAATAAATCCGCCACTGTATCCTTGCTCCCAATCCTCCGTGACGGGAAGTTTTGTCTCCTTCCAGGTCTGGCCCTGATCAGAGGTATGATAGATCAGGACAGGTTGACCCATACCATGACTACTTATAATCCAGCCATTTGTGGCATTCAGGAAAAAGCTTGCTGCGGCAAAGATGCCTGTTTCTTGTGGAATAGGAACGATATTGCTGTCCGGATGGTACCAACTACTCCCTCCATCGTTCGTAGTCCATAATCCAGTCTCGTCTATTCCCCACCCATGCTTTATGTCATTCATGCTAAATTTAGCAGGATACCCCTGCAAAGAATTCATATCCGTCTTCAGCTCAGCGGTATTTGTCCCAATACTCGAATCTAAACCAAGCTTATCGTTTACCATGCAGGATTGCAGAAATAACCCGGCAATGATTATCGGGGCAAAAACGGCATATAGTCTCAAATGAAATCCTCCTTTTTCCATTTCCTTCTATTCTATAATCATAGACAGAGTTTAATAGTAAAAGGTTACAGAAGCTTTACACAAAGAAGCCGCCTCCTCAGATAGGATGCGGCTTCTCTAAACTCCACTGCTGTTTAATTACGCCTTACTTGCTCGACGGGCAGCAGCTTCTGCTACTCGATTCATAATCAAGGTTAGGCCTTCTAGCGCCTTAGGTGTCTGAGGCAGCAAAGCTCCCCAGTCTTCCGTTACCGCTGCTACTACCGGCGATGAAGGAAATGGCCTAGCCGTAATCTCATGGAACTGCGGTCCCGGCTGGTGAAGCGAACCTTCAGCAGCCGCTTCTGCAAGCCATTCTCCAGAGGAAATTGCGGGGCCCTTGCGCTCTAGCCGTGCTAATTCCGTTGCAAGCTCACTAACTGGGGCTGCCTCTGTCTCAGAATCATCGGCAGCTATATCACTTTCAGCCCAAAGGGCAAATATTCCATCCAGGAGTTCTCCCTTAGTAAATCCTCTCAGAGAAAGCGCCAGCAGCGGTTCTTCAGCAAGTCGTTCTTTTATAAGCTGCAGAATCTCCGCCTGATCCTCTAACCCTTCACCCTCAAAGAGGGCCTGCTCCAGCTCTGTATCTGTAGGCAGAAGATCCAGTTCCGCCAGCCCACCCGTTAATCTCCCCTGCAACAATGCAAATACCTCATCCGGACTTAGCGCCAGACGCCGCAATATTTCTTTTCTACGGGCAGCATGCCATACTGGAACCTTCAGAGAGAGAGGTCGCTCCGGTCTTTGTCCCTGAGGAACAGCAGAAGTACCGACATTCCATTCACCCTTTGCCCGTGACCCTCCCGTCACTTTCCCGGGCGAAGTCGTCCATGCTGCTTTTACTAATCCAGGCACAACTTCCAGCCGCATCTCTAACAGTTCACTCATTGTTTGATCCCTCCGTATTGCTCATGTCTTTCCTTACATCCAATCCTGATCCTGCAGTTCAATAAGCTCCTTCAGTTCATGATTAGACATCTCGGTCAACCATGTTTCACCAGAACCAACAACCTGCTCCGAAAGGCTTTTCTTCCGCTCAATTAATTCGTCAATACGTTCCTCCAGTGTTCCTTGGCAAATCAGCTTATGAACTTGAACATTCTTATCCTGTCCAATTCGGAAAGCCCGGTCTGTCGCCTGATTCTCCACTGCCGGATTCCACCAGCGATCGTAATGAATAACATGATTGGCCCGGGTTAAGTTCAAACCTACTCCACCCGCTTTAAGAGATAACACGAAGAAGGATGGACCCTTGCCCTCTTGAAAATCATGCACCATCTCGTCACGCTCTCGTTTTGGAATCCCTCCGTGAAGGAACAATGGCGATGTACCATAACGCTTAGTAAGCTTGCTCACCAGCAGCTCGCCCATCGCTACGTATTGCGTAAAGATCAACACAGATTCGCCAACTTCAGCAATACTGTCCAATACCTCGAACATAACCTCCATTTTACCGGAATGTTCATTACGCGGACTCCGACCTTCTTCTTTCCGGAATAGCTGAGGATGATCGCAAATCTGCTTCAGCTTCGTCAGAGAGGATAACACCAGTCCACGGCGAGCCATACCACTGCTCTCCCCGATCACGCCGAGCATTTCATCCACAACACCCTGATACAGGGCAGCTTGGGTCTCGGTCAGCGGGCAATAAGACTTCAACTCCAGCTTCTCCGGTAAATCCTTAGAAATATCCGGATCACTCTTCAGACGCCGCAACAGGAAGGGTGATACCAAGCGATGCAGCTCCCGCAGACGCTCCCCACCCTCCCCAGACACATAACGCTGCCGGAAGGAATGATAGGTTCCTAAATAGCCCGGGTTTAAAAAGTGGAAAATAGACCATAACTCGCCAAGTCTGTTCTCTACCGGAGTACCCGTCATAGCTATGCGATGCGGCGCTGATAACTTCATCACACTCTGCGCCTGCTTCGTACGGTGATTTTTAATATATTGAGCTTCATCCAGCACCACTGTTGACCACTGAACATTAGCTAAATCCTCGCTGTCACGCCCTGCCAAGTGATAGGTCGTCAGTACGATATCATGACTGGTTGCCAGTTCTAAGAAGCTATCTCCCCGAACACGGCGTCCACCATGATGTATGTGTACATTAAGCGAAGGAGCAAAGCGCTGCAGCTCCCGCTGCCAGTTGCCAAGAAGCGAAGTTGGGCAGAGAATCAGCACAGGCTCCTGCTTCTCTTCAGGGGGAGCACTTAACGCCCGGTCCAGCAGGCAGGTGATAACCTGCACCGTTTTACCTAGACCCATATCATCGGCGAGACATACCCCAAAACCCAGACCACTGAGCTCGGCCAGCCACTGATAACCCCGCTCTTGATAAGGTCTTAAAGTTCCATGCAGACCTTCAGGTACGGGACGCACCGGAAGATTACGTAATACATCTCCGCGCATAAGCGATGCCAACAGCCCGGATGTCTCCATCCCAGTGACGGACATTCCTTTCCAGAGCCGATCTTCACCATCCTCGGCTTCTAGGCGCATCCAATCCGCGGCAGTCATTTCTCCGTTTTCATGGCGTTTCATATATCTAAGAACCTGGCGGATTTCTTTAGGATCTATCTCGATCCATTCCCCGCGGAAACGTACAAAAGGTACGCCAGCCTCTACTAATGCGTTTAGTTCTTCCTCACTAATCGCACTTTCTCCAAGCGAGGCCTCAATACGGAACGAGATCAGCTCTTCCATACCCAGAGCCGCGGGCGCAGGACTATCGCCCCCGTTCACGCCTGGCTGCATTTTCATCTTCATGCCAATGCGGCGGCGTCCTTCACGGCTCCAGCGCGAAGGCATCTGCACCGTTATTCCCCGATCGCGCAGCTGCTGCACCGTCTCCTTCAAAAAGAAATAAAGACGTTCTGGTTCCAAATCTGCCCCCGTAGGCGCAGGCTTAGCAAGAGCGCGCTGGATATCCGGCGATATCTTCGCAGCCCGGCCCAGCGCTATAAGCAGCTGCTGCTGGATATTGCGATAGCGTTTCCCCCATAACGTAAACTCTCGTTCCTTACTGCTCCAGATCGATTTGGCGGGAAACCAGAATTCCCCTTCTTCCTTATTCTCCGCCCAGAAGGTTAACCGCCAGACTTCATTATTGTCTTCTGGCGGCTCCAGCCGTAGCCCAAGACCCAGCTGCCCGCTCCGCGCTTCCTCTGGCTCTGAATGTGGCACATCGCTGCCAGCGGTCTCGTTCACAGTGACCAAAAGGTCCGTCACCTCTGCTGGAGTTCCTTGCACGGGTATATCTCGGCTTCCAGTGAGAAGGCTATTCCACCACAGTTCAGTTAAAGGAGAATAACCCCGGCGATAATTTGCTTTATAAGGGGTTAACTCACTTTCAATGCCCGCAATTACCTTTTTTATCTCAGCAGTCATTACAGCCTGCATAAAGGAGTAAAGCACATAAGCTCCAGCCTCATCGCGAGAGGATAGATCCCCTGCCTCTGCGATATGCGTTCCTAGTGCAAGAACAGGCATGGATGCTGCCAGCTGCAAAAAGATCTCTTTGTCCTCCTGCTTTCGGAAAGCTGGCGACCAGCAGACTGTCGCCGCCTGTTCTCCGCCGCGGCGACGTGAGCCCACGGGGCGTGGTGGCAAGGCTCCCGGCGTAATCCCGCCTGTACCCATCAGCTCCAGCGCAAAACGTGCCGCTGCTGCCCAGTAACGCAGTTCGCCGCCTGGCTCCACTCCCTGATCTCGGCATAACGTCTCATCCCATGCCAGAAGCAGTTGAAATGCATCGCTAGGAACCAAGGCGAGCCCTTCGAACGTTCGTCCGGGCAATCCGCGCCGGGCTGGCTTCCCCTCTACAGGGGGAGCCGGATATTTCACTTCTGCCAGACGCAGAGCAGCAGTTGCAAAAGGACGCACTCCTCCCTGTAGCTCCATCCGCTTCACTACGCGAGTCCAAGCGTCAACCTTCGGCTCCGAAGTTTCGCCAGAGAAGCAAAATAAAACGTCCCCTAACCATATTGCATACAGATGCTTAATCATCGGTGATCTCCTGTCTTTTAAGCAAGCAAAAAAAGAACCAGCCCCCCACCATCAGGAAGGGTAACTGCAACCTTTTCCGCGAGAAATAAATTTTGAAGCTATACAAGTAGAAGCCGCCTCTTCCTCTTTTAGAGAGGGGATGCACTCCTGCGGTAAATATAAGGATAAAGAACTAGGACAAAACTTATATTTTCTTGAATCTTCATCTCTTCATCTTATACGAAAAAGCGCTGATTTAAAAACATTTCTGCATATTTTCTGTAGATTTTTATGAAATAAAGTTGAAGGATATAGAAACACCCAGTAATTTGATTCATTTAAAATACCCCGCACTACTGCCCTGCTATCCAAGAATGTTATGACTCACTAGTCACTTCTTTTCTTTTTATAGTCTTAATTGTGCCAAAAAGGGGTATATTCTAAATAAGCAACACCCTATTAAAAAAGCTAGGGAGTGAATAATTTGAGACGTTATAATCCTTATAAATGGTGGAACCTCGTATTCTTTGTGGGTGTAATTATCGTAAATGTGCTGGCGGTAACCTTGCCTTTGGGCGGAAACAGTACAGGAGAGATCTCTGAAAAATATAAGACTTACATGACTCCTGCTGGCTATGCCTTCTCCATTTGGTCGCTGATTTATTTATTGTTAGCCGGTTTCGTTATTTATCAATTCCGCTCCTATACAAGCTCTAGGGATTCTGTACGAGTTATTTCGTTCTGGTTTATCCTGAGCTGTGTTTTTAATATGAGCTGGCTTTTCCTCTGGCAGTATCTATACATCGAGCTTTCATTGATTGCCATGGTGTTAATGTTAATTTCAATCATTGTTATCTATCGCAAATCGCGCCAGATCGCAAAACCTACTTCAGGTGAGAAATGGTTGATCAAGCTACCCTTTAGTATATACCTTGGCTGGATCTCTGTGGCTACTATCGTGAATGTTAGCGTTGTTCTGGAGAAAAATCATTGGGATGGATTTGGACTTAGCGGGATAACCTGGGCTGTGATCATGCTCTGCATGGGGACACTGCTTGCGGTGTTAGTCAGCTATCCTAACCGAGACAGCATCTATCCTCTGGTCTTCGTATGGGCTTTCATCGCGATTGCCCTGGAACATAGAGAGGCTAATGCAGTCTTTGTGACGGGCACAATAACGGCAGGTCTTCTGCTGCTCTACAGCATTTGGCTATTGCTCACACCACGCCGCAGAAGATACAGCAGATACTGATCGTCCGCTCGATAATATAAAAAGGCAGGCTCAGAAGGTGATCCTTCTGAGCCTGCCTTTTTTGTAGATTAATTTAGAAGTGCGAAATCATATTTATTTCTTACGCGCTACCGCTTCGATCTCAACAAGGCCATCTTTTGGCAGACGGGCAACCTCAATGGCACTGCGGGCAGGATAAGGTTCTTTAAAGAAGGTGCTGTAAACCTCATTAACTGCTGCAAAATCATTCATATCCTTTAGGAATACAGTGGTCTTCACTACATGATCCAGTGATGCACCAGCCTCCTCAAGAATAGCTTGTACATTGCTAAGTGCTTGACGAGCTTGTTCCTGAACGCCTTCAGCCAAATTCCCTGTCTCTGGATTAAGGCCCAGCTGTCCTGAAGTGTATACCCAACTACCGGTGGTAATGGCTTGACTATAAGGACCAATGGCTCCAGGTGCTTTTGTAGTAGCTACTTGTTTTTTACTCATCTTGTTACCCCTCTCCATTAAACGCTGATCATTTATTGTCCATTGTAAGTCCTGTTCTCACCGTAATGCAAATTTATTAGCAGCCCGAAAAACTTATCGTTTTCCAATCACATGTATTACTTCATTCGTGTAGATATGCAAACCATGCGTGTCAGCAGAGGCAATGTTAACCATAGCTCTCGCCACAGTTACACCAGGAATGGCACGATATTTAGCTGCTTTGCCAACCATTACAAACTCCAGCGCTTTCATCAATCTAGCCGCGACGCGTTCTCCCAGTCTGAATTCCTCACGATGACCCAGCAGCAAGGATGGCCGAAACAAATGCAGCCCTTGAAAACCGATTTTGCTTAACGCTTCCTCTGCTCTACCCTTAGTCCGACTGTAGAAATTGCGCGATTTGGCATCTGCCCCCATGGATGAAACAACCAAAAACTGTTTAACACCGTGATCTCTCGCAATAGTAGCAGCTGCAAGCGGATAATCCAGATCAACACGTTCGAACTGCTCTTGTGAACCTGCCTTCTTGATCGTAGTCCCGAGGCAACAGAAGATGGAATGAACGCCTTCGAACGAATCGCTATACTCCGCCAGGTTCTCCCAATCCACAACGATTTGCTTAAGCTTAGGATGTTCTAAAGCTAATGGAGTCCGTACAAGCACTCTCACCTCACCCCAACCTTCACGATTCAGCAATTCCTCCGTAACCGCTTTCCCTACTAACCCAGTAGCCCCTAATACCAACGCAATCCTTAACATGGAATAGTCCCCTTTACATCTATTCGTCCTTTAGAATACGACGGCCCAGCAGGAAGGCAAGAGCAATCATAAGCGTTCCCACTACCAACTGCATACCGTATACTTGGGTCCATTGCGGCCAGTGCGCAATTTTTTCATACAACTGTCCCCCAATAAGCGGGCCAAAAAAGGATGATAAACCCGTAAGCGCCGCATAGGTCGCCATATACATAGGCCGTTCTTTTTTCGGCGTGTCCCCAATAATAAAATTAAAGGCCAGCTGGTTGAAACCGCCTACACCTACACCAAAAACAATATGAGCGGCAAACAACACCAACAGCATCGGCAGCACAGACAAGAGTCCCCACATTAAAGAGGACAAGGCAATAATCGGCAACGTAAAGAACAACAGACGTTTATTGCTATATTTTGCATTTAGATTGCCCCAAACGTAGAAACTGGCCATCATAAAAAGAGTCTGGGACACATTAAGCAGTGATAACGTTTCATAATTTATATGAAGTAACTGCAACATGACATACGAGTATAGCGGAACAGTTAGATTCTGCAGCAGTAACCAGGCGGCCAGAAACAAAGTAGACTTCATAAATAAAGTATCTTTAAGCGGTTTCTTAAACATCGGCAAAAATTTATGTTCTTCCGATTTCTCGAAAGGCACGTCGGGATAAAAAAAGAATACAACGACGTTAGAGATCGCAAAGATCCACACAACAATATAAAGAATCAGAAAGCCATGGCTCCCGGGATAACGATCCAAAACGATACCCCCACCATACATTACCAGACTACCGAGTGCATTCAGGAACGTATTACGAATCCCAAAATAACGTCCACGTACACGTGCTGGAACAAGATCGCTGATCACAGAGCTCCACAGCACACCACCCGCCGTATTGGCAATAAATGCAGTAGTATATAAGGCTATAAAAGCCATGACCCAATACTCTTTAGGAAAAATAAACGGAATTAGCCCCGTAGAACTCCAAAGTATCCTATGCAGGCCGATAAAAGTAACCATAGCCCATTTGCGGCTTGGCAGCTTCTGAATCAAAAAAGCTACCCCGATCTGCATCACATTAACCAAGGTGGTAAGCGCTAGCACAAATCCAATTTGACTTGAAGTGGCTCCTAAATATAGTAGGAATCCTGTTAGAAACTGCCCTTGCAGCAGTACCTGGAAAATGGTCGATGGCACACCTTCCCAGGTAGCAATGCGCAAATTTCTGCGATGTACTGAGGTTTTACGGACACGCTTTGAACTAGTAACTGTGTGCTTAGTTTCCATGTTGTTCATAGAGAGGGGTAACACTCCTTTGATGCGGCATTTGCTTCATTCTACTCCGCATCAATCTACTGTCAATACGCCAAATTAACAAATAATATTGGAGCTTACTCTTCTATGATTTCGAGGGGTAAATAAAGCGAAAAACGGCTCCCTTTACCTTCCTCACTTTCTAAAGTAATGAAACCTCCGAGCAGTCTGGCCAAATCATTACTAATAGAAAGCCCTAATCCTGTTCCGCCATATTTTCTACTAATTGTTCGATCCGCCTGTTGGAAGGCTTCAAAGATCATGGCATGCTTCTCTGGTGCAATACCAATACCGCTATCTTCTACCTCAAATACAATCCAATGCTTCACAATAGCTCTTTCCCCACGTTCCTCTTGACGAATACGGAGTGCGACATGGCCAGACTTTGTAAATTTAAAAGCATTAGAAAGCAAATTGCGCAGGATTTGCTGAATCCGCTGCGGGTCGGAATGAATCATTTGTGGAACATTTTTTTCCATATCAATATTAAATTCCAGTTCTTTTTGTTTAGCTGTCACAGCGAACTGCATAGCCAGAATCTCTGGAATCTCACTAACACTTAAATCTTCATTAATAATATCTAATCGACCTGCTTCCACTTTGGACAGATCTAATATATCGCCAATAATCATCAATAATTCTTCACCAGAACGGCGGATAATAGCTGCATACTCCCTCATTTCTGCTTCCGTAAGAGAATTATCATTGTCTTCAATTAATTGCGATAAATTAATAATGCTATTCAGTGGCGTTCTAAGCTCATGAGACATATTTGCCAGAAATTCGGATTTAAATTGCGAAGCCATCATTAACTGATCGGCACGCTCTTCAAGCTCGATCTTATTCTTATGCAGCTCCTCCGTCTGAGCAGACAGCTGTTCATTAGCACGCTCAATCTGTCCATTCCGCAAGAGACCCAATTGAAAGTCACGGATAATTAAGGAGAATAGAACACTTAGAATCAATCCGGCAGGGAAAGTAATCGGCATAATCTCTTTTATGTACTCTGGGGCGGGGATCACACCAAACACCATAATGTTGATTGCGTTCATTACATTTATGACTAGAATCACGATCAAACCTTTGTTCACCATACATAAGTTAGATCGTCTGACCCAGTAGCTAAGCGCAGCACAAACAAATCCTAGAATGGACAGATTAATGGTTCCGGCCATCGCCGCCTCATTTACTCCAAAAGTTAACCGTGTAAGACCTGTTCCTATACCGATCAAAACAAGAATGAAAGGATGCGGATAAGCCAGCGTTGATATAATAAGTGGCACAAAACGTAAATCAAAAATCACATGCTCACCCAGCCTATATCCGAAAAGAGTACTAATCCACCCGGCAAAAATGGCCAGTAATACCCAGCTTACCTTCTTTATTCCTACACTTGCATTTGAAATGGTGTTTTTATATATAAGATTAGCCAAATAGGCTACAGCTATTAGCATTGCGGTATTTCCAAAAAATATTTTAAGATAACCCATAGATTCACTCCCACCTCGGCAAAATAAATTACAACTTTCATCTCATAATACTACCATACTAAAGCCCCATTCGATAACTAACGCCTATGGACGCAGAAGAAGAGCGCAAATCAGATGCGATTTGCGCTCTTCTTCTGGAATTTTATATTAACGTCATTAGTAATGAATTAATCGCGGTAGGAACGTCCCCAGGTTTGGTACTCTTTCTCCGCGTCTTCTTTCGTATGTCCATAACGTTCTTGTAGTTTACCTACTAATTTATCCTTTTCACCGTCAATTACGTCAAGATCATCATCTGTAAGCTTGCCCCATTGCTTCTTGGCCTCGCCTTTGAGCTGTTTCCATTTTCCTTTAAATACATTGTTGTCCATTATAAGCTCATCTCCTTAGCTGAATTAATTAGGGTAGGATTGTTATCCCGTGTTACCTTTACTTACCCTTCCCCATTCGCTATGAATCTTTCCACATTTCAAGACATTAGCAAATTAAGTCGTATTCTGTCACATATATTTTTAAATATATGTATTCAAATCTTTTAAAATTTGATATAATCCAGATATAAATTAAATATTTAATTTTTTAAGTGATTTATTTCACAATGGTTTTCCTAGTCCATGTGCTAGAATGCCATCGGAGATAAAACAACATCATTAAATTTTTTCCTAATGTATGCCGATATAAGTCAAGATACTGTTACAAATGGGTAATAACGCATGAGATTAAAGTGACAAATATCATTTATAAAGTGATTTTTATCACTTCGCTCGACTATTAAAATGTTTTACATTTTAATATATATATTTTAAACTATATTTTTGGAGGTCATTTGAAATGAAAAAAGCTTCTGTTATCTTGTCGAGCGCACTTATCCTTGGATTGCTCGCAGGTTGTGGTAACAACACAGACAACGCCGCAGCCCCTACTAACGCACCAGCTGAAACAACTGCTCCTGCAACAAATTCCGGTAACGCTGGAACTGAAGCTGGACAGTACAAAGACGGAGTTTACTACGGTACTGCTGACGTTGATGCTAAAACTGGCTGGCAATATTTCGCACTCTTAACTGTAGAAGGTGGAAAGATCACTAAAGCTGACTGGGATGCCTTTAACGTTAACACTGCAGGCGACCTGAAGAAAAAAGTTTCCGAAGATGGTAAATATGGCATGAAAGCTGGCGGTGCTTCTTCTGAATGGCACGAGCAAGCAGCTAAAGCTGAAGAATTCCTGATCGAAAAACAAGATCCAGCAGCTATAACTTTTGATGCTGAAGGGAAAACTGATGCCATCTCTGGTGTATCCGTACACGTATCTGACTTTGTAAAAGCTGCTCAAGCTGCTCTTGCTGCTGGTCCAGTAGAAGCTGGTCAATATAAAGACGGAGGCTACCATGCTGAAGGCGAAATGGACGCTGAATCCGGTTGGAAATCCACTGTTGACCTGACTGTTGCTAACGGTAATGTTGTAGCTGTTAAATTCAGTGGTTTGAATGCTGCTGGCGATGACAAAAAGCAATTCTCCGTTGATGGTAAATATGGTATGAAAGCTGGCGGCGCTTCTGCTGAATGGCATGAAGAAATCGCTTTGGCTGAAAAATACTTCCTTGAAAACAAAGGTGTTGCTCCAACGCTTGATGCTGAAGGCAAAACTGATGCAATTTCCGGCGTGAGTATTCATGTTGGTGAATATTTTACACTTGCAGAAAAAGCACTCGAAGGCGCGAAATAATTTCGCAGGACCTTCTGCAGCTAATCAGACGAATGAGGTGAATTTCTCTTGAAGAAGATAGTCATTTTGGGCGGCGGCTACGGCGGCGTACTCACGGCTAAAAAACTGGCAAAGAAATTTAAGAAAAACAAAGATGTTGAAATTACACTGATCGACCGGAATCCATATCACACTCTATTGACTGAGCTGCATGAGGTTGCCGCGAACCGTGCTCCAGAGGATTCAATCAAGATCGATCTTAAGAAGATTTTTGCGGGCCTTAAAGTAGATGTTGTTCTTGATGAGATCAGCAATATCGATTTCAAAAGCAGAAAACTTAAATCCGATAAAGCTACCTACGCTTACGATTACCTTGTAATCGGCACAGGTAGCAAACCAACCTTCTTCGGCATTCCAGGCGCAGAAGAAAACACCTTCTCCTTCTGGTCTTACGATGATGCGGTAGCATTGAAACGTCAAATCCGCGATATGTATACCAAAGCGGCTATGGAGAAAAATCCAGCTGTACGTCGTGCTATGCTAACCTTCGTTATTATCGGTGCCGGCTTTACTGGTGTCGAGCTAGTTGGTGAAATGGCTGAACAACGCGAGGAATTATGCAAGGAGTTCTTTATCGACCCATCCGAAGTAAGACTGATTGTGGCTGATATGGCTCCGAAGATTCTGCCTATCCTTCCAGATAAGCTGATTCAAAAAGCTGAAGCTCGCCTTCGTAAGCTGAACGTAGAAATCGTGACTGGCGCTAAAATCACCGAAGTAGGCAATGGTAGTGTTGCACTTGGTGAGAAAAACGTTGTCGATTCCCAAACAATTGTTTGGACTGCTGGTGTTGAAGGCTCCGAAATCGTTGGTGGACTTGAAGTACAACAACAAGGCCGCAAACGGATTGTTACGAATGAGAACCTGGAAAGTGTAGATCATAAGAACGTTTACGTAGTAGGGGACAACATTTTCTACATTCCTGAAGGTGAAACTCGTCCTGTACCACAAATGGTTGAGAACGCTGAACAAGCAGCTCCGATTGTTGCTGGCAACATTGCCGCTGACATTCAGAACACTGCTAAAAAAGCTTACAAACCAGGTTTCCACGGTACAATGGTCTCCATTGGTAGCCGCTACGGTGTAGCAAACGTTGGTCTGCCAGGTAAGTTCTTTATGCTTACTGGATTCATGGCAATGCTATCCAAACACTTTATTAATATGTTCTACCTGTCTCAGGTTGTCGGATTCAATAAAGTATGGACATATATGATGCATGAGTTCTTCCATGTTGAGAACCGCAAGAGCTTCTTGGGTGGTCACTTCTCCAAACGTTCACCTAATTTCTGGCTCGTACCACTTCGTGTTCTACTTGGTGGTATGTGGTTATACGAAGGTATTGAGAAGATCCAAAAGATTTGGAAAGATCCAGATAAGATTTTCTTGATTCCAGCTGCTCCTTTTGCAACGGATGCTTCATCAGCAGCCAGTGTTGCAGTAGATGCAGTTAAAGACACCGTAGATGCACAATCTGCAGCTTCAGCAGTATCCACTGCAAAAGAAGCTGTTGAAGCGTTGCCTGTACCTAACTTCGTATACAACATTACAAACTGGTTCATGGATTTGATGTTCTACAACAACGACGGAAGTTACACTTTCCTCGCGAAATGGTTCCAAATCGGTATGGTATGTGCAGAAATCGTCTTCGGTATTATGCTCATCGTTGGTCTCTTCACTGCACTCGCTTCTATAGCGACTGTCGCCATGTCGGTCATGATTTGGTCAACCAAAATGGCATCGACAGAAATGTTATGGTACGTTGCTGCTGGTATTGCCTGCATCGGCGGATCAGGAAGCACACTTGGTCTAGACTATTATGTACTTCCTTGGCTTAAGAAACAGTGGAAGAGAATTCCGCTCGTCAGACGATGGTATCTATACACCGACTGATAATAAAACCCTGAATTAGTGTAATTTATCATATAGAACATATGTGCAAATTGTATTTTATTAGGGTTAAATATGGATATACTTCAGAGTAATGTGTCCCTAGGACACATTACTCTCCTTATTTACAAGAAGAAAATAACCTTCCTAATCCTAGGAAATGGTGGTTTTTTCTTGAATGAATGGTTTTGTAGGGATGATCGGGGTATGGTTTCTTCCGGCAAAACCGACAAGAAGGAGAGAATCTTGTGAACAAACAACTCATAGAAGATACCCTCCGGTTGTTGCATACTGAAATGTCACCTATTGCCGGAATTGAGCTTCAGCCCTCTCCGGCTGCATGTGAACAGCTAATCTCGGTACTGGAACGCCATGATCTGGAATACAGCCGCAAAGTCAATTTGCTGGGTATTTACACTATTCTCACTTTGGCAGCAGAGCGCCATATGGAATGTATCCCACATCATCCCGACCTTACACGCAACATTTTGGATGGAGATTATTTGTATAGCTTTTACCTGCAGTTTGCGGTGAAATGCCGTGAGCTCGACTTAGTTGCTTATCTAGCTCCTTCGATCAAAAAAATGCAGATTAGACGGTCAAATGGAGACTTCGCGGAACATGATCCAGCTACTGGAATCGAAGAGTTCTTGATTCAAGAGTGCAGACAGCGTAGTCGCACAAGCAAAGCCATTTGACAGGTGGGATCCATAAATGAAGCTGCATGAGGCCTTAAATATAGACATAAATGAAATCAACCGCGAAATCGTAAACCTTGTGGCGCGTGATAAAGATGTACCTAAGAAATCTCAGCTCGCGCAAAGTGTTCTAGAGCTTATAAATTCCGGTGGTAAACGCCTTCGTCCCCTCATGGTCATTGTTGGCAGTCGGTTTGGCCGTAAGGATACCGGCCGCAGAGCGCTTCAATTAGCTGCTGCTGCTGAATTTATTCATGCCGCCTCATTAATTCATGATGATATCATTGACCGTTCAGAGTTACGGCGGGGCGTACCCGCCTTACATATTAAGACGGGGACATTGTCAGCAGTACATGTTGGTAATTACATGTCCGCTCGGGTCATCGAGCTGCTGAGCAAATATACCGGAGATAAAAACAGATACGTTCATGACTTATCCTCTGTAGCCACCGCTCAGCTGTGTCTGGGTGAATATCAGCAAATGGAACATGCTTTTGATTATGAAATTACAATGGATCAGTATCTGGAGAAATCCTTAAACAAAACCGCTCTTCTTATGGCAACCTGCTTACGGGTTGGTGCTTTGTCCACTGAAAGCACCGAAGAAGTTGCCAATCTCCTTTATAATTTTGGAGAAGCCTTAGGGATGTCCTTTCAGATACAAGATGACTTGCTAGATTTCACACAGTCCGCCGATGTCCTAGGCAAACCTGCCGGTAGCGACCTGCGACATGGTCAGGTCACCCTGCCAGTGCTGTACGCCTTGCAGGACCCTAAGCTCTCGCCTGTGATCCGTGCAATCGGCCCGGATTCTTCCGACGCTGAAGTAGCACATGTGCTCACCCTAATTAACAATAGCAATGCCCTCGCTCGCGCTGAACGGGTCAGCCAGAACTATCTGGATAAAGCTGCAGCTACTGTGCAGCAGCTCTCCTCCTACCCGGCGCATGCTGATCTGGAAACGTTGCTGCAATATTTTGCGGACCGTGATCGCTAAAGCGTACGTTCTAATACAAATAAAAACGGATACCTCCCATTCACTTGGGGGTATCCGTTTTTTTGATTTAAACACATCATTTCATTGATCTTGTCGCAAATTCAAACCGATATTTTTCCGCTTCAACAAGACAAGCTAAACACGCAAACGCAGCGTAGCGCACATGAGCTAATTTAGTCATTCTACTCCATCGGATATAATTAGGGAAAACCTCCCTAAAATTAGCTACTAATCGCTCGAAAACTACGATATTAGGGAAAACCTCCCTAATAAAGTCCACTTTAGCATGCTTTTAAGAGTAACCAGCTATATTTCAGGGAGAAATTCCCTAAAACAGAGTTTAAAGATAATAAACGCAATAAGATTAGGGAGGTTTTCCCTAATCTTTGCATTTAGCTTCCCCCTTACAGAGCGGGGAGCGAGTCAACACAAAAAAGGAAAGCTAGCGTAGCCAGCTTTCCGATTCCTTTGCCTACCCCTTTTGGGTAGGCTATTGTCTTTTATTGTTAGTTTGCGGGCAATGCGCCAATGTCAGCCAGCCGGCTCACCAAAGCCAGCTCCCTAACTAACATAGAAAAAATCAATCAGCGTACACAATAATATCACTATGCTGATTACCTGATTTAGATTATAAGAAGCCACCTTCATCAGCTTACGATTCGAAGGTTTTATTATCTTATGCTCGGTCATCAGGAGCAATGTAGCAATGCCAATCCCAACCAGATACATCCAGCCGAGATCCTGCCATACGTATAGGAATAATAGCAGCATAATCATAATGAAATGTAGACCTTTGGCGATACGCAGCGCATTCTCTAATCCAAAGAAGCTCGGAATAGACCATAACCCATGCCGCCGGTCAAATTCAATGTCCTGAGTGCCGTAGATAATATCAAATCCGGCAATCCAGAGCATAACTACCGTTCCGATCACAAACGGTGTAAATGCGATATTTCCAGTTACGGCAAACCATGCACCAATCGGCGCGGAAGCAATGACAAAGCCTAAATATAAATGGCTGAGAAAGGTGAAACGTTTTGTATAAGAATAAGTCGATATCAATACGATTGCTACCGGCGATAAGAGCAGGCAGAGCAAGTTCAGCATGCCTGAAGCCACAATAAAGATGGCATAATTGACAATAACAAAGACAACCACTTCTTTTTCTGCCAGTAACCGTTGTGGCAAATGCCGATGTGCCGTACGAGGATTCTGTTCATCAAACGTACGGTCTGCCAGCCGATTGAATGCATTAGCGCCATTACGGGCACCGATCAATGCAATCAGACCCCAGATCATTACATGCCCTGATGGCCAGCCCCCAGCGGCCCACACCATAGAGATAATGGCAAACGGCAGCGAAAAAAGTGTATGAGAGAACATCACCAGTTCACTGAACATTTTCAGCTTTAGGCCTGCAGTTTTAAAAATGTTTAGAATAGCCATTCGTTTTCCTCTTTCTTCGCTACTTGAAATTCATTGTATTAGACATTAAGCTCCGCAAGGACTTCATTCAGGTTGTTAAGCAGCCCGTCGATATCCTCTTCCGTAATAATCATCGGCGGTTGAAAGGCTAGTACGTTGCGTCCTATACCATTTTTGCCGATCAGGTATCCTCTGTCTTTCATCGCTTCCAGCACTTGATCTGTAAGCGCCGCAGAGCCTTCAGCATTCTCACCAGCAAGCTCCGCTCCCAACATAAGCCCAATTCCCCGGACATCCACAATAAGCGAAGGATAACGCTCTTGAAGGGTCTTTAGCCCTGCTTTCAATTGTTCTCCGAGCAGCACTGAGCGTTCAGGAAGCCGTTCATCGCGAATATAATCAAGCACAGCCAGCGCCGTTGCAGCAGATACCGGATTGCCTCCAAAGGTTGAAGCCGACGGACGGTTCAGCGCAAGTGCAATCTCATCCGTTGTCGCAAAAGCCGCAACCGGAATTCCATTCCCCAGCGCCTTAGCCATACTTATAATATCGGGCACTACGTCAAAATGCTCCATAGCGAATATTTTGCCTGTACGACCAAATCCAGTTTGAATTTCATCAGCGATCAGAAGTACGCCGTATCTCTCCAGCAACATTTTGACCTCACTGAAGTAGGTTGGCGTTGGCATAATCATACCACCATTGCCTTGGATTGGCTCTACGATCATTGCGGCGATAGTATTCCCCTTCTCCTCAAGCACTCGCTCCAGAGATTCCAGGGAGAGTGCAGCGGCTTCCTCCAGAGATAGTTCTGGATGATATGGGCGAGGAATAAACTCAACGTCATGATCCAAGTATTTATCGGTACGCCACATCGGCAGTCCTGTCACACTCATAGTTAGATTGGTACGGCCGTGTAGACCACTCTCCAATGCAATGAACCCCTTACGTCCTGTATACATCCGGGCGAGCAGCAATGCACCTTCATTAGCCTCTGAGCCGCTGTTCACGAAGAAGGTTCGGCGTAGACCGCCTGGCATAACCTCTTCCAGACGTTCAGCCAAATCCACATTTGGCTGAGTTAAATAGATCGTAGACGTATGCTGCAGCTGCTGCAATTGCTCAATCGTACGTCCAGTTATGGCTGGATTGCAGTGCCCACAAGCGACTACAGATACACCTGCGAAGAAATCTGTATATTGTTTGCCATTTTCATCATACACAAACTGCATCGAACCTCGCACAAGCTGAGGCGCATCGCGGTAAAAATGCTGTGTACACGGATAGAAATATTGCTTACGCTTCGCCGCTACGGCTTCTCTTCCGATGAATTCTTGCTGTTCCATGATTGATTCCCTCTCTTCTTGTGAAAATAGTAACTTATTGATAGAGTACTGTGCATTCTTCTTACTAGCAGACGATATTTTGTCCCAAAAAATAGAATTAGTTAAATTGCAGCGAACCTAGAGTATAACCCGCATAAATGGGCTCAAGACCACCTAGAATGTCATCTTTTACTTCAGTACGATTCATAGCTTGTTGATAAGAAATTATAATTTCACGCAACTGCTGAGCACTATACGTCGCTCCTTCAATACGGAAGCTAGATATGCCTAGATCAATCATCTCACCAAGTAACGGTAAATAGCAGAGCTCTTTTGCGAACAAAAGATGGCAACGGCCGTGCTGATCACGATATACCGGATTCTCACCTTTGTCTGTTTTTAGAACCAATACATTATTGTGCACATATTGATTATCCTCTTCAGCGATAGGTTCCATTACTTCAGTATTCTCATAAAGGTCGTGCTCCATATACATTAGTGCAGGTGTACCATGTACAACAACTTCCAAAGGCGTGTCACAACGTGAGGCAAAGGTAGCAAAGTGCTCCAGCGTCATTTCCGGTGAAACCGAAAGCTGAGTCAAACCTAATTTTGCATATAATTGGGCGGAAAGATGATTGTAGACATTTAAACTACCATCTCCAATTAACGGATAACCTGTAGAGCTGTATCTGCGAATCGCTCCCAAATTAGTAACGATTATACCGTCGATCGGCAAGCGTTCTCCATCAAGCAATTGATCATATTGATCGAAATGCAGCTCGGTCATCATGCGTGGCAACCCTAAATATATTTTGCTATCGCCTTTTAATTCACCAAGTTCCTTAATATCACGTTTTGTAAAAGGTCTGTCCGGTTCAAATACATCGCCCGGCAAATACAGACTATCCACACCCAGTTCCAATACTACGCGCGCCTGTTCCATATTATTCACACGTACAGCCAGCTTCGCTTTTGTTGTCTTAGGCTTCTTTTCTTGCGCCAAACGTTCCCGCAATTCCTCTACACGTTTTTCAGATAGCTCACGTTCTGCGGTTGGTGTGCTAAATACTTTTCCAGTGCTATAGAATTTGCCCGTACCTTCATAACGACGGTTGATATTAGCTAACCCTGGTTTACCAAAAGCATAAGCTGTCGAAAAGTCGCGCTTGCGGTTGTTGTACAGTTCTTTGGTATCAACCGTACGATCAAAACCAATCGGATCATCGATATATCGGTCAATGGCTTCGCCGTAGCTATTCGCCAGCATCACCATAAATTCCTTATCACGCATACGGCCCTCAATTTTAAAAGAAGTAATGCCTGATTCAATCAATTCCGGAAGATGCTCATACATAAACATATCTTTGACAGCCAGTGGATATTCAGCAGGATATACATATCCGTCTTTTTTAACCCGATAATCCCAGCGGCAAGGCTTCATACATTTCCCCCGGTTGCTGCTCATACCAAAAACATGGGAACTAAAGTAACAATTTGCACCATGCACAGAGCACATATCTCCATGAATAAAATATTCCAGCTCCATGCCACTCCGCTGACCAAGCAGCTTAGCTGTCTGCAGGTCCATTTCCCGCGAGGTAACTACACGAGTTACACCCAGATCACGCAGCGCATAGATCATCTCCAGGTTGTGAACATTCATCATTACTGAAGAGTGAATAGGAAGGTTAAGCTCCATCTCCCGAATAAGCTCCAACACTGCCATATCCTGAACAATCAAGGCATCCGGCCGAGCACTATCAAGAAAACGCAGGTATTCTCTAGCTTCTTCCACATCTTCCTCACTAAAAAGATTATTCACAGTGATATACACTTTTTTGTCTAGACGGTGAGCGATATCAAGTGCCTCTACAATCTCTTCATGAGTAAGATTATAACCTTTACGCATCATTCTCATATTCAATACAGGTCCACCAAAATAAACTGCATCACACCGTGATTGGATCACTTCCTTGAAAATCTCAAACGTTCCTGCGGGTGCGAGTAATTCAACTTCTCTACCGTTAAAATAACGTGCCATTCAAGTTCCCTCCCAAGTTGATACTACTAATAGGGAATGAGTATTATAACAAAGCTACTGCAATTCCCATGACCACAAACATCCCAATAAAAACAGTATCGAATTTGCCCCACCTAAGGCGGTGATACCGACTGCGGGGAGCATCCATGCGAAAACCGCGGGCTTCCATGGAATACACCAGATCCTGAGCACGCCTAAAAGCACTGGCGATAATCGGGACCAGCAGGGAGACTAACATCCGTCCCTTTTCCTTCAAAGGCAGCTCTTTTAGATCGGCTCCCCTTGAGGCCTGCGCTTTCATTATGATCTGCGATTCATCTAGAATCGTAGGAATGAAACGAAGTGAAATGCTGATCATCAGCGTGATACGGTCAGGGGATAAGCCAAGCTTTTTGAAGGGTGTCAAGATCCCCTCCAACCCTTGATTCAGCTTCCCCGGCGTTGTTGTGAAGGTCAGAAGCGCTGTAAAGGTGATAAGAAAGAACATGCGGATGACCGAAAATGCCCCTAATCTTAGCCCTCCCTCATAGATAGACCAGGAACCAAGAGTCAGCACTACCTCCCCTGTCTTCACAGACACCACCTGCACAATAAAGATAAATAACATTAAATAACGTAAAGGCTTAGCTGCTTTCAGGAAGTATTTAAGCGGAATCCGCGTGGAAGCCATAACGGCTATCGAAAAAATAGCCAACACAGCCATGGCCATCCACGAACGTGAGAGCAGGATAACAGCTACGTATAATAGCATGCCAGTGATTTTGGCACGAGCATCCAGCTTGTGCACCCACGAACCGGTCTCAATACTCCGACCTAAGATCAGTTTCTCATTCATGGTCATCCCTCTTTCCATCGGGCTTACCAGTGCTTATTGATTCCGCTGGCAGTGAAGCTATAAGCTCTGCCAGACTCTCAGCCGTCAAGCGGGGGACTTCATCCACAAGACCTAAATGATCAGCAACTGCACGCCAGTAACGAAGGGACTGCGGAACCGTCAAACCACACTGTTCCAGAATCGAAGGATCACCTGCAAGTGCCTTTACACTGCCCTGAAACGCCGTGCTGCCCTCTTTAAGTACAACCCAGCTGTCCGCATAGGGCAATAACTCATCCATCCGATGCGTAACGATAATGATCGTTCTGCCCTGCTCACGGCATAATCGCTCCAGCAAGCTGATTAGCTCTGCACGGCTAATGGGATCAAGCGTTGCCGTGGGCTCATCCAGAACGATGACCTCCGGGTCCATAGCTAGCACGGAAGCGATAGCCGCCTTACGCATTTGTCCACCGCTCAATTGAAAAGGATTCCGCTCCAGCAACGCGAGATCCAGCCCCATATCTGACATGGCCTGACGTGCACGTGACTTTGCCTCATCGAGACTCATACCGAAATTAAGGGGACCGAAAATGAGATCCTTTTCGACCGTATCTTCGAACATCTGCTGCTCCGGAAATTGAAATACCAATCCGACTCGGCGGCGCAGTGGCATTAGCTTAGGGGACTTCTCACCAGCCTGAATGGTTACATCAAGCACTTTTACCGTACCCTCGGTTGGTTTCAGTATCCCGTTAAACATTTGCAGCAGCGTCGATTTACCTGAGCCCGTCGCCCCCGCAATACCAACCATCGAGCCAATGGGTACACTGAGGTTAATGTCCCGGAGCACCGTCAGCTTCCAGAGGCTTCGGTCAGCGTAGGTGTAACTTACTTGCTGTAATTCTATGGCCATAACGTGTCTATAAGCTCCTTTTCACTGATCGGAACATCCACATGAATACCCTGGTTCTGCAGCTCGCGTGCAAGGCGCCAAGGATAAGGTTCACGCAGATGGCATTTTTCCAGAAGCTCCTCGTTCCGGAACAACTCCGCCGGTGTAACATCTGCAGCCAAACTACCTCCATGCAGCGCAAGCACCCGATCCGATGCCAAAATCTCATCTGCATCATGCGTAATCATGAGGATCGTGTACTTCCCTTCTGCCCGCATATCCTGCAGAATGCCGAGAAGGTCATTTCTGCTTCCTTCATCCAACATAGAAGAGGCCTCGTCAAAAATGACGATGCCTGGTTCCATAGCAAGAATGGAAGCGATAGCAACACGCTGCTTTTGGCCTCCCGACAGCTCACCCGGATGCTTGGACAACAGATGATTTATTCCTAGTCTTGTCGTATAGGAGTGCAAACGTTCAGCCATCTCTTCGTACGGCAAACAAAGCCCTTCCAGGCCGAATAGGATATCTTCCTCTACAGTGGCTCCAATAAACTGATTATCTGGATTTTGGAACACCATTCCGATACATTGCCGAATGCTTCCGATCGTTTCCTCACTAAGCAGCATGCCACTAACCTCAATCTCACCAGCCCCCTTAGGCAGCAGAGCATTAAGCAGCTTGACCAACGTAGACTTCCCGCAGCCATTAGGACCAACCAAGCTGACCCATTGTCCTTGTGAGATAGATAACGTTATATTTTGAAGAATCGGATGCTCGGGATCATAGCCAAACGATACCCCATCCAGAGAGATGACCGCTTGTCCTTCTCCCTCTAAGTCTTGACCTTCGTATGATTCATTCATGTTAGTCATCCTTCCGCTGATGTGACTAATCAGTCCAAAAATTCTTCAAACAGCGATATTTTTGACAATGACGCCACCAAATAACGGACTGCATAGCCCACGGCAATTCCTGTTACTACCCCAGTGATCAGCAGCATGGGAAGATAATAAAAAATACTAAGTGATGCAAATACCATAGAAGCTGCCAGCAGCTGACCGATATTATGTGCAATCCCACCAGCTATACTAATTCCGATCAAGCTTATACTCTTACCTTTGCCACTAATCAGCATCAGCACAAACATAACAACAAAGCTAAAAAGTGAACCAAATAAACTAAACAGCAAGCTTGAGAAGGTACCTAGCAGAAATGCAGTAAGCAGTGTTTTGAGGATGACAAGCAGGAAAGCATCCCGTCCACGTAAAAAGTAAATACAAGTCAAAATCATAATGTTGGCCAGTCCGAGCTTAGCACCCGGCACCAGTCCCATCCCGGATAACGGAATCTGTGCCTCTATTAAACTTAACACTACTGCCACTGCGGCGAAAATCGCAATAATCACTGTTCTTTTTAAAGCTGTTGCAGATTCACTACTGGACATAGGCATCTATATCATCCTCCCCCGACGCACTGGTGATTTCGACTAATACTCTATGCGGTAGACAGACAATCGTCTGTTTGGGCAGGGTAATAAAACCAAAACCTAGGCAAACTTTATCAGCGCAATCGGCATCGTACATTTCAATCCCGTAATCATGCACCTTCAAAATGTTATAGCCGCGTTCCGTGCGGACCTCAATGGTTTGTTCTTCTTTTGTAAGCTTTACCGTTTTAAATAACTCACCGTCCACCGTTACATTGGCTATGAGATTTTTACCGGCCCCACCTTTGTCATCATTGTCCGAAAACCATCTCGGTACGAGAAAAGCGAGCGCAGCAATCAATACGATGGAAATCAGCCACACATCTGCGCGTTTCATAAAAATCTCCCTTATTTTTTAATTAAAATCCAGACTTATTAATTATAACGGTCTACCCTCAATCCTTCAATCAATGTTGGAGTTTATTGTCAGTTTTAGAGAGCTGTTCACAAAATAGGCACGCAAAATAACCCCAGCAGACACAAGCCCTTCGTCTCTGGCATTTTCAGTTGTAGTTTGTAGCGTTTGCAAAAATATCCAACTTACATTTTAGCCCATTTGCACCGAGATCGCCCATCTCCTCTGGTTTACTAGCTTTTCCGGAATAATTCACAATTAACCCAATTTAAGTTACTTTCAAAATCTAAGCGCTCCTTATCGAGGTTTGTTCCTCTCTAGAATCAAATAAACCTTATCTTGGAATTCATTATTATATTTGCCTTTTAAACAATAGTGTGTTATATTTATATGGTATTTGTTTTTCGATATATTGAATATCCCCACCAAGAAGATGTCAGGCCGACTATTATACACATCGGCATTTTGGACAAAGAGGCTTTATGTTTTCTTGCAGTACTCTTCCTTTTTATGAGATTAAATTCGAAATATAGCATTCCGATTCACACTGGCGCGGTCAATGGAGCCGCAAGGGCAAAAGAGAGGTAGGGCTTTTGTCGTATTGGAAGGATTATTCTCGCCACACGGCTGCTGGAAATAACAAGGAATCAAGACACCCGTTACTCACGAACGGCGGGGGATGAATATAACGAGAAAGCATGACGGTACGATCCTTATTCAAGGACTACGTCATGTGTGGAAAAATATAGGCGCCCGATAACCGCTACCTAGCGGATATCGGGCGCTGTCTACGTTCAGGACTTATTTTACATATCGGCTTACAAAAGCTGTTACTACATCTATATACCCCGCCTTATCCGTATCATAAGACAATCCATGCCCCGCTTGCGGCACTATGAGCCTCTCCTTTGGACTCTGGCATGCCTCATACAATTCATTCATCATAGCAAAAGGTACAAAGTTATCCGCATCCCCGTGAATAAAAAGAATCGGAACCTTCGCTTTCCGCACTTGTTTTAATGCAGAGGCTTCACCAAAACCATACCCCGCCTTCAAGCGGGTGATTAGACTTGCACTTTGAACGAAAGGGAAACTTGGCAAACGATACATGCGCCGTAGTTGGTAAGATAATTGTGCTTTTACTGAGGTATAAGCGCAGTCCGCAACAATAGCTTTTACCTGCGGCGGAAGATCTTCCCCTGAGGTCATTAGCACTGTAGCACCGCCCATAGAAACACCGTGAAGCACAATTTGAGCACTAGACCCAGTCTTTTTAATCATGTATTCAATCCATTGCAAATAATCTTTTCGTTCCGGCCAACCAAAACCAATGTAATCCCCTGCGCTATCTCCATGCCCCCTTGCATCGGGAATTAGGATGTTAAAGCCTAAGTTCTCGTAGTAGATTTTGGCGTACGCCCCCATATCCTTTGCTTTACCTGAATAACCGTGGGCTAGAATGGCTGTGCGTCCCGCAGCACGATTAGATTGGAGTAAGAAACCTCTTAGTTTAAGTCCATCTGCAGATACGATCTCAATATTCTCGAAGCTCTGGCGAGAGACCCAATCTTTCCCCTCCCCCCAAGAAGCTCCGGCAACCGGAGGATCAGCCTTCAGATTAGGATTATTACTTAGAAATACCTTTGGTGCTCGTTTAATAGCAATACCATAGAAGAAAAATCCCACATAGATTAGAATCCCTATGATGATTACAGCGCTAATAATGAACCATATCAATTCGCCTTCGCCATCCCCTCTTCATTTCTTTTGCAACAAGAGTATACCATCTACTTAGAATGCACCAAACTATCGCAATCATGACATACAAATAGAGCCGCCATCGGGACACCCCCCGAAAGCGACTCTATGTTGTGCTCTACCGTTTATTATTTATTCTTTTTGGAGAACTTGGTTCTCATTAATAATCCGATAAGTGCAAAACCTAAACCTGCTACATAGTAAGGTGCAGGACTTGATTCACCCGTTTTTGGCAATTCCTTCACAGGTGGCTTACCTAATGGGATCGTATCGTCCACTACGATGATTTCATCAGGTGTTGGTGTTGGCGTTGGTGTCACTGCCGGTACCGGGCCTAATGGGATCTCATCATCATCAACAAGTACTTCTGTGCTATTCGACGGTGTTGGTACTGGCGCTGGTGTCGGCGAAGCTACAGGCCCAAGCGGCACAGGATCTTCTGCAAGAACTATAGTGCCAATTACGGATGATGGCGTTGGTGTCGGGAACACCGAAGTCTCTGGTGTCGACGTTGGTGTTACCTCTGGTGTTGGTGTTACCTCTGGCGTTACCGTCGGTGTCGGTGTTGCTTCTGGTGTTACTGTCGGTGTCGGTGTTACCCTGGCGTTACCGTCGGTGTCGGTGTTACCTCTGGCGTTACCGTCGGTGTCGGTGTTACCTCTGGCGTTACCGTCGGTGTCGGTGTTGCTTCTGGTGTTACCGTCGGTGTCGGTGTTGCTTCTGGCGTTGGCGTTGGTGTCGGCGTCACTGTTGGCGTCGGCGTTGGTGTTGGCGTCGGCGTTGGTGTCACTGTTGGCGTTGGCGTCGGCGTTGGTGTCACTGTTGGCGTTGGCGTCGGCGTTGGTGTCACTGTTGGCGTTGGCGTCGGCGTTGGTGTCACTGTTGGCGTTGGCGTCGGCGTTGGTGTCACTGTCGGCGTCGGTGTTGGCGTTGGTGTCACTGTCGGCGTCGGTGTTGGCGTCGGCGTCGGCGTTGGTGTCACTGTCGGCGTCGGTGTCGGCGTTGGTGTCACTGTCGGCGTCGGTGTTGGCGTCGGCGTCGGCGTTGGCGTCGGCGTCGGCGTTGGTGTCACTGTCGGCGTCGGTGTCGGTGTCACTGTTGGCGTCGGTGTTGGTGTCGGTGTCGGCGTCGGCGTCACTGTTGGCGTCGGTGTCGGTGTCGGTGTCGGCGTTGGTGTCACTGTCGGCGTTGGCGTTGGTGTCACTGTCGGCGTTGGCGTTGGTGTCACTGTTGGCATTGGCGTTGGTGTCACTGTTGGCGTTGGCGTTGGTGTCACTGTCGGCGTTGGCGTTGGTGTCACTGTTGGCATTGGCGTTGGTGTCACTGTTGGCGTTGGCGTTGGTGTCACTGTCGGCGTTGGCGTTGGTGTCACTGTTGGCATTGGCGTTGGTGTCACTGTTGGCGTTGGCGTTGGTGTCACTGTCGGCGTTGGCGTTGGTGTCACTGTTGGCGTTGGTTTCGGCGTTGGTCCAGGTTCATCACCATCGTATGGATAGTGGTGAAATTCACCACCACCAGTCCCTTTGAGTGAAGCCGCCACTAAAGTACCGTTAATCTGACCATTAATAAAATCAACATGAGCATAGGGGGCAAGTATGCTTCCCATTACACCTATGCCTGCCATATCCAGATACGCAGCTTGGCTAAAGTTAAGCAAAATTTTCTTGCTGTTCAACACGTTATTAGGTAGAAATCCGAAGTTTTTCATTTTTACGTTAGAACCATCAATATTAATAATTGCTGTAGATCCTGAGGGAACATTTATTGTAATTCCATAGGTATTAGAGACGTTATCTCCTGGAACATTAAAAACATTGACCGCAGGATCTGTACCTGTCAGGGTAAGACTGCCATATTGGTACACTGTTGTTCCATTCGCCGGCAATGCTGCAAGTTCTGCTGATTTGTCCTTCAAAGACTGACCTACGGCTGAAAAGTCAATCGTACTCCCCTGTCTTTTTGTACCTCCCTTGAGGAGCGTTACATTCCCTGAAAAATCTCCCCCGTGCACGATATTCCCATAAACAGTACCTCCGTTGAAAGTAAGATTCCCTCCAACAACAAGTGTGTCAGTCAAGGAAACCTCAGCAGCGGTCAACCTATCTCCAACACTATAGTTGGTTAAGTTAACGTTACCTCCAGCAGCAAACCTTCCTTCCGTATCCGAAACCGTTGTTATATCCCCTAGAATAAACACGTTGTAGTCCCCTGCAATTCCCAATGTAGAAGAACTACTAGCTCCAGCAACTCCAGCTCCTAATGAGGAAAGCCCACTACCTACCGTCAAAATCCCAGCTAATACAAGCGAGAGTAACGGTCTTATTCTTCTTTTCAAATGGCACACCTCCTAAAACTATGATTTATATTAATCAGAATAATTACCAGAAACTCTAAAGGACCTAACAACAAAAAAGACCGCCAAAAAGAAGTGGAATTCCCTTCTCATGGCAGTCGGACGGTCATTGTGCCTTTAAGACACTTTAGACTCCTGGACTTTGCGTCCCGCCCTTTCAGACGGTTTGCTATTATCATGACTATATATATGTATTACACTGCAAGTCCAGAACTGGTAGCCGAAGCATTCTCTCCAATAACCGTCTATGACTTTTAATACTTTTTGAATTAATAACAGTTTAGCGCCCGACACCCACAATTGTCAATCAATTCCTTTCGATGATCCCCCTCATTATTACCATACAAAAAAAGCGCCTAAAGGCGCTTCGCATAAGGTTTTTCATTAAATTTTAAAGTAACTGTATATAGCCCAATATGGATATCCATAAGGGAACACTCAGAATTAAACCAAAAAACAATCCACGTTGGAGGCTGCCCTCTTTTTCCATCATAATTCTCCTTTATGTGCGTCCGATACATTAATTTTTATTATTACAATTTTAATATAATTTATTCTTCGTTATTTAGTTGTGAATTTAATCACATTGAATAAGCTGTTTAGAAATACCATTGATTATTTTTGGAATATCGGGGTAGAATACGAATATACGTTCCTATTAGAGGTGATGAGATTCATGCATAGAGCAGAAAGCAGGGACAACATGCTGGTGAAATCTTATTTATTGCTTCCGATGATTTTATCAGCTTTCGAACGGGACTCCGCCATTTTATCTACACACTTACGAACACCCGCCCCTTATCTGGAGGTGCTTGGAACAGCTGCTGCAGTAGCTACAACAGATCTAAGGGATGTTCGTGCAGAAATGAGAAGACGGGGAATCAAGGTGTATGAGCAAAACAGACTTAATACGGGAATTGAAGCCAAGTATATATGTCGTGGCTATCACGAACGAATGCTGCTGTTGAATGACATTGTTGCGGCTCAGGCTGCCATCCATATGCGCAGATACCTAGGGCTGGATATTTCCTCTTTTAAGAGTTACGAAGAACAGTTTCAAATTAAATAAAGCTGTATAGAAGCCGCTCTACTCTCCCCCCATCAATTAGTGAACAAAAAAATAGGCCTTACCATGGGAGTTGGCAAGACCTGAGAGAGATATACCACAAAACACTGGGGGGTGTTTGGTGTCTTCAATATATACCTCGAACCTGAAAAAAAGCTGATAGGCACATAAAAATTACATTAAAAATATCATTCGCCGTTCAGAAGTGATCCGAATGCTCCCACAAGCTTAGCCGACCTTTGGCTGGAATTGGATGGCTTAATGGATGAACCCCTTCAAGCTTCCAGGCAAACCGTCCTTCGCTATAGTCGCCAAAATCATATTCGTTCCCATTGATCCATTCCCTTAAATCCACCTCTGGAGTAACCACATAACATCCCGCGAGCTGACCTGTAGCAATAATAGCTCCTGTCGGCAAATTATTTGCTGTATAGCCATGTTTCGCCAATACTGATTTGTACGGTTCCTGTTCACAAATCTTTTTGTCAATCCTCATTCCGGCATGGATGCCTAACTCGCCGCGGTAGGCTGTTCTCCATGAACGAGTTTCAAACTCTTTTTCACCAAGAGCAATTAAGGTCGCCCAAGGCTGCCGTATTGTTATACACCGCATGATATCTATCCCCTTTGTTTATGTTGGACGTTTGTCACGGATGCCACGGATCTCGATCTCGCGTTGTGTAATCTTGCTCGCCTTGATCTGATAAATAATCCCAACCGTTTGGTCGATACTCATTTCCATGATTGATCGCCTCTAAAAATAAGAACATTCATTTTTATTATATACAAACAAAAGTTCTTATAAAAATATCAATATTATTGACATTCACCTGTAACTCCCCACAATTTAAACAAATAAAATAATTAAAATTGATAAAGGAGAATATAGTTTGTATACTAATCAAGTAGTTAGTGTGCAAACTATATAAAGAGGGGAATTAATTTATGGACAACCCAGGACAGTTATTAATAAGAGTAAGTCTTGAAATGAAAAAAAACTTAACAAAAAAACTTTTACTTTATAATGTAACAGCTCCTCAATGGGCAGTATTAAAAGATATATCTATTCATTTAGAAGGAACAACTCCAGCTATGATTGCAGAGCGAACTTACTCGGATCGCCCTACAATAACGGGTATACTCGAGCGACTTAAAGCAAAAGGACTTCTGGACATTAGAGATAATCCAAATGATAAACGATCAAATCTTGTATTCATTACAGATTCGGGAATGATAATTAAGAGTCAAATAGAAGTTCTTAGTGACGAAATCATGGATAACGCACTTAAAAATATTTCTGAACAAGAAATGTCCACGTTTATGAACGTGCTTAAAACGATCTATTTAAATATTAGTTAGGGAAGTGAGACTTATGATTCTAATCACAGGGGCAACCGGTAATGTAGGACGTGAAGTGGTTAACGAACTAAGGAAAAGTGAAACACCTTTTAAAATTGCCTCCCATCGAAAAGACAGTGAGTATGTTTATTTTGATTTTGAAAATGCTGATTCTTTTCGTCCAGCGTTAACAGGAGTGAAAAAATTATTTTTACTGCGCCCTCCTCATATAGCTGACGCAAAAAAATATTTCCAACCCCTCATAGATATCGCAAAGGAAGTCGGAGTTGAACACATTGTGTTTCTATCTCTATTGGGCGTAGAGAAAAACCCAATTGTTCCACACCATAAAATTGAAAAAATCATTAAAAAATCAGGAATTCCATATACTTTTTTACGCCCAAGTTTCTTCATGCAAAACTTAATTTCTCAACATGGGGAAGAGCTACGTAAAGAAAAGGAGATCTATGTACCCGCAGGAAAAGGCAAGACTAGCTTTATCGATGTTCGTGATATCGGTACTGTAACAGCTAGAATCCTAACTGAGAATGGTCATGAAAATAAAGGTTACTCGTTAACGGGAACTGAAGCGCTAGATTACTATGAAGTAGCTGAAATTTTATCTGAAGAGCTAGGAGAAACAATCAAATATGTTAATCCATCAGTTCTTCAGTTTAGAGATAAAATGTTAAAAAAAGGAATTAAAAAAGAATTTGTGACTGTTATGATTGGAATTTACTTCACTGCAAAAATTGGATTAGCCAAAAAAATCACGCCTGATTTACAAATATTACTTGGTAAAAGACCCATTACATTCAAAGAATTTGCACATGACTATAAGTACGAATTAGTTTAATCATGGTGGTTTTTTGGCTATACCATCAGGAAGCATTTCAGGATACATTGTTACTGCCGCGTGCGAGGGGAATCAATAAAGGTCGTCATAATGGATATGCTGCTGTTTATTCTTATATTGGTAATGTACTAAATGCTATGCCTGTGCAACCGATGTAAACTAATGTCGTAACCACTAGAGGGGAAGGTCCATGATTCAAAAACCACGTACTACTATTAAATGGACTCTTATTTTTGTTTTTTTGTTATTAGTCACCGCCTGTAGTAAGAATGATGAAGTTTTGAAAGGAATTGTACATACAATAGATGTAGAAAATAAAAGAATTTTAGTAATTTCCGAATTAAAAGAAGAAGACTTGAACAAGGAATACAAGGAGGTGCTCGAATCTAATGAGTACTCTCAAGCCATTTGGGTAAATAAAGTTGCACCTTCTAAATATAAAAAAGGCGATGAGATTAATGTATTTTTTGAAGTAAGTGATGATTCATTCCCTGCACAAGTTACCGCCAAAAAAATCACCAAAATCAAGAATTGAGCAAAAAGAATAGAATCTACTATAAAGAAGCGGCTTCTCCAAAGGGACGGCGCTTCTTTGTGTAGATTTAAGGAGAAATCCATATTTATAAATGCACTCTGTGCAAAAAAGTGACCCCACCACTTTCGGCAGGGTCTAGATCTATTTTATAAGGGGGTTATGTGATTACTATAATCCTCTTAGCTTAAATAAGTATGAAGCCCGTCTAAAGATTTGCTGAAATATTATTATTTTTATCGAAACCGATCAAATATAGTAACGTATCAATCTTAATTTTCAAATTACTACATATACAAAATGGAGGTGTGTATAAAGATGAAAATACTCAGTCTATTGCTTGTAGCATTGTCTTCCATTGGAGTAGTTGCCACATTCGGGTTTTCAACATTCAGCTTAATCACAGGAATTATAGGAGGGCTTATTGCAGCATTTGCAATTTCAGGCTACTTGCAGTCTGTCAGACGTGATTACCCCAATGAGAGCTATGAGAATAAACAAGTTAAGTATCAATCGAACTATAATACTTGGTAAGCAAAAGCCCCACCTTAAACTGGTGGGGTTTTTCATATTCCCAAACACTTGTAAAATCACTTTGTGATATTAATGGTAGAAGAAACAAACGAGGGATAATGGCTAGCTGTAGAAGTGCTTTCACCGAAAATTCATTCCTTAGTTCATAGACTACTTGAGCTTTGTCTTGTTTGGTGATTTCCCCTTGTTTTGAACCTCTAGTTTAATCTGTGCAGGATATGATGTATAGCCCTTTTTAAAAGCTTCTTTCCCATGATGTTCATATTGATTAATCCAATTACTGTATGACAATTAAATAGAAGAGAGCCGCTAAAACAAACCGGTATAGAGCAAACCACTCCAATCGAAGTCGCTTAATCAGTTTGATGAACGTCACTACTGCAATCATTGCCACAAGAAAGGATGTCGCAAAGCCAATTAACATTAGAAGTAAATCGTCAGAACTCAGCAAATCACGACTATCGTACAAATCCAACAAGCTTGCACCAAACATAACTGGCACAGAAATAAGGAATGTAAAATCTGCGGCGGCTTTTTGGCTAGTGCCAAGCAACAGGCCACCTGAAATTGTCGAACCTGATCTCGAAAATCCCGGCCATAACGCCAAGCATTGGAACAGACCAATTCCGAAAGCCTGTTTATAATTAATCCCATCGATAGTATCAGCGGTTTCAGTCCGCCTATTTCGCGCTGCAATGATCATCAACACGCCACCAACAACTAGACCGATCAAAACAGGGGTTGGGCCAAATAATTGGCTTTTTATTGTGTCCTTGAAGAGAAGATATAGGATTAATGCTGGTAACATAGCCAAAATCATATGAATGACATTTAATCCTTTGCTTTTGGAAAAATCCATTCTAATCATATTAACCCCAATTTCCAAATACCTTTTCCAATAAAGAATTAGAACTGCCATCACTGCACCCAACTGAATAACAATTTTAAAAGTTATTGCAGCATCTCCCTCAAAGCTAAGCAAATCGCCTGCTAAAATAAGGTGTCCAGTAGATGATACTGGTAAAAATTCAGTTAAGCCCTCTATTATGCCAAGTATTATTGCTTTAATTACGTCAGTCATCAGTGGATTGTCCCCTTTCGGAAATAAAATCATTTAATTTCCAGTATAAGGGAGACACGTAAACTTCCCCATCGATTAACCTAACAATATTCAATTCAGAATGACATAATTGTCACATTGCTCATTATTTCAGTCTTAAGGGGGCTTTGGTTTGCAAAACACAAAATATTAAGTATAATGTTACTGTCGAAACGCTAAGGCGTCTGTACAGGATGGCTACCTGGCACTGATGATGGCAGGCCAAGCGCTTTATAAAGTTTTCTTTATGTGTATTTATACTTTAGGAGCGTGGTTATCTATGAAAATTAATATTACCGCACATTTTAACATTGATATTACTTTATCTCTTCATCTGTTAGCCGTAGCCAGTCTTGCTTATGAACTCAGTTCACTGACGAGCTCGTGAAATTCGAGCGAAAAGTATCTGTACTAAGACACCTTGTGGTGTCTTTTTTATTTTTATAGTAATTACCATCTAACCGATCTGCCCCCGCAAGAAAAAAGCAGCTTATGCTGCTCCTCCTCCACCATCCTTCATTCTGATTGCTGTCAGCTTGCGACACGCCTTCCATCTGCTCGACAGTGACCACTAGTCATACCGTTTTCATTAGCGATTTCGCCATGTCTTATCTTTTAGAAGAATGGTAGAAGTCAGGGGATTCAATGAAAAATGACGCGGTCCCGAACCCTCGGAAATCCGCGCCACATATGGTTTTTTGGGATGCTGGTGAAGGGAATTGAACCCCCGGCCTACGCATTACGAGTGCGTTGCTCTACCCCTGAGCTAC
Organism: Paenibacillus sp. FSL R7-0163; assembly: GCF_037969975.1. NCBI lineage: Bacteria > Bacillati > Bacillota > Bacilli > Caryophanales > Paenibacillaceae > Paenibacillus > Paenibacillus sp. FSL R7-0163. The sequence goes on from NZ_CP150224.1 coordinate 5,643,994, forward strand.
ACCAGCTTAAAGCTGATTTTTCTGTCAAACAAAAAATATTATACAACTTTCAGCCAGAAACGCAAGCCTATTTCTCCCTGTTTTCCGCCCTCCTAAACTGCTAATCCACCTGTAGCTTACGCTCCACAGACTCTAACTTTCCACGGCTAGTGGAGGGTTTATCGCGGCGGTCGTCTATTTTAAGTGAGGTAGAGACACGTTCTGCACCTGCGGCAAAAGGAGACTCATGCAAAGCTTCTACCGCGGCAAAAATGCGTTGCAGAGGCCCTTCGATGATCGTCCCCATGGACGTAAGTTCATATGTAATCCCTTCTACTGTCTTCAGCACCCGCTGCATATCCGCAACATAGCTGCTAAGACTGGTACTGCCTGTTCCAATTGGAATAACTGTAACTTCAGCAATAGGCATGAGAATACCTCCTCGAAATTTTATAGTACCTATCTTCTTCCATTGTAACAATTCCACCGCTCTGTCACAAACTAAGCAAGATTATCCTCCCTTATCTCTTCTATTTCTTCTGATTACTCCAAAATATGACTTTGGGCTAAGAGTATTTTCTCATGCGCAAATTCTAGGGTCATCTGCACTATATTTATGGACTCTTTGTGGCATCTTTTCGGACAATTTATGAATCATTTCGCATCTCCCTGTGGATCAATTGTGGATTACTTATGGACAGCCTGTGGATCATTTGTGGAGTACCTTTAAAGAACCCGCTCCCCGCGCGGGTTTTCTAAAAAACTGTTTACAAACACAACATCTTGGGTTATTTTTATCTAACGACAACAAAATATAGTGGAGACAGGCGCTTTGATCCTTAACCGGATTTAGAGCTTAATAGGGAAGCGCGGTGAGAATCCGCTGCGGTCCCGCCACTGTAACCGGATGGCCTTCTTAAGCTTCTGGGAAGCTTGAGAATCCACATCTCCCGGCAGATGCCACTGAGGGTTAGGAACACCCTTGGGAAGGCGCCGAGAGATCCCACGGAAGCCAGGAGACCTACCTGTTTCGACGACACCAACTATTGATGCCTGCGAGGAACAGGGATGGTGTCCGCATGCGGTCATCTACGTAGAGACCTCTGCAAATATCCGTGTGGATATTTACATAACGCATCGGGCATTTTCTGCCATCCTCGGGTAGGGGATGCTTTTTTTATGTAATCAGAACAAATATACGACTGCTTATGGCAGTCCAACTTCCTATGGATATATGGATTTGATGATAGATGTTTTTCTTTTATACTGAGAGGAGAGCTGTACAATGACGTTGTTGGAGAGACAATTTAATGGAGTAGAAAATGCACGGGAAGTTCTTTTAGAAGAGCTCATTGATTTAGGCCGGGATATTATCGACAGTCGGGATATGGACCTATTGCGCGAGAATGCCAATTTGAATGGAGAGAGTTTCTCCGGTAAAATGAGCAAGTTCGGCAGTGAATATTCAAAATGGTACGCCCGCAATTTTACGATGCCGCCGCAGCTAGTGCAGGCTATTGATGATAATGTCGTCTATGTGCATGATCTGGATCAATACGCGATTGGAACGACGAACTGTATTTTTATCCCGTTTGATAAACTTCTCCGTGAAGGTTTCAATACCGGCAACGGCAGCGTTCGTCCTCCGAACTCAATAATGACTGCTATGTCTCTGGTAGCGATTATTTTCCAATCCCAGCAAAATGCTCAATATGGTGGTGTATCCGCCAATAAACTCGACTATGATCTGGCACCTTATGTAACCAAATCCTTCGCCAAGCTGTTCCGCAAGGGTCTGGATTATTTTGAAGAAGGACAAGCTGATGAATCTTTGGGCGAGATTACGATGAGCCGGACCGATCTGGCGGAGTTATATCCAAGAGCGTTCCGTTTTGCACTAAAGGAAACCGAAATCGAAACCCTGCAAGCGGCTGAAAGTATGGTACATAATCTGAATACCATGTCCAGCCGATCCGGTGGACAAATACCGTTTACCAGCATCAACTACGGTACTTGTACTTCACCAGAAGGTCAGCTTGTGATCAGTTCTCTGCTAACAGCAACTATGAACGGACTTGGCAGCGGAGAAACACCAGTGTTCCCGATTCAAATCTTCAAATGCAAGCAAGGAATCAATCAACAACAAGGCGATCCTAACTATGAACTGTTCCTAAAAGCGGCTGAATGTTCTGCGCGCAGACTATATCCAAACTTCGCTAATCTGGACGCTCCGCTCAACTTGCAGTATTATGATCCAAGTGATCCTGATACGGAGTTCGCTACAATGGGCTGCCGAACCCGAGTGCTCGGTGACCGTTTTGGTCGTAATCATTGCTCTGGAAAGGGCAACCTTTCCTTTAATACACTGAATCTGGTTCGGCTAGGTCTGGCACACGGCACAGTAACAGGCAGACGTACCATCGCAGACGAAGCTGGCTTCTATGAAGATCTAAATCATTATATGGATATTGCGCTGGAAGGACTTCTTCATCGGTTCCACATTCAAACCGCACAAAAAGCTAAAGCTTCCGATTTCATGATGCGAGAAGGCGTCTGGGAAGGCGGCGAGCATCTTGCACCTGATGACACTGTAGGCGATCTGCTAAAGCATGGCAGTCTGTCTCTTGGCTTCATCGGTATGGCGGAATGTATGAAAGCTATGTACGGCAAACACCATGGCGAGGATATGGAAGTTCATGCCAAGGCGCTGGCTATTGTGCGTCATATGCGGGACTATTGCGATCGGAAAAGTGAGGAACTGGATCTCAACATCACTCTGTTCGCAACTCCAGCAGAAGGTTTGTCCGGTAAATTCACAAAAGTTGACCGCAAGGTACTGGGTTCCATTCCGGGCGTAACCGACCGTGAATATTATACGAACTCTTTTCACATCCCTGTATACTTCGATCTGGGTGCTGCTCAGAAGATCAGCTTGGAAGCTCCTTTCCATGAATATTGCAATGCCGGGGCTATTTCTTATGTCGAATTAAACGGCAATGCCCGCAACAACCCATCGGCTTTTATCAAAATCATTAAATATGCGCTCGAACAACAGGTCAGCTATTTCAGCATTAACCATCCGATTGACCGCTGCTCCAGCTGTGGATACGAAGGCGTAATTGGGACAAACTGTCCTTCCTGCAACGCACATGAGAATGACGTGCACATCCGCCGTTTGCGCAGAGTTACAGGTTATTTAACCGGCGACTATCAGACCCGCTTTAATGCCGCCAAACAAGCTGAAGTACGGGATCGCGTTAAGCATCTATGAATATTTGCGGTTACTATCCGGAGTCGATTAACGAGGGAGAGGGCATGCGGGCCGTCCTCTTTCTCAGCGGCTGCCGCCATCGTTGCCCGGGATGTTTTAATCCCGAGACATGGAACTTTAAATATGGAGAAGTCTTCACCTTAGAACGACAACATGAAATTATTGCAGAAATCGCCGCTAACCCTTTGCTGGATGGTCTGACACTGGCAGGCGGCGATCCTTTTTTCTCAGCAGAAGAGTTGCTGGGGTTCATTCATGAGCTTCGCGCTGTACTGCCAGGCTTCTCAATCTGGATTTACAGTGGTTATACGTACGAAGAACTTACAGCCCTTCCCGGTACGCCGGAATGGGATCTACTTAAGCAGTGTCAGGTGTTAATAGATGGAAAATTTGTAGAAGAACTGAAAGATACTACGCTTCTCTACCGGGGAAGCTCCAACCAACGCATTATCGACATTCCGGCCAGCATGAACGGCTCGGAGGTCTTTCTGTGGCAGCCTGCTGCGCTATAATATATCAATTTTTGATATTGAAAATTAATTTGAAATAAGAAGGGATGAACTAACCATGCCGCAATTCGTAGTAAAACCGGATAATCGCCAACTGGCTTTTGATGAGAACCGTCTTTCCGTCTACGCTGACCGTATTCTGGAAGGTCTCGATCAACTAAATAAAGAAACTTTGCTGCGTGGAGTGAATTCCAAACTGCGTCGTGACTCGGTAAGCGGAGAAGAAATCAGCAACGCCTTCACCATGAGCGCTCTAGAGCTTGTAACAAAAGAAGAGCCTACCTGGAAGTTCGCAGCTGCCCGCGCCCTTCTGACAACCCTTTATAAAAAAGCTGCCGTTCATCGCCGCTACAAAGCTTATCCAGAAGAGCCTTACGGTGAATTGTATCCACTAATTACGGATCTCGTGAAAAAAGGAATCTATCGCGAAGAACTTCTAAGTCATTACACCAAAGAACAAATTATCGAACTAGGTGGGTGTATCGATTATACACGCGACCTTTTGTTTGACTATATCGGTCTGCTTACGCTATCCGACCGTTATTTGGCGCATGATTTTGACGGCCGTGTGATGGAGCTTCCACAAGAACGTTATATGATTATTGCCATGTACCTGATGCACCGTGAGCCAGCTGAGAAACGTCTTGAGCTTGTAAAAGAAGCTTATTGGGCTATGAGCAACATCTACATGACTGCTGCTACACCTACAATGTCTAATGCCGGCAAAAAGGTCGCTGGACAGCTATCCAGCTGCTTTATTGATACTGTAGACGATTCCCTAGAGGGTATCTTTGACTCCAATACAGACGTAGCACGTCTAAGCAAAATGGGTGGCGGCATCGGCGTTTACCTTGGAAAAGTACGGGCACGTGGTTCGGATATCCGTGGCCACAAGAACACAAGCTCCGGCGTGATCCCTTGGATTCGCCAGTTGAACAATACAGCAGTCAGCGTAGACCAGTTGGGCACACGTAAGGGTGCTGTAGCTGTTTATCTTGATGTATTCCATAAAGATATTCTCGCTTTCCTTGATCTTAAGCTGAACAACGGTGACGAGCGTATGCGTGCACATGACGTGTTCCACGGGGTCTCCCTGCCTGACCTGTTCATGGAAGCTGTAGAATCGCGCAGCCACTGGAACCTCTTCTGCCCTCATGAAGTGAAAAAGGTCATGGGCTGGACTGATAAAAATGGCCGTCCACTAGGATTGGAAGATTTCTACGATGAAGAGCTTGGCAAAGGTACTTTCCGTGAAAAATATGCTGAAGCTACAGCGAACCTGGAATTATCCCGGATCACTGTTCCTGCGATCGACATCATGAAACGGATTATGAAATCACAGCTAGAGACGGGTACACCGTACATGTTCTACCGTGATACCGTGAACCGGACCAACCCAAACCGTCATCAAGGTATGGTTTTCTCCTCCAACCTGTGCACAGAAATTATGCAGAATCAGTCTGCAACAGTAATTGAACAAGAAGAATTAGTAACTAAAGATGGCCAGACCCGGATCGTTATTTCCAAAATCCCTGGCGACTTCGTAGTCTGTAACCTGAATTCGATTCACTTGGCACGGGCGATTCCAGCTGGCGTATTAGAAAGACTTGTTCCGATCCAAGTCCGTATGCTTGATAACGTAATCGACATTAATAATATTGAAGTTCTGCAGGCACAATACACGAACAGCCAGTACCGCGCAGTAGGTCTTGGCACATTCGGCCTGCATCATCTATTGGCACTCAAGGGCATTCGTTGGGAATCCGATGAAGCCGTAGAATATAACAATCATTTATATGAACATATCAACTACCTGTTGGTTCGTTCGAGCATGGAGCTCGCCCGTGAAAAAGGCCGTTATCCGAAATTTGCTGGCTCCGATTGGGAGACTGGCGCATACTTCACTTCCCGCGGGTATGTTAGCGGTGAGCAAGAAGGTAAATATGTAACGACTGAGCAATGGCGCGAGCTGCAAGAAGAAGTAGCTAAGGACGGCGTGCGTAACGCTTGGATGTTCGCCATTGCGCCAAATGGATCTACATCGATTATTGCCGGCTCCACCGCCAGCATTGATCCGCTGTATGAACTGCTATCCTATGAAGAGAAAACAACTTATAAGATCGCTAACCCAGCACCGGATCTGTCCGACAAAACGATCTGGTACTATAAGACAGCATTTACAATTGACCAAAACTGGTCGATCCGCATGGCTTCTGCTCGCCAGCGTCACGTCGATCAAGGCCAAAGCTTCAACCTGTATGTCCGTCCTGACATCAAGGCTACCGAGTTCCTGGAACTGCATCTGAATGCCTGGAAGGGCGGCTTGAAATCAACTTATTATGTGCGTAGCCGTGCTTTGACTATAGAAGAGTGTGAATCTTGCGCTAGCTAATTATCTTAGTGCCCTGAATAGAAAAACGATGATGAATTTCGTAACTGCGAGGAATGTTTGGGCTTCCGGCCGCTGTTGTCATCAGATGTCTTGATCTTTACCGCTATTAGCGGATGACATCCGATGACAGCATATGCTTTCGATGCGAGCTTTCCTACGGAAAGCTTTCGGGCGAACGCTGACGCTCCTCCAGCTCCAAACTTCCTCTCCGTTACTCCATCACCGTCTTTCTATGAACAAGACACCAAAGAAAGATTACCAGCGCAAAAAATGGAGGGATAAGAAATGCAATTACAAAAGATTTTTAATACTGAAGCACCTAACCAATCCACACGCATTATCGACGGTGAATGCTCAGGTATTCTGAACTGGAACGATATTCGCATGCCTCATATGTACAAGCTGTATAAGGTACTGTTGCTTAATCACTGGATCGCGGATGAAATTCCAATGTCCAAGGATGCGCAACAATTCCCGATGCTGGATGCCGAGGAACAACGCGTATTTAAGATTAATATCTCCCTACTCGCTGTGCTGGATTCGATGCAGACGATGTTCGTGAGCGACGTGAAGCGTTATTTCACCGATTCCTCTTTGGAAGCTATCTCCGCTATTATCGGGCAGCAAGAAGTGGTGCATAACCAATCCTATTCCTATGTTCTATCCTCTATCGTGTCGGAGAGTGAGCAGAAGGAAATTTTTGAATATTGGAAAAAAGACCCTGTCCTGCTGGAACGCAATCAGTTTATCTCTGATATTTATCAAGAGTTCCGTGATAACCCTACGAGACAGACCTTTTTCCATGCGCTGGTAGCAGATCTCATCTTGGAAGGGATTTTCTTCTACAGCACTTTCGCCTTCTTCTACAATCTGGCCCGTGACCAGAAGATGATGGCGACCAGCCAAATGATCTCTTATATTCAACGTGACGAGAATCAGCACTGCTACTTCTTCGCAGAAGTATTTAAGCAGCTGCTCGTAGACTTCCCTGAGCTGAACACCAAAGAAAACATGGATTACGTATACCGTACCATCGACCGCGCGGTAGAGCTCGAAACCAACTGGGCTTACTACACACTTACTAACGTGCGTGGCATTGATCTTAACGAGCTTAGCGACTACATCAAATATACAGCGAACAAACGTCTGACTTTGATGGGTATGGAAAAAGCTTATCAAGGTGTTGACGTTAACTGTATGCCTTGGATCAAACCTTTCTCCGATGATGCGCTTAATGCTACCAAAACTGACTTCTTCGAAGCCAAGTCCCGCAACTATGGTAAGGTTGGCGACGATAACGGATTCGACGATTTGTAAGACCGGATATATACAATCCCTATATAAAAAAGAGGCCATTCTCTACTTTCTTAGTGAGATGGCCTTTTTGCTATAGCTTATATAATGCAAAAAGCGCCCCTCTCCCCTGGTATCAGGTATGAAAGAGACGCTTATACATTTGTTATTAGCACTAAGCACAGAAGGCTTGCTACTTAGTCTTATGCCTTGCGTTCCACACGATGTGTAGTTTCTTCTGCAAGCTCATCTAATGCATCGTTCAGGCGTAGCTTCAGCTCCTCAGCAAGCTCTACCACTCCGTGATCATTACGAACCACTTGAGAATCCACGGCATAAACGCCGCCAAGAATGTAACGTGCGCCCAGTACGGACAACACAGGTTTCAATGCGTAATCAATTGTGAGCAGATGTGCAAGACTGCCGCCCATGAACAGCGGGAGTACAACTTTTCCGGCCAATCCCTTTTGTGGAACCAGATCTAAAAAGGTCTTCAGCACGCCTGTATAAGAAGCTTTATAAACCGGGCTAACCACGATTACCGCATCAGCTTCCGCTACAAGGCCATTGGCTTTGACGATAGACTCACTTTCAAACTTAGTGTGAATCAAATCCTCCGCGGGTAGTTCTGCTACGTTAATACGCTCAACCTCGAAGCCCCGATTGGTTAAGCTGGCCTCCGCATATTCTATAGCTGCATTGATACGCGATACCAGGGAAGGCGTTCCGTTAATCACAACAATTTTAGCCACTTTTCCACCTCTTCCATCCCACTTAAGCAGCTCAAACTGCTTTATTTATTATCCCGACAAAATTACTTTAAATTAATACTAATCCTAACGTAGAATTGATATTTTTGTCAAACCATAACCACTTGCGCTCCTCCCGCTCTTAAGTTATACTAAGCAACAATATTAAATCCAACAATCAGGCCAATGATCGGCATCCAACCGTGAGGCGTCTGCGACCGGAGTCTACAACAACTCCCTAAGTTCACCGGGTTTCGCCCGTTACCGCGAAGACCAAAGAGGGTCGGATTGTTCCTGCAGTTAAGGAGATTCGATCAACCTGGGTGGCACCGCGAGCTGACGCTCCTCGTCCCATGGATGAGGGCGTTTTTTGCGTTTTTTTAACCAAAAAGGAGCGAAACGGTATGCTGGATATGAACTGGATCAAAGACAATCAGGAACTTGTAAGAAACATTACGGCTTGGAAAAGAGTCGACTTCCCACTGGATGAACTGCTGGAATGGGATGAGAAACGGCGCGAATTGCGCCAAGATACGGAACAGTTGAGAGCCCAGCGTAACGGCCTGACCAAAGAGGTTGAACGACTTTTACGACAGGGTGACAGCGTGGCAGGAGAAGCAGTTAAAGAACAAGTAAGAGAACTGAACAACCGCCTGAATCTCTATGAGGCAGATCTAACTGAAGCAGACCGGCGCTGTGGAGAACTCATGCTGCTCGCACCAAACCCTGTATCGCAGGATACACCGATCGGTCATGATGATAAAGATAATGTAGAACTACGACGAACCGGAACGTTGCCGGAATTCGGCTTTAAACCGCGTGATCATGTGGAGCTAGGCGAGCTCCACAATATCATCGATATCCCCCGTGGCGTCAAAGCAGGCGGTCCACGCAGCTATGTGCTGAAGGGTGCAGGCTTGTTGTTACATCTGGCTGTACAGCGGCTGGCCATTGATGTACTGACTGCCCGCGGCTTCACGGTGATGGATGTTCCCGTGATCGTCCGTCCGGAAGCGCTGGAACGTACGGGCTTCTTCCCCGGCGGGATGGATCAGACCTATGAGCTAAACGGAGACAATCGCTGGCTGGTAGGCACATCGGAGGTGTCGCTTGTTTCGCTGTATAGCGATGAGATTGTCGAACTGGATTCGCCAATGCGGCTCGCCGGAATGTCGGCCTGCTTCCGCCGTGAGGTAGGATCGGCGGGACGGGACGTGCGTGGCCTGTACCGTGTTCATCAATTCTCAAAAATTGAACAAGTTATCGTGTGTCGGAATGATGAGGGCGTATCGGAGGGCATGCTGCAGGAGATTCTTGCGAATGCAGAGCATATTCTACAGCTCTTGGAACTCCCCTATCGGATCATGGCTGTCTGCACAGGAGATATGTCCCTGAAGACACATAAGCAGTATGACATCGAGACTTGGATGCCAAGCAGAGATGCATACGGAGAGACACACTCGGCTTCCAACCTGCTCGATTTCCAGGCTCGTCGCTCGGGCATTCGTTACCGGGATACAGACGGTAAGCTGCAATACTGCCACACCTTAAATAACACCGCAGTGGCTACACCAAGGATCCTAATTCCGCTGCTGGAGAATCATCAACTGGAGGATGGATCCATTTACATTCCGCAGGCACTGCGTAAATATATGGATGGAATTGAACGGCTTGAGCTTCCGCACCAGTAATACTGTGTTGTCCAAATAGATTTTAAATTAATAATGCCCTTCCACTTCTCGATAAGAAGCTGGAGGGGCATTATTTTAGTTCCGATACATTCTATATAATTCTAATCTCTATTGTTTTCCCTATGTAAAAATTAACAAAACTCTAGAATAAATTTGTCGTAATCCATACTGAATTCAACAATATACATAACATGCAATTAACATGTTGGTGCTCTATTAACCATAAAAATACTAGATTTATTATTAATATTGTATTTATGCACTGTTTTTATACTAAAATCACAACATTTCAATTTTTAGATTTAATTGATGCAAACTTTAATTTATATTCATGTAAGACAACCTTTCATTTTACATTTGAATGCTAAGATTTAATAGGTTGTAAATAAAAGATTCGAGGGGAGAATGACTTATCCAAATGATTATTTCTTCAAGAGTAAGAAAATGGTTCGCTACTGGACTGGCAATGTTAATGGTTGCCGGCAGTGTGTTACCAGCTGTCCAGACTGCCGAGGCAGCACCGGATAATAGCAACATTGTTATCTCGCAGGTCTATGGTGGTGGTGGAAACGGCGGAGCGGAGTTTAAAAATGATTTTATTGAATTATACAATCCTACGAATCATCCAGTAGATTTGACTGGATGGAAAGTTCGGTATACCTCAGCGGCCGGAACCTTTAGTAGTGGAACAGACTTAAATGGAACTATCCCGGCAAATGGATACTTCCTTATTGAGGAGGCCGCTGGAGCTGGAGGAACTAGCGACTTGCCTGCTCCTGATGTTAGCAAGGGAATCCTTGCTATGAGTGGTACAAACGGCAAAGTCGACCTCGTTGATAAATCAGGTACAACGATTGATTTAGTTGGCTACGGAACAGCCACAAATGTCGAGGGAAGTGCGACCGCTGCTCTCTCTAATACGACAGCCGCTATCCGTAAAGCTGCGGCTAATGCACCGGCAGACAGCCGCGGTCTAGATATGGATAACAACTCTACGGATTTTGTTGTCCAAGCACCAAGTCCACGAAACAGCAGCTACGGTACATTACCTGAATTACCGGAGACTGCTAGTTCCGTATTAGCTTCACCAGCCTCTAATGCCTGGCCGGTAGGCACAGAAATATCTTTAAATTCTCCAACGGTTGGAGCATCCGTCTACGCAGCTGTTTATGGATCAGGTGGTTCAACTAATTTTCAACCTTACACAGGGCCTATTACCTTAACTGAGGACACTACGATTAAAGCGTATGCTTCAGAACCAAATATGCCAGACAGCCCTGTATCGACTTTTGATTACACGATTCTGGCCAAAACAGATGTTGCAACAGCACGCCTTGCTAGTAAAGGTCAGAATATTTTAACAGAAGGTATCGTAACTCACATTAATGCAGCAAAAATGTATATTCAGGATGAATCCGGCGGGATCGTACTTTATGGATTTCCAGAGTTCGCAAACGTTGGAGATCGTGTTGAAGTAAGCGGCACAATGGATATCTACAGCAATCTGCAAGAAATCAAATTCCAAAGTGGACTTCAATACAATGTAGCTGCACAAAATGTTGGGGTGCCTGCACCAAAATTGATCACCGCAACCGACTTGTCTGCCGCGAACGGCGAAAGCCACGAAGCTCAGCTGGTAACTATGAATAATGTGACCATAGACAATGTAAATGGCAGCACGGTGACTGCTAGCCAAGGTGGACAACAATTCACAATTTTTTCAACCCTGCCTAAACTAGTTAAGGGTAAAACCTTTGACAATATCACTGGGGTTATCGAGCAATATAATACGACTTATCAGTTCATTCCACTTAACGAAAATGCTTTGGTGGAAGAAACTTTTTCCGTTATGGCCAGCCCTGGCGCAGGTCGCATCATCAAAGGAAGTTCTGTGACCCTTTCCAGCCCTACTCTTGGAGCACAGATTTACTACACGACCAACGGAACTGAACCAACAACAGCAAGTAAACTTTATTCAGATCCGATTACAGTTAATCAAGATCTTACCGTCAATGCAATTGTCGTAGCAGATGGCAAGACAAGTAAGGTTTATACCTTTGCTTATAAAGCGTCTGAACTCCCTCGTATACATGATATTCAAGGAGAATCTCATGCTTCTGAGTATACAGGTCAGAACGTTTCTGATGTAGAAGGCATCGTTACCCAATACGGGTACACCTTTGCAACTGGCGCTTATAGAGGTTTCTTTATGCAAGATCCTCAGCCAGACGATAATGTAAACACTTCGGAAGGTATTTTTGTATACAGCACTAATTCATCCCTTAAACCTCAAATTGGAGATTTAGTCCAAGTTAGTGGAGCTATTTCCGAATACAACGAAGGTAACGCAAGTAATTTAACCTCTACTCAAATTACTATGACTTCAATAAAAGTGTACTCCTCTTCAAGTTATACTGTGCCGGTGCCTGTTGTACTTGGTAAAGGCGGGAGAGCAATTCCGTCTACCATAATTGACAATGACGGCATGGCTAATTTTGAGCCTAATGAAGATGCAATTGATTTCTACGAATCGTTAGAAGGTATGCTAGTCAAGCTCCCTACCCCTACGATTATCAGTCCTTATTGGACAAGTGGTAGCGGAAATTCTATGCTCTATAACATCCCTACAAGAGTAGAAAATGATACACCTGATGTCATCACACCAGCTGGTGGATTAGTTCTCAAAGAATACAACCAATACAATCCTCAGCGCCTCATCATCGCTTACGGAAATCCGGGGCAAGAAGTCATCACCGGAGATAAGTTCGCTGGAGATGTTACTGGTGTCATCGGATACAACAACGGTAACTTCAAAGTGATTCCGGAAAACGGTAAGCTTCCAGCCATCACTCCAAGTACCTTTAAGCAAGAAACAACTACTCTTGAAGTCAATGATAGTAAGTTGTTGATTGCATCGTATAACATTGAAAACTTCTACCCCGGTGTCGGAGCAACAAAAATCCAGAAACTAGCCGACTCCATCACAAACAATATGAAAAAACCTGACATTATCGGCGTTGTCGAAATGCAGGACAGCAATGGTGAAACCAATAATGGAATCACTGAAGCAAGTGCAGCCGAACTGATTAAAGCCATTGAAACCGCTGGCGGTCCTGTATATAAATACACAGACATCGCTCCGGAGAACAATATGGATGGCGGTGCCCCAGGCGGAAACATTCGCGTAGGATTCCTGTACAATCCAGCAAGAGTACAGCTTGCAGACAGTGTGAGCGGACAAAAAGGTACAGCTACACAACCCGTTGGATATAATGCAGCGGCAGATCAATTGACCTACAATCCGGGCCGAATTGATCCAACAAACTCTGCCTTTGCAAGTTCACGTAAACCCCTTGCTGCACAGTTCGTATTCGGTGGCGAAACAGTAATTGTGATCGCTAACCATTTCAATTCAAAAGGCGGCGATACCGGTCCTTTCGGAAACGTTCAGCCCCCTGTATTGTCCAGTGAAACACAGCGCCATAAAATCGCGGCGGTCGTAAACGGATTTGTCAAAGAGGTTCTGACTGCAAATCCTAAAGCCAACATCGTAGCTCTTGGTGATTTGAATGACTTCCAATTCACTAAAACTGCAACCCTCTTAAAAGGTACAGAACTAGACAATTTGATCGATACATTGCCTTTAAATGAGCAGTATACGTACACCTATGACGGAAACTCTCAAGTGCTAGATCATATTCTTGTCAGTAAAAATCTAACGGCTTCTTCTAAAGTAGATGTCGTTCATCTAAATGCCGACTTCTCACCATCGAATGGCCGGGTATCCGATCATGATGCGGTTTTGGCACAGATTGATTTTAATACTGCTGAAGACTTCCCACTAACCATTCTGCACACCAATGATACACATGCAGGATTAGATACTGTCAGCTCGCCAAACAACATCTTACGCCGTGTAACAGCAATCCAAGATGCCAAGGCGACTACAGAGAATCCTATTCTTGTAGACGCAGGTGATGTGTTCTCCGGAACGCTTTACTTCAATAAGTATCTGGGTCAAGCAGATCTGGCCTTTATGAATCTGGTCAAATATGATGCTATGACTTTCGGTAATCATGAGTTTGATAAAGATTCAGATGTACTGTCCAAATTCATCGGCAACGCTAAGTTCCCATTCGTCTCCTCCAACGTGAACTTCTCAGCGGATGATATTCTTAGCAAAATGTTCACCAATGAAATCGGCCGGTCAGGTAATGCTGGAACCATCTACCCTGCGCTGATCAAAGAAGTAGACGGCCAACAGGTCGGCATCATGGGTCTGACGACAGAAGACACGGCGAACATTGCTTCACCAGGTAAAGTGACCTTTGAGAATGCCTTCGCTAAAGCGGAAGCAACGGTCGCTATGCTTGAAAAAGAGAATGTTAACAAGATCATTGTTCTCTCACACCTTGGCTACGAAGAAGATCTCAAGTTAGCCAAAGCTGTTAACGGCATTGATATTATCGTTGGGGGGCACAGCCACACGCAACTGAATCAAGCCGTTGTTGATAACAGCGATCCTAACGCACCGAAGCTTATTGTACAGACCGGTGAAAAAGGTCTTTTCCTTGGACAACTTGAAGTTAAATTTAACCAAGATGGCGTACTGTCCGATTGGAAAGATCAATTAATCTCCATCGATGCTAAAAACGGCACTAACTACGTTATCGCCGAGGACCCAGAAGCCAAAAAGATCCTGGATACGGAGTATAAGCCGGGTATTCAAGAACTAACCAATGAGGTAGTAGGAAATTCAGAGGTTGTTCTAAACGGCGTTCGCGATAATGTGCGCACAAAGGAAACTAATCTTGGTAACCTGATTGCCGATGGCATGCTTTATGCAGCTCAAAAAGCGGGCACTAATGCCGTAATCGCCCTGCAAAACGGCGGCGGTATTCGCGAATCCATCAACGAAGGACCGATCACACAAGGCGAAGTACTCGGCGTACTTCCATTCAACAACGATCTGGTTACGATCACTTTGACTGGACAAGAAATTAAGGATGCCATGGAGAACGGGGTTTCCAAAACGCCGGCAGCAGACGGACGTTTCCCACACGTTGCAGGGTTGAAATTCTATTACGACTCTACGAAACCTGTGAACGAACGTGTACTGCGTATTGAAGTGAAAAACGGGGATAAATACGTCCCTCTGGATCTGAACGCATCCTACGAAGTAGCTACGAATGCTTTCACAGCTAAGGGTGGAGATTTCTATACTTCACTTGAAAAGGCCTATAAAGAAGGCCGTGTGAATCTGCTGTACCTACCGGACTTTGATGTATTTACGAAGTATCTGCAGAAGGTTGGAACGGTCACTGCGAACACTTCCGCCGTTGAGGGCCGGATTGTTGATCTGAAAGGTGCACCGCTGCCGGAGACAAATCCAACTCCGACACCAGACCCAACACCAGTACCAACACCAGATCCAACTTCAGTGCCTACATCAGTACCAACATCGGCTCCAACAGTACCTACCGCTACAGCTACACCATCACCAACTGTTGCTCCAACTGCGGCACCAATTGCTTCAGCACAAGTAACAACAATTGATGCTGCTGATCTAACCAAACAACTTGCTGAACTGCCAGCGGGTAGTCAAGAGCTGGTTATTCCGGTTAAAGCTACTACAGGCGGCGCTCAAGTAGTACTTCCAGGCAGTGTGCTTGTTAAACAAGCAGCAGCACAGCCTAACACAGTTCTTACCTTTACTACTGATGGCGCTTCTTATTCCTTGCCACTCCGTGTTGTAAACAGTGCAGCGCTTGCCGCTCAATTAGGCACCAGCGACTTTACAATTACGGTATCTATTCTACTAGCGAATTCGGGAACACTAAGCAGCACAAACCAAGCTATCGCATCACAGCTAGGTAATGCTACTTTAGCTGCTCCAGTAATCGAATTCAGCGTTTCAGCGCAAGCCGGAAGTAAGAGTGTGCCGCTGAACAATTTCGGCAGTACTTACGTGAAGCGCACGATCAATGTACCTGCCGTCTTAAATTCAAATAATGCAACGGCAGTGGTCTTTGATCCTGCTTCAGGTAAGATCTCTTTCGTACCTGCTATCTTTGTTCCTAAAGCAGATGGAACAACGGATGTTACGATTAAACGGAACAGCAACAGCTACTACACCGTTGTTAAGTCTTCCAAAACGTTCGCAGATATTAACGGACACTGGGCTAAATCATCCATTGATCTGTTAGCTTCCAAGCTGATCGTCAGCGGAACAAGCAACGATACGTTCTCTCCTTCACAGTCGATCACACGTGCTGAGTTCGCCGCATTAATTACGCGTTCTCTGGGACTTGCGACAGCTAATGGTGAGACCACATTTAAAGATGTAAACCCAAGTGCTTGGTATGCTGATGCTATACGCACCGCAGCAGAAGCCGGTTTGATTTCCGGTTATACCAATGGCAGCTTTAAGCCGGGTAGCCCAATCACTCGCCAGGAAATGGCCTCGGTATTAGCAAAAGCCATCAAGTACACAGGTAAAACCTTAAATGCCGATCCTGCAGCACTGGCTAAATTCAGTGACGCAGCAAGTATTCCTGCTTGGTCCCAAGCAGCAGTAGCAGAAATCGCTGCTGAGGGCATTATCCAAGGAGCAACGGACGGTTCCTTTGCTCCACAGAAGCTGGCAACTCGTGCCGAAGCGGTTACGATGCTGGAGAAGACATTGAAATCTCTCCAGTTTATCAACTAGCAAAAACTGATCTCCAGCTCTGAAGACAAAAAGGCGGTTCCCGAGTGCGTAACGCACCCGAGGAACCGCCTTTTTTAATAAACCAACCTGATCTGTAGGAAGTGTTATGATTCCATCCCAGCTTCACTCTCTTCGTAATGGCTCGTATCCCCGTGCAGCAGGATTTCCGGCACACCATCCGTAAAATCAACCCTGCATAAGCAGGTCGGATAAATGTAAGGCAGATCCCAGAGCTTAGGCAGCGCTCTGCACTCAAAATAGGCCATTAACAGCTTGATCACTACTGTATGTGTGACGATAAGAATGGTCTCACCTTGATGGTCAACGAGAATTTCCTGAAGCTTGCCCAGCGCCCGTGCCTGCACCTCTGCGAAGGTCTCACTGCCCTCCACTTTAAACTGCTCAGGGTCTTTCCAGAAATTGCGATGCTGCTCTGAATACTCGCTCTCCAGTTCAGTAGAATCACGGCCTTCCCACACACCCATGCCAATCTCTTTGAACGCCTCAGAGGTCTTAAGCGGAGTACTCCGCTCTCCACGAATAATCTCAGCTGTGCGCAGCGCCCTTGGGCTGGGGCTTGCATAGATGACATCCAGCTGTTCAGTGCGCATTCCCCGGCTCAGCCATTCTGCCTGTTGCACACCAAGAGCCGTCAGTTCAGAATCCATATGTCCCTGCATCCGATGCTGCACGTTCCATTCCGTTTGACCATGCCGGGTTAAAAATATCGTTGTTGTACTCATGCCAGCTTCTCCTTCCGTTTCCCCTATCCAATGAGTTTTACTTCCTGTTCTGTTCCATCCAGTTCACTGCATAATCAACGATTTCCCGTTGCGGAATCAATTGAGCGGTTGCCGAAGCAACCTGTCCATATGTAATAAGTCCCGTCTCTTGTCCAAACTGATCTGCCAGCTGAACGAAATCGTCAGAATCCCAATCCAGCTCCTTAAATTCAACCCACTGTCTAACTCCATCCACCATAATGGGCGCCCCGCCAAGGGTTTCCTTCTTGCCAGCATAAGATGCGCGGCATTCGGCAAGATGCAGGGAAGTATTATTAAGATTGCCTACACCCAGCAACAGTACATGTCCGCCCAGATCGTAAATACGAGCCAGCGGAGAATCTTCCCCCAGGCCCATTTCAAGCGAATGACCATACATAATTTCATCTCTATGCTTGCCCCAAGCGGCAAACGAATGTATCGGATGGTCACTACGTTTTACTCCTTTTTGTTTACGGAAGCAGTCCGGAATAACCCCCATTCCTCTAAGCTGGGTCAGATCTGGATCATAAGCCGGCATCTGCTCGCGGATACTCTGCCACCACGCCTCCGGCACCGGTGGGTTGCTCCAGCCTGCGGGATCAGTCAGGTCACTGGAATGTGTGGGCATTACTAGCGTGCCAGATTCTCCGAGGACCTCCTCCAATGCTAAAATAACAGCGACCGGGCCCCCGGCTACCCATTGGCCTAACGATTTAAAAGAAGAATGCAATAAAATCGTCATGCCCGCCTTAACGCCCAGTCGACGAAAATCCGCTGCTAATGTCTGAACCGTAATCAAATTGCCTTGTATTTCTTCCACCCTTCATTCCTCCAATGAATCTTCTCAAATCCATTATATAGGAGGGCCGCTTCTAAATGCATCTTCAAAAGCCTCAACACTCTTCGGATACTATTTTCGCTCTATAATCACCTGGGGAAATCCCCTCCAGCTCTTTAAAAACACGGGCAAATTGTTTACTGTTCTCGAAGCCTACCTCTTCTGAGACTGTTGCGAGCTTACTGCAGCCTTTTGCCAATAGCTCTTTAGCATGACGGATGCGGACCTTTTTTAAATAGATAACAAAATTCTCACCGGTATATGCCTTAAAGGCTTCGCTAAAATAAGAATAATTCAAGGATACATGATTGCTGACCATAGCCATATTCAGTGGACGGGCGTAGTTGGCTTCAATATAGCTCAGTGCCTCTTCCATATCCGCATGCTCGGTATGCGCGGACCTTACGCCTACAATGTATTCATTCACACTCAAGAGTAAGTTCTCCAGCGCACGATAATATTCGTGGAAATGACGATAGTTGTACATATTGCCTACCGTACGATACAGCTTCAATACCTCTACCGAGGCTTCGCCATGCACCCGAAACACTTCATCCAACACCAGCTCGTTTACATTCTGTCCCACGGACTCCAGATAAGCTAGGTCCAGTTCCTTCAAATGCTCAGTTTGAAAAATCACAGATAGAAGATGCTTCATCTCCTTCTCGCGTTCTGTTCCCAGCATATTGAGCAGCTTGCGAAGCTCCTCCTTAGGTAACGGAAAGTTAGACCGTCCCTGGCCAACATCCCCATAATCCAATAAACTCACTTGCGGATATAAAAAAGTATATTGCAGTGCCCGGCATGCTTCCTTATAACAGGAACGGAGGTCCTCAAGACTTCCTCCTTCGCTGCTAATCCCAATCGATAATCCCTTTATTTCCTTAGCTTCAGCTTGTCTGGACAGCTCCATAAAATCCTGTTTTCTACTCCCGATCAAGACTAATTTGCCATCCCAATCCGTTGTGATTTCCGAGAAAAACTTTTCAAGCGGTCCGATCAATCGTTCCGCCAGTCCCTGAACATCCCCCGACTTCATTCTTGTTCCGTCATTGTAATAGTAATTCAACACACCAACTGTAAAAGGTGCTTGCAGATCACTTAGCCACTCTTGCTGCTCACGCTCCAGCTGAACCTCCTGCTGCATAAGCAGTCCCCGTAAACGACTAGACCGCAGTTCCCTGCGGAAGTGTTCCGTTTCCTGTTCCAGCTGCCTTGCGCTGAGATCCTGTTCTTCCTGTTCCTTATCGATATTCTTCAAAATTGCGAACAACTCATCTCGGCGAATCGGCTTCAGCAAGTAATCCTTTACGCGATAACGAATCGCGCTTTTGGCATATTCGAAATCATCATACCCGCTTAAGATCAGCACTGCTGGGCTTTTCTCACCACTTGTTACCTTAGATATCTGCTCCAACAGCGTAATTCCATCCATCACTGGCATACGTATATCTGTAATAATAATATCTGCACCTTCGATCTTAAATATATCGAAACCCTCTGCGCCATTACTCGCCATTGTGATGGTATACACGGACGGAAATTCTCTTTCTATCATAGTCTTGAGACCGTAACGGATATTCTTTTCATCATCAATGATCAGTAGCTTCTTCATAGTTGTTTTTCTCCTGTCAAAAGAACTTTCGGCAAGGTCAGACGTACCATCGTCCAACTCCCTGCTTCACTCTGTACTACAAGCCCATATTCATCACCATAAAAGATTTGCAGTCGCTGATGTACATTCCTCAGTCCAATACCACCTGTTCGGCGGTCAACATCCCTCTGTTCTGAAGCACTCTCACAGCGCTCATCTTTCGCATAAATCGCCTCGTTCAAAGCAACCAAACGCTCTGGAGTTAAGCCGATGCCATTATCACGAAGCTCTATGCAAATATCACCTTCCGTTTCCGAAATATGAATATGAATGTTCGGGTCCTGTAAATTCTCTTTCCCGTCGCACCAAGCATGCTTAACACTGTTCTCTACAATAGGCTGCAGTGACATTTTCAGCACCTCCAGCTCCAAATATCGAGGTTCAATATGAAGCACTAACTTAACCGGATATTCAAAACGAATATTCATCACTTCAATGTAATTTTCGATATGGCGGACTTCATCCCGCAGCTTCACATACTCTCCGGACCATTTAAAATTATAGCGCATCATCCCACCCAGCGAAGTCAGTGCGTCCGAGATCGTTCGCTGGTTCTCAATTTCAGCCAGCATTTTTATATTTTCCAGCGTATTATATAAAAAATGTGCGTCAATCTGGTTATGCAGCGTACGCAGCTCTGCCTCTTTAGACAACGCCTGCTTGCTCACTGCCTGAGCCACCAACGTATTGATGGTGTTCATCAGCTTGGAGAAATGATGGGCAAGCTCCCCGACTTCCCCTCCACCACGAATCATTATTCCAGTGTACGCTTCACCTCTGCGCACTTTTTTCATCGTTTCGGTCAATCTACGTAGATTTTTTAGAATAAAGGCATTTGTCACATAAGCGATCAGCGTTAGTAAAGTAATAAAACCAACATTGGCTCCAATGATTAAGTTGCGCGTGCGGGAGATATCCTTCATCACTCCCTCCATTGACACTACATTTAGCAAATAAGCATCAATTCGTTCTAGCGGAGTGTTAATTAACAAAAACGATTTACCATTCTCCGAGTAATTACTGTCCCATTCGCCAGTTTCCCGGAACTGCTTATACCGTTCTGCAATCATATCAGCCATCTCTAGATTATCCTGCAAAAAAGAGTTGTCCGGCCTGGTGAAAAGCTGCAGCTCACTATCCACAAGGAACATCTGGGTCTGATTATCCCGTACATCTGTATACGTCTTGGGTGTAAACCGACTCAGCAGCATATCCACCTGCACCATGCCGATATGATTGTCTGCTGGCCGACTCTTCTCACGCAGCAAAGAAACCTTTGGCAGACTCTCCGTCGGTGCTCCCAAGTATCTCTGCATCAAATCCGGATCACTTTTCTGAAAAGACCAGTATTCCTGCCCTTTCAATTGAAGCGCTTTCTGAAACCATGGGGTGGAAGAAACTCGCTCTTCGCGAAAGATAATCGGCCAAATTTCATGCACCTTATTGCTTCTCGAATACAGCCGTAAATGCTCAATATTCGGATTATTAAATTGAATACGAGTCATATTCACATAGGCATTTGTATTAAAATCAACCAAATCTACTAGCTGCGGCTCGGTTTCATTCGCTAAGAATTTTTCTACTTCAGCATCAGAATAAGCCATTTGTGCCGCCCGTTCCATCGCCTCAATCTGATTATGAATGTGCAGCTTCTCCATTTGCGACAAATAATCATTTTTCTCGACGGCATCGCGGAGATAGGTATTATTAATGGCTTTATAGGAATAGACAGAAACCAGCATACACGGGCCTAAAACAATAAAAACATAAGCTGCAATTAAACGGCTCTGAAGAGATCTCCGCCCCCACCAATAACTAAAAGAATGCCATAATGCTCTGATTCGATCTCGCCTATTCACTTTATACACTTCTGTCCTGTCCACCTCGCTAAAATAGTGAATATTCAAATACTTAATAACTATTCCTTATTATAATTCGAAAATAACCCAAAAGCCCGCAGTTAGCGGGCATTTTGGGTCATGCTTTTTATTTTATGGACAGCTTCACTTTATTCTCTTCATATTTCTTTTGTTGGTAGGCATCAAATACATCTTCGCCTTCCTTCTTTCTCTTCTCTAAATACTCATTCCAAATCTTATCGAATTCCGCATCGGAAGAAGCCATGAGCAATTTCGGCATAGTTTTACCGCGCAACTGTTTCAGCTTCGAAGCGATGATGCCTTCAGGAGAGTTTCCTGTTGGTTCGATTTGTTGGAACTCAGAGGAGCCTATGGATTTACCTCTAGTCCAATCTTCCAATTGCTTAAATGGTTCTACCGATTTAGGAGCCCATTGGTCTGTGATGTTCGTATTTTGCAGCATCCAGAATGTAAAGGAAGATCCAATTTGCTTATCAAACGTCGAACGGTCTTTATTCATCAAATCAAACACTTCTGGTTTAAATTGATCTTTTCCATCAATCGTATCGTAGCTGACACCTTTTTCGCCTAAGAACAAGTCTTTGTTGCCTTCTTCACTGTTCAAGTAGCTGAGGAAGCGGATAGCACGTGCTTTATCCTTAACATCTTTGGAGATCAGCGTTACCGTCCAACCGGAGATACCAGGACCATCAAGGGTTGGTTTATCCAAGTTCGTATTGGAAGGTCCGTCAACAGCAATATACGTTTTGGTTGGATCCTGTTGGTAAATCGTTCCTAGCTGTGCTGCAAAATCTGTACGTTGATACAGCATTGCGAAATAACGGCCTTGGGCAATTTTTTCTTCCATTTGTGGGCGTTTGTCGATAAAGATATCTTTAGCCAGCAGACCGTCTTGATTCGCTTGACGAAGTGCCTTCATCCAGCGGATATATTCAGGATCAGTTTCACGAGCATATACCTTGCCATCTTTTTCTCTTGGGATTGCCAAGAAGTTCTGCAGATAACCTTCCAAAGAATCGTTACCGTTCTCGGTAAATTCATGCAAACCAAGTGGAATAAGCGGCTGTCCATTTACGTCAGGGAATTTCTCTTTCGCTAATTTAAGCGCATTCAAGAAACCTTCTGGTGTGCGCATATCTGGACTTCCAATAGCTTCATACATATCCTTGCGGACAGCGAATACTTGGTTGGATACGTAATTTTCTCCATATTTCTCATAGTCGGCAGGAGAGGAAGAAGAGTTAGGATAGCCATACACATTGCCGTCTTCTTGTGTATACCAGCCCAGCTTATCAGCATCGGATACTTTAAAGAAGTACGGATCATATTCATCAGCAAGTTTGTTCAATGGAAGAACAAGTTCACCTTCGACCATTTTCTTAATCGCATCTTCCCAGAAACCCAAAGTGATGAAATCAGGCAATTTACCGGATGCAATCAGCGTATTAAGCTTCTCATTCTCGTTACCAGCCGGAACGATAAAATTAATATCAACTCCGGTCTTCTTAGTTACATATTGGGAGGTTGGGTCCACGCCCCATTTATTAGGGAACCATGAGAAGTTCAGGTACCAGTCAAATGTAATGGGTGAAGTATCAATCTTCCATCCCGGTTCATCTGCTGATAATGCAGCAGCAGTCGGTTCAGCACTTGCCTCCGTATTAGTAGCTTTAGCGCTGTTAGCATTACCTTCGGCATTCTTGCCAGCATTATTCCCGCTGGAGCAGCCTGCGGCTGACAATGACATCATTATTGCGAGAAGCAGAACTCCCATTGCTTTTGGCTTACGTTTCATGCCCATGCTTGTTTACCCCTTTTCTATGAATGTTAATTATAAGCTCAACCCCAGTGCCTACAGCTGTAGGCAACCAGAGGAGTTATCACTGCTAGACATCAGCCCTTAATGGAGCCGATCATCATCCCTTTAACGAAATAACGCTGCAGGAACGGATACACGAATACTATCGGCAATGTGGTCACTACCATCGTCGCCAGCTTAATGGACTGTGACGTTACGCTTCTCGTAACGCTGCTGCCTTGTACAGCGACCATCATTTGACTAGAGCTCGATTGTGCGACGACCCGGAACAAATACGTCTGAATCGGCTGCAGATCAGTATTATTGATATAGATCATACCCGTGAAGTAATCATTCCACTGATACACGCCATGGAACAGCGCAATGGTAGCAATTACAGGCATGGATACTGGAAGTACGATTCTTAAAAAGATGGACCAATCATTAGCACCGTCAATCCGTGCCGCTTCTTCCAGCCCATCGGGAATCTCCCGGAAAAAGGTCATGAAGATAATAAGATCAAAGAAGCTAAACATAACCGGAATAATATAGACTAGGAAATTCTCCAATAGGTGAAGGTCCTTCATCAGCAGGAAGGTAGGAATGAGTCCCCCGCCAAAAAAGAGAGTCACTGTACCCATAAGCATGTAGAACTTACCGCCAATGAGGTTTTTTCTGGAGAATGCATAAGCTACCATCGCTGTGAAAAATACATGCAGTACAGTACCCAAAAGTGTTTTGGCGACAGTAACCCACATCGCCTGCATGATGCCGGGGCTGGCAAACACGGCCTCGAAATTCTCAAAGCTGAACATCCGCGGCCACCAGTAGATTCCTCCCCGCATGGCGTCATTACCGTTATTGAAGGCGTTAACCAATACGTACCAGATCGGGTAAAGCGTTATGAAGCAGATACATAACATGATGAGGTTATTGATGATATCGAACAGGGCCTCGCCCTTCGTTTTACGCTTAAGTGCAAACATATATGGTCCTCCTTATCCTAGAACAACGATGTATCGTTGATTTTTTTAGATACTTGGTTGGCAATCAGCAGCAAGATTAGAGCGATAACCGATTTTAACAATCCAACTGCAGTTGAGTAAGAGAAGCGGCCTGAGAGAATCCCTGTATAGTACACATAGTAATCAATTACATTACTTGCACTATCATTCAGTGAGTTGCGCAGGACCAGAATCTGATCAAAGTTGGAGTTCAGCACTCCGCTGACCGCGAGAATGAAGAGAATGCTGATTGTCGATTTAATCGCCGGCAAGGTAACATACCACATCTTCTGAAATCTGCCCGCGCCGTCGATTGTCGCCGCCTCGTACATTTCAGGAGATACACCGGAAATTGCTGCTAAATAGATAATCGCTGACCATCCAAGTTCTTTCCAGATATCAGAGGAGATAATAATTGTCCAGAAGTAACCCGGCTCAGCCAAGTATGTAATTGGCTGATCAATAAGATGAAGCGCTAGCAAAATGTTATTGATAATTCCTACATCAGCAAGCCATGTAGCCAAAATCCCTCCGAGTACCACCCATGAGAGAAAGTGGGGCAAATACGAAATCGTCTGTATAGTCTTCTTGAATTTCATTGAACGAACTTCGTTCAGAAATAGAGCGAAGATTATCGGCAAGGGAAATCCGATAATTAGCTTAAACAAGCTAATGCCGAGTGTATTTTTAATTACATTCGAGAGATTGTCATCATCCATGAACTCTTTGAAATGTGTAAGTCCCACCCATGGGGCTTCTGCAATCGTTTTAACGATGTTGTAATCTTTGAAAGCAATGATAATTCCATACATGGGAATGTAGTTAAAGATTATCATCCATGCAATGCCGAGTAGAGCCATTGTCTGCAAATGACGCTGGGCAATGAACCTCTTCCAAAGCGGACTGCGATTTACTTTACCGGTTTCGAAATTACCAGGAATTAACGGCTTCATCGCTGAGCTTACTTCCATGCTTTTTTTGTTCTCCATCCTTTGGACCTCCAGGCTCTATATCTGTATTTAATCTAAAGCGCTTACAATGTTTATGTATCCATTGTATTTGCTTTTGCCTGTCTCCGTAAGGCTTTGAATTTCGGATTATAGGTTCCATTTTTCGGATTCATTGAAAATTTAAGGGCGAGCCGCAGCTCGCCCCTCTATTTTTATGCTAATACTGCTTGAATTTGCGCGATTTCTCCACGCCGCAGAGCCTCTGCCTCTTCACCGCGCACGAACGCTCCAGATATTTTAGTCATAGTTCCATTACGGTATACAAGCATCAAAGATTGAATGCTAACCTTCTTCTCGCCAAAGGTATTTTCACGTTTTGGGTTAGAATAGATTACCTCCGTATTCCCAAGGAAAGTGAAGGACAGATTGCCCTCTTCATCAAATAGCCATCCTGGCAATACCGGATCAAGAGACAGCGTAAGCGCTCCATCCTCCAATCTGAAAACATGGCTTCCAGCCATCATTGTTCTCCACATGCTTAAGAATTCCGCGGTCGATCCACTAAGTCTCGCTACGAACCCTCTACCGTGGTTATTTGGATCAGGATTGCCTCCAGTTGCGATAAAAGATGAATTCTCCAGTGTACTGCGTCCATAAACAGCAGGATCAAGGAATGGCACCAGCGACGTCTTCAGCTCACCGTAGAATTCCTCGTACAGCCCGCCCTTCAGCAGCTCAAGCAGATACTTATAGGACATGTGCAGGAAGTTAGACTCCCGTTCTAGCCAGCCTGGTGTGAAGGCTCTCATTCGTCCGATTTCATGCGATTCACCTTCTAGACTAACAGAGGTCTGATACATAGATGTTGCCCGATCATACAGCTCTGTTTGCTTAATCAGATTATAGATTTCTTTTGCCTGCACCGGGTTCTTCATCGTCTTCAACCAGCGGGTAGGTCCTTCCAGGAAATAAGGCAAGGCATAAGCCTTAAACTCCTCAACCACAGCTTTTGGCAGTCCGTATCCGCTAATGACTGGCTGACCCTCAGCATCTGTTACCTGATGGAATTTCTCCGCTTCAAAACGGAAATAGGTGGGGGTAAGTCCATTGCCCATTTCTACCGCCTTGTTGATCCCCTCATCAATTTTAACTAGGAACTTGGAAAGGGCTTCGCGGATGTGCTCCAGCGTTACTGCGGACTCAACACCAGTAATGCCAAACCGGATACTTGCTCTATAAGCTTCACGGGCTGAAGCTACTGTATCCCAATAGTTGAATTGTTCCACATCTCCTGCTAGGACAGCAGTTACCGCGTGATATACCGCTTCAAGCAGCTCCGCGATTTCTTCTGGCAGCTTTACAGCTCCCTGTACATTCTCAGCACCGTTCAGCACATCCAGCAAAAAGACTACAGTACGCTTCAGCTCAAAAGTCTCACTCATTCCGGAGCCAAACAATCCTGGCAGACCGTTCATGGCATCGTTCCAGCCCGGCTTGTTGCCTTCCATCTCCACACCCATGCCGTAAGGGTCAAGCGTAGCAAATTTATTCAAAGCAAGAGACAACATCTTCACGAACAGATTGGTGTGGTAAATAGCACCTTGCCCACCTTCAGCACGCAGCCAATGGGTATCTCCTGCTTTCCATTTCAGCTTATGCAGCTTCTCCTCATCCTCCAGGAGGGCGCCATATTGCCGGGCTTTTCCATCACTAATTACATACTTCTCACTACGTGGCAGCACATATGCTGGGCTGTCATAGAACGCATAAGTGTTATCCCCAAATAAAAGCTCCTGCTTCTTGTCAGGGAAGATGTCCAAATAACCTACTACGAGATCCAAATTATACGTCCAGTGATCAGACCAGAAGCCTTCGCCAAAAGCAGCCTCAATGTTTTGCTGTGACAGGGCTAGCAGACCCGACAGAAACTCCTGCTCACTAACCTTCAACGTAACGTTATGATCCGCAATGTAATTGATCAGGCTGCCTGGGGTGAACCGACTGTTGCATAGCTTAACAAGCTCAGCTTGATGATCCGCAGCCGCTTCTCCGATCCATTCCGCAGCCTTCGCTCTG
The DNA here is from genome assembly GCF_037969975.1 of Paenibacillus sp. FSL R7-0163. Classification (NCBI taxonomy): domain Bacteria; kingdom Bacillati; phylum Bacillota; class Bacilli; order Caryophanales; family Paenibacillaceae; genus Paenibacillus; species Paenibacillus sp. FSL R7-0163. The sequence continues at coordinate 5,671,551 of NZ_CP150224.1, forward strand.
CTGTCTGACTTCACTTCAAAGGTTGTTCCTTGAACACTAAGTGGGTTGTAGCCATCTGCTTGAATTAAGCTATAGAACATTTTGATGTTGAAGCTGCCCACCTTCGGATTAAAAAACACATCATTCCGGCGGTTCTGATTCATATCGCGGAAGTTTCCGTTCCCCTGTGAATAGTATTCTGGGGCAAGCGAGAAGAAGTTATAGTCGCGCTCCAAATCGCCATGTTTACGGGAATATAAATGAACCACAAAGCCATCTCCGCCATTGTCAAAAATAAAAGGATAGCCTCCACGCAGGAAGTTATCGAGATAGGACTGACGGCAATAAGCATCAAACACAGCCGATGAAGTGTGCGTGGCAATGTCTTCTGTTAATTCCTCTGTCAGACCTGCGGCTTCTTGGGATTTGGACAGAATATATTCATCTCGGCATAAATGCTCTGCCTTTTTATTGATTTTATCGATGTCATTTACATGCCCAACCAAAGTATTCAGGGTCAAGCTGCTGCCGGGTGCCAAACGTCTAGCCACACCACTGAAGCCGCAAGGAACCTTATTGACTGGATATTGTGGAAGCTCACTCAGCTCCGAAAGCGTTAATCCCGCAAAGCGGTCTGGGTAAGTAAGAGAGGTATTGCCGCCGAAAATAAGCTCGAAATCAACGATTGGCGCGACTTTTTCTCCTTCTCCAGTAAACGACAGATAGAAATGCCCATTTGTGATTTCGCTAACCTGCGCGCTATCGTTGGTGCTGGAACGCAGCTTATAGAACGGAATACCGTTCTCCAGATTGTATACGTCCATCCAGCTGCGCAGCAGGTTACCAATCTCCTTGTAGCCGCTGTTTTCTACTCCGTAAGGCAAGATCTCAGGCAGACCATCCATCAGCTCCAGTTCAATCTCTTTGCCCCCGATATTCTCAATCTCCACCCGACGTACCAACGCGGCATAATCGTCATTAGGCAGATTGAAATAGTGTACGGTCGTCTTCAGCCCATGCCCGGCATGGCTTTCTTCAAGGGTCAGTCCGTTAGGCAAAATGGTCATGATCCGCTTGGCGGCAGGATCTGGACGTGCCGATTGAAATGGCTCATAAATCTCTTGCTCGCCTTTTATTTTAATAAAGGTTCGGAAGCCGGTGGTTCCTACGTCTTTATAAGAGATATTTGCTGGAGAAAATTCCATGATTGGCGAGTTCTTGTCGCGTACCCCAAAGCTGCAAATCGCTTGCCCCCGGTTCACATAAAAAGTCCACATTGGAATTCCCTTAAGACCTGCAAGACCTGGCAGGAAACTAGAGAAAGGCTTTCCTGTATCAAACTGCTCCATTACAAAATTACCTGATTCGAAATAATAATTACTCACGTTAATGTCCTCCTAAACTGTTACTTATTTATGAAATCAGATGCGTTACGATAGAATGAGGGGATAGCTCGCAGTTGGCAATCTCTTCGCCAAGCCCCAAGGTTACCGTGCGAGCTTCTTCGCTCTCATTCATCAATATGACAGCAAGGCTGCCGTCCGGATTACGGAATGCTGTGGATAGGATTCCTTCCGCTTCAGAAGTAAAGCCAATCCGTACCGCACCTGGCGCGATAAATTTACTGAAATGCCCGATATAATAATAAGAGCTGTTATAGTGCAATTCGTCTGTTGTTGTATCTGCAATAATTGGAGCATCACAGAGATTCCCTACATGATTGGGCCCGCCGGTCTCATCCAGTACCAGGTTCCAGTCCAAATACCCTTCTGTCCATGCATTGAGATCCCCAATCATATTTCTGCCGTAACGTTCACCTGTAAACCATTCGCCAAGCTTGACGCCGCCCTCTTGACAGCCCTCAGTGAACAATAGATGTTTGTCAGGAAATAGATCATGTACCTTCTCTACCTTGTCGAACTCCTCACCACCATACCAGTGGATGCCTGTACCCCACACATATTGTGCAGCTTCAGGATCAGACAACACGACTGAAGCACGTTCGACCATAATATCGCGGTTATGATCCCAGATGACAATGTTCACATCGGAATGGCCTGCCTGCTGCATCACTGGACCGAGATGATTTTTAACAAAATCGCGTTCCTCTTCCGCACTATAAATGCAAGAATCCCAGACTTGAACAGCAGCCGGCTCATTCTGCACGGAAACCGCCCAAATAGGTACGCCTTCCTTCCCATAAGCTTCAATAAATTTGGTATAGTAGCGTGCCCAAACTTCAGCGTATTCTGGCTTGAGCGATCCTCCATTATTCATTTCACCATTTGTTTTCATCCATGCCGGAGGGCTCCAAGGAGAGGCCAACATCGTGAACGGTCCACCTTTTACCTGCATTGCATCCTTAATCAGCGGAAGCACCCACTTATGATCATGGGAGATATCAAAGGTAGCCAGCTCCGTATCATGATCAGCGACATAAGTATAATTTCCAAGCGCAAAATCACAGCTATGAATATGAACACGACCCATGTTATAGCCTAATCCCTCTACCGGATGAAAGTAGCGATGAATAACCTCTGCCCGTTTCTCAGGACTGAGCCGTGACAACGTATATGCCGCAGCTTCTGTGAAAGCGCCGCCAAATCCTATCATCTTTTGGAACTCCTGCTCTGGCTTAAGCTCTACATCGGCAGATCCAGAATCAACTCTTGTGCTAAAAACAATTGCCTCTTTCGGAGTTAAGCGTTCCCCTGTATCTTTTGCAGTTACTACAGTTTGAACTTTTGCCATTTCATCCATCTCCTCTAATTGTTTTGTTACTAACAACAAGCACTGTCTTTACTGGATCACCATCCGATGTTAGGGTTCGGAGCGATGAGCCACTGAAACGTTTGAGAAAATTCAAGGAAGCCTTCGGTAAACTTTGATTTCAGCTCATTCGAAACTTAAAATCGAAACCGGTTTCGATTGTTGCGAAAAAAAATGATCTAACGAAGAGCAGGAAAAAAAAGCGGCATAACAATACCCATTATAGCCCCATTCCTCTGAATAAGCTGTAGCAAATACCACATAGGAAGAATTCGAGCTATGATGTCCTCTACTTTATCAGGACTCTTTTCTTTTCGTCAAGATTTATCCTGTGGGCAGCAGCCTGCTCTCTGTACTTATGGAATTTGATACAGCCCTAATTTCCACTCGGAGGCGCACAGGATTCCCGTTCGATCACTTCTACCGGAACTAGAACCGCTTCCTTATCCAACTGTTTCCCTTCAATCGATGCTAAAAGAATGTCCGCTGCTCGGCTTCCTAAAAGTTCCGTATCCTGACGAATGGTTGTCAATGCAGGTGTAACATACTCAGCTAGATCAATATCATCGTACCCCACAACTGAAATGTCCAGCGGTACGGAAAGTCCACTATCTTTTACCGCCATAATAGCCCCTAAAGCTAACATGTCACCCGAAGCAAAAACAGCGGTTGGCCGATCAGGCAGCTTAAGAAGCTCCAGCATCGCTTGATAACCACTTTCACGAGAATAAAAAGCTCCATTCACAACATAGGACTCCAGCACTTCAAGCCCCTGCTGCTTCATAGCGTTCTTATATCCTAACTCCCGGGTTTTACCAGGGAAAGTGTTCATACCTCCGGAAATATGAGCAATCTTGCGATGACCCAAAGAAACTAAATACTCTATCGCAAGCTGAGCTCCAGCCGTATTATCCGAACATACCGTATGCGACTGCGTAGTCTCAAAATCCAGAATCACAGTAGGAATATCACTCTCTAGCAGCTCACGGAAATAAGGGTCCTCGTAATCAGACAAGAATACGACAACACCATCTACACCACGAATTCGGCAATTCTCCAAATAACCACTTTGTTTACCTCCAACATCCTTGGAAATAAACATGAGGGCATACCCCTTATCCACAGCAACCTTCTTAAAGCTCTCAATCACAGCGCTAAAAAAGGGATGGCGAATACCAAATCCCGTATTCTCTACAAACAATACACCGATGGTCCATGATTTCTTAGTAGTCAGTGTACGGGCATGGGAATTCGGCAAATATCCCATTTCTTGGGCAACCCGGAAAATTTCCTGGCGAGTCTTCTCCCGTACATCGGAATAATTATTAAACGCCTTGGATACCGTTGTAGGAGAGTAACCGGTTCTTTTGGCAATATCATATATAGTTGTCAATCCGGTTCACTCCTTGCCCAGACTAATGAAATACCTTCTGATACCTTCTGTTCACTGCAATTTTAACGTCTTTCGGTACCGCCGTCCAGCAAAAAGTAACTTTGTACGGAAGGAAGCAGCGTAAAGACTTGGATCAAAAGCCCTAGACTCATATAGATCAGATGTATGATTGCCACACTGTTCAACATATACGTCTGCACCATAATCCAAATAATTAACCCAAATCCGATATATAGGGACAATGCCCAGAAGCTATATAATTTCTTAAAGGGATTCAAAGTATTCACCCAGCGCAATTCTGGTCTCTTGATCAACCCATAAAACACAAACAAGGGCAGGATACCAAATACGATGAATAGCAAAATACCCGGAATTAAAAAATCTGAAAATGGCGATCTTTCCAGCATAGATGTGGGCATGTGTATCAGATCACCACTAGGATCTATGACCATTGACCCGCCTCCTGCTAACGCTCCAACCCCCAAAAATATATGAAGAATATAAAGCAATGTTACCGTAAACGGCCTTCTTTTGGTTGGTTCCATTTCAATACCCCTTCCCATGTTAAAAAAGTAGAGCATTCCTTACTGCTCTTTTCAATTTTACATGTTTTTCCTGAACGTCACCAAGATAGATATCACACAAAAAGCCGTATTTAAGCTTTTTTTGAGGGCGATGTGAACGATTGTATTTTACGCTATACTAAGATTAGAACGAAATGTTAACCCTGCCGACTGAATCTAATAAATAAAATACATTGGATCCTAAAAAACAAGGAGACAGGACGGGCGCAAAGACGCGCTGAACCTAACATATCTATGAACGATACCCATCTTTTATCCACCAAACAATGTACCTATTGCCAGCAACAGAAGCCGCTCTCTGAATTTCGTAAACGTACCGGCAAACGTTCCAAAGGCCAGTCTCGCCGTGGTGCTTGTCGGGAGTGCCGCAAACAACGACAAAACATAGATCTGACCCTTGCAGCAGGTCCCATTCCAGTACAACCTGTTACTATTGAAACCCCTTCTTCGGCTGTCAAAGAACGCTCCAAACAAGGAAAGCCTTCTTCCACGGTTGCTTCTTCACCGCAATCCAACCCAAATCAGCGCATACGGGGCTTGGAACAACGAAGGAAACATTCTCATTCTCAAGGCGCGAAACTGAGTCCCGAAGATCCAACGCAATTGATTCCCTCTGCCAAAGGGAAAATTCTAATGCGTGGCCACAGTGATAAAGGACGGCGCTGGCATCAGGAAATTGACTACGAGCTTGCGGTTACTCTAGTCAGAGAACATGCCGCTATCGTAGTGAATCGCCGAACCATCCGCAGGATATACAGCAATAAGGATTTCCGTGCTTATATATTGACCAGAGACAACTATACCTGCTACTTCTGTGGCTCCTATGGAGACACTATAGATCATCTGCTGCCCCGTGCTAAAGGTGGTCATACTACTCCGGATAATTGCGTTTGCGCTTGTACGTTATGTAATCAGACCAAGGCCGATCAGTCCGTTGAGGATTTTATGAGCAGATAAAATAGAAAAACGCCCCAATCTCAGTTGATTAGGGGCGCTTTTTAAATTAAAGGTGAATTTTATTATTAGTTAGCAACAATATTTTTAACTCGTCCTACCTGTCCACTGGTTAAACGCACCTTGATGCCATGCGGATGTCGAGGTGAGTTGGTGAGAATATCCTTCACCGTTCCATGTGTTAGCTTACCCGTCGGCTGATCCTGCTTAAGCACAATATCCACTTCAAGCCCAGGACGAATATCGGCTCTTACCTGTCCGTTCATGATGTAATCCCCTTTCAATGGGTTATAATGTTGTCAACTATACTAGATAAGGAGGAGACGTAATGGCCTTCGGCATCAACAGAGAAGAATTAACCCGCTGGAAAAAAGCAGTCTCCGCAGGAGAAATCGCCTTCTTAACCCATTACTGGCTAGACCCGCGTTTTCCCGGCATGACTACTGTCACCAAGGTAGGCTGTAGTGACCTAACCAGATTAACCTATTGGTGTGAGGAAAATGGACTGCCGGCTAAATATATTCATAATCGTTCCCCATTCCCCCACTTTGACCTTATGGGACCTAAACAAGCAGAAATCCTTCGGAAGGAAGGCTTATGGGAACAGTTGGAACGTTTCAAAATGCTCTAAAATTATTTCTTTTTACGTAAATCCTGCATGATCTTGCGGCCGGTAGGTGTCTGTGCTAATCCGCCACCTGCGGTCTCGCGGTGTTTTTCTGGCATAGCTGAGCCTACCTCAAGCATGACCTTGATTACTTCATCTGAAGGGATCACGCTACGTACACCAGCCAGTGCCATATCGGCGGCGGCGAGCGCGGTCACTGCACCGAATCCGTTTCTAACGATACAAGGAATCTCTACAAGTCCTCCCACCGGATCGCAAATCAGTCCTAATGTGTTCTTAAGCGCCAGTCCAACAGCATGCACTGCTTGTGCAGGCGTCCCTCCACGCAGTTCGGTTAAAGCTCCTGCCGCCATCCCGATGGCCGATCCGACCTCGGCCTGACAGCCACCCTCTGCGCCAGATACAAACGAATTGTTGGCAATGACATAACCGATTGCTCCCGCAGCGAACAAACCGGAAACCATATAATCATCATCCCAGCCAAACCGTTCCTGACAGCTGAGAAATACACCCGGAATAATTCCGCATGAACCTGCGGTAGGTGTAGCAATTATTCGGCCCATTGAGGCATTAACCTCGGATACAGCCAAAGCATAGGCCATTGCTTGACCAGCGGGTCCACCTAGGCATGGTTCATCTGCTGCGTTATAGGCTCCTACACGCTGGGCATCCATTCCCGTAAGGCCGCTGCGCGAAGTGGTATCTTCATGCATCCCACGATGAACAGCCTCTTTCATGACCCCATAATACTCACGCATAGTGGCAAATTCCTGTTCACTGGAACGTCCAGATTCCGCGCTTTGCTCTTCGAGCATAAGAGCTCCAATGGTGAGGCCACGTTCCTCACATAATACAGCCAGTTGGCTAAGTGTTTGAAAATTCATGTTAAGCTTTCCTTCCCCTTCTCATCTTGCTTACCTTCGTTTAAATTAACCAATTTCACCGATTTCACCGCAGTGAGCGCTTTAAGCGCTTCAATAAGCTCAGGAGTAGCAGCTTCATCCAGCTCCAGTACCGTTAAGGCTGCACCGCTGCGATTCTTCCGATCAAGAGACATATGCCCTATATTAAATTGTCCGTTACGCATCACTTCTGTAACACTCGCCAGAACACCTAAATAATCCATATGATGAATCAATACCGTCGGATACATTCCCGTAAGCTTTACTCCAAAACCATCCACATCGACGATCTCAATGTTTCCACCACCAATGGATGTCCCCGTTAAAGTCAGCTCACTTCCTGTCTCTTGTCCGATAAGATGCAGTTTAACCGTGTTAGGATGAGGAAACAATCCCGTTCCTTGCTCAAAAGATACTTCCATCCCAGCTTCAGCCGCCAACTCCAGAGAGTCGGGTAACCGATGATCATCGGTAGCGTAATCCATAAGTCCTCCGACAATAGCCCGGTCTGTACCATGTCCCTGATAAGTAGCTGCAAAAGAACCAAAAAACGTCACTTCTGCCACACGCGGCACTTCACCCAGCACCTGCCTTGCAGCCCTTCCGATCCGTGCTGCACCGGCTGTATGCGAGCTTGAAGGCCCGACCATGGCCGGACCAATAATTGAAAACACATCTTTAAAACGCATAAAAGACCTCCTGCCTGCAAATAGGCAATTATCAAACTCATATATAGTATACTGCACTGGCAGTCGGAGTTCACCGTTACATTTGCTGTGATATATCCACTTCTAATCTAATGATATTTTACTTAGATAGTATCTTCATTTCGCATCTTATGTATCACAAGATATCCTGGGAGTATAACATAATTCCACCTCTATACTGCCAGCCTATCCCTTCCCAGAATCCTCTTCCTTGTTCATTGGTTCCTATAACCATCAGATGGCATTTTGCAATACCAGCTGCATGTAAATTACCGAGACAACGCTTTACAAGCTCACGCCCGATGCCCATGCCTCGGCAGTCATTACTAACCGCCACATGATACATATAACCTCTTCGCCCATCATGTCCACACAATGCAGTTCCTACAATCCGGCCGTCTTCATTCTCGCAGATCTGGCTGAAGCCAGCATTACGCTCCAGATAACGCGCAACCTCCAGCCTCGAATCTGCTTCGCTGAGTCCCATTCCCTCTGTATTTTCCCATAGCTGGTAGGCAGCTTCATAATCATCCGCAATCATCTCTCGATAATTCATGTCTATCCCCTCGCTTGTATAGAATGACAAAAAGCATAAAGAGCACTCCGCGGAAGCTTTTCCAGCATCAGCAGCGCTTCATAAGGGTCACCTTCCAAACCCAGCACTTGCGCGAAGGCAGGTTCGGTCTTCCACCCGTTTGTTTTCATTGTAATGATCTGCTGGCGAAAATCATTATCCAGCTGAGCTAGAATTTCCGCTTCAATGATCATATGTAAGTAACCATTCTGCAGAGCTGTGGGCCGCGGCTGCCCAAACAGTTCTATAGGCCAGCCCCCGGCCATAAAGTTAATTTTCGTTCGAGGGACCCCATCAACCACACGCGATACACTAGTAAAATCATCCATGGTTCCGAAATATCGACTAACAATATCCGTAAACATTACGGAATCATGAACCTCACAAATAATATCCAGGTCGCTGCCCTTCACCTGAATTCCAAGCGGCACTGTGCCAACCAGCACCGGGTTATAGTCGGCCAGCAAACTCATAATATTTAATTTTCTTAACAGGGCATAGACCTCTTTTTGCACTGGAGTTCCGTGATTCAAATAATCTATATTTCGCCAATCATTCATCTCGGACAAACGCCCCTCCGACTAGGATATAAACACAGGTATAACTGGATAACAGCGCACGCTTTTCTAGGCGCATGCATAGAAATATACGGAAGATAGAAGGCAAGGAGGAGTGTATGTAAAAATGAATCCCACCTACCCCTACTATGGGGAACAAACGATATGTAAGGAACAGCCTATTGCTTTTCCCCCGCAGCACCAAGACCGTCAGCCAGGTCTAGAGAGTCTAATGAATCCTCGCCCCATCAGTGAAGATCCGGAGATTGCCGGCAGTGGAAAGCTGAAAGGAAAAATTGCACTCATCACCGGAGGCGACAGCGGGATTGGTAAAGCGGCGGCCATTGCTTTTGCAAAGGAAGGCGCAGATGTCGCTATAGCTTATTTATACGAAGCTTCAGATGCAGAGGTCACTCAGCGGCGAATTGAAGAATTAGGGCAACGTTGTTTGCGGATCGAAGTTGATTTACGCCATAAGGAAAACTGCTTCAAGGCTGTGGAGCATACCCTTCGCACTTTTGGCAAGCTGGACATCCTCGTCAACAATCATGGCGTCCAGTATCCACAAAAAAGTATTTTGGATATCACGGAAGCACAGCTCTACCAAACGTTTCAGACGAATATATTTCCATTCTTTTACCTGACGCAAGCCGCACTTCCACATCTAAAAAAAGGCGCAGCCATCATCAATACTGCGTCCATTACTGCCTATCAAGGAAATAAAGAGCTTATAGATTATTCCTCAACTAAAGGTGCGATCGTATCCTTTACCCGCTCTTTAGCCTTATCACTCGTAGACTCTGGCATTCGTGTCAATAGTGTAGCTCCCGGACCCGTATGGACACCACTAATTCCCTCCAGCTACTCCGCAGATGAGGTTAGTGTATTTGGGACGGATACACCCTTTAAACGTGCCGCACAGCCATATGAGTTAGCAGGAGCCTATCTTTATTTAGCGGGACCGGATTCTTCGTATGTTACCGGGACATGTATTCATGTCAATGGTGGAGACATGGTCACCAGCTGATGCATTACACCACGAGAGGAATGTATATCAAATGAATAAGATAAACGATTATGATATCTCTTCTGTCCGCCTGAGCAGTGGCATGTACGCATTAACCAAATTAGCCTGCGCAGGGTTAACCTACGTCCTTGTTACCTTACTTATGCTTGGATTTCCACAATCCGACGGAATCCCTGAAGGCTGGCCACTATCGATTCCTTATGCCATTTATGCTTATGGATTGCCTGCGGCGTTAGTAGCGGATATACTGCTGCATATTCTGCGTTCGAAATCGCAAATCCTGCCTCTAGCTGTATACGTCGTCACGGGTTTCGGCGCAGGTTTATGGCTGGCAGCGGAACAAGGTGCAGAGTATCTGCTATGGGGTCTGGGTGGAATTCTGGGACTGCTCATTCTTCGAGTGACCCAGCTTGGTGTGGAAAGATTCCCTCTGTTGCTGCCAGTATTCGCCCTGTTTCTGCCACTGCTCTGTTTACTGCTGTCATAAGCCTTATTAGGTGTATTCAAAGCGCTTCAATGATATCTCCGGCAATGATAGCCGCCGGATTATTCCGCTGACGGGCTGCTCTCTCTCCTGCTAATCCGTGCAGGTATACCCCAAAAGCTGCTGCCTGCGTAGCATGAAGTCCCTGAGCCAGCAGGCTGGAAATCACGCCCGTTAGCACATCACCGGCTCCACCAGTGCCCATGCCGGGATGGCCTGTGGTATTTACATAAGCTTGCCCTTCAGGAGTTGCTATCACGGTATGCGCTCCTTTTAACACAAGTGTAACCCCATGCTCCTTGGCATAGTCCATAGCCAGACCGATCCGGTCACGCTGGACCTCAGCCGTAGTTAGGTTGGCTAGACGAGCCATCTCACCTGGGTGAGGGGTCAGAATTACAGAATGACGCCGCACCCAACTCTTATAATCGGAGTCAGCCAGAATATTTAAGGCATCCGCATCGATAACCAGCGGGCAATCACTGCCTTCCCAAAGACTGCGAAGCCAATCTGTATCTCCCGGGAACCGTCCAAGACCAGGACCCACAGCTATTACATCTCGCTCTTCGCTTAACTTCAGTAGCTCTGACACGGTCTCAGCCACCCAGTTTCCCTCTTCACTGCCACCTACATCAGCCAGCATCAATTCAGGAACAACACCGATGACGGAAGGTAACAGCTTCTTAGGAAGCGCCCACGTCACCAGTCCGCAGCCCGTGCGTAGCGCAGCACGGGCTGCGAGTAGTCCAGCACCGCTCATCCGTAGGGTGCCGGCGGCAAGGAGTACATGCCCATAAGTACCCTTATGGCCTTCAGGCGACCGCCGCCGGGCCAGATCGACACCCAGATGGGCATGCAGCACTTCCGGTGTCAGCAGGTGTGCCTGCACACCGCTGTTAAGAGCCAGAGCAGTCGGAATGCCGATAGCCCGTACCTTGACATACCCCGCTGCGCCTGCACCGGGGTATTGCAGGAGGCCTCGCTTGAGAAAGGCGAGGCATACCGTCACAGATGCATGAATGCAAGGCTCATGCATCTCTCCTGTGTCCGCGTTCAGACCACTGGGGATGTCCGCGGACACAATGACCTTACCGCTGCTGTTCGCTGCGGCAATCAGCTCCGCATAGGCGCCGCGCGGGGCTCCCGCGCCGCCGGTGCCGAGCAGCGCATCCAGGATGCCGCTGCACTCGGCAAGGTCCAGCCGATCCCTGCCGTATACTACGGCAGGCAGGCCCATGGCTGCAGCCGCATCGCGCTGCAGGGCGGCCTCGCCGGAGAGCGACTCCGGCGGCACCGCATAGACGAGCGTGACGGCGATGCCGGTCTCGCGAAGGTACCGTGCGGCGGCGAGGCCATCGCCGCCGTTGCTGCCTTTGCCGACGAGGATGAACCATCGCTCGGCTGCGGCAGAGGCAAGCGTCAGCGCATGATCTGCGCTGACCTTAAATGCCTTGCCTGGGTCATCCAGCGCGGCCTCCTTTAGCCCGGCATCGTTCCCTTCTGCTGCATTACTGCAGCCTGCCCCGCCTCTCTCCCGGCAAAGCGCGATGATCTCCTCTGCGATAACTCTTCCCGCATTCTCCATCAGCGCAATCGCTGGAATCCCCAGCTGCTGGATCGTTTCGCTGTCCAGCTGCCTCATTTGCTCAGCAGTTACCAGATACATGATTTAGCCCCTTTCCGCTATCTACCGTTCCAAAGCTTCACACGCAATTCCAAGTACAAGTCCGAGCGCAAGTCCGGCGCAAGTCTGATATCAGTAAGCGACAGTAAATCTGGCCCGACTAAAATTCCCTTCCTCCAGCTCGTCCACCATAGCTACAGCGAAATCCTCCACACTAATCTTGCTTTCACCATTCTCATCTAGAATAAGACGGTCCAATCCGATGCGGAAATGACCTGTACGACGACCTGGATGAACTACCGCAGCAGGACTGAGATACGTATAATCCAATTCTGTATTTTTGTAAATCTCATAAGCCTGCGCATGCGCCTCTGCAACTGGTTTAAACTCTTCCGGAAAATCCGGTGTATTCATCAGCAGCTCTCCAGTTTCAGTCTTTAAGCTACCTGCACCTCCAACAACCAACAGCCGATTTAACCCTGCCGTCTGCATACCCTCCACCAACGCTTTTGCCGCCGTAATCAGATCCTGCTCTTGCCCCGCTCCTGGTCCATAAGCACTGATTACCTCTTCATGGCCACGGACTGCAGCTGCTACTGAAGCCGGATCAAGAATATCCACCGTTGTTACATGTAAACGCTCGTGTTCGAGAGTTATTGACTCTGGATTGCGTACCGCAGCTGTTACTTCGTGTTTTCTTTTTAATGCCTCCTGTACAATTGCCTTTCCAATCGTTCCTGAAGCGCCCAATATTACAACATCCATCTTGTTGTTCCTCACATTCTACGAGCAAAGCCATTATCGTGCAGCCTTCTGCTCAATTATTTTTTTGATGCTCATCTGAATAGCTTTTCCCTTACAGCCTTTAAACATTATTTATCCCCTGAGATCCAATCGAAACCAGATCGCACCTACTAACCCGCTTTCAGACCAAAAACCCCTTAACCAATACAAGGGGCACTCTCTACTAAAAAAAGCAGCATGTATTCGCCTTAGCTTAGCGACGCAAAAACATTCCCTGAGAACGTGGCATAACCGATTCAAAACCATATTGTGCGTAGAGCTTCGAGGCTTCTCCATCTGCAATCAGACTTACATAAGCCTTGTCCGGTACAGTATTAAGGAACTCTCTAATTTCCCGTATGATCAGCTTTCCCAAACCTTGTCCTTGATGTGAAGGCTTGACCGCGATATCCGTGACCTGAAAAAAGCATCCCCCATCGCCAATCACCCGCCCCATCCCGATTAGGTTATTCTCCTCATACAAAGTTACCGCAAAAATAGAACGAGGCAAACCGATCGCTGCACCTTCCACACTCATTTCACTCAGCCCAGCTTCTTTTCTCAGCGCCAAATACTGTTCCACTGAAGGCTGTTCATGGCGTATATCAAGCTTACTTGTTGTTTCCACCCGCACTCCTCCGTTCAGCATTGCTGTTCCCACTATATACGACTGCATGGTTCACAGGCAAGGCTCACTGCTAGGGATGTTTTTGAAACTGAGGGATAAGTTTTATATTTTTGAATTCCTTTACTGACTGTGTGGAATAGTATCTATAACAATATTTATAAAAGGGTGGGTGAAGCATTATGTCTCCTGTAGCCAAGCTGTTCAAATGGGGAACATGCCTTTATGAAGCTTTTCTGGCTCTGCCGTTGATCGGCGGACTCTTTATCATTGCAAATGGTTGGGTCCCTTTGGCCATTGCCTTTTTGCTCCACGCTGTAGCCATTGTTGTGCTGCAGAGAGAGCATAAACCATTCATGGGTAACGTTCTGGGCATTATCACCTCGATTTTAGCTTTTATTCCGATCGTTGGTTGGATTATGCATGCCATCACTGCGTTCATCCTGTTAATGGAGGGCGTATCCGCCTCACGCCAAGCCCCTCGTTATTAACAAACGTACCTGCAACATCAAAATATGTAACTGTCCCACGGGCCGAATCATTTGTAAAAGTCGTAAAAAGACAGATCATCCTCTGCGACCTACCTACGGACCCAGATGACATATTGCTGTGTTCTTACTCATGAGCGATCTGCTTCAACACTCATCATTTCCGGCGACCTACGAACCCGGATGACATCTTGCTGTGTTCTTACTGGTAGGCGGTCTGCTTCAACAATCATCATTCCTGCGACCTACGAACCCGGATGACATCTTGCTGTGTTCTTACTGGTAGGCGGTCTGCTTCAACAATCATCATTCCTGCGACCTAGGGACCCAGATGACGTTATTTGCACCTTTTCAGCTTTTGAAGCGTGGTTTCGGACTCCAGGGACATTATTGCTTAGAATCAGGTCCATATGTGGTGTTTTTTATGCCAATAGCGGCTATGCGGTCCGTTAGCGGGGCAAATGTGGCATAATACTGCGTTTAGCGTCAACTGAGTCCGATGGGGTGCGTCATATGGTGCGTCATACGTGCCAAATATCAAGCATACGAAGAAAAAGGAGTTGCCCCAGCAGCCATTTCGTGGCTTATGTGACAACTCCATAATCTTTTATCCAAAAAGTTGATATATACCTTTATGATTGCCCAGAGATTGAATCAACGTCCCGCCGATTGAGAATCGGCCCGCCGGCTGCCGCTTTCACCAATATAACGTCCATTTGCGTTGCCACTGCTATTCTCAAACCGTTTGCGTTCCGTACGCTCCATCTGAACAATCTGACCTTCATGAACCACAATATGCAATGAGCCAAATTCCATATCATCCAGAAGTCCTGCAATCCGCGTAAGCCATAAATCGTCCACTTTCAGCGGTTTAGCCATTCTCTAGCCTCCCTTTCTCACCAAAGGATTATATCCGCCTAAATTCCTTTTTTCCTCAATTCCGTTATTACCAACCAGTATACTATGAATTAACTTAGCATGGAACTAAAAGTCATGTCAATGGGCATTTTTTCGCGACAACCAGCTTTTAATAATCATCGTTACCAAAGCCAATAACAGGAGCAAAGAAGCTACTGCAAATGATGCTGAAAATTGATATTCGTTGTACAAAATCTCAACATGCAGCGGCAGCGTATTCGTCTCCCCACGGATGTGCCCGGACACCACAGAAACCGCACCAAACTCACCCATGGCCCGCGCATTACACAAAATAATGCCGTATAGTAACCCCCATTTAATATTAGGCAGCGTGACTCTGAAAAAGATTTGCCACCCATGTGCGCCGAGTGTAATTGCCGCTTCTTCCTCCTGTGTACCCTGATCCTCCATCAGCGGGATTAACTCACGCGCTACAAAAGGAAACGTCACAAACAACGTGGCTAGCACGATACCCGGAAGCGCAAATACGATCTTAATATCATGGGCGCTCAGCCAAGGGCCAAACCATCCGTTTGCTCCGAAGACGAGTACAAAGATTAGGCCGCCGATGACTGGCGAGACTGCAAAAGGGAGATCAATCAAGGTGATCAGAAACCCTTTGCCGCGGAAACGGAACTTGGTTACAGCCCACGCCGCTGTTACACCAAAAAAGGTATTCAGAGGCACAGTTATCGCCGCAACAAGCAGCGTCAATCGCAGCGCTGAGCGGGCATCCGGATCAGTCAGGGCAGCAATATATACGTCCCAGCCCTTTTTAAGTGCCTCGGTTAACACAACAACTAATGGCAGAGCAATCAGCCAAAAAAGGACTAGCCCAGCCGCTCCGATCAACACCCATTTTACAATTGGGGTTTCCGTTGTCGCGGACGAGGACGCATTCTTTTGTAGCCGGGGGGTATGGAGAGGGACGGTACCGGCCAAAATTATTCCTCCTTTAAAGGGTTTTACGAAGACAAGCTAGCTTGGAAAATTCAGTATCGACGGCAGATATCGAGTGTCTCCAAGTAAGTTTGAACATGTTCGGACGTCTGCTGTCATGGCAATTACCTCAACGAGAAGTCTTACGAACCCAGCGCTGAAGTGTATTAATAACAAGTAACATTAAGAAAGAGATGAGGAGCAATAGCAGGGCAACGGCGGTAGCTCCGGCATAATCATATTGCTCCAGTTTAGACATAATAAGCAGCGGAGCAATCTCCGTCCTCATCGGCATGTTACCGGAGATGAACACGACGGAGCCGAATTCACCGATGCCCCGAGCAAAAGCTAGAGCAAAACCTGTTAGCAGTGGCGGAAACAGCTCAGGCAGAACTACTGAACGAAAGGTTCTCCAGCGGCCTGCGCCAAGGGTTGCCGAAGCCTCCTCCATATCTCTGTCCAAATCCTCCAGCACCGGCTGCACCGTCCGGACAACGAACGGTATGCCGATGAACATCAAAGCCAAGGTAATCCCGAGCGGAGTGAATGCCACCTTTAATCCCAGCGGCTCAAGCCAAGACCCAATCCAGCCATTGCCTGCATAGAGCGCCGTCAAGGAGACACCGGCTACAGCTGTCGGCAAGGCAAACGGGAGATCGATCAGCGCATCAAATATTCTTTTGCCCGGAAATTCATAACGTACCAGTACCCACGCCAGCAAAAGACCTAGAATTGCATCTACAAAAGCGGCGGCAGCAGCTGTCGACAGGCTCACACGATACGAAGCTAATACCCGCGGGTCCGTAGCTACATCCCAGAATTTCGCCCAGCTCAGACCTGTAGAATTGAACAGCAACGCCGAAAGTGGCAGTAGAACCACTAGACTCAGATATAATACACTGTAGCCCATCGTCAGCCCGAAGCCGGGCAGTATTTTGCGCCGCGTTGCTGCTGGTGCAGCCGTAGTGGTGACATTCATCCCCTATTCATCCTTTCTCGCCTTCGGCCTTTTAGCCGATCAGCCCCTACCGGGACAAATCTCAATAATCATATCCTGCATTTCATTCATCTGTTATTTGGCACCCGGCACATAAATCTTGTCAAAGATCCCGCCATCATTAAAATGCTTCTCTTGCGTTTCTTTCCAGGTTCCGAATTTGTCAGCCAATGTGAACAGCTTGATTTCCGGGAACTTATCTTTGTATTCTTCTTTCACGCTATCTAATGTAGGACGGTAGTAATTCTCAGCCGCGATTTTTTGTCCCTCTTCACTATAGAGATACTTCAGGTACGCCTCAGATACCTCACGCGTGTCTCTTTTGTCCACAACCTTATCTACTATAGCTACTGGCGGTTCAGCCAGAATACTCTCCGAAGGATTCACGATATCAAATTTGTCCGGTCCCAGCTCTTCCACGGATAAATAGGCTTCATTCTCCCATGCGATCAGCACATCACCAATTCCACGCTCCACAAACGTTGTCGTAGATCCACGCGCACCGGTATCCAGCACTGGCACATGCTTGAACAGTTCTTTTACAAATTCCTCAGCCTTAGCCTCATCGTTATTGTTCTGGTCTAGTGCGTAACCCCAAGCCGCCAAGTAGTTCCAGCGTGCTCCACCTGATGTTTTCGGGTTTGGTGTAATAACCTCTACGCCCTCTTTGAGCAGATCTGGCCAATCCTTGATTCCTTTCGGATTCCCTTTGCGTACAAGGAACACGATAGTCGAGGTGTATGGTGAGCTGTTATGATCGAATTTACTTTGCCAGCCCTCGTTGATTAGTCCCTTTTCCTGCAAGGCATCAATATCATAACCAAGTGCTAATGTCACAACATCCGCTTCCAGGCCATCAAGCACAGCACGGCTTTGTTTCCCCGATCCACCGTGGGATTGTTTAATGGTGACCTTCTGTCCTGTTTCTTTCTCCCAATAGGCAGCAAAAGCTTTATTATAATTCTCGTACAATTCGCGAGTAGGGTCATAAGATACGTTCAGTAGTTCTACTGGATCTTTAGATGGAGTTTTGGTGGCTTCAGCCGCATTTGTGGCCTCCGCTGAATTGGTTGTTGCTGGTGCGTCTGTTGCCGGACTAGCACTATTGCCGTTATTGTTATTGCTGCCGCAAGCAGCAGTAAGCCCTGCCGTCAGCAACAAGCTAAACCCTACAAGAAGCCCTTTATTCATCTTTTTCTTCATCTTTTCCACTCCCCCATGTTTTTTCGTACCAGACAAACCCTTGGGTAACACAAAAAGAACGGAGGAAAGCCTACGTATGGCAGGTCAAACCGGTCCTAAGACCGTGTCTGTGAGCCTAATGCAGGCGTTCCTCCGTTCGTACGGTAAGAACTTTCTTCAATTATTCCTATCTACTTAGTTGGTTTATATGGATATAATACTGAAACCCTTTAACTGTGTCAAACCTTTTTTTCCAGCCTATGTCAAAGAAAACTCACACACACCACACCATACAAGCTATGGGGTCGGTTCCTGTAAGATCCACTTGTTATTGATGCTATAAAGTAATATTATTGCTACAGCTTATGGGTTAAGAGAAATTACCGCTTTATGTCAGGGGAGAGAGTCATGGGTATGGATTTAGAGTACGTCCCTGCGCCGTTGAAACCGCGGCTCCACAGACGTATGGCTCAAGAAATTGGACGAAGAATTAGGGGAACCTACCGTTACGATACAGCAGTTTGGAGAACAGCTATAGCTGGTCTGTGGATAGTATGCTTTTTAGCCTTTAGTACTGCCGTGTTAGGCATTCCTACTGGATTAGGTAAACCTACCGATATCGCTCTTGCTGCAGGTGCAGGCACTGTCCTGCTGGCGATTTCCGGCAATATCTTGGCTGTTCTGCTAGCGTTGACCGGACTGCGTATCCCAAGATTATTCGCAGGCTGTGTATTGAGTGATTTTGGAGCTATTCTACTAATCTTATATTATGCGGATTTTGAGATTGAGGCTGCGGTTGTCATTGCGGTCGTGCTTGCACTGCTAGGAGCACTAGGCGGATTAGCCATTGGCCTGCTCCGCAGCAAAAGAATAACACTAGGACTTCTGCTAACAGTGGCAGTGACTTTTTCCCCACTTGCGCTGGCAAGCGGAGTGCAAGAACTGCCTATTTCAGAGTCGGTCGACATCAACGATACGGAAGTTGTTCCACTTACAGCCTCCGATCCTGGAAAACCAGGTAATCTAGCTTATCAGACCTTCACCTATGCCAGTGGTACCGATCTACATCGTGCCGAATACGGTAAGGATACAAGCTTGATATCCTCTACGGCCGATGCTTCTGCTTATATTAAGGATTGGTCAAAGCTGCGCACTTTATTCTGGGGTTTCGATTATAAGGCACTTCCCTTGAATGGTCGCGTATGGATGCCAGAAGGCGAAGGTCCATATCCAGTAGTACTGATGGTGCACGGCAATCATATGATGGAAGATTACTCTGATGGCGGGTACGCTTATCTCGGCGAACTATTGGCAAGCCGGGGATTTATCGCGATCTCGCTCGATGAGAATTTCCTGAATTATTCTGCTTGGTCCGGTATTCCGGACAATGATTTTAAAGTACGGACTTGGATCCTACTGAAACATTTAGAGCAGCTAGCAGACTTTTCAGATGATCCGGGCAGTCCTTTTTATCAGAAAATAGATTTCACAAAAACCGCCCTGCTCGGCCATAGCCGCGGAGGACAAGCCGTAGCTATGGCCGCGGATGCCACTCGTTGGTTCAAGGATGATCCGGTGATGGCGGCAGTTAATCGCTTTAATATAACCTCTGTAATCGCGCTTGCACCAACGGACAAAACGATAGATGACCAGCAAGCCCGTCTCAAAGACATCAATTATTTGACCCTGCAGGGAGCCCGCGATGGAGATGTACATGATTTCTATGGTGATCGGCAGTATATACGTACCTCCTATTCCCAAGGATCGTCTGCTTTCAAAAGCTCACTGTATATTGCGGACGCCAATCACAGTCAATTCAACAGCGATTGGGGCGGGTATGATCAGACCTTGCCAGCTGGACTCTTCTTAAATCGGGCACAAATCATGGATGCAGACAAACAACGGCAAATCGCTAAGGTCTATGTATCAGCTTTCTTGGAGACCACCTTGCATGAAAAAGAGGAATACCAAAGCTTGTTCCGGGATTATCGCAGCGGGCTGAAGTGGTTACCAGATACCGCCTACTACAATCGATTCCAAAGCGGGGGATATCGTCCTGTAGCCACATTCGACGATGACCGTAACAAAAACACAGTAGAACTGGGAACAGCAGAAGCATCGGGTGTTTCTTGGTCAGAAGAGCTGGCTAAAGACCGGGAGTCAAAAAGCAAAGCCACCTATGGTGTTGTCCTTGAACGCACAGCCAGCAAAAACGAAGAAGCTTATTACAACATTAAGCTTAACGACAGTGTCCGTACTGAAACTGCTCTTTTAGGGGCAGATGGCCTTACGTTCTCTATGGCAAATCTGAATGGTGACCTTAGTGAAGAAATGGATGTTCCACTACCTCCAAAGGTTGAGGTGGAGTTAACTGACCATAATGATACCTCAGCCCGCTTGACGCTGGATGAAGTAATGGACATACTGCCGCTTCCACAAACTCAGTTCACGTTATTCCCATGGCTTGAAGAGCGGATAAACGATGGCAAATACGGTGACCTTTCCGAAGCTGTATTTCAAACCTACGAGATGCCGTTCGAACAATTTCAAGAGGAAGAACCAGAGCTGGATCCTGACAACCTGACGGAAATCACCTTCTATCTTGATGAAGAAGGCGACCGGATCATGCTGGATGACATCGGTTTTTACGATTTAGGTATCCGAAATACATTTTAAAAATCACTTGCTATTATCCTTAGGTCTTCATTTGCAAAATAGGGCTATTCCCAACCTCCACTCACGAAAAAATGAATGGATTACGGGAATAGCCCTTATTTTTACGACATACAATAACCTAGTCTCAGCCTACAACGCTTGCACACAAACAGGTGACTTCATTTCCAATTCATTTCCTGTAGGGATTAATCTGCCACTCTCACTATCGATGGAGAAGGAGGTAATATTATCACTATTCTGATTAGCAGCAAGCAGCTTATCCCCAATAATTGCAAAGTTACGCGGAGTACGCCCGCCGGTACCCTGCCAATCCACTGCTTCAAGCAGACCCGTTAATTCATCGATATGGAACAGGGCGATACTGTCTTGTCCCCGATTGGAGACATACAGGAATCTGCCACAAGGGGAGACATGAATATCGGAAGCTGTATCGTCACTACCGGCAGTATAATTATCAGGAAGCGTGCTAAGATGCTGTAAAATATTTAGATTTGCATCCTGTTCATCATTAGCAAATGCCGTTACTGTACAATTCAGTTCATTCGCCAGGTAGATCCATTGTCCAGAGGGATGCACCGCCAGATGACGTGGACCTGAACCAGGTGGCAGATTAAGCTCACGATGTTTTACCAGTTTGCCCTCTTCAGGGCGATAGATCACAATTTGATCCAGTCCCAAATCGCACACCAGCACATGTCTACCACTTGCGTCCGGAATGACAGAGTGCGGATGCGGAGCCTCCTGACGGTCTTCACGAATGCCTGAACCCACATGTTTTACTTGGTCGGACATCTCTTGAAGCGAACCATCTTCATTTACAGGAAAAGCATTAACATTGCCTCCCGAGTAATTGGAGACGAATATGTAATCTTCCTTAGGACTAATGGAGACATAACAAGGAGCGCCACCTTCCGTAGGACGACTTCCAAGTGATTTCAACGCTTTAGTTGCAGGATCAATTGCATATGCGTAAACCTCACCTTGATCCTTCTCACTAACTGCATACAACACGCTGCCTGCTTTATTCACAGCTAAAAACGATGGATTCTCAATTCCCTCGGTACCCTCAAGAATTCTCATTTCCCCCGACAAAAGACTAAGCGCACATAACTGAATCGCCTTCTCGTTCTCAGAGTTATACGTTCCTACATAAAACAATGCCTCATTAGCCCGTTCCATAATAGTGGCTCCTTTATCTTTTATGTATTGTATTACTTCTTACTTACCCTTTACTAATAGGGGTTTACTCATAATTTTATAATATTTTTTCACTATAGCATGTTTATAGTTGTAATACATTATCGAAACTGCATTTAGAGCCTACTTCCTAACCATTCCGGAAGAAGTAAGTTTTTCCATGTGGTTTAAAGATGGTCACAAAGGTTAATAGTAGACATCGCAAACAACAAAACGAAGGAGTTGAAGTAACATGAGTTTTCTATGGATGTTAATCGTTGGTGGGGTTATTGGTTGGTTGGCTGGTCTGATTATGGGCAGAGATATTCCTGGTGGTGTTATCGGTAATATCATCGCTGGTATTATCGGTTCATGGCTGGGTGGCGTGCTTCTGGGAAGCTGGGGACCTAAAGTAAGTGATTTCTACTTCTTCCCTTCTTTGATCGGTGCCGTTGTGCTGATCTTTATCGTGAGCCTTATTCTTCGCTCGACAAGTGGACGCAGCCGTTCGTAAGTCTGGGCTGAGATAATAATATTCACATCAATAAATCCTCGTCAGAGTATGCTCTGGCGGGGATTTTTGTATGTATCGTTCCTTTAAGAAAAAATTCCTCTGCTGGAATTGTTGCGGGGATGGAGCCAATACACTTCAATGTTTTGCCATCGTTTTTCTGTTATAATGAAGATACAAGTGACTGAAATCATAGAGAGGTCGTGTATCATGGGTAACATAAACCCCTCGCTTCTACATATTGGCTCCACATTAGGGGCTTTGTTCATGGCGCTGATGGTTATTTTCATTCGTCTAAAAGCAAGCGCACGTCCGGTTACCATTCGAAAAATATGGATTCCACCTCTCGGTATGTCGACGGGTTTTGCCATGTTTGTGGCACCTGCGGTCAGATTCCCATTATGGTGGGCGGCAGTCGCCTTTTTGATTGGCTGGTTCATCTTCGCGTATCCTCTTATACGCAGCACCCACTTTGAACAACGTGATGGACAAATTTACGCTCAACGCTCCAAGAGCTTTGCGTTTATCCTGCTCGGACTTCTTCTAGTCCGCACTTTACTCCATGAATTTATTAACCGTTATGTGTCTATTCCACAGTCCGGTGGTTTGTTCTTTATTTTAGCCTTCGGCATGATTGTTCATTGGAGATTTTTTATGTTCAAGCGTTATAAGGCTATGACCTCCTCAGTGAGTCTGCTGCCGCAGCCATGATTATCAATAATAATCCTAAGAAGCCATCTCAGGGTTCTTACCCGATATCCTTGAGATGACTTCTTACCTCTTGTAACTCAAGCTTATGTTCTCCTCTGCTTTTTTCTACTTTACACCCTTTTCTGACATCAATTAGCCATCCTCTTATTACATCCTCTTTAAGTACTTTACATACACTATAGGGATAGATCTCCTGAAATATCTAACTCATCATGTCACTTGTTCAGCATTAAACAGAAAAAAATATAATCTTTGTAAGTCCGATGTCAGGTAACTTGCGAAGGGATACGTTAAACTATAAGCATACCTAACGATAAGCTTCCAAAAGACCTGAATGCTGAAATAAATATCATTTGGAAGCCTATACTGCGTATAACTTTTAGAGAGTGAGGACAAGGCAATTGAAAAGTAAATCGAGAAAAGTAGCCATCGTCGGGGCCGGAATGGTGGGTTCAAGCTGTGCTTACTCCATGGTTAATCAGGCCATTTGCGACGAAATTATGATGATCGACCGCACCTATGATCGGGCTATGGCACAAGCACTTGATCTCTCGCACTGTATGGATTTCACAAGCACACGCACAAAGGTGTATGCCGGAACCTATAGCGATTGTGCAAAAATGGATGTAGTTATCTTAACCGCTGGTGCTAATCCAACAGCCGGGCAGACCCGACTTGACGTACTGGAAGCCTCTGCGGTTATTACTCGAGAAATTATCACCAACATCATGGCTGGGGGATTTGATGGAATATTCGTAGTCGCCGCTAATCCGGTCGATATTGTCACTTATATGGTCTGGAAAATATCAGGTCTGCCTCGCCACAGAATTATTGGTACCGGGACCTCCATTGACTCGTCGCGCCTAAAAACCCTGCTCTCCGATGTGTTCTCCATTGACCCGCGTAGTGTTAATGGCTACGCCTTAGGTGAACATGGCGAATCTCAATTTGTAGCTTGGTCCCATGTAACAATTGGCGGCAAGCCTATTCTGCAAATTTTAGATCAGCATCGCGAGCGGTTCCCGCATTTGGATCTGGAGGATATCTCGCGCAAGACAAAAGATGCCGGCTGGGAAATTTTCACCCGCAAAGGCTCCACACATTTCGGGATTGGCAGCGCACTTGCCTACATTACCCGTTCGATCCTGAATGATGAGCACAAAATCATCGCCGTATCCGCCATTCTAGATGGAGAGTACGGACATAGCGGTGTATGCACGGGCGTGCCCGCCATCATAGGCAACACTGGGATTCAAGAGCTGCTGGAGCTTAATTTAAATACAGAGGAAACCCAGAAATTGAACAACTCCTGCAACATTGTACGTGCAGGCATCGAGAGCCTACAGCTGGAAGACAGCGTTTAATTCATAAAAAAATCGCTACTTTGGGAATTGGTGAGATCACCCGCCAGCTCCCAGAGAGCGATTTTTTGTATTATTAGGAGATGAATCTCAGTTTATCTCCTACTTTTTAAACTTTTCGATTTCTTCTTTCAGCACAGACATCACTTCATTAAGTGATTCCGCTGAGGACACGACATCCTTCATAATCTCTGTCTGCTCCGCTGAAGCTAAGGAGACCGCCTGAGCATTCTCAGCAGATTCTTTAGCTATTCCGAGCATATCGGATATAGAAGCCGTTATTTCTTCCGTGCCAGCTGACATCTCTTCATTAATTGCTGACACATCCTGTATTTGCGACGATACTTCACGGATCGAAGAACGGATATGATCAAAGGAAACACCGACGTTTTGCATTTTCCCCATTCCATCGCCAATTTCCTCAATACTCTTCTTCATGGAATCCGCTGCACTTGTTGTTGAAGACTGAATGCCGCCGATTAGCTCCACTATACTAATGATGGAGCTGTTTGTCCGCTCTGCTAACTTCTTCACCTCATTCGCAACTACACCGAAGCCACGACCATGTTCTCCAGCTCGGGCAGCCTCAATAGAAGCATTCAAAGATAATAAGCTTGTCTGATTGGATATCTCAGAAATTACATCCACAATTTGTCCGATTTGTTCCGATTGCTCACTTAATTTGCCAATCATCTCGGCTGTCTGATTAGCTGTGGAACTGATAACAGCCATCTGTTGCAGTGTAGATTGGATTTCCAAATAGCCACTCTCTACTTCTGAGTTGACCGTCTCAGCCTGATCTGATACCGCTGCAGAGGACTCAGCAATACGTTGCAAACCTACGGCCATCTCTTCCGTTGCTCTTGCGGATTGCTCGGAGCCTCTAAATTGCTCTTCCATTCCTTGAGCTACTTCTTGGATAACTGTGGCAACCTCTGCTGAAGTATAGGACGAACGTTGAGCCGATTTCAGCATTCCTTCTGAGGAATAAGTAACCTCCACTACTGTTGTATCAATCTTGTTGACAATACCGGAGAGTGTCTCAATCATATCATTGATATTTTGACTCATCTCGCCGATCTCATCTCCGGACTGCACTTTAACCCTCTCATTTAGATGACCCTCTGCCACCTTTTTCATAGTCGAGGAAATAGCTTTAATGGGTCTAACGATAAGACGAGTAAGGTACAGTGAAACAAAAATTATGACAAGTATAACTGCCAGTAAGATGAACATTGCTGTTCTTTGTGCAGAGGTCACTTTGGCAAAAACCTCTTTCTCCGGCACTGTTACAAGAAGCTTCAGATCGGTATCTGGAATTGTCTTAAAGTATGTAATGACTTTCTTACCATCTTCGCCCTTATAAGTTTCGGACCCCTCTTTGTTGCTCAAAATCTTGTCAACGACCTTCTGAAGAGCCGGCTCTTTAGCGTAATCGGTAATTTTTTTGCCCATACGACTGACGTCTGGATAAGTATAATACATGCCATCATTTGAGATTACGTATCCAAATCCGGTATCCGCCATAGTAATTTCATTACTCATTTGGGCAAGAACTTCAGGAGTAATCGAGAAGACAATACCTCCCATAAATTGCTTATCCTTATCCATGACAGGAACTACGATCGGAATGATATATTTATCAAGCTGCTCCAGATAGGACATTTCCCCCAACACAGGCGCATGTGTTTCTTTCGCTTTCAAGAAATAGCTCGCATCTGCTACATTTGCGGTCATGTTCATCATATTGGTTAACTGGCCGTCTTTACTAATGACACTGTAACCTTCTGTCTCACTGTCACTTTCCTCCAGCACTTCTATCACAGGGAAGATACTTGCCGGATTTGTAAAATCGAACTCAGGATGCTGGGACACCAGATCCTTTACGGACGAGGTTTTGTTGGATAGCCACTCATCCATCCGGAATGTGTTCGTATTAATGGTGTCCTGCGCCATTTGCTCACTGTCTGTGCGTGTGACATTGCCGAAATAATCAAGTAAAAATATGGTCGCTACCATGAGCGGCACGATTGCAATAGCTAATATAACAGATGACCACTTAAGTTGAATTGACGTCGCTTTTCTCTTCGTTACATTTTTTCTCATTTTTTTCATCTTGTTTCCTTTCATTTCATTTTCATTCACGATGAAATAGCCTCCTCACTCCATTTGTTATAATATCTCCTGATGTGGATATATCTTCTATATCGGCAAAAATAGACAAATTCTTTGCTGGAGAATAAAAAAAATAAGCCCTAAGACCCCTAAAACCGGAATCCTAAAGCTTACTTTTGTTGAAATCATTTATTTAAACACCAAAGATTCTTAACCTTCGTCTTGCACTTTTAAAGCTCGGATACTGTTCAGTACGGCAAGTACGGTTACCCCTACATCTGAGAATACTGCCTCCCACATCGTGGCAATCCCAAATGCACCGAGCAGAAGGAATATAGCTTTTACACCTAAAGCAAAAATAATATTTTGCCATACGATGGCTCGAGTATGCTTGGCAATTCCGATAGCTACAGCAATCTTCGAAGGCTCATCGGTCATAATTACAATATCTGCTGCTTCAATGGCAGCGTCGGAACCAAGTCCTCCCATAGCGATGCCGACATCGGCTCTAGCCAGTACAGGAGTATCATTAATTCCGTCTCCGACAAAAATAATCTTCTCGCGTGGAGACTTATCACGATCCAGCTTCTCGATGGCCTCTACCTTATGCTGTGGTAAAAGCTCTGCGTGTACCTCATCTACCCCTAACTGCTTCCCTACATCTTCAGCTACGGCGGAAGCATCACCTGTCAGCATCACCGTCTTGCGTATACCCAGCTTTTTGAGGCGCTGAATGGCCTGCAGTGAGTCCTCCTTCACTTCATCAGCGATCACCAGATAACCTTCATATTGATGATCTACTGCAATGTGAACAACGGTACCGCTCTGCTCTGGGACCTCATAAGCAATTCCCTCACGCTCCATCAGACGTGCGTTACCTGCAAATACGGTCTTGCCTTCGATAGTTACTTCGATACCATGACCAGAGATTTCATTGTAATTGGAGATAGCTTCCTTAGAAATCTGTTCACCATAAGCCGTCCGAATCGACTCAGCGATCGGGTGATTGGAATGGCTCTCCGCATAAGCGGCTGTCCGCAGTAATTCATCCTTAGATTTGCCACCCGACGGATAAATCCCCGTAACCTTAAACTGTCCCTTGGTCAACGTTCCTGTTTTATCAAAGACAACTACCTTCACATCATTTAGGGCTTCCAGGTAGTTACTTCCCTTAATCAGAATACCGCTGCGTGAAGCTGCACCAATCCCTCCGAAGAATCCCAGTGGAATCGAGACCACAAGCGCACAAGGACAAGAGATTACGAGGAATACAAGCGCACGGTAAATCCAATCCGAAAAAGTTGCACCACTGATCAGCAGTGGAGGAACGACGGCCAGCAGGACTGCTGTGATCACTACTACAGGCGTGTAGGCACGTGCAAATTTAGTAATAAAGTTCTCGGTTTTAGCTTTGTTGCTTGATGCATTCTGCACTAGCTCCAGTATTTTGGATACGGCCGATTCTCCAAAGGTCTGAGTAACTTGCACAGTAATTACGCCGTTCCGGTTAATAAAACCACTTAACACCGCACTTCCTGGACCAGCTGATCGTGGTACCGACTCTCCAGTAAGTGCAGATGTGTCCATCATGGCGTTACCTTCAAGTATTGTTCCGTCAAGGGGTACCTTCTCACCGGGTTTAACAACAATCAAATCTCCGATGGCTACTTCCTCTGGTGAGACCTTCCTCAGATCATTTCCAAGCTTGAGATAGGCAAACTCGGGGCGAATATCCATAAGTGCCGTAATAGATCGGCGTGAACGATTCACGGCCAGACCTTGGAACAGTTCTCCAATCTGGTAAAACAGCATTACTGCCACGCCCTCTGGATACTCACCAATCGCAAATGCACCGATAGTTGCCAGAGCCATCAGGAAATTCTCATCAAACACCTGGCCACGGATGATGTTCTTAACCGCCTGCCAGACAACTTCACCACCCACGATAAGATAGGCTGCCAAAAAGATCAGTAATTCAACTACTCCATTCACGGGCAGGAATATCCCAGCTAGAGCAAGAATTCCACCAGCGCCTAACCGCAGCAATATTTTGCGTGTATCACCTTCCCCGTGCTCGTGAGTATGACCATGACCTTCAGCATCCTCATGACCATGATGATGTCCAGCAGCTTGATGGACGTGCTCATGACCATGCTCGTGATCATGCGTATGTTCATGAGCGCCACTATTGCGCGCCTTGTGATTGCCCCCAACCTTCTCTTTCACATTTACGTGGGGCTCAAGTGCCTTCACCGTCTTCTTCGCTTCTACAATCGCTGACTCCTCATACCCTGCGGCAGTTTCCAACGTCATTGTTTTTGTTACAAAATTAACGGAACAAGACGATACACCTTCAATCTTCTTCACCTTATCTTCAATTTTCATCGCGCAATTGGCGCAATCCAAGCCTTCTAATTCCCACTGACGTTTTAATTTTCCTTGCATTGTATCCATACGGCACATCTCCTCAAATAAAAACCATATATGAGCACTTGTTCATATGTTATCTTAGCCCTATTATATTCCCTTTATATTTCAAGGTCAATACGCGATATACACCATTTTTCTACATTATCTTAAAAATTAAATCAATTGACCTTTACGAGAAAATATGTAAAATCATGTATGACCCAAAGTAAGTTTCTTACATACGAATGACCCCATTATCAATGAAGCTCGATGGGCAAATGATTTACACAGAAGGGATGAATTTAGAACATGTCAAAGCTAGCCAAAACGTCTTCTTTTTCACAGAAACACCCTATTTGGAGCGTAGTTATTATCGAAGTGTTATTACTTGTAGCCGTAACTGCCGCCGGGGCTTACGCAACAATTAAGGAACTTGCGTACACCGCCCCTGTACTTATCTCCTTCATCCCAATCGCGCTTGTACTCATCATCTACTTTACAGTTAAGCGCAAATGGAGCACGCTTGGCTTCCGACCTCTAAACACCATATCCTCGGGCAACTGGATCTATTATGCCCCGCTAGTAGTGGTCCTGATTACCATATCCTTTAAGGGATTTCGTGAGATCAGTGCATCTGAGGTACTGTTCTTTATCTTCTTCACCCTGCTGGTCGCTTTTGTGGAGGAAAGTATCTATCGCGGTTTGATTTTTAAGACCTTGCTTCCTAAAGGGGCTAAAACAGCAGTGATCACTTCAAGTATTCTTTTCTCTATTACCCACTTACTTAATGCATTATCCAGCACTGATATCACACAAATTCTTCTACAACTCGTATATGCGCTTCTGATCGGTTTTGCGCTAGCCTTGTTGATGCTAAAAAATAATAATATTCTTCCGCTGATATCCTTTCACTTTATACATAATTTAATTCAGTTTGTGGGCAACGATAATACGAGTGAATACATGGGAATCGATCTATTTATCCTGCTAGTGCTTGCTGTGCAATGTGTCTGGCTAGTGTTGTCCTTTAGAAAACCAAACCTAACGAAGAACCTAAATCAAGCCAGCTAATAAGCTAAATCCTTACTTCGAAATACAAGGCTTCAGTGGATTTAAACGCATTGGTTAACCCCGACGCAGCCTGGTTTAATTGAGGTGCTACTTAGTTTAGTTGAGATGCCACCTAGCTTCATTAGAGCAATATTTGTCGCAACCCACACAGCTAACGGACCCAGTTGACCCTAAAAGCAGTATTATCCCCGATTTAGCATATTATCGGACCCCATAGCTGCTATAGGCATGAAAAAGAGCAAAATCAGACCTCTTTCTAAGGAATAACTGCACTGAGGTCCGCAACTCTGCTCAAAAAGCGATAATTGTGCAAATAACGTCAGCTGGGTCCGTAAGCCGTAGCGGATGGTTAGGACTCGTCGGCATAATAAAAAGAGGGACTCCCAAAAGCCATCCAATGGCTGCTGGGAGTCCCCCTTTTTGCAACTAGCTATTCGTGTCGGACATGCTCGTGGGTCTGCAAAAAGATCTGCTCCACATGCGCATCGTTCAGCGAATAGAATACCGTTTTCCCCTCTTTACGGCGCTTCACGATCCGTAGATTCCGTAAATAACGGAGCTGATGGGATATCGCAGATTGGCCCATATCAAGGATCACGGACAAATCATGTACACATAATTCTTGCTGGGACAAAGCGTAAATGAGCCGCACTCGTGTTGGATCACCCAACGCTTTGAACATTTCTGCCATTTTATCAGTAATCCCACGGTCTGGCAGGATCAATGCAATGGATTCCGGTTCAAGCTCTGAACCCTTGCATGTATTGTCGCAATCTTCTAATGCCGTTGGCTCCATGCTCTCGCCCTCCTCCATCTTAGCTAATTATATTCTTTAATTATAAGAAAAACAGCACGGGATGTCCATTGAGGAGGAGTTTATAGCCTCTGATTATGAATTAGACTGCTTTACGATAAAAGGAGATTAGTCCTGCGGCAAAAAAGACAATCAAGCTCCCTCCCACTATCATCATCAGTGTCTCTAAAGGCAGATTAAAGGCACCAAATCCGTCATCACCATAAGGACTCATGGCTAACATCGGCTGTACCCAAGGATAATAGGGGCCGTAGGTTGAAGAATTAGCGATCAGTATATTGGGAATGGTCAGACTCACATTCAGCGCCAGCGGTGCGCCGAAGCTGCTCCAGCTTTGCGAGATCGCCAGCTGCAATGCGGCGAGTGGTAGGCAGGCTACAAAGCCGCCAAATACTGATTTTAGCAGTAGAGCCCAAGGGATTGGATCTGGAGCCCCACGGAACAAACCCATTCCCAGCACCATAACGAGGAACGTTATTTGCACAGCAGCCAGCAATCCGATGATCATCACATATTTTGAGAGATACACCGACAACCGGGTTACAGGCAGAGACAACAATAGCTTCCAGCCACCGTCATGATGCTCATAACGACAGATCAGGGCCGCAAAAATGCCTGAAAGCACAGGCAGAAACAGCAAAGCATGCATCATTGACATCACACTTAACAGCAGCTCCCAAGTCATCTTCTCGCCTTGATTATCCGATAACAATCCGGGAACCAGTGATAAAACCGGACTTCCTATGACTAAAAGCCAAACATATGATTTAGACATTTTTAATCGCTCTGAGGATAATACTCTCCAAAATGACTTCATCTTAATCCACATCCTTTCGAGCGAAATGCACTGCACCCGGCAAAAACACCAGCATTCCCAGCAGCAGACCCGCACCGCTGAACAAGAGGCGATTAGAGGAGTCCCACGCCAAATATGGCCATGTTAAAGGCACCCACTCCGAAAGGAACATGGAGAAAAATGACGTCAAGGATAATGTGATCCCCAGGGCAACCGGCAGTGTCTGGTTACGATTAGCCAGGGAAAGCCACAGCTGTAGCGCGATGACCGGCAGAGCCGCAATATAGGACATAAAGCCAATTCTGAGTACATCCACATAAGGAATAAGATCAGCTTTGAAGCCCAAAATAAGCCCTAAAACAACTATCCCCACTGAGAGCAACAAACAGGAAACTGCCACAAGCAGCAGACAGAGCGTTAGCTTAGCCATAAACACTGAAGTACGGGAGATAGGCAGTGCCAAGAGCTGCTTCCACGAGCTCATCTGATGTTCGACATTTGCAATCAGCGAGCATACTAAAGTGCCTCCCAGAAAAAGAGCTGTGGGCACAAACCCGGACACATTATCCAGTAGTCCTCCCCATAAATCCGCGCTATACTGCTGACGCAGATAATCATAACGAAGGCCAAAGTTAAGGCCCTGCATGGCTACTAGACCAATCGGTCCTAGAAACACTAGAAACCAAATTCCTTTGCCGCGGATTTTAAGCCAATCCGCTGACAACGCCCGCCACATCATGATTCCCCGCCTCCCACAACCTGTAGGAAGAAGTCCTCAAGCGATTGTCTCCGCTCCTCTACACGATAGACAGCGTGCCCATTCTCTACCAAAGCTTTGACTAGCAGCGCTACTCTTGCATCGTTCATTCTTGAAAAAATCAGTTTTTGCTCATGTAGTGTCCCTTCATACCCCCGGCCTCCAGCGAGACGTAACGCAGACTCTGGTTCCGAAACCGCAAGGCGTATCTCGCCAGCAGCCTGTTGTTGCAGATTAGCTATTGTATCTTGGTACACCATTTGCCCTTGGCGAATAATACCCACGGTATCTGCCATTTGTTCAATTTCACTAAGCAGGTGACTGGATACTACAACCGTAATTCCTTGCTCCTGTGGCAAACGTTTGATAAGCCCACGAATTTCCTGAATCCCTGACGGGTCGAGTCCGTTCGTTGGCTCGTCCAGAATAAGCAGCTCTGGATTCCCTAACAAGGCAGCTGCGATACCAAGTCTCTGCTTCATCCCGAGGGAGAACCCTTTGACCGGACGTCTCTCTTCCCCGGTTAGAGAAACAATATCTAGCACCTCAGCGATTCGTGACTTCGGAACATCCAGAATGCGGCGGATCGCTTCGAGATTGTCCACAGCGCTCAGATGCCCATAATACGAGGGGGATTCGACAAGCGACCCTACCTTCCGTAAAATTTGCAGCTTATTCTTCCGAAGATCCTGGCCGAACACTTCAATTTTTCCAGATGTCGGTGTAATTAGGCCAAGCAGCATACGGATTGTTGTAGTTTTCCCAGCTCCGTTGGGACCCAGAAAACCATAAATCTCACCCTTGCGGATATTTAAATTCAAATTTTCTACCGCAGCCCGGCCACGATATTTTTTCAATAAATCCTTAGTTTTAATCACTGTTTCTTCCATGTTCTTCACCTCGGTATACAGCATAACGTCCCAAGGTTAAGAACAAGGAAGTGCCAAGTTTAAGTTTTGTTTAAATTTCACGACGCGGATCAAAGATTACAATAGAAGTGCCTTCGCCTGTGCTCTCCATAACCCATTCCAGCTCCATATGCTTCATCAAAAGATCGACGATAGACAATCCCAAACCTGCCCCCTTGTAATCGGATGGACTCTGAATGCCTCGACCATGATCCGCAATAATTATGGCACGTTGTTCATTACGTTGCTCCGTTGAGATCCCGACATAATGCCCGCTGCTGGCATGTCGTACAATGTTTTGATACAAATTATCGAGAATACGGCGGAACCAGACCTCATCCACCCTCCAGAATAGCGGTTCGGCTTCCAGGTTAATATCAATGTCGAAGCCCTCTTTTTCCCATACGGGGTACCAAGCAGCCGCACTTTCCCGCAACAAGCGTAAAACATCTTTACGTTCCAGCTTTAAGGTTACCCGTCCACTATTGAGCAGATTGTAAGATAAAAGATTCTCGATCAGGACGCTAAGATCCGCAATACGCTCATCCATAAGCTGTAAGGACTGCTTACCTTTTGAGGTCAGATCCTCTTTGGTCATAACATGGATATGGCTGCGAATGACGGTTAGAGGTGTACGTAAATCGTGAGATAGATTCGAGACTAGACGCTTACGCAACTCTTCCTCTTCTATTTCCCTGCGTCGGCTTTCATCCAGTTTGGTTACCATCGTATTAAAAGCTTCCTCCAGGCGACCGATCTCGTCCAGTTTGCCTGTCACTATAGACTTAGGCATTCTATCCGGGCCTGTAATCATCATCGCGGTTTGCAGTTGCAATAGCCGTTTGCGAATTTTTCTAAAGAACATCCACGAAACCAGAGCGAACCCTCCAAAAAGGGTAAATAACACAAAGTTATACCAAGCCCAAGCCCCTAATCCCCCATAAGCCCCTTTGTTCAGCAGCTCACTTGGAATTTGCATCACTATAAATCCCTTGCCTGCCTCCACCTTGTCCCCCACGAAAGCAACGATGGCTAAAGGATCACGATTCGTACTTTCTTTCATAAATGAAATAGCCTCAGCCGCAGTCCACTGATCAGGAACTTCATGGTAAATCTTATCCGTATCCCCTTCATCAGGTGTGAGAATCAGCTGGGTTTTTCCCTGCCCGTCTACCCAAAACATAGTAGTCTCAGTGTATTTTCGACTCAGTTCATGCAGCCGCTGATTTATGGCTTCCGAAGAAGCATTTTCTAAGTGAAGTGCCTCCTTATGCCACATAGTCTCCAGCGGTGCAATATTCGAATACAGGGATGTATCTACAGGCGGGGCACCTTTAGTCACTTCGTTAACAATATTGTAGCCAACAAAAGACAGCGGAAGGACCACAGGGATAAATAGCAGTGCAGAAACGATAATTAGCAAATACCCTGATAACAAAGAGGAATTGCGTTTCTTGCGAATGCGCTCCAATCCTCTCATGCTCTTACCCGGTATCCGATCCCACGGACAGTTTCGATAATTTCCGGATTACCCGGATCAAGCTCCATCTTTTCGCGCAAATAACGAATATGTACCATCAGAGTTTTATCCCCTTCGATATAAGCCTCACCCCACACGGCCTCGTAGATCTGCTCCTTCGTCATAATCTGGTTAAGATGACGCAGCAAATAGGAAAAAATCTGAAATTGCTTGCCTGTAAGCATGATTTCTTCCTGAGTCTGAGCATTCATCACGCGGTTATCCCCTTCATATACGACTAGATGTTTAAGTGTGAGCGAATCCTGAACAGATGCCCCATTCCTTCGGAGCAGCACCTCGATTCGAGCGGCCAATTCATCCGGATGAAAAGGCTTGGTCAAATAATCATCCGCGAATTCCAAACCTTGCAGCTTATCATCAATCGAGGTTCGGGCAGAGAGCATTAAAATGGGCAGCTTAGGGTAGGAACGTTTCAATCGTTGCCCGATCGTAAACCCATCCAGACCAGGAAGCATAACATCGAGAATAGCCAGTTGGCAGGCGCCCGCTTCTTCCATCGCACCTTCGCCGCTCCGTAGCCAGCGGACACTATATCCTCTTTCGCTTAAATCAGCAGACACTACGCTGCCAATCTCACGATCATCTTCAATATATAACAGAGTAACGCTCATGTAGCTTTAGCTCCTCCCCGATATGAATACCTAAAAAGTTGAAGTCATTATAACACATCAAACAGCCCTCCTACCCCATAGGGGATAGGAGGGCTGTTTGATCAATTCAAGGCTATAGCTTATGGCTGCCATACTCCATGCTCTTTATTGCTACCTACATACTCAATACGTGTTGGAGTAAGCTCCAAAATCACATAATTAGGATCATCAGGTCCAGTAAACCATGGCTCCAGCTCTTTATTCCATACCTTGGAGCGCAAGCCTTCATCCTTAGAGACGGTAGCGGTCGCTTCAATCTCCAGCAAATCTTTGCTTCCGCCGGCCTCATAGCCAAGCAGTACAAAAGCATTCGGATTATCGGATAACTCCTCCACTTTATGAGTTTTGCGATTTGTAGCCAAATAAATCTTCAAACCCTCATGGAAAATGGCCATATAACGTACTTTCGGCTTATTTCCTTCTTCGATCGTACCAAAGGAACCGAACTTGTTGTCATCCAATGCTTTAATAATGAGTTGTTCCAGTTGTTTGTTATCCATTACGTAAATCTCTCCCTTCAAGCATGTAAACAAAAGTTTATATATCCAAGCTCACCGTTTGGATTTATCATAACAATGGTGCTTATTATAATGTACCCTTCAGGTTCACATTGAATCCGACCTTACTCCATAAACTACATCAAGATAAGGAGCTTACTTCGTGAAAAAACTGATTTGGATCGGCTGTCTCTCCTACTTCGTTATCGGTCTGGCACATGTTGTGCTGGGATCTATTCTGCCCGTTCTACTGCAACATTATGATCAAAATTACAGTGCTGGCGGTGAATTAATCTTTAGTCAATTCGCTGGTTTTCTAGCAGGCGTGTTGGTCTCTCCCCTACTTAATCGCCGCTTCGGTAAACGTGGAGGCATCCTCATTGCCACCAGTCTTCTAATAGTTGCAGAAGTTGCCTATGCCTTTCTACCGCCTTGGGGCTGGATGTATTTTATCGCTGTTGCCGCAGGTTTTGGTTTCGGGATGATCGAAGCGGTTATCGGCACCATCATTATTGGTGCTGTAACCGAAGGAACGGCTATTGCGATGAGCCGGCTCGAAGTTCTATTCGGGATAGGCGCACTCGTGATGCCGCTTATCGCCAGTCCGCTCATTGCTGCCGGAGCGTGGAGATTGGCCTTTCTAATCGTCGCTGCCTTCTCTTTGATTTCTCTTATCCTCTGGGCAAGAGGACACTTCGGTAATCTACAACGCATGCTGGATGAACGTGCCTCTGTCCAAGGAGCAGACAATTCGCATTCCTCAAGCTCACGTTCTAACAAAAAATTTCCGTATAAAGGTAAGCAATGGATTCTGCTAGGGATCTTCATCGTTTTCTTTTTTCTTTATGTAGGCACAGAGATGAGTTTAGTCAACTTTATGCCGGCTATCTTTATTGCCAAGCTAGGGATGACAGAGTCTGCGGCAGCACTGACAGTCACTTTCTTTTGGCTGGCGATGTCTACAGGAAGATTGTTTGCGGGTGTAATTGCCGAAAAAATATCTTATCGCGTGTACATTCTCAGCAGCTGTTTACTAACCTTGTTACTGCTGACACTCTTTCCGTTCACTGAAAATCGTATGGCTGCTTTCATTGTAATTCTGCTGCTGGGGCTGTTTATGTCCGGTATTTTCTCCATTGCATTGGTTTTCTCCAGCAAAATGCTGCCTGGCACCGAAGAGTCAACACCCAGCATTATGATTGCTTCCGGAGGCGTTGGTGGTGCTTTGCTACCTCTGTTTACGGGCTGGTCTATGGACCATTTAGAAGTGGCACAAACAGCCGGATTACTTGCCACTTTTGCTGCCTTCTTGTTCCTGCTAAGCATTGCCGCATGGAGATTCCAAGCCAGGCAAGCGGTGGAAGGAAAGAGTTCCCGTATTTAGAATAGTATCAACGTTATCCTTTTAGGGTAATGTGATCTATAAGCATATTCTGAGCACAAGGATGGACAATGAATGAATGAGTCTTTAAATGAGTCTTCAACTGAGCCTTTGTTACATACTGCGCTTATGCAGTTTATATTTCCCTTCTCTATAAAAAAGGGCGATTCTAAGCAGCTTATCCAGCAATTACAGGACGACGGATTCACACGTTTTTTTCTGGATAACAAAGAACTGGAAGCTGCCTATTATGGAGAAGGTTACTGTGTTTCCCATGAACGAATGGAGCGCACCTATTTACCGTTTGCCGCACACGTCCTTTTTCCGCGCAGGAAGGATGCCGACTCGTTTCGCCGTTTTTCCAGAGTAAATAATCTCGACTGCATTCTGGAGATTCCGCAGCAATCTATATTTTTCAAAATTCTCTCGACGGATATATTCATATGTCCCTTTCAGCTTGGATTCGTGACGATACGTGTCCAGCTGGAGGGGGATTCGATTCCCTTTAGTATTGCCCTAGAATTCGCGGATCGTTTCCGTGCGCTAGAGAAAACCTTCATACAGGATGACTACACTTATATTCATTGCGGGGAACAGACCTATGAGATGGTAGAGGATTTTGTCTTCCGAAATTTGGTGGATGGACTGGAGCCATATCTGGATCAATCGGATATCAATGGGGCTTATTTTGAGACCCTTCCTTTTTTCGTAGATGAAAGAATGCAGGTGCAAGCTTTTTACGGCTTTCAGAATGAAGAAGGTTCTGATGAGATTAGTGTAAATCTACGCTATCGCGCCTCACAGCTTGATGGAATTGATCTGAACGGAAAGCCCTATGCCAGTGCAAGCGATCCAGCGTATATTGCAAACTATTGTCATGAGCATTCCTATAATCGCTGGGGCCCAGACACGTATTATATGATGAATGAGCAGACCTTTTGCTGCATGACCCGGGCTGAACAGGAGATTGCTGTTAGTCTAGCCAACCAGATGTACGGGCAATATTATTACGGATTTTTACTCAATATTTTCCACAAAATCGTTCTGCTGAAGCTCGCCAATATGCACTCCCGACTTCGGATTAATCATGATTATGAGGAAATAGACAATCTAATCTACTCCATCAATAAGTTCTCGGCAAAGTTCTACTTCTTGGAGTTGATTTCCCAGTCGCAGGGCCGGGAGATATTTCTTCAGCTGCGTAAAGTATACGGAAACGACGCTTTATTCGAGGAAGTGAAAGAAACCTTAAATGACCTGTTTCAGTATCAGGATAAGTTTCAGTCCAAGCGACGGGATAATCTGCTGATGATTCTCACTGTATTTACGGTAGTAAGCGGGATTTACGGCATGAATCAGGTCATTGACGATCTGGATGGAAAGATTCAATGGAGTAAAATGATTGGATATTCCCCCTTTGAATTTCTTGCCCTCTTCGTGATCATGAGCGGGATTCTGATCAGCGTTGTCCTCACGCTAGGGGCGCTGGTTAGTGAGCTTAAACGGCGTCACCGCAAGAAATATAAAGATCTAGACTAGCAAAAAAGAAACTACTGGATTGGAAAAATTCAGGAGTGCACTACTAGACATTCCGAGTACAGCCGTCTATAATACACCGTATGCGAGAAATATAAGATATAAAGTATGGGTACAAAACTTATACTTACTTATATTGCACATAGAAATACCCGTTAACTTCATAGAACCAGGGGTGCTGGAATTGGCCGGCTGAGATTGTATCCCACAAGATACTGACCCTTATACCTGATCTGGATAATGCCAGCGTAGGAATCGCCAATTGGTTCTGGTCCCTGTGACCTTGACTAACCTTGCGCCAAGCCAGCGTCCCGATCACTCGGGGCGCTTTTTTTGTAAGATCACTAAAAGATGTAGAAAAACGTACATACTACACTTTACGGTTCATGTTGTGAAGACGGATTTCTTGTAACCTTAAAGGAGAGAAGAAGACATGCACCTCAAAAAAGCACTTACGTTGTGCCTCACCTGTGTACTCATTCTTGCCATTGCCGGATGCGGCAGCAACAATGGGAATACAGCCGGAAACAAAGCAAATGCTACTGATCCAACTGCAGCGGCTGGGACGGATGCTCCAAAAGAGCTCACCAAAGTTAAAGTCGCGCTCGACTGGACACCGAACACGAATCATACCGGTCTATACGTAGCAAAGGATCTTGGTTACTACGCTGAAGAAGGTCTGGACGTCGAAATCGTTCAGCCAGGCGCAGCGGGTTCTGATACTATGGTTACTTCTGGCGAAGCCGCATTTGGCATCAGCGCCCAAGAAGGATTAACGCTAGCCCGTCTACAAGGCGTACCCCTTGTCTCGATAGCAGCTATTATTCAGCATAATACGTCGGGATTCGCCGCTCCAGTAGATCGCAATATTAAATCACCAAAGGATTTCGAAGGTAAAACCTACGGAGGCTGGGGCTCACCAGCCGAAGAAGCAGCCATGAAAGCTATCATGGATCCTGAAGGTGGCGATGTGAAAAAGGTGAAGCTGATCAGTATCGGTGAAGCTGATTATTTTACCGCCGTCAAACGTGACATTGATTTCGCCTGGATTTTCTACGCTTGGACTGGCGTTGAGGCTGAGTTGCGTGGCGAGCCATTGGATATGCTGTACTTAAAGGATTATGCGCCACAGCTCGATTATTACACGCCTGTGCTGACGACGAGTGAGAAGCAAATTGCAGATCATCCTGAGCTGGTGAAGGCCTTCATGAAAGCCACATCAAAAGGTTATCAATATGCTATTGATCATCCGGAAGAGGCTGCCGGTATGTTATCGAAGGCCGTTCCTGACCTGGACGCCGACCTTGTCCTAGCTAGCCAAAAATGGCTTAGCCCAAAATACAAGGACGATGCTGCCCGCTGGGGCGAGCAAAAAACCGAGGTCTGGCAAAATTACGGCGACTGGATGTATGATCTGAAGTTGCTGGATAAACCGCTGGATGCTGCTAGTGCATTCAGTAATGATTTTTTACCGGCGGAGTAGAGAGCGGACTTCAGAACCAAGAAGGTTGGACGTTACTTGAGGAAGGAGGAACGGAGCGTAGTGATGTGCTACGTGAGTACCGGACTTCCCAAGTTCGTTCAAGATTCGATGTCGAGTTTGCTTCCTGAGTTACTTCGTTATCAAAGTTGGCTTTTTGAACTTACCTTATAATTTAAGAGCTCAAAAAGTCGGCTTTCAGAACCAAGAAGGTTGGACGTTACTTGAGGAAGGAGGAACGGAGCGTAGTGATGTGCTACGTGAGTACCGGACTTCCCAAGTTCGTTCAAGATTCGATGTCGAGTTTGCTTCCTGAATTACTTCGTTATCAAAGTTGGCTTTTTGAACTTACCTTATAATTTAAGAGTTCAAAAAGACGGCTTTCAGAACCAAGAAGGTTGGACGTTACTTGAGGAAGGAGGAACGGAGCGTAGTGATGTGGTACGTGAGTACCGGACTTCCCAAGTTCGTTCAAGATTCGATGTCGAGTTTGCTTCCTGAATTACTTCGTTATCAAAGTTGGCTTTTTGAACTTACCATATAAAATGAGAGGATTGATTATTGTGGCTAACACCCTACTAAGCATTCAAGTAATTCCAAAAACTCCGAACAATGAGGATTCCATCCCATACGTAGATAAAGCGATTGAGGTCATTCAAAAATCCGGTGTTAAACATCAGGTGAATCCGCTGGAAACCACAATGGAAGGTGAGCTTAGCGAGCTGCTGGAGGTTGTGCGTCAGATGCAAGAGGCGTTGATCGAAGCAGGCAGTCCAAGCGTAATTTCGCAGATCAAAATCGCTCATAATCCTAACGGAATCAGCATGGATAAATTGACGGAGAAATATCGGCCGTGAGATCGACCTGGAAGCTAATATGGCCGCCCCTTGTGGCGGTCGTCTTCTTTTTAACCGTATGGCAGCTATCTGTATCTGTATTTCATATTGAATCCTGGATTCTGCCGAGTCCTGCTGATATTGCCCGTGAATCCACCAGTAACGCTTCTGGTCTTTGGGCTCATACGATGGCTACGCTGCGGCTCACTTTAATTGGTTTTCCCATCGGTACGGGGGTAGGTCTGATCGTCGCTTTGCTTTTGCATCTTTTGCCTTGGGCTAGACGGGCTTTTTATCCACTCATTATTCTGAGTCAAAATGTTCCCTCCATCGCGCTCGGCCCCCTGCTCATTATCTGGTTCGGCTTTGGTCTTTTGCCCAAAATCGTGCTGATTACACTAGTATGTTTCTTCCCTGTAGCTGTCGCTGCGATGGGCGGCCTGGCCCAAAGTGATCAGGTCATGATGAATTATATGAAAATGGCTGGCGCAAGCAAGTGGCAAATCTTCACCAAGCTGGAGCTGCCCTCTTCTATCCCGGCACTATTTTCCGGTGTAAAAATATCTGCTACTTATGCGGTTATGGGCGCCGTGGTCGCTGAATGGATTGGCGCGGATAAGGGTATTGGCTATTATATGCTTCTGCAGAAATCCGCTTATCGTACGGATCGGATGTTTGTCGCTATTGTTATTATTGTACTTTTAAGTCTTGTACTCTTTGCTATTATTGCATTGCTGGAAAAATGGCTGGTTCGCTGGAAGCCGCACCGTAACTCATAGAAAGGAAGATGCCTGTATGTCTCAAGCGATGCAAATGCAACACAGAACAACAGAAGTCATCAGCTCTCCTGAAGCTCATACCGCGGCACCCGCCCTTGAAGTGAGCGGCATCTCCAAATCTTTTTTCCATCGTCGCCGTGAGACAAAAGTTCTGAATAATGTCTCTCTCAAGGTAGAGCAACAAGAATTCGTTTCGATCGTTGGTCCTTCCGGCTGCGGAAAAAGCACCTTATTCCATATGATTGGCGGCCTTGTGAAACCCGATGCAGGCACGATCCGCATGAACGGTAAGGTCGTTACAGGTCAACGCGGTGAAATTAGTTATATGCCGCAGCAGCCTGCTCTTTTTCCTTGGCGTACGATTGAGGATAATGTGCTGCTTGCTGGGGAGATCAAGGGCGCACTGCGGGATGGAGCCCGCGAGGAAGCACGCCAGTGGCTTGCCAAGGTTGGGTTAAGCGGGTTCGAACATGCTTATCCGCATATGCTGTCTGGCGGGATGCAGCAGCGTGCAGCTTTTCTCAGAGCATTGCTCGCTCCGCAGGAGCTAATGTTGCTGGATGAACCTTTCAGCGCAC
Organism: Paenibacillus sp. FSL R7-0163; assembly: GCF_037969975.1. NCBI lineage: Bacteria > Bacillati > Bacillota > Bacilli > Caryophanales > Paenibacillaceae > Paenibacillus > Paenibacillus sp. FSL R7-0163. The sequence continues at coordinate 5,714,247 of NZ_CP150224.1, forward strand.
TCGATGCACTAACTCGCAGTGAAATGCAGCGCTGGCTGCTTGAGCTGTGGGAAGAGAATCGCCGCTCTGTGCTGTTCATTACTCACAACATCGAAGAAGCGTTGCTGCTCTCTAATCGTATCTATGTATTTTCCGGCCGCCCCGGCTCCATCCTGCATACAGTCGATGTGCCGTTTCCGCGGCCACGCCGTGATGAGATTACGGACTCTCCCGAGTTCCTTAAGCTCAAACGCCAGTTGTCACAGTGGATGCGAGAGGAACAAGCTAAAAATAGGCAGCCGCTAGCTTAATCGCTAAGCACTGTAAACTGATATCGCTGGTATAGCGGTGTCAGTTTTTTATTTTGCAGCGATAAACTCCCTAACATATTTACAATTGGTGCGGATGTATCTGCTCATTTAACAAATTTCACTCATCATAGTAGGGATCACATTAAATGTGTGGCGAAAACGGCCTCCGTGTTGGTAATGGATAGTAACCGGGTTGGGCTGGGGGACATTTACGGGATTTATACCGTTGATTTGTTTCGTTGGGCCGGATTCGGCTCATTCTACGGGATTTATACCGTTGATTTGCTTCGTCGGACCGGATTCGGCTCATTCTGCGGGATTTATACCGTTGATTTGTTTCTTCGGACCGGATACGGCTCATTCTACGGGATTTATACCGTTGATTTGCTTCGTCGGACCGGACTCGGCTCATTCTACGGGATTTATACCGTTGATTTGTTTCGTCGGGCCGGATTCGGCTCATTCTGCGGGATTTATACCGTTGATTTGCTGCTTCGGGCTGGACTCGGCTCATTCTGCGGGATTTATACCGTTGATTTGCTGCTTCGGGCCGGATTCGGCTCATTCTGCGGGATTTATACCGTTAATTTGCTGCTTCGGGCCGGATTCGGCTCATTCTGCGGGATTTATACCGTTGATTTGCTGCTTCGGGCCGGATTCGGCTCATTCTACGGGATTTATACCGTTGATTTGCTGCTTCGGGCCGGACTCGGCTCATTCTACGGGATTTTTGCCTTTCTTTTGCCTCTTCGGGCGGAATTCCAGTGACTCAAGGGAATTTATCCCCTTATTGTACCCCTTTAGCTTTTAGCTTGAATTAAATACGAGGCTATGGCATCAACCAGAATCGGTGTTGTTTATTATTATTAATTTGTTTAAAGGTCACAACTATAGTCGCACTTACATTCTACTCGCTACTCTTACACTTACTCCCACTACTCACTTTTACTCCTACTCCTTACCTCAATCCCACTACTTGCTCTTGTTCATACTCCTCATCTTACTCCCACTAATCTCTCCTACTCTTCCCCCTACTCCTCACCTCACTCCCACTAACCACTATTACTCTTCCCCTTACTCCTTACTTCCTACTCTCACACCTGCCTCCTCTTCCTCTCACACCAACCGAACCAAAAAAGGCCCCCATAAACGAGGCCTTTTCTTCATTTCTTAATCATAGCTCGGAACACGAATTTGGGCAGCACTGCCTGTCTGCGCCATCGCGACTTTTGTCCCTTCGCAACTGGAGCGAACAAAAGTCGATGCAACCACTCCAGATTGAGTTTTTTCCATAGCGCTGGTGCAGGAGTAACTTTTCCCGCTATTACATCCAAGCTGCCCCCCACGCCAAAAACAACTTTTACCTGCGTAAGCTCCTGTTTGTGCTTATATACCCATTTGTCAGAGTATGGCGCCCCCATCGCAACGATCAGAAAATCCGGCTGTGCACGCTGAATCTCTGCTACAATGGCAGGCTCCTCTTCCTTGGTAAGAAAACCATTATGTCTTCCTGCAATCTTCACATTCGAATATAACTCCGTGATCTTTTCGACCGCTTTACAACTGGTAAGCTCATCTGTTCCCAAGAAATAAAAACTCCATCCCAAGCTATTTCCTTGCTCCAAAAGCTCAAGAAGCAGCTCATATCCAGTTACCCTCTCAGCAATAGGATCGCCTTTTCTTTTTGAAGCCATCACAATGCCAATCCCGTCAGGAGTGATTAAATCCGCTTCTTGAAGTATGGTTCGTAGCAGCTCGTCCGATTGACTTGTTATCGTAATTTCCGGGTTAGCCGTGATCAAATGGAAAAGTTTCGGTTCTCCGGATTGAATATGTTTTGTTAGATGAAGTGTTGTCTCATGTAGTGTTAGTTTTGAAAAGGGAACTCCTAATATTGAAACTGTCCCGTCCATATAATCACCTCTCACTAAAATTTCACTTCAATATACCTTACCATAATCAAGAGGAGGAAGGGGGGGCATTTAAGTTACTTAATCACTACAGCCACTTACCCAAACACTATAGCCACTTCAACCACCCGACCATTCCACCACCGTAGCCACCACAGCTACTACGCTACTACAGCCACTACAGTCCACCATAGCTTCACCTCATAATAACCATTTCACTCCCTCCGCCACCTCTCCAGCCACCACAGCTACTACGCTACTACAGCCACTACAGTCCACCGTAGCTTCACCTCACAATAACCACTTCACTCCCTCCGCCACCTCTCCAACCACCCCAACCACTCAACACTCACCCTACACTCAATCCTCCATAAACTTCCACCACTCTACTAACCAAGGTTCATTGATCCCCCGCATGCGGAATTCGTCTACAAGTATCTTCCGGAAACGTTTTTCCATTTTGACAAAGTTATTATCCTCCTGGTACATAGGGGCAAAGGATTCATCATCTCTAATAAAACTCCAAAAATCGCCCGCACACTCCGTAATCTTTCGTCCGACAGTCGTTTGTTTGGCTACAGGTACCAGCCATTTGTCGTAGGGGTAGGGATAACCTTCAATAGTAATGGCACAGCGTAATGCTTCTTTATAAAGAGAAACCGCTAAAAATAAAATAGGAAAGGCGTCGCCACGCACTACAGGATTATCTAAGCTTTTGGCATAACTTCTTAACTGTATGTATGAATTCTTACGAAATCTCATTAGGACTTCAGGTTGGAGGGGGACATAGGCATCAAAAAGTGACTTTACATCCAATCGGTCATAGTAGATATAAGAAATAGAAGCATTCCACAGCCATTCCATATTTCCGCTCATTAACGCCGCTTTAATTTCTGATATTTTATGCAGTGTGTAATGTCCGGACTTGCCGCTGGGAAGTCGTAAATCCATAAAAAAACTACTTTGCTCCGGGATCAACCCCGCTTGCTCGAACCGATGATTAATGCTGCTATAATACTCGTCCTGACAAATAATGATTACATCCACATCCGACTGCTCATCCACCACACCAAGTGCGGTCGATCCATCAAGGAGAATACTTACCCGCTGACTCTCCTCTTTCATTAACGGATGATTTAGAATTTCTTGCGTGATATACTGCCCAATTTCCTCTAACAATTCACTATGAAGCTGCGTCTTATCAGGTGTTAATAAAATATCCGACAACACTGATTTCACCATCTCAACCCCAACCTCCAATCAATCTCAATTTTTCAAAAAATAAAACGCTTACACCTAACCTAATATTTGGATAATGGAGTACCATTCTACACTCCTAATATATATCTTGCAAGGATAAATGAAGTACCCTTTTGCCTAAGCCTAAATATAATGAAGTATCTATTCACTTGGAAAGGGGTAAAAGCATGGCGCAGCCAAAAGTGATTGCTACAGTCCGCTCTGCCGGACCGATCGGAGATATAAAAGTAAATGTCGTTACGAATCGAGTATACTTTGTAAACCCAGACACCGAGGCTGGAACTATCGGGGTATTGGAGGGCAGAACTAATCGCATTATCGCTCGGATCCCTGTAGGAAGACTGCCGTCTCAGCTCGGAATCAACCCCCGAACCAACCGGATTTATGTACCTAACTTCCGTGACGAAAATGTCTCTGTCATAAACGGGCGGACAAACCAGGTAATCAAAACTGTCAAAGTAGGCCGATTCCCAGACAATATCGGAGTGAATGTTCGAACCAATCTGATTTATGTAACTAGCGCATTCGGAACCCTATTCGTCATAGACGGGAAAACAAATCAGGTCCGCAAAAAGATTGAAATCGGTGGACGCCCATCCAGAATCGTTATCAATGAGCTTACAAACCGTGTCTATGTGACCAATACAGCAAATGATAGCGTCACCGTCATTAACGGAACTACACAGGCTATCATTGCGACAATAAAAGTCGGAAGTAACCCCGTGATAGCGCCAGCACTTAATAAAATTACCAATCGTATTTATGTCGCTAATAACTTAAGCCGGTTTCTTTCTGTGATCAATGGCCGAACCAACAAATTGTTGCGTAATGTACAGCTGGGACGTCTGCAAAGCGAGGTCGTTATAAATCCCCTGACGAACCGTATTTTTGTTTCAAGTGCACAAGTTGAAGGTAAAGGAAAGCTATTCGTCATCAATGGAAATAACAACAAAATCATTACAACAAAGGTTCTTCCTACTTCCTCCAACATAACCATTAATCCGAATACAAATCATTTATTTGTTGGTAATTTCGATAAAAATCATATGTCCGTTTATAACGCCACCACGTTTAAACGGCTCGCAAGATTCCCCTCTGTATCAGGCAGTACTGTGCTAAACCCGCTCATAAATAGAATTTATGTAGGTGGAAACGACTCCATAACGGTCATTCAGGATGGACCAAGACTCACTCAGAGCTCTATTTTTAATTAAGACAAAAAAGACGCCCACCACAGGTGAGCGTCTTTCTGCATAGCAAATTACATCGATCTAGCGGATGAAACTTGTTTAACAGCCACTTTTTTTTCGACTGTTTCCGTATCCTTAGGCTGTATCCCTCTTTTTATGAAGAAAGCTAGGATAAAGGCAATGATGGCTACGCCTACTGACACTAAGAACGCATCGTTAATTCCTTCGATCGTTGCTTTTGCGATGACTTGGTTTTGAATACCAAGCAATTGCTCTGCAGAAGGTTTAGCCGTTAATTTACTCACAGCTTCTGCTACCATATCTTTGACATGTGAAGTGGTACTGTTAGACATAATCGTTACAAGCAGCGCCCCGCCAATCGCTCCGGAGACTTGCTGAATCGTACTGTTCATGGCTGTACCATGCGGTGTATATTTAGCCGGGATGGAGTTCAGACCATTGGTCATCACAGGCATCATAACCATTGAAATCCCGAACATTCTCACAGAATACAAAATCATAAGTGTCGAATATTTCGTTGTTTCAGTTAGATCACTAAAGAAATACGTACTGATCACTACGATAGCCAGACCCATTAACGCCAAGACTTTGCCGCCGAATTTATCGAACAATTTACCTGTGATTGGAGACATAACCCCCATAATCAACGCACCAGGCAACATTAGGAGTCCCGAATCCAGAGGTGAAATGCCTCTAATATTTTGCAGGTAAATCGGCATTAACATCATCGCTGAGAACATCGCCATATTCAGTGTAATCGAAATCGCTGAGGATAAAGCGAACATCGGATATTTGTACACTCTGAAGTTAAGCATAGGCTCCTTCATTCTCATCTGGCGCATTATGAATATCACTAAACCAATAACCCCGATAATAAGGGTGGAGTAGACCATTGGATCATCCCATCCTTTATTCCCAGCGGAACTGAAGCCGTATAGAAGACCCCCGAACCCAATCGCTGATAGAACTACAGATAGAATATCGATTTTAATAGCCACATCTTTTTTAGGATCATGCAGTTTGAAGAAGGCAAGAATGAACACCAATACGGCGATAGGTGCAATCATAAAGAACAGCACAGGCCATTCATAATGCTGAATAATCCATCCTGACAGTGTAGGACCAATGGCTGGTGCAAAAATCATAACCAAACCAAACATCCCCATGGCCGAGCCGCGTTTTTCAGGTGGAAATGTGGTAAACAATACATTCATTAATAATGGCATCATAATTGCGGCCCCTGAGGCTTGGACCATTCTCGCAATCAATAATACAGGGAAACTTGGAGCAAAGCCTCCAATAAAGGTCCCTATTGCAAATAATCCAATGGCGATTAAGAATAATCGTCTCGCTGTATACTTTTGAATTAAAAAGGCCGTTGAAGGAATCATGATCCCGTTCACTAGCATATAACCCGTCGATAGCCACTGTACCGTTGAGGCACTGACATCAAAATCCTTCATAATCGATGGTAAAGCTATATTGAGTAGTGTATTACTTAGTAAAGCAACAAATGCACCAATCATAAGGATTGCCAAAATCCCATAGGACGCTTTACTTTCTTTCGTTTTCATTTTGGAATCCTCCATTCTATAATCATACCGTCGGTTCAAATTTGAACTTATGTTACAATGTAGAATATATTACTCTTATATTTACTGCTTGGCAAGTCAGAATTCATTTAAAAACTAAATTGTATTAAGTGGAAATATAAGCTAGTCTATTCTACGTGAAGTGTTTTTTTCGCACAAAAGAGTCCAGCTTAAAGGGGCACCTAAGATGATAAATAAACGGAAAGAGCAAGTGATTCAAAAAGCACATGAATTATTTATTGAAAAAGGCTACCACGCCACATCCATACAGGACATTCTGAATCACAGCCGGATCTCCAAAGGATCTTTTTATAATTATTTCCCTTCCAAAGGGGATCTCTTTAAAGCTGTATTCACCTCTATTCATGACCAGCTGGAAGAAGGCAGAAATGGCCTGCTCATTGGCCAGGACCCCTCTGACATTGATATATTCGCTAAACAAGTTCAACTGGTTATGAAAATCAATAAGAAAAATAAATTGTTGCAGCTGGTTGAAGATGCCCTGGTCTCCAATGATCCGGACTTAATTACGTTCATCAAAAAAACTAAATTCACCTTATTAACCTGGGTGCATGAACGTTTCCTGCATATATTTTCTGAAGATAAGAAGCCCTATCTACTGGATGGAGCCATCATTTTCACAGGCATCTTGCAACATATGCTGCAAATTAACAGTGCCATGAATGAAGTCATTACCTCTCAACAAATCATTAATTATTGCACTACTCTTATCCAGACGATTGTTGAGGATGTAAGCGAAAAGGGAATCCAACTTATCTCCCCCGATCATGTAGGGAAACTATTGCCTGTTGCTGAATACACTGATTTTTTTAATAATGATTTATCGTTTGCGACCGTAAGCTTAAAAAAAATCATTGATAAATCATTCGCCGCCGATGATCCTAGCCTGTCCAATGCACTGAAGCTGTTATATTTTATCCAAGAAGAGATCATGAACAACAAGGAACCAAGAGAGTTCTTAATCGAAAGCGCCCTGCTCTCCTTGAAAATGTGCCCTCAGTTTAATGAAACGAAGGAATTTGCGCATTATCAGACAGTGTTATCTGCAATGCTCTAAGCACAATCAAAGTATGGCTTCAATCATTTAAGCGTATTCTAAATGCAAGGCACGAAACTAAAAGTGTGGTGACCGATTTGTTCAAGCTTTTATTAATCGAAGATGATACAACGCTGTTTAATGAGATCAAAGAACGGCTTACGCAGTGGTCTTATGATGTATATGGCATTCAAGATTTCAACAATGTTACGCAGGAATTCACGGAAATCAAACCTGATTTAGTGATAATTGATATCCAATTACCCAAATTCGATGGATTTCATTGGTGTAGAATGATTCGCTCTCACTCTAATCTGCCGATTATCTTCTTATCCTCCCGGGATCATCCGACAGATATGGTGATGTCCATGCAGCTGGGAGCCGATGATTATATCCAAAAGCCCTTCCATTTCGATGTACTCATTGCCAAGGTGCAAGCCATTCTCCGGCGGGTGTACAATTACAATACGGATAACATTGAACTCAAAACGTGGTGCGGAGCCACCGTCGATTATGAACGGAATTCAGTGACCAACGACACGGGAACGATTGAGCTTACCAAAAATGAGATTTTCATATTGAAATTGCTCATTGAGAAAAAGAATAAAATCGTCACCCGCGAGGAATTAATTAATAGCTTATGGGACGATAAGCGCTTTATTAGTGATAACACTCTTACCGTCAACGTAAATCGGCTGCGCAAAAAGCTCGACGAGCTTGAATTAGGGGCGTTTATTGAGACGAAGGTTGGACAAGGGTACGTAGCCATTGAAGAGGATTCTCTATGATTAAAAAGTACCTGCTCGAAAGACTCGGTTGGATTTTGCTTTTTCTCTTTGTACATCTATTTATGCTCTTTATCACCTTTATGGACCCGACCATCCCCCTGTCTTCAGTGCTCTATCTGGTCTCTTTATCGATGATTTTTTTCGTAATTTTTCTAGTCATTCGCTATCCTAAGGAAACCAGATTTTATAAAAGCTTAAATGAGCGGGACGATGATCTCGATCTGACAAGCATCGCTCTTGCCGAAAGTCCTTTTGAGAAAATCATCGAAGAGAGCATCACCAACCAAGTGAAATTGTTAAAGCGGACTGCTTCAGACAATTTAATGAATTTGGAGCAAGAGAAGGATGAGTTGTTATCCTGGATTCATGAAGTAAAGACTCCACTGACCGCAATGCATCTAATGATTGAGCGTATAGAAGATGATGTTATGAAGGGGCACTTGACCTATGAGTGGCTGCGTATTCACCTGCTGCTGGATCAGCAGCTCCATCAAAGACGGATACCCTTTATTGAAAACGACCTGTACATGGAGCAAATCGATATAGAAACGCTTATTTTTAGTGAGATTAAGACATTACAATCTTGGTGTATTCAGAAGGGAATCGGCTTTGAGTTGAACTTAGAAGCTGCTGAAGTGCTTAGTGATGCTAAATGGCTGGCTTTTATCCTCAGACAACTCCTAACCAACGCCGTAAAATATAGTGAAGCTTCTGATATTACAGTGAATAGCTACCAGCAAGCTGAACATATCGTTCTTGAGGTGAAGGATTGCGGGCGCGGGATAGATCCGAAGGACCTGCCGCGCATCTTCGACAGAGGGTTTACTTCCACTACTGTACATCGCGACAATGCCGCCACAGGCATGGGCTTATATTTAGCTCAGAAAGCAGCTCAATCATTACTCATCATCATCGGAGTTCAATCCAAGCTCGGAGCGGGATCAACATTTACGCTAACCTTCCCACTCAAAAATGAATTCGTTAAAATCTCAAGCATGTGACAACAATGTCACATGCTTTTATATTTTGTTCGGGCAATCGCAGGATAAGAACAATAAACTTTTTTATAATAAGGCTATACAAGAAGAAACGAAGGAGTGAATCATTATGGCAATTCTAGAAGCTACTAAAATTCATAAAAGCTATGGCAATAAATTAAACAAACAATCCGTGTTAAGCGGACTCGATATTCGTATAGAAGAAGGCGAATTCGTTGGCATCATGGGGCCTTCCGGTTCAGGTAAAACAACCCTACTCAACGTACTCTCGTCGATCGACAAAATCAGCAACGGATCTATTACCATTGAGGGCAATGAAATCTCCAATATGAAAGAGAAGCAGCTCGCGGAATTTCGCAAAAATCATTTAGGTTTTATTTTTCAAGAATATAATCTCTTGGACACACTGACGGTAAAGGAGAATATCCTGCTGCCACTATCCATTACCAATACACCCAAGAAAGCCGCCAATCAGAAATTCGAAAGTCTCGCAAAGGAATTGGGGATTTTGGAATTAAAAAATAAGTACCCCAATGAAATCTCTGGCGGTCAAAAACAACGTACCTCAGCAGCTCGTGCCTTCATTCATGATCCAAGTATTATTTTTGCTGATGAGCCTACCGGGGCGCTGGATTCTAAATCCGCTTCTGATTTATTAAATAAGCTAAGTGAACTCAATCAAAAACGAAAAGCAACCATCGTTATGGTTACACATGATCCAGTGGCTGCCAGTTATTGCAGTAGAGTTATTTTTATAAAAGATGGAAAAATCTATACGCAACTAAATAAAGGAGAACAATCAAGACAAGTTTTCTTCAACGACATTATAAAAACACAGGGTGTATTAGGCGGTGTGCAGAATGAGCATTAATGTATTAATGATTCGAAATCTGCGAAAAAACATTCGAAATTACTACCTATACGTGTTTGCGCTAGTTTTTAGTGTGGCCTTATATTTCGCCTTTGTCACCTTGCAATATGATCCCTCGATGGATGAGCTGGAAAGCTCTATCAAAGGGGGCGCAGCAATCATGGCTGCCTCGATTTTACTAGTCGTAATTGTCTCTATTTTCCTGTTATATGCTAATACGATCTTCATCAAACGACGCGGTAAAGAAATTGGCTTATTTCAGTTAATTGGAATGACCAAAAATAAAATCTTCCGCATTCTTTCGGCAGAGAACTTTATTCTGTATTTCGGTTCCTTGGTCCTGGGGATATTGGTTGGCTTTTCTATCTCAAAATTAATCCTCATGATCTTATTTAAGATAATGGGGGTCGATGCTATAGCCTCCCTTCATTTCTCTATCGAAGCTTTGATTCAGACGTTGATCGTATTCTGTGTGATTTATCTTTTGATCATGCTGATGAATTATGGATTTATTAAAAGACAAAGTATTTTATCCTTGTTCCGGGTGACCTCAACAACAGAAGGTACAGTGAAAAAGTTATCCTTCTTTGAAATGATCATAGGGATTGTCGGAATTGGCCTAATCCTACTGGGCTATGTGCTCTCCTCTAAATTACTTACCGAAGACGTAACCTCAATGAATCAATTGGCTATATCCATGATTACTATTTTGGGATCCGTCATTATTGGGACCTATCTATTTTATAAAGGCTCGGTAAGTTTTATTTTTCATATCATTCGTAAGCGGAAAAACGGCTATCTGAACATTAGAGAGGTTCTATCTCTTTCCTCCATTATGTTTCGCATGAAATCCAATGCCGTATTATTAACCATCATTACAACGGTATCGGCACTAGCGCTGGGTTTATTATCCCTTAGCTACATTTCCTTTTACTCTGCTGAGAAAACTTCCAAGCAATATGTCCCAACGGATTTTGTATTCACGAATGCCCAAGAGGCTGAACAATTTACAAAGATCCTAACGGCAAATGATTTAGTATTTACAGAAAGAAGGACCCAAGTCCTTCAGGTCGATGTAGATGTTGAAGAGATTCTTGTTAAAAAACCGGACGGAGACAATATGTTTTCAAATATTATGACCCTGGCGGTCATAAGTGAAAATGCACTTGAAGACGTTGATCTAACTCCAGATAAAGCTTATTTCACGAAATCAAGCAGTACATTGGATAATTTTGTTACTATGAAAGATAAAGGTGCGATTGAACTCAAAGGGTTACATGAGGTTTTTCCGCAGGATTATAAAAGATTAGATATCGAAAGTCCCATTTCAGGGTATTACACAGGTGGTGGCTTACCGGTTGCGGTTGTAGACGAATCGATCTTTAAGCGCTTAAAGAAGGATTTAGATCCTGCCCTTCAAAGAGGATCCTCCCTTAATATCGGGATTGATATGAAAGTCCGGGCCAGCGTTGAACAGGCAAATGAACTTTTCAAGACCTTAAAATTTGATGAGAATAACAAACAAGACTCTCAATTAGAGTCGATAAAAGGTCAAAAACAAAATATGGGACTCATTATGTTTATCGTTGCTTTTCTGGGGTTAACCTTCTTGATTACCTCCGGATGTATTCTATACTTTAAACAAATGGATGAAAGTGAAAATGAAAAACCTAACTACACCATTCTGAGAAAGCTTGGATTCACGCAAGGTGATCTGCTCAGAGGTATACAGATGAAACAATTGTTCAACTTCGGTATTCCATTAGTCATAGGTCTGCTTCACAGCTACTTCGCCGTTAAATCCGGCTGGTTCTTATTCGGCACAGAGCTTTGGACACCGATGATTCTGGTGATGCTGTTATACACTGCTTTGTATTCGATCTTTGCAATATTGTCCGTCTTCTATTACAAAAAGGTGATTAAAGAGGCGCTTTAAAATAACGAAGGTGTTCCTAAAGCCATCATGGCTTAGGGACACCTTTGTTTGATTTGATATCATTTACAGGTAGGAGGCACCGGCATCTATCGGACACAGATGAACCTCTTTCTAAGCAATAGCGTCACTGGGGTCCGTAACGCTCAGAGGACCTGTGAAATCCCTCAGCTATTCACAATCCCCAATACAAATCCATCATAACCTTTGCTTCCCACCGTCTGAATGGCAGTAGCTGAAATTCTAGGCTCTTCAGCCAAGAGATCATAAAATTCCCGTACGCCTACTACACGAGGGTCTTCGCTATTCTCATTAATGACCTCACCTTCACGAATCACATTATCTCCAATGATCACCGTTCCGGGCTGGGAGAATTGCAGAGCCCACTTTAAATAGTTAGGATTATTCGGTTTATCGGCATCTATAAAAATAAAGTCGAAGGGTTCAACGCCCTCTTGTTTCATCTGAGACAGTTGCTCTAATGCATCCCCTACACGAAGCTCTACCAGATGATCCACCTCGGCAAGCGAAAGATTAGCTTTAGCTACCTGCGCATGAATGGGATCCAGCTCCAAAGTAACTATCTGTCCGTCAGACGGCAGGGCTCTTGCCATCCAAATCGTACTGTACCCGCCCAAGGTGCCAATCTCCAAAATCCGGCGTGCACCTTTCATTTGCACCAGTAGATTCAGGAATTTCCCCTGACTAGGCGAAACATCAAAGGGCGGCAGCCCTGCCTGTTGATTGGTGACCAACACTTCTTCCAACACAGAGTCCTGTGGAATCAGGCGCTCTGTAATATACTGATCGACTTTATCCCAAGTAGTCGTTTGATTCATATTTATCACTTCTCCTTTAGTATTTGTTCATGGTTGAAATCCGGAGACAAAGGCGATCGCTACGCTCCTACAGTTCCAAACCTCCTCTCCATTACTCCTTTCCCTAATCTCATCTTTCCAAGTTCATCTTTATATCTGTATTGTAAATCAGTTATAATCATAAATATAATATATCTTTAAGTCTAATTTATATATTTAATATATAAATCGAAGAATGGGAGTTTAACCATGAACCTACATGCCTTACGCTTATTCCATGTAATCGCATCGACAGGCAGTGTGACACGCGCTTCAGAAATTTTAAATATAAGTCAGCCTGCCATCACTGCGCAGATTAAGAAGTTCGAAAAAGAACTGTCCTTTACCCTATTTAAACCTCAAGGCAGAGGAATCGCTTTAACGGATGCTGGGGAAGAGCTTACTCTACTCGCCAAGCGACTGTTCGCCGTAGAACAACAAATTGAACAATTCGCTCAAGATTATGTTAACGGCACTAACGGAAGTATCCGTCTAGCCGCAACGTATTTGCCTGCTCACTTTCTCATTCCTACCTGGATTGCAAAGTTTAAGCAACAATATGAACAAGTGGAGATGATGATCACCACTACCAACTCAAGTGATGCCCTCAAGCAGCTGTTAAATGTAGACGTGGATATAGCTATTTATGGAGGAATCGCCGAGGCTTATCCAGATACAATCCAGACAGAAGAGTTATTTCAGGACGAGTTATGGTTTGTAGTCGCACCCGATCATCGTTATGCCAATCAGCAAGTTTCTCTATCCGAAATGATGAAGGAACCCTTTGTTATGCGTGAAGAAGGAAGTTCAACGCGGGAGCGATTATTATCTTTATGCCGCACATACAACACACCCGCTCCTATCATCTCTTTGCAATTTAATGGACTACATGAAGCCATCAAAGCCGTTATCGCCGGATATGGCGCAAACTTCGTTTCTTCATTAGTCGTACGCAAATATGTAGAGCGTGGAGAATTGTGCCGAGTATATGTAGAAGGAATCCATCTGAAGAATACCATTGCGATCTGTACACGTAAAAATGAGCCCTTATCAGCAGCCGCAGTGAATTTAATTGAGATGATTCGTCACAATCCTTATACGATATAGCGGAATGATCGCTCATTCCCAACAAAAGAGGCCTTCCCTTTCGGGAAAGCCTCAAAGTTTCTTTTTTACACCGTCCGATCCAATTTAACTTCAAACGCACCTCCAGTTACATAATCCATGTACCTAGTATTTCCATCGAAATCCAAATAAGCTTGATAGCGGGTACGAATAGCCGCTGCAGAAATCAGATCCAGCACCTTCTCCTTGGCTACCCACATCACTTCAGATGTTTCCTCCGAAGTACTTAATTCTCCTCCCACGGGCTTGCAGATAAAGTCTAACATGACCTTGGTAGGAACATCCGTCTCACCGTCATACCATTTATGCATACCTGTATTCGAATACACGCCAATCAATTGAGAAACAACGACATCTATTCCACTTTCCTCTTTAATCTCGCGAATTAGTGCATCCATTAGGTTTTCTCCAACTTCCACTTGTCCTCCAGGAAATACCCACTCACCATGATGTGTTTTTACTAAAAGAATATCTCCCTCTTCATTTATTGCAATTCCACCCACCGCTACAATATGTGTTGGCCAAGCCATCGATAGCACCTCTTTTTTTTAGAAGAGTCTAGCAATTTATCGATAATCTGTAAACGATATTTTTCTATTCCATAACGCTTTAAAAGCTTCGCACTGTTCTATTAAATCATCAAACTTCCCTTCCCCAACAATTGACCCTTGATCCACTACCAGTATCTTATCAACGTCTTTTATAAAATTAAGCCTGTGGGCCACAATGATGATAGTTTTGTCCTTAAATTCATTCAAAATCGTCTCCATAAGACTCTGCTCAGTGATATTATCAAGCGCTGACACAGGCTCATCCAGAATTAGAATATTTCTTTTTTGGGCAATGATTCTGGCAAACGCTAATCGCTGTCTTTCGCCTCCTGATAATTTTAGACCTTTTTCGCCCACCAAAGTATCTAAGCGATCCGGCAAATGGCTTACTTTTTCCTGCAAATGAACTTTTTCCAAAATCTCATATAGCTCTTCATCGGACAGAGTATCCTCATCGAATACAATATTATCTCTTATCGTAGCATCGAAAATCGGCGTGTCTTGGGATAGATAGGAAATATGATCATAGTAGCTATTCAAACGAATCTCATCGATATCCTTACCGTCCAGTAAGAGTTCACCTTCGCCCTTTTTTAATAACCCCACAATCAATTTAATCAGCGTAGATTTCCCGCCTCCACTTAATCCGACAATAGCAACAGAAGTTCCTCGCGTAAGCGAAAATGACAGGTTATTCAGTATCTGCACATTCCCATAAGTAAAGGACACCTCCCTAAACTCAATATTGCCTTGGAGCTCAGTGATGGCTTCTCCGGATTCCAAGTTCTTATCTTCTGGGGCAGCAATAAATTCCTCGAATCTTCTGTAAGTCACTTTATTCAGTCTGTAATCTACAAATAAAACATTGAAGATGGCAATTGGGGTATAAATTTTATCGATGAACATAAACAATGCGACCACAATACCAAGTGAGGTCTCGCCTGCGACAATGCTTTTCACACCATAAATCAGGACAATAACTTTAATGATCGTGACAAATAACTCGAATATAGCGAAAAAAGCTTCATGAATCATTTTTAGCTGAGCATTTTTATGAATGATAGTGCGCGCGGTCTGGCTTAATTTATCGATCTCTTTCTCATATCTCTTGTTGGTTCTAAAGACGACCAATTCCATAAACCCGCGGATAGAGAATCTGGACATCTTTTCTTGCTCTTGGAGAATGGTTGCCTTCATGGCATACAGAAATTTCAACAGCAGATTTGTTATCAGAAAGACGACCACATAGCCAGCTGCAATCACTAACATGATCCTTAGGTCATAGAAGCTGATAAAGACTAGACTGAATAGAAGAGTAGGTAACAACTCATGTAGTGTTTTGAGAAAAAAAGAAAAAATAATGCTGTTTCCAGCCGCTGCCCCGTTCTCGATTACCTTAATCATTTGCCCTGTTCCCATATCCTGATACGCTTGATAATCCATTTTTGATATTTTGGACAGTGCAATAATCTTTAACCTCTCCGTGATGCTGTTCGATAAAAACACACTCGGGTATTCGTCTATATAATTCAGGATCGCCACCCCAGCTAGCAGAACCCCATACACTATAATTAATGTGGATATTTCACCAAAACTGTTGATTACCGTGGCCTTATCTAATATTTTTTGAAAGACAACAACACCTAAACTACTTAACAGCTGAATGGCAAAACCCAATAAAATATAACCACCTACCCAACACTTTAGGTGAGCTAGACTCTTTTTTAACATATCGTTTATCCCCTCTTTTAATTGAATGCAAAAAAGCCAGGCACCCCTATCTCACTGTAAAAAACCATCCACAAATAAACGGTTCTCTAAGTTAAATAGGTTAAGTGCCTGGCTCTACAAAAACAGCTGCCTATGGCACCGTACAAAGCTCTAGTTAGTTGTAATCAAAAGGGTAGACTCCCCCCTTGATAGCTGGTACGCGTTTCACCCAGCCCGATAACTAGTTCCTTGTAACGGTACGGAAAGACATCCATTTCACCTCAATTAAAAGAATTGACCCTATTATAATTCTGTAAGCCTTTTAATTCAAGAATTACGTTTAACGATACGAAGTCCGGCCACTTGGCCAACCTTATGTCCTTCATGAGAAGCAAACTTGATCGTAACCGCTGATTTGCCGCTCGTGATCGGTTGCGGGAGTTCATAGCGAATCGTCTCCAGCTTATTCATCTCCTCAGACTCAAGAGTGCCTACACCAAGTTGCTCCCCATCCGCCAAAATATCGAATGCCAGCGAAGTATCGTTCGACTTCAGATACGTGACCACCAGATCCACTTGCTCATCCGGCAAAACTTCCATCGTGAAGGAGAACCAGCCATTGATCCAGCTGTCCCGATACTTGCGATTGTGGATTTTGCCTAAGCCTACAAATTCACCTGTGAAATTATGATCGCGTTCAGGCTGCATTTCAGCAGGTTGTACGGAATCGACAGTTAACAGCTCAAGCAGCAAGTTATTCTCCACGGCTTCGCGATATTCAGCCTCTGCCAGTTTCCACTCTTCCGGTGTGAACAAATCCCAATACACGGAATAACGATGATCATGCATAGGGTAGAACGGACGAAGCTCATGATCCCCTGTATACCCTAAACCTTTCATCCGGAACACATTTTTGCTCACAGTAGATTGGATGAGGTTGTCCGTCAGTGTGTCCCGATCTCCGATTAATACGGAGGCAAGGGCGCGATCGCTATTGGCCTCTGCATTTATAGACCCAAAATCACCTGCGAGCACAAGTGGCCCGTAAAGGAAGGCAACTCGGTTGGGATTATCCGGCATCGTCTCGATTCTCACCGACATCGGAATATCGTATTCGACAACGTCTCCATCCTGCCACTCTCTATCCAAAGTAAAGTAGTTAGATTTGCCTACATTTACTTGAACATCTTCACCATTTACGCTAACACTCATCCCTTGCTCAGCCCAGTAAGGATGTCTTAGCTTTAATGTGAATTTCGTTGGCTGTGCTGCACTGATCCGCAGTACACCTTGTCCCTCTGCCGGGAACTTGGTCTCTTGCTGCAAGCTAATGCCTTGCTCTTTCCAAGCCACTGTAGAAGGTACGTACTGATTGACATAAAGCTCATCTGCACTATGGAAGTATATCGCCGAGCCATACATAGAATGGCTTTCCATTCCCGAGCCTACACAACACGTAAAGCTTTCGAACTGCGAATTAAATGATTTATGTCCACCCATCTCGAGAGATACAAAGTAACATACCCGGCCATCTACCGGCTCCTGAGAGGCTAAGATGTGGTTATACATCGCACGTTCGTAGTAATCCGCATACGCTGCATACGCATCCCATTGGAACATATGCTTGGTCAGCTTCAGCATGTTGTACGTGTTGCATGTCTCACAGGAGCCTTCGCCCAATCGGTCATTTAACTTATCCGGTTCACCAAAATGCTCATTATAGCTGTTGCCGCCGATCACATAAGAATGATGATTCACGACCCGATCCCAGAAGAAGCGGGAAATACCTGCATAATGCTCCTGCCCTGTTACCTCATATTGTCTAGCAGCTCCGATGATTTTTGGAATCTGTGTATTAGCATGTCTTCCAGCTAGGGTATCTTTTTCTATAGCAAGATCATTAAGCACTTCCCCATGATAAAAGCTTTCCGCTAACGCGAGGAAACGCTCTTCCCCGGAATCCTCTGCCAAATCCGTCAGCGCTTCATTCATGCCGCCAAACTCACAACGCAGCACCTCTTGGATCTGATCTTTACTCAGCCCTGCAAAAATATCCTCAAGCCACAGGCCCAGCTTCGTTTCAATAACGAGCGCCTTCTGATTGCCGGCCAGTCGATAAGCATCGCGAAGACCTGCAAACAGCTTATGCATCGTGTAAAGTGGCACCCAACCTCCGTTGAGGTCAAAGCCCTGTGAGCGAATGTCGCCTGCCTTCACTTCCTCAAATAACTCCTTGCCACGAGGAATGCCGGAAATAAAGCCATTGCCATGCGCATCCTGACATTGCTCTAATTCATCTACTACATAATTCACGCGTTGTAGCAGCTCTTCATTTCCCGTAGAGGCATACATTAACGCACATCCAGAAATATAATGGCCTAACGTATGGCCGCTAATGCCCTGAGATTCCCAGCCCTCGTAGTGAGCAGCCTTAGGCTCTAAGCCAGCATATTCGCGAAAACGCGACAGAAGCCGATCTGCCTCAAGCTTGAGTAAATAATCAGTATTTAACTCCATCGCATGGAGAAGTGGACCTGAATCAATTCGTACGTTCTGTAGATCAAAAGCTTGCGTCTTCAATGAAATCGCTCCCTCGCAATCTTGTCAGGGTTAGATGACAAGTGTATATTTGTATCCATAAGATAACACCGGAACGTTGATTTGTCGGTAGATCAGTCGTACAAATAGTGGACAAACCCGACTTATTGATTGCTAGGAGGACCGCATGAGCTATTTAAAAATAAATGCAGATGTACCTGTTCATTTTACAGCGGCAGGTGAATTTATCTCAGAAACACCATGGAAGCATGTGGAGCGTGTTATGGGGAACTACGAACTAATCATTGGCGTGAACGAAACAGTATATTTGAGTGAGGAAAACAAACAATTTGAAGTAGGCCCTGACGAAGCTCTTCTGCTCATGCCTAATCGCACACATGTCGGCTATAGAGAGTCACGACCCGGGGTTAAGTTTTATTGGTTTCATTTCGAACTGACAAACGAGGGGCTATTGCTGAGTGAGGAGGAAATGAAGCCTGAGGCAGAAGAAATCTTTTCGCGCACACAGCGCTTATGGTCCGTACATGATCTATATCTGCCCCAAATCATAAAAATCGAACATAGTGACCGGATTCATATTCTGGCGAATCAAATCCTTCATGTGGCCAATTCGGGGTATTTAACCTATTCCAGCGTTAATTATTTGCTGACCTCGCTTTTAATTGAGCTATCTGAGCATGCACTTCAGCCGTTCGCCAGTAAGCTGATCCGCGCACAGCAAGATGTCACCTTCGTCAAAATAGCTGAGTGGACAAGGATACATGCAAGCGAACCGCTTACCGTGGCCATCATCGCGGATAAATTCAATTACAACAAGGACTATTTAGCTCGGCTATTTAAACAGCATACCTCCATGGGGCCATTGGAATATATCCATTCAGCACGTGTGACTAAAGCGAAGGAGCTACTAACCAGAACCGCATTAAGCGTGAGGGAAATCGCGACAGAGACGGGGTTCACCGACGATAAATATTTCATGCGCCTCTTCCGAAAATACGAAAACATGACGCCCACCCAATATCGTAACGCTTATCATAAGACGTTTATGAATAATGACTGAAGTAAAGCCACCCCTAAATATGGAGTGGCTTCTTGTTTGGGTATTGTCTATTGGATAGAATGAACTTCACACCAATTACGTAGGAATTGCAGATTAGTATTGAAGTAATGATCGTTTTGCCACCCACAACTCCAAACCTGTGCGTTCCCTGTGTGCAGACCCATCAACCATATCTCCCGGATAGCAACAAATATAGGGATTGCCTTTAGATCGTTCTCAGATAATACTTTATGCTTTTGGTATGACTCCAGGAAAACAGTCCATTGTTCATTGTCAAAATGCTCTCGTTCTTTCCCTCTAACCCTTGACCACAAAAACACGGAAACATCATAGGCCCTCCAGCCAAAACCTCCGCAATCAAAGTCGAAATGAGTCAGGGTATCCTCGTAGAAATGTACGTTCGCTCCATGAAGATCACCATGACATGCCCCCCAATCCAGCTCTGATGAGATTTCTGCTATGCTATTTGCCAATACTTCCGACAAAGATTCTAGATAATCGATATCCTCTTGCCTGTGGGATAAAGGCTTGCGAATCGATTGAAGCGGTTCTTTAAGCAGATGATCCAGATTAAGCGTAAATCTTTGCTGCCCACATTCGAAATCATTCATAGCCAGATGCATCTTAGCCACTTGTTCACCGTATAATTCACAGCTAGTTTTTTCATCGGAATAATTGCCTTTTGCAAAAGTAAACAGTACTGCGTAACGTGTTCCTTCAGGAGCCTCCAGCTCAATTAGGTAACCACCATCCCTGCTGATTACCGGAGCCGATACAGGGATATTGTTCTTATTTAAGTGATTCAATAACTCCACTTCAAAATCAATCTCATGTTTATTTCGCCAATGAGCTTTATAGATCCTAAGAATGTATTTATCAATAGAGGTCTTTAGTAAATAGGTATCATTAAGTCCGTTCTCATAAAAACTACACTCCAAAACATCCCCGATTTCATAAAGATCATTAATTACGGGTACTAAGGCATTGGAAGAAATAACGGAATGATACACCGGTAGTTTCAGCATATAAATCACCCTTCAACGTTAATTGCTACTCACTATTTATTTTCACGTTTGGCCCGTATAAAGGCGAGGGATTTATTAAATATAGCTAAACTTTCCGCATCGTTAATTTAATTGCTCTATAATGCTCTGCTTCGATATTGTTCGTCTAACAAACTGAACCATACCAGTCTGGACAAGTAAAATAACCAAGAAATACAGGAAAATAGCACTCCAAGGGAATTGGTATTGAATGTAGGAAAGCCCCCCCATATTCCCCGCACTCTTACTTATCATGTATCCCATTAGATTGCCCGTAACAAGAGCCATCGTAAAGCTTCCGACAACTAAAAATCCTGTTTCATAGGTTAACATAGCCATTAATTGTTTTCGGCCCATTCCTATGGCTTGCATAAGGCCTAGCTCCCCTTTTCTTGCAGAAATAGTGGTGATTATGGTGTTCAAGAGATTGATCATACTGAATACTGCTATAAAAACCATAAAACTATACACTGAAATAGTGATAGTTCTAAAAGCAATTCTATTGGATTCCACAACTTCGGAAAAAGACAATAATTTGAGTGTATCCTCATTGAGAATCATACCCTCTAACTCACTCTTTATTAACTCTTCATTCGCTTTATCCATAGTAATAACTTCGTAGCTCTTATTGCTATTAAAAGGGGCTGTAGTTTGCATTACTTTGGGTGGAAGATAAAATGAAGTTCCTGAATTCTTATCCGGAATATCTCCAATGATCTCAAAATCATGTTTGGCCTTCTCCTGATCATTAGCAATTATGAATGAAATATGATCACCGACAGCGTAATGAGCCCCGTAATAATCTAAGTCACTACTGGCGCTGTTCAAAAGAATGTAGGATGCATCCGATGAATCAACATCCGGGATCTTCCCCTCAGCCAAATGACTACTCCCTCTTTCGTTGTTTAACGTAGGGATATTCTCAATACTGACTATCGCGGCCCCGTCATCCGTTTTTATTCCTTCGATAGCAGCTTCAATATACTGATGTTCGATTACGTCCTCAACTTCATTTATAGCTAGGATTTTATTTTTTAAAGAAGTAGATAGTTGCCCTTCCGTCTGAAGATCACTTAATGAGGTTGTTTCAGAATACAAATCATTATTAATTTGAATATCAAACTGACCATGATTTGGAAAATATTTCTCTGCTTTTGAGATTGGGTCGACCGAGTTTAACAATGTCCCCAAGGAAACAAATAGCGTTCCGCTTAAAAAAAGAGACAGCAAAGTTAACACCGTCTTTTTCCTGCTTCTTGATAAGTTCAATGCAGCTAAAGAAAATGGTGTTAGTCTTTTAGAGTTTCTTTTCTCCTTTTTTGTATTAACATCGGCATCTACATGTCTAATCGCTGTTATAGGGGAGATTCTTGATGCGAATTTAGATGGTGCGTTTAATGAAGCTCTAACTGTTACTTTGGTGAGCAAACCTGCTAAAAAAGCAAGTGAAAAACTTGGAGCTGCATTCCAGTGAAAGCCACTTAAAATCCAGCTCATTAAACATCCAAAGATAACTCCAATAGGGATATATTTTCTTGAAAGATTTTTCCCTTCATATAGAACAAGCTGTTTTATCTGCTTTTTTGTTGCACCGATTGCTCTAAGTTGTCCGTATTGTTTAATTCGCTTAGTAATTGAAATATAAAAGATATTGTAGATGACAAGCCAACAAGCCAGTACGATAATCAGCATGATAGACAGGATGGTTATCACAGTGCTTCCTGACAGATTATTACTATCCACATTCACATTATTGATCTGAATATTTCTCTCAGGGATACCCATTCGCTGCCCTATTTCTTTGATTTTTGACTTCAGTTCCTCGTTAGAATAACTGCTGCTATTGTTGATGCTAATTGCCGCGGAGTAATCCTCTTTGGAAAGAAACGGATCCGCCTCAACGAACGCGCTTGATACCAGAGCATTGTAACCGATTCGATTCTCGTTACCTGATGCGGTTGTTTGCAGAATTCCAGTAATCACAAATTGGCTGGTTTGAAATTCTTTGCTGGCGTTGTTTCTAAATTGCAAAGAAATAGAATCGCCAAGCCCCAGGCTTCGATCATCGGATAACTGAAAGTCTTTTTCTATTGCAATTTCATTTTCTTTTGTAGGAAATTTCCCCAGAACGATATTGGCATTTGATAAATCCATCATGGCTGGATCCGTGTAGAGAATGGACAATAAACGTTCTTCTTTTTTCTCTCTGCCTATTTCCTTATAGAGTCCGATTTTATTAATTTCCTCTATTTCTTTCAATCGTGAGATTTCATTGTTATTGAGGTTATAGAATAAAGCTTGGAAATTCGACTCATTTTGTAGGTTAGTAAAAGAATTATAACCAAAGGTCATTACAACAGTTAATAAAAATGCAGCTAAAGCTATTACACTGCCTATAAAGTAATTTTTGGTTTTTTCCGCTTTTAAATTCGCTTTTGCAATTCTTATCATTACTGTTTTATTCTGTATGGACATTGATACATCATCCTCCTATCGTGTAACAAATATTCCTCCCTTTACATCAACAAGTGAATACTTTCACTATTTATTCTATAGATAATATTCTCCAACAAAGATCAATCACCCTTTAAATAGATGATATATACTATATTTACTATTCATATAATATATGGATACAACACAAAAAGACTTCCCCCTCTGGAGCGTTTGAGTATCTCCAAGTTAGTGGAAGTCTTTTCATGCTCAATATGCCTTGTGTAGCAAACATTTAGATTAATAAATTACGCCTCGGCACTTCTATCCTGAAGCGCACCGACCAACGGATTCCACCGCCAGCGCGGAGTCAATCCTTGCAGATGTACACCTCCAAACCACTCATCGCTGCCATTCTTCTGTACCCAGTCTTCGTTTCCAGTTATTACACTCTTACCTAGCTCTGTTAATACAAGCTCACAGTCTTTAAATTGCATTACTGAATCGTTATAAACAGGGAACTCATTGCATCCATGGGTTTGTAGCAAAGGGTACGTGCCTTGTACCAGCTTTCTTAGGATATGCCAATATTGCAAGTCGCCCATTCCCAAGATATGAAGCTTATCACCCACATTTTTGAACAGCTCATAGGGTGATTTTATTCCCTCATAGATCATCTCCAGCGTGAGTTGTTCTACGATACCAAGTCCGTTTGTAGTAGAGGGAAAGCGCGATAAATGCGCCTGAAAAGCGTCATGTGCAAAGGGCAAAGCCGATGTATCGGTAGTTAATCGTTGTTGCAGCAATTCTGGATTCGGTGATACATAGGCTTCCCAGAGTGCTTGACCTGCTTCTAGTTCTTTGGCTCCGATTAGCTTCCATGTGCCTGATAATGTTTCCATCTGCTCTATAGAAAGTTGTCCAAGTCCTCGAAATAACTTTATTCCCGGATACTCTCCAATGCATAGTAAGCTTAGCTTGGTGGTTAACATTTTCTGCTTCGAGAACCAATGGAGTAAATAACTGAGCATCGTCTGATCGAAAAGATCATGCTCGAACCATAACACCACTTCTTCATATTTATGAAAATCAGCTAAAATCTTCTCTTGCCTCTCACTATTTTCAATAAATTCCCTCTGCGGAATTCCCATCGTTTGTTCCAAATATTGCGCTCGAACTGCACGGTTATCTCCATCGGCAGGATCCAAAAATACGGGCCCATGCGAATATACCTCTCTCCACACCAGTACATCACCTTTAACGATTCCTTGCCGCAGCTTCTCTCCCACTACATCTCCATTTACAATGTGAAGCACATCTTTTCCCCCTTCGTACAAATGGTTGAATACGGAAAGAACATCTGCCACAGGCAATGCACCTTTCAGTTTGCGGCGGGCATCAAAAAGTCGCTTCTTCAATATCGAAACCGAAGTCCCCAGAAAGTCAGCAATCTCTTGTAGTGAGTAGCCTTGAAAATAATATAATTGAACGGCAATCCGCATATTGGACGTTAATGCAGCTATAGACTCGTGAACCAGCCGCTGGGTTTCCTTTTTTTCAATAATATCTGCTATAGAAAATGAAGATTCTGTCGCTTGCGCAGCTTCATCGTAGGGTAATGCAGGACGCTGCTTTCTTCGCAAGATGCGATAACATTGCCGCACCACAATAGCTTTAAACCAGCCCGGGAATGCCTCTACTGCTCGTAATTTATTCAAATGCAAAAAGGCTTCTGTGAAAGCTTCCTGCACAGCATCTTCCGCTAACTGATAGTCACGCAGCTTTTCGGACGCAACTGCAATTGCCATCGGTGTAAAGTGCCTAACAATCTGTTCAAAGGCTTGTCGGTCTCCTTGTTTAGCCTCTTCGATATACTGAAGCATTTTCTCCCCCACCCCCTTCTTCCGTATTATATACAAGTGCCAATGAAGTTCCTAAAGGTTACGGATGGGATTAAAAAGTCAGACGTTATTTATTTTTTCCTATTACATCCTTTGCAACCTCTAGAGCTGAAGAGGCTCGCGGCCAACCTACATAAAAAGAAAGGTGGGTGATGGCCTCCACGATTTCTTCAAGTTGTAAGCCGTTCTCTAAAGCCAAGTGCAGATGATAGGGGAGTTGTTCCGTCATGCCCCCCATCACCAAGGCAGAAATCGTAATCATGCTACGATCCCGAAGTGATAATTGCTCACGTCTCCATAAGTCCCCAAATAACACATTTTCCGAGTAGTCGACGAATGCCGGAGCGAACTCCCCTAACGATTCCCGTACATTTGTGACGATTTTCTGATGCGCCATATTACACCTCCCTAACCGGAGGTTGTAGCATTTGAGCAACACCGTTACCAAACGACCAATCTTCGAATTCCGTATCGACGAGCACAATGAATATATCTTCTTTTCTGATGTTTAGCGTCATCGATAATTCCTCGGCTAGCCTCGCGTAAAAGCTTTTCTTCTGTTCCGTTGATCTTCCGGATTTTAGCGTAACTTGGATATATATCAGTCCGTCGCTTCGTTCAATATTTAAATAATCTTTACTATAAAAAAATTCCCCCGCTTTATGCGCATGAAAAACCTGAAACATATCATCCTCCGGTACATGGAAATGCTGAATTAACGCGCTCATAATCGCTCTGCATATTCCTTCTAGCTGATGAATGTCGTATTGTTGCTCCAGATAACTGACTCTAATGAATGGCATTTTAATTCACTCCTTCTTTGGAATTCTTTTATTGTACTCTCAGTATTTTGATTTATATAATTGAATAAGATAATAATCTTAATCAATTATACCGATAGAGGTGACAATCGATGGATCTAAAAGAACTGATGGCTTTTAAGACCATTCTTCAAGAAGGCACTTTCTCACGCGCTGCAGAGAAGTTGAATTATGCACAGTCTACTATTACCAACCAAATTCAACGACTTGAAAAAGAACTGGGCATACAACTCTTTCACAGAGGCTGGGAAGTAGAACTGACAAGTGCTGGACAAGTTTTTGCAGCGGAAATCGATAACCTTATTCAACATTGGAACTATGTATCAGAACTCACCAAAGCTTTACAGCATGACGAAATTGGCACACTTCATATCGGAGGCATTGAATCCATGATGGAATCCGTCCTACCGAACGCCTTGCGAAAGTTTCAGGAGCAAAAACCAAAGATGGCATGTAACTTCATTCAGGGTAACACTGATTCCCTCTCACAACTTGTTCTACAAAGTGAACTGGATTTTGCCATCTGCGGTGAGCCGTCCGACCTGTTTTTCTTTTATTTCGAACCGCTCTATCACGAAAAGATCGCTTTTATAGTAGATGAAAATCATCCTTTAAGCGGACGAGACGAGATTTCATTTCGAGAAATTCTTGAATATCCAATTATAGCTGGAGGACGCACTTGCTTATATCACCTTCGGTTAGCTAAGCAATTTTCGAGATTCGAATCAAAGCCCACTTTATCCACCATAAGCCAAATTTCTGCTATTCCTCATTTTGTAAGAAAGAACCCTGGGGTAGGGGTAGTGCTTGATTCGACAGCTTTAATGACAGATATCGTAAAAATAGATGTTGAACTAAGCGAGCCGTTCATTCAAGTGGGTATATTGCAGCGGCGCAACCGAGAATATCTAGCAACATCATCTAAAAAACTAATCCTAAAAATCATAAAAGAAGAAATTGAGAGGATTAGTAACGCTAATCCTACGCTCCACATTTGAACCTCAAGCTAGTTCCATATATGATAGCTTTATCATCGTTATCAGGGGAGGATTCATAGAAGTGGCAGTATTAATCAATGAACAAATCAGAGCATCCGAAGTAGTCCTTACAGGACTTAGGGGTGAGAAGCTGGGTATCGTCTCCCGGGAAGAGGCGCTGGCCATGGCCAGATCAGCAGGTGCTGATCTGGTATGCACCTCGCTAATGAGCAGCCCACCGCCCTGCAGCCTAACTGCAAAAGGCAAAGCAAAAGCGGCCGCGCAGAAAGAAGCAGCCTCAGCACGCAAGGCCAGTGGGGGTTCAGCTGCAAAGGGCGGCAGCAAGGAGAAGGTCAAAGAACTCCGCTTTACTGCTCATATTGAAGAGCACGACTACGATACTAAGCTCCGTCAGGCTGATAAGCATCTCCGCTCCGGCAAGCCGGTGCAATTAGTCGTGAAGGCATCCGGCGCCAAAGAAGCGGCTGCCTCCAAGGCCGTATTGGAGCGACTAGTGACTGACTTGAAGGAAGTTGGAACGAAGGAAACGGGCATACAGACAGGCGGCAAAGGTTCACAGGTGAAATTAAATCCACGGTGAAGAGTGGAATTTCAGATAGAGTAGGCTCAAAACTAAAATGAGTCGACCATTTCATGAAAAGCTGCTGCTATCTGCCAATGTAGCTTTATTGCGAGCAGAATTCAGAATTGCGTTCGGACACCACAGCCCTTATTCGTAACTATTTCGCTGTTCCGGGATGCTAACGGACTTCAGAGACTTTATATCACTAAAATAGCACGATATTCCCTCCATTTATGGAAAATAAGATCTCTCGAGTCCACAACTTCCTCCAAAAGGCTTAAAATGTACAAATAGCTGCATCTAAGTCCGTTAGTACAATAGCAAGTGGAAATCAGGAACTGGGCAAGGGGCACGATTCTTATATGCAAACAAAAATGCCTTCGATGTCCCTAAAGAACGGTAAGCGCTTATGCGAGAAATAGAAGGATAATGTATCGTGCTGAACTTATACGTTCTTGTTGTATTTAAAAAAAAGGCCATCCTCTGCGGGATGGCCTTTCACTTCATAGACAATATCCTAGCTCGCTCTTAATCAGTCACCTTAAACATGATTACCCATTAATCCCCTTGGGCGATAGTTCATACCCCAATGGTGAAGCATATAATTCATCCAGACCGCTAGATGCCATGCGTTTTCCCAATGCCGCTGCTTCCTGATGCCCGAATTCCGTTAGATTATCTATGGAATAGTCCGGATCACCATGACGAATCAGAAATATTTGCATAACAATACCCTTCTCCCCTCAAATCCAGCCTTTTTCTTCCGCCAGCCGTACCGCCTCAATCCGGCTTTTCACTTCCAGCTTGTTGAGTATTTCAGAGATGTAATTGCGGACAGTGCCGTAAGACAGATGCAGCGAAAAGGCTATCTCGCTCGCGGTTTGCCCTTCTCCAGCCAGTTTTAAAATCTCTCGCTCCCGTGCTGTTAATGGATTCTCCTCCCGCAGACTGCCAAAGACTAACTCCGGAGATACCTCCCGATGTCCAGCCATGACACGACGAATAGATTCAGCTAGCTTATCTACAGGCTCGTCCTTCAACAAATACCCTTGAATACCAGCCTTTACTCCACGCTCAAAATATCCCGGACGGGCAAAGGTAGTCAAAATAATAATACGGGTCGGACAACCCTTACTCCGCAATATTTCTGCAACCTCCAGCCCGCTCTTGAACGGCATTTCAATGTCCATGAGACAGACATCCGGCTGAAGCTTGTCGATTAAAGCTAACGCCTCCGCCCCATCACAAGCTTCTCCGACTACTTCGATATCGTCTTCAAGATCCAGCAAAGAAGCCATCGCTCCCCGAAGCAGACGTTGATCCTCCGCTATAACAATGCTTATCATGCAGTCTCACCCCCTTGTGCATCTTTTACGATTAGCGGGATGGCAACGATCAGCTTAGCTCCCTGACCCTCAGCTGAGCTTAGCGACAGGGAGCCATCAATCAGGGATAGGCGCTCCGCCATCCCCTTCATGCCATTTCCATCGCTAAGCCCGCCGTTCCCTTTCTCCCCGTGCTGTAGGCCAATGCCGTTATCTTTAACGGTAATTCGCACTTCTCCAGCCAGCTTTGCCACTCCTATGAAGCATTTATCCGCTCTGCTATGCTTCACGATATTAGTCACCGCTTCTTTGATACAGAGGCTGAGGATATTTTGCGTCAGGTCGGATACCCCCTCCAGAGAGATATCCCCTTCCACTTCTAAGGCGATCTCTGCCGTCCGCAGCATCTCTCCAGCTTCAGCCAGTTCCTCTGCTACTGAGACCGCACGCATTTCCGACACTAGCTCACGCACTTGACGGAGCGCAGCCCGTGAAGTGCGCTGGATTTCCCGCGCTTCCTCTTGGGCTCGCTCCGTATTTTTCGTCACCAGCTTCTCTACGAGTTGGCTCTTTAACGTAATCAAGGACAAGGTATGGCCAAGGGTATCATGCAGGTCACGGGCGATTCGCATTCGTTCCTCACGCTTCACCAGCTCTTTAATTACCTCATTCGCTTGATCCAGCTCTTTCTCCAGCTTCTGATTCCGATTCATGGACCTCACTCCGAACGGACTAATCAACATAATAACAATAAACGGAGCTAAAAATATCACACTTCCCCACTCCATCCCACGACCCACTAAGACCAGCACCGAAAGGATCATGATCACAAAAGAAGTAAATGCAATTTTGAAACCTTTATTCTCCGTATAATATGCGATAAAATTTGCGGTGAAAAAGCCCATGTACAGATTATAGGGGGTATAGAACACACTAAGCACCACGATGATCAACATTTGAATAATTAACCAAACATTAAACACTCCACCCCGCACCCAATACAGCTGGCGATAGCTGAGGGCAAATACCGCTATCATAATCCCGCCCAGAATGAGCTTCATTCCAGTCTCCCCGCGCAAATTCAGGATGGGCAAAACCAGATAAACAGCCCATACAAAAGGGAAAAACCCCTGTTTTTGTGGAAATAACCGGAACTTCGCACGCTCAGCCATTCATTCACACCGCTTCCTGTTTTTTTCGAATATAGACCGATAGTAACATAAAAACTACCAAATATCCGAGCAAAATCAAGACATTACTCCACGTCGGAGCTGATCCACGAACGATCTCCCAGGCTCCATTCCCATAGTTATAGGAAGGCAACCAATGACCAATCCGCTGCATTAATCGTGGCAGAATCTCAATCGGCATCCACATGCCCCCTGCTACAGCAAGAGCCATATAAATCACGTTGCTGACTCCACTGGCTGTATCCACCCGTTTCATAGCACCTACAAGCGTACCAATCGCTAAAAATGGTAGAGAACCGATCAGGATCCACAGCCCGCTAAGCACCCATTGACCCGCGGATAAAGAGACGCCATTGATTAAATAGCCTGCGATAAAAATACAAATGACCGAAAACAGATGCATCATCGTCTGTCCGAACATTTTTCCGAAAAAATAGATCGAACCCGGCAGCGGTGTAATCCGAATAAAGGTGGTCCAGCCCTGTGTTCGCTCTTGCACCAACCGGATGCCAAGCGTCATAATGGCTGAGCCCATTACACTGAAGGTCGCCATAGACATTAAATAATGAGCACGCCACGTTAGGTCATCGCTACCTGTATTGACCACCCGGGTGAAGATGAAATAGAACATGATGGGCATGAGCAAAGACCAGAACACATAATAGGGATTACGGATGATCCGCAGCATTTCTGCTTTACACTGTACAGTAATTAGTCTCATGGTTAGACAGCCTCCTCTTGGTTCATGGTCAATTGTTCAAAAGCCTCATCCAAACGTCCCTGATCAATTCGAACATCCTTCACGGGAAGTCCAGCCACAAAAATCGCTTTAAGCGCCTCATCTGTATCCTCTGTGGTCACATGAATGCGGCCATCTTTTTCATAACAATCCTCTATAGCAGCTAGGTCTAGCAGGTTGCTGCGCAATTGCGAGCGATCACCCACAGGCAGGAAGGACACGGAACGCTTCACAATCCGCGATTTAATCTCATCTGGACTTCCGTCCGCAACTAAGTGGCCTTTACTGAATAACAGAATACGATCCGCGATATCTTCTGCTTCCTGCAAATAATGGGTCGTGAACACAATCGTTTTTCCTTGCTCCGCAAGTCCACGAACCGTTTCCCAGAACCGCCGCCGGGAAGTAATATCAAGTCCGACTGTAGGTTCATCGAAAAAGATCAGCTCCGGATTACCCGCGAGGGCTAGCGCAAAACCCAAACTACGCTTTTGACCGCCCGAGAGCTTCTCGGCGTATCTATTCAAATCGGCTGGCGCAAGTCCAGTAGCCTTAATTAGAAACTCCATATCCATAGACTTTGGATAATAGCTGCGGATCAGATCAATGATCTCCCGCACCTTTAGCCGATCCATTACACTTACTTCCTGCAGCATCGCTCCTGTCTTTTCTCGTACTGCTTTATCCTTCGGATGACGCCCGAACAACTCCACTGTACCCTCGGTAGGCTCTATTAGCCCCAGCAGCATGCCTAATGCCGTTGTTTTACCCGCTCCGTTCGGTCCCAGAATAGCTGTAATCGAACCTTTAGCAATGTTAAAGGTGATATTATCTACGGCCTTTTTATCCTTATATATTTTGCTGACTCCGTGCATTTCTATAATATTATCCATAACGTAATCCCTCCGCTTCCGAATGCGTTTGATCTATTTCAATCATATGGAAAAAGGAGACATGACATTAGTATGGACTGTCATTTCTTTAAGATGACAACTGTCACCTTCCTGGCTCCGAATAAAAAAGAGAGGCTGCCCTATCAGTAGAATGAACTACTAATAAGGCAGCCTCTTTAGGTGAAGAAAGTTTAGTTATCTTCGAAGGAATCCTTTTTCCAGCAGGAACTCCTTCATATGCAGCCGTGCTGGCTGTGCCAATCGCTCCGCCATAATGGCCGACCAAGGGGTGTCTTTGGCACCGTGGGTCCGCTCACGCATATAGTCTGAAGAGACTTTATCGTAAGTTTTGACCTGCTCCACAGTGGTTTCCGCATTGTAGCGATTACGATGCAGAACAGCCTCTAGTGGAAGCCGCGGACGCAGGCCCGAAGCTCCGTCAGGATAACCCACACACATCCCAAATATCGGGTAGACCAATTCAGGCAGTCCCAGCAATTCCGATACCTCAGCGATCCGGTTACGGATTCCACCGATATATACAATTCCAAGTCCTAGTGATTCCGCAGCCACTGCAGCATTCTGTGCAGCAAGCGCAACATCAACGGTAGCTACAATCAGGTTCTCAGCAGAATCTTCATAAGAAGTCTCTCCCTGCAAATGAGGTTTCGTCACCTCGCGCAGCCGATACAGATCAGCGCACCAGACCAAAAACACTGGGCATTGTTCTATATAAGCCTGATTGCCCGCTAATCCCGCAAGCTCCGTCTTTAGTGCCGGGTCAGTAACTGCAATAACACTATAGGCCTGAACATTGCTTGAGGTTGAAGCCATCTGAGCTGCTCCAATAATAGCGCTAAGCTGATCTTCACTTACTGGCTTATCCTGAAACTTGCGGACAGAGGCATGTTTCATTAACAGAGAAATTGTATCGTTATTTACTTGCACTGTGGCCACTCCCTAAATAGTGATGGTGATATTACAGCTTTACCCGCTGTAGCCGAAGTGCATTCAAGACAACAGACACGGAGCTAAATGCCATCGCAGCTCCTGCCAGCCATGGGGCTAGAAACCCAAGTGCAGCAATCGGTATTCCTATTGTATTGTAAGCAAGCGCCCAGAACAAATTTTGTTTAATATTTCTCATCGTTTTGCGGCTCATCATAATCGCATCAGGAATACTCTTCAAATCCCCGCGCATCAGCGTAATATCTGCTGCTTCCATAGCTACATCCGTTCCTGTCCCAATCGCCATACCCGTATCGGCAGTAGCCAGTGCCGGAGCATCGTTGATCCCATCCCCAACCATGGCAACCTTAGTCCCATTTTGCTGGAGCTTGCGAACCTCTTCAGCTTTGCCCTCTGGCAGAACCTCTGCTAACACTTTTTCGATCCCTGCCTGCTTCGCAATAGCCTCAGCTGTAATTTTATTGTCACCAGTGATCATAACGACTTCAATACCCATATCATGAAGCGCGGCTACAGCCGCTTTTGAGGTCGGTTTAATCGTATCAGCAACGGCCACAATTCCAGCGATTTCTCCCTCTACCGCTACTAGCATAGCTGTCTTTCCCGACTCCTCCAGCTTCTTCATAATTGGAGTCCATTCTGTGATATCGAGCTGATGATCTTCCATCATCCGCCGTGTGCCTACCATAACCTGCTGATCAGAGATAACCGCCATAATTCCACGTCCGGGCACATTATCAAACTGCTCAGCAGTAGGCAAAGCCAAACCTCTATCAGCGGCGCCAGCAACAATAGCCTCCGCAAGTGGATGCTCTGATAGCTTTTCGGCGGCTGCAGTTAAAGCTAACAAACGGTTTTCCGCGTTTTCTTTTCCATAAGCTGCAATTCCAGTTGTTGTCACAACATCAGTAAGCACGGGTTTACCATTCGTCACTGTACCTGTTTTATCTAGCACAACGGTCTGGATCCCTTGCGCTCCCTCTAAATGCTCCCCACCCTTGAAGAGGATTCCAAGCTCTGCTGCCCGGCCCGATCCTGCCATAATGGAGGTTGGCGTTGCCAGACCTAGCGCACATGGACAAGCGATTACGAGCACTGCAATGGCTTTTTCGAGGGCATCAGCGAACTGGCCAGGGGCTGCCCAGAAATACCAGATCAGAAACGTTATCACAGCAATACCCACAACAATCGGCACAAAAATCCCTGAGATTACATCGGCAATCCGTTGAATCGGAGCTTTGGAGCCTTGAGCTTCCTCCACTACTCGGATAATTTGAGCCAGCGCAGTGTCGCGACCCACTTTATTTGCTTTGATTCTCAAGATACCATTCTTATTCATAGTGGCACCGATCACGGTATCCCCTGGTTTTTTCTCCACAGGAATACTTTCTCCGGTCAACATCGACTCATCCACAGAAGAAGATCCCTCGACAACTTCGCCATCCACAGGCACCTTAGTACCGGGCTTCACCAATACAATATCGCCAGGAATGACTTCATCTGTCGGGATATTCATTTCTTGCCCATCCCGAATTACGAGGGCGGTTTTTGCCTGAAGCCCCATTAAGCTTTTGATTGCGTCAGAGGAACGGCCTTTCGCCAGCGCCTCAAACCATTTACCGACGAGGATAAGGGTAATGAGTACAGCACTCGTCTCATAATACATTTCTACAGTATGATTCATTCCCTTCATGCTTAAGGAATCAATGGTCAGATAAAGACTGTAGAAATAAGCTGCCGACGTCCCTAATACGACCAACACATCCATATTGGCACTCCGGTTACGAAGGGCTTTATAGGCACCGACGTAGAACTGCCAACCGATGATAAATTGCACAGGGGTAGCCAGAACAAGCTGGAACCAAGGATTCATAAATATATCCGGTGTTGGAATCCAGCCGGTGAAGGAGAAATGACCCGCCATCGCCCATAACAATGGGAACGAAAGAATTGCAGAAATGATCCATTTCCACTTTTTATGCTGAATTTCTT
The DNA here is from genome assembly GCF_037969975.1 of Paenibacillus sp. FSL R7-0163. Lineage (NCBI taxonomy): Bacteria > Bacillati > Bacillota > Bacilli > Caryophanales > Paenibacillaceae > Paenibacillus > Paenibacillus sp. FSL R7-0163. The sequence continues at coordinate 5,748,885 of NZ_CP150224.1, forward strand.
TTCCACGACGATCCACATGATCTTTGCGGTCTTCTTTAAGAGAAGCTTTATAGCCGATACTGCTTACCTTCTCCATGATCTCCCTTGGACTGATATTACCGGGTGTATATTCTACATGTGCTGTTTCCAGCGCCAAATTCACATTAACTGCTGCTATGCCCGGTGTACGGCTCAACACTTTTTCAATCCGTGAGGAACAAGCAGCACAGGTCATCCCCGATATATCAAAATCCGCAGATTCTTTAATAGTGTCATAACCAAGAGAACGGATTTTATCTTCAATTTGTGGCAACCCTGATACTGTCGGATCAAATCCAACAGTAGCCTGTTCCAAGGCTAGATTCACATTCGCACGAGATACGCCGTCCATCCGGGACAAACCTTTCTCAATCCGGGTTGCACAAGCGGAACAAGTCATCCCTGTAATCTGTACAGTTGCCTGCTGTTCGTTTGGTGAAGCTGTTGTTTTGGTTTTATCCATGATTTCCACGCCTCCACATACCCCTATAGGGTATGATAATTTCTAAAAGAAAAGGCATTGGAGCTTCGGGTTGCTTCCCCATATCACTCCAAGCCTTATTACTGTGCTTCAAACTAAACTACGTCATACCCTTGATCTTCAATCGCTTCTTTAATCGCGCCAAGGCTTACTTTGTTCTCATCATACTCGACGGAAACTTTCTTAGCAGCAAGATCAACTTTAGCTGTTGCTCCAAGATTGCCTACGGCTTTCTCTACGGAGTTAACACAGTGACCACAAGACATTCCTTCAACGTTTAATGTAGCGTTTGACATTAATATAACCTCCAATAAATGTTGTGAAGCTATGCTCTAGAAGCATTAGCTTATTATTTCATTAATTTGTTAACCGTAATTAGGAGCTCGTCGATAACCTCATGTTCGCCAGCTTCGATTCGCTCAACAATGCAACTTTTCATATGCCCTTCTAGCAGCAACTTACCGACACCATTTAACGCCGCCTGTACCGCTGCGAGCTGGTTGAGCACATCATCACAATAGGTATCCCGCTCAATCATACCCTTTACCCCGCGGATCTGGCCTTCAATCCGGTTGAGGCGCGTATTCAAGTTATTCTTGAATTCTGCCGAATGATGACTTTTTCGTTCTCCTGATGATGAAGAATGACAATTTATGTCGCAGGATTCTGCAGCTTGCTCCTTCTTGGCAGTAGACATAAGAATCAGCCTCCTTGGTTATAATATAATATACCCCCGTAGGGTATGTCAAGAGGCATTCCTAATTCATCCACAGATGATCTCCACCGGTAGTTTGTCCCTTTATTACCGCCGTATTCTTCTATGGTTGGCTATACATCTCTATTTTTCAAAAAAACTATTGCCTCCCTATTCAAATTTGAATATAATAAATTTTGCTTCCAATTATGAACATTTTTCGAACAGAACTATCACTATTTAGAAGAAGGAGCTGCGAAGCATGCATACTAAAGAAAGTAATCTTAAACTCGTAGTAGTTGGCCTGCTGCTTGGTATTCTTATGTCCGCAATGGACAATACCATTGTAGCTTCAGCTATGGGAACGATAGTCTCAGATCTCGGCGGTCTGGATAAAATCGTATGGGTCACCTCGGCTTACATGGTAATGGTAATGGCCGGGACCCCTATCTTCGGCAAGCTCTCTGATATGTACGGACGTAAACGTTTTTTCATTTTCGGATTGATTGTATTCCTGATTGGCTCGGCTCTGTGCGGTACTGCCACCAGTATCACACAGCTCAGCATTTACCGTGCCATTCAAGGGATCGGCGGCGGTGCACTAATGCCAATCGCCTTCACCATCGTTTTCGACATTTACCCGCCTGAAAAAAGAGGGAAATTGACCGGTCTCTTTGGAGCCGTCTTCGGAATTTCCAGTGTACTTGGACCTTTACTCGGTGCCTATATTACCGACTATGTTGGTTGGCAGTGGGTATTCTACATTAACCTGCCGCTAGGAATTATTGCACTGTTCCTGATTGCAACTTCTTATAAGGAGTCGATCTCCCACGCTAAACAGCGCATTGACTGGGGCGGAGCCTTCACTCTGGTTGGCGCGATTATCTGCCTAATGTTCGCTCTGGAACTTGGTGGTAATCAATATGCTTGGGATTCCAGTGCCATCCTTGGCTTATTCGTAGGTTTTGCTGTTCTCTTGCTGGCGTTTATCCTTATTGAGAGAGTAGCTGCTGAACCTGTGATCTCGTTCGCTATGTTCCGCAAACGGTTGTTTGCAACAAGCAGCGTGACCAGCTTATTTTATGGTTCTGCTTTTATCGTAGCTACTATTTATATCCCTATCTTTGTGCAGGGTGTATTTGGCGGCTCAGCTACGAACTCAGGGCTGATCCTTATGCCGATGATGATCGGTACGGTCGTTGGCAGTCAGACCGGGGGGCTGCTTACAACAAAAACCAGCTTCCGCAACATTATGATCCTATCCGCAGTCTGCTTTGTCGCAGGGGTCTACAGCCTAAGCACTTTATCACCAGATACCTCCCGCCTCATGCTTAATGTATTTATGGCTCTGACTGGGTTCGGCGTAGGCTTTTCCTTCTCCGTGCTGAGCATGGCAGCTATCCATAATTTCGATATGCGTCAACGGGGGTCGGCAACATCAACCAGTACCTTCATGCGCTCCCTTGGAATGACGCTGGGAATTACGATCTTCGGGATTATTCAGCGGAATAGCTTTACTAACAGTCTAAGCGATGCTTTTGGCGGTAGTGAACAGTCAGCAGCTTTCGGAGATCCACGCGCTGCGTTAACACCTGAAGCAAGAGCGAAGATCCCTGCTGAAATATTAGAAAAAATATCAAGTGCGTTATCCACCTCTATTGCTCAAACCTTTATGTGGGCTTTGATTCCTGCAGTGCTCGGTCTAGTCTTTGTACTGCTCATGCCAAAAGACCGTCTTACCATTCCTGCTAAAGCTGTTCAGGCGTCAGAGGGCAAAAGGTAACCATTATGTCCATGAAATTAGCCATTCTAGGTTTACTGCTGGAGCGGAACATGCATCCCTATGAAATCACATTAGTGATGAAGGAACGTTCCATGGACCGGATCACGAAGCTGCAGATGGGATCACTCTATTATGCTGTGGATAAGCTTGCACAAGATGGTTATATAGAAGCTTTAGAGGTCATCCGCAGCAGTGATCGGCCGGACAAAACAATCTATGCCATAACGGAGCAAGGTAAAGCTTTATTCGAACAGCTTATCCTGCAACAAATTAAGAAAAACGAACCCTTCTATCATCCGATGTATATGGCCCTGGCTATGTCCCGTCATATCGATCAGAGCAAGGTTGAGAAGCTGCTCGAGGAACGCCTACGGGAAACAGAACATCAGGTTAATCTGGCTTATCAGGTATACGAGGAGCATATCTCCATCGTGCCTCGTTCTGCCCTGCATCTAATGTACGGTACATATGAGCACACCCTGACTGAGCTGATATGGCTGCAGCGCCTATACGATGATGTTGTAGCACGCAAGCTAAAAGACATAGGGACACCGTTGAATTTAGAGGCCTAATGGCCTCTTTTTCTGTTTAAGGGAGTCAAAATACGTTTATTAACGAGCGCAATATCCATTAAATCTCAAAGGAAGACGAGGCGGTAAAAATGACCCAAGAAAAACATCAGCTGAATAGTGATAAACGGGATCACCCGGAACAATATCCAACAGAGAAAGAAAGTCTATTCGATCTTCATGAAAGTGAGCAGAATGTAGACCCGATTCCGATGGAAGATTTGACACTGGAAAAGCAAGAGGAAAAGAATAAAGAGGAGACCAAACACCGCTCTTCCAGCGACAAAAAATACCATACGGGCTTCTGAGAGTGTACAATAACTACAAGTACGCAATCATATTTTCCAAGGAGGAATCACATTGTTGAAAGCGTTACCTTTAAACAAGCGCGGGATTCCCGCAAGCCGCATTGCTTTAGGCTGCATGGGACTAGGCGGTGACTGGGACCATGAGCCGATTACTGCGGAGAATGTTAAACAAGGGCATGAAGCGGTCGATGCCGCACTTTCCATCGGCATCAACATGTTTGATCATGCAGATATTTACACTCGTGGCAAGGCGGAGAAGGTATTCGGTCAGATTTTTAAGGATCGTCCAGGACTACGTGAAGAAATTATAATTCAATCTAAATGTGGAATTAAGCTAATGGAGCCTGGGGACAGCACTAATACGTTTGATTTCTCTGGCCAACATATTCTGAACAGTGTAGATGGAATATTGTCACGACTTGGGACCGAATACATTGATATTCTTCTATTGCATAGACCCGATCCCTTAATGGATCCTGAGGAAGTAGCCTCCGCATTACATCAACTGAAGGCCGCTGGTAAGGTTCGCCATTTCGGGGTTTCCAATATTAGCGCCGCTCAGATCAAGCTGCTGCAGACTTATTGCGATGAACCTTTTATCGTAAACCAGCTGCATATGAGCTTGGCTAAGATCAGCTGGGTGGATGCTGGAATCAGTGTAAATCGTGAACCCTGGAAGGATATTATCTTTCCTGAGGGAACCCTTGAACATTGTCGAATGGAGAACATTCAGCTTCAAGCCTGGGGGCCACTCGCCCAAGGTCTATTTAGCGGGCGTTCATTAGAGGATCAACCGGAGAATATCGTCCAAACAGCAGCTATGGTCCAACAGCTTGCAGATGAAAAAGGAACAACACCCGAAGCTATTGTATTGGCTTGGCTAATGACACATCCAGCTGCCATTCAGCCTGTTATTGGAACTGTGAATCCGAAGCGTATTACTGCCTGTGCCGATGCGGACAAGCTGGAGCTTAGCCGTAAGGAATGGTACGACCTGTATGTTAGTTCACGTGGTTCAAAACTTCCGTAACATATACATTTATATTCTCAACTTCATTACTCCACTTATACCCGGCTCGCGTTTTTACTGCGAGCCGGGTATTTTTATGCGAATCACCCTAATAGTTCGTTCTTTATTGCGAATATATTTAGTAATCGAGCGATAAATGGAGTTATTTAGAGATAAATTATCATTTTTGTTCTTTATAGAGTACAAATGCGCGTTATTGGCAGTTTTCTTTTTGTTTTATTCCATGTATGATTCATTACAGAAGTTGTTCTTAATAAAGAACGATAATAACGAACCAAAGAAACAGACATTGAGGGGAGGTATTCCTCTGAGACCCAGATCAGCAAGGAGAAGACCTAGAAGAAACAGGAAAATTGGTTTACGTATACTGCAATCAGGAATGGCTGTCTCCGTCTTATTTCTATATACCTCGCAGCAAGTTGGTGGTACCTATGGAGGCTTTGGAGCTGCTGCGCAAACCACTAGCACGATTAGCTTTTGCGAAGTATTTCCGAATTCGATCAAGGCACTGCTTACAGAGTTCAAAGAACATGTTAATCGAGCGCTCACTTTAAAAGAATCACTACAACCCTTTTCCTCATCAGCTAACTACTCGGACGTTTCGGGAATAGAAGGGATGTCGCTGGAAGAGCTTGATGTCGCTGCACAAGAGATTTCTTCGCAAATAGCGGCGCTTCAATCCCAAATAGATAGCGTTAACGAGCAACTAGCGGCTAACAGCCAAATTTGGAATCAAATCCACAATGAGCTAAGTGCAGCAGCAGCCTTACTCTTCCAGATAGGAGGATATATGACTTCTCTAGATTCAAACTGTCTAGAAATCAAGGATGAGCAATTTTTCAGAGATTTACAAAGCAGCCTGAATCAAAGCGGTGTGATCTCGGAATCCTTGAATGCTTCCTTAAATGGAGTTATTAGTTACCTAACCTCCATACACGATGTCGGTCTTCCATTCGCTTCGGTAGTTACCAGTGATGTTTATGGACAACTTGAATTACGCGAAGGAGAGTTCCCACAGCCACTGCCATTCCTGATTACCTTCACTCAACCAGATGGCGTGATCTCTAGCGACCTCACCTCCACTTATGAAGCTCTAAATACCGAATTGACTAACCTTAAAGAATCGGCAACCTCAGGTATCACTACCCTTCAAGATAAACTCCAAATGATCAGTCAGACTCGCGAGCAAAAACTAGAAGAGCTTGAAAAAGCTCGGCTAGAAGAAGAGCAAGCAAAGAAAGAAGAAGAAGCGAAGAAGGAAGAAGAACGTTTGGCTGAGGAGAAAAAGCAACAAGAAGCCGAGGATAAAGCGAAAGCTGAGGCAACCCCTCCAACGTCAGGTGAAGCTGCTCCGGAAGCCCCAAATAAAGAACAACCTGAAGCCCCAGCCACTGACCCGGTTAAGCCGGAAATTGGTGAAGAGCTCACAATTCCAAAAGATGTTCCTCAGCAAGAGGCTCCACAAGAGACGCCAAAGGCGGAAGACAGTACGACTACCCCGCCGGTAGCAACCCAAGCTCCTTCGGACCCTCAACCTGAGAAAGGTGGAGAATAAGATGCGAATTAAAAAAATTATCAATAATACCTTATCGAGCTTAATGCTTGTGATCTTTATTCTGCTGGTGGCAGCCGTAGTGTTATCCAAGGCCTCCGGTGGTGAACCTGCTTTCTTCGGATATGAGATCAAAACCGTACTCTCAGGATCGATGGAACCAGGAATTCAGACAGGCTCAATTGTCGCATTAAAACCCGGAGGGGATATGAATCGTTTCAAACCAGGCGATGTCATCACCTTTAGGAACGAAGATAATCTGCTCATTACTCACCGGATTGTAGAAGCGACCGTCAATAACGCTACTGGTGAAGCTGTTTATCGCACTAAAGGCGATAACAACGACGCACCCGACATGAACCCTACCAGTTCTGCGAATGTTGTAGCTCAGTATACCGGGGTCACTGTACCCTATGTCGGTTACGCTATGAATTTCGCGGTTTCCAAAGCTGGAAGTGTAGTCCTCATGATCGTGCCTGGCTTGATGCTTCTGCTCTATGCTCTGTATACCTCTTGGAAGGCTGTAGCTGCATTAGAAAAGAAAAATACTGCCCTACTGCCAGCCTCACCGTCCCCAACAGAAACACAGCCCTAAGTTGATTGTCCACTTCCGCTTACGAACCGGAAGATACAATATATAAATTTTATAAAAAATTCAAACACAAATTTGAGGAGGAATTTTATTATGGGTATCAAGAAAACATTGGGTCTTGGCGTAGCATCTGCAGCACTGGGTTTATCATTAATCGGCGGAGGAACCTTCGCATACTTTAGCGACACTGCGCAAAGCACAGCTACATTCGCAGCGGGTACACTCGATCTGAACTCCGACCCTTCTGTCATCGTTAATATTCCTAACCTGAAACCAGGTGATACTGTAACTAAATCCTTCAAATTGAAAAACGATGGTTCGCTCGATATCGGATCTATCATTCTGAATACATCGACTCAAATCACGGATGCTAAAGGAGATAACTACCTGGATTTAGCCGAGTTCATTAAAGTTAAATTCCTTAGAAATAATGATAAAGGGGTACCTATCGTCTCTCCTGAAAATGTAGTTTATGAGACTACACTTGCTGCTTTAAAAAGTCAGCATCCGGATCTCGTAAAAAATACAGGTTGGGATCAACTCTTTACCGAAGCATCCGGTATTAAAGCCGGTACCAATGACAGCTTCTCCGTCCAATTCGAATTTGTGGAAAATAACCAAGATCAAAATATTTTCCAAGGCGATAGCTTAACACTGACTTGGGATTTCGTAGCTAAACAAGGTGCGAAAAAAGACTACTAAGATCAATAAAGTAATTTAATAAAATACTCTAAGAGCAGCAGATCCTGAATCCGGCCACGGATAAGCAGATTGCTGCTCTTCTCTTTACAATAAACTTTGTCCGATTTATTGATATTTGCTATACTAATAACAAAAATTACGGAGGGGCGTCAGCATAGTGCCACAGAATATGGGCCAACGTATCCAGCAGCTCCGCCTAGACAAGGGTTTCTCCCTATCTGAGCTTGCGGACAGAGCAGATGTGGCTAAGTCGTATCTTAGCAACGTGGAGAGAAACATCCAATCCAATCCATCCATCCAGTTTATCGAAAAGATCGCTGACGCGCTTCAGGTATCCATTCATGCCCTACTCTATGGAGAACCAAATGATGCAGAGGAATCACATTTAGATTCGGAATGGTTCCGATTGGTGCAGGAAGCTATGGACTCAGGCATTAGCAAACGCGAATTCAAAGAATTTCTGGACTATCAGAAATGGAAGCTCGATCAAAAGGATTAATACTTCCTACTAATCTGGTACGATCCTCTCTTCTACTAAATCATATCGAAAAAGGACACAGCGAAGAACCGCTGTGCCCTTTTTCGATATGTAACCCCTCTAATGTATTACTGCACGATCTGCACAGTTTTCTCATGAAAGAACTGGCGGATTTCATCTGCCTTAATGCCAGCCTTCTTAGCTGCTAATAATAAATGTACCCACTCTTGATCCAGATCAATAAACTGCTGTTCTCTGTTGCTACCCTGGTTGGACTTTTCCAAAAAATCTCCCCCTAAGATTTTACGTCCCCAGGCAATCCGGCTGTCATAGTATCTCTACCTTAGACCCGCGACTTTGTGCCCCTGCCTTTCGGCAAGTTTACCTTTTACTGGACCCTTTTCACGAAAGGATCTGCTTAAAAAACTATAATATTACTATCTGCAATAACATTATACAAAAAGAAAGCGGAAAAGTGTGTCGATTCCTGGTTACTTTCTATTTTAAAAACGAAAAATAAAAGATTTTTTTTCAAAGATCTTGTCCGATTATCACGATACTCGTCCGTTACATAAAATAAATTGTACTAGCAAAATAAATATTTACTGACCTAATAGTTAAAAATAAGGATAATAGAATCATTTTAATAGGCCTTTAGAATGGGTAATGAGAAGAAACACCCTTCTTTTCGTTAGAACAAGCTAACCTATACCATTTTGCGAACGTATTGGACGAAAGAATGAATTGATTACAGTGGCTGAAAGTAGCACAATAAGATGAGAAATGAAACCGCAATCATCACAGCTCCAGTAAGCGTTGACACAAAATGTCACTTATGGAGTTCATCCGTTAAGGAGGATGTATTCATGGCAGCCAAAGAGCCCTATAACGAATCCATTTGGAGTAAGTATTACGGACCCAATTTAGGCTACATTCAAGAAAGATATGAACAGTTTGTGAAAGATCCCTCCACCGTAGAAAATAATTATCGCGAGCTTTTTACAAATTCGGGACCCCCTCCCCTAACTCCGGATAGCGAACCGGCTCCTCAGCCGCGCATCTCGGGAGACACCGAATGGCTTAGAAAAGCAGTAAGAGCTTCCAAGCTAATCGCCAATATTCGTATATATGGCCATATGGCCGCTGAAATTGATCCGCTGGTACGCGATCAGAATCCCATGGCAAAATATCTTGAGCCTGAAACCTATGGGCTGACCCGCGAAGACCTGATTGCACTGCCTGCCACGCTTATATGGGAAAATGCGCCGAATGATGTGCATACCGGGTGGGATGCCGTGCAACGTATGCGTCAGGCATACACCAAGACTATCGCCTATGAATTCGGGCATGTGCATGAAGAAAAAGAACTGCAATGGCTAAATAGACAGGCAGAATCCACCAGCTCACCAGCACCCCTGAATAATACAGAACGCAAAGAGCTCCTGAACCGCCTGATTCAGGTAGAGCAATTTGAAACCTTCCTCCACAAGACTTTTGTAGGTCAGAAGCGTTTCAGTCTTGAAGGCAATGATGCTCTTGTGCCGATGTTAGACGAAATCGTACGCGCTGCTGCACATGACGGTGCAGAGCATATTTTGATGGGCATGGCGCATCGCGGTCGCCTCAACGTTCTTGCACATATTTTGGGCAAACCATATGATATCATATTTTCAGAGTTTCATCATTCTCCGAACAAGGAGCTTTTCCCTTCCGAAGGCTCTACAGGCATTAACTATGGCTGGACAGGTGATGTGAAATACCATCTCGGTGCAGACCGTGCTGTCCGTGAAGGAGAAACCGTACGCACAAGAATAACACTAGCGAATAACCCAAGTCACTTGGAATTCGTCAATCCTGTCGTGGAAGGTTTCACTCGTGCCGCACAAGAAGACCGGAGCACTGCAGGACTGCCGAAGATTGATACCAGTAAAGCTATGGCGGTGCTGATGCATGGCGATGCTGCTTTTCCAGGTGAAGGAATTGTTGCAGAAACGCTTAATATCGGCAAACTTCAAGGTTATCAAAATGGTGGGACGATCCATATCATTGTTAATAACCGAATTGGTTTTACGACTGAAAGTGAAGATTCCCGTTCTACGCATTATGCGAGTGACATCGCCAAAGGGTATGAAATCCCGATAGTCCATGTCAACGCTGATGACCCAGAGGCCTGCGTAGCAGCCGTACGTTTAGCTAGCGCATACCGCCATCAATTCAAAAAAGATTTCGTAATTGATCTCATCGGCTACCGCCGTCATGGTCACAACGAAATGGATGATCCTGAAACCACACAACCTATTGTCTACGGCAAGGTTCGCAATCATCCAACCGTCTACAAGGTTTATGCAGAGAGACTGAAAAACGAAAAGGTTCTTACCGCCGAAGACGTACAAAAGATGAATGCTGAAGCAGAAAGCGTATTGCAGCGTGCGTACGATAATATGAAGGAAGGCAATCATAAGAAAAAAGAACCCAAAGCCTTCATTCCTCTACAAACGGACCGCGCAGCGGCAAACACTACAGCGGTATCCATCTCCAGCCTGCAGGAGATCAATCGTGAACTGTTGACGGTTCCAGCTGGATTCCAGGTTTATCCGAAGCTGGAGCGCATTTTACAACGTCGTAAAGATGCACTGAATGAGGGTGAAAAGGTCGACTGGGCACTGGCTGAAACGTTAGCCTTCGCTACCATTTTGAAAAATGGGACGCCCATCCGACTGAGCGGTCAAGATGCCCAACGCGGAACCTTCGCACATCGCCATCTGGTGCTGCACGACAGTAAAACAGGAGATTTATTCTCTCCGCTACATCAGCTAAGCGATTCCCGTGCCTCCTTTGGCGTATACAACAGTCCATTGTCAGAGGCATCAGTATTAGGCTTTGAATATGGTTATAATGTGTTCGCACCGGAAACCTTCGTAATCTGGGAAGCACAGTATGGTGATTTCGCCAATGCGGGTCAGGTTATTTTTGACCAGTTCATTGCGGCTGGACGCGCCAAATGGACACAGCGCAGCAATCTCGTCATCATGCTGCCGCATGGCTACGAAGGACAGGGACCTGAGCACTCCAGCGGTAGGCTGGAACGGTTCTTGCAGCTATCCGCTGAGGAGAACTGGACAGTCGCTAATCTGACTACCGCTTCGCAATATTTCCATCTGCTGCGGCGCCAAGCAGCGTTATGCGGGCAGGAAGATGCTAGACCGCTAGTCATTATGACGCCGAAAAGTCTCATTCGGAATACGCGCAGCACTTCTGCCGGAACCGAGCTGGCTTCAGGACAATTCAAGCCTGTATTAGCTGAATCTTTGCTTGGCCAGAAACCAAGTGAAGTTAAACGGCTCGTAGTCTGCAGCGGTAAAGTCGCTATCGACATCCAAACAGAACTGGAAGCAGCACCGGATAAGGATTGGTCATGGCTGCATGTTCTTCGCCTAGAGCAGCTTTATCCGTTCCCGGAACAAGAGTTAAGCGAACATTTAAACTCCTTCAGCTCCCTTCAGGAAATTGTCTGGGTGCAAGAAGAGCCGAAAAATATGGGCGGCTGGAGCTATAGTGAGCCTCGGTTACGCGCCATCGCACCAAAGAATGCCGGCGTAAGATATATCGGCCGTCCGGAACGTTCCAGCCCGGCCAGTGGTTATGCAGATGTGCATAGCTTCGAACAACGTAGAATTGTAACAGAAGCCCTAAAATCAAATTCGAACGTACAAGCGGCTGTACCGTCCTCTTAAGAGGACGGTATCACAATAGCGTAAACCATTATGTTTGGGGAGGAAACGGCCTGTGTCAGAAATCTTAGTACCCGATCTGGGAGAATCCATATCCGAAGGAACCATCTACAAATGGCTGGTTAAAGAAGGCGACACGGTAGGTCAAGGCGATGTGCTCGCTGAGCTGGAAACGGATAAAGTCAATCTGGAAATTAGTGCAGAGGTGGAGGGTGTCATCTCCACCATCCTGCGTCAAGCGGGCGAGAACGTAGCCGTTGGCGAAGCCATCGGCATCATTGGAGCCGCAAGCGGCAATACGCCGCAGGCCGCTGAAAGCGAAGCCGAAGCGCCTAAAGCGGCTCCGGCGGGCGGCAGCGCAGTAGCAGCCGCCGCGCCTGTAGCTGCGCCCGAAGTGCCTGCAGCAGGTGGCGACAGCCATGCTGCCTTGGCATCGCCGGGCGCACGCAAGCTGGCACGGGAGCGCGGCATCGACCTCGGCGAGGTTAGCGCCCGTGATCCTATCGGCCGGATTGGTCAGGCCGATGTGTCCGGTCATGGTGCGGCAGCGCCGCAGTCCGCTGCACCGGTAGCTCCGGCGCCGCAAGGCAAGCCGGAGCCAGCGAAGCCGGCAGCGAGCAAAGCCACGCCGGACGAGGGCAAAAACGTGGAGCGCAAGCGCATGTCGCGCAGACGGCTCACGATTGCCAGCCGCTTGGTCGAAGCGCAGCAGACCGCGGCCATGCTTACCACCTTCAACGAGGTGGATATGACAGCGATCCTCGACATCCGCAAGCGCCGCAAGGATGCTTTTAAAGAGAAACATGAAGTTGGACTGGGCTTCATGTCCTTCTTCACTAAAGCCGTGATCGGTGCGCTTAAAACCTATCCACTGCTGAACGCCGAAATCGACGGTGAAGATCTGGTCGTTAAGAAATTCTACGACATCGGTATTGCTGTTGCAGCGAAAGAAGGACTTGTAGTTCCAGTAGTCCGTGATGCGGATCGGCTCAGCTTCCCGGAAATCGAGCGCCAGATTGGCGAGCTCGCTTCCAAAGCACGCGCCAATACGCTCAGCCTCTCCGAGCTGCAAGGCGGAACATTCACCATCACCAACGGTGGCGTATTCGGCTCCTTGTTATCCACACCGATTCTGAATACACCACAGGTGGGTATTCTAGGGATGCATAAGATTCAACTGCGTCCGATCGCGCTGGACGAAGAAAGAACCGTAAACCGTCCAATGATGTACATTGCCCTTTCCTATGATCACCGGATCGTAGACGGCTCTGAAGCGGTAAGCTTCCTCGTCAAAGTGAAGGAATTGCTGGAAGATCCAGAAGCACTGTTGTTAGAAGGCTAACGCTCTTCGACTTTTCGACGACATAAGAATATAAAGAAGGTATCCCTGCAGCTCTCGCTTGGGGGATACCTTCTTTTATATCTGGATCGACTTGCTGCCTTCCCTGCATACGATTTAACTGTATTTTATACACTTATTTATTTCTAATCTGCTCATATCCTCTTCTCTAATTGCATTCTCTACAACTAAAATCCGTAAAAACGTCTATTTCCACTAATCTAACCAGTAATAACTGTATCAAATACAACTAAAGGACCTATATACAGAATATTAGTGAACTTTAATTGCACATAATACAACTAACTTAGCGCATGCATCTACTAACTACTAACTACTAACTACTAACTTCAAACCTCAAACCTCAAACTTCAAACTTCAAACTTCAAACTTCAAACTTCAAACTTCAAACTTCAAACTTCAAACTTCAAACTTCAAAACTCTACTTCAATAGCTCCTCAGCCAGCTGTAAAAATTGCTCCTTGGTCAAAATCTTATCTCCATAGCTGGTGAATGTATAATACGCATCCTGCTTCTCGTTATACCAATTCAGATAATCATAGCTGACTTCTAAAGAGTTCTTTATCAGCTCCTATTATTTATCACACCAATTTAAGTTAATTACCGGCTCCACGCTGACAGAATATATTCAGATGACCCGGGTCCGTAATGCCCAGCAATTGCTGATTTACACCCGCCTGAAGATTTCCGAGATCGCCGGGCAATGCGGATTCAACAGTTTCTCCCAGTTCAACCGCATATTCAATAAACTTAGCGGGGTCTCCCCATCCGAGTTCCGCAAGAACCAGGTCACATCCAACACTGCTTCGACCACACTGTCCTATTGATGTACTTGCTTACCTAGTTACAAAAAATCCGCTGTGCGTCCGACAAATCTATCCACCCTCTAAATAAACATATTGAGCAGTAACGGAGGCAATGTTTAGACGCAAAAGAGAGACGAAGGGAAAGGAATGGCAAAAGTGATGGTGCAGGAACAGACGTTGGTAGAGATGCTGGTACTGGTACTGGTGCTGGTACTGGTGCTGGTACTGGTGTAGGTACTGGTACTGGTGTAGGTACTGGTACTAGTGCTAGTGCTGGTACTGGTGCTGGTGCTGGTACTAGTGCTGGTGCAGGTGCTGGTGCTGGTGCTGGTACTAGTGCTGGTGCAGGTGCTGGTACTGGTGCTGGTGCTGGTGCTGGTGCTGGTGCTGGTGCTGGTGCTGGTGCTGGTGCTGGTGCTGGTGCTGGTGCTGGTGCTGGTGCTGGTGCTGGTGCTGGTGCTGGTGCTGGTGCTGGTGCTGGTGCTGGTGCTGGTGCTGGTGCTGGTACTGGTGCTGGTACTGGTGTAGGTACTGGTACTGGTGTAGGTACTGGTACTAGTGCTAGTGCTGGTACTGGTGCTGGTGCTGGTACTAGTGCTGGTGCAGGTGCTGGTGCTGGTGCTGGTACTAGTGCTGGTGCAGGTGCTGGTACTGGTGCTGGTGCTGGTGCTGGTGCTGGTGCTGGTGCTGGTGCTGGTGCTGGTGCTGGTGCTGGTGCTGGTGCTGGTGCTGGTGCTGGTGCTGGTGCTGGTGCTGGTGCTGGTGCTGGTGCTGGTGCTGGTGCTGGTGCTGGTGCTGGTGCTGGTGCTGGTGCTGGTGCTGGTGCTGGTGCTGGTGCTGGTGCTGGTGCTGGTGCTGGTGCTGGTGCTGGTGCTGGTGCTGGTGCTGGTGCTGGTGCTGGTGCTGGTGCTGGTGCTGGTGCTGGTGCTGGTGCTGGTGCTGGTGCTGGTGCTGGTGCTGGTGCTGGTGCTGGTGCTGGTGCTGGTGCTGGTGCTGGTGCTGGTGCTGGTGCTGGTGCTGGTGCTGGTGCTGGTGCTGGTGCTGGTGCTGGTGCTGGTGCTGGTGCTGGTGCTGGTGCTGGTGCTGGTGCTGGTGCTGGTGCTGGTGCTGGTGCTGGTGCTGGTGCTGGTGCTGGTGCTGGTGCTGGTGCTGGTGCTGGTGCTGGTGCTGGTGCTGGTGCTGGTGCTGGTGCTGGTGTAAGGGTAGTCACGTTTAGCTGTATTTCGTACACCTATTTTTTCATGCATCACGCCACCATTAGATATAGCTGTATTTGGTGCAACTATTTCCTTGGTTTTTTCGCCTATAAGCAAAATTTCGAGTTTTTAGTTGTACAGAATACAGCTAAAATCCGAAGATTCACTATTTCATACGGAATAGTTGTACAGAATGCAGTTACTTCTCAGATCCCAGCAAAACTCCTTCTCCCAATTGAAGATAATCCGCCCAAAAAAGTCTCAGCTCAGCAAGCCACCGCAAATCAAAAAAACAGGCAGCAATTCTCCACTAACCGGAGAATCGCTGCCTGGCTCTAACTTCAATTACATCTTAAGCTGTACGTTCCGTTGCTTTGAGACGCAGCGCTTTTTTCTCTTTCGACTTCGCCACTGGCGGTTTCAGAGAAATCGCGATGATGCAGGCCAGCAGGCACAAGAGGCCAAAGATAACAAAGGTTGGTTTGAACCCGCCTAGGAAGACGGCGATAAACGAACCGGAAAGGGCACCAATACCAAAACCTTGGTAGACGATTCCGTAGTTCTTACTGTGATTTTTCAGTCCGAAGAAGTCGCTGACAATGGCCGGGAACACCGTGATATTCCCGCCAAAGCAGAACGCAATGGCTGCTACACAAGTGAAGAAAAGTCCGAAATTCAGGGTCGCGTAGCTGAGGGTCAGCATAGCCGCCGCAGTTACAGCAAGTGATGCGCCTACCAGCTTCAAGCGACTCATTTTGTCAGATAAAGCACCCAGAATTAAACGTCCCGCTGTATTAAAGATCGCAATCATAGCCACCGCACTAGCTGCAGTCTGTACATCAAGTCCAGCCAGCTGCACGCCGATATCTTTTACAATACCGATCAAATACAGACCACACATACAGGCGGTGAAAAAGATGATAAATAGCAGATACGCTTCTTTTGTCCGCAGCATTTCTTTGACCGTATAGTCTTTCGGTGAGCTCATTACTGCAGCTGTCGTTGAACCCGCTGGTGCTGGGGCCGCTTGAACCGGAGCTTCTCTTACGAGCAAGGAACCGATTACAATCATGCCCATAACAATCAAACCCCAATACATAAATGTATTAGACACACCCACTGAGTCAATCAACCCGCCGTTAATATATTTAAAGATCAAACTCCCTGTTCCATAAGCACCAACGGATACGCCGGAGATTAAACCTTTATTATTCGGAAACCATTTAATTAAATTAGATAATGAAGTGATATAAGCTGTCCCATCCGCAAAACCAACGATCACCCCAACCAATAAATAGAACATGAAGAGTGAATTGGCCTGCGAGCTAAGGATCAATCCTAGTCCGAGCACAATCCCAGCAGTAGCAGTCAAACGGCGAAGCCCGAAACGATCCTGCAGCTTCCCTGCGAACAAGGTCGCGAAAGCGAGTGCAAAGCTCGTTATAGAAAAAGTAATCGAAACGGAGTTAAGCTCCCAGCCAAATTTTGTTACCAGATGCGCATTAAATAAACTCCATGTATAGATGGTACCTAGACCCATTTGCATAATTACTGTACCTAATACGATTAGCCACCGTTTGGTGCTTTTGCTGTCCATTGTCGTAGTCATGGTCTTTTCCTTCTTTCTCTCTCGTTGTCTGCTACAAGAGCTTCTATCGCCTCTTTATTGTAGCTAAACCAGCCGATGTTGAGAGAAATCCGGCATGAGATGACGGAAATGAAGAATGAATTGCATTTATAAGCGCATAATCTGCCTGAATTCTTTTACCTTACTACGACTTACCGGCACTTCAAAATCTAAATCATGCAGGCGCAGCAAATACGTATTGTTGAACCACGGGATGATTTCCTTGATCTTGGACAGGTTAACAATATAGGAACGATGGCAGCGAAAAAAACGATCCTGCGGCAGCCGCTGAAAGAAATCGCTAATACTAAGTGCCATGCTGTATTCCTCACCTTTAGTCATCACACTTGTACTTTTTTCCTGCGCGGAGGCGTAATAAATATCGTCGGCATTCACTACGATAATCTTTTCATTTTTCCACAGATTGACCTTGTCACTGACCGGATTACGCTCCTCTTCCCCCTGTCGTCCACGGTTGGCAAACGCATTTTCCAGCTTGTGCAGCATGGCTTTAATGCGAACCTCGCTATACGGCTTAAGAATATAGTCAAAAGCTTCAATCTCAAACGCCTCAGCGGCATGCTCCTTATACGCAGTGATGAACACTATGTAGGGTTTTACCGAGAATCTACTGATATTCTGTGCCAACAGCACCCCATCGATAGAGGGAATATTAATATCCAGAAAAATCACATCTACCGTATCACTCTGCAAAAATTTAAGTGCGTCCAGCCCATCTTCAAACTGTGCCGTTATATCGATCCCGCTGTGCGTCTCTATTAAATAAGCCAGCTCCTGTCTTGCCAGCTCTTCATCCTCTACGATGATCGCTCTCATTGGTCCTCCTTTTTAACATCAAAAAAGATGTTCGTCCCTTTATCCAATCTCTGAATGGTAAGTCCAGTCCCATAGATCAGCTTTACCCGTTGGTGTACATTAAACAGCCCGATTTTATTCTCCGGCATATCGCCAGTATAGACTTTCTCTATCGTTTCCTCGCTGATGCCAGCTCCGGTATCGCGAATGCCCACCCGTACGGTATCCCCGTGGTCTTTTACAGAAATCGTTACTGTTCCTGTCCCTCTTACCTTCAGTATGCCATGTATAATCGCATTTTCTACAAGCGGCTGAATGATCAGACTCGGAATCCGAACCTGAACCTCATCAATATCATAAAGCACGTTAAGCCGGCTTCCAAAACGCGCCTTTTCGATCTCTACGTATTGCTGGACCTGCTGTAGCTCTCGTTTGATATCAATGAATTCATCGGTAAGCTCCAGATTGTATCTCATATAACCGGACAGATTCACAATCAGCTCACGCGCCTTATCCGGATTAATTCGAATCGAGGACGCAATCGCATTCAGTGCATTGAATAAAAAATGCGGGTTAATGCTGGTCTGCAGTGCCTTCAGCTCCGCTTTGTTCGCCATTTCCTTAATGCCTTCCACCCGCGACACTTCCATCAAGGTAGAGATCATTTGCGACAGACCCACGGCCATAGCTTGAAGTGAGTAGGTAATCTTGTGGGCTTTGGTGTAATAGATTTTGAGCGCTCCCGTCACCTCACCCTTTTCCTTTAAAGGAATAATGATCAGCGACTTGATCTGCGGATTCACGTAATCACTATCATCATTACGGATGGTAATTTCACCACTGGACAACGTTACTTTAGTTTCCTCACTGATAATATCGTTAGTTGTCTCATAATCCTCCTCACCCACACCAACATAGGCACGAATAAACCGAGTATCAGTAATCGCTACAGCGTCTGCACCGATATCCTCTTTGATGATCTGGCAGATGGTGTGCAGCGACTCCTGGTTAATATTGCGAAAATACGGCAAGGTCTTATTGGCAATATCAAGCGCCAGCTTGGACTGCTTAGCCGCAATCCGTTCCTTCTCACCTTCCACGCTCTGCACTAACACGACAATCAGGCCGACACTAATCTGGCTCATAATCATCGGAAAAGCGATCTTGGACACGATATCCACACCCAGCGACATCGGCTGAGCCATCGCTAGAATGAGCAGCATCGTCAGTGCCTCACAGGCCATTCCCGCCAAAATGCCTGCTATCCAGCGACGCTCACCAGAGGTGCGGCGATAGATTATCCCAGACACTATGCCCGCGGTGATACTCGTAATCAGACAAGGAAGAGAGGTTACCCCTCCGATATCAATCAGAAAACGGTGAACCCCTGAGATGATGCCTGTTATAAGTCCAACCCATGGCCCGAACAAAATCCCGCCAGATACGATGGCGATAATTCGTACATTCACAAGCGAACCTTCCACATTAATTCCGCTATAAGTGCCAAAAATGGCAAATAAGCTGAAGATCATCGTTGCAATAGCAAGCTCTTGCGGAGCGTAACTCCCTTTTTGAAAAACCTCTTTAAACCGCGGCAGACGAGTCAATACAAATAGACACATCAGCAATAACGCAGCTCTTTCCAACAATTGCAGTAATATAGTAAACGTATATTGCACGGTCACCGCCTCCAAAGGTCTCGATGTCGATTCATTATAAAGATAGTTCATGCCTCTGTCCATTCAGCCTGTCCCTTTATACCTCTATTGAAACTCTTGTTGTATGATATTAACAGATTGGAAGCATGAATATTAGGAGGTGGCAGTTTGCGCAAGATAGAACACGAGGCAGATATCATTCAGCTTGTACATAATGATCCCTGGATGATGGATATTTTAGAAAATGCCAGATCGCTACAGTTACCTGACTGGTGGGTTTGTGCGGGGTTTGTACGTTCAAAAATCTGGGATACCTTACATGGATTTGAAGAACGGACCCCTTTGCCAGATATTGATGTTATTTATTATGACGGCAGCAATCTTCATGAGGAAGTGGTAAAGCAATGGGAGGCAAAACTAAGAGATTTAAATCCCCATGTGCCATGGTCCGTTAAGAATGAAGCAAGAATGCATACCATTAACAACCTTGCACCCTATACGTCATCTGTAGATGCCATCTCCAAGTTTCCGGAAACAGCTACAGCGCTTGGGCTTTCCTTAGATGAATACGGTAAGGTTATCCTAACCGCTCCGCATGGGATTGCGGATGTTATTAATGTAGTGTTGCGGGCTACCCCTCATTTCAACAATAATCCAAGCTTACTCCCTATTTATGAAAAACGAATTGCACAAAAAAACTGGCAGGCAACGTGGAAGCAATTGCAGGTCAGCGCTACCTAAAGCTAAGTTGTGTTAGCATCGGAATAAAAAAAACAGCAAGCCTCTGCTACAGAAGGGCTTGCTGCTGTTGCTTTATTACACCGCTAAATCAATACCCACCACGCCTACTACATCTCCCTGACGATTCCGGATTGCTCTAGATAATGTAATACAAGAACGTTTCGTAATCGCAGATACGTAAGGTTTAGAGACATATTCACCTTCATTCATGGCCCCATTCCACCAATCACGCCGCTTAGCATTCAACAAGCCAGCCGCTGGCTCGGAGTAGATAAAGGTTCCATCCGTCCGATTAGACCAAATGGCTTGTACATCTGGAATTTTCTTAATGTAAGCGTTCAAAACACCTTGATGAACTTCAGTATCTGGAGCGTAAAGTTCTTCCTTGGCGGAAATCGTCTCCAAGAGACTCTGCATTTCCTGAAGCCGGGCTGCATATTGGCTCATCTCAATTTCCGCTCTGCCCGCAATGCTAGTAACCGATTGCTGCAAGGATTGCGACTCCGCTAACAGATTGGCGCTGACTTCGTTCAGCTGCCCAATTTGATCCCGCTGCCGTGTCACCTGCTCCAGCGTAAGGTCTACATTGGCAATCGTCTCATTCACGATCGCCACCGCACCGCTCAGCTCCGTTGTCACTTCTACAATCAGCTTGCCCTGCTTCGCGGCAGCATCGATTGTTTCCGTCACGGCGCTGCCTACTTCATCTACTCTCGACGCGATATCATCGAGTCGAAGCTTCACCGTGCCGACCTCGTTCACCCCACGCTCCACTGAGACTTGCTCTTTCGTAACGGATTCCAGCACCTGCTGTACTCCATTATTAATGTCAAGCAAGATGCCTGAGGAGCGGTCTACCGAGCTCTTGCTTTGATCAGCCAGCTGCCGAATCCGGCTGGCCACTACTGCAAATCCGCGGCCCTGTTCACCGGCCCGGGCCGCTTCAATAGAAGCATTCAGCGCGAGCAATGAGGTCTCATTCACAATGGAGTTAATCAATGTATTGATCTCCTCTACCATCGCAATATGATTACTCAGGGTAGTAAACTTAGCTAACATGTCCCCACTCTGTGTTTGCAGATCCTTCATCACCCCATCTGCAATGCTCAGGGAATCTACCATTGCTGTCATTCCTTGCCGGGCATATTGCATATTCGAGCCTAGTTTTTCCGTCAATTCTTCGATATGTGCTGTAACTGAAGCTACACCGCCCATCGTCTGATAGGCCCCTTCAATATTGGCTTTAGCTTCGTTGCTGCGAATCCTTAAATCCGTTTCATACGCGTGTGAATAATCCGCTGTCTGCTGCAGCTGCTCTGTATGGCGGCTGATTTCTTCAAGTGCACCATGCAGCCGATCCGAGGTAACTACAATCTCATTGCCAAGAAGCTCCACTTTGTTCTGTGACTCCTTCAGCAGCGCTTCTTTGCGATAACCGTAGCGGGATGTATTCAGCGAGAACCATCCTAGAGAACCCATAAACAGAATAATCACCAGCTTATGAATCCAGAGCATGTCAATCAATAAGCTGTACACACTGACAAGAAGCAACAGGACGACTACAAAAATCTGGTTTGGACGGATCTGCATCTTCAATTCCACTCCACTCGATTGATGTTATGTATTCTAACATTATATCAGCAGAGTTAATTAAAGGAAATACTTTCTATAGTATTCCTTTTCGTTCAATCATTCCCCGGGCCAGGCAATCTCCCCTTATAAAGATGCTTGTTGAACTCCCGCTTCCAAGAAAGCCATCAAGAGGAAACCTGAGCTTATTGTCGAATATATAAGCATATTGCCACTGGAAAAGAGGATCACATTATGCGCGCCACACCTCAAACTCCTCGTCAGACCTATTGGAATCGTGTGCTTCTCAATTCATTCTGGATCATCCTGATTGTGTATTTAAGTATTCAGTTCATTGTTTCTCTATCCTTATGGAGCCAGCGTCCGGAAACCCCAACCAGGAACGATTATATTGAGCACTCGTTGATTTCTGATTCCATCATAGTGAGTTTGATCATTATTCTAGAAGTAATCTATAGATGGAGGCCTCTGTGGGCCCAACTCGCCATTACGGTTGCAAGCCATCTATTTGCGGTTTTGATTATCGTCAATCTCAGCGATGAGTTGCATGTTAAATCATTAATTATGCTGTTCCCGCTACTAGTCTCGATGATCTATCTGAAGAGCAGTTATATGATAGCCACTTCTGCTATTTCTCTACTGTACACGATCATTTTATTCATCAGGACACCCATTCACGAGTACTTACCGATCACCCAAACTATCATTATCGCTCTTATTTTTGCAGGCACTGCTTTGGCAGGTTTTGCAGTAATCGTTCGTGGACGTGATTTGATGCAATCCCTGCAGAACTCCGTTAAGTCAGAACAGGAATTACGCATTCAGAATATAATTATGGATCGTCTATCTAAGATAGACCCCCTGACTGATCTGTATAATCACAAGACTTTTCACGAATATTTAGGTTGGCTAATTGAGCATCAGCAGAGTAATCCATTCTCCATGCAGCTTGCCGTTATGGATATCGATAATTTCAAAAAAGTAAATGATTGCTATGGACACTCCGTTGGAGATATCGTATTACAAAAAGTCGCAGCGATTCTGCTCGAGTATATCGGTCCTGATGATTTCGCCGCGCGGTACGGTGGCGAGGAATTCATTGTCATTTTGACTACCAAAACCTTTGAGCGATCCTATGAAATCATGCAACAAATTCTAGCCAAAGTAGCCGATACCCCTTTTGCCGAAATGGAAGGTAAAAGCATAACCGTCAGTATCGGGATGCATGATTACACAGGCGCAGACTCCAAAAATTCCACTTTTCAGCAGGCTGATGATGCACTTTACGAAGCTAAAAACACCGGGAAGAATAAAATTGTCATCAGCTAGTGACAAGCTCCACAGACACTGTTTATCTGTCGGAGCTTGTTTTTTTGCAAAGACTTAATCTCAGAAGCATTACACACCAAAAACCCCCACCTTGTAGATGAGGGCTGTGTATCAACTGCTATATTCCGTAACGCTTCTGAGGTTCCAAAAGCTCCACCACTTCCTGCTTCGGAACAGGTCTGCTAACCAGATACCCCTGTACCTTATCGCAGCCCGATTTTCTGAGGAAATCCAGCTGGCTGATCTCTTCCACTCCCTCCGCAACGACCTCCAGCCCCATATTGTGTCCCAGCTGTATAATGGTCTGCACAAAAGACTGGCTGTAAGCTTTTTCCGAAAGCGAATCGATAAAGGTTTTATCCATTTTAAGCGTAGAAATCGGCAATTGCTGCAAATAACTAAGAGATGAGTACCCCGTTCCGAAATCATCCAGCGCAATACGAATGCCTTGGGATTTGAGGAATTGAAGCTTATTCACGATACTCTCAAACGATTCCATAAAGATAGACTCGGTGATTTCCAGTTCAAGACAACTAGGCTTTAGCCCGCTTTCAGCCAGACTTTCCTGCACCATCTCGACGAAATCATCCTGCAATAGTTGAATAATGGAAATGTTAACTGATATCTTGTAAGGAATGCCCATACGATCTTGAATGCCCTTCATAAAGATGCACGATTCCCTAAGCACCCATTCTCCAATATAAATAATCAGCCTGGAATCCTCGGCGATTTTGATAAAAGAAAGTGGAGATACAAAGCCCAGCGTTGGACTATTCCAGCGAATTAAAGCCTCAAAACCAGAGATTAATCCAGACTGGATATCCACCTGCGGTTGATAATATAGCTCAAACTCATTATTATTCATGGCACTGCGCAAATGCTTCTCTATATTCATCCGTTCATTAAACGCAGTATGCATGGATTTGTCATAGACCACATAAGTCCCCTTGCCATCCTCTTTTGCCCGGTACATAGCGACATCCGCATTTTTTAAGATTTGCTCGGTGGTCTCCCCATCTTCCGGATAAAAGGAAATTCCGATGCTTACGGAAACGTACAAATAACTCTCTCCGATTAAAAAGGACTGCCTGAATGCTCTCATGATACGCTCCGCCAGGTCTAACACATCCTCGTGGTTTTCTATATCCTTAATAAAAATCACGAATTCATCCCCACCGAGCCGAGAGAGCATATCCCCTTCACGCACCAACGACTGCAGCCTTTTGCTAGCCTTCTGAATGAGAACATCACCGGATTTATGCCCTAAGGTATCATTGATGTATTTAAAATTATCGGTATCTACGAACAACAGCGCCGCCTTGCCTCCTGAACATTGCAGATATTTCTCCATAGATTCCAGTAGACATACACGGTTGGGTAAATTACTAAGCTCATCCACATAAGCTAGACGATGCATGTGTTTTTGATTCTCCACCAGCATATCGTATTGCTCTACAAGCTCCTGCTGTGTGGCTGTTAGCTGTTCATAGGTTGCCTCAAGCTCCTGATAACTGTTGCTCAGCTTTAGCTCTACCTGCTTCCGCTTACTAATATCAATCAGCGAACCGATAAATAACACAACTTCATCCTTTGGATCAACGATAGCTTTACCACTTACCTCAAACCAGACGAATTGATTATCTTTGGTCCGCATGCGGTATTCCGTCTCGTAGATAGGTGTTAAACCTGCCAGATGATCATGTCTTGCCTTTTGGGATGATGGCTGGTCATCGGGATGAATAATACTAAGCACCCCATTTTCGAATGAATTAATTTCATCCTCCGTATAGCCCATGAGCTTGTACCAGCGATCCGATAGATTATACAGTCCTGTCTCCCAATCAAGCTCCCACATGTAAGCACCAGAACCCTCTGTCGCGAGACTGAACCGTCGTTCACCTACCTGCAGCTTAGCAAATTGCTCCTGTAGCTCGACCTCTGTCGCTGACAGCTCTTCGTAAGTAGCTTCCAGTTCCTCATAACTTTGCTGAAGCCTTAGCTCATTTTGTTTGCGCTCATCGATATCCACTCCTACAAGCACAAAAATATCAGCTGCCTGCTT
This sequence comes from Paenibacillus sp. FSL R7-0163, assembly GCF_037969975.1. Taxonomy (NCBI): domain Bacteria; kingdom Bacillati; phylum Bacillota; class Bacilli; order Caryophanales; family Paenibacillaceae; genus Paenibacillus; species Paenibacillus sp. FSL R7-0163. The sequence goes on from NZ_CP150224.1 coordinate 5,774,008, forward strand.
ATCCAATCCTTTTAACAAGGTGGTCCGAAATGAAAAATACCGCGCTGCTGGCGAATTGTCCGGAAGTTTATGCTCAATATTATCAACATAGTCAAGCTGAACTGCCCTTTCCAGCAGATTCCGAATAGCCGCCGTACTGCCTGCCAGACCCTCGATATCCTCAATGTTTTTGCCCACTACTTCATTCTCGCATAGGCCCGTCATTCGCTCAGCGTAATTGTTAAACCGAACTACCTTTTTATCCGCCTGCACAGCCCAAACCACCATACCGCTATGCTCTATTACATCCTCAAAAAATTGCTGTTCCGAATAAACCGCACGCCGTAAGTGATTAATATACATTTTTAGCAAAACCGCACTAATGATTAGAAGACCAAGCAGAATAATGGCTCCCACAATAAATCTATTGCGCATCATAACTTTATAATAATCTGAATGAACGAAGAAATAGTGCTGATACAGCTCTTCAAAAGCACCGGAACGATGCAGGCGATCCAATCTCTCGTTAACATAAGTTACTAGCTCCGGAGCGGATTTACTTATTGCAAAAGCAACATCCCTAGGGTAGAGATTGCTCATTTTTTTGATAATACTCCCCTTCAATTTCTGTTCAGCAATCAGATAATCGATCACTTCCTGATTCTCAAATAGAAGGTCGATTTCCCCTTTTTCAAGAGCCTTTAAAGCTTCAGGAGTCGTTGCATACTCTATGTAATTTGTAATCCCCACCTTGCTATTCAGCACGGTTGCAGAATACTGTCCATTCCCTAACCCAATCTTATAACTTCCCAACGTCTTTAAATCGATCTCATCCTCAAGCTCTCGCCTTGCATAGATGGAAATATAGTTTTTAATAACCGGATCTGAAAATAACACCTCTTGGTTACGCGACTCCGTAATTGCCATAAGACCTGCTATCTCAATATCTCCTTGAATCAGCCGACTGTAAACTTCATCCCATTGCCCAGTACTGTAGTGAATAAGATAATCCTGCTTCTCAAAAATCATCGTGCTCAAATTAATATCAAACCCGGTCAAATACCCATTTTCTACATATTTATAAGGTGGATATTCCAGTTCTACTTGGTACCTTATATCCTCTCTTTCGGCGTGAGCGGCTGTAGGAGGTACGAGCAAAAGCAGAAAAATAATCAGAAGCAACATTGTGCACCGCTTCATTGCCCAATTCCCCTTTTTGCTAAAATTTAGAATTTAAAGCATTATTCTAAAAAGTATTCGACAAAATATGGTAAGATTCCTGCTAATTCTTTCCTAAAACCACACATTATACGCAAATCCCCATCTTTCGATGGACTCTTTTATTTGTAAATGATAAAAGTTACGAAGTCTTGATTTTTATATTGCTTTTTACATAGAAAATGTGGATAATAGCAATAACGATAAACGTTGATAATGATTATCATTATTATAAGCGTTAATAATTTCAATTTACTATATTTAAGTTAAAAGGAGACTGATCACCCATGAACGTTACCTCTACCCGAACAACATTACAGGTTGACGATTATCTGGATCTGCTCAATCTTGCCGTTAAAGTTGGAGATTTGAAATGGCAAAAAGAAATTAAATCCAGATTGCAATACATTCTCTGTCTGCCGACAAGATAATGCTTCCGAGTATACGCCGTGTTCCCTTATTTGGGGGCATGGCTTTTTTTGTTGGTATGCAGACATAACTATATAATAATTGGAGTATCTCCAGGTCACCTGATGGTTAATGATATAGTATAATTATCAGCATAATATATTGAATAAAAAGTCCTTCAGATCGGAGCGTGTCAGCTTGAAAAAGTATATAGCTTTATTCTTAATGCTCAGCCTGTTATGGGTACCTGGTGCATACGCCGCTGGAATTCCTGCACAGCAGGGATTTGTTACCGATAACGCTGAAATGTTCAGTTCCGCAGAAGCCGCGTCTATTTCTGCTACCGCTACTGGAGAACTCATGACCATCCATGTACTCACTGTAGATTCCACAGACGGTACTCCAGCTGATAAGTATGCAGACAAGGTTTACGACTCGTGGAAACTGTCCACGCGGGATCTTCTACTGCTGATCTCCGCTGGTGACCAGTCCATTGAGCTAAATTTCTTAAATCCAGGCTTTCAAAGCTCGTTAAATACTTGGTCTAAGAATCAGGGAGGGTCCTCGGGAAGTTCAGCCATCCAAAAACTGCTCGACACCTATTTCATTCCTTATGCCAAAAAAGGGGACTTCGCTGGCGGGACAAAGGCTTTGATTAATGCCATCCATTCCATCGGAGATCGTGCCGGCAATACTGGAGGAACCGCAGGAAGCGGGAGCGCAGCCGGGGTCGGGAATGATGTAAACCGCTCCAGCAGCTCCATGTTTATAATTGCAGCGATTCTTATCGGAGCCCTTCTAATCCTCCTTCTACTCTTTGTAATGGTTACAGGTCTGCGTCGACGCAAGCAGCTTAGCGAGCAACAGAAACAGTTATCTAATTTAATGGTCCAGGCAAATCGGGCACTGGAATCGCTAAACCCTTTTCAAGGGATCGTTCAAGGGAAGACGGGAGAGCTAGTCGAAGGTATTTCCAAGCGGCTGTCCGCCAAGCTCGTTGAAATCTCCGCACTACAAAGCGAAGGTCAAGGCGTTCAGCCAGCATTTTATCGTTTGGCTGCCCTCAAGACAGCCGTGAAACAATTGCAGCAGACCGAAGCTGCCTTCCGCACAGCGCTTGAAGAGGAAGAGAAACACATTGCTGTCATTAGCGAAGCTGACCGCAATGTCAAACAGCGTATTACAGAGCTGAAAGAGGATACGCCAGAGCTTGAAGAACAGCTGCAAGGTGCAGTTAAAGAAACCGGATATGAGCTTCAAGAAATTGTAGAGGAACTTAAGGAGCTTGCGGAGGAAACTGCTAAGGCAGACCAATTGGAGCTTTTTGATCCCATTGCTGCACAAGAGGTTACCGAGGATGCACAGGAACGTCAGGAAAAAATCGAACAGGATCTGAAGGATGTTGATCTCTATGATGATAAGCTAAACAAATTTCCTACGGTATTAGCTGCGGCACGTGCCAAAATCACCGGGATCATTGAACAGAATTCACTGCACAATATGAAGGTTAAGCCATATGACCACCTGGAGCAGGCCCGCGTAGAATCGTTGACTCTTGAAGCACCGCTGCGTATAGGAGATATGGATGAGGTGCGCAGAATCGGCGCCAGTCTAGATCTGCTTCTGGATGAAGCTGTTGCTATGACAGAGCAGCAAGCACTGCTGCGGCAGAATAACCGCAGAGATCTAGAGACATTCCGCACCACATGGAGCCACTTGAAGCAGCGGCGAGACGAGCTGCAGGCCCGAATTACAGAAGCACGTGTACATTTCGAAGAACAGCATATAGTTAGCGTAGAGAACATTCTGACGGAGTGGAGCACACATCTTCGGGAAGGTGCAGGTGAAGTGGCGCAAATTGAGAACTGGACCAGTGATGAACGGGGCGAATATGACAAGGCCCACGATGCGCTGGAGCGCTTGCTGTCCTTGCAGGATGAAGCTGGCCGGCAATATGACGGCGTCTCTGAAAGTCTAAATGCATTAAATGAAAGACTGGATAAAGTACAACGTCTCTTCTCCGAAGGACAAAGCCGGGTAGAGACGACCCAGCGAATGCTGCACAGCAGAGGCTTATCTTCCAGAATCCGCTTTGAGTTATCCTTACTGCCGGAATATAGCCAGTTGGAGCAACGGTTGTCATCCCGGCCTTACAACCTGGAGGAACTGGAATCGATTGGCCGCGCTTATGACGCTCAGATCACTTCCTTTGTGAATGAAGCGAACCGAATCGTTCGCCAAAAAGAAGAGGAAGAACGGCTTGCCCAGCTAGCCATGATGAGAGAGCAACAGCGGCGTGCGCAAGCCCGTAAACGGATGTCCTCTGGTCCTCCTTCTTCAGGCGGATTCGGTGGGGGACGTTCCTCCGGCGGCTCTTCCTGGGGTGGTGGCGGCAGTGGCGGCAAATCCTCCGGCGGCTCTTCTTGGGGCGGTGGCGGCGGCAAATCCGGTGGAAATTCATCGGGTGGCTCTAAGTGGTAATTCCTCACCATTAGATGCAAATGGATATACAAAAAGACTCTTTCGCTTATATGAACTGTGACCCGTAAGATGGAAACTTTGAAAAAAGTGACCCTCTTACGGGTCATTTTGTGTTTTAATCGAAATATCGAAATAACGGAGGAAGCCTTCATGAATAACAAAACAAGAGGAAGCTCAAGGATATTCAACGAAAATGAGATCAAACAACTAGAGAACAATCCAAATGTAGAGAACGTGACGGAAAAGAGTATTACCTATTCACCAACGTTTAAGTTGGCTGCGGTTAAGGCCTATAAGGAAGGCCAAGCCCCAATGGAGATCTTCCTTAGCGCAGGATTTAACCTAGATATTATCGGTCGCAAGAAGCCTAAGCATTGCCTAACCCGTTGGCGTAATACATATAATGCTCTGGGAGAGGCTGGACTACTAGAGGAACAACGAGGAAAAGGATCCCCGGGCAGACGACCGACAGGGGAACTTTCTACCGAGGAAAAGTTAAAACGTGCAGAAGCACGAATCAAGCTTCTGGAGATGGAGAACGACTTCTTAAAAAAGCTGGAGGCGCTCGAAAAGCAGAAGATGCAGAGGAAACGTTGACCCCCTCCGAGCGCTACGAAATTATTAACCAAACGATACGTAAGCACGGTCTGCAGCGAATGACGCGTTATTTGTGTAAGCTAGCTTGTGTGAGCTTAAGCGGATATTACCGTTGGCAAGTCGCTGAGGAAGCAAGACAGTTGCGAGAGAAGGCAGACGAACGAGACGCTTTCCTTATCAAGAAACACTATGACGCTTTGAATGGTAAAGCTGGAGCATTGGTCGTGAAGATGTGGCTGGAACGGGAGAATGGTATCATCATGAATCATAAAAAGATTCGAAGATTAATGCGAAAATATAAGCTTGTTGCTACGATCCGGCAAGCAAATCCCTATCGCAAGATGGCAAAAGCCACACAAGAGCACCAAACATGTCCCAACCTACTCAAGCGCCAGTTTGACCAAGGAGAGCCTGAGAAAGTGCTGCTGACGGATATTACCTATATGCATTATGGTAATGGACAATGTGCTTATTTATCCGTGGTGAAAGACGGGGCTACGAGACAAATTTTAGCTCACTACCTCTCTTCTTCATTGGCTATGCCAATTGTAGAACGAACACTGGAGAAACTACTTGAACGACTGGATGGCAATATTCATCCAGAAGCCCTTTTGCATTCGGATCAAGGAATGCACTATACTCACCCTAGATTCCGCCTTCTCGTACGCGAAGCTGGGTTTACACAGTCCATGTCACGGAAAGGGAACTGCTGGGATAACGCCGCCATGGAGAGCTTTTTTGGCCATCTGAAGGATGATTTGGAGTACAAGACATGTATGACTCTCTTGGAATTACGAACAAAGGTTGATGACTATATCGCCTACTATAACTCCGAGCGATATCAATGGACATTAAAAAAGATGACTCCCGATGAATTCAGGAGTCACCTATTAATTGCTTCTTAAAGGTCTTCTTTTTTCAACTTTCCACAAATACGGTCACAGTTCAATATGGGCGGAAGAGTCTTTTTAATTATGAATTATTGCTGTTTCATTTGTGGTATGAATGTGCCATCGGAAGATAAATTGTAACGGCCGTGCCTACTCCCTCTTCACTAGCTATTGCCACATATCCTCTGTGGGCAGTCACGATTTTTTTGACAATCATGAAGCCAAGTCCATTTCCATCGCCTCTGGTCGTGTGAAAAGGCTCTCCTAATTTCTCCAGAACTTCCTTATTCATACCCTCTCCATTATCGGTGAAGGTAATCACCTGGAATTCATCCTTCACATCAAGAGTCACTGTAATGCTCCCGCCAAAAGGCAAAGCTTCCATTGAATTTCTTAGGATATTGAGGAAAATCTGCTTAATCTGATTGCGGTCACATTCGATCTCAGCATCATAATGGATCTTTGTATTTAACGCTATATTATTCATTTCCACCTGAATCGCGAAGATATTCAATACTTCCAGCAGGATCGTGCTACATTGTTCAGTCATATAATGCGCAGCCTGCGGTTTACCCAGAATAAGAAACTCGCTCACAATGAGATTCATTCTTTCCACTTCTGACATAATGAGATCATAATGCAGCAGACGTGAATCTTTATTAGCCAGTTGAAGCATCCCTTTCACCGTAGTCAGGGGATTGCGGATCTCATGTGCAATGCTCATGGCCAGTTGTCCTGCGACCACTAGCTTTTCTGTATTGCGCAGCACTTCTTCCGTTCTTTTCATCTCCGTGATGTTGCGCAAACTTCCAATCACACGCGCTAAGTAACCATTCGCATCGTAAACGGGTAGTACATCTAACATATAATGCTCGAACAACCCGTTTTTCTCCTGAATCACTTCTAACCCAGCACATGCGACATGATGTATGATGACATGTTGAAAGTATGCGCCCACATTCCTAATTTCAAAGACACTAGTTCCAACAACAGACTCTTGATGCTCACCACCCAAATGAAGCATGGCTAAACCGTTCTCATTTATATTCACGACTGTTCCGAATTGATCTGTTATGATTACCCCTAAGTAATTGGTCTCTAGCAAAATCCGATTTAATAATTGCAGCTGAGAATTCCCTCTCCGCAACAAAATCTCACGTTCAATCGAGTCAGCCATCGTACAGAGCAGAGGCAGCAAATGGGGATGGGCTACATCTATATCTGCCATAAATGAAATTGTACCTAAAATCTCTTGTCCATTTTCTTTATAAAATGGAGCTGTACAGCATACTAAATGATGCAAAATATGATGGAAATGGTCTCGTCCTGTCAGCTGGAATGGCCTCTGATATTCAAGGGCTAAAGCGATTGAATTGGTACCCACTTCTTTGTTCATCTGCACGCCTTCTTTGATGCCTACCTGTCCTACGAGATCAATAATCGTCGCATCTCCCTGGAACGCCAATAGATAACCTGCATCATCCGAAATCGTAATTAGGATCGGGTTCCCCTTTACTGAGGACAGAAATTTTTTGACAAAAAATTCGATAACCTCAATCACTTCACTATATACGCTAAGCTGCGCTCCCAATTCATCAGCAGAATATCCCTTTGCAAAGACAGGCGGTTGCTCAGGATCAATTCCTTGGTCTATACAATGCTGATTGGAAGCCTTAATAATGGTCTCATCCGTCAGTATCCCTGTTGTCTCATCCAAAGCCCTTACCCCATTCTGTATGAATCTTCAATTTTGCATTGCATAATTATGTATTCTACCTCTCTCCCTCTAATCCTTTTCAATCCTTAAAAATCAAATAATCCCAATGTTAAAAAATAACTTTCTGCACAAAAAAACTCCACCCCTGTAAAAGAGCGAAGTTTTGGAGGATTATTATTTTCTGTTTTTCTGTTAATGCTTAGTGTCATCCAAAAAAGGTTTATTCACATAATAATACATTACCCCCATCAGTACGCCACCGCCAATTAAATTGCCGATCGTAACGGGGACAAGGTTATGGAACACTCCATACCACGATACCGTTCCGGGATGATCAAGTACAAGCGCAATCGCAAAGGTACACATATTGGCAATACTATGCTCATAGCCGGAGATGAAAAAACAGAATACGAATAAGACCATTGCGAACATTTTGGCCCCATCGCCTTTCATATTCATGGGTATAAAAAAAGCCATACAAACGAGCCAGTTACAAAGAATGGCCCGAAAGAAAAGCTGACCTGCCGGGGCTTCCATCTTATGCTCCACTACATATAACAAAAATCCGTTTACATCTGAGCTATAGAACAGTCCTGTCAAAAAAATCAGCAAGGCAAAAACGGCAGCTCCAAGAATATTACCGATATAACTCATGATCCACATGCGGACAACCTCAGACCATTTCATTTTCCGTCTTAGTGCCGTGTATGTGTAATAAAAAGTATCTCCGGTGAATAAATCCCCACCACCAAAAGAAATTAGAATAATAGCCGCTCCGAAAGTTATCGCAGCCATTGGATATGCAAAGGGGGATTGCTCCATAAAGAAATAGTTGCCTGTCTTAAAGGCTACAATTACACCGAATCCGATAAACATACTGGCCAGCATGGCTCTGGCAATATAGCGCATTACGCTTTGCCGGAATATCTTCTGTTTCTTAAGTGCTAAATGTTCAACCTGAAGCAGCGCCTCGTTCTCCATGTGACCTCCTTAGGGATTTTGGTATTTCCAGCTGATTATGGGCTAATCGTACAGCCTTGCGTTATTATACCCAATAACCCGCTGGAAATTACTTGAACCAATTCACGCCAAAAAATCCCTGAATACTTACGGGGAAGCGAAGCTACCTCTTGCTAATTGTCTTCATTGATTTTAGCAATGGCTTCTGCTTTTTCACTGCTGGCGACGATGATAAGCACGAGTATCAAACAGCCTAAAACCATAGCCTATCCCCACTTCCTCCACATGTAGTCTTGTGACAACTTATGTATGTGGATAGGGCTTTATGTTTGGCTACAGCAAACTTCGTTTGATTAGATCGCGTTTACGCCTATACAGCAGGTGAAGCAAACTACCCCATAACCAAAAAAAACAGAGCAGCGAGCCCCCAGAAACGAAGGCTCACTGCTCTGCTATATTTTTACGGTCTTTTTTTAACTAATTAGTTCAAGAAACTGCTCAGTTGGCTCTCTGCTTCACCTTGTTTCAGCGCCTCAGGCTTGTCCGCTTCATTGAGACCTAGACGATTGCCCAATTGGGTATTGATCGTCGTCATTTTGGATGTATAATCCTGGCAGCTCTCGATAATACGACGGTTTGACTGTTCCGAAGTGTCTAATGCGCTAAGCAGATCGCCGATCGCTTGATTCACGGCTTCCATAGACATGGAAGGTTTGGATAGAAGCTCGGTCGTTTTTTCTGTAGTCGTACGCAGCAAGCGTGCATTTTCTTTAAACTGATCTTCAATCGTCTTATTTGTTGCTTCTACAGCATTGATAACATTCTCCTGATCGGCCAGCGACATCGCAATCATTGCCGACACTGTGATCAGATTAGAGGTCTTATCAATCGCATTATTCACGGAATCGATCAGTTTATCATTATTGTCATTGATGATATCTGTAGCAGCGATTGCTTGATTGTACAATAGAATCATCTCTGTCATGGACTGAATACGAACCATCACTTTACGTAGACCACGCTCCAGATAAGCTTTACGGAACTCATTCTCAGGCTTCGCAATCTCCACCTCGAACAGCTCTTTTAGCTTATTGCCGAAGGCAATTTTGGTCTGCAGGTTATAGATCTCCTCCATAGAGGTACGTTTCAGCTGGCGCATATTTACAATACTCTCTTCGAGGGTATCCCTGCCGTCGCGTAGACCGGTAACAATCGCATCAATATTCGTGCGGACAGACTGATATTTGTACACATAGTTCTTCATCGGACTCTTCCGCAGCATTTTGCCGAAAAAGCTAACATTCTTACTCTGTTGCAGATTTTCACACTCATTCCGCAGCTTCATAATCATGTTAGGCACTTCAACACGCTTACCGGACATCAGGTCATTTACCGGACGATCCAGCAGTTTGAGGGTTTGGCCTGCTTTTTCCTGCGTCTTCACCCCAAGCTTCCCGATATCATCCATTAAAGAATCCAGTGTGACTGTATCTGTTTGGGATACCTTCTCGATCAATTGTGCCGCTTCTTCGACTACCTTTTGTTCATCTTCTTTTTTTAATTGGATCAACTGCGTGGACATGGGTTTCCCTCCTATAATTCGGAACTGCTATACCGCTGATGAATCAGTTCCGCCTTCGTCTGAAGTTCCATCAGGTCTTTATGTTCGATCGTCGAAGCAATATCCGATATTTTGGAATCAACATCTCTTAGACCGTTCAGCAGCGTTCTCCGATTCTTCGTCTTTGCTTCACCACTTAGGCGCAAAAATGGGTTAATCACACCATTCAAATCCTTCAGAATCAATCTGCGGACCGTGTGATTAATATCGCCATTATTGAGCTCCTGCAGCAGCGGAATTACACGTTGAAGTCTCGCAAAAAGCGCCAGTGATTTCTCGACAATTTCATTGTCCAGTGTATCCTTCTGCCCTTCGGAGATAATCATATCTTCCAGAATGCTAAGGTACTCAACTACCGGAGCAAATTCCGGTCCAATCTTCGTCGGTTCTGCCTCAGTTCTACCACTATTGCCCGGATTAAATGGTGCAGCATTATTTGCCGCACTATTTAATTGCGGAGCATTTGCAGAGGGAGCTGGAGCAATAGGTACCGTCTCTGGACCTGCTGGCAGCACCTCAGCCGGAAGGTTGGTTCTCGGACTTCTCGTTGCAAGAACCCCTACAGCAGCACCTGCTACAGGCAACAGCAAGGAGAGTAACTCAGGCAGAAAAGAGCTCGTTAATACAGCGACAACATAGCCAATACCGGCATACAGCAATATTTTCGATTTAAATTTAATTTTTCTCACCTCTTGTGAGCGAGATTGCGAACGCTCAATTCACGGGATCCGAAATTACGGATTCGCCGTTTATTTTCATAATTAACGGCTGCTCTACATGGCTGGCAAGCACATTATCGCCGAACTCCGCAGGCTGTACCTCTCCGCCGAGTGCACTTTTGACAGCCAGGTATGGAAAGTTAATTCCAGACAGACAAGAAATATGAAGACCTCCAGACATCCGGGGGTTAATCTCCAGCAGTTTGGGAATTCCACCACTATACTTCATTTGAATATTGAAATTGAAAGGTATTTTATATACCTCTGCTACCCGAGAAGCGATCTCCTCCAGCTCCGGAATATGCTCCATCAGCCGCAGACGGCCGCCAGCTTTACGACGGGGCACAGCCGCTAACAGTCTGCCGTTCTCATCTGACAAGCAATCTATACTGTATTCATAACCTTCCAGCAATTCCATCACCATAAGTTCAGGGAATGTAGCTTCACTTCCCAGAATACGATAAGCCTCTTCGAAGGATATCAGCGGTGTTACATGACCAAACAGCTCCTGCAGAGGACTACGTGTGTTATCAATGATACGGAAGCCGAGGCCCCCCTCTGTCTCCGTAGGTTTAAAGCATACGCGATGCCCTTTGGCTACAAGATCATGATAAGCCTCTTTGAACTGCTCTGCTGTACTGACCACATGATAATCAGGAATTGTCATAATCCCGGTTTCCTTAACACTTTCGTAGAACTTACCCTTATCCATGATGGTCTCCAACAAGTCCAAATCTCTACAGACCAGAACCTTGGTACCAATCGCATCAAACATAGCAGCATGCAAAGCTATATCCAGCATATGTAACCGTGGAATAAAGATATCGATCTCATTGCGGCGACAGAAATCCACACAAAATTGAACATATTCTATTCCAGTCAGTGCCGGTTCAGTCCCAGCAACATCAGCCCCTTGAAGTGACATATGGTGAATATCTGGGTGCGTGGCGAAGATTTGTACAGGAACGCCATCCTCATTATTGCGGATGAGATTCATATAATGGTAAGCGACGGAAAACCAGCGATTGAAATAAATGTTTACCTTTTTCATAGTGGCCCAACTCCCAATACGGTTAAGTTATTATAGATCATGTTTACATACTGTAGAATTTCATCACCAGCAAAAACACCCGCTTGCTTCGTAAAGGGATACCTTGATTTTACAAGACCACTCTGCTGCTCTGCAAATATTTCTCCATGACAAGGAGCAATCGCATAGTCCGCACTTTCTAGTAAACTCTTATCCAACAAGGAATCTCCCGATGCTACCATCGGTTCTGACCGAACCGTCCGGCGTACATGAACAATCGCATCACTTTTATTTACAGCGGCAGGAACGACATATAGCTTGCGCCCTTGTAAGGATACCCGCCAGCCCAAATCGTATAATCGCTCTGCCAGATTCGTAATCTCATCCATAGGTAATAAATCACGCACTACCACAAAGGTATAGAATAAATCATCACAATACCGCTCACTAATGATCCATTCCTCGTGCACTACAGACCTAACGTGCATTCTAACTTCTTCTGCCGCAGCCGATTCGTTTTGAACAAGCCTGCCCACCGAAGCTCTCCAGCTCTTATCTACTTCGCCACCAATCAGAATATTTCCGCCATTACTAGTAATCGCGTAGTCTGGAATAATCGTGTCTTGAAACAGATTAATACGCTTATACTGCGCTATGGTACGTGTTGTAACGGGCATAAAGATAATACGGGAAGTAAGCTCCATCAGATCAGCCAATGCTTTTTGCGAAATGTATGAAACCGTCTTACCATCCACAACCTCCGCAGGAACCAGGCCCGGAGTATTCTCCGGGACACCGATTGCATTTAAGGAATAGATTAACGTTCGGTCCAAATCACTGGCATAGATCATTCCGTCTCACCTCTCAGCGGCTTAATAATCCCGCAACAGGAGTAGGTGAGTCCAGGGAATACTTCTACTGGAACCCCTCTATCCTCTGCTAAGAGAATAATATGACGAAGATTTGGATTATCCATAGTATCGACAAGAATCTTCCACGGTACTCTGCGCAGCAGCACTCGGGTAGTTTCTCCGACTCCGGGCTTGATCAAATTGATGTTATCTATGCCGAACACTTCTTGAATACTCTGAATATCACGCAGGCCCTGCCATGTAATTTCTGGCGGGGATTGCTGCATCTGTTCAGCAATCGCTTGTGCTTCTTCCGCAACGGAGGAGAAATACGGGCAGATCGCCGCAATGAATACATTAGATACATCCGTATCGAGCCATTCCTTGTAGAATTTAGCCCCATGGAATTCTTCCGGACCGATTAAATCATCGCGCAGCACTGTCCGGCTCATCAATCCTGACACCGTAGAATTGAGGCATGCACTAGGAATAAGATAATCCTCTCTAGTCCCGAACGTGCCTGAACAGTTCCCGGGATCAGCCAATACGGCCAGGTCATCATTTAGCCGAATGCCATATTTCTCATACAGGCTGTTGCACGCTTCAATCAATACCTGGCGAATAGCCCCTTTCCCCGTCCATCCGTCGACAAACTGCAAATCAGCGTCAAGCCCGTGCTTTTGCAGAATATAAAGGATTGCGTTCTCATCAATCCCCTTGCCCCGAATGATAGAGATACTATAATGCGGCAGATCAGCACCATATCGCTCTTGGATATAACGCTTAATCAGTACACCAATTGGTGTTCCCGCTCTTGCCAAAGAGACTAACACCGTATCAAGTCCCCGTTGAGCGACAATCATCTCAGAGACTACCGCTACTGCTAGAGCGACCTTCTCCGCAGATTGCTCCAGCGTCTCGTGAAATAACTCAATATACTGCTCAGTAGGCTGATATTCCACGGGCAGCATCTCAGAGTAATGTACACCTGATTGAATGGCGGCCTCTCTTTCGTCAGTCGCCCGCTCCAGTGAAACATCACTCAGATCCTTTAGCAAAAATATAACATCTGATGGAGAATAGCTGCCTAGCGGAACCGGTTCGGCTATACTTCTGTTTAGAATTTCTTCAGTTACTGTTCCCTTCATTGGTAGGGCCTCCACTTCTTCTTTCCGAGGTCAGTACAATAAGATGCACTTTATGGCGGGCCAGTTTCTTCAGTATATCAAGCATAGGTTTCATACGTTCATGCGGTACATCACGCTCAATCAGCACAAATATATCATCGTATTGATCAGGAGCTACATTATAGATAAAGTTTGTGATCTCCGGGTCGCCGGCTGAAGGATAGGCAGCAGCACTATGCACCCCATAATCCGGTCGACGCTCAGGGTGGATTGGACTTCTAGTGGAAGACTGATAAGCAATCCCTTCCCCCATTTCCGCCGCCACTCTCATCGGAAGATACATAAATTCCCCTACGCCCATTACCAAGGCTTTCTGTCCTCTACGCAATTGCCGCAGCTGTTCAGCTATTCGTTTCACACCCTGATCAAGCCCCGGATTATCCTGCGACACAATTCCGAAACGTCCACTATATTTCATATACGGCGCTGTGTTAATCTCACCATATGAATCGATAGAGGATACCTCCAGTCGTTCCATTCCATCTGGAGCATAAGTGGTTACAACCTCACACTCTAAAGCAGCCTCTCTATCCAGCTGCTCTGTATCCTTATTAAATACTGGTGAACCTATCACTTCAATATTCCCTTGCAGCAGACATAACGACTTAATGCGAATCCCCAGCTCCTGCTCAAGATCACTATAGCGTTGAAGATTGCTGCCGCTTCTCCAGTCCAAAAGGGAGACTACCACATATTCCTCCCGCGGGAACTTTGACTGAATATCCCGAATCGTATTGATCGCGGTTTTCCCAGTCGTTATCTCGTCATCTACCAATATAATAGGCTCTGTCCCAGATAAGAGTTCGGCATCCAAGGCATAACATAGATGATCAACCGCATGAGAATGTTCTTCTACAAAACTTACAACAGACTCCAAATCAGGAATATGCTCACGCGTAGTATGAATATATGATGCCTGCTCAGCAAAGATGTTGTACACACTGTGACCCAGTGCAGTTGCCGTTTCTGCGAATCCAATAAAAACCACAGGCTTGGGCAAAACCAGCTGGGCCGCTAGCAAATGTTGATAGGCTTCCTTAGCAAATTCAGGATGAATCAGCCCATGAACCGCCATATCCAATAACTCTGTCATACGATCACTGTCCACGGAATCACCGTTCATCTCCTGATATAACAGCAGCGCCAATGCTGCTCCGCTTAGAAGTGAAGTATACGGATCGACGGGGATATGCTTGCCAAGCACCTTACTGACAAACAGAAAAGTCCGCTTTTTATTAATTCGCGCCGCCATAGAGAATAAAGAATCCAGAGGCATATGAAAGGGGTTAAAGGTTTCGGTTACATTCACTTGCAGGTTCTCGACTATGTTATACGTGCGTAAATTCGTTTTCGGGTAATAATCCGACAAAATGCTGTTGTTCATGTAACACCCCGTATATTTGAGATCGTAGTAAAGTTCGTCTTGCCCAATTGAGATGGGGCTTAATTTCATTCATTTTATTAAAATATTGACTCTTAAACACGCCCAAACTGCCATCATTACTTTCTACAATGCTTAAAGCATCAACGTATTCCTCATGCATAACCGTATACATCGCCTGAACAGGTCTGAGGTGAGAAGGATGGATAATCGTCTTGCCTACAATTCCATTCTCTTTATCTAAAATAACCTCACGAATTAGCCCGTCTACACTGCTCGAAATATAGCTATTCCGCATATCACGGCCGTTTTTTCCGTAAGTATCCTCAAATGGCGTCTGCCGTAGCTGCGGCCGGAGAACTCGATGGCCTTTATTCGCAAAATACTCCCAGACGGGTCCTGAGATCACATATCCCTCTTCAACCCGCCCAAACACATTGATAATGTCCGAGATACAGTCACGAATAGGAGTAAGATCATAAATACTAACATCAGGACTGCGACGCAGTCCGAACAGACTGGAGAAATCCGTTGCCCCAATTCTAACGTTTAGGACAAGTTCACGGTAATTACGGAGTAAATCACGGATAGATAGCAGACTGTCCACTCGACTTTCCCGATAAATAATAGGTGCAGTTTCCAAGATTGGCATCCCGTAAAGCACAGGATCATTATAACCACGCGTATTGTTGTACTCAGCTAACGTTTCAAAATATTGAATTCCATTGTCCACAGAGAACTTAGGAAAAACAAACCCTGTTAACATCGTTACCAAGGATCCCAAGCGGAAAATCATTTGCCGGAGTTGGTCCGGGTTACGTACTCGTATAAAAAGAAGCGGGAGGCTGTTTGCTGAATCCAGCTCATTTTCTGCGTAAGCAGCTAGATAAATAAGATGCTGGATAATAGACTCCTCTGCATTGTCAACCTGGTCATCTCCGATTGCGTCCTCCAGATCTATAATAACCGTCACCAGACCTGCATTCTTGAGCTTAATGATGTCTTCTGCAACACTTGCACGGGTAGCCGGCATATAGAGGGCAGCGCCGACAGCGTAGGCTAGCAGTTCCTTGTTCGTGGTATGATCAAATGAGATAGGCGGAGTGTAAAACAAAGAGTTTTCTTGTTCTTTCGTCAGGTAATCGAAGTATCTCAAATCGGTTCCCCCTTATAGTTTTGCGAAGCCAAGCAAAACAAGCGTAGACCTCTCCTCATAGAGAGTGTCAGAACCGGCAATACTGTCCCTTGGGATGGCATCTTGGCTCTCTCAAATATAAGTGAAGGCCTACGCTATAACATATACGATTACCTGAAAGAAGCAGGCGTTTCTATTCTTGCATGATCGGCTCCGACTTCTCTATGGTGCAATTACTTTTTTAATCATGCACTTTTGTGGGCATCTTTTTTCTTACGTCTAGCACTGTAGAGGATCGTACCCACGAATACCGCTATAAGGATTGTAAAGAATACGACATGCGGCAATTCAAAGCCAAAAGCACCCGCTAGCATCTTACCCGCAATAATGGCGATAAGCAGGAACGCTGCCTGTTCCAATTCAGGGAATTTATCAATAAGCTTCAAGAATACCTGCGCCACTCCGCGCATCATCAGAACTCCTAATATACCACCCATAAAGAGAACCCAAACCTGATCGCTAAGTCCAAATGCAGCAATGACACTGTCAATACTGAAAGCAATATCCATTAATTCAACAAGGAGAACCGTCTTCCAAAAAGAAGTACCTTTATTCTCCGTATGCTCTTCGCCACTGCCCTTAAATAAACCTTTATATGCGATATAAAAGAGATACAGTGCACCAAGAACCTTAACCAAAGTAAACTTAATAAGAAATGTCCCTAGTCCAATGGCCAGGAATCTGAACAAATAAGCCCCTAAGATACCGTAGAAAAGTGCCTTTTTCTGCTGCTCCTTAGGTAGATGCTTAACCATAACGGCAAGCACAAGCGCATTATCTGCAGAGAGCAAACCTTCTAGTAGAATTAAGCTTCCGATAATCCCCCAGCTCACAGGATCAGAGAGCGTGCCTACTACATCACTCCATGAGAAAAAATGCCCGTAATTCTCACTAATATTTCTAAAAAAATCTGCGAACCAATCCATTACACTTTGCGCCTCCGGTAAAATCGATTATTTGCTGCCCGCAACCCAGCGCAGCCCCCATCCATAGGCTTCATCCATCTCACGATGACCACTGTAATATTGCACCAGCCGTTCAACACTAAATGTTTCATTGCTTACATTCCGGAATAACGCAATGGCACACATCCCTTTTCGGTTGTTATGCTCGTCCAAATTTACAATGATATCAGGTCCTCCGCCTTGTTTGATGGTGACAACCCCATCGGCCTCCGACCAGTTGGTTACCCCTTTATAAATAAAGGAAAACACTAGAATGCGTTCAATCTCGGAAATTTTGATACCATTTATACGCAAATTCTCACCAGTAGTTACGGAGCCTGTACGATCATCCCCATCAAGCATGACATAAGGAGGTTGATTTAAGGAGCCAAAGGCATTGCCTAACGCTTGTACCACTCCTTTACTGCCATTCTTCAGTTCATACAGACAAGCAAGATCTAGATCTACGCCATTTTTACGACTAAAGAGTCCGCCCTGTTTCTGGTTCCAGTTGAGATTAATCAACACTTCCCCTAGATCACCACTGGCTGATTTTTTCAAATTGATGGAATCGCCTTTTTTCTTCAGCTCGATTTTCTTCAAGTTGAGATTTATTGGCGAAGGCGGAGGTGTGGGTGGAGGGCTCTCTTCACGTTTCACTGGCTGCGCAGGCGGCGTTGCGAAGATTTGTGGTGGAATCTGCGGCTTAACCTCCGGCTGTGGAGCAGCAGGAGCAGGCTCCTCATTCGCTTCAATACCAAAGTTGCTGCATATCTCTTTCAAACCTCCGGCAAACCCCGCTGCAATGGCACTGAACTTCCATTCACTGTTATATCTATATAATTCCCCTACCACAATGGCCGTTTCCACGGAGAAAAGATTGTCGAGATCACATCGGAGCAGTTCCGCACCTGTTACTTGATTCAGAATCCGAAAATAGGCCTGACTTACTTGCCCAAAACTTTGACCCCTTTTCTCCCCATCATAGATGGTAAGTGTAAAGGCAATCTTCATCACATCGGAAGGAATCTTATCCAATTGAACTTCGAATTGCTTGCGGTCATTGAATCCTGGCACATCCTTATACCTAATATAAGAAGTGGCTGGATTATTATAAAATATTAAATCCTCGTCTTTACTTACCTTACCCTCTGATCCAAGCAGGAAAGCAGAACTATCAATCTCCAGAGCAGCCGGAGCATTCCAGCCGATTTCTACGATTATAGAATGAAGTCCAGCATTGCCTTTGGTCAGATCAGCTTTTTGCCCTTTGACTACGTTAACACTCATTCTTACGCCACCTTTATAAATGGAGTAAACCAACCCATAATTTTGTAAAAAAGAACCCCACAAAGTGGAGTCTGTACTGCTCTAAATATTTAGAAAAAGGGCAGGATCGGTAATGACCCCGCCCACTTGGATGCTATTGCGCGTCCAGTCCATAGTTTCTGCATAAAGCGCTTAGACCGCCGGCAAAGCCACTTCCAATCGCCTGGAACTTCCAATCCGCACCATTGCGGTAGAACTCACAGAATACAACAGCTGTTTCAGTTGAGAAGTCTTCACCCAGATCAAAGCGAAGCACTTCACGATCGTTAGAAGCATCTACCACACGTACAAAGGCATTGGAGACTTGTCCAAAGTTTTGTGCCCGAGTTTCGTAATCATAGATCGTTACCGTTATTCCGATGCGCTGAATATGAGCAGGGATTTTGCTGAAGTCAACAACAATCTGCTCATCATCTCCGTCCCCCTCACCCGTACGGTTATCCCCCGTATGAGTCAAAGAACCTGCGCCACCCGAGGGATTATTGTAGAATACAAAATCATCGGAGCCCTTGGCTTTACCATCTTCATGCAGTAGAAAGGCTGAAGCATCAAGGTCAAAATCTTGGCCGCCGCTATACTTATTAGTATCCCAGCCCAACCCTACTACTACCTTAGTCAAACCCGGATTAGTCTTGGTAAGATCAATCCGTTGTCCTTTAGAGAGACTGATCGTCAC
This sequence comes from Paenibacillus sp. FSL R7-0163, assembly GCF_037969975.1. NCBI lineage: Bacteria > Bacillati > Bacillota > Bacilli > Caryophanales > Paenibacillaceae > Paenibacillus > Paenibacillus sp. FSL R7-0163. The sequence goes on from NZ_CP150224.1 coordinate 5,793,191, forward strand.
TGACAAAACCTTCCTTCATTATTCATTTGGTTCATCTTTGGCATATACAACGAAATTTATTGCAGGCCGTAGTCGCGAGTCAAACCGCTCAAGCCGTCTTTATAGCCGCTGCCGATGGCATTGAACTTCCACTCTGCACCATTACGATACAGTTCGCCTACAACAACACCAGTTTCAATAGAGAAATCCTCACCGAGGTCGAAACGAATCAGCTCTTCATTGTTCAGATCGTTTACGATACGTACATAAGAACGGGAAACTTGTCCGAAGTTTTGACTTCTTGCTTCAGCATCATAAATTGTAATAGTAAAAGCTACTTTGTCTACATCAGCAGGGATGTTCTGAAGATCCACTTGAACCTGCTCATCATCACCATCGCCTTCACCTGTACGGTTATCGCCGGTATGAACAACAGAAGCATTTTCATTTTGCTTGTTATTGAAGAAAATAAAGTTTGTTTCTTTATCAACTTTACCACTAGCATTGGTCAAAAAGACGGATACGTCCAAATCGAAATCTTTTCCGCCGTCATATTTATTAGTGTCCCAACCAAGACCTACTGTGATTTTGGATAGACCTGGGTTTGTTTTCGTTAAATCGATCTTTTGACCTTTGGATAGATTAATTGCCATGATTACATACCTCTTTTCTTATATTTGGATTATACGTAGCGTTCTGCAAGTTGATTGATATGAGCGGCGTGGCTGCCTTCACCAATTGCAGCGAATTTCCATTCCCCACCTTGGCGGTAAAGCTCTCCACAAATAAGTGCCGTAAAACCTGTGTAGTTGTCTGATAAGTTAAATTTAATCAACTCATTATTCCCGGCAGCATTCATTACCCGAATATACGCTGATTTGATCATTCCAAAATCCTGTTTGCGATTCACTGCATCGTAAATGTTAACGACAACCAGAACCTTGTGAACATCGGCAGGAATGGCTTTCAAATTAACCATGATTTGCTCGTCATCTCCGTCGCCTTCACCCGTCAGATTATCTCCGGAATGAATAACCGAGTTGCAAGGACTTTGCTTGTTGTGGAAGCAGATCAGGTTACCCTTCTTAGTTAGCTTACCATCCTCATTTAATAGCAGTGCTGAGGCATCACAGTCGACATTCGCCTGTTTCTTGACTCCAAAGAATCCCCGCGAGGCTTCAATCGGATCCCAGCCTAAGCCCACAATTACATTGGACAAGCCCGCATTACCTTTAGTCAAATCAATCTTTTGACCTTTTACCAGATTAATTCCAGCCAAATCAACGTACCTCCGTTTCCGATAAAAATCATTATCTGTTAGTCTAGCTTTTAGGTGTTATATCAGTGATACGATAAAGATTAAATTACGTTTCAACGAACTTTCATCTATGACTCCACCTAATTTATAAACTGAATTCGCTAGGGTTTAATCCCAAGACGCTACAAATATTCCGCACAACTGCTTTTTCATAGTCATCAAAATCGCCATCGGCCGATCCAATTGCTGAGCATACGCCCACGATTAAACGTCCTGCATCTGGTTTGCCGCTAAACTTTGCGATGGCCTTCAAAGCCTCTTGTTTCCCTATTTCCGGTGAGAATTCGAAGTTGCTTACATAATAGTTAAATTGAGCAATGACATCTCTCATGTCAAATACCTTCAATTCATTACTCATATTCATATAGCCGGCCATTTTATTTTTCTCTGCTTCTTCTATTTTACCGTCAGCCGCAGCCACCAAAGCGCAGCCCGCAACTACAGCATTCATAAAATCTTTATTTTTGAATTTTTTCACTTGATCTGTTAGTCCGCTTTTGGTTGTGTTTAACCAGTTTTTAAATGTGCTCATCGTATTCTCCCTCTATCACTGCAAGATTATGATAACAAAAGATATCCCCAGAGCCTCCTCTCCACGTTCCGACAGATTTTGCATATAAATCCCTGAAATAACCGTTACTCTTCTAATATACCTGATAAAATAACAAGATTCTACTTTCCACAAAATTACAGCACCTTTGATAGAAAGGAGCGTGTCCGTTCTTGCACAGGATTTCCGAACAGCTGCTCCGGACTTCCTTCCTCCACAATCTCACCTTGTTCCATAAACAGCACACGATCTCCCACCTCACGCGCAAAGCCCATTTCATGCGTCACCACGACCATCGTCATCCCCTCACGGGCCAGCTCCTTCATCACCGCCAGCACTTCCCCCACCATCTCCGGGTCAAGCGCCGAGGTTGGTTCGTCAAAGAGCATAATCTTGGGCTCCATAGCCAGCGCCCTCGCAATCGCTACCCTCTGAGCCTGACCCCCAGACAATGAGGCTGGGTACATCTCTGCTTTTTCACTTAGACCTACTTTTTGCAGCAGCTCCAGCGCTTTTTGCCGCGCTTTATCCGGAGACCATTTACGCACCTGAACCGGTGCCAGCATAATGTTCTCTATAACCTTCATATGAGGAAATAAATTAAACTGCTGAAACACCATCCCAAGCTCTGTACGGATATCGTTAATCTTCGTACTAGCCGCCATCAAAGAAGTGCCTTCAATTACAATCTCGCCACGCTGCGGCTGTTCCAGTAAATTAAGGCAACGCAAAAAGGTCGATTTACCCGATCCGGACGGACCGATAACCACCACTACCTCCTGACTGAAAATATCGATACTTATGTCAGCCAGCACCGTATTTGTTCCAAATGATTTATGTAAGTTCCGTACTGAAATCATAGGCTCCATCCTATTTCAGCCTCCGTTCAACGTAATTCAGCAGCTGGCTAAGAGAATAGGTAAGAATGAAATAAATAAGTGCCGCTGTCAAATAAGGCTCCCATATCCGCAAATATTGCCCTTTCATCGTGTTGGTCCAATACATTATTTCCGGTGCAGCCACCAAAGCCAGAAGAGAGGAGTCTTTCACAAGCACAATAAACTCGTTACCAAAAGCCGGAACCATCCGTTTGATCGCTTGCGGTAAAATAATAAATCTCATCGCTTGCCGATTAGTCATCCCCAGTGAAATAGCGGCTTCCCGTTGCCCACGATCAACCGACTGAATGCCCGCCCGAAAAATCTCAGCCGAATAAGCAGCCGAATTAAGCGACAGAGCGACAAACGCAGTGATTAGGGCATTGGTTTTGCCGTAAAGCGGGGGAATCACTCCAAAGTGAACAATCAGAATCTGCACATACAGCGGTGTTCCCCGAAAAAAGTTGATATATGAATGAAAAGGCCAGCGCAAATACCATTTTGGGGCCATTTTGCCGAATCCGATTCCCAGTCCCAAAATAGAGCCAAATAAAATAGAAACTACAGAAATGCCGATAGTCAGCAGTGTCCCTTTTAAAAGGACGGGCAAATAATGAATAATAATGTCCATTCTAAAATCCATAGGACTCTCCCCTTCTCTTCTTTATGTCATCTCTCTTTAAAAAAATAAGCATGCGCAATAGCTATCATTACGCATGCTTATTAGGTTCTTTCCTTATTTTGCGTTCAATAAGCTATCCAGGTTAGGTTCTTCGCCGAACCAAGTTTTGTAGATTTCCGCGTACTTTCCGTTTTCCAATACCTTCTTAATAGCCGGATCCAGTTTCGCTTTTAACTCACTGCCCTTAGGGTAAAGAATGCCATAATATTCCGCTCCGAAGTTCTCCGTGTCTACAATCCCCACCAGCTTCTGCTTAGGATTGTTTTTCATGTATTCACGTACAATGGCAATATCCGCTACGACCGCATCGGCTCCGCCGCCATTCAGTTCCATCAATGCCACCGCATTGCTGTCAAAACGTTTCAAGTTAGGGTTGTCGACGCCCATTATTCCGCTCATCAGGTCATCTGCAGTTGTGGCCCCTTGTATTGCAACTACTTTATCTTTAAGATCAAGTGCATTTTTGATGTCGCTGCCTTCTTTAACCATGATCATATTGGTAGATTCGAAATAAGGGATGGAATAGTCATAGGTTTCTTTACGTTCATCCGTAATGGATACTGAAGACAGCCCTGCTTGATACTCCGTTCCCTGCTTCACACTTTGAAGCATCGTTTCCCAGCCTATGTTCGTTACGTCATAGTCTATTCCCGCTTCTTCCATAACTGCCTTAATGAAATCGATGTCGAATCCTTTGATTTTATCCGTGTCCATGTACTCCATAGGAGCGTAGCTGGCATCACTGGCAAACTTAATTTTCTCTGCCGGGGATTCGTTACCAGCTTTACTGTTATTTGCTCCACAACCTACCAATCCAACCACCACCAATGCGATAAAAACTGACATTAAAGCGCGAATTTTTATTGTCATATCTCCATACCCCCTATTTTTGGAAATAACTTAAAGAGATTTTAACAGATTAAAGGATTCATGACAATTAACTTTTCTATTTTATGTAAGGTTATATAACATAATATTATTATTTTATAAGTTTTATACGTACATCACTCTCAAAAAATTACCATCAAACACAAAAAGGCACTGCCAGAGATTGTATTCTCCCTAGCAATGCCTTTAGATTTAACCTTAAACCTATTAAAGTGTGATATCTCCATCATAAGTACCGATCAATTTATACAGATCCGGCCGGCGGTCACGGAAGATTCCCCACTCGATCCGTCCAACTTCCAAAGCATCCAGATCGAATTCGCTTACCAGCACGGTTTGCTCATCACGTCCAGCCTCAACGATTTTATTGCCCTGAGGACCTGCAATGAACGATGAACCGTAGAAATTAATGCTCGAATCCTCATCAATTTCTTCACCAATACGGTTGGAAGCCACGACTGGAATAAGATTAGCAGCTGCATGTCCAAGCATACAGGTCTGCCAATGATCCTTGGAATCGATCGATCCATCCTGCGGTTCAGAACCAATAGCCGTTGGATAGAACAGAATTTCTGCTCCCATCAGGCTCATTACTCTAGCCGCTTCTGGATACCATTGATCCCAGCAGATACCTACGCCAATCTTGGCATAACGAGTGTTCCATACCTTAAAGCCAGTATCTCCCGGATTAAAGTAGAACTTCTCTTCATAACCTGGGCCATCTGGAATATGACTCTTGCGGTATTTACCAAGCACCGTTCCATCAGCATCGATTACAGCAAGTGAATTGTAACGCGCGTAATTCTTTTTCTCATAAAAACTAATTGGCAGCACCACTTGCAGCTCCTTGGCTACTGCTTTGAAATGATTAATCGCCTTGTTATGCTCAAGCTCTGTTGCATATGCGTAATAATCAGCTTTCTCTTTTTGACAGAAATACGGAGTCTCAAACAGCTCCTGCAGCAAAATAATTTGCGCACCCTGTGCTGCCGCTTCTCTGACCAATGCCTCGGCTTTGCTGATATTCTCCTCAATATTGCTGGAACAACTCATTTGTGTCGCAGCTACTTTTACATTTCTCAAGAATCTGTCCTCCTTGTATATAAATGTCCCTTTGGACGTTTAGTTTCCTTCAAATTATTGCTGTGCAGGCATTTGCTGCGTAGTGCAATGTACATTCCCGCCTTCGGTGATAACGGCCATTCCGTTAACTGTACGAATCTTGCGATCCGGGAACAAACCAGCGAGCACTTTCTCAGCAAGTGTATCCGTTTCTGTCGCGGTGCCGCCAAACACAGGCAAGATAATTCCGCCGTTCACGAAATAAAAGTTCAAATAACTGAGCGTCAGACGACTGCCGTCATGATCGACCCGTGGTGGCTGCTGAATCTTGATAATCTCCAGCTTACGCCCTTTGGCATCTGTAGCGTTCTCCAGAATACGCAGATTTTCTTGCGTAATCTCATAGTTCTCATCCTGCGGGTCCTCACAGACCTGGATAATAACTTTGCCTGGTGCAGCAAAACAAGCAATATTATCAACGTGACCATCGGTTTCATCGCCGCTAAGGCCACGTCTCAGCCAGATAATAGCTTCTGTACCTGTATAGTTCCGCACGTACTCTTCGATCTCTTCGCGCTTCAGCTCCGGGTTGCGGTTTAGGTTAAGCAGACACTCTTCTGTAGTAAGCAAAGTGCCTTCTCCATCCGTATGAATCGAGCCACCCTCCATCACAAGCGGTGCATCAAAACGGGTGATCTGTGCATGCTCCAGAATCTGCGGAGCCACTTCGTCATCCAGATCCCAAGGTGAATATTTACCGCCCCAAGCATTAAACTTCCAGTTCACACCTGCCATTTGTCCTTCTTTATTAACAATAAAGGTAGGTCCGTTATCACGCAGCCAAGCATCGCTATGCGCAATAGGCAGCAGCGTTACATTCGGTCCGCCGACCAGATGTTCTACCCGCTCCACGTCCTCCGGGTTCACAATGACCGTGATCGGTTCAAACTCGGCGATGGCTGTGATAATGTCAGCATAACCTTGACACACTGACTCGTGGTTGTCCGGGAAACACATAGATTCCTGCACCGGCCAGGAGATAAAAGTACGTTCATGCTTGCCCCATTCCGGTGGCATTGTATAGTTCAAATCTTTAGGATTCATGTGTTAACTACCTTTACTAATATATTTGGAGCCAGTCCTACCCTTAAAACTCCTTCCTCATCATACAATAATATGTTCTAGTGCTCAATTCCCTGGGACATTAATAATGTTGGAAGGAATTTTTTTGTTCGCAGCCCCCATTTTACAGTTAAAAAGTTTAAGTTTCATCCGTTACAACGAAGCTAACAGAACCCAATTCCCCAAAAAGCTCACTGAATTCATACACGGTAACGCTGTTGCTGACGTTGTCCAATCCCATGACAATTATTTTTTCCTTGGCGTATTCAGCGCATCTGGCGTCCTTCTGTCTCATAGCAGCTCCAATATGCCGTTTCTAGTTAGCGGCGTCTTTCTGGGTTCCGCATTATGGTGGATGGGTTTGACAGGGAGCACCGCTTTGTTCAGAAACAACATAATGTCAGGACGTTCGAAACAGCTCTTGTTCAACAAACTATCCGGATTGGTAATGTTGTCTTTCGGCATTGTCGCCCTTATTCAATCTCTCAATCTTCAGGAGTTCCTTTAAACGATCCCTCTCACTATACGGTAATCTTTTTTACCACATTGCCTTCAAAATCCTTAACGATAAATTCCCCGCCCTCTAGAACAGCATAGGAATTAGGATTATTCTCTTTAGGCAGCGATATGGAGCCGGGGTTCAGCACGTACACTCCCTCCTTTACATCGGCAACTGGTATATGGGTATGTCCCTGAATAAAAATATCCTTCTCGGAAAGCGCCGGCAAATGCTCAATGCTAAAGCCATGACCATGTGTAGCGTAAATCCGTCTGCCTTCGTGCAAAAGCATTACATAATCGCCCATCATCGGGAATTCCAGCAGCATTTGATCTACCTCGGCGTCACAGTTTCCACGCACTGCGGTTATCGGCTTGTTTTTGTTATATACGTTAAGCTTATTAGCAACCTCTTGTGGGTTATAGTCCTTCGGCAGCGGATTTCTTGGACCATGATATAGGAAGTCTCCTAGAATAATAAGACTGTCCGGCTGCTCTTCTTCTACCTTTTCCAAAGCCCGTTCCAGCCAAAATAAAGATCCGTGAATGTCGGAAATAAACATTAACTTCATCATGTATTCTCCTTTTCAACTTAACTTAAGTAAATATGCGCTTAGACAATAATCTTAACCTTGAACATACCACAACGCAAAGCAGACGTTCCCAAAGGAACGCCCTGCTCGCTATATCTTAACACTCACGGCAAATTCGAGGATCCCATCAAAAAGCGGTCTACTTCGCGCGCAGTCTGACGCCCTTCGTCAATAGCCCATACTACAAGGCTTTGCCCGCGCCGCATATCACCTGCTGTGAACACACCTTCTACATTGGTTGCTTGTGCTCCGAACTCTGCTTTGGCGTTCCCCCGCTCATCGCGTTCCACCCCAAGCTCGCCCAGTACAGTTTCTTCAGGCCCTGTGAATCCCAAAGCCAGCAATACCAGCTGCGCTTGCAGGGTCTCCTCACTGCCCGGTACTTCGACCGGTACCATTCGTCCCTGTTCATTACGGGTCCATTCAATGCGCACTGTACGCAGCTCCTGCACTTGCCCGCCCTCATCGCCGACAAACCGTTTCGTCGAAACCAGATAACGGCGTGGATCTTCTTTATACAGTGAAGCGGCCTCATGCTGACCATAGTCCACTTTAAGCACCTTTGGCCATTCCGGCCAAGGATTGTTAGGCTGACGAGTCAGCGGCGCCTGTGGCATAATCTCGAGCTGAGTTACACTGCGGCAGCCGTGGCGGATTGAGGTGGCCACACAGTCTGTTCCAGTATCCCCACCGCCGATTACAACTACATCCTTACCTGCTGCAGATAAATACTCGCCATCTGCAAGCCCTGAATCCAGTAGGCTCTTTGTATTCAGCGTTAAAAACTCCATAGCTTGATGAATCCCACGCAGATCACGTCCTTCTATCGGAAGATCACGTGCCTGTGTAGATCCACCACACAGTACCACAGCATCATGCTCTGCCTTGAGCTGTGAAGCTGGGAGATCTCGGCCGATCTCTGTTCGAGTTACGAAGGTAATACCCTCAGCCGCAAGCAGATCCACCCGGCGCTGCACAGTCTTTTTATCCAGCTTCATGTTGGGAATACCATAGGTAAGCAGACCGCCAATCCGGTCCGCCCGTTCATACACAGTCACCGTATGTCCAGCCTTATTAAGCTGTGCCGCACAGGCAAGGCCTGCCGGACCTGAACCCACTACAGCAACCTTCTTACCCGTGCGATGAAGTGGCGGCTCAGGCACAATCCAGCCTTCTGCAAAACCTCTATCTACAATTGACTTCTCAATAGATTTAATGGTGACAGGTTTGCCGTTCATCCCTACCGTACAAGAGCCTTCACAAGGAGCGGGACAGACACGGCCTGTAAATTCAGGAAAGTTGTTTGTCTTATGCAGACGTTTCAGCGCTATCTCCCAATTTCCACGATAGACCATATCGTTCCATTCAGGAATCAAGTTGTGCAAAGGGCAGCCGGAAGCCATACCAGACAACAGACGTCCTACATGACAAAATGGCGTACCGCAATCCATACAACGTGCCCCTTGCTCGCGCAGCTTTTCTTCATCCATAGGAATCGAAAATTCATTCCAATTCTTAATTCGCTCCAATGCCTCACACTCGGAGGGTGTCTGTCGTTCAAACTCTAAAAATCCGGTTGCTTTCCCCATCTCTTTCATCCTCTCTACCAAAGAAAAGTACTCTCTGTCACTTTCTGCTGTTATGCCACTCTAAAGCGCCAAAGTAAATGCCTTAATATTAGCATCCTAGATCTTTAACGAAAATGAGTAATGTCACCTTTTTATGTAAAATAAAAGCATCCTTTCAAAAGAAAGTTCCGCGCAAAAAAGCACACAGCGCACTGTACTCATTGAGCACAATACTCCGTATGCTTTTGACGAATTATCTATAACAAACCATCTAGTTCACCGTCAGCACTACCATTCCAATCCCACTTACATTTAGCTTATTACCCGTCAGATTCTGCACAAGATCGGCTCCAAAAACCGTTTTCCATGCCCCGAGCTGTGGCAGAACCAAAGTCGTCTGTTCAACATTAGCATTAAAAAGCACATAGATATGCTTCGCCGCATCTCCTCCAGCATGGCCACGCAGCGTATAAGCTACCGAACTTACCGGTGCTTTTTCAAATACTAGATGATTCCGAATGTCATCTGCCGTTCGCATACGGAAAGCCGGATGCGCTTTTCGCAAGGCAATTAGCTGCTTCAGATAAACCACATCGTCTTGATGAGCAGCGCACAGTTCCCAATCCAATTGGTTGATCTTCACCGAGGATTTATAGCTGTTCTCCACCCCGTTTTTCGTGCGCATAAATTCCTGACCCGCATGGACAAAGGGGATTCCCTGACTCATGAACACTATCGCAGAAGCTAATCTATGCATAGATTGGCGCTGTTTGTCCGTCTCCCCTTGTGTGGACAGTAATATTTTATCCCATAACGTATGATTATCATGACATTCCACATAATTGACGGTTTGCTGAGGCTCCACGGCAAATTGTCCAATGCCTGGGGCAAAAGCAATGCCTCCCGCGACTCCTGCCTTTATCGCAAGCTCCAGACCCATCATTCCGCTGATGAAGCCCGGTTGATCATGAAGAAAAATATTCCCTTTAATTGCATCCCGGAAATCATCATTAAAATGTCCGATTCCCGGCAAAAGCGCTGCATTCTTCTGATGGGCAAGCCGCTCCATCGGCAACTCTGTCCCCATCATCCAACCTTCACCAATCGTCATGATGGACGGGTCAATCCCATCCAGACGACGCCGGATTTCCTCCATCGTGTAGAGATCAATCAAGCCCATCAGATCAAAACGAAAACCATCGATATGGTATTCTTTGGCCCAATAAACTACGGATTCCACAATGAAGCTGGACATCATCAATCGTTCCGAAGCCACGTCATTCCCGCAGCCAGAGCCATCCGACAGGCTTCCGTCTTGCTTATAACGCAAATAATAGCCGGGAACCAGCTTGGTAAAATTCACGCGGTAGCCATCGTACACATGGTTGTAAACCACATCCATAATGACGCGGAGGCCCCGATCATGAAGTGCTTGAATCATTGTTTTTAGTTCACGGATACGCACTCCAGGCACATAAGGATCTGTAGCATAGGAACCTTCTGGCACATTATAATTCTTCGGATCATAACCCCAGTTATAATGCGGTTCATCCAGCCTCGTCTCATCTACACTCTCTGTAGAATAATCATAAACAGGCAATAGCTGCACATGGGTTACACCGAGGTTCGCGATATGATCGAGTCCAGTGAGAATACCCTCCGGTCCGCGGGTCCCTTCTTCCGCCAAAGCAAGATATTGTCCTTTATGGGTCATACCACTTGCTGGATGGATAGATAAGTCACGCAAATGAAGCTCATAAATGATGGCATCTACAGGATCATCCAGGGGTGGTTTATCTTCCGTCCACCGCTCAGGATCTGTTTTGCGTAAATCTAAAATAGCTCCCCTATCACCGTTCACTCCTACAGCACGTGCATAAGGATCAACCGCCTCATTCCACTGTTCTCCAAGACGTACTCGGTAGGTATAGAACTTGCCATCTAAATCACCGTCAACTGTAATTCTCCACGTGCCCCGGATATCACGGATCATAGAATACTTACACTCGGCTGCTCCCTGCCATGAATTATAAAGTACCAGCTCCGCTTCTTGAGCGGTGGGCGCCCACAAACAAAAAGCTGAACTACCCGGTGAGTACGTTAGGCCAAGATCGTCCCCATCATAGCTGAATAACTGATCAAACTCCTGAGCAAACACGGAAATCCCTCTAGTAGCCGCAGGGTCCCCATAATAAATGGGTTCCTTCATTTCCCTTTGTACGGACAAAGCACCTATCCCCTTTTCCAGTTATTAACTGGATTATAGTATGATCGTCTAAGTAGTGCAAACGTTTGGACTCAAATTTTTCAAGCTATTTTGTCAGGACAACCCCTCTACCTCAATGCATCTGCAATATCTAACCCGACCATCGTAATAATGTCTTTATTTGCAAAATACGGAATACGCCGTTCTTTCCCTAGAGTGACTCTACCATCCTTGTACCGCACACCATTATCGTGAACAATCAGGGTAGGACGCTCTCCGTCATCAAATACCTCATATCCTATACCTAGTACCCAATGGTAATCGTAAGTAAACTTGCCTCTCCACCGCAGACGAAACCACTTATCAAATTTAACAGCCACAGGCCGGCCGGCATCAATTTCTGTTTTATATACTTCAAAATCATTAAACGTAGTAATGAGTAACTTTTGCTGATCCTTAGGTAAAGTCGATGAATGGATATAGTTCTTCAGTTCTTTGGTAAAACAGCGCACACTCATCCCCCAAGGTCTTCCGCCGTGATGGCTGTATATGTAATTAATATGAGCGGCTTTGGAAGGAAAATGACCTTTCCCCCGAATAAAGTCCGCTCCGAAATGGGTGTTCCAATACTCCGTTAACGCTGCCATCGTAGCTGGGCCACACGCAGAGGACGGGGATTCGACCCCAACCTCCCACTGTGTATATGGCTCCGCAGGCAGTTTGTTGCTAATCCGAGGCTGTCTATGCTTCATTCAGATAGATCCCCTCTTAAAGGGCTAGACTTAGGAGTAATATGTGGAGTCGCCTCCGGAAGTAAAATCACATTTGTACCGGCATCCAATTCTCCTTCTACAGCTGCTGCCCCTTCCATTGTTGTCTCCCGTTCTTCTGTCTGCACTGTATCTTCCACATCTATCTCAGCTTTACTATCAGGATTGATCTGCAGCGTGAAATAGAAATTAGAGCCCTCTCCTTCACTGCTCTCTACAGCAATGGCTCCGCCCATCAGCTCAACGAGCTTTTTACAAATCGCCAGCCCCAATCCGGTCCCGCCATATTTGCGGTTAAACGAGGAATGCAGCTGATAAAAAGACTGAAACAACCGATGCTGCTTCTCTAGAGGAATGCCGATTCCCGTATCCCTAACATTAAATTTCAAAGTTAATTTCTTTTGATCTGCGGACAGCTTCTGCTCTACGTAAATACTGATACTGCCCCGATCTGTAAACTTGATTGCATTGCTGACCAGATTGACCAATACCTGACGCAACCGCCCGGCATCGCCCATAATCAGTGGCGGCACTCCAGGTGCCATGCTGCATGATAACTGAATATTTTTCTCCAAAGCCTTCGCTGTAAATAGATCGATTACGCTGTCCAATACGGCTTGAAGCTGCACGGGCTCATTTACAATCATCATTTTTCCGGCTTCAATTTTGCTGTAATCCAGTATTTCATTCAAAATAGATAGGAGCGAGCTGCTGCTCTCCTTAATAATGTCAGTATATCCAAGCTGTTCTTCATCAAGCTCCGTCTCCGCCAGGAGATCCGTCATCCCTACAATTCCGTTCATCGGAGTACGGATTTCATGGCTCATAATAGCTAAGAACTCAGACTTAGCCTGGTCTGCTTTTTCCGCAGATTCCTTCGCCCGAATGATTTCCTTCTCATCCGTGATGTCCCGGAACACTACAACAACACCCTTCGGATCCCCCTTATCAAACAGAGGGGTTACCTGATATTCCGCAAGAAAGCTAGAACCGTCCTTACGCCACAAGACCGCATCATTACTCTGATAAGATACACCTGACTTAATAGCCTTCATTAGTGGAGATTCCTGCGGCCGATAATGGCTCCCATCGAGTGCTATCTGCTGAATTTGATCCAAATAAGGATGGCCCATAATTTCATCATGTTCATAGTCCAGCATTTGCAAACCTGCAGGGTTAATGAACGTCACCTTCTCCTCCATGTCGAGTCCAAAGATGCCTTCCGAAACTGCATTTAAAATAAGAGTGTACTCATTGCTAAGCTTCTCAATTTGTTCTGTATAACGGATGCGCTCTGTAATATCACGGGAAATCCCATACACACCTACTACTTGATCATCTACAATAATCGGAATATTGGTAGTATTAATCTCTACAAAGTGTCCGTCTTTATGAATAAGCGTTAGATCATAGCTTTGAGGATAACCCTGGGCGGCTAAGTTAAAATGATACAACGTCTTCTCTATGTCCTTCTCATGGACAATGGGGCCAAAGTACATTCCGATCAGTTCATCCAGCGAATACCCGGTCAACTTCTCCAAATTCGCATTGGCGGTCAAATAATCTCCATGCAAATTCATAGAGTACACGGCAGATGGATTATATTCGAACAAAGATTTATACCGTTGCTCGCTCTCCTTAAGCTTGAACTCGAACTGCTTGCGCTCCGTAATTTCACGTCCAATCGCTATAATCTCCATGACATTCCCCTCATCATCATAGGTATAACGACTGCTCGACTCGAACCAGACATAGGTGCCATTCTTATGGCGGTAGCGGTAAGCTACAGCCGGAATAACGCCAGAGCTGCGGCTCTGCTCCATTAAACCTTGCATCATAACTAGATCATCCGGATGGAGATAATTATAGGCGCTTGTCCCAACCATCTCTTCAGGTTCATAACCAAGCAGGGTACGACTAGCCGAAGAACAATATAAGAAAATACTGTCTTTGACCGCATGACGCGAGATTAAATCCAGTGAATTCTCGGACATTAATCTATAATTGCGTTCACTTTGACGAATTTGTTCTTCCATTTGCTGCTGCTGATCCAGATGATCCACCGTTTCCTGAGCTGCGATCTTTAGTTCCGTAATATCCTCGGCATATACTATAATATACGAAGGCGCTTGTCCTTCTTCTGCTCCTAACCCAGAGAACATGAGAGACAGGCAGACGGGTTGACCTTCTTTGTTTAAAAAACAATGCTCCTTCTTCCAGCTGCCCGCTGGCGATTTCTGAAGCTCATCCATTACCACTCTATAGGAGAGCTCTTTTGAATGTGCCTCTCTATTTTCCGATTCTGTAAAAAGAGCCCCGGCAAGAAACTCGGCTTCCGTAAAGCCAAGTAGATTGCAAAAAGCCGGATTGACTTTTATCCAGTTGAAATTGCCGTTATTCGAAAACAGTACGGCCATTCCTTCTGGAGACCTCATAAATGCATGATCCAGAATTGCGTTAAATTCTACCGAGCTGCCCATTTAAGCCAGACCTCCTTTGTTGCTAGCGCTAAAGCTCTCATACCTTCTTATGTCAGTATACGATAAGAGAACTGGGGAAAGAAATGTCTAGCGCATTATTTTAAATTGGAAATATTTAAATTTAAATTATTGACGCAAGCAAATAAACAACTTATATTTAACAATAAATATATCGTTCGTGACCTATTACGATGGAAGCACCCGTAATAAAGGCTTTTGCCTTTGCTACGGGTGCTTTTTTGTTGTCTTCAGGAATACGGACAAAAGGAGGAGCGAATCAATGAACGCACTAAAGTCATTCCCCTTACTACTACTGGTGATCCTGCTATCGTTAAGCACATCAACAGGAGCTTTTGCTGCAGCAACGACTGAATTAACACCTTCTATTCAAGCGGCTTTTGATCTAACAGCTGCCACTGCCGAGGCTCCTGCAAGGATGAAGATGACTAATCTGTACAATGAATTATCTACTTTAAAGATGCAATACAATAACCGTGAGGAGCAGATCCGAACCCTTCACTATAACAATGAGCAAACACTGATTGCGGTACGTAAGCAAATTAAAGAGATTGATTTAGAAGCCGTAGCTCAGCTGGAGGTCACCGTTAAGAGCTGTAAACAGCACTATCAGCCCTTATTCGACCAATACAATGCGCTTCATAAACGTATCAAGATCGCCAAGGGTCTTAAAAATAAGACTTTGAATACCGTACTACAAGCCCAAGGCGATGCTATGAAGGTCCTGGTTCAGTTGGCTCGCAAAGAGATTAGCGACAAACAGAATCAGTTGAATGCAGCCAAACAGACACGTACCCGAAAGATAACCTATGCCCGCAAAACCTTGTCTGGCATTGATAGCCCACAAGTCTCAATTAAATCTAACAAAAGCGTAGTCACCTCATTGAATAAACGGATTTCCGCAGATTGGAGTGACTTCAAAGCAGCAATTCGCAAGCAAAACCTTACATTAACCACTCAGTCTCTGTCCTCACTCGTCTCGGGTTACCGCCAAATCGCAACGCACAAGCAAAAAATCATAGAATTAGAACAAAAGATTTCTGTTGTCATTGCTAATACGAGGAAACAGATCATTTAGTATTTTTTTTCTTCTCATTCGCTCTGCGGTAAGCCATTACTTTGCGGTACATGCTTTTATCAGAAAGATGTTTAAAAATATATGGGTCCGGACTAGTATTCACTTCAATAATCCAAGGCGTCATGGATCTATCCAATCCTACATCGACACCAATCTGTCTAAACCCAGGATATTTCTTATGGTAGAAACGTCCGGTATCTTCTCCTAGCTTTCTCAGTATCCTAAGCATTTGCGCTTGCTGAGCTTCGTTCAGATAAGGAGACAGAAGCTTTTCCATAGCAGTTAGTTTGCCGCCGCTATGATAGTTGGTAACAATCTTACCTTTCTCAGCTACCCGACCAATCAGACCGGTAGTTTCCCATTTGCCCTGCGGGCTGAGCTGGACCATCACACGGATATCAAAGCGGTGTTTCCCGTGCTTTAGCAATACTATTCCTCTCTGGATCAGGTAACTACGTCCACGCGTCGCTTTCTTTAAGGATAAATGGAAGGCGTCGAAGGTTCTAAAAGTCTTAAGTCTTGTTCCACTTTGGTACTTGTATTCTGTTCCATAAGTCTCTCTACTCTGTTCAACCTTCATCACACCATTGCCATAGGTACCGTATTCTGGTTTGACATAAACCATTCCATATTTCAGCAGCATAGCTTTCAGATTGACTTTACTGAATTTTACTGTTTCGGGAATCAACGGTGAAATTTCAGTGCTTCGCATGAGCACCTTGGTTTTAATCCATTTGCTGGTCAATGCAGACTTTAACTTCTTTCCCAACTGTCCTCTCCCCTGTCCCTCAGAAAATAATCACGGCCTTAGTAAGCCTTAGTATTTTATGCTGCAACTGTACAAATGGCATGAGTGAAACGCCCTCTCCGCTTTCGGATGTATCTACTGTTTACTGTGTTGCATATGGTGGAAGAGGATATCCATTAGCGGATAAAAGGAGGCGTGAACCATGCACATTTGTATCATTGCACCGGAGCAGTTCCCAGTTCCGGGAGACGGTTCAGTAGAAATCTGCATTTGGGCCATTGCCAGAAGGCTCGCGGAGAGACATAAGGTAACCATTGTAAGTCGGAAGTTACCTGGACTACCTGCTGCCACTATATTGGAGCAGGTCAGAATTATCCGGTTGCCCGCAAGCACCCCAGCCCATTATCTTACTTCGGTATTAGAATACATTCAGAAAGAATCCTTTGATATCATTCAGGTTGATAATCGCCCCCATCTTATGTCTGCTGTAAAGAAACAGCTTCCTCATATCCCGGTATTTCTGTTCCTGCACTCTCTTACCTTCACACCGGGTACAGATAAAGTGGCAAATGCCTTGGCAAAAGCAGATCTGATCATTGCCAACAGCCACTCCTTACAGCGAAGATTGGATCGCCGCTTCCCTCAACTGACCACAGGGATTCACATTGTCTTATTGGGAGCCGATCTTGATCGGTTTACCCCTGTGCAGACATCTGAAAAACAACAGCTTCGTAGTTTTTACAGACTTCCGCAGACCTTTACCGTTTTGTTCGTTGGTCGGGTTATACCCCGCAAAGGAGTGCCTATATTAATACGTGCTATGTCGCATTTAAACAAACACCTCCCCGCTCATCTCGTCATCGCAGGCAAGGGCAAACCGTCGTACATACGGCAGTTGAAGCTACTTGCACGGCGGCTGAGAGTGTCAGTTACTTTTCTAGGAAATGTAGCTCATGAGAATATTCACACCCTTTATCAGGCAGCAGACTGCTTTGTATGCCCTTCCCAGAATCATGAATCCTTCGGGCTTGTTAATGTAGAAGCTATGGCCTCCGGTCTACCTGTTATCGCTTCTAATAATGGGGGAATCCGAGAGATTGTCGCCTCTGGCCATAACGGTTATCTGGTAGAACGATATCGCGAGGCTTTACCCTTTGCCCGACATTTGCTGCGGATAGCCCGCAATCCACAATTGGCAGTTACCATCGGATCACAAGGGAGAACAGATGCGCTTGAAGCCTTCAATTGGTTGCGTACAGCGAACCATTTAGAACAGCTGTACCAAGCTTCTACATCACCACAGCAGGGGTACAGAACTCTTGCAGGCGGAATGCAATTGTAGACTCAAGAAAAGTAGGGGGGCCCATAAGCCATCAACTGGCTGCTGGGTTCCCTTCTTTTTGGTGTTTGCTTGAGCTAAACAAACACCAATCTCCGATTGAATTAGGTCATATATGCGTATAAAAGGTAGCTATCGGACACAGCTGACCCCAAACGCAGCTTTATCCCACATTTGCAATGCTAAAGGACCCTATAACCACTATTGGCATGAAAAATGCCCAATATGAACGCATCCATAGGAATAACGTCGGTGGAGTCCGCAAACATGTTCCAAAGGCCAAAAACTAACAAATAACGTCATATGGGTCCGTAAGCCTCAGAGAAGGATTATTACTCCACGATGCAGACAGGCCATAAGCAACAACAAAAAGCAGCGATCCTCCAACACGGGAGAATCGCTGCTCTGCTTTTTTTGTCAATTTTACATTAAATAGGTAATTCCCTTCAATTCAAATCAATTGAATAACTGTAAGCACAAGCCCTACGACAAACCCGCATAAGGCTCCGTTCACACGAATCCATTGCAGATCTTTACCCACTTTATCTTCCAGCATATTCACTAGACTAGCGTCATCCATGCTGTCCAGATTCTCTTTTACCAAAAGACCTATTCTGTAGTGGTTAGCCTCTACAAAGGCAATTAGCGAAGCGCGAATCCGCTCTTCCCAGCTACTGATCCATTCTTGTTCCTTACCAATACGACGTACAAGCAGGGTATATAACGTGAACAGCTTGCGTCCGCCAGCCGCCCGATCTTCTTCCAGTAGGGAAATTGCTTTGCTGCGAATGTTCTCCAATTGCGTATGCAGAAATGCGGTTGCTGCTTCGCCTTCAAGCTCATTCAGTGCCCATTCTTTTAATGAAGCCAGTCTAGCCTCATCATTAACAATCTGGAACAGGGCCACTCGAATCTCACGGATAATCTCTTCACGGTATGGGCTATCCTCTTCCCGAAAATCGCGGATACCGGACTGCAACATACCTTGCAGCATTTCACCAAGCATATCTGCATCCATAAACCCGACAAAAGCCTGAAAGGCCATGCCTTTAAGTCCGCCAAGCTTCACTTCAGCCAATTTCTCGCTGGCGATCTTGCCCAGCATAGCTTTCGTTTCAGGACGTCCGCTCCAATTAGATACCCCTTCCAGCGCATAGTCTAGAGCAGCTACATCTTTACCGTCATTCATTAACTTAGTAACTATTTTATCAGCCGCAACGCCAAGCTCAGCTTCACGAACATATTCGGAGGCTGCCTTTTGCAGAAACGGTACGGCCTTCTCTACCGGAAGACGAGACACGAATTCGCCAAGCTGCTCCAATATTTGTACTCTTGCCTTCTTTTTACTAAAGAACTTTGTCAGCAGCTTGGAGCCCATTGATATAAAGCCAAACTTACGCAGCTTGTTCTCAATGCTTTCCTTGTTAAGAAGCTCAGTCTCCATCGCGGTGATTAGTGATTGGATGATCTTATCGCGATTCTTGAGCAGTAGTGAGGTATGTGGAATACGCAGCCCCATCGGATGGCGGAACAGCGCCGTTACCGCGAACCAGTCGGCAATCCCCCCCACCAAACCGGCCTCGAAACCACCTCTCAGTAGAATCACGGCTAGGTTTTCAGGTAGAAACAGTGTAATCAGAAACCCACATGCCATAAAGGCGAGTGACATGGTGGCTAAGTTTTTGGATCTCATAAATAGTCCCCTTTACATAAGCAGCTGCCGATGTCCTTACGCAGGAAAAATACCGTCGGTCACGTTCCTCGAACATAAGCTGACGATAGATTCGGCTAGTCGGTTAGTTTGACAACTATTGTACCACGACTGAACTATTTTCTAAAAATATACTGTAAAAACTCTTATCTCTTGTTAGACGTTCATTATTGTGCATTTGCATGAAAATGGTTTTTGGTTTTCAGAATATTAATGATAAGATACAAGTAACGTTTCAAATCCCCTTAAAAAGTACTACTTTACCTGGAAAAGGAGCTCATACAATATGCTGATTGCTTTAGATATGGATGGAACATTACTGAACGAAGAAGGAAACATCAGTCCAAAAAACCGCGAAGCTATTATAAAAGCTCAGAAACTAGGTCACATTGTTATCATTGCTACAGGGCGCTCCTTTATGGATGCAGAACGTCAGCTTCGGCTGGCGGATCTGGAATGTCCTGTAGTCAGTCTAAATGGCGCAGTCGTCACATTATCTGATCGCACCCTCGCGGCAAGCACGCCGCTGAATAAAGCAGACATCATTCCTGCTCTACGCTGGATGAACGAAATTCCGGACTTGTATTACGAGGTATACACTGAGGATAACGTTTATGTAGAGCTGAACAAACGTGTACGGTTAGAGAAATTATCTGCACTAAGCGATGATGAAGTTCCTGAAGAAGTCAGCTGGCTGCTAAAAGCAATGATCGATCAACAGTTTCAACAAGCAGCGGTAACCTATGTGGAGAGTATGGAAGAGGTGTGGAGCAAGGAGGAAAATGTTATTTATAAAACATTGGCTTTTTCTCTAAACCGAGAGCTGCTCAAGGAAGCTTCCACCCGCTTCGCAGCTATTCCGGGCTTAATTATTACCGCCTCCCATGTAAATAATATCGAGATTAACCATGAAGAGGCCAACAAAGGCTCCGGTGTAACCATGCTTGCTGACCATTATGGTATCCCGCTAGCGGATGTAGCTGTCATGGGCGACAGTTATAACGATCAGCCGATGTTCGAGAAGGCCGGCTACCGGATTGCTATGGCTAACGCTGCGCCAATTCTTAAGGAAATGGCGGAATTCATCACCACCAGTAATGACGAAGACGGAGTCGCGGCAGGAATTGAGCATCTTTTGAATAGAAATTCTAAAGAATAATTTCTGTATACAGCAGTGAATGCACAAATAGCATCGTGGGCAGTTCTGCTCACGGTGCTATTTGTGGGTTTATTTTTGTTAGGCAGGGGTCTCTCATTTACACTTTAGGCTTAGGTTTAGCTCGTGGCTTGCCTATTGCATCCCCCGTCCCTCTCAAAGATTAGTTGTACTTCGTACAGTTAAATGCTCTCTTTTAAGAGCTAATTCGGATTTAATTGCACTCTGTACATTTATATTCAGCAAATTTATTCAAAACGCAAAAATTCGCTATTTTTAACTGTACAAACTACATCTATATCGCAAGGCATTCGCTACTCCACGAAATAGTTGCACTGGATACATCTATTTCACTTCAGCCGCGCAATCTATCCATATCTATAACAGCCTCCGGGTTAAAGCGAACTACCTTTCCATTCATCCCAAATCATCAAGGAAGCTGTCCTCCCCCTCCCATTCGGCAGACACTCGTACATAGTCATCCACCTCAGGAAATTCCAACAGTTCAATGATAATCAATTCGAGCGCTGTAATTGCCCGCAGCCCATGCTTCGTACCAGCAGGAACCGTGACCGTGTCCCCGGCGGCAACCGTATGAAGATGACCATTCATCCGGTATTCTCCATTTCCAGAAAGAAAAGACCAAACTTCTTTAGTATGTTGATGAAAATGGTAACTGGTGTGCTCACCTGCCAGAATGGTTATTTTGGAGGTCGTAACCTCAATACCTGCTGCCGTGCGAGAGAAGTCCAAAATGCGTGAGGTGCCCCAGCGTTTTTCTTCAATCATCGGCTTCGTCGCATGGCCCTCCAGCTTCTGCTTAATTCGTTTTGCCTGCTCTATCCCAGCTACCAATATACCATCTGGCCCTGCCGCCACGATTAAACCCGGGGCTCCGATAATATGCACAGGGCAAGAGAGTTCGTTGATCAAATGGGTACCTTTTGAATCCTCTGAGATACTCCCCTCGCCAATCACCGTTCCTTGCAAATGGGGAACAAGTGCATCCCAGCTGCCAATATCCGCCCATACCCCAATATAGGGGATTACTACCGCACGCCGTGTGTGTTCCAGCACCTCATAGTCAAAGCTTCGTTCTGGCAATTGATCATAATGCCCCAAAAACTCCATGTAATCTACGGGAAGATCCCGTTCCACCATACTTGAGAGCAAGTACCCTAATGAGCAGGAAAACACGCCGCAATTCCACAGTCCTCCCTGAGAAATGAACTCAGCCGCTGTCGATTCGTTCGGTTTCTCTGCAAACTGCTCAACATTTAAAAAAGACGTCCCTCCTACCCCTGACCCTTCACCAGGTAGAATATAACCGAACTGTGTTGAAGGAAATTCAGGTAAAACACCAATCAAAGCAATATCTGCTTGTGATTCGGCAAGTACACTAGGAAATTGATGAAGCTGCTTAAAAAAAGAAGTCTCCACATACGAATCCACCGGAATGACCACTACGATCTCTTTTGAGTCCATACCCTTCACAGAATGCAGATAACTCGCCGCCAGAGCTACTGCAGTAAAAGTCCCCCGTTTCTGCGGCTCCGCTAATAAAGGGACTTGAGCACCAACGGATTTGCGAGTAATCTCCACCTGACTGCGATGAGTCACAATGCAGCTTGAATCCAACAAGCCTACTTCTTCCAGCCCTCTGCATACCCGCTCGATCATCGACTCCACACCGCCAGCTTCTGTTGGAAGCAGCCTTAAAAAAGCTTTAGACCTGATCTCATTTGATAGCGGCCATAACCGCTTCCCCGATCCCCCTGAAAGGAGTACGATCTGCAACCCTATCGCCCCCCTGCGCTGGATTTAGCCCCCGGTGTTCTCACATACCCCTTTCGTTTATGAAAAGACAATGATCTATACTTCTCAGCCAGCTGATTCACTCTCTGCTTGGATAGCTGTCCTGCATTCATATGGAGACCTTTATTACGCGCTTTTTGAATCTTCATTCCCTCGCGATTCTTCGAATACAGGTAATTGGCATAAGTTTCGAATTCAGAAAAGGCAAATTGCTTGGAACGGTTCATACTGTGTAAAATAGCTCGATACCAAGGCATTTGGTGTCTTGCTTCTATCTCTCTTTTCATTTGAGTCAATTGACTGCGTTCAAACAGCATATAATGGGTCACAAATGACGATTTTGCGGTCACCTTGCGGCCCATGAGTTTCCTATAGGTTACAAAATACTGTGGTTGGCTCCAGTTCCGGCTGTAAAAGAGTGTCTTGCCGTCCGCCCGAAAACGGTGGGGGGTGATCAGAACGGTATCGGCATCAATAACCAGAAAATAATCCGCCGTGCAGAGCTTGTCGCCATTCAGTTTCAGCAGCTGTTGGAATAGCCAGCCGGAACGTTCCCAGGTGCGTGAGCGGTAATGAATATCTTTTTTCGTAATCGGCAGCACCGTATTCTCATCAATAAAGGTACAGCCTTTTGTGCGACAGAACTCAATCATCCGTTTCTTTTTGGGAGCAACAATTAATATCCGGCCGATGGGATGCTTAACATGCTTTCTAACAGCGTCAATCACATGGGGAAGGGTCTGTAAATCTTTTTCAATCGCGGGAATCAGTACGTCTATAGTAACGGCATGTCTGATGCGGACCTTACTGGGCGAGGGCATAGGGTCATCTCCATATCATGTTTTTGCTTTAGGATATGAGCATGATAGGAAAAGGGAATGGGCATCACAGAATTGTTCAGGGGAGTGGCAAACGTGCGCTGAACAATTCTGTGATGCGCGGGGCGGAAATTTTTATATTATAAAAATAGAAACAGACCTGCACCCAGCGCCCTTTAGTAGGGCGAATATGCCTCTCATTTCGCCGACACTGCCACATTCCAGCCAATCTACGGGATTTACACCGTACATTTCGCCCACGCAGCCACGATCCAGCTAATCTACGGGATTTATACCGTACATTCCGTCCACGTAGCCACATTCCTGCCTATCTGCGGGATTTATACCGCACATTCCGTCCACGCAGCCACGATCCAGCTAATCTACGGGATTTATACCGCACATTCCGTCTACGCAGCCACGATCCAGCTAATCTGCGGGATTTATACCGCACATTCCGCCCACGCAGCCACAATCCTACCTATCTACGGGATTTATACCGCACATTCCGTCCACGCAGCCACATTCCAGCCTATCTACGGGATTTATACCGTACATTTCGCCCACGCAGCCACGATCCAGCTAATCTGCGGGATTTATACTGTACATTTCGCCTGCGCAGCCACGATCCAGCTAATCTGCGGGATTTATACCGCACATTCCGTCCACGCAGCCACGATCCAGCTAATCTGCGGGATTTATACCGTACATTTCGCCCGCGCAGCCACATTCCAGCCTATCTACGGGATTTATACCGTACATTCCGCCCACGCAGCCACAATCCTACCTATCTACGGGATTTATACCGTACATTTCGCCCGCGCAGCCACAATCCAGCTAATCTGCGGGATTTATACCGTACATTTCGCCCGCGCAGCCACAATCCAGCTAATCTGCGGGATTTATACCGTACATTCCGTCCGCGCAGCCACATTCCAGCTAATCTACGGGATTTTTACCGTACATTCCGCCCGCGCAGCCACATTCCACCCAATCTACGGGATTTATACTGTACATTTCGCCCACGCAGCCACATTCCAGCTAATCTACGGGATTTATACCGTACATTCCGCCCGCACAGCCACGGTCCAGATAATCTGCGGGATTTATACCGTAGATTCCCCCACGCAGCCACATTCCAGCTAATCTGCGGGATTTATACCGTACATTCCGTCCGCGCAGCCACAACCCTACCTATCTACGGGATTTATACCACCGTTGTGTCCCACTCCCACACCAATCCCCAGATTTTTACTGGCTCAATATCCAACACTTTTCCTGTGCAGCAAAAAGCTTGGGATGGTATATTGTAGATTGGCTAAATTTTCGGCACATTTTAAGATGAACTCAAACATCATAGAACTAGGTTTGTTGAGATCACTACTCTATACAGAAATAATGAAGGTGAATCTATTGAATAAGCTTTTATTTCATACTATCCCGCTGGGAGCTACTGGTGAGCGGATCCCGCAAGCGGCTGTGGCCTCAGCGCAGACAAGCCAAGAACTGGTGAAGCGGGAGGATGAGGACTCCGCTTATTTCCGCAGGCTGGAAGAAGGCGGCATCCTGCTCAACCGTCCGCAGATTTCTGCGGTACGGCATCATAAAGGGCCGCTTCTAACACTGGCCGGCGCAGGCTCCGGCAAAACCTCGGTTCTGATCTGCAGAACCGGTTATTTGTTGTCCGTGCGCGGCGTCTCGCCAAGTCAGCTGCTATTGCTGACTTTTTCGAGTAAAGCTGCGGCGGAAATGCGCGAGCGGATCGCCCTATTACCGGGAGTAGGCCCAGCGGACGTCGCGCGGCTGCAAGCCCGTACTTTTCATTCCTTTTTCTTATTTTTCTTGCGCAGACAAGGATTGCAGCAAGAAATTTTCAGTGAGACGCGGCGCCAGCACATCCTGTTGAAACAGATCATGCGTGAGCTAGGGCTACCTAAAGATGCCTATCCACCGGAAACGCTACTCTCCCTGCTCTCTTCCTGCAAGATGAACATGGGTACCGTAGAAGGCTTGCCTGAAGGAACCACCGCTGAAAAAGAAATGAAATCCATTCTGGAAATCTACGAACAATGGAAACTAGACAATTTCAAAATCGACTTCGATGATGTCCTCTTAATCGCCTATCGGATGCTGAAGGAGCGTCCAACGCTTTTGCAGGAATTGCAGATGAGATATCTATACGTGATGGTGGATGAGTTCCAGGATACAAATGCCTTGCAGTACGAGTTAGTCAAAATGATTGCTCACCCGCAGCATAATCTGATGGTAGTTGGCGACGATGACCAGACGATTTATTCCTTCAACGGGGCACGCAGTGAATTCATTCTGGAATTCGAGAAGCTGTACCCGGGAGCAAGGGTTATTACACTTGATATTAATTACCGCTCTGGTCCAGCTATAGTCGGACTCGGCAACGGTATTATCCGGCACAATACGCGCCGGCGTTCCAAAACCCTGCAAGCTGCCAAAGGCAGCGGGAGTCAGCCCCGGTATATGCGTCCGCAGACAGCAGACGAGGAAGCTGAGCAGATGGTTGAGCATATTTTAAACGAGGTTTCGAGCGGCAAAAGAGAATATAGCGACTTCGCCATGTTATATAGAGCGTCCAGCAGCAACCGGGCCGTTCTGGAATTACTTCTTTTACGCGATATTCCCTATATTGATTATGGAGAAGGCCAATTACTGTACGAACACTGGCTAATTTCCCCGGTCGTGGATCATATGCGTCTCTCCGTGAATCGGCGGAATTTTGCGGCTATGGAGAACATCCTGCCTACTCTATATATGAACCGTGAAAAAGGTATGAATCACATCCGGCAAATGGAAGCTAGACAACCAAAGCAAGGCCCACTAATCCATCTGTTGTCCATGCCCGGCATGGAGGATTTCAAGGGCACTAAGCTTAGAGAGCGGCTGGATCTAATTCGCAATATGCGCGAGTTAACCCCAGTCCAAGCGATCCGCCAGATCCGCACGCAATTCTATGATTATTTCATCGAAGCGAATGAGCGGCATCAAGCAACCTTGCATCGCGAAACGTTAAAAGAAATGCTAGATGAACTAGAATCGTCTGCAGAGCGATTTGATAGTATCCCTGCCTTTCTAGATTTCATAGATAATGTTACGGAACGTAATGAACATAATCGTCAGCCAAGCACCAAAGAACAAGGGAATCGGATCGCGCTTATGACCATTCACAAATCCAAGGGCTTAGAGTTTCCTGTGGTCTTTTTGATTGGAGCCTCTGAAGGAATTCTTCCGCATAGCTCCGCACTGGAGGGCGACCGGCTCAAGGACCGCAAGCTGGCCGCTGCAAATAGTGGTAGTTCAAGCTTGGCTGCACTGGAAGAGGAGCGAAGACTGGCTTACGTAGCTGTTACTAGAGCCCGGGAAGAGCTATTTATCAGTTCACCTGCGAGGCATCGAGGCAAAAAAGCAGAGGTCTCCCGCTTCATGTTATCAGCCTTCCGCTCTGCCGTTTCCTCCACAGCAACGACTACGGTGAGCAGAACAGTGACAACAAGATCCTTACCTACCAGTCGCACAACTGCGACAAGAACTCATGTCGTTCCGGTATGGAATTGTACCAGCAATACCTGTCCTGGCTGGACACGCATGAAAGCGGGCGGAGCTGAGGATCATTTAACCTCAAAGCCCTGCCCGTTATGTAGTTCCCCTATGGCAAAGGACCAACGAGAAGTTCCTGTATGATTCAACGCAAAAAAAGCAAGTTTCCTCTTCCCTGGAAACTTGCTTTTTTAATAAAAATATAGGTTTAGGCTGGAGTTACTACCGCTTCTTCTTCCTCTTCTTCATGCACGGTCTTGATCTGGATCATTACGGTTGACGGTTCGGTCAACACTTCAATCCCGTCCTTAAAGATCAGGTCAGAGACAAGCAATTGGTCGCCAATATCCAATCCGCTAATATCCACTTCCATGGAGGTAGGAAGATCTTCAGGCATACAGCGAACTTCCACTTCATAAATTTCAACCTGAAGCGTACCGCCTGCTTTAATACCTACGGCTTCACCTGCAAAATGAATAGTCACCTTGCTGTCCATGCTCTTTTTCATATTTACATGTTGAAAATCAATATGCAGAATTTTGCCGGACAGGGTATCCTTCTGAATGTTCTGAACCACGACCGGAACCTCTAGATCTTCCGATACCTTACCTTGCAGAATTGCGCGCGGATTCTTTTTGAGAATGTCCAGAAGTTCTTTTTCATTCACTTCCAACGTCAGAGTCTCTTTACCAATACCATATAATACAGCCGGAATACGTCCTTGCTTACGCGCCTGATTGATGTTGGACTTGGTGTCAGTCTTACGTGTGTTGAATTGAATAAACTTATTCATTGGGTTTCCCGCTCTCTTTGACCATAAATTCTTGTCACACTAAGTGTAACATGACCATATAATCTAGTCAAACCAACTGAAAGAACGCTAGGATTCATATTCGTCAAACGGGTCCGCGATCTCAATCTGATACGCTTCTGCGTCACTCACCCCTACAGACAATACCGCCCGGCCTCCTCCAAGACGTTTCAAGCCACCGCTGAAGATGACATCCTCCAGTTCTTTGCGCTTGCCCGGGCCCGCCGGAAAATCACTGCGGACTGCTATTATTTTGACCGGAGTTGCCTTATAAGTCTCAGGATTCAGCGAAAAAGCCATGGCATAATAGTGTTTGTTTCCGGCGCTATCGAAGCAAGCAATGTGGCCCAACACGCCCACCTTCCCACCCCGCAGCAGATGAGCTTCATTGGCTCCACCCCACTCTTCGGGCACGAATTGATCCTGTAGCACCTCGGCATCAATGAAGGTCTGCTCATTCAGTTCGTCCAGCGAAGGAATCACTGTGAACCCAATCTGCCCTCGCCCACCCCGTTCGCCCTGCGGCCGGGTAAATACGCCTACACTGCCATTATCAAGCTCGATAAGCCGGATATCCTTCATCGTGCCGGGGCCTGAAGAAAAGTGGGTCAAAGAATCGATGTGATAACCCCGGTAGAACTGGGTCACCCAGGAGATAATCCGATGCGGATCATCCGCTGCCGTAATCACTTCCACCCCGCCCACAATAAGTTCCCCCCTGATCCGGGTCCAGCACGGGTCCTGTAAATTGTACGTATGCGTATGCGCACGAGGTCTCCAAACCCCATCATGGCATGTAAAAAAGAAGACTTGAGAGAACTCACTGTCCCGTTCCTCAACTCTTCCCATTAGTACCTCTTCCCCGTTATACATAAACGGGGCGGTTATATTATAGACATCCCGGTGCCCAACACCGGTGAACGTCAATTTATTTACAGTGGTTGTACCGCGTCCGGCATGATATGTATCCAGAAGCTGCTTACAGGTGGCTGTCTGTGCCGGGTTCCTTGTCATCGCCGTCCTCCTCATAATCATTTGAACGATCGATCACCCAATCGTTGTCTTCCGCATCCATGGCAATCAGCTCGCCGGGCTGGACATTAAAGTATACACATAATTTTAGCAACAGATCCCTTGGATACTGCACCATCTCATTCTTATACATTCGGCGTACCGAATCAAAATGGTAATTGATCTCTTTAGCAAGCTTGCGGATCGATAATTTCGGATCATGCCTCTCCATGACCTCACTCAGTTTACTGCGTATGACTGGCATTCATACACCTCCTCCAATAATATATCCGTACTAACCCCAAGGCGTCAATCGAATTGACAAGATAAAACGGTCATGTTACAGTTGGATTAGGAAATAATTTGCAACATTTCTAATTTTAGAAAACCAAATACCTTTCCCTATTCAGAAAATAGAGTCTTCTTTATTTTCTTTTTTTGTATCCAGACCAATCGCAAGACCATTAGGGAGGCTCTTTGAATGAAAAATACAGTCCGTAATCACAACATCGTGTTCCTGGGAACCAGTCTGCCGCGAGAGTGCGGTATCGCCACGTTCACACAGGATCTGCTAGATGAACTTATCCACCTTCCCGGCTTTAACCCGCCCCGGATTATTGCCATAAACAACAATGAAACCTACGCTTACGATCAGCAGGTAATACGGCAGATCGACCAGCATAATTACGCAGATTATATAGATACGGCCGATTTCCTCAACAATTCTGATACCGATTTGTTGGTCATCCAACATGAATTTGGCATCTACGGCGGAGAAAGCGGTGAATACCTGCTCCCCTTTGTCGAACGTTTGAACATTCCGTATGTTGTTGTTTTTCACACAGTGTTGACCAAGCCCTCCCCTAAGCAGCATCAGATCATCCGATGTCTGGCCGAGCGTAGCGTGCAGGTCGTGACGATGGCAGAATCAACCCTTACCGATTTATCTACTATTTATGAGATCCCAGTTTCCAAAATCACATTCATCCATCACGGTGTCCCTCAAGTTAGCACAGCCTCACGCACCAGCCTTAAAGCACAATACGGTTATCCAGACCGCAAGATCCTCTCCACCTTCGGCTTCCTCAGTCCCGGCAAAGGGATTGAATACAGCATCGAAGCCATGCGCGGCGTGGTCAAGCGCCATCCCGAAGCACTTTACATTGTCTGGGGCAAGACCCATCCGGTCGTCAAGCTGGAATCCGGGGAAGTTTACCGCCAGAAACTGACGGACCTCGTAGAAATGTTTGACTTGCAGGACAATGTCCAATTCGTCGATAAGTTGCTGACCCAAGAAGAAGTAATAGAGTCCTTGGTCATGTCAGATATCTATGTGACTCCTTATCTGGGTAAGGATCAGGCCGTCAGCGGCACCCTGGCCTACGGAGTCGGTTATGGCCGGGTCATCGTGTCGACCCCTTACCGCTACGCCCAGGAAATGCTGGCAGAAGGCCGCGGTCTACTGGCTGATTTTCATGATTCTGCTTCCTTGGAAGCCTGCATTTTGCGCTTGCTGAACAGCCCTGCTCTGGTGCAAACGATGGAAGACCGCACGTTGAAGCTCGGGCTCACTATGCGCTGGAACGAAATCGCCAAAATCTATGCCGCCTTGTTCCACAGCCATATCCAGAGCTCGGCGTCAGCTGATCGGAGCGTGATTTAATGGAAACCTCCACCACAGTACAGTCTAAACCAGGCTATATGCGCAGAATCACGGACGATACAGGAATCTTTCAGCATACCAAGTTTGGGGTTCCGGACCGTTCAAAGGGCTACACTACCGATGATAATGCCCGCGCCCTGATTGCTGCGGTCTTAATGTACGAGAATTCCCGGGATGCCGTGGCACTCGATCTCATTCATACGTATATCTCTTTTATCTATCATTCCCAGACAGCGGACGGCAATTTTCGCAATTTCATGGATTATAACCGCTCCTTTATAGAGGATAAAGGTTCTGAAGATTGCCAGGGACGTACCTTGTGGGCACTAGGGTTCGCCTTGTCGCATGCAGCTTCCCTGCCTGACAACCTGATGAATACCTGCCGGTATTTGATCAATCAGGCACTGCCGCATCTGGAAGCCTTGGGCTCACCTCGGGCCGGAGCCTATGCCATCATCGGCTTAAGTTATCTTACCGAAGCACCCGGCCCATTAGGTTATGCTTTTCCATACCCGCATACTGAAAACACGACCGAAGAAGCCGCCTTTCTGCCAAGGGCAACCATTGAGAGTCTGATCGAAAATATTGCGGTTCGGCTGCATAATCAATATACCCGCTATAAGGGGCACGGCTGGAATTGGTTCGAGGACAGCATCACTTATGGCAATTCCATGCTGCCCTGGGCTCTGCTTCGGGCCTACCTAATCTCCGGGAATAAAAACCTGCGGGAGACCGCCAAGGAAAGCCTGGATTTCCTAGCTTCAACCACCTTCTCCAGCAAAGGCTACTATAAACCGATCGGCAGCCATGGCTGGCTGCTGCGTGATGGGCTGGCTGCACCCTATGATGAACAGCCCATTGAAGCCTGCGAGATGCTGCTGGCCTGCCGGGAAGCAGCTGTTGTTCTTGAGGACCCCGCCTATCTTACGCAAGCAGAATTATGCTACAACTGGTATCTAGGGCATAATTCCTTGGGAATCCCTCTGATCGATCCGCAGACTGGTGCTTGTTATGACGGCATCCATGCCGCGGGGCTCAACCTGAACCAAGGCTCGGAGAGCATTATATCCTTCACAATTGCCCGGTTGGTGATGCATCATGAATAAATATGCTACGATCCTAGCCGGCGGGGGCGGAACACGGTTTTGGCCCCTGTCCAGACAAGAAATCCCAAAGCAGCTGCTGAATATTAGTGGCAACGACATTATGCTAAACGATACGATTGAACGCTTCAAAGGGATTATTCCTCAGGAGAATACAGTTATCGTTACTAATCGTACCCAAGCAGTATTGTTGGAGAGTATTATGCACAGCAGCGTTCTCAAAGCTAATATTCTAATTGAACCTGTGGCGCGAAATACAGCCGCTAGCATTCTTTTTGCAGCATTATCTATAGAGAAATCTCATGGCAATTCCTTAATGGTCGTCCTGCCTTCCGATCACTATATAACGGATGAGGAACAATTCCGTCTTACACTAGACGAAGCCTGTACTGTTGCCATGGAGTCAGACAAAATAGTAACCATCGGAATCAAGCCTACTTTCCCATCTACTGGCTACGGCTATATTGCCTTTGATAAGACGCCAATTGCGACAAGCCCAGTGGCTGTATATGATGTAGATGAATTTGTAGAGAAACCAAACTTTCAGAATGCACAGAGTTATCTGGCATCCGGTAATTATCTATGGAATAGTGGGATTTTTATTTGGCAGACCTCTGTCATTATTGATAATTTCAAACGTTATCTACCTCGACTCTACAAAACCATGCTGCCCATCAGTGATTGTTTGGGTACAGATCAGGAAGAGGAAGTTATTAATGCCATCTATCCAACGCTTCAGAATATTTCGATTGATTACGGCATTTTAGAACGCTCTGATGAAGTTGTCGTGCTTTCCGGGCAGTTTGGCTGGAATGATATTGGCAGCTGGGATGCACTGGGTTCAATCTTCCCTCCGGATGATGCAGGCAACATTATAAAAGCAAATCATGTGGGGATAGATACCCATAATTCAATCATCTATGGAAATGGCAGACTGATCACGACCATTGGTGTAGACGGGTTCATCATTGCGGATACTGGGGATGCACTATTAATCTGTCCCAAGGACAAAGCGCAGTCAGTCAAAGATATCGTGGAGCTTCTAAAGGAACAGGGAATGACAGAATATATCTAACTAACAAAGAATGCAAAAAGACGGGCCATTGCAGTACATGCATGGTCCGTTTTTCATCTCATTATATAAGAAGTTGAACAGTTTATAAATGTTTTTTAAGCGCCAAACCTAGGTCCAAGCCCACAAGAACCCGTCTCGATCCCAAGCAATTCTCCCGCCATGGAGTTTCCGGAAAGCTTTCTTCACTTCTTTGGAGAGTGAGGCATTGCCGTTCTCATTCACAAATACAAATTGTTCTCCAAAATTCTCTTTCACATATTCAATCGCCGCCGTCTGATGCAAGGTACCCGTAAAACGAATCTCCTTCACCATCCATTCTGCTACTTCTTGTGCGGTTATTTCCATATGGATGCGCCTCCTCTCTGTGCTTACTGCTAAAATGTGCCCTCATTATAACATGAATACAGCCCAACCGGACAAACGTCCGAATTGGGCTGTATTGAAGTCATTTTACATCATTGTGGATAGATATGGTTCGACGGATAACGGGACTTCTGTCCTCCACTCACCATCAACAGAATCCCAGTAATTAAGTGCAAGAACCAGCCCACAAAAGGAATCCATGCCAATAAAGAAGTTATAATTCCTAGCACTGAACCGTAGATAGACTCACGGTCTCTTGAAGATAAAATCAATGTAATCACATGTAGGATAAACATCAACCCCAGAACGGAATACCCCGTGCCAATAACAATAGCAGCACCCAGAATTGGAATTGCCAAAATAATTTCACAGGAACCCGTAATCCATTTCATAGCTTTAGAAGCGCTCAATAGACAACCTCCTAATTGGGTAAAATATATGATTTTTCTCGTGCTAATTATTTTATTTCATACCAACGGCAAAGGTTCTTCCACTTTGTCATGAGATTGCTTCTGCACAAGTGGAGGCAAGCCCTCCTTACTCATTGCTGCTGAAGGGGCCAGCCCCAAACAGTGGCACATTAAAGGAGCCATTCGCAGCTGTGGCAGCATTTCTTCCTCTTTTTCTGAAGATAATACATCTACCCCAAACGTATATAATGGCACATTTCGCTCGGAAGGGGTTATCCCGCCGTGGTACCCATTTGCGTTCATTCCGTGATCTGCCGTAATCATAATCTTATAGCCCTGTTCCATCCAAATAGGCAAAACAGTGGCCAGCAGACCGTCGGCATTACGCACTGAAAGCTCATATTCTTTACTCTCGCCGCCATAACGATGCCCGGCGTCATCTATATTCATGGAGTGAATGTATAGGAAATGCGGATCATAGGCACTCCGTAAATACACAGCGTCGGCAAACACATGACTGTCGGGATAGTGATCCTCGAAATAAAAGCTGCCATGCTGAATGGGCTTCATCACATTGTGCTGATGGCGATCAGCCAGCGGATCAAAAGGGGCCGAATTATAAAGCTCACTGACCCAATGATAGGCGACAGCAGCTGTGCGCAAATTAGCGGCCACTGCCAGATGGAATACGCTCTCTTCATGGCTTGGTCTCACAATATGGTTAGCCGTAATTCCATTTTTGGTCACAGGTGTCCCCGTCAAAAGCACTTCATAAAGCGGGCGTGACAGACTAGGCAATTCCGACTTCACTCGGTGACATGATATTTTCCCCTGCTCCACCAAATGCTCCATATACCCCATATATTCACGTGCGGCCTCATATCTAAGTCCGTCCAACACTACCACAATAAGTTTATTGTTCATTTCAGTCATCTTATTACGCTCCCTCTCGTTCCAGATGCAGCAGCTCAGAAGGGTTCAGAGCCAAGGTGACGTTAGCCCCTTCCACCAGCCTCAGCCAGCGTCCGTCATTTAAAAGATCAACCGTTAAGCAAATGTCTTCCACCTCTACCGTACACCTAATAATATTGCCCAACACGGAGACAGATTTAATGATGCCATCCACCAGTTGCACTCCGGCAGCAACCTCGTGAAGTCCCGCGCCCTCATGCAGCAGCGTAACCGCCTCAGGCCGAATAGCAAAGCGGTCCTGCGTGCTATCTATCCCCCGGAACAACGTCATCACTTCTGATCGGGTCAATACATTGTAACTGCCCATAAACCGGGCAACGAACTCTGTTCGTGGTGCGGAGTACAACCCCTCAGGTGTGCCATCCTGCACAATCCGGCCACCGTTCATAATACAGATGCGGTCAGAAAGAATCAGCGCTTCCTCCTGATCATGTGTCACGAATAGTGTCGTCATGTTAAACCTTTTTTGGATATCACGAATTTCTGCACGTAAATTCTTGCGTATCTTAGCATCTAGTGCGCTTAAGGGTTCATCCAGCAGCAATACTTTGGGCTGCACCGCTAGAGAACGAGCTAGCGCTACCCGCTGCTGCTGTCCACCGGAGAGGGACTGCGGATATACATCCCGTTTATCCTCCAGATCGACCAATGCCAACAATTCCGCGCAGCGATGATGGCGGGCTGATTTCGATAACCCCCGCATTTTCATTCCATACTCAATATTTTGGCTCACCGTCAGATTAGGGAACAAGGCATAAGACTGAAACACCATTCCTACCTCGCGCTTACGGGGCGGCAAACTTCCCAGATCTTTATTTTCCAAAAGAATTCTGCCGCCATCCAGCTCTGAAAGACCGGCTATGCAGCGTAGCAATGTGCTTTTTCCACAACCGGAGGGGCCTAGCAGTGTCACAAGTTCACCTTCACGGATCTCCAAATCAACATTGTCTAACACACAGGTATTCCCAAACATTTTGCGTACACCCTGCAGCTTTAGATAATCATTCATCCCTTAACGCCCCCTCCCATCTTTTTACCGAGCTTCATGAGTACCATCGAAAGAATTAGAATAAACAGAAAATAAGAGATCGCAATCGCGCTGGCTAAATGTCCACTTTCACCAACCCTTTGATATAGATATACCTGAATCGTCTGAATATGTCCGCCAACTAACATGTTCGTAAGGACAAATTCGCCGAATAGAACTGAAAATGATAACAGTGTAGAGACGATAACCCCAGGCCATATATTAGGCAAAATCACATTCACGAAGGCCGTTCTTCGGCGGGCACCAAGCAGCTCCGCAGCATGCAGCAGTTCAACGGCATTAACCGTTAACAGACTATTGCGAATGCCCTGATACATATAGGGAAGGATGACCACAAAATATGCCCCCACTAATAAATACGCTGTTCCAGCGATATCAAAGGGACCAGAGGAATAGGTACGAATAAGACCTACCGCAGCCACAACACCAGGCACCGCATAAGGCAAAACAACAATACCTTTCATAAAGCTCTCCCAACGCGGAAAATAGAGGGTGATGACAAAAACAGCTGGCAGCATCACGGCTAGACTCAGCACCACGCTGATCAGGCATAAATAAAGCGAGGTCCAAAGCGCCTCCAGAAAGCGAATATCCTCAAACATTTCCCCAAACCAACTCAGCGTCCAAGCTCGGGGCAGCAAGGTATTCTGCCAATCTTGTGCAAAAGCATAAATACCCGTTGCCAAAAGAGGAAGCAGCAAATACACCATGAGCAGCAGCATGAAGGTGCGTGGAGCAAAGCCTGCTTTACGTATATTCATTGCCCTGCCTCCTCACGAGCTGTCCATAAACGCCGGGAAGCTTTGATTTTCACATCCGGTTTACTGAGTGCTTTCGTTCCGAACCTCTCCGCACGCCGCACCATTAAATGGTTCAGATAAACCGCCAAAATCGTAGTCAGACCAAGCAGAACAGCAAGCGTACTCCCCATTTGTGGCTGTGTAACCACATCTCCGGCAACCAGTGAACCGATACGTACCGCCAACAGATTGTAATTTCCGCCAACCAATGCGTAAGCCGTGGCATAAGCCCCCATTGCATTAGCAAAAAGAATTCCAAGTGTGCCGAAGATCGCCGGAGTTAGAATAGGCAGGCCTATCGTTTTCCAGAACTGCCAAGGCCCAGCCCCCAGTAAGGACGCTGCCTCTCTCCACTGCTCACGAATTCCGTAAAAAGACGGGTACAAAAGCAGTAAGGCTAACGGAACCTGAAAGTATACATACACCAGTATTAGACCTGACCAGCTATATAGATCAAAATCGGCAAAAACACTCCAGCCCCACTGTTTAAATAAGAGTGTAAACACCCCATTATTTCCGAGCAAAATGATATAAGCAAAAGCCAGCGGAACACCTGCGAAGTTAGAGGTCATATTCGACAGCATCAGAAGTCTATCGCGTACTCTCGGGGTAAACCGGGTAATGCAATAAGCACAAAAAAGCCCGACAATGATCCCTATCAGACTTGAGATTATGGAGATTAGCAGACTGTTCTTAATCGCCTGCATGTAATAGGCACTTTGCAACGCATGCAGATAATTGCCTAACGTAAATCCCGTTCCGTCCGCTGTGCGAAAGCTTCCCGTCAGCATGGATAGTATAGGTACCAGTTGAAAGGCTAACACCATTAGTGCAAATGGAATAAGTGCCAGGATCACACCGCGGCTTCTTTGTTTCATCTTACTCGCTCCTTGTCGCGGGAATAGAACAAAGGCGCCTTACGGCATCATGACGAAGGCGCCCTGCTTCTTTTTTGGGGAGAAATGAATACTAATTCAAATGTACAAGCACACGTTCCTGCCACAATTGAGGAATGGTTTTTGCCGTCTCTTCCCATACCTTGTAATCACCAACAGGCTTAGCGTTAACATATTCTTCTTTTGGCAGCAGCTTAGCTGCAACATCATCCGGCAACGTTACACTGTCACGGATCGGACGAGCGTAACCTTTGGCAAGATTAATCTGTCCTTCATCGCTAAGAATGTATTGGCGGGTAAGCTTCGCCGCATTAGGATGCGGCGCATATTTGTTGATGATCGTGGCATACCCGCTCACGACACTGCCTTCCTTCGGAATGGCTACCGCGAAGCCATCTTTGTTGATCTGGTCTCTATAGTTCAAAGCGTTGAAATCCCACAGCAGGGTAACTTCTACTTCCCCTTTTTCGATGTTGGCAAGGGAAGCTTCTGCATTGGAGAGACGTCCTTTTTTAGCTAAATCCTCGAAAAAAGCAATCCCCGGTTCAATGTTCGACTCGTCGCCACCAAAGGCCATCGCTGCGGCCAATACAGCCATCTGTGCTTGAGCAGCCTTGGTTACATCACCAACGATGATTTTGTAGTTACCGTTCTTCAGATCTTCCCAGCTCTTCGGTGGATTCGCCACGAGCTTAGTGTTAGTCAGAAAAGAAATGGTGCCTTGATAGCCGACGATCCAATTCCCGTCCTTATCCTTAGCCCAATCGGGGATTTCATCCCAGTAGGATGTTTTATAAGGCTGGGTTACCCCTTTATCAACGGCAACCGATCCAAACGCAATCCCCACATCTCCGATGTCCGCCGTTGGTTTGTCTTTTTCCGCATCAAACTTGGCAATTTCCTCCGCGCTCGACATATCGGTATCCGAATGTGTAAGACCATACTTACTGTTCATATCACTCCATGTATCTTTCCAGTTCGCCCAGGAATCCGGCATTCCTACACTGATGATACTGCCCTCTTCTTTAGCTTTACTCTCGATCTCAGTCAGACTTAATTCTTTGGTGCCAGCCTTTCCATTCGTTGTTTCTTCAGCCTTGGCCGAATTTCCACAAGCAGCAAGCAACAGGACGAGCAAGGATAACATTAGACCCATCGATAATTGATTGTTGATCCCTTTTTTCATGATTTCCCCTTCACTCCTATTTCTTATTTGCGGGCTCTTTATGCTCCAACTGTTAGGCACCCAATTGCAGTATAGGCGTGTACTATTTTCGCGGCATTAAGGAGAATAGGAATATTTGTAAATAAAAAGAAACGACCTGTCGTCTTTTTTAGATGACCGCCGTTTCCCTTAGAAATGTTTTTATGAAAATAATTACATTAATTACACTAAAATAGAACTTTACTGATGTATAGTAGTATTTATTCATAATAAGAAATGACCCTCAGAGGAGCTTGAAAAATGCTGTTTACAAAAATTCAGATGGTAACAGGTTTATTTCTATGTACTTTGCTTATCTCAGCTTGCAACAATGCAGCTACTCCTCCTAAAAATAACACGCCAGATACAAGTAATAAAATCATTCAAATAAACAGTGATCTTTACACCCTCCCATTACGTGATCAGAATACAGAACAATACAACTACGCTGTCAAAACCTCTGCCGGTATCGTATGGTTGCCAGCCCCAAAAATGAACATTGCCCCTGGAACAGAAGCAAATCCATTTTATTTTCCAACAGAGCCATTCACTTTCTATTTAAGTTCTCCTAATGAAAAATCACTAGCTGTAGAAAAGTCCAAGAAGCTATTGACGTTACCTTTAAATGATGGCGATGCTGTTCTGGTGGTTAGCGGCGTTTTTGGATTAGATGATTATATCCTCTATCATACCTTTTCCATTTTCACTGATGGAGCTCAGCCGATACGAGAACAAGCTTGGGTGATGAAAGTAGACGATCCAACATCTAATAAAGAAATTGCTCAATTCCATTCATCTGGAGGTAAATTTTATAGTTATGCAGTTGATGAAAAAGAAAAACTTTATCTATCGGTTTCCATACTTCCTGGAAATGCAGATGGTAGCTATAGTTACGAAGTTTATATTTATAATCTTCTGACTGGCAACAAAGAAAAAATAAATGATTATTCTCTTAATCCCTCATCACTGGATTCCATCCAATTTAATTACAATGACAAAAAATATTCGTATAAACTTCAGTCCAAGTAAAAAACTGCCCGACATTTCCAGGCAGTTTTACATGTATGAATATAACTACCGCCTACGCGCTGCCACACTGACAACGCCGTATCTGTAAAGCACCTTCTTACCGAACCAGCCAAAAAGCCGATCCGTAAAGAAGCCCATAAAGCCAAGGCAGAATAACCCGACAAAGATCCAATCCGTACGGAAAAACAACCGGGAATTCCAGATCAGATAACCTACACCTTCGTTCGAAGCAATCATTTCCGCGCCGATAATCGCCATATATGAGGTGCCCATCGCTAACCGGATACCCGTAAAAATATAAGGGATCGTCGCCGGAACGACCACATGAATCAGAATTTGCCACTCACTGGCGCCCATACTGCGGGCTGAGCGGATTTTGTCCTCTTCCACGGACATCACACCGGTTAAAGTATTCAGCACCACGATAAAAAAGGTAGCGTACATAATTAACGCAATCTTCGACTGCTCCCCAATACCAAACCATACTAGGAACAAAGTAATGAATGCAATCGGCGGGATAAAACGGATAAAGTTCAGGAAAGGCTCCGCAAAAATACGGATCAAGTTCACCTTCCCAATGATTAGTCCTACGGGAATCGCCAGTAAACTGCCGAGTACCCAACCAATGAGCACCCGGTAAAAGCTAATTCCGATATATTGCAGCAAGGTTCCGTCTTCCAGCAGCTCCCGTCCGCCTTTAAGTGTACTCCATGGTCCGGGGATCACATCGGGGCCATAGATTACAGCTCCAAGCTGCCAGACGCAGAGCGCGGTAATCCATAGAAGGGTTACGGAAACCCACTTCTTCTCCACCCATTTCCTCATCTGTCTCACCCTATCCTATTCTTCGAAATGACCTTGAATTTGATTGTATAACGAGTAGAATTCCGGTGAGGTTACGTCCCGCGGATACGGAAGTGTATTGTCATAAATATCCGTAATATTAGAGGACGGTCCTACTGACATAATACCAATTCGTTCTCCCAGCAATAACGCCTCCTGAATATCATGAGTTACAAAAATCACCGTCTTATGTGTCTGGCGCCAAATATTGACCAATTCCTTCTGCATCGTTCGGCGCGTCATCGCATCCAGTGCACCAAATGGCTCATCCATCAGCAGAATCGCTGGATCATTCGCCAGCACCCGAGCCAGCTGAACACGCTGCTTCATACCCCCAGACAGCTCCTTCGGGAACTTCTCCTCATGCCCGTTCAGCCCAACAAGCCCGATGAACCTATCCGATATTGTATGCCGTTCCACCTTTGC
The DNA here is from genome assembly GCF_037969975.1 of Paenibacillus sp. FSL R7-0163. NCBI lineage: Bacteria > Bacillati > Bacillota > Bacilli > Caryophanales > Paenibacillaceae > Paenibacillus > Paenibacillus sp. FSL R7-0163. The sequence goes on from NZ_CP150224.1 coordinate 5,833,689, forward strand.
GATTTTCTTCATCCGCAATCCGAACTCCACATTCTGACGAACGGTTAACCAAGGGAATAAGGAGGAATCAGCCTGCTGGAACACAACCGCCCGATCTCTGCCGGGCTTATTCACCTCTACATTATCCACCCGTAGATGCCCACCGGATTTGGAGACAAAGCCGGCGATCATATTCAGCAGTGTTGATTTCCCGCAACCACTCGGCCCGAGCAGAACGAAGAATTCGCCACCTTTAATTACGAGATCTACATCTTTTATAATGTAGTGAACGTCCCCAGCAGTCGGTTCACTGTAGCTTTTACGGAGCTGCTCAATATGAATGGTATGCTGCTTAGCAGATAATGACATGCTGAACTCCCCCTATTTCTTGTACGTAACCTCTTCTGGCAATGCCTTCGCCAGCGGCTCGAGATTCAGTTTGCTATCCAGATCGAAATCCTTCTCGATGATTCCGTTTTCGACCATATATTTCTTCTGCTTGGTCAAACTGTCATACGCTGCTTGAGTAAATCCTAGTGCCCACGGATTATTCGGCAGGTCTTTTATCGTAGATTCCTTAGGCTGCTTCACTTCCTTATACATCAGATCAGCAACCTCATCTGGGTGAGCCTGAGCATAGGCTCCAGCTTCATCCACCGCTGCTAGGAAATTCGCTATACCTTGCGGATTCTTAGCCGCAAAATCATTTCCCGTTACAATCCCCATCCCCAATCGAACCGTGGTTTTAGACATATCCGTCAGTTCATGAACACCTTTAAGCGCATAGAGCTTATCATTCAGAACCGAACCATAAAACCATGCTCCATCCACAGCACCTTGCTTCAAAGCGATATAAGCTTCATCAAAGGCACCCTGTCCTATTAACTCCACATCACTGAGAGCGGCATTATGCTCTTTCAAATATTCATCCCAAAGATACGGAATGAAGGTGCCGCGTATGAAACTCAGCTTCTTTCCCTTCAAGTCTTCAGCCTTCTGAATATCGTCCTGTACGAACAATTTCCATTCAGTGGACGCTTCATCAGTCGCTAATCCCGCCGAGGCGATAATAGCATAATCGCCCTTCGCCACTGCGTTCAGCAAGGGGAAGTCTGCCCCGAAAGCCACATCCACCTGTTTAATAAAAAGGGCATTTACACCTTCCGCAGGGGAACCAAAGTTGACTAGTTCAGCGTCAATCCCGTGTTTGGCAAAGATGCCTTTATCTAATGCCACCCGAAAAGTGGGATTCGTATTGATGTCAGCAATTTTTATCTTTAATATCTCATCTTTGCTGTTCGCCGCTCCCTCTTTAGAGGCATTAGAGGCAGCCGCATCGCCCTTGGAGCTGCAGCCCGATAAAAGGATAACCACTGATAAAGATAAGAGCAGAAAGCTTGAGCTGATCCATGATTTTTTCAACCGACACATCTCCTCAAATTTGTTAATTTACCTTGCGGCTGCTGCCTTCATCCGTCGTCGCCACACAAGCAGCTCCTTCAACAAAGGGCAGGGTTGTCGCCACACTTACCACAGAATCCGATCCTTTAGGTGCAGACCCCGGGACTCTGAACTGCGTTACGTCTATTGGCTCAATCGCTTGTTCAACTGGCGTTTCCAGCTGTGGTACCCAGGCATAAGGCACACGGTAGGAACGATAGACCATGTTGGTATTTCTGGAGTCCGTAAATGGCGAGATATATTCCCATACCAGTTCATGTTCTGGCGTAACCTCAAAGAGTCTGCCGTTAGAACCTTCTGTAATTAAGGTGTTGCCATTCGGAAGCCGTTGAGCTGAGCTGATATATGGACTGTAGAATTTATAAGAATCGGTTGGGACAGAGAAACCAGCTTCTGCCGCTGTATATTGCCACTCAATCTCAAGGGTCACGGGATTAATCTCCAGAATTCGCGAGTGGTCGCGGAGTGCATTTTTTTGCCCAAAAGGAGAAGATGGATTTGGAAGACCATAACCGCCCCAGCCCCCGTTATCGAATACAAGTAAGTTACCTTCTCCCGGCAAACCTTTCGGAATGATGTGCGCATGATGCTGGCCAATGATCCAGTCGATATGCTTCACTTCTGGCAGCGAGTAATCCGGACCGATTCTCCAAACGATGGCTCCGGTACGCTTATCCGTTATCGCAATAATATTTGCTTCCCGCGCATCCCAGATCACGTTATCCGGATGGAAACGCTCGTCACCTGCATCGTAAAACTTATTGGGTCCTACATAAGAAGCCGAATTGATATGCAGCCAGTCCCCAACACCGCCACCTAGATTTCCGAAAGAGCGTGAGTTAGGATCACGGAATAGTACATTTTTGGCAGCTTCATCAAAGCCTAGCTCATCAAAATGTTCATTTGGAGCCCACTCCCAGACGATATTCCCCTCCCAGTCCACCTCAAGGATCGTGTCATCAAGCAATTGTTTGTCGGAGATCTGAGGATTGTAGATATTTTTGTGAGCAAGAATTAGCGTTTTGCCACTGTCTACCTTGGGTTCAAGCCCTGGTGCAAAATATCCGACCGGATTGCCTTCGCGCTGATAGTCATGATGCTGGCGGGCATACCAGAGGGGTTCATAACCCGGATCTTCTATATGTTCATAGCTGTTATATTTCCACACGATGTTCCCATCCCAGTCCACCTGTACCAGATCTACATTATCCTGTATGCCGAATTTGGGATCTCTTCTTCCTGTGCTGCCCAGCACATAACCACCCGGGAAGATTTTAGCCGGAAATCCAAGCAGCCCCTTCCACAAATGCACCTCTTTACCGTTCATATCTATCAGTACAACACCTTCTTCACCAGCTTGAAATACAGTATAGCCACTCCAGGCTTTGTCAGAGTTATATACGGTTGCTCCAGTTGGATAAATGGTTGAATGTCCCATCGTTCATCTCTCCTATTTTCAATTTTTAGTAGCTAAGATAATTACTTTTTTTGGTGGTTGTTCGTGGCTTCTGTTCAAGGGTTGGAGAGGTCTCTGCATTCTCCTTGGCGAGCTTCAGCAGGATATCCGAGAATCCTTCTAAATTGCTAATGATCCGCTGATAAAAGTCATTTTGCTGCGCCAATTCCTCCTCCGTAAACCCCTCAAACAAAAGCGAAATACATCGTTCTCCGATGTTGCTGTTCTGCTCCGCCAGCTTGCGGCCTTTATCCGTAATATCCAGCATTACCGTTCTACGGTCACCTTCTTTACGTCTGCGTACGGTATATCCACCCGCCTCAAGCTTATCGCTCAATGCGGTAATCGCACCTGAGGTGAAGTCTAGTTCATCCGCTAAGTCTCCTAGCCTTTGCTCACCATCGCGAATGATTTTGTGCAGAATCAGCATGCCTGGTAAGGAGATGCCTGCTACGGCGACCTTATCCCGCTCTTTCACGAATCTGCGAACCGCCTTGCGAAATGCCCAATCTGTCTCCTCCAGCTGTCTCCAATACTGTTCGCTCATGCTTACCTCTGCTTTCTCCCAATCAGCCCATAAAAAAAGACTCCCAGCACCTACCCCTGACAAGGGAAAAGTACGGGAGCCTTTGGTGGTCCAATCAGCTCGGTTGAATTATTTCACTGTTCATTTAATTACTGTTTAAGTATTGGTGATATCATATACCCCTTTATTCCTACCTGTCAAGTGCGTATTTTTAAGAATTCAAAAAAAGAGCACTCACAAAGGTGCCCTCCAACTTGTAAGCTTATTGACCACTTTCCAGTACAAGCGCATGACTGTCTTCATCATAAACCTGCATAAAAGATGATACGACCGGTAAATAACGCTCTAACCGGTAAATATATTTCACCCGATTCCTGAAGTGGCAGATTGGAGATATTTAATTTTAAAAATTAATCCAAAATATTATATATGAAAAATCATATGAGTAGTGAGAATTTCCTTTTTTCATAGAAGAACATGAAGACTACACGCCAAAAATGACAAAAAGCAGGCCAGAGTCACCTCTGCCTGCCTTTGCCATCCAATCTTATAAATTAATTATTCCATATAACAGTTTTGCGATTTCAGCGCGGGTTACTTTACCACGAGGGTCAAAGTTATTGTTGCCCTTGCCGTCAAGGATTCCCTTAGCCTGTAAATCAATGACTGCTTGCTTCGCCCACTCAGATACGCTATTCATATCCTTGAAGCTTGCAGTAGCAGCAACGGAAGCTTGCGATCCAGCTTTATACTGCATCAGTTTCTGCAAGACAACTGCCGCTTCCTCACGGGTAATTGCATCTTTAGGGCGGAACTTGCCATCACTGCCTTGGATCAATCCAAGCTGGACAGCTTTGTCTATCGACTGTGCATAATAAGCATCTTTAGATACATCTGCGAAAGCACTCTGGGCGATAGCTCCACTTGCCTCATCCAATCCGAGAGAACGAATGGCCAGTGTAACAAAGTCTGCGCGGGTTACATTCGCCTGTGGTCCATAATGCGTATCGTCAATCCCTTTAATCACATGCTTAGCCGTCAGCTTGGAAATATACGACTCTGCCCAGTGGCCAGCAGTATCCCTAAATTGCTTATGGTATTCCAGCACCGCAAAGGAGGAAAAGTGATTTGTTGTGAAGGTAACGGTATTATCCTTAAACACTCCACCCAAATATTCCAACGTGCTGCCATTTACATAATAGACACCCGCAAAATCCGTATCGAGCTTAGCAAGCTGTTCCATAGTCAGCGTCAAGGTAACCGTAACAGCACCTTTAAGCTGATGGATAGCTGTTTCTTTGCCGCCTGCTGATGTACTGAGGTTCATCGTAACGGTAGCTCTAGCTGGACCCATTCCAGCGACATTGGCCTGTACAGAAATCATACTCATATCAATGCTTAGTAGCAGCATATCACTGCCTGCCGGGATGGCTGGTAAGGAGCTTGTCGGTACGCTCAATGTAACGTTAGAAGACACAATATTCAGGTTCAGCTTCTTATCGATAGCCTGTTGTATACTCGCTGCATCAAGAGCAATTCTAATCTGATCTTGAGCCGAGGCGGCTCCGCCTACGCTAATCTTTAGGCTTCCCCCTGTAGCAGCTTCCTCTATCCGCTTCTTCAAGGCTGACGGATCAGCTGTATACGTTCCATTACTTCCTAATGTCAGTTCAATGTTTCCTTTTCCCGCTCCAGGTGTGGCTGTAGGCGTTGGAGTCACTATTGGCACTGGTGAAACTACTGGAGGTGCCGTTGTCGCCTCTGGTGTTGGTGTCGGCGTCACTTCTGGCGATGGCGATACCTCAGGTGTCGGCGTTACCTCTGGCGACGGCGACGGCGTCGGCGTCGGTGTCACCTCTGGTGTCGGCGTTACCTCCTCTTTTCCAGTGTAAAAGCCCCAGATATCTGAAAGCACACTGCCGGAGTGATCATCCTCGACCTTTGTGTACCATTGGTAGTAGCTATCCGGATTTAGCTTACTCCAAATGACCTGAGTCTCCGCGCCACTCTCTACTTGTTGATTGGCCGAAATTTCCTGATCGCTGTAAACCTTGACTCCGATATAGTCGGTAGCCACACGTTTAGTCACAGGCTGTAGATCCAGATCCAGAACGAACTCATCTTTGCCTGGATATTCGTCTTCATCATAGTAGTTATAATCATCCAAATAAGGCGAATAAGTCTTCACGCGAAGTTTGTTATTAGCAACATCGAACTGAAGCAGACGGATATAGCCAAGGCCTCCTTCTTCAGCACCTTGATAATCTGCCAGCATTTGATAGACACTGCGGTCTGGAATACCGTCACCGTTATCATCCAGCTCGTCCACCTTAAGCTCAGCATCATGATAATGGCCGGACAGTGCTGCGATTACATTTTTGTTAGGTTTCACAACCATCTCAAAAATTTTATCCGCAATAGGTGCACGGTTATTAGAAACCAGCAAATATTCATGGAGACAAAGAATCGCTTTACGCTCTGGATAACGGGCAACGATCTCATTCATCCATTCGATTTCTTCCTCAGCCAATCCCCAGCCCATGTATACAATAACAAAATCATTTCCGTTCGCAGACACTAAATCGTAATGGCCCCTGTTGTTGTCATAAGAGCCACCGAAGGTCGGCATATTCTTGAATCTCCACTCCCCAAAATACTCCCAGAACTTCGTGTAATCCCCGGTTTGATGGCCTACGTCATGATTACCCGCAAGAACACCATAAGGAATGTTAGCTTCCTCCAGAACCTTCATGTTCCGGTCAGCTTCCTTCCACTCATACTCCTGATAGGATTTATCCACGACATCTCCTGTATGGATTACATATTTCAGGTTCAAGCTCTCTTTGTTGTCAGCTATCCATTCTACATTTTTACGGTAAATGTAAGGGTAGCTCTGTGAATAATATTGTGTATCAGACATCCATACAAAAGAGAAATCATACGTATCTTGTGTTACTGTAGGTGCTGTCTTAGCCACAGAAGCAATTTCGTCCTGAACCATTACGGCAATGCTATTTCCATTAGCATATGCTCCAGCTGTAACCGTGGATTTCAGCTCAAAATCCTCTGTTCCAGCGATTAAATGATCCAGCTGTACCCATTTTTGTTGAGCAGGGCTCCAAGCGTAGAGACTTACTTTACGTCCCGGCAACGAATTCCCTTTCCATTTAATATCTACACGATCTGACGCCTTAACCGACTCATCCAGCTTAATTTCATAACGCTGATAAGGGAATTGATCAACAGCATCATTAATTAAATATTGTCCGTCCACCGCACTTATTTTACTGTAGTCGTCACCGCTAAGCGCTTGTTCGCCCGCAGGTTCGGATTGTTTCGGCGGCTCTGTATCGGATGCGTTTATAAACCCAGCAAAGCCGTGCTCTGGATGGTTAGCATCGTACTTGAATCCTCTAAAGAAGGTAACGTTTATCTTATCCTGATTAGGATCTTCAACCTTAACCTTTAAAGTCGGATTAGTACCTACAGCAGTCTCCCAGTTCGTAGGAGAAATAAGCAGAGGTGCAAATGGATTCTCATTCGGCACATGGAATGCAATTACCTTTTCTGCCTGATTGCCGATCTTATCCAAGGCTGTGATAGAAAGCGTATGATCCCCAGCAGATAACTTCCCGGATGAAGTAGCATAGGGCAGTTCAATAACATTACCGTCCAGCTTCACACTGACCTTAACTACGCCCGCATAAGTATCCTTAACTTCAGCAGCAATTTCAAAATTGCCACGGTAAGTTTGTCCTTCTTCTATCGATGCTTTAATGGATGGTGGCGTGTTATCGACAATCACGTTTGATGATACTTTCGTTCCACCTTCGGTAAGCGTTACTTTATGTTCTCCGTCAGGTACTTCTTTAGTATTCCAGTTATACGCCGTTGAACGGAACAAATCCGCTTTCAGATCGAACTGGAAGCCGAGGGATTCGTGCTTACCTGCGCTGTCCCCCATCTTGATTTCCTTATCACGTTCTGCATAAGCCGGATCCCAAATTTCGGTACCATCTGCCAGCAGGAGACGAACATTTTTCACTTCAAAATCATCCTTATTCTCCTCAGGACGAGGATCAAAGGGGGAAGATTTAGAGCCCGCCCGAATGTAAATCACATTATCCGCACCCACTTGTAAAGCGGCAGAAGAAATAGGAAAAGTCAATGTAGTATACGTAGTAATCGGGTCCAGAAAGGTATACAGAATACTGGCATCTCCTAGTTCTTCCGGTCCCATCGTGATGGCATTTTTAAAATAATAATCCACATTTTTGGCTTCAAATACAAAGTAGGCATCATTCTCAAGTGCAGTATATGCCTCGTTATTGCCCAGTAGCTTACTGTCGATGCTCAAGCCTAAATCATCAGCCTTAGCGGTGGCAGAGGTTCCTTTTACGGTCACAGAACCATTGATCAATTGCCCCTCCTTCACGTTCAAACGAAGTGGGGATTGATCCTGTCCTCCTGTAACTTTTACTTTTATTACTGGAGATTGTGTTTCATTCGTTCCATCAGAAACGACAAAGTAATATTGAATTTCATTTCTGCCAATCAAATCAGCAGAGGTCAATTTAAAGTGATACAAGCTGTCGTTGAAGTCTTGGGATAGATTGTGGCTAACAGCCTCCGGCTGCTTGTCCGAAGATACTCTAACCTCCACAGAAGTAACAGCTTTATTGTCATCAGCAAAAGCCTTCAAATCGAGACCCATCGACTGGTCAATCTCCGTTACGCCCGTCAGATCTTCTACTGATGGTTTCTCTGTATCCGGCTCCACATGGATCGGCGTGTTTGGAAGTTGTGTTACATCCGTATGGCCTGGTGACGGAACGGCTGAGCCCGTACTGATCTTGAGCATTTTGCTTAGTCCATTGACAGGATACTTGTATAGAAGGGCTTTATTTTCTTTAGTATCGTCACCTTTAGCTCCACCATCGTAGGTGAGGTCTGCATCATAATACGCGGAGGAAATTTCTTTCTCCGTGTTACTTTTGATTACGACTGCCCGGCGGCCTGAGTTCGCCATACCATCGCTTTTGATCAAAAAGAGATTGGTGCCTTCAATTAAGTTTGTGTTGAATTCTGTATTGAAATCATTAGCAGTGTAAGTGCTATTTGCACTATTAATAACCCAAAACACCACGGACTGCTGTGCAGGAATCAGAAAGTTCTCTGGTGTCGAAGGCCACTTCACATCAGAAGCGTTACCTTTATCGGGATAACGATAATAGACCTTGTATTCCTTGAAATTAACTGGTGCATCGGTATTGTTATAGACCTCAATGAATTCAAAAGCGTCGCTGCTCGTTCCTTTTACATTCGTCGAGTTTGGCAGCAGCTCTGTGATTAACAATGGTGGCACATTGTTCGGATCGAACGCCGGCAGATTCACATGAACAGAATAACTCTCTGTCACATTGTTAACGCGGATGCTGTAATGCAGCTCCGGCTCTTCCAGCGCAGCTGCAGGAATCATTGCCGCATAATCGTCCCCACCTTTTGAGGTCATGGTGATTACCGTATCTTTCACCTGAGAAGGAGAGCCATACTGTAGCTTCACTACGGGTAGTGATCCATCTGCCCCGCTTTCCAGATTAGTAATCTTCGCACTGATAGGAAGATCGGCTGGATCAACACTACTCTGTGCGATATGTTCAATCACTGGCTGCTTGTCCCCAGGAACTAGCTCAGGCACTTGTTCTGCCTCTACGGTTCCAGGCGTAGCCACAACCGTTCCCGAATTCGCCATGAGGTTCATAACGGAGCTATCTGCCTGCAAATATTGATAGAAGATCCCGTTATTCTCCTTCACCTGTTCTTTTCCATAGGAAGCAGAAACAATTAGCGTATCTCCTGCATTGCTTTTAATTTGTAAATTACGCGCAGAAGTATTAGCCATCCCCCCGCCACCGTTGATCCGGAACAGATTCACTCCTTCCTGCAAAGCTGCAGTAGGACTAAAGTTTTTGATGAAATCCTCCGTAGGAACATTCAGATTATTGCCGTTCATAATCCAGAAAACAATATTTCCATGCGCCGGTATTACAGCATCACCATTAGGTGCCCATGTATCTTTGTCATTATAAAAGAAATAATAATCCTTAAAATTAACCGGCTTGTCCGTATTATTGTAGACCTCAACGAACTCGTAACCATCTACAGAGGTTCCATCTGTCCCTTTTACATTTTTAGTATCCGGAACAACTTCTGTAATCAGTAATGCTCCTGGATGGTTAGGTACCGCGTACACATCTGCCATTACAGTCGGTTGACTTAAAAGCGTGTCGAGCTCAACCTGTTCATCAAAATGCGCCTCTAATTCGGAAGATGTCTGCTCCATCTCCAGCTGCTGCTCCTCGGCATATCCTGCTGGAACCATGATTCCAAACATCAGACTGCTGGCAATTACGCTGGATAGAAAACGTTTAGCTTTTGCTGTTATTCTCAAAACTCCGAACACTCCCCATTTGTTTGATTGTGATTCAATGCATAAATATGCATTGAATCTCATCTGGAAAGTATACCTGTAGTGTATTATCGCTATATCATAGCCGTGTTAAATCTTTAGGTTATTTTTAATATTGCTTAAGCTTCAGTTCAGCTTCACGGGTTACAATATAACTAGTTAGAACCCATTTTAAACGATACTTTAGACGGATGCTTAAGCAAGATAAGTTATTGCAGAACAAGAAAAGAGGACTCTAATGGATATAAAAAGAGTGATCATAGTCGGAACGGTAGTTGTAGTGATGTCTTTCGGAAATGCTTGGACTAGTCTTACCGCTAATGCAAGTTCGCCTGTAAAATGGTCCACCGCAGAGGTCGCGGATCAAGACGAATTATTGGAGGTACTTAACCAGCCAACGGACGAGGATCTATACGAGGCCATATATGACGGTAAGTCACTTCAAGATATTGCATCAGAACAAGGCCAAGATATTGAAGCTGTAATCGATCTACAAGTTGCCCAGCTAACGGATCAACTGGATTCACGGTTAGCCGCTGGAAGCATAACAACCGAGCAGTATGCGGCATATAAAGCGGAGCTGAGGGACATCGTTTCAGATAGTGTCCATACTTCCTTCGGTTAAGGGAATACATACAGCGACGCTGTAACATACACAAAAAACCCGGCTAGATGGACCTTCCATTTAGCCGGGTTTTGTATGTTTAATACTTATTTTATAACAGAATCCCTAAGTTCCTATCTTGTTCTCTCTGTTAATTTCCAGAATATCAAGGAAGAATACAAAGATCGGAATCCCCAGAATCAGACCCCATACCCCGAGATAATGCTCAGAGAATAACAACACGATAAACGTATAGAACATAGGCAAATTCATTTTGGATGACATCAGTTTAGGATTTAGGAAGTAGCCTTCTACAAAATGCAGTACGGCAATCATTGCCAGTACGTATATCGTCATGACTAGGCCACCAATATTGTAACCAATAATACAAAGTGGGATTAGCGAGATAACAAAACCTACAACCGGAATTAAACTAAGCAAGAAGATCATAATGGATAATGCGAAAAGGTAAGGAAAACCTAAAATCCAGAGTCCGATCACCGTAAAGCATGTATTAAACAACGCGATCAGAATTTGTGCTTCGATCACTTTTCCGAAAGAGGAGATAAATTTTCTGCCAAAATACTCAAGCTCTACATAGAACCAAGAGATTTTGCTCTCTTTAAGGCGGGAAGTGAAGCTAACGATCCTGTTTTTCTCAAGTATAAATACAAAGCTCAAAATGGTTGATAAAACAAAGCTGGTGCCCCAATTGCTTATTTTCAAGACATATTCAATACCGTCTTTCATGTACGACTGATAGTTCAAATCCTTAAGCTGGGCGAATATATACTGCACAATATCATTCTGCGGGATGTTCTCAGGGGTCAAATTGGTCAAAAAATTCGTTAACTGTTTAATCTGTATGAAAACCTTAGGCAGATAATTAACGAGGGTTATGACAATTACAGCGATTAAGGCAAGGTATAGAATAACAATAATCACTTTGCTGTTAACTGCTACATATTTGTTAATGCGCTTCGTGAGCAGCACTTGAAAGCTATTCATTACATACGCAATCAAAAACGTCAACAGTACCAAATTAAGCATATCTCTAATACTGAATAGCAGTAGAGCAACCAATCCTAAAATCAAAAAACGCCGGACCGTTAAATTTGCGTAATAACGCTTAAACAATTCCATCAGTTCTCTCCATTCGCCTACCAATTAGTACTCTGTTTATAGTCTACAGTAAGGAATTCACTTATAGCAACTAGTGATTCGCCTAAAATGACGAAATTACTCACTTTTTGTAATCTCATCATCGATAAAAGTGACACTTTTCATGCTCCTGCATCCATATGAGTCAATTCAACGATTCGGCGTTTCGGATCATATTTCATATTTATATGCAGATCTTTGCATAATTGATGAAACGGAACCATCAAGGTTCCCTTCCTCATTTCAGGAGAATTCCTTACCATATTCACCTTTTGGTTGTTCAAGGTCAATTCCATTGGCAAATCGATATGCTTCATCTGGTCAAGTGTTAATGCAGCGGTAAGTGTCTCACTTCCCCCGTTAATTCGTGCGGCATTCCGATCCGCTCTGGTGTTAATCCCATCCTCAATTTTGAAGGTCAGTGAAATCCCCAGCGAATCACAAACAGCCAGCAATCTGTCATTGTAGGAGCCGTAAGGAAAAGCAATTGCCGAATCCGTATTGCCCAATTCTTCCTTCAGCCTTTGCTCCGCCTTGGCCAGATCACGTGTAACTCTGCTGTAGTATTCAACATTCATCTCATTCCTGTTCTCATCATCAACATATAACAGGGCACTTGCAGCTGGCCGCTGCCCGCCCTCGGCATCCACAATCCCATAATGATGCAAATCATAGGTATGACTATAAAATCCCATCCCAGCATGCTTCATTTCCCGCATTTGCTCCCAAGTGAGCTTCGGCACGCTATTCGGATCTGGGTGATCAATTGTAGATACGATAACAAAATTGACGGCTGTATATCCGTATTTTTGCAAAACGGGGAACGCCAATTCATAAAAACTTTCATATCCATCATCAAAGGTCAGCAGCACTGCATTGTCCGGAACTGCGCCGTTATTCAGCATAAATTCGCGGTATTCCGCCATGGTGATCACATGAAAACCTTCCTGCTTCAGCAGATTCATTTGATCGTCAAACCGATCAACCGATAACACCCAAGGAAACTGTGGCATGGGCTTCTCGGAAAGATGATGATACATCAGCACAGCCACCTGATCTCTGTAGTAAATGCCTTTCGGAAGCGGTCCGGATTTCTGCCAGCCGATTTGTGTATTTAGTGCCTGTTCAGCTACTGCCTTCGGGATCATAAGATCATCAGACGAGGCTGGGTTGGCAGCTATCGTCTTTATCATTTGACCATTTACGTTAATAGTAATTGTTGAAGGTTCACGTTGTGTATTCAAAATAGCAGCAAGGCTTAACAGTAGAACTATGATAACAAGCAGCATATTTTTTTTCGTTTTCAATCTCAGAATCTCCTTAACAACATTTCTTGTCCCTATGTAACTATATATTTTATGGAAGTTCCACCTGCTATTGGTTACATTTTCTTCTTATTTTTGTTTCTTTATCATAAAAAAGAGGGCGAACCTCAAGCCTGAACCGGCTTAAGGAACACCCCGCAAAAATGGAGATCTATATACAATTATGTACATCTATATGTGATTGTAGACGGTCTAGGACCTTCTCTTATCTGCGAAGTAATTCTCTTCACCAAGCTCGTCCACGAACTGCTGCAGCCAATGATAATATTGGACGGCATGCTCCAGCTTCTCCAGATCCTTCAGGCAGAATTGCCGCTCCTCCTCAGATGTATCTACGGCTTGAACCAGTCCCTCCAGCTCAGGAATGACAACGTCTAAAGCGTGCTTCATGACATCAATCTCCCGCTGCAGCTTCATCCCAAAAAAGTTCTTAAAGGTCTGAAAGAAATCTGTTTCCACTGCATACAGATCCTTTCGGTCCCGCTTCTCCTCCAGCTTAGTGACCATCTTGGAGGCCATCAAAGAACGGACCCCATAGCTCATATTACTCTTGCTCATATTCATCACATTCTTCATCTCTTCAAGCGTCATCGGACGGTCTTCGAAGAACATAATTCCATACAGCTGCCCGAATGAATAATTCGCACCATATAGGTCCATCGTCTGAGCAATCGCATCGATCATTGGACGCAGCAGCTGCTCGCGTGGAGATAAGTCTTTATTCTCTTCACCAAAGGCTACCTGTTTCATAGCTGCACCTTCATTCCACTTAGAATCTACCCTTCTATTTTACACAAAATAGCAACTACCTGCGTTAATCTCTTAAATTTTTACATAATCTCGCATCGATCTTTACGTCCACTTGACCACGCAGCCGCTCGATGAGTGTACAATTTTTTTTGAACGGAAGAGCTTTCCTCAGAATTATACCGCAAAAAACAGAAGATGGAATGGGGTATCGACAGAATAATGAAACGTTCGAGATTTATAGGGGAGTTGAAACCGGTGCTCTTCACCTTGCCGGCAATGATTCCATTCGTTGTATTTTGGCTAGCGCCATTACTTTATGTATTTTATCTCAGCTTTACCGAATGGGACTTCATGAGCCCCGAGAAAACCTTTGTCGGACTAACCAACTATCTGGATCTGTTCAGCAATCCTGCCTTCTATAAAGCACTTAGAGTGACTCTGTTATTCTGTGCCGGAAGTGTGCTGCCAGTTATTCTGATCGGACTTGGACTAGCACTCCTGATGAACGGGAAGCTGAAAGGCTCCACCCTCTATCAGGTATTGCTGTTCTCCCCTTGGGTCACGCCGACTGTGGCTGTATCCATTGTCTGGTCCTGGATCTATGAACCCGAAATTGGCCTTGCCAATACTGTACTTGACCTCTTAGGTCTAGAAAAAATCGGCTGGCTTCAAGACCCTAAATGGGCGCTGCTCGGCATTTTGCTCGTGACGATATGGAAATCGGTAGGCTGGGCGATGATTTTTTACTTGGTAGCACTACGCAATGTCCCTACGGATCTGCTGGAAGCTGCTCAATTGGATGGAGCAAATGCTGTTCAAAAATTCATCCGCATTACCTTACCGCTCATCTCACCAACGACACTGTTTCTGTTCATCGTACAGATCATTGGTGCGTTACAGGCTTACGACCAGATTAACGTACTTACACAAGGTGGACCCTCAGGATCAACACGCACCTTGCTCTATATGTATTATCAGTCTGCTTTTGAAGCCTTCCAGATTGGAGAAGCCTCTAGTGTCGCAATGGTTCTGGTATTTATATGTATGCTGCTATCCGTAGTCTCGCTAGAGGTTAGTAAACGGACAACCCATTATCAATAACAACTGCTGTAAAGGAGAACGACTGATGAATGCAACGATCGTACGCGTGGGCAAGCTGACCCGCCATCTATTTTTTACAGCTATTGCACTGATCATGGCCTTCCCCTTCTATTGGATGGTCACCAGCGCCTTAAAAACCAATGATGAAATCTGGCAGTCTCCGCCCACAATCTGGCCTAAGGATCCGCTGTGGAGTAATTTTTCAGCCGCCTGGCACGAAGCCCCTTTCTTCAGATATATGGGCAATAGCATATTTGTCGCTGTGTCGATTGTTATTTTGCAGGTAATAAATTCCGGGATGATGGCCTATGCGCTTACGCATATGAAATTCCGCTTCAGAGGGCTGTTCTCAGGCGTTATTCTTTTCGGCTACATGGTTCCAGCCACCGCTGTTTATCTTCCCGGATATTTGGTATTGTCCCAGCTCCATCTACTGGATTCATATGCCGGATTAATTCTATCCAACTGTGTAAGTGTCTTCTCCATTTTTCTAATTCGCCAGGCCTTCCTTCAGGTTCCCCATGAGCTGGTGGAGGCTGGAGAAGTCGACGGTTCCTCACACATGCGGATTCTGTGGACCATTCTTGTCCCCATTACACGTTCTTCCTTTGCTGTGCTAGCCCTGATCACCTTCATTGATCAGTACAATAACTATTTCTGGCCGATGCTGATCACCAAAGACCCTAATCTCCAGCTAGTCTCGGCGGGTCTGCGTAGTTTCTTTACTCAAGGAGGTGCTTACGGATTAAAATGGCCGCTGATCATGGCCGCTAGCGCATTCACCATCGCCCCGTTGCTGCTAGTATTTCTACTAGCTCAGAAAACGATCATGCAAAGTGTCAACATGACCGCTGGTTCCAGCAAAGGATAAGCTAACAATTCTATTTTAATAAGAGGAGAATGATGATGAACGTATTGAAGAGACTGTCCACCCTGTCTTTGGTTGCCGGATTTACAATGTTAACAGCTTGCGGAGGAAATGCGAATACAGGCAATGTTACAGCGGCAAATGGAGCTTCTTCCTCCCCCTCCACAGAGGCTGCACCCACACAAAATGCGCCGGTAACGATTGAATTCTGGTATGGTCTCGGCGGCAAGCTTGGTGAGAATATGGAGGCACTGATTCAGAAATTTAATACCTCTCAGCAAGAGGTCATCGTCAAAGGTATCGCGCAGGCAGACTACACTGAAACCGAACAGAAGCTGCAAGCAGCTATCGCTACAGGAAAAGTGCCTGCGGCTGCTCTCTCCTCCAATGTAGATTGGGCCCGTAAAGGATATTTCGCTCCGATAGACGAGTTTATGGCACTGCAGCCAGATTTTAATAAAGAGGATTTTGTCCAAACCTTTCTAAATCAGGGCCAGGTTGATGGTAAGCAATACTTCCTGCCGATGTATGGAACAACGCAGGTCATGTACTATCGCAAAGATGTTTTTGAGAAGAATGGGATTGATGCGAGCACACTAAAGACTTGGGAAGATCTAGCTGCCGCAGCTGCGAAAATGACAGTGAAGGACGGCGGCAAAACCACCCTTTATGGTTGGGAGCCTATGTGGGGTTCAGGGAACATGATTGATGCTGTACTCAGCAAAGGAGGCACTATCCTTAGTGAGGATGGAAAACAAGTTATGGTCGACTCTAAAGAGTGGATTGAAACCTGGGATTTGTTCCGCAAGTGGATTCACGAGGATAAGATCATGCGAATTCATTCCGGCGGTCAAGGCTGGGAGTATTGGTACAAGACGATTGACGATGTAATAAAGGGTCAATCCGCAGGCTACACCGGCTCCAGCGGCGATCAGGGAGACTTGGACTTCAGCATTGTTTCGGCTATGGAGCAGCCAGGCTGGGCAGGGATCGGTGAGGGCAAACCCGTAGCCCAAGCACTTATGGCCGGCATTCTATCCAAAGCTAACGACAGTGAAAAGGAAGCAGCTATGAAATGGCTAACCTACTTCACAAATGCTGAGAATACTGCGTCCTGGTCCATTAATACGGGATATATTTCGGTGCGCCAATCCGCATTGCAAGACCCGGCATTTGTGTCATTCAGCGAAAGCAATCCACAGATTAAGGTCCCATTGATGCAAGCTTCTCATGGTTCTGCACCTTTCCAAGACCCAACTGGCGGCAAAATTAACGATGCGTTGACAATCGCCGCAGATAAGGTGCAAATTGAGAATATCCCAGCAGCACAAGCACTTAAGGAAGCACAAGAAACGGCACAAGCAGCGCTTGATAAATTAAAATAAAGGGCGGTGGACTTCATGTCTGAGCTCATCACTCCGCAAGGCAGATACACTGTAGCAGCTATTCTATTCGATAAGGATGGTACGCTGCTCCAGTTCGTATCCCTCTGGGGCAGCTGGGGCGAATGTTTTTTAGAGAGATTCACGAAGTATATGAAGGAAAAAGGACTACAGATTGCAGAAGAGCAGCTCCCTGCATTAATGGGAACTATACACAATGCCCAGGGGAGCATTACCGATTATGATCGCAACGGACCGCTGGCTATGGGGACTATGAGTGATCTTTATGCCATTCTGTCATGGCAGGGTTATCTGCAAGGTTTATCTTGGGCGGAGTCCATGGAGCTTGTCCATCAATGCCGTCTCGAAGCGGATGTTATGTTAGAAGAGAAACGCCCTGTTCACTCCCTTCCGGGACTTCATCGTTTTCTTGATGAGTGCGTGAGTGCAGGCATCCCTCTCGCCGTGGTGACCGCAGATGAAACAGAGGCCGCAGACAAACATCTCCAATGGCTGGGCATACGGCATTATTTCTCCGAAGTAATTGGAACAGATCTTGTGGATCAGGGTAAACCTTTCCCCGACATGGTGCAGCTGGCCTGCAAAAGGTTAGCCGTGGAACCCGCGTACACAGCGGTTATCGGCGATACTAACGGGGATATGCGAATGGCTAAAGCAGCGGGTGTACAGGTAGCTATCGGCCTAGCAGAAAGCGAAGGTACTAGTGCTTCAACACATATTCTCCCGGATGCAGATCTCATTGTACAATCTTATGCTGAGCTCAGAATTGAGGTTACTTCCCTGTGAGAATAGAAGGAATGTGGGCATGGATGTTTCTGACGCTGGCTATTGTGTTCGAACTCTCAGGGACCATCTCAATGAAAATATCTCAGGGGTTCACCCAGCTCTGGCCTTCCGTGCTTATGTTCCTGTTCTATGGAGCCAGCTTCACCTCCCTGAATTATGCTCTCACCTCGATTAAGGTAGGCGTAGCTTATGCGATATGGTCAGGAGCGGGAATCATTCTGATTTCCTTCATAGGAACCCTGTTTTTTGAAGAAAAGCTAACCCTATCCTCACTACTATGGATAGCCGTCATCATTGTCGGGATCATAGGACTGAACATTAGCGGCAAGACGCATTAGCGAACAGCAACAGTATTGGATAGGTTCATAGATGAAGGAGGATGCCCAAACATGAGTACGAACACATCACCTGAAGATAAACCAGTTATCACCTTTCAGATCATTACGGATACCCATGTCACTGCTGACCGCAATCATGAGTACAATCTTAACTTCGAGCTGGCACTCCGTGATATAGCAGCGCATGGGGAAGGCAGCAGCGGGATTATGCATATCGGTGATGTCACAGACCACGGCTTCCCTGCTGAATACGAAGAAATGCTTCGTATCCTCAAACAATATAAAAACGACCTGCCCGAGATTACCTTTACCTTAGGCAATCATGATGTGGGGCTCGGAAATTGGGAATCACGTTTAGGAATGTATACGTCACAGACCGGAATGTCCGGACCCTATCATGATCACTGGATCAATGGTTATCATTTTATTTTGCTAGGGACGGAGCAAGGATTGCCCAAGTTCTGTGATCTCTCCTCTGAGCAGCTTGATTGGCTGGAGCATAAGCTTGGAGAGCAAGCTTCACCAGAGCAGCCTATCTTTCTCTTCCTGCATCAACCGCTTAAAGACACCGTAGCCGGATCACTGGAATCGCAAGATTGGTATGGTGTCACACAAGATAAGGAATTAAAAGAAATTCTGTCGAGATATCCCCAGACCTTGTTATTCACTGGACATACCCATTGGGAGCTGGAGGTAAACAACACTATGTTCCCTGGCCATGGAGAGATCGCAACGATGTTTAATGCTGCTTCTGTCGCCTATCTTTGGACTAATGAAGATAAACATAAGACGGGCAGCCAAGGCTTCTATGTGGAAGTGTATAGCGATAAAGTGCTTATCCGGGGCAGAGATTTTAAGACAGGAAGCTGGATTGAGGCTGCACAATATGAGGTAGCTTACCCAGCGGTAAGCGTATATTAATGATAAGCATTTAAGCGAGAAATATAACAAAAAAAACGATTGTGCACAGGGAGTCCTTCCCCGCAACAATCGTTTTTTACTGTAGCTATTCAGCTTATCGTCCAATGGGCGCAATCCGGTAGACAGCTGTATCTCCATCCGCTGCCTTCGTATCGCTCTCGATCTGCCAACCGAAGGACAACACAGAGGCCAAACGTTCCTTCTCAGCCAAGGTTAAAGCCACCTCAGCGGCTTCCTTACCTTCCTCAAGCTCCAGAGCCGCTTCTTTGCCCAGAGCTACCCATATCCAGCTGCGAATCCCACGAATCGTATTGTATTTGATCTGATAGCCTGTCTTCACCGCTTGCCCGAACAACTCCGGCTGCTCTGACTGCAACGCGGTCAGCTGCTTATAATCAAATTGGTATTCGCTCTCGTCAACGGGCAAATCGCCCTCTGCCACTTTACGAAGAATATCCTCATCAGACCACCCCAAGGAGCGGAGTGATTCCACCAATAACGCATCCCACTGGGATAACTTTACCCGGTTTAAGTTCTCTGACATTCTGATCCCTCCCAATCTATATATAGAGTCTAATCATACCGTAAAATCATAAGCAACATAATGGCCCGGGCTTACTTCCTGTAGTGTAGAAGTCTCAGCTCTGCCGTACTCTTGCGAGTATCCGTCTAAAATAATTCTCTGATTGGCCCGCCGGGGATCCGTCTCCAAGATGGAAGACAGCAGCGCCTTTGTATAAGGATGAATAGGATTATCGTACAGCTCATCACTTTCGGCTACCTCTACTAGTCGACCGCCATACATCACGCCGATCCGGTCAGAAATATGCCGTACCATCGACAGATCATGTGCGACAAAGAGATAGGTCAAGCCAAATTCGGACTGCAAATCCTCCAGCATGTTCACTACCTGGGCCTGGACAGACACGTCCAGCGCTGAGATCGGCTCATCACACACGACAAACTCAGGTCTTACGGACAATGCTCTGGCAATCGAAATCCGCTGGCGTTGTCCACCGCTGAATTCATGCGGGAAGCGGTAGAGATGTTCTCTTTTTAAACCTACCTTTTCCAGCAATGCCGCAACAGCTTCTTTGCGTTCTTCACCTTCGTGGATGCCGTGGATTTTCATAGGCTCACTGATCAGATCAAGCACATTTAAGCTTGGATTAAGTGAAGAATAGGGATCTTGGAAGATCGACTGAATGCGTCTGCGAAAAGGTTTTAACTGCTTCTCTCCAAGCTTGCTCAGCGGCTGCCCGTCAAAAGACACTTCACCGTCTGTGTAATCATATAAGCGCAGCAAGCAGCGTCCAACCGTGGACTTGCCGCTTCCTGACTCTCCAACCAGCCCAAAGGTCTCTCCCTGACGAATCTGAAAGCTTACGCCATCTACTGCCTTAAGCACCGATGTATCGCGTCCCCACATATCCTTGCCTTTGGAGAAATGTTTTTTGAGATTATTTACGTCCACTAGAATCTTATTGTCACTCAACCGAACCGCTCCCTTCAACGCCAGCTACGGCTGAAGTCTCCTGCACACCATCTGCTAACCAGCACATCGAACGGTGACCGGGCGATAATTCGATTACCGGAGGACGTTCGCTGCAACGGGCAAAAGCATTAGGGCAACGCTCCATAAAGGGACAGCCAGAAGGAGGATTCAACAAATCCGGAGGTGTGCCTTCGATTGGAATTAGACGTTCACGCGATTTGCCGTCACGTTTCGGGATCGAGCGAAGCAGACCTTTCGTGTAAGGATGCTGTGGGCGGTAAAAAATATCCTCCACCGTACCTTCCTCCATCACTAGTCCACCATACATTACGATAACCCGTGTACATACCTGAGCCACCACACCCAAATCATGGGTGATCAGTGCTATAGCTGTACTGGTATTATTTTTTAGCTCTTTAAAAAGATCAAGAATTTGGGCCTGTATCGTTACATCAAGCGCAGTTGTCGGCTCATCCGCAATCAATAGCTCTGGCTGGCAGGAAAGAGCCATGGCGATCATGACCCGCTGCCGCATCCCGCCGCTGAATTCATGCGGATACTGCTGCAGCCGCTGCTCAGGATTATTTATACCCACCTGCCGCAGGATACTTGCTGCTTCTTTGAGCGCTTCTTCCTTATTTAAGCCGCGATGCCGCCGGATGACCTCCGTAAGCTGCTGGCCGATTTTTTTCACAGGATTAAGAGAAGTCATGGGATCCTGAAACACCATCGCTATGCGGTTGCCGCGTAGTTTTCTCCACTCTTTTTCCGAAAGGTTAGATAAATTCTCACCACGAAAATTAATATTTCCAGCGATAATTTTACCCGGAGGTGTAATCAACGACATAATCGCCTTCGCAGTTACACTTTTCCCGCTTCCGGATTCACCAACAATCCCTACCGTTTCTCCAGCATCTATATGAAAGCTAACGCCACGAACTGCCTGATTCTCCCCATCTCGAGTTTGGAAGGAAACCTTCAAATTCTCAACAGACAATAGCCGTTCCGTCATGATGTCTTCACACTCCTATCTTCGGATCAGCTTCGGTTCAAAGCCAACCCGCAAAATATCGCCCAGAACATTAAAGCTCAGAACCGTTAATAGTATCAATAACCCCGGGAACAATGCCAAATAAGGTGCCTGAGCGATATATCCCTGTGCATTGTTAAGCATACTGCCCCAAGTGGCATTCGGAGGTTGTACCCCGAACCCAAGGAAGCTTAGGGACGACTCCATCATAATCGCGGAAGCGATATTATTCGTCGCACCTACAATCACAACAGGTACTAGCCCCGGAAGAATATGACGCCAGATAATTCCGAAGTTGCTCTGGCCGGAAGCTTTTGCATATAGTACATATTCCCGTTCTTTAATCGTCATCGTCTCCGCACGAATCACACGGGCAATGTTCATCCACATTAATAGAGCAATAATTAAAATGATGTTTCCTACACTCGGCTTCAGAAATACGCTGAGCAGCAGCAGCACAAGGAAAGATGGAATGGACATCACTACATCAAGCATCCGCATCAATAGATTATCAATCCATCCGCCAAAATATCCACTGATTACGCCCACCGTCACACCTATACCCGTGGCAATGATCATTGAAGCAAAACCAACTAGCAAAGATACCCGGCCACCATACAAAGCTCGGGCAAAATAATCCCGGCCGTAATCATCCGTACCAAACCAATGATCCGCTCCGGGCGCTTTCAAGCGTGCCAAAACATCCATTGCATTCGGATCATGTCCGGACAAAAAAGCAAATATAGAGCCTAGTGTGAAGACGATTAAAGTAATGAGGGCTGCGACACCCAATTTATTCGTAAATAGCTCATCTCCAACACTTTTCCATTTACTGCGATTCATGAGGTCACCTCGTCAATTTAATTCGTGGGTCCACGAAGCTATATAGAATATCCGCGACCAGATTGCCGATGATCAGCATTAAAGAAGAGAACAAAGTTATTCCCATAATTACGGGATAATCCATCCCTTTAACCGCAGTCATCCCTAAAGAGCCAATACCCGGCCATGAAAATACCGTCTCCGTTACAATTGCACCCGCCACCAGATCACCCATCGACATCCCGAGCAATGTAATTACTGGCAACAGTACATGCTTAAGCACGTGACGGAACAGAATCGTTGTCTTGCTGGATCCAAAAGCATATTGAATCTGCACATACTCTTCTTTTAGCTGTCCAATCGTACTAGAGCGGATGTATCGTACGTAACCGGCCAGAAATCCAAAAGCCAATACGGCGCAAGGCAGAATACCATGCTTCAATACATCAACCGCTGATTCCACACCAATGGTTCGCATCCCCATAATAGGCAGCAGGTGCAGCTTAATTGCAAATAAGTACATAAGTAATATGGCCAGCCAAAATAAAGGTACTGAAATTCCGATATAGGATAAAAAGTTAATTAGTTTATCCACCCAGCGGTTCCGGTTAGCTCCAGCAAGCAGACCCATCGGGATCGCCAACAGAACGGCTAAGCCGATTGCACTGCCCATCAAACCTGCTGTTGCAGGTAAACGTTCTAGAATTTGCTCCAATACAGGCTGATGATTCACAAGGGAATAACCGAAATTGCCCTGCAGTACTTCTTTGATCCATATAAAATATTGAATGTAGGCTGGCTTATCCAGCCCAAGGTTATGCCGGATGCGCTCAATATCATCCGCGTGCATATTCGGCGTAACGAAGGATAGTACCGGATCCCCCGGAGCCAGCTTAATCATCGCAAAGCACACAACCGAGACAAAAAACAGCATCGGCAGGGTTTGCAGTAATCTTCGGACGATAAGTTGTCTCATACGTATATTCTCCCAGTTCTATATCGGTAAAAAAATAAGCTGGATTGACCAGCTTATTTTTTCCCGTTCTTATTTAAGGTAGATTTTCGATAAATCTTCAAAAATAACGACAGGCTTCAAGACTGCTTCTTCTAGACCGCCGTAGTTCTTGGAGACAGCTACAATAGTCTTAGTATTAGCAATTGGATAAATCGGTGCATCGTCAGCAATGATCTCTTGGATCTTCTTATAGATCTCACCACGTTTAGTCACATCTGCTTCTCCTGCACCATCATTGAACAACTTATCGACTTCAGCATTATTATAATGCGAGTAGTTAGAGTCTGCAGTAGATGTATACAAAATTCTGTAAGCATCAGGATCGTAACCCATAATATAACCTGCAATCGCAAGTTCAAAATCTGTTGAATTCATATCACTGAATTTCTGACCATATGCCGAGGCATCCATATTTTGCAGTTCAACTTCAGCGCCAATGGCCTTTAGCTTTTGCTGCACGTATAGTGAAATGGCTTCCTGAGCTTTATTACCGCTCGATACAATCAATCTCAATTTCAGATCGCTAACCCCTGCCGATTGCAGAAGCTCTTTGGCTTTTTCTACATCATTATCAAAAGAAGGTACGTCATTAGTATAGAACAATGCATCCGGAGTCAAAAAGGACTTCGCCGGGTCTGCATACTCGTTAGAAGTATAAGCAGCCTGAATGATTTCATCACGATTTAGGGCTAGAGACAAGGCTTGACGAACTTCTTTTTTAGCAAGAGCACCTCTATCACTGTTTGCATTGAACAACAGGTAGGACAATCGGCCTTCACTATAAGGCAGGATTTCGAAATTGTTCGAAGCCTCAATCGTTCCAACATCCTGTGGATCTAGATACTTAATGTTGATCTCACCATTCTGAAGTGCGAGATTCGCAGCATTCGTATCTTTAGCAATCCGGTACGTTATAGAATCAAGATGTGGTTTGCCGCCAAAGTAGTTATCAAATCTCTCGAGCGTAACATATTCGCCTGCTTTGTATTCTTTAAATTTAAATGGGCCAGATCCAACCGGAGCAGCATTCTTGGTGCTTTTCTCTAGATCCGTCTCATTCTCAAAAATATGCTTTGGAATCGGAAATACTTGCACTAGTGTAGCTTCAAAAGCTGGGCTGACCTGCGGAAGCTTGAACTCTACAGTCAGATCATCCACCTTAACTGCCTTAACGGGTTTATCACCGATGAATAAGTTCGCTCTCAACATGCTGTTTTGCTTCTCATCGAGGATGCTATCAATCGTGAACACGACATCGTCAGCTGTAAGCTTTTCTCCGTCATGCCAAGTTAGTCCACTTTTCAGTTTCAATGTATAAGTCAGGTTATCTTCGGAAAGTGTCAGGCTGTCTGCCAAGTAGAAGGTCTTCTCTCCGTTATTCACTTGGAACAATGGCGCGTAGAGCGCTTGGTCAATCGTCAGACTGACACGATCACCAGCATAGTTCGGATTTAGAATGACAGGATCTGCAGCGACCCCAATAATTAAGTTGCCACCATCTTTTGGTTCAGTGCTTGCTGTCGATCCTTCAGTAGCCGTAGGCGTCTGATTTGTATTTGTGGAAGCGGCGTTATTTCCCCCGGAGCACGCGCTAATCAAAAATGTTAACAAAACCAAAGTAATAACTCCAGATAATCCTTTACGCATAAGTTTCTCCCCCGTGTCTATATTGTCTTTGTTTGTTTTTTATATTGTATATCGGGATACTAGGAATTACAATGGATAGCATTTCACATTAATGTAATATTGAGGGAACTGATAATTCCAACCTTTTTCATGACTCATCCCCACGCTTTAAAGTATCCACATGGTCCATACCTGAAATGACTCTTCCGAATACAGTATGCCAAGGGTCGCAATACCCCCTTGGACAATAAATCCACGAACCACACGTTGGAAAGTCAGACCGTTATAAAAACCTTGATGGACCAGCTTCATCGTGACTACTCTCCTAAACTCTGTTCAGCCACCAATATGAGCTTCAGTCTTCGCTGTCTCTTCCGGTACGTATATTTCCTCAACATCCCCATCCAGCAGAGGTCGGTATTTACCTTTGCATCATACCAGAACACATCCGCACGAGGATTCATGGCCAGTAACAGATCGATTAACTACTGAGCTTTTTGTGGTGATTTATCCATAGTCTCATTCCTGTGCTCATCTGGCTGGCATTCTTATCTAATTATCCGGTAATTGTACAGCAGATCCATAAAAATTAATATATCTAAAAAGTTCAATTTATCCAACTCTCATTTCTCATTTACTATAAGAACTTTGCGAAATAAGGATTATTACTATCTAACTGTAAATATATTGAGAACATACCTATACCTCTCGGAAGAAAGGGAGAGTCCCCCAAGGAGGCCGCAATGAATAAGACACGCGTATTAATCGGCAGCCCGATCCATCAAAAGCCCAATGTGTTGCGAGAATTTCTGAATTCCCTGCTGCGCCTGAATATCGAGCAAATCGAACTGGATTTCCATCTGATTGATGACAATGATGATGAAGCGTCCAGCCGGTTGCTCCAGGAATTCAAAAGCAAGGGTGAGCATATTTTTATTCAAAGCTCCGGCTTTCACGATGCGTACATTCGCAATGATACGACCCACTTTTGGAATTCTGATTTAGTCTGGAAAGTCGCCAACTTCAAAAACCTCATGATTAACCGAGCGCAAACCCTGAACTATGACTACCTCTTCCTGATCGACTCTGACCTCATCCTCCACCCAGATACGCTAAGACATTTAATAGGGACGAACAAAGATATTATTTCAGAAGTATTTTGGACACAGTGGCAGCCAGATACCATGTTTCAGCCGCAGGTCTGGATGCATGACGAATACAATCAGTGGGAGATACTTCCCGGCGAAAAACTGCAACCCGAGGAGATCAACCGCAGATTTCATGAATTCATAGCCAAACTCCGCAATCCTGGAATCTATGAAGTGGGGGGTCTCGGCGCTTGTACATTGATTAGCCAGCATGCGTTAAAAGCCGGGGTAAGCTACAATCAGATCCGGAACATTTCATACTGGGGCGAGGATCGCCATTTCTGCATTCGTGCCGCGGCCCTTGGCATTCCGCTATTTGTTGACACCCATTATCCTGCCCTTCATTTGTACAGAGATAGTGATTTGAGCAAGGTTGAAGATTTCATCAGAGAAACAACAGGGGTAAAAGCTGAATCGGCACCCACACCCATCGAGGAAAATTCCAATGAGGCTGCAGCTGCTCCTATAACCAAAAAGCGCCCCAAGCTAACCCTTACCATGGTTGTAAAAAATGAAAGCGGGCGCTTCCTGCAACAGGTTCTGGAGGAACACCGCAAATATATCGATGAGGCTGTCATTATTGATGACGGCAGCACCGACAATACAGCAGCTGTCTGTCTGGAAGCACTTGACGGCATTCCCGTTCATCTCGTGCATAATACCGAATCCAAGTTCAGCAATGAAATTGAGCTGCGAAAACAGCAGTGGGAGGAAGTCCTAAAGACAAATCCCGAGTGGATTCTGAGTCTGGACGCGGATGAGATCTTTGAAGCCAGCTTTGCGGAAAATATAGATACCTTGCTGTATGCAGATGGGGTCGATCTGTTCTGCTTCCGCCTTTACGATTTATGGAACGCGAACCATTACAGGGAGGATACCTACTGGCGCTCTCATCTGAACTACCGCCCTTTTTTGCTTCGCTATAAAGAAGACTTCAACTATGTATGGAATGAATCCCCACAGCACTGTGGGCGATTCCCGGAAAATATCTTCGAGCTGTCTCATCAGCTAAGCAACCTGCGGCTCAAGCATCTCGGTTGGTCCAAAGCCGAGTTCCGGCTCGAAAAATATCTGCGTTATATGCTCCTCGACCCCGACGGCAAATACGGCTGGAAAGAGCAATATATGTCCATCTTGGATGAACAGCCTCATCTAATCCCTTGGGTGGAGTGAGGCTTACCATAAAAAGGACGTCCACAAAGCCGTTACGGTTTTGTGGACGCTTTTTTTATTCAGAACTCAATTCAGAACTCTGTGGCCCATCGACTTCTGGCTTCAGAATGGTTACCGCAAGCTCGTTGCCGGATTCATCTACCTGAATAACTGATCCCTCTGCGGCTTCACCAGCAATAATCGCACGTGCCACACGTGTCTCCAAGCTGCGCTGGATGAATCTTTTCAACGGTCTTGCTCCATACACAGGATCAAAACCTTCCTTAGCGATAAAACGCACCGCCGATTCAGTTAATGCCAGCCCGATCTCCCGTTCTGCCAGACGTAGACGCAATCCATCCACCAGTTTGTCCACAATTTTCTCGATCTCACCCAGTGTCAGCGGCTTGAACATTACAATGTCATCCACCCGGTTCAGGAACTCTGGACGGAAATGACCACTCAGTTCCTTCATCACTCTATCCTTGGCAGCTTCCGTGAGCTGACCTTTTTCATCGGTGCCTTGAATCAGATGAGGTGAACCGATATTAGAAGTCATAATGATGATTGTATTCTTGAAGTCAACCATTCGGCCTTGTGAATCAGTCAGCCGTCCATCATCAAGCAGCTGCAGCAGAATGTTAAACACATCGGGATGCGCCTTCTCCACTTCATCGAGCAGCACTACAGTATAAGGCTGACGCCGCACAGCTTCCGTGAGCTGCCCGCCTTCCTCATATCCAACATATCCTGGAGGTGCGCCGACGAGACGGGAGACACTATGCTTTTCCATATACTCCGACATATCTATACGGATCATGCCATCTTCGCGGTCAAAAAGAGATACCGCAAGCGACTTAGCCAGCTCAGTCTTCCCTACACCCGTCGGGCCAAGGAACAGGAATGAACCAATCGGGCGATTCGGATCTTTGATTCCTGCTCTTGCCCGAAGCACCGCATCGGCCACCAAGCTGACGGCTTCGTCTTGGCCCACTACCCGTTCATGCAGCGTATCCTCCAGACGCAGCAGCTTATCCCGTTCGCCTTCTACCAGTCGGCTAACCGGAACGCCGGTCCAGCGGGAGACAATATCTGCGATTTCCTCTTCAGTAACAGCCTCACGTAGCAATCTTGTATCCTGATCCTGCTGTGCCGCTTCTTCCGCTGCTTTCAACTGACGCTCCAGATCAGGAATAATGCCGTAGCTCAGTTCGGCTGACTTATTAAGATCATATTCCTCCTGTGCATCGACCAGATCCTTACGTGCTTGCTCCAGCCGTTTTTTGAGGTCGCGAATCCCTTGGATGGCCGACTTCTCTTTCTCCCAGCGCGCCGTCATCCCTAGCTGCTTCTCCTTCAGGTCAGCGAGCTCGCGCTGCAATATTTCGAGTCGGCGTTTGCTGGCGTCATCAGTTTCTTTTTTAAGCGCCGCTTCTTCAATCTCCATCTGCATCAGGCGGCGGGTCACTTCATCCATCTCACCCGGCATGGAGTCTATCTCTGTGCGGATCATGGCGCAAGCCTCGTCCACTAGGTCAATCGCCTTATCCGGTAAAAATCGATCCGTAATATAACGATTGGACAATACCCCTGCGGCTACCAGGGCGCTGTCATGGATTTTGACCCCGTGGTGGACTTCAAACCGCTCCTTCAGACCACGCAAAATGGAGATCGTATCCTCTACATCGGGTTCGCTCACAAGCACTTGTTGGAAACGGCGCTCCAGCGCAGGGTCCTTCTCTATATATTTGCGATATTCATCGAGCGTTGTGGCACCGATACAGTGCAGCTCACCCCGGGCCAACATCGGCTTCAGCATATTGCCCGCATCCATCGAGCCTTCGGTTTTACCTGCGCCCACAATTGTATGCAGCTCATCAATAAAAAGAATAATGCGGCCGTTGCTTTCGCGAACCTCTCTCAATACCGCCTGCAGGCGTTCTTCGAATTCACCACGAAACTTCGCGCCTGCCACAAGTGAACTCATATCCAGTGAAAAAATCGTCTTATCCTTCAGACCCTCCGGTACGTCTTTGCGTACAATCCGGTGTGCCAAGCCTTCCACAATGGCTGTTTTCCCTACACCTGGTTCACCGATCAGCACAGGGTTATTTTTCGTTTTACGGGACAAAATCCGGATTACTCGGCGGATCTCGCCATCACGACCAATGACTGGATCAATCTTGCCCGCGCGAACCTCAGCTACAAGATCACGGCCGTATTTCTCCAGCACCTCATAAGTAGCTTCTGGCTCCCGGCTGGTTACCCGCTGATGTCCACGAATCTCAGCAAGCACCGACATCAGCTTCTCACGGGTCAGCCCACGGCGGACAAAAAGATCCCTTAGCTCACGATTCTCCCCGCTCGAATCTGACACCATGGCCAGCACAGCATGCTCCACAGAAACAAACTCATCCTGCATCTTCGCCGCTTCCTTCTCCGCCTGCTCCAGCAGATGAATCAGCGATTGCGAGGCGAAACGCCTTACCGTGCTTGCTCCTGACCCGCTGATGCTCGGCTTGCGTTGAAGCAATTCATCCGTGCTGCGCATCAGCTCAGTCACAGGGATATTCATCTTTTGCAGCAATCTTGGCAGCAATCCTTCTGGCTGCTGGAGCAACGCTTTTAACAGATGGAGATTATCGATCTCCTGATGACCGCTGTCTGATGCCAGCGACTGCGCCGCAGCCACTGCTTCCTGCAGCTTTTGAGTTAATTTATTGAAATCCATAGCTCTCTCACCTTTCTATTTAAGAGTGATTATATTAAATCGGCCTTTTTGGCCGGGGATAGGTTAATTTAGCGGGATTTATACCGTTGATTTCGGACTACTGGCTGATTTGCTCTCAATCTACGGGATTTTTACCGCTCTTTTCGAGTAACTAGCCGTTTTGTGCTCAATCTACGGGATTTATACCGCTCTTTTCGAGTAACTAGCTGGTTTGCTCTCATTCTCCGGGATTTTTACCGTTCTTTTCGAGTAACTAGCCGATTTGCTCTCATTCTGCGGGATTTTTACCGTTCTTTTCGAGTAACTGGCTGGTTTGCTCTCATTCTACGGGATTTTTACCGCTCTTTTCGAGTAACTAAACGCTTTGTGCTCATTCTGCGGGATTTATACCGTTCTTTTCGAGTAACTAGCTGGTTTGCTCTCATTCTGCGGGATTTTTGCCGTTCTTTTCGAGTAACTAAACGCTTTGTGCTCATTCTGCGGGATTTTTACCGCTCTTTTCGAGTAACTAGCTGGTTTGTGCTCAATCTACGGGATTTTTGCCGCTCTTTTCGAGTAACTGGCTGGTTTGCTCTCATTCTACGGGATTTTTACCGTTCTTTTCGAGTAACTAGCCGATTTGCGCTCATTCTACGGGACTTTTACCGTTCTTTTCGAGTAACTGGCTGGTTTGTGCTCATTCTACGGGATTTTTACCGTTCTTTTCGAGTAACTAGCTGGTTTACGCTCGTTCTACGGGACTTTTACCGTTCTTTTCGAGTAACTAGCAGTTTTGCTCTCATTCTACGGGATTTTTACCGTTCTTTTCGAGTAACTGGCTGGTTTGCTCTCATTCTACGGGATCTTTACCGTTCTTTTCGCACATCGAGCCCCATTCGACGTACTCTAAGGCACTTTTGCCTCTCTTTTCGCCCAACGAGCCCCATTCGTCACATTCTAAAGGCACTTTTGACTTTCTTTTCGAACAACGAGCCTAATTCAGCGCTTTCTAAGGCACTTTTGCTTCTCTTTTCGCACATCGAGCCCCATTCGGCACTTTCTAAGGCACTTTTGCCTTTCTTTTCGACCAACGAGCCTCATCTAGCGCTTTCTAGTACACTTTTGACTCTCTTTTCCCACCATAGTGCCGACTTTCACCGTTTGAGCGAAAAGTTCTTTTATAGTTAGTGGCTAAATAAGTTACTGTTCTGCAACTAGCATTCAAATCACCTTATTCACCAACCAGAGTTGATCACAAACGGGTGAAATCACCTCACCTCTACCTCTTCTACCTATCTATTAATTACCCACTTTCGCCTTTTGCCGCTGGGTGCCAGTGTTTTGACGTTTAGCTCTGGCTTCGAAAGGGCTGGAGTCTGCCAGCTTTCGGTACAGATTTTTCTCCGCTTCGCTGGTGGGTTCAGGGATAACAATCTCAATACCAAATAAAATATCGCCGTTCGCACCATTCTCACGTTTTAAGCCCTTGCCGGGGATGCGTAGCGTTTTACCGCTCTGAATTCCTGCTGGAATCTTCAATTTGACGGCGCCGCCACCCGGTAATGGAACCTTCACTTCTCCGCCCAATACCGCTTGCCAAGGAGCAATTTCAACCATGCCATATAAGTCACCATCGCGAATCTCATAAATATCATGAGGAAGAATATGAAGTGCCAGCAGCACATCGCCACCCGGAGTGTTTCCCGCGATTTTAATAATTGTACCCTCATGGGATCTGGGCGGAATGTTCACATCCACCGTTTTGTCGCTGACCTGTACTCTTACAGTGGCGCCCTTATAAGCCTGCTCCAAGGTAATATCCAGCTGCGCCTGCATAGTACTGCGGGCCTCGCCCCACGGATTGCCATTCGCACGCCCCGTTCCACTTCCCGAGAAAAAATCAAAGCCAGCCCGATCCGCCGAGCCCCGATTTCCAAAAAACATCCCGAATAAATCTTCCTCCGAAATACCAGAACCTCCCGTTGAATAAGTCCCACCGTTCCAGCTTCCACTTCCACCAAATCTTGAATCCCAAGAAGAGGCTCCACTCGCCGCCCCTCCACTAGCTCTGCCACGTTGAGCTCCATAAAGCAGCTCTTCATCATAGAGTTTCCGTTTATCCTCATTACCAAGTACTTCATAAGCTTCAGCTGCTTCTTTGAATTTCGCCTCAGCCTCAGGGGCTTTGTTAACATCGGGATGCCACTTCTTGGCAAGCTTCTGATAAGCCTTTTTAATTTCTTGTTTAGTAGCTTTTTTGCTCACGCCCAAAGCATCATAATAGCTTTTACTAGCCACTCGCGCTTCCTCCTTTCCATCCCTAATCTCATACCGACCACCATTGCACTCCGAGAAAAGACGCACCATAGCCGGAATCCTCCACTACAATGCGCCTTCTATTCATAACACTATGTTAAAAGCTCGCTGCCATCTCTAAAAGGCTGAGCGGAAGTCCATTCCGCTTAATTTATGCTTATTCAGACTGCGAACCGGTAGAATTAGAATCTCCGTCTTGAATCTCGATGCGTTTACCTTGCATTTTTTGCCGTTTGGGAACTTCCAGCTTCAGCACTCCATCTTTCAAAGACGCGCGAATTTCTTCCTCTGCAATATCTTGAACATAGAATCTGCGCACATATTCACCATATCGGCGTTCTCTGCGTAAAATCTGATGTTCATTGTTCTCCTCGGCATTTTCTTCCTTACGTACCGCTTTTATCGTCAAATAAGGACTGGCATAATCAATGTCGATTTCTTCTTTTTTCAAACCAGGAAGTTCAGCTTCAATCAGGTAAGCCTGCTCACTCTCATGAATATCTGTTCTGAAGGACATCGTGGAACTCTTAATCGGTGCAAAAAAATCATCATTAAAAACATCATTCAAAGACTTAGCCAGCATACCAAAAGCATCATCTCTACGTTTACCAAAAGGAACCATATCAAACATTATCCATTCTCCTCTCATTGACTTTGACTTTATTTGACCTATGACCTTATTATAGTCCCCTAACTGAGGAATAACAAAACCGATTTAAGCCGATTATCGCTCAAATTCAGGCGAATTAACTGATTTCACACGAGAAAATTAGTTCTTTTTATTTATTTGACCAATTTTGACCTTTGTTTGATCTTTCGTAAATGACACCTATATAATCATGACCCAACTTGCAGTACGATTATTATATGTTCAGACCTTCCGTTCAATACAAGCCATTAGCTTCTAATCATCTCCACGCCAGCTTTTAAACGGAGTTTCCTTACGAGCTATCAAAATTTAACGATTTAAAGATGAAGCCTGCAGAAGTGATATAATGAAAGACAAATAAAGACCATTTTCGTTACAGGAGACCAATTGTATGCAACCAACCTATGCTATGGATGATACGCAGTGGAGTAAGCTCATCCAAAATGTCGCCTATTATTTCGATGATCTTACCCTCAAGCGAGGGTTCCAATATTATAAACAAAATCGAGTGCAGCCGTTTACCATGACGGAGCCTCGTAAGATTAACGCTCTAGTTGAAGGTAGAGAGGATTACCGCGTCACCATTGATCTCGACGGCTTCACCAATTGTCATTGTAATTGTCCAGTATCAGGTCATTGCAAACATATGGCTGCTGTGCTGCTGAATTATGCCGAACAACAGAATAGATCTGTACAGGTTCTGGCCAACGCTAAAGCTGCATCCTTTTTGCCCAAAATATCAAGCACAGCAACAAATGCCTCTATTGGAGCCGATGCAACTCGTCAGCAGCAAATGAAAGAGATGGCCAACCGCATTGCTGGCGGAAAAATCACGGAGTGGCGGGAGTATTTTGAATTCTGTGTCTCCCCTTTAGCCCATACCACCCGAAATCCTGAATATGTGAGTCGGGCCTTGTCTGCAATCAATAAATTCAAACCGAAAATGCTTCCGGAAACGGAGAAGCTGTTCACTCTGCATGCTCATCTTTTCCTTTTGGAAAAGCTTGCTAAGCCTTCTGCGCAATCCGTCGGTCAGGCCGCTTACGCCCCTTCTCTTGGTTATTACACACAGGTAGCGGTCTCAGAGCTACAGGAAGTAATCACAGGTCTTTTAAAAAAGACACTTCCGCTGTCCCCCGAGCAAGAGCAGGATCTATGGCCATACGTCATCGATACTTTATCTTATCTGCGGCGCGAGATGTTGATGGAGTCACGGGATCGCTCACGGGATCAACCCTCTTTTTCTCTTAGCTATGATCTGCTGTGGAGAAATTGGATTTATCCGAATATAGGTGGAACTAAGCTTTACCTGAATGAAATCGAACAGCTGCAGCAAGCAGAAGGTGAATTAGGTGCTTCCCTTTCACAACATGCGTGGCTGTTAGCTCAGAGCCGTATGTATTACTATCTGATGGATGACCAGAAGGCTTGGGACTTATTGAATAAAGCGGCCGAGCGCCCGGGTCTCCATCCCGATGAGCTCATGAGCTTCACCTTTCCGCTGCTGGCTGCAGGGGACTGGTCCCGTTTGGTGGGTTGGCTTGCTCAAATCGGTCCACTGCTGAGCAGCAGACTCTATAATCTCAATAGCTATTCAACCAGTTGGGAAGAAGCTGTTCGCCACCTGCCTGAAGCTGAGCCGCAAATGTGGGATACACTAGCCACCATGTTACCTATCTCTGGCGAAGTCTATGAAGAGAAGCTAATCACCTATGAGAAATGGCAGACCTGGATGGATTATCAGCTGTCCATCGGTAAACAGCCCTCCGAATTTCGTGTCAAAGACCTCCAACCGGTGGAAAAGAATGCGCCTGAGGTTCTGCTGCCCTTTTACCATCAGGCCGCCGAAAGATTTGTGCTGGATAAGAACAGACATAGCTACAAAGCGGCTGTGAAATTATTGAAACGATTATCCAAGCTGTATAAAAAGCTGAAACAAGAAGAACGCTGGGAAGAGTTCCTCACTGCCTTCGCCATTAGGCATAGCAGGCTCCGTGCGCTGCAAGAGGAGCTTCGGAAAGGAAAGCTAATACCATGAACATGCATTTACGCACGCTGACCATCCGGCTTGCATTAAGCCAGTATGGCGATGCTTTAATATTTGGAATGAATGAGCGCGAAGATCTCGTGCCGGGCTTGCAGCTTAAGCAGCGGCTTTTCGCCTGGCATGAAGCGTCTTTTTATGGTACGGAGTTAACCGTGCAGCCAGCTGGCGAAGGCGTGGAGCTAGTGATTCTTCCTGCTGAGCAGGTCATCCCCTTCTTTGCCGAGCAGAAGCTTCTGGCGCATATCGAATGGAGCTGGGAGGGCGATGCCGCCCAGCTCACAGAACTGGCGCCACTTTTGGCAATATGTCTGGAGCACAAACAGTATATTCCCGACATCTCAGCCTACCGCGCCGGGAGGCTGCAATGGACTTGGGACGAAGGGGCTCTTGCGCAGGTGGCAGTGGACAGTGACACTGCTAAGGGAGCCCTTGAGGCGCTAAATGGCGGCAGCGAATTTAGCCGCGGATTACGTGCGGCGTTCTCTGCCGCCGTATCGCAGCGCTATTACAGCACGGAGGCCGAGGCCGGCGACCTCCGCAGCGAATTCCCGCTTCTCTTCGATAGAAGCGGAGCACTTGCAGCGGGCATG
Source organism: Paenibacillus sp. FSL R7-0163 (assembly GCF_037969975.1). Taxonomy (NCBI): domain Bacteria; kingdom Bacillati; phylum Bacillota; class Bacilli; order Caryophanales; family Paenibacillaceae; genus Paenibacillus; species Paenibacillus sp. FSL R7-0163. Next base: position 5,869,437 of record NZ_CP150224.1, read on the forward strand.
GATACCGCCGCGTGGCTTATCGCCATTGGCTGGAAGGCGGACACCGCGCCTTTCCGGCCCGCGCTACAGCTGCTGGAGCCCGATGAGGATGAATCCTATTGGCGGCTGCAGCTGATCCTTCAGGACAAGCGCGATGAATCCGCGCTTGTTCCCATCAGGCTCGCCGATAACGGCGAGCCGTACGGCTTGTGGCCGGCCGCGTGGTCGGCTCACGTGCATGAACGGGCCGCGGGATGGCTGGAGCGCCTCCGCGGCAGTCTGCCGCCCGAGCGCTTCGCGGCGGGCGGCGATGTGCTGGCCGAACCGCTCAGCGATGCCATCGCTTGGCGGTTCTTGACGGCCGAGAGCCAGCGGCTGCTGGAAGCAGGCTGGCAAGTGCTGCTGCCGGCGTGGTGGGAAGCCGCCAGCCGGAAAAAGCCGCGCCTGCGCGCAAAGATCAGCTCCGGCGAAGACAAACGCAGCGGCGGTGAGTCGCTGTTCGGTCTCGATTCGATCATCGATTTCGATTGGCGCATCTCCATCGGCGACGCGGATCTCACTGAGGCCGAATTTGCCGAGCTGGTCGCAAGAGGGGAACGGCTCGTCCGCTTCAAGGGCAAATGGGTCTCACTCGATCCGGCTCTGCTGGCGCAAATCCAAAGAGCCATGGCGGGAATGGACAAGTCGCAAGGCTTGTCCTTCCAAGACGTGCTTCAGCTCCACTTGCTAGGAGCTGGTGAAGAGGCAGACTCTGAAGCTACGGAAGAGCAGCTGCAAGAGGATGCCGCGCGTCTGCGTCTGGAGGTAGAGCTGAACGAGCATTTGATCAGCCTTATCGGTCAGCTGGGCCAGCGCTCAGAATGGCCTAAGCCGCCCGTACCTGCAAGCCTTAAGGCGGAGCTGCGCACCTATCAGCATGAAGGATTCGCTTGGCTGACCTTTCTGCGCCGCTTTGGGCTGGGGGCCTGCCTAGCCGATGATATGGGACTAGGCAAAACAGTACAGCTCATCGCCTATCTGCTACACATCCAAGAGAACACGGATGCAAGCTCAGCCCGGCGGCAGACCGACCCACCAGGTTGGCCTTCATTGATCATCTGCCCGACCTCCGTGTTAGGCAATTGGCAGAAGGAGCTGCAACGCTTCGCGCCTTCGTTGAATGTTATGCTTCATTACGGAAGCCGCCGTCTGGACGCAGGATTCTTCTATGGCGCAGCTTCGCAAGCCGATGTGGTACTCACCTCTTATGCGACTGCCGCGCTTGACCAGGAGCTGCTGAAGGAATTCACTTGGGCGACGATCTGCCTGGATGAAGCTCAAAATATTAAAAATGCCCAAACCAAACAATCCGCTGCTGTACGTAGTTTTCCAGCACTACACCGGGTTGCCTTAACAGGGACGCCTATAGAGAACAGATTATCCGAGCTGTGGTCCATTTATGATTTTATAACCCCAGGTTATCTGGGCAGCGCCAAGTCTTTTAATGACCGATTCACGAATGCTATTGAGAAGGAACACGACGCGAAACGTACAGCGGACCTACAAAATCTAGTGAAACCTTTCATGCTGCGCCGCAAGAAAAAAGACCCTAATATACAGCTCGATCTACCTGATAAAAACGAAATGAAAACCTATGTTCATCTGACTGCCGAGCAAGCAGCGCTTTACGATCAGACCGTAAATGGACTCTTGGAACGGATGAAGAAGCTGGAAGGCATTGAGCGCAAAGGGGCAATTCTTGGAGCTCTGACCGGGCTTAAGCAGCTATGCGATCACCCGATGCTTGTAACAAAAGAGGCTATCCCTGAACTGGATACGGACAACAAGCTGGATACCAGCTTTCTTATTAACCGTTCCTCCAAACTCGAAAGACTGCTGGATATGGTCAAGGAGCTGCGCGCGGAAGACGAGCGCTGCCTGATTTTTACTCAATATGTGGGTATGGGAAAAATGCTTCAGGCGGTTCTCCAGCAGGAGCTGGGCGAACCTGTCCTTTATTTGAACGGAAGCACCTCCAAACAGGCGCGCGACCGTATGATCGAGCGGTTTCAGACACCAGCCCCTGCTGCGGAAGATGGGTCTACACGTCCAGACGCACCGCCGTCTGATCAGCCGAATGTATTCATCCTTTCACTCAAAGCTGGGGGAGTTGGCCTGAACTTAACTGCAGCCAATCACGTATTCCACTTCGACCGCTGGTGGAATCCAGCGGTGGAGAATCAGGCAACTGACCGCGCTTACCGCATGGGCCAGACTCGTGATGTCCAGGTGCATAAGTTCATCGCCCTGGGTACACTCGAAGAACGGATTGATGAAATGCTGGAGAATAAGCAGCAGCTCAGCGACAATGTGATCTCCAGCTCAGAAGGCTGGATTACCGAGCTGTCCACTGAGGCTCTGAAAGATCTCTTTACCTTGCGTAGAGACTTAAATGACTAGCAAAAGGAACATTCGCGTAGATGCGAATGTTTCTTTTTCACAAGAATAATTACCATTGCTCGGACATTTTAAAGGTGACTGCGAGATCATCCCCGCCCGAGAGGGAGTTTACCACCAATGTGACAGGTTCATCATGGAACTCGTATGAGAGTCGCTCATTAAGCAAATTGACCGCCAGATTCGCATACGCACCAGAAATCCCTGATCCTGTACCTTGCATAATAACTTTTCCACCCGTGACCGTAGTGCAGGTATAGTTCACTAGCAGTGCCGTGTCCGTGGCAGGAATATTCGTAGTCGGTGTAGGATAATTCTCGAAGGTCCCATCAAGTGTCCCGCCTGCAACGATCATATAGCGCACTGGTCTTTTGGACATAACATCTAAAGCTGCCGGTCGAATCTCAGCCGCAAGACCTTGTGGAATAGCAAAGCCGGGACGCCTCATAAAGCTGATTGCTGCGAAGTCAGTCGATGTAACAGACACGTTATCACGTATTTCCGAAGTTATCCGGCTCACTTGAAACACTTCAAGATCAACGGCGGTCCATACACCGTCCACATCAACAAGAAAAACCTGAATCTTCATCTGCTCCTGCGAATATACAAAATTAAATTGGAATAAATCCTCTACCATGACATAGGTCTTGCTTAAGGTCTCCTGATATTGCAGCTCAAATAACTCTTCAACAAAAATGGCCTGGGGACTGACACTATTGGATAAGCCCGTAATATAACAAAACGCGCCAGCCGATCCATTGTTAACAACTTTGATCACTACTTGATCTATTGGCCGAGTACCGTCGACAGGTAAATTAATAATGGTGTTTGTGGACAGAACAGGCAATGTCATCACACCTCCTATATATCAATTCATATATGATATGTAAACATTGTTTAGAATTATTGGATGTAATTAAAATACAAGAGATGTTCCAGAGCCTAAATAGAGATTTGCCACTAAATAACGAATGTGGTAAACTCGACTTAACTTTTTATGAACGGAGGGTTACGTGTGATAGACTTTATCCGAGTTAGAACTTTGCGCGGCTAATTGAATAGCGCTAAAGCTCTGCCCATGTGCAGAGGACTCAGGATTGGTCTACCCATTTTTAAAGGTAACCCGATAATTTAACAACAGCGTGTAGGGAGGATTCTCTTCACCTCCATTCCTTTAAGAATTGAACATCCATAGAAGCCGATTAGCCAACTGCTGCTCGCAAGGGATCAAAGTGCCTCTTCCCTGCGACTGGACTGTTGTTTAATTCATTCTACCTATGGAAGGCCCTAACTCTGACGTCCTCTAACGAACCGTAAGCACAGGCAGATTGCCTGTGTTTTTTTGCGTTTATTATTTACTATTGGAGGATGAATAAATATATGGAACAAATACGAGAAAAAGCAATTATAGTCGGTGTCCAGCTTCAGAACGAAACGAATTTCGCCTATTCGATGGAAGAGCTGAGCAATCTGGCAGCTGCCTGTGACCTTGAAGTCGTAGGAGAGCTTAGTCAAAAGGCAAGTCGAATTAACCCCTCCCATTATATCGGGACAGGTAAAATCGAGGAATTATCGGCACTTTTAGAAGCACACGATGCTCCTATTGTTATTTTTAACGACGAACTGTCACCTTCACAGATCCGCAATTTGGAGTCCGCACTGGACCGTCAGGTCATTGACCGGACCATTCTGATCTTGAATATTTTTGCGGAAAGAGCGAAGACCAAGGAAGCACAGTTGCAAGTTGAAGTAGCCAAGCTGCAATATATGCTGCCGCGCCTGACAGGTCTTCGTGAGTCGCTGGGCAGACAAGGTGGCGGAGCTGGACTTAAAAACAGAGGTGCGGGTGAAACCAAGCTAGAGCTGGACCGCAGAAGAATTGAAGAGCGGATCACTGCTTTACAGGTTGAACTGCAGCAACAAGTAGCAAGACGTCAAATCCAGCGGAAACAACGGCATAAAAATGAAGTCCCCGTCGTCTGCCTTGTAGGCTATACGAACACCGGAAAGTCCAGCTTAATGAATGTCATGGTAGAGACTTACCATCCAGGTTCCAATAAACAAGTATTCGCCAAGGATATGCTGTTCGCTACACTAGAGACATCGGTTCGCAGCATTGAGCTGCCTGATCACAAAACCTTTTTATTAACAGATACTGTCGGATTCGTCAGCCAGCTTCCCCATCATCTGGTCAAAGCGTTCCGCTCCACTCTTGAAGAGGTTACCGAAGCGGACTTATTGATTCACGTAGTCGATATTTCCGATCCGCAGCATCAACAGCATATGGCGGTTACGGATGAGACGCTTAAAGCACTCGGCGCTGACCAGATTCCAACGATCTATGCCTATAATAAGGCTGATCTGACTGATTTGCCTTACCCGCAAATTGAAGGTGACAATGTCTACCTTTCCGCCAAGCAAAATAGTGGAATGGCTGAACTTACCGCTCTGATCCGCAGCCATGTTTTTACGGACTATGTCCAGTGCGAGATTCTGGTTCCATTTGATCGGGGTAATGTAGTCTCTTATTTCAATGAACATGCCCATGTTCAATCTACTAGCTATGAAGAAACAGGCACACGCCTTGAGCTGGAATGCAGAAAATCTGATTTCGAGAAATTCCGCAACGATTTTATTGAGCTATAACAAATTAGAAACGACGTGGTAGTCCTTAATTAAAAAAGAGGGATAGAGTTTTCAGAGTTATCTGAAGCTCTATCCCTTTCTTTTGTGAATAAAAAAATGAACAATACAAAAGTACCCTCTCTTTGCATTGCTCAGTAAGTATACAATAGGCAGACGCTAGATCTTATAAATATAGTTTCTAGACCCTATTCTTGAACATACAGTGTATCGGAAGCTTCTATTGTTGGCTGCCGGTAAAACCGTTCCTGCAGATAACCGCTGTAAGTAATTAAAGTCTGGATGCACCGATTCATCCGTTAAATAGGCCGAGATATCACTCCCATATACTCTTTCCTGATTCAGAGAGTCTATGATGATCTCTCCAGTAGTAATCCCTATGCCATGGCCGTAGAACAGATCATTTTCAAGCTTAATTGCATTCTCGCCCTGCCATTCTGGCTTGCTCGGAGCATGATCGGGATTCTTGAAATATACAACGTCTCCCCGCTGCGTGTGGTCCTTGTTGTAGTTTGTGATTAAGCGTAAATTCTCATCATAATTCCAGTCCCATAAGAACAAGTCCTTAAAATACTTATTAAAGGCTCCTTCACCTATAGCTTCAATTGTCGCCCTATACAAAACAATAACCATGGCTGTCGCGCATTCGAAGGCATATAAATGTCCATTCCGAAAAATATCTTTAATCCCCACTGTGGGTTCCACGCCAGCGTTCAGCTGAAGTCCACCAATCTCTGTACGTGTCCAAAACAGCGGATTACAGCGGGAATCATCAAATGTTGCAAAATCCACTCCACTTTCATTTAAAGCTTCAGCCGATTCCACGATGCTTTCTCTCATTTTGCGCTCAAAGTCAAGGGCATCGGGTGAACGAACTTCCTTCACCATGCTTAGTCCCTCCAATGTTATAGGTTCTAAATATAGGTTATTGTACGTGTTCGTCACCGGGTTGGTGCTTAAATCTCAAGATTCTCAGGCATCGGCAAACCACTGGTTAAGCTGCCGTGTTTCTTCCGTCAAAATATCGAGGAAAATAGAAGTCCGATAACCCGTATCCTTCAAGCTTTTGCCCGTAATCTCTGCGATTCGGTTTAATCTATAAAGCAATGTATTAGTGTGTATATGTAAAAAAGCCGCGGATTCCTTTAAATTGCCGCTTAATGATAAATAGACAGCGATGGTTTTGAGAAAATCACTTTTATGCTCGCGATCATGTTCTTTTAGCGGATATAGCAACGGGCTTTTACGAATTCGACTGCGCTTTTGCTCCATAATAGCCGGTATATATGCCCAAAATCCAATCTCCTCGTACAATAGCAGCTCCCGCCCATGAAAAGGCAGCAGCTTTTTGATCTCCACAATGGACACCGCTTCCCAATAGGCAATAGCCGCGGACATATATTCAGTGTAATCGAGACTACAGCCAGCAGCCAGTGTGCAGCCTTCACTCTTATACATATCCTCCATTGTTTTATGCAGGAATGAAGATAATCCACCCGCCCCCTCGATCACAAAGCTGAAGGAAAACAGAATAATCAGCCGATTATGCTCAGCCGTCAGAAATAGTAATTGCAGTCCGGAATAAGAAGCCATAACCTGCCGAAACCGGAGTATTAAATGATCATCGATTACCTTGTCACTCTCAAACACGCTAATATAATATTTTTCCGGCAAAAGAATGGACCAAAATTCCGCATCCTTTTTAATATTTGCTTCGTTGTCGTAGTGGGAGGTAATCAGCTTCCAGAAAAAATCCTCATGCGTTTTGTCCTGCTTCGTTTTCCAGCCTCGCTGCTTAAGTAAATAACGACCTACGATACCTGCCGCTTTCTCAACGATATTTTCGGCATGCCCTTCTACCAGGTTGCCTGTATCTACTACCCATATGTACCCGAGAATTTCCTTCTGATGTTTAATACAAATGGCCAGCCGGGGGCCAAGTCCCACCTCCAGCACCGCAGGAATTCGAATGGGATGTGCCGCGCTCTCCAGCTGCTGCATAATCCCTTTTTTGCGCAAGCCAATAATCACAGCGTTAGGTACACGCTTCCCGATAATCGTTGAAATCCGCGCGGAGTCACTCTCAAATTCATGCGAGCTGTAGCCAATCACATGATGATTGCTGTCCTCGATGGTAACTTGAGACTGTAGCGATTCACTTATCGCATCTGCCAATGATTCCATACTGTCGAAAAAACGATCAAATAATGGATCTTTATCTTTCACTAGCTTCACTCCCACCTGAAGAATAACCAAATCCTGTACTCTAGAGTGATTTCATTATAGTATGCATCCCCCTAACTGACTATAAGATAAATAGCTGGTTTAGGTGAGGGACGAGATCGGCTAGTTGAGGAAGGTGTTTGGGACGGGGATGTTTGGTGGGGGTTTTGTTGGGGGTGGTGTGGGAAGTTTTGTGGGGAGTTTTGTCGGGGTGTTTGGGAAGGTTTAATAGTTGTTGGTGTTTACCGAATGTTATAAATGGTTTTTAGGGAATAACCCCCGGAAATTCTGTGTTTTAATCATCACACGGTCATAATTAGGGAAATCCTCCCTAATATTCTGCACTTTAAGCATCACACGATCATAATTGGGGAAATCCTCCCTGATTTTCTTCCGTTTTGCGTATAAACAGGCGTATTCCTCGCTTTTTAGGGAGGAATTCCCTAATAACAGCATTTATAAGCTATTTTCGCGTTTTTTTAGGGAGAATTTCCCTAAAGCATCTCTCCATCAAAGCCTTCACCATCGCAGAAGCAAAAACTAATCAAAACTAGCCTGTTCTAGCCAACTTCACTACGTAATCTTTCCACCATCACACCACACGAGCAAACACCTAATGTATCTAATCACACTGAAACGCAATCTATTTACTTTAACACCGTACTGACAAACTTCCACCCGATCTCCTCCGCAAGAAACGCCAAACAGCAAGCTCCCCGCAGAGAGCTTGCTGTTTGGCTCATTCCATTATGGAACGTGTCTATTTTAGATCAATGTGAATGTCTGCTCCATGGCTTGCTCAACCGAATAAGGTGTCTCACCCAACGCTTCGGCAACAGCTTGGCAGGTGATTCTGCCATTGGCTACATTCACGCCGCTTCTTAGGCCGTCATTATCCTGAATCGCCTTGATCACACCTTTATTGGCAATTTGCAGGGCATATGGAACTGTAACATTTGTTAAGGCAATAGTTGAGGTCTTAGGAACAGCGCCCGGCATATTAGCCACGGAATAATGCAGCACGCCGTGTTTCACAAACACGGGATTATCATGTGTCGTCACTCTGTCGATGGTTTCTACAATGCCACCTTGGTCAATGGCCACGTCGACAATCACCGATCCCGGCTTCATGGTCTTGACCATTTCTTCGGTAACCAGCTTCGGTGCTTTGGCACCCGGAATTAACACGGCACCTACCAGCAGATCGGCTTCAGCCACTGCTTTCGCAATATTATAACGGTTAGAGATCAACGTATTGATCTGTGCTCCAAAAATGTCATCTAATTGACGTAGTCTCTCCGCACTGAGGTCAACTATCGTAACATCTGCACCTAAGCCAATAGCCATTTTAGCTGCATTAGTACCTACTACACCGCCGCCAATAATACTCACTTTACCTCGGCTAACGCCAGGAACACCGGAAAGAAGAATACCTTGTCCGCCGTAGTTCTTTTGCAGGAACTGCGCTCCCAATTGGACGGACATCCGGCCAGCTACTTCGCTCATCGGTGTTAACAGCGGCAAGGTGCGTCCATGAACAACCGTCTCATATCCGATCGCAAAGACACCTTTGTCTTTAAGCGCAGCAGCCAAGGCAGGCTCTGGAGCAAGATGAAGATACGTAAATAGAATAAGGCCTGGACGGAAATAGGGGTACTCCGTTGCCAATGGTTCTTTTACCTTCATCACCATTTCAGCGGAGCTCCAGACTTTTGCTGCATCCTCAATCAGTTGTGCTCCGGCAGAGACATACTCTTCGTTAGGAAATCCGCTGCCAACACCGGCTCCAGCTTCTACGAGCACTTGATGACCTTCAGTAATTAAACTAACTACACCCGCAGGGGTTATGGCAACACGATTTTCATTGTTTTTAATTTCTTTAGGTACTCCGATAATCATCATTCATCTCTCCCATCTAATGTAGATCCCTTATGTAAAGAATGATAACATATGATTAGCATTCCCATTTTGTTAAAAAATTAAAATATTATCTACCATGATTGTGTTTTTACACAAAGGATCTGACTTAACTGCCCATTAATCTTTAACCACTTTGGTACTCAACACAACCATCTTTATTATCTCATAAAAAAAGACACCCTATAGAGTGCCTTTTTGACGATTTTGTATGAAATTAAAGCGACTACCATATCGCATAATGTTATATTAAGTTACATGGACTATCTTGATAATAACAACATCACTGTTTCTAACACTACATTTACCCCTTTTTCGCAGTCTTCATAAGAGGTTAGTTCCTCTTCACAATGGCTTTTACCATTCACGCTAGGCACGAACACCATTGCGGATGGCAGAAAGCTGGCTACGAACTGTGCATCATGCCCTGCACCACTTGCGATCTTTCGACTGGAATAACCTAAGGTTTGAGCCGCTTGCTCCACCAAATCACACACATTCTGATCAAACCACACCGTATCTCGGCCCCAAAGCTTAGTTTTGCTTACTTCACAATCCAGCAGTTGCTCTGGCAAACCGTTAATAATGGCTTCCACTTCACGCACAATCTCCATATCTTTATGTCTGGCTTCAATGGTGAAAATCACTTTATTGGGAATGACGGTATGGATATTAGGAAGCACATTCATTCTGCCCATGGTATACACAAGCTCGGAATCGAGCGCCCCCAGCTTGCTCCGCAGCTCAATAATCAGGTCTGTGGCAGCAAACAAAGCATCTTTGCGCATCGCCATGGGGGTTGTGCCCGCATGATCAGATTCTCCCGTCACCTCAATCTCGTAACAGGCCATACCAACTACACAGTTAACCAGCCCAATCGCCAGCTCCTCTTTTTCAAGAACAGGTCCTTGCTCGATATGAAGCTCCAAATAAGCGGTGGCTTCGGTGATACGATTGCTCATTTCTCCCTTATATCCACTCTTCTCCAGCGCTTCACCAAAGCTAATGCCCGCTGGATCCTTTTTGTTCAACATAACACTTTTATCAAACTTTCCGGATAGCACACCAGAGGCCATCATCGATGGCTCAAAACGTGCCCCCTCTTCATTCGTAAAATTCATAATCGTCACCGGAACCTTCGGCTTAATCCCGTGATCTACAAGCGTCCGCACAACCTCTAGACCCGCGATAACCCCTAGGACGCCATCGAATCTGCCCCCTTTTTTCACAGTATCCATATGCGAGCCAATCACAATCGGAGGCCCGGAAGTTTCGCCTGCCAATGTGGCATACATCGTCCCCATATCATCCATCTTCACAGACATTCCGAGCTCTTCACAACAGGCACGAAAATACTCCCGAACTTTAATATCCTCTTCGGTCAGCGATAATCGGGTCACGCCATTTTTATCTGTACGCCCATAATCGGCAAATGCCTCGATTGTATTCTTCAGTCTCTCACCGTTCACGAATATTTTTTGCAGCTGCATCCCAGATCCCTCCGCTTCGAACGTTTTGTTGGCTTTCTATCTATGTTAAACCAAACCATAATATTTTCATTTTACATATTGTAATAATTATTATTCACATGATGCTACAACGAGTAGAGCCAGCAATAAGTAAACTAAAGTAGTATATACAATCTTTTCATACGAGGGGTAAGCTTAAGATAGCTTATCATCCCGTTTTACACAGGAAAGGAGCGAGCCCATGAATCTAAGCCTTGTGATCCCGGTATACAATATAGAGCAGTATATAACCCCTATGTTCAATTCACTCCTTGACCAAAGCGATCCGCATTTCGAGGTCATCATCGTAGATGATGGTTCTACGGATAACACTTACAACGTTATAGAAAAGATTCTTTCGCGTAATCCCGGCCTTTTCTGTAAAGTCATTCGAACGGAGAATCATGGAGTAAGCGCGGCTAGAAATAGGGGTTTAGCTGAAGCCACAGGTAATTATGTTCTTTTTGTAGATGGAGACGATTATGTCTCCGCAGACTTGGTCTCAACCCTTCAGTCTTATACCCAAGATGAACAACCCGAGATTATTTGCTGGGGTTATAATCATGTCTCCGAAGGCAGAGAAACTCTATTGAGCTGTACCTCTGATTTCAGCGACGTGACGGGAAGTGAAGCACTGGCGCGGATTTTCGTGAACAAGAGCTTGCGAATATGGACAGGGAGTATCGCTTATAAGCGAGAATTCCTACTTCTCCACGAGCTAGGTTATACAGAACGCTGTGTGAATGGAGAGGATCAAGAGTTCATCTACAAAGCCTTGTCCAGAGCGGCCAGAGTCATCTCAATCCCGGATATACTATCATTTTATTTACAGAGAAACTCCTCCATCTCCAACAGCTATAACGTGAATAAATTTGATGTAGTGGATGCTTTTAAAAGGGTGGATGAATATTTCAAAACCTATCCCTTTGCTGAACTAGATACGATCTCCCCATTGTTAATGAACCGGGAGCTGATTGAGAACTACTTTTTCAACCTCAAAACCTGTCTAAATGGTACGGAAGGGGTAAGCATTCAGGAATTACTTCGTGACATCAACCATACCTATCCCAAGCTCAATCAAGAAATGGATGAACTCATAAGACGTTATAGAGGAGATAATCGCAGATTAACCCTTTATATCAGAACATTTTTAATCTCCCCGCTTCTATATCACAGATTCATCTCTGTGGAGAGAAGCTTATCCAGGTTCAAGCGCAACCTACTTAAAGGGAACGGAACCCGAAAGGAATCTAGAATATGAAAAAGATGCTGATATACGCCTATACCGAATTTAATCTGGGTGATGATCTATTCATTAAGGTGCTATGCGAAAGATATCCGGATACCAGATTCAGAATTTGCGCACCACGCCTCTATAAACAATGTTTCAAAGAGCTCCCTAACCTCAAAGTGTATCCTTCCGATTCCCTTCTTCTAAGAGGCATTGGCTATATTTGCAGGAAGCTAAAGATACATAATGTGGCTCACAAATATCTGGCAGATCACTCAGATGGCGTCGTTCATATCGGCGGCTCGATTTTCATGGAGGCAGACCACTGGGCAGAGCATTTCAAGAATGCAGAAGTCATTCGTAATCAAAATAAGCCTTACTATCTGTTAGGATCTAATTTTGGCCCTTTTACAAATCAAGAATACTATGATGAGCACAAGCGGATTTTCAAGGATTATACAGATATATGTTTCAGAGAACAGTACTCTTATGATTTATTTAAGGATCTGGATAATGTCCGCTTAGCCCCAGATATTATTTTTCAGCTAGACCCGCCAGATATTCCAAACGAACCGGAGGATTACATCGTCTTATCCGTTATTAAACCTTCTGCGAAAGGTCTGAACGGTTTTGACAACCTCTATTATGAAAAAATGAAAGAACTCGCAATTTATTTCATTGAAAAAGGTTACGCGGTTCATTTCATGTCATTTTGCGAACACGAAGGCGATCAACTGGCAATTGAAGAGATTCAGCGCCTTATCGGTCCCTCCTACAAGGATGCTATGCAAGTGCATTTATATAAAACGAACATGGAAGAAGTATTGTCCGTGTTAGCTAATGCCAGATCTATTGTGGCTTCAAGATTCCATGCAATGATTCTGGGCTGGGTATTTAATAAACCGGTATTCCCCGTAGCCTACAGCAAAAAAATGATCAATGTAATGAAAGATGTTGGGTTCACAGGTCTGTATGCCGATTTCAATACGCTGGAACAGGTCCAGCCTGCACAGATTTTTGAAAGTATGATCACCTGCTCTATGGATGTCACACTGCAAGCAAAACAAGCCGAAAGGCATTTCGAGCACCTAGATACGTATTTATCGCTTTACGAAAGGGGGATTCGTTATGAAAGCCAAGCGGAGCATTCTTAACTTATCCTTTGGACTGGGAAGTCAACTCATCACGATCATCCTCGGTTTTTTTATACCCAGACTGATAATGGTCAACTATGGCTCTGAGGCCAATGGGTTGATCGCTTCGATTGTGCAGATTATTAGTTATTTGGCGCTGCTGGAAGCAGGTGTTGGAGCGGCCTCGATCCAAGCGCTTTATAAGCCGGTAGCTTCGAATAATAAAAACAATATTAACTCTATTCTGGCTGCCACCTCCAGCTATTATAAAAAAACAGGCATTTACTATTTCTTCGCCGTACTGCTACTCGCCATCGTGTACCCGCTAGTGATCTCTTCTGAGATCGATAAATTATCGATTATGGTCATTATTTTGCTTACAGGGATGGGCGGAGCGATCAATTATTATTTTCAGGGAAAATTCAAGGTCCTGCTCGCTGCGGAGGGAAAAAGCTATGTAGAGACTTCTATTGTCACTGTGGCTAATATTATGAACAGCCTGATCCGGATTCTGTTATTACTGCAAGGTGTGGACATTATTGCCGTTCAAGCTTCCTATTTTATCTTAACCTTACTTCAAATTATCGCTTTCTATATTTATATGAATAAGAATTACAAGTGGATCAACCTGAATCTCAAACCAGACTATGAAGCTATTGGCCAAAAGAATTCCGTATTAGTCCATGAAATCTCCTACTTGGTGTTTAGAAATACGGACGTACTCATATTAACCATCTTTACGAATCTAAAAATCGTCAGTATCTATGTTATGTACAATATGATTTTTACGATCGTGGATAATATCGTCCAGACCATAAACGGAAGTGTGAAGGCTGCCCTCGGGCAAAGCTACCATGAGAGCAAAGAAGCATTTATTAAATTTTATGATGCGTACGAAGTGTATTTCATGGGGCTTATCTTCTCGATTCTAACGGTGGCTTACATTTTGATTTTACCCTTTATGAAATTGTATACGGCTGGGGTAAACGACGTGAATTACATTGATATGTGGCTGCCGGTCCTGTTCGTAGTCATCAAATTATTAACCAATGCCAGAACGTCTTCCAATAATGTGATTACCATCGCTGGACATTTCAAAAAAACACAAAACCGTTCCATTCTGGAATCCGCCATTAATCTGGTGGCTTCTATTGTCTTCGTAATCTTCATGGGAATTTACGGTGTACTAATGGGAACGATAGCTGCCCTCTTATACCGCTCCATAGATATTGTAATCTATGCCAGCAAACATTTACTGGACCGCAGTCCTTGGGTCACTTTTAGAAGATGGCTCACGAATGCAGTAGTTTTTGTAGGCATTATTCTAATCATCACCGCCATCGACATCCCGATCCATTCCTATCTGGGGCTTATGATCTGGGGTGTACTTCTAGGATTTGTGATCTTGCCTGTATATTTCGTAATCGGCTCTTTAATGGAACGGGAAGTCTTCCTCTATACATGGGAACATCTCAAAAAGTATCGATATAAACTCAAAAATAAAATTAACGCTCAGCCTGAGGTAAGTGGTTTATCCAAATAACACAACAGGAGGACTGGAAATGGATCATAGCGAGGTTTTGCAGCAAGCCTGTTACGTCTTTTTAAATGACCTAAATGATGAAATAAACCATTCACCCACCATCCAAATAGATGATACAGAACTATTGCAAAGATGCCGCCAGATCATAGATCAAGAACAAAATGTACAAATCAAACCTTATCTGGAAACCTTATCTGAGGTTATTCATGCTTATCTCACGGGGAGGGCTTCAGAGGATACCTTGAAATTCTATTTATCTGAACAATTCAGCATTGTTGCCAGCGATATCGCAGGTTTAATTCAGGGGTTGGTTAAAATGGAAAGCCGCATTTCGGATACGGAAATTTCCTATCCAACGGTCCAGTCCTTAGCCGATTCCCCCAAGATCAGTGTCATTATCACTACCTATAATAGAAAAGCATTCCTATACCAAGCGATCCAAGGTATCTTAATGCAGGACTATCCCAATAAAGAGATTACAGTGATTGATGATTGTTCTACAGATGGCACGGAAGAGTTAATGCAGCAACACTTTGGGGCGGAGCCACGGGTCATTTACATGCGCAATGCTACCAATAGCGGACCTGGAAATAATCGCCGAAAAGCTTTCGCTGCACATGGTGATGGGGAATATGTTCTTTTTCTCGATGATGATGATTATCTGATCGACATGAATTATTTCAGTAAAGCGGTCCGCTTCCATCTCCTTCATCCCGAAATTTCATTTGTAGCTGCGAATGTGTTCCTGGAGTATTCCAAAGCCAAACAACTAAAAATCTCCAATCTGCAGCTTAGCAGCATTATTAAGAAACGCGATTATTTCATGAATTTTGAGAAAAAAGGATATCCAAAACCCGCCTCTACTTTAACTACTGTTTTTAAACGAGAGGCCTTAATGGCTATGGATATCCTAGATATGAATATGGTCAACGATGCTTCCATCTATTTGCGTTCCCTGCTGGTAGGTGATGCGGGCTTCATTGATGTGATTGCCGGCGTGTACAGAATACACGGGAACAATATCACCTTTAATCTGAGCCAAGGATTCTTAATTGAGAATCTGGAAGAAAAGAAACTCATTAAGAATATGGCCGTGCAGAAATATGGATATAACGCACAGGAAATGACGGAATGGTTCAACCATAATGCTTACGATACGATCTCATACTATTTATTAAATTCTGCAAAAGATGCTACAGACTTTAAATTCATGTACCATTGGGCGCTTAACCATTGCCCGCTGATCTACAATCAATTAAAAAATGAGTTTCGCATGAAGCTTATTAAAAAACAATTATTACGAATCTCCTTACTCCGTACGCTACTCGGCAGATGATTCGCTCATTAGCTTATCGAGCAGCAGAAAAAACTCTCTAAGCTTTTCTTTTGGGATGTCGGCATACTTGTCTCCAATGCTGATCTCACAATAAGAAGTATGTTCCCCGGTAGCTCTTATACCCGCGCTTAAACCGATTCCTGTCGCCTCATACACCGCTGACAGGATCGGTTCAATTTGTTCCTTAGACATTTGAAAATGCATGTGAAACATATTGGAGACAGGTTGAGCGGGCAGAGTGGTTACGTCGTGACATTGATTAACCCAAGCAGCAAGCTTCTTCGCGCCTTCATAATACTGCTGCATCCTGCCCTCTCTTTGCCGGAAATAATAATCAGAAGAAATGATGTACGGATATAAGCTGATTAAGTCTCCACCATGCCGCCGTTTCCATATCTTTGATTGCTTCGTAAAGTCTTCGCTGCCTGCAAGAATTGCCCCGGCGATTCCTCCAATTCCTTTATAAAAGGATATATACACACTATCAAAGAGTGCAGAGATTTCAGCTGCTGACTTCCCGTAATACGGAAGAATCTCAAATAATCTCGCCCCATCCAAATGCAATTTAATGCCGCGTGCACGGCAATGAGCAGAAATAGCTTCAAGCTCCGTGTACTCTGGCAGCTGACCACCAATCTCGCGCTGGGGTAATTCCAGCAACAGACAAGCGATATCGTCCTTTAGATTCGCCACATCCTCCAAAGTGATTAATCGGTCCTTATCCGCAAGCAAGATAGGCTCAATATGATGTAATTCCTTCATGCCATCCTGCTCATGAATCTCCAAGTGGCATAAGGGATGATAGGCTACTTTTTTCACCTCTTTTTCATCGCACCAGATTCTTAAAGCGATTTGCTGCGCCATCGTTCCGCTCGGAAAGAAAACTGCGGTTTCTTTGCCCAGGATATTCGCCATTTTCGTCTGGAAATCTTCAATCACTTCGCCCGTTCCATAGATATCAGATGCCGTACTGTTCTCTACGGCTGCCAAGGCTTCCTTCAACACTTGCACATCTCTATTCCCATTCCCTGCGATTCGATAGGCCGTTTCATTAAAAGCCTCTTGTACTGATTTTTTTCCGTTCATTCGTTGAATAACCCCTTCCGGATTTGCCTTGTCCCTAATATAGACGAATTTCCAAAAATCCCATCTTAATTTTACCCGATCTAAGGTGAAAAAACATGAGCGCTGTGCTACAATATTGGAATTGCAACGGCAATCTTAGGGAGGGTTATTGAATCACATGCTCATTATTGGTATCGCCGGCGGCACCGGCTCGGGAAAAACAACCGTAGCCCGCTCCGTCATTGACCGTCTTGGAACGGGAAAGGTAACTTTCATATCTCAAGATAACTACTATAAGGATCACTCACATCTCAGCTTTGCTGAACGTGAATCCATTAATTACGATCATCCTTTCGCTTTCGATAACGAGCTGCTCATTGAGCATCTTAAATCTCTGCGTGAAGAACAGACCGCATTCGCTCCCGTGTATGACTTTACAGTCCATGCCCGCTCCACTACAGAGACGGTAGAACTGAAGCCAAACAATATTGTAATCATTGAGGGACTCCACGTCCTTTCTGACGAGAATCTCCGTGAAATGCTCGACATCAAGGTATTCGTGGATGCCGATCCTGATGTGCGTATTCTCCGCCGGGTCCTTAGAGATATTGAAGAACGTGGACGGAGCATCCAGTCGATCCATCATCAATATTTGAGTACAGTTAAACCCATGCATGAAGCGTTTATCGAACCATCCAAAAAATACGCTGACCTGATCATCCCTGAAGGTGGCCATAATGAGGTTGGTATTCAGTTGTTGTCCATCCTAACGGAGAAGCATTTATATAACGATTGGACGTCTTAAAGTCTTAATTAAGCGCTTCTAGCTAGCTGCAGAGAATCTCTCTGCGGCTTTTTTGGTGTGTATGAACCCATCTATGGATCAGAATAATCCCACCTCATTATGGTAATAGCTATATTTACAGCACCAGCGGAAGAGGGATAACAACAATGGGATTTCTGAACAGAACAATAACAAAAGTTTTTAAGAACCCTTCATTAGGGCACCCCAACCCCACTAAAGAATTACCTAAGGAACTTATTAAAGAAAAACTTCAAGATAATATTCAATATATAAAAACAAGACTCGGCAATAGTACAGATCTTGTGATTAGAGAATTCTTTATTGGTTCCAAACACCAGATTAAAGCAGCTATTTTCTATACAGATGGATTGGCGGATAGTAAAGCTATTCAGGATTTCATTCTGGAATCACTAATTTTAGAACTTCCAGATCCAAGTCTTGATACACAAACAGCCAACTATCAATTATTAAAAGATCACATGCTCACTGTAGGGGATATTAAAGATGCGACGGAGTTCAATTCTTTATTCACCTCTCTATTATCCGGAGATGTGATCCTCTTACTCAATGGATATACCAAAGGGTTCACCATAGGCATGCGTGACTGGAAAGACCGTGGCGTAACGGAAAGTGCCACTGAAACGGTGATTCGTGGACCAAAGGAAGCCTTCACAGAAAGCTTACGCACGAATACCGCATTAATCCGGCGGAAAATAAAAGACCCCAATCTTTGGTTAGAAACACAGCAAATTGGACGTGTAACACAGACAGACGTAGCCCTCATGTACATCAATGGCATTGTTAGTGATGAGATTCTGCAAGAAGTACACTCACGTTTAGATCGGATCGACATTGACGGTATCCTGGAAAGTGGCTATATCGAAGAATTAATCGAGGATGAAACCTATACCCCATTTCCAACCATCCATCATACGGAACGTCCTGACGTTATAGCTGCTGCTCTTATGGAAGGAAAAGTAGCCATATTAGTAGATGGGACTCCTATAGTAATGACGGTGCCTACCTTATTCGTTTCCTTCATGCAGACAGCGGAAGATTATTATCAACGTGCCGATGTCAGCACCTTAGTACGGATGCTTAGATACTTCAGTATTTTCATTTCACTACTAGCCCCATCTTTGTATGTAGCTATTACTACCTTTCATCAGGAGATGCTGCCCACAACCCTGCTGATCAGTCTAGCTGCACAACGGGAGGGCGTACCGCTTCCAGCATTTATTGAAGCACTCTTAATGGAGCTCGCCTTCGAGATTATAAGGGAAGCGAGTGTACGAATGCCTCAAACCATAGCCCAATCTGTATCCATTGTAGGCACCCTGGTGATTGGGACTGCGGCAGTTGATGCCGGCATTGTTTCTGCTGCCATGCTTATTGTCGTCGCTATTACTGCTATCTCCAGCTTTGTGCTGCCATCCTTCGATCTTGCCCTGACCATCAGAATGCTCCGTTTCCCGATGATGTTCCTTGCTGCATCTTTTGGTTTGTTCGGTATCATCATCGGGGTTATTGCGATAGTTCTTCACATGTGCAGCTTACGTTCCTTTGGCGTTCCTTATTTGAGCCCGTTTGCTCCCTATAATCTCGCCGATCAAAAGGACACCTTTTTCCGAATGCCACATTGGGCTATGTTTACCCGCCCTAAGCTAATCAATAAAAAAAATATCGTTCGGGAAAAGAGCACACCACCGGAAAAACCGGGAGATCTCACAGAGGAATAGCCCCTGAAACCTTGACCTATGAAGTGATAAATTGGAGTGAACAAAACCATGTATAACATCGCAAGGCGCATATCTGTAGGTGCAATCTTTGAGTATCGAGTGTTAACCTATTACTACACTTGGTTTTGTTAAGCGCAGTAATGTTCAGAAGAGCACTGAGCAAAGACTTAATATCACGAAACTAGATGGTTTGGGAGGTTGTGAATATTGGGTATAGTAGTGATTCTCATAGTTGTAGCCATTATAGCAGCCATTGAAGTTCCCCTGATGTGGAGGAAAAAATTAATCAAGGAGATGTGGATTTTCTCATTTCTTCTGTTGCTGGGAACTTTCTTCAGTCTTATTAATGCGTTACATATTTCGTTCTCTAACCCACTGGGATGGATGATATTTATCTATAAACCCGTCTCGGATATGGTAAATGCCTGGTTATCCTAAAATGGGACTGAACCATTCCCTTGAGATGGCTTAGTCCCCATGATTAAACGACGTTGCCAAATCAGCAAGCGCCCTAAAGTTTGTTGCTAGCCGTTCACGCGCCAGCCAGTAATAAACTTCCTGGCCTCTCTTTTTATGGTCAACAATGCGGGCATCCCGTAGGATTTTGAGATGATGTGAAATCGCTGGCCTGCTTATTTCGAATTCACCTGCAATTTCCCCAACATTCAGCCGACCTTTATTCCCTAATAACGTAACAATCCGAATCCGAGTAGGATCACCAAATGCGGTGAGAAACCGTGTGATGCTGTTGATATCGTTAGGTTTAATCTCTTGCGGTTCTATCTCCCCACCCCGATTCGTAAATAAACTTAAACATACTCACTTGTTGAAACTACAATAAAGACCTCGTAGATTCTCTAACTATTAATTCTGCCGGGAAAATCTGATGCGCATGATTAACCTTCTTATTGATGAGATCAAAGAGAATCTTAATCGTCGCTTCCGCAATCTCTACTACCGGCTGTTTGATGGTAGTAATAGAAGGATTATAATAGAAGGAAATATCCAATCCGTCATAACCAGCAACCGAGTAATCTTCCGGGACTCGCTTGCCCGCTTCAAATATCGCCTTACAGGCGCCGATAGCCATACTATCTGATAAGGTGAAAATAGCGGTGAACTCTTCTCCTAACTCTAGCAATTCTTTTGTAACCGCATACCCATTTTCCATACTGTAACTGTCGATATCTTCTTTCATCCGCCGCACTAGCCGTTCATTATAAGCGATTCCATGATCAGCTAAAGCCTTTTTATACCCTTCATATCTCAACTTACCGATACTTACATCTTCTTCTGGTGCAGTAATGACCGCGATTTTCTCATGCCCTAGATTACATAGATAGTCGACAATTTTATAACTCTCATTAAAGTCATCTACAGATACAGAGGAATAGTCGCTCAAATCAAACTCTTCCGTCATCCCAATCGTACTAAGGACAAATGGAACCGTTAATTGCTGTAATTTCTCTTGAGAGTGTGAGAATAACCCCCCTAAGAAGACAATTCCCTTCAACCGTTTTTCTTTCTCCAGCTCAATCGCCACTTCGATCTCATCTTGATTCTCATCAACTCGTTGTAGGATGAAGGAGTATTTCTTGCGTTGAATCTCTTTTTCGAACACTTTGATCATCGGGCTAAAAAATGGATTGGATATCCCTTTAATCAATACTGCAATCGTTTTCGAATCAGAACGTTTTAAATTTCTTGCACTGTTGTTCGGAACATAATGATTTTCTTTGATAACCCTCATAACCATCGCTTTTGTTTCTTCATTAATATCCGGATGATTGTTAATAGCCCTTGATACAGTAGTCACGCCAACACCGCATAATTTGGCGATGTCTATAATAGTCAGTCTCTCCATTTCTATCTATCCTTTACTTGTTAGTATCTATCAAACTCCTTAATCCTTATTCAACTTCATAGTCAAAATAAGAAAGCAGGGGATTCCTGATGGTCACCCATCAAGAAAAACACCCTACTCGCTTCTTACATGAATATTAATTTATTTAACGAGGTAGATCAAGCTTAACCCTTAACCGCACCTGCAACGACACCTTCGATGATGTACTTTTGACAAGTCAGGTAGAAAATGATGATTGGCACAATAGCTAAGACCAGCATCGCCATCATAGCTCCCATGTCAATCGATCCGTATCCACCTTTTAGGTACTGGATCGCAATAGGAATCGTTTTATATTCTGTACCAATCAGCAGGTCTGGCAATAGGAAGTCGTTCCATACCCACATTACATTAAGGATAGCTACAGTTACAGCAATAGGTTTCAGGATGGGCAATACCACTTTAAAGAAGGCCTGAGGTGGATTACAGCCATCAATCATTACCGCTTCTTCAACTTCAAGCGGGATAGACTTCACAAATCCGCTAAACATAAACACAGACAGCCCTGATCCAAACCCTAAATAGATTAAGATAATCCCAATCGGATTGTCGAGATGCAGCACGTTTGCAGTCTTAGTCATTGTGAACATAACCATTTGGAAAGGCACGATCATCGAGAATACAAACGCATAATACATCATACCTGTGAATTTGGACTTCACCCGGGTAATGTACCATGCAGTCATGGAAGTAAATAACACGATCACAGCCACCGAGCATACCGTGATAAACAAGGACATTCCGAAGGCACTGAAAAAATCAATCTTTGCTACACCACTAGTATAGTTCTTTAAACCAACAAATGTAGTCTCATTAGGGAATAAGAACGGCGTATCACTAATGTAGAACTTACCCTTGAAGGAGTTCATCAGAACAATAAAAATAGGAGATAAGAACGCAATGGCCAAGACCAACAAAATGGTGAATATGGAATAATCTTTTGCTCTAGTCTTTTGCATTAGTTCTCAACCTCCTTTCTTCTAGTAATGACAAGTTGTATTAAGGCGATTAAGGCTACTAAAGCAAAGAATACGACGGCTTTCGCTTGACCGACACCTTCCCATCCTGATTTTCCGTAGAATGTATTGTAGATGTCCAGTGCTAACATGGAGGTCTGCTTAGACGGAGCACCAGCGGTTAATGCTAAGTTCTGGTCAAACAATTTAAATGAATTGGATAAGGTTAAGAATAAACAAATAGTAATGGACGGCATTACGAGTGGAATAGTCACATTACGCAAAATCTTAGAACGTGAAGCTCCATCAATTCTTGCGGCTTCTACTATATCTTTAGGAACATTCTGAATACCTGCAACATAGATAATCATCATGTACCCTATCAATTGCCAATTCATAAGAACGATTAGTCCCCAAAATCCGTACGTTGCATCAGAGGTCAAAGTGACACCAAATTTGTACAAAATCCCATTAAAAATCAACTGCCAGATGTATCCTAATACGATACCGCCTATCAAGTTAGGCATAAAGAAGATCGTTCTAAATACGTTGGTACCTTTTAGCTTTCTAGTTAACAACATCGCCAAGATGAAGGCGAACACATTAATAGTAAGAACAGATAAAACTGTGAATTTAACGGTAAAACCTAATGCATTTAGAAACTCTTGATTCGAAAAAGCTTTAGCGTAATTGCCAAACCCTATCCATGTTGCATCATTGACTGTAGTAAACTCTGTAAAAGACAAATATATACCCAAAAGAAAAGGGATCACAAATGCAATTCCAAAGGCTATTATGGTCGGTAATGCAAAAAGAGCAAAATATTTTTTTATCGATTTTTCCATGGAGTCTTCTCCTATCTCAGTATGGAAAATGATGAAACGTAGCAAGATCCACTCAAATTGTTGCTTAGTGCCACTGAATCCCGAGGGAGCCCAGTGGCACTAAGCTTTTATCTGTATGACAACTGAGAGTTATTCAAGCATCTTTCCATGCATTTATTATTTTGCTTTTTCAGCCTTCCAAGTGTCCTTGAAGATGGTTACAACTTCATCCCAAGTTTTGTTTCCTTGAGCGTATTGCAAGAGGGCATCACCAAAGACGTTTTTGAATTCTTCACTTGGGAATGCTGCGAATGTCCAAGCTACAGAAGTAAGATCTTTTTCCATCCAAGCAGATACTTCTTTAGCAAGTGGATCTGCTGGTTTTTCGCTGTCTTCAAAGGTATTGAATGGAGCGATGAAACCTAGATCGTTAGTTACATAAGCTTTACCTTTTTCACTGGAGAACAACCATTCCAAGAAAGCGATAGAAGCTTGTTGGTTCTCAGCAGATACTTTGCTGTTGATTGCGAAATAGTTTTCTGTACCTACAGCCAGACCTTGTTTTTCTTCGCCTTCCATACCGGTGTAAACAGGCAAGAATTTGATTTCTTCAGCTTTAACTACGTTACCGTCAACATCGTTGATTTGTGACCAAGCCCAGTTACCGTTTTGAACCATTGCTGCGTTACCTAGTGCAAATTCAGCCATGGAGTCAGCTACGGATTTACTACCCAGCAAGGATTCTTTAGTTACAGAGTTCTTGATGTACAGATCGAAAATATTTTTAAATTTATCGTTGTATTTGAATTCAACTTCTTTAGAAGCTAGACCCGCAAGAACGGTGTTGTCAAACTCAGTATTGTCTTTGAATTCATAGTACAGCGGCAAGTTTGCAAGGTGAGTCTGCCATCTCCATTGCTCGCCAGCAGCGAGGGAAGTGGAGGCGAATACACCTTTAATGCCCAGTTGGTCTTTTTTAGCCGTCATATCTTCTACTACTGCCTTCAAAGTATCGAAGTTATTGATCTCAGTTGTGGTGGAGATCGATACCGCTTTATCAGCCAAAGCGAAGTATTTCTTCATAATTGCGTCGTTGTAGATGATGCCGTATCCTTCAACTACGTAAGGGATACCATACACGCCTTCACCTTCAGTTACAGCCAAGCTTTTGTCGGACAGATAGCTGTAAAGCTTAGTATCTTTCAAATCCAAGGTGTAATCTTTCCAGGATTGAAAACCAACAGGTCCGTTAATTTGGAAAATAGTTGGCGCTTCAGACTTGGAGATTTCGGATTTCAATTTAGTTTCGTAAGTACCCGCAGCAGCCGTTACGACTTTTACCTTAACTCCTGTTTCTGCTTCGTAATCCTTAGCGATCTTTTCATATATTTCTGCAATCTCAGGTTTGAAGTTCAAGAAATAAACTGACCCTTTTTTACCAGATGCAGCGTTTCCATCATTGGATGCAGAATTATTTTCTTTATTCCCACATCCTGCCGCTAAGACAACAACCATAGACATTACTAACATGAGCCCTAAATATTTTTTGATATTCTTCATTCTTCTTCCCCCTCGTACTTTTTATTAGATTACTTCGCATGAAGACGTTCCGATGCTCTCAGTGAAAATTATGTCAGCGTTTTCATTTGCTTAAGTAATCCCCAGCCTACTTTTTGGTATCCTTATCGGTATCCTTATCGGTAACGTTTTCAATTGAAATATTAGCACACCATTTTGAACTTTTCAATAGCTAATCTTTTAGAATCATTTTATGGAAAAACTGCCCACGGCAAACCTTGCAAGCGTTATAATAGATTCATCCTTATTCATGAATGGTGAATGCTTAGGACATACTAATGGTTAACGACCCATTAAATAACTATGAATAGGTGATTGCATATTTTATCTCTGATCGAACAGTATGAGCTACAATTCTCCAATAATAATTATTTTGGCGATATCGGGGTAGATCCCTCCTACTCGATTGTAGAAGGCTCCCTTCCTGTACTTGTCTCAGCTCCACATGCCATTAACCATTTTCGAGAACATGCTGTAAAACCAGCTGACATGTATACAGGCTCCCTTGCCCTCTTGTTACAAAAGCTCACAAATTGCTACTGTATTTATTCGAATAGCTTCTCCAAAGAAGACCCAAATTACATCTTAGGTGGAGAATATAAGGCTGCGCTACGAGCGCTTGTCAAAGAACATCGCATTCAGTTTGTGATCGATCTGCACGGGGCTTCCAAACTTCGGGAGTTTGATATTGACCTAGGGACACTGTACGGAACCTCTATACGAGAGAATAATTTAAATGACGTCATAGGCATCTTTAACAATAATGGTATTACCAAAGTTCGACAAAATCATACATTTTCCGCTTCCCATCCTGGAACGATTACTTCATATTGTGCTAAGGAATTGTTAGTTCAAAGTATTCAAATTGAAATTAATCGAAATTATCGTAACCCGAATGCGTTTGATTTATTCCAAAAAACCATTCATTCCCTTGAACAAATCATTAAACTATTGGGCGGTGTCTGACATTATTATCGAGCAAACCTTTACTATTCTAGACAAACAAAGCCTTCAACCTCGTGAAGAAATCACAATGAACTCTGAAGAGTTAAAGGAATTAGGTTTAGTCCAGCATATCTTCGTTGATCTTACAGCAGAGAATGGTGTGAAAGTCAGCTGTTTAATTTTATCGGCAGATGAGGTGCCAAGAGGTACAATCCAATTATCCAAGCGGGCAAAGGACAAGCTCGGGGACTGCCTCACTACAGGATTAACTATAACGAAGCCAGAATACGACACAGTTCTTCGGGGAATTCCTAAAGTGGACGAGATTGCCAAACCCTATGTAAAAGCCTGTCCAGCACTCGTCCGTAAATATACGAATCAAGTGGAACTAATCAATCCCACAAACGGCTTCCGGGTAAACCTAACTTTACGAGAAGATAGCACAGCCAAACCAAATACCCTTTACTTCAACAGATACATCATGTTATTGCTTGAAACCCATTCCGAGGGGCATGACCCATTAATCATTACTCGCGCTAGGACGCGTTCCCAACCCAAGCCAGGTATACATAAACTTATCAATCAACTGATCCGACGGCCCTTAAGTGCATTAGGGAACTTTTTTATTGGCAAAAGAGAGCTCACCCTCAGAGTGGGCCATCCTTACCCTTTTGATGAGCACCAGAATTTATGCAGAATTCATCCGAATGTTAGAAAACTGCTAGGCATGGAAGAAACAGATCAGATCGTGATCTCCTATAATTCAAAACAAATCACCATCCCCATCTTAGACATCGATACGGAGCATATTGCCCAGTCGGTCAAGCTTCATGCGGATAATGAGCAGCTTAAATTTATCGACAGCCACTTATTTATCGGAATCACCGCCTTATCGCGTAACGAGTTAGAAATTCCAAGCATCGGCACATCAGTTACCGTAAAAAGAAGTATGTACTCCTTATTCCTAAAGCACTTAAACAAATTGGTCTTACCTGTTATCGCTTTGTTGTTCACCATAGTACAGCTATATAAAGATTTGAACTGGAGCATCGCTCTGACCGTCATCATTTCTCTTGTGTTACTTCCGATTATCATCTACACAACACTATCTGAGGAACGCGCCAAAATTAATTAAATGGAGGGATTTCCGTGGAATTCACTTCACAATCCCAAGTTGAAGATATGATCTACAGCTCTTATCTAAGAGCCATTAACAACATTACACAAACTTTGGATGAAGAAGTTAGAAAACCGGAGTTAACCAGAGTATTACTGGATGCAGTTGGAAGTCCGGATCGTAATCAAAAATACATACTGGTCACAGGCAGTAAAGGTAAAGGCTCCACCTCTAGATTTATCTCCTCTCTGTTAAGTCACTTGGGATATAAAGTGGGGTTATTCACCTCCCCTCACCTGGTGGATTTCAACGAAAGAATCCGGGTCAATGGGCAGGCAATAGCCACCGAAGATTTTGTACGATTAGGTAATGTAATTCGCGGGGGCTTCCACCAGATTGAGGAGCAGCTTGCTGCTGACGAATATCAAGGTCCGGTTGGGGTTGCTTTGGCTATTGCGGCTTTGTACTTTAAGGAGAAGGGTACAGATATCAATGTGATTGAATGCGGTAGAGGGGGAAGGTTTGATGACACCAATGTCCTGAGCAATGACTGGGCTGTCATTACCCCAATTATGGAAGAGCATGTAGCCCATTTGGGACCTGATCTGAGCAGCATTACACTGCACAAGCTGGGGATTGTCAAAAACAACACAACAAATGTCTATGTTAGCAAACAGAAATCGGGAGTTCTTGCGATCATGAAGGACAACCTCTCCTCCAACCCTGTGCAATATTATGAAGAACAGTTTTTAGCTGAATCTATCACAACCACTTCTATCGGGACTACTTTTGATGTCCGGACGAAGCAAGCCATTTATCCATCCTTGACCCTCCCGCTATTGGGACAGTTTCAAGCGGTCAATGCTGCTAGCGCAGTGTCACTTTGTGAAGAGATTACAGGGGGACCCTTGGATCAGGAGATCGTACACCACTGTTTTGAACAATTACAATGGCCGGGGCGTTGTGAAGTTATCTATCATGACCCGCTGACGATTATTGACGGAGCTATTCATAGAGATTCTGCAAGCTATCTGGCTGAACTTATTCAATTAGTGAATCCTGAGCGCAGCCGTACCGTCACATCCATCATCGGTGTCCCTAAGGATAAAGATTACACAGGGGTCATCGAAGTCATGAGCACAGTCTCGGATCAACTAATCGTAACCAAACCCGATATAAGCCATCTAATTTTCCCTACGGATGCCCTGCTAATCGCCAAAAGTTTTCTCAAAAAAAGTTCCGAATTCCCTTGTTTAGAGGATGCTCTTACGTATCTTAAAGAACAATCACCTTCGGAGATTATTGTAATCGTGGGTACGCAAACTCTAATCGGAAATGCCAAAAGATTATTCGGGCAATCGCTGCTGAATATCGGCTTATAACTGATTCATACGCTGAAGAATAACTTCCCTGTAAAGGTCTGAGAGGCCAGGTACTTCACTTGGATTTTGCTTGCAATATTCATCTAACATCACCTTATGGTTAACCTCAATCACCATCAAGCCTTGATTTGTCTCTAAGATATCTACTGAGCAGAAATCAAGGCCCAGCGCTTTAGAGGTCCGGGAGGCAAGCTCCGCCAGCGCCTCTTGTTTGGCCTGATCTTTCACCTCAATCGTAACAGCCCCGTTAATCAAATTATGCTTCCACGAACGAACTCTTTTTTTTCCAAGGAATACACGCGCCTGATGATTAAAGGTTACAATTCTATACTCA
Source organism: Paenibacillus sp. FSL R7-0163 (assembly GCF_037969975.1). Taxonomy (NCBI): domain Bacteria; kingdom Bacillati; phylum Bacillota; class Bacilli; order Caryophanales; family Paenibacillaceae; genus Paenibacillus; species Paenibacillus sp. FSL R7-0163. The sequence continues at coordinate 5,898,034 of NZ_CP150224.1, forward strand.
ATCTCCGCTTCATAATAAGGACCTATTGCCCCATTAAGCTGTAAAGAAAATAATAAATCGAGCTTTTCGTGCAGATCGGCTATCTCATTGATTTTGTACACATGCTTTCCCTGCGCCCCGTTATCCTGCTTCATAACTACCTCCCCATTGCGCGCTTGGAAATAACGCTCAGCCAATGGATAAGGATTCAAATTGCTAAATTTGGAGTCAGGATGCGGCAAATAAATATGTTCTACGGCTGGGATATTCGCCTTATGCAAAACATCATAAGTTAGAGATTTACTCATGGCAATAATCGTAGAAGCACTGTTGTTTAGTCCGATCTCAGCGTCTACCATCACAAATGATTTCACTCCATCTGTCGCTCTATATACGAAATTTGGTGTAATTTCCTCAAAGCTAATCCCTGAGGCTGTAACAGAATGCTGGATCATTTTTAAGTAAGGTCTAGTCGTCATTCAGTTTCCTCATTTCTAACAAAATATGACCAAACCTAATCATAGCATGAGAAATATCAATAAAAAATAATAACATTACGTCATAATAGTTAACACATTCATCCCTCAAATCTTGTTTTAGGTCCGTTTTTCACAAAAATCGCAGAATATATGTTACGTTTAATTACTGATAGCGCTTTTATAGTTAAAATAAGTGTTGATTATTTAGTGATCATCCTCTATGATAAGCTTATTAAAGCGAATCAAAAAGTTAAAGCGGTTAAACTTTAATCTCTAGGCGCCTAGTATTATTGCTAATTAATAGTGTTAGTTTGATTAAAAGTTAAAGCGCTTATACTTTCAAAACGAGAGGTTGGTGTGTCATGATCAATCGCGAGAACAGGCGGCAGACGTTCTACATGTATCTGTTCATTTCTCCTTGGATTATCGGCTTCCTAGTATTCGCCCTTTATCCTATCTTATCATCGCTTTACTTCAGCTTTACTGATTATGACATCATACACCCACCTAAATTTATCGGGCTCGCTAACTACACAGAGATGTTTCACAATGACCTGTTCTGGAAATCGGTGGTTGTCACGCTGAGATATACCTTCATCGGTGTACCTATCCAACTTGTGCTTGGTCTCGGCTTTGCACTATTGCTTCACCAGACCATTCCTCTGCGCGGCTTTTTCAGAACAGCAATGTATTTTCCAAGCATGGTATCCGGCGTGGCCATGTCCCTGCTGTGGTACTGGATCTTCAACCCGCAGATCGGGCTCTTCAATTACATCCTTTCCTGGTTCGGTATTCATGGACCGGCTTGGCTGATGAACCCAGACACTGCGCTATATGCCTTGATCATCATGACCTTCTGGACAGCAGGTTCAGGAATGATTTTATTCCTCGCAGGTCTACAAGGCGTACCGGCAAGCTTGATCGAAGCCGCTAACCTTGACGGTGCAGGGCGCTTCAGAATCTTCCTGAACATTACCTTACCGATGATCTCTCCCGTGCTGCTCTTCCAACTAATTATGGGACTGATCGATTCCTTCCAAGTCTTTACCCAAGCTTTTGTCATGACTCAAGGGGGGCCGAATTACTCTACCTGGTTCTATGTCTATAATCTCTACACCAGCGCTTTCAAAGAATATCGTGCCGGTTATTCCTCAGCCTTGGCATGGGTGCTCCTTATCGTAGTTATGCTGTGCACCGCACTAATTATGAAATTGTCTAACCGTTATGTTCACTATGAAGGAGGCGGACGCAAATGAGTACAGTCAGAGCGCTAAGCCCCCGGACTAAAGGAACACAACGTCGCCGGAAAGCGGAGCCTGTTAAGATTTTCAGCTTTATCACTTTAGTAGTTACAACATTTCTGATGCTGCTTCCTTTGTTCTTCATGGTCTCCACTTCACTTAAGTCCAAACGTGAGATGCTGAAGTTCCCACCCACCTTTCTTCCGGAGAGCTGGCAGTGGAGCAATTACACAGAAATATTTGATACCCTGCAGTTCGGTACTCTTTATAAAAACAGTCTGATTATCGCCGGCTTTAGTGTTGTGGGAACCTTGATTTCTTCGGCGCTAGTCGCCTATGGGTTCGCCAGATTCAGAGGTACAGGCAATCAGGTGTGGTTCATCCTGCTGCTGAGCACCATGATGTTACCCTATCCAGCCATTATGATTCCGCAATTTGTACTCTTTTCGCAAATGAACTGGATCGATACCTTTTTACCCTTGATCGTGCCTGCTTTCTTCGGCTCTGCCTATAATATTTTTCTGCTGCGCCAATTCTTCTCCACATTGCCTGAAGAGCTGTTTGATGCGGGACGCATTGATGGCTGTGGCGAAATACGGATGTGGGCTACCATAGCAATCCCACTCTCCAAACCTGCACTTGCAACCGTAGCTATCTTTGCTTTTATCTACAACTGGAATGATCTGCTTACGCCAGTGCTTTACTTAAGCTCATCAGATAAGTTCACGCTACCCGTCGGGATGGCTTCTCTTACCTCATCGAGGTTCCGCATTCCACCTTGGCATCTGCTAATGGTTGCTTCGGTTCTAGCTATGGTCCCAATCGTTACGCTGTTTGCTGTAGCCCAGAAACAGTTCGTCGAAGGGATTGTACTTACAGGGATTAAGTAATAATCCGCCATAAGGCGGCCAAATATACTTGAAATCATGGAGGGTTTAGCTAATGAACAAGAACAGGAAAAGTATTGCACTTTTACTTGCAGCAACCATGCTCGTTGTTCTAGCCTTATCAGGCTGTAGCGGCGGCAAATCGGCAGGTAACGCCCTATCTGAAGGAAACGGTGGCTCTACTAATTCTGGAGGCAAAGCAGAAACGGTAACGATTACCCATTACACAATAGATTCAGAAGACCGCACATTTGTCGAAAAATTAATCCCTGATTTCGAGAAGCAGCATCCGAATATTAAAGTGAAAGTGGAAAAAGCGCCATATGAGCAGTTCGACAGCAAGCTGCAAACGCTAATTGCCGGCGGCAAATCGCCCGACGTGACAAGTCACTGGGGGTATGGAGGTTTCGCAGAATACTACAATAAGGGTATGTTGCTCGATATGACCGACCTTATGAAAGAGGATGGTTTCAAGGCAGAGGATTATAGCATCCCAGAGAATCTGATGAGCATCTACAAGGTTAAAGATCACACTTACGGCATCCCGGTCAATATGTATGTCACCTTGATGCTCTATAACAAAGACATGTTTGATGCTGCCAAACTGACTTATCCAACAAGCGACTATGAAGATAAGAGCTGGACGTTTGAAAAAATGGTCGACGAAGCTAAACAAATGACGCTTGTATCCGATGATATCGCCAAAACTCAATATGGCGTAGACTTCACTTGGTCCGAACGCGATATGCGGCCATTATATTTTGGAGCGGAGCCTTACTCAGAGGATACATGGACTAATGGCGGCGTGCCTTCCGAGACTTATTTTGACTCCCCTGAAGTGATCGCTGCCTACAACAAGCTTTTTGATCTTGTCTTTAAGGATAAAGTCTCTCCTTCTTCCGAATGGAGCAAAAGTGTAGCTGGACAGAACGGCGATCCCTTTGTTGCTGGTAAAATCGGCATGTCTATCGGAGGCTCATGGAACCTTGCAGGTGCAAATGACTTCCCCTTCAAAATTGGCGTAGCCGCTGTACCATGGGGAGGAAACGAAAAGGTACGCAGCACCCTTTATGTCGATCCGCTGCTGATCTTGAAGGACTCCAAACATCCGAAGGAAGCTTTTGAATGGATCAAATACCTGATCACAAGCGAAGTGCAAGAGAAATCCATTGAGCTTAGTGGCGGTAACCCACCAGTCAACACCGAAGCTGCAGAAGCTTACTATAAACATTTTGAAGGTATCGATCCACAGGATATCAAAAATGTCTACGAGGGTGCTGTTAACTACGGCTTCGAATCCTATAACCACTTAATCACCAACTACTCGCAAATTAATGACATGTTCATTAATGAATTGCAGCCAGTAGAAACTGGACATAAGACGGTTGAAGAGGTGATGGCGACGATTCAGAAGAAGGTTACAGAGATCATTCAGCGATAACTGTTTGGCAGGTATACCGCCCCCTTTAGGGACGGTATACCTGCGTGAAATCATACGTTTAGCGGACAGTCTGCCAACCCTGTATACTGAAAGTAGAAAACAGGATCGGAAAATCTGCCGTGAGGAGAATTAAAGATGAAAGTGAGTATTTTTGATGTAGCCAAAAAATCCGGATTATCCGTTGTAACCGTATCCCGGGTGTTAAATGGGGCCGAATCGGTACGCGAGAATAATCGCCAAAAGGTGCTGGAGGCAATTAAAGAGCTGGATTACCGCCCTAATGCTGCGGCACGCAGTCTGGCAAGCGGTAAGACGGGAATTATCGGCATTATTGTCACTACCCTGCAAGATTCCTTTTTTGACGCAGTGGTCAAAGAGCTGAATGAAATATTAGCGATGCATGGTTATTTTTTAGCGATATCCATCTCAACAGGCATCGAATCGGATGATAGCCATTATTTAATTCAGGAGGATCGTGTAGACGGTTTAATTTTGCTCTCTCCGATGGAAGAGGACAATTATATTGTGGAGTTAAAACGGCGGGGTATCCCTTATGTGCTGATAGATAATCAGAAGCCCGAAAATGATACCTACTCCATCACGATCGACAACTTCAAGGGGGGATACGCAGCTACGCGTCATCTACTGGAGCTGGGACACACTTCAATCGCTCATCTCTGCGGTCAGGAAATGTTCCGGAGTACGCGGGAGCGGCGCAGTGGATTTCTACAGGCGCTTCAGGAACAAGGGCTGGCCCCCTTTGAGATCGTGCCTGGTGATTTCGATATTGGGATGGGATACGATACCTGCAAACGTTGGCTGAAGGAAGGAAAGCTGCCCACCGCCGTCTTCGCCGGGGATGACAATATCGCGCTTGGAGTCATCAATGCCCTGATGGAAGCGGGCATTCAGGTACCCGAAGAGGTGGCAGTGGTCGGCTATGACGATCATTATATTGCTTCACAGCTTCATCCACATCTGACAACAATACGTCAGCCTGCGGACAAAATCGGGCTGGCAGCCGCGGATATGCTGCTCAAACGCATCTCTGGAAAGATGAAACGTGGGGCCGGGATGCGGATTGATCCTGAACTTATCGTACGTGAATCTACCGGAGCTGAGTAGATTAAATTTATACACTAGGAGTGACGACCATTGACTTACTACTTGGGGATCGATGGGGGAGGCACGAAAACCTATGCTCTGCTAAGCGATGAACATGGCAATGTTCTTGGCAAAGGCAAGAGTGGTAACGGCAACCACCAGACAGGCGCCCTTGAGGCCGCCAACAGTATTCAAGAGGCCACATTCGGGGCGCTGGCTGAAGCCGGACTCCGGTTGGAAGACATCCAGCATACCTATCTCGGACTTGCCGGTGCTGATCGCGAGGCCGACTATGCTATTCTCCATCCGATGATACGCCAGATAGGATTCACCAAATACACCATTAACTGTGACACTATGATCGGTCTACGCGCCGGAACGAATCGCCCTTATGGTGTCGCGCTCATCTGCGGCACCGGCACCAATTCAGCAGGCAGAAACCTGCAGGGAGAGCATTATCAATGCGGCGGCTTTGACTATATGTACGGTGATTTTGGCGGGGGTGGCGCACTCAATATTGAGGTGTTTCGTTCCGTTATCCGAGCTTGGGACGGCCGGGAACAGCCCACCCTATTAACAGGCTTACTGCTAAAAATGCTAGGTTATGAGGAAGTTGGGCATATGTTTCACGATTTCCTCGATCATTGGAAAAAAGTACCTGTAAATGTTGCCCGCCTGCTCTTTGAAGCAGCAGCTGAAGGAGATGCCGTAGCATTGGAGATTTTACATCGGCAAGGGGTTGAACTAGGTAAGTCTGCGGCAGCTATCATTCACAAGCTAGGCATGGAGCAGGAGACCTTCGATGTGGTGCTGGCAGGAAGTCTGCTAACCCGAGGGGATCGCGGTTGGATTCGCCAGCCTATCGAGAAAGCTGTACACGCTGCAGCCCCTCAGGCAACCGTGGTTACCCTTGCCACAGAGCCTGTAGTCGGTGCAGTATGGTCAGCTATGGATCAAGATGGGTTGACCATTAGTAGTGAAGTATATGAGAAAATGCGGAAATTTCAGGATTATGAATCGATCAAACAAACTACAAGACAGGAGTGATTAATCTTGGCAGCTAACCAAGGATTAAAGATTGCAGTTATCGGTGGAGGTTCTTCGTATACCCCAGAATTAGTAGAGGGATTCATTCTTCACTATAAAGAACTTCCCGTGCGCGAATTATGGCTTGTAGATATTGAGCCTGGTCTTCGCAAGCTGAATATTGTAGGTAACTTGGCAAAACGTATGGTGGAGAAATCCGGCCTTCCGATTGAGGTTCATCTGACAACAGACCGCCGTAAAGCGATCGAAGGCGCCGACTTCGTCAGCACTCAGATGCGTGTCGGCATGCTTGATGCCCGTGCTCGTGATGAGTCGATTCCGCTCAAATATGGCGTTATTGGCCAAGAAACAACAGGTCCTGGGGGAATGATGAAAGCACTGCGCACCATCCCTGTTATTCTGGATGTATGCCGTGATATCGAGGAACTGGCTCCCAACGCATGGCTGCTCAATTTCACTAACCCTGCTGGGATGGTCACCGAAGCCGTTCTGAAATATTCTAAGGTAAAAAGTATTGGCCTGTGCAACGCACCTATCGGTCTGATCAAGCAAGTCTCTGCCAAATATAATGTAGCAGCAGACCGTGTATATGCCGAATTTGTGGGCCTCAACCACTTGCACTGGATTACTCGTATCGATGTTGAAGGTGAAGACAAGCTGGACGATATGCTTGCAGATACAACCAGCTACAGCGCTAAGAACGTACCAGCAAGAGAATGGAACCCGGAATTCCTGCAATCCCTTCATGCACTGCCCTCATACTATTTAAAATATTTCTATATGACCGATGCCATGCTCGAAGAGCAGATAGAATCCCATAAACAAGGCATTAACCGTGCTGAAGTCGTTAAACGTGTAGAAGAAGGGCTCTTCGAGCTTTATGGCAATCTAGAGCTAAGCGAGAAGCCGAAGCAGCTGGAACAGCGCGGCGGTGCTTTTTACTCAGAAGCAGCTGTTAACCTCATGAGATCGCTCCATAACGGATCAAACGACATTCAGACCCTAAATGTCGCCAACCGCGGCATATTGGACTTCCTGCCAGATGACGCCAGCATTGAAGTGAACTGCGTGGTCACCAAAAACGGCCCGCTACCTCTGCCACTGACCAAAATTCCAACCATGGCTAAAGGACTCATTCATGCTGTCAAAACCTATGAACAGCTGGCGATTGACGCCGCTGTAACCGGAGATCGCGCCCTTGCCCTTCAGGCGCTCGCACATCACCCGCTTGTTCCGTCCGTGGACGTAGCGATTCGGATGCTGGACGAAATGCTGGAAGCTAATAAAGAGTTCCTGCCGAACTTTTTTGCGAATTAATTCATACCTCCTATCGAGAAATAACTAAAAGAGACCGAACCCGGTCTCTTTTTTTTCTTGTTATAAATCTTAAATAATCCTCTAAATATAGTGAAGTCACAGCGAGCATTGATTCTCCCCTAACAGGAGGTTTTATACTTGGATTCAGTACAGCAGCCAGAAAAGAAAACCAAGGAGGATTATAGATTATGAGATTACTTGAAATCACACTTGTCTTATTTAATGTATTGTTGTTGGGTTGGCTAACCTTAGGACGGCCCAAAACACAGCGCGGGTGGCTGATCGGCGGCGGGATTTCTACTGCTTTACTGCTTATCCATGCATTCGTGGAAGGGTTGCGGTGGCCGATGATTCCAGTGTATCTGATCACACTGTGGGCAATCGTGGGCGGAACAAGACTTTTCTTCCGATCCGCAGCAAAGGCAGCAAGAAAACCGCAACGGCGTTGGAAAACACTAGTGCTGACTGGAGTTGGGGCGGTTTATGCTGCCGTTTCCATTGCTCTACCCCTCCTGTTCCCTGTATTTTCTTTTGCGGAGCCCACAGGTCCTTACAAGATAGGAACCGTCACCTACCATTGGACCGATTCTGCACGGGAAGAAAAGTTCACAGAAACATCCGGTGACTCCCGCGAATTAATGGTGCAAATCTGGTATCCAGCAAGTTCAGAGGCTACAGGGAGCCCGGCGCCATATTTATCTGATCCTACTCCGTATATAGAAGGGCTGCATGAATTTTTACAATTGCCGGAGTTTTTATTCTCAGGATTAAAACTGGCCAACACCCACGCTATTGCGAATGCCGGTTTGGCAGATACGGAAACTAAATATCCGGTGCTTCTTTTCTCGCATGGATTTATGGGCTACAAGAATCAGAACACCTTTCAAGTCGAGCAATTGGTAAGCCACGGCTATATTGTCGTAGGGATTGAACATGCTTATAGCAGCGTAGCTTCGGTATTTCCAGACAAGTCTGTGGTGAAGTTTGATTCAGAAGGAAAAACAGGCTATGAGCAAATGAAGTATTCTTTTATGGATCGGCGTAATGAAGTCTGGGTAGAAGATGCTAAGTATGTGCTGGATCAAATGGAGGCCTTATCTGCGGACGATCCTAGTGGTCTGTTTACAGGCCGGATTGATCTTGAACATATGGGCATGTTCGGTCATTCCTTTGGGGGAGCCACAACGGTGCAGATGCTGATAGAGGATCAAAGAATTCAAGCAGGCATTGATATGGATGGGGTGCTTTACGGTGAAAAGCGGATTCCTGCAGACGGCTTGAAGAAACCTTTTCTGCTCATGAGTGCCGATGACACCTTAAAAGGAGTAGACCAAACCAGCGATGCTGAAATCGCCGCACTACGGACGGATAGGAAAGAGATTACAGCCTACTATAATGAGCTATTCGCCCGGTATGAGCCAGTAACTGCAGGCGGGAACTATTGGCTGACCTTCAAACACAGCAAGCACATGAGCTTCTCAGATCTATATCTGCTTACCCCCTTGTTTGAATGGATGGAAGATGTAGATGTGCGCGGAACACATGAGCTGATTAATGAGTATACGCTGGATTTTTTTGACCATTATTTAAAAGGACAGCCCTTGCAATATTTGAATAACAACCTGGGAGACCATCCGAAGTATACACTTCAACAAGGTGCGGAATGAGAATTCTCCTGCGCAAGCTTCCATTCTAGCCCTTCCATCAGCAAGGCGTTGCCTCTCACAATAACATCCCATTTGGGATTGAGGAGCAAGCATAGTTTATTAAAGCGTTCTATCCGTTCGGTAGGAGCAGTTTGCATCAAATGAGCATATTGGCGGAAAAAGGCGGCTTTATCGCGGAACTGCTCTGGACCTGCATACATCATCACAAAATCTTCAACAATTGCCTGTACAACAGCGCTGTCTGCTGATAGTTTTTGTTGCAAGGCTGCTTCCACCCGAATTCGGATATTCTCCAGCGTTCGAATCCAAACCGCAGCGGGAACGCGGGGATGTCTAACCATATTGAAAAAAGGCAGCTCAAATCGGACAAGCTCCTCCATGTACTGTGTATCGTTCATAAGTGCTTGCAGTTCGTTCCAAGCTACGGTTTGTCCGGCTGTCACTTTGACTTCATTCATAATATATTTATTGAACAAATATAAAAAGGTATCCCGCCATTCGGACGGCAATTGACCGAGCGGCTGTATTTCTTCTATTTTACTGGAGATGAACCGGGTTCGCTTATCAGCATTCATGGACAAAGAGTCCACCAGCTCATTCATGTAATCCATGGAATCACCTGTTGAGACATGCTCTTGGGCTTGGCGCAGAATCGAAATCATATTGGTCAGCGTACTGACCTGGGTCTCCAAAGCTTCAATCTGCCAGTTGAGTGCTGTAGTGAGCTGGATTTCTCCAGCGATAACTTGGCGAATCTCGTCAATGCCGAAATCCAAATAACGTAACGTTGTGATCAGCCGCAGGCGGGAAATATCTTCAGGAGTATATAAACGGTGTCCGCCTTCGCTGTGGCTGGATGGTTTCAATAGATCGATATCGTCATAATAACGAACGGTTTTAATAGTTGTGCCCAGCAGCTTAGCCACCTCGCCGATGGTTTTGGTATCTTTACGCAAGTGATCACCCTTTTTGATGGAATCATACGATGTTGGAATGGATTGTACCGAAAGGAACGACAGCTTTCAATTTGCTTGTTGCTGATACTCGCTACCCAAGCAAAGATGGATAAAGCATCTTGGTAATTTGCACTTAGCCAATTCGATATCGGACACAGCTGACCTTAAAAGCGGCTTTTTCCCACTTTTAGAGTGCTATCGGACCCCATAGCCGTTGTTAGCGTGAACACCACTCAATATGACCACTTTCTACTTGAATAGCGGCGCTGGGGTCCGAAACTCTGCTCCAAAGGCTAAAAAATAGCAAATAACGTCATCTGGGTCCGCATGACTCGGCCGAAGATTGCACAGAAAATGTGTTCGGATATTTATAGAAGAACCAGAGATTACTGCGAGTTGTACCGATAATGAGATCTGCTGTCCATCAGTTCACTGCTGCCAGATTTGCCAACGACCCACAACGCCAAAAAACGATCCCTGTTACTGGAGGAACGCTTTTTTATTTCTACTCCAATGGACTCCCAGCATTTCCACCATTATTATCCACTGATTTATCGCTGCGCTCTCAGCGTATTTCTTGCATTACCTGTTCAATGCCAGAGCGAATATCCGGCTCTTTTACACTGGATACATTAAGCTTTAGAATCTTCTCTTTATTAAAAGAGGGCAAATAACCGCTGTCCGCCATTTCGATGCGAATGAACTTTTTTTGCAGACGTTTGATCATCTGTTCTGTCTTTACGCTGTCACTAAGCTTCAGATACGTATGCACGCCAAGCTGGCCGGTTGGATGGTAAGAATAATGCTGTGCTGTTGCTGTATCTAACTCTCTCATAATCGATTCATGGAGCAGCGTGGATCTTTTTTCGTAGCAGGAACGCATCTTTTTTCGGTGGCGCTCGAACATTCCGCTTTTCAGATACAACTCCAGGGCAGCCTGAGACAGCATAGAGCTATCTATATCCATCAGTCTTTTGAATCGGTTAAAAGAGTCACACAGGACCTCTGGCAGTACAGCGACACCGACACGCAGGCCCGGAAAAATAATTTTGGAAAAGCTTTTCAAATAGATCACATGGGAAGCATCGTCATAAGCGTAGATCGGATCCTCTTTTGCATCCTGCTCCAAGTCCGCCATGTAGTCATCCTCAACGATGTACACATCGTATTTAGCTGCTAGCTGAGCAATCGCCTTCTTCTGGGTACGGGTATAGGAGACGCCAAGCGGATTATGAAATCGCGGGACGGTATAAAAGAACTTGAACTGGCCTGTCTTAAATAACCGCTCTAATTCATTCAAGTCAACCCCAGCGTCCGAACGCTTTATCCCCTCTGTCTCAATGCCATACGTCTTCAGATATTCCATAAACAACGGGTAACCCGGCTGCTCAATCAGCACTCGCTGCCTGCCATTCGGAAAAGGAATTCGGGTCAATACGCCAAGCGCCTGCTGCACACCTGAGGTAATAAAAATCTGATCCGGATTAGCAAATACCTGATAAGAAGCCAGATGGCGCTGCATTTCACGAATAAGAGAAGGAAGCCCCTGCGGCGTTCCATAGATGAACAAGTCATTGCGGTACATATCAATCGCTTTATTAATACAATGTTGGAAATCCAGATACGGAAAAATATCCGGGTCGGGTGCAGACACCGTAAAATCGATCCAATGTGCACCTTCGTCTTTTCGCTGTCCGCTTCGTTTCATGACATAATAACCACTTTTTGAGGCGGCATAGATTAAATGTTTGTCCTGAAGATCCTGCAACGCGCGAATAACCGTACTTTTACTACATCCATAACGTAAGGACAACTCCCGGATAGACGGTAATTTATCCCCCTCACGATACGTATCCTCGGCGATTTGCAATTCCAGCTCGTTGATTAACTCCGAATACTTATACATCCCTTTCACCTTCCTCCAAGCTTATTCTGTACCGGTACAGATAAATAATAATTACATTGTAGCACAGCTACTCTAGCCTTAGAATAAAGAGCAGAACAGGACCGGTACCTAAATGCGCGCAACACTTTGGAGGTCTTTACTAATGAATACATCTTCTACTCAAAAAGCGATAGCAGCAGCTGTCTTGAATGCTATTATTGTCGGGTTTTCCTTTATATTTGTAAAAATGGCCCTAACCGTCTCGGATCCTTTTGATACGCTAGCTCATCGCTTCACGTTATCTTTCCTTGCCGCTTCTTTATTTACTTTTCCAGGGTGGGGGCGGGTGAAGTTTGGAATATCCAAGGCCGCAGTGATCATCCCACTGGCTTTAATGTATCCAGCGTTGTATTTCACCCTTCAAGCGTATGGACTTCTGTATACAACCTCCGCTGTAGCGGGTATTATTCAGGCAACAATGCCCATCTTCACCATCCTTTTGGCGGCGATGTTCTTGAAGGAAACCACGAGCAGCTTCCAAAAGATCTCTACATTAATCTCAGTTGCAGGCATTATTCTTATCTTTGCCATTCCAGGTTTGAGTATCTCTTCTTCTAGTCTTTGGGGCGTCTTGCTCATCCTAATCTCAGCTTTATCCCTTGCCGGTTATAATGTTGCGGCTCGGAAGCTGACACGTACCTGGAGTCCCAAAGAACTTACCTATATGATTACTTTGTTCGGATTTATATTTTTTAATGGACTGGCGATCATTAAGCATGGTTCGGCAGGAACCTTGGATCAGTATTTCACACCTTTTCAAGAGCCAAAATTCATATTCTCCATGCTCTATCTCGGCGTACTCTCCTCCCTCGTGACCTCCTTCCTCTCCAACTATGCTTTATCACGGATGGAGGCTTCACGCGTGAGCATTTTCGGCAGTCTTTCAACAGTTGTCTCTATTCTCGGTGGTGTACTTCTGCTGAATGAGCAACTGGAATGGTACCATTGGACTGGTACAGTGATGATCATCGCCGGGGTGATCGGTGTGAACTGGCGGAAGCAAGTAAGGGCCAAAGGCAAAGCGTGAAGATTGATATGCATACAAAAAAGACACCCCGCGAGGTGTCTTTTATCTTTACCCTTTTCAGTATCTCTATTCTGTATCAAGCCTCGCTAATCACCGTTATTTGGCTGTTTCAAGCTCCTTGATCTTCTCTTTATATTGGTCCAACAGATTAGCTAAAGCTTCCTTGATCACAGTCGCATCTTTGGATTTAACGGCACTATTCAGATCATCTTGAGCTTTGAAAAAAGCTTTATCCGCGTCGCTAAGATCTGGAATGGAAATAGCAATTGAAGTCGCATCTACAGCTTTAATTGAAGTAGTGATATTGCTATCTACCTGCATATCATCGACTACAGGTACTACTTCAAGGTTACGACCAGCTTCGATATATCCCGCAGGTAGAGCTTCGGTGGATAGTATTTCTTTTGATAATTGAACTCCCTCCACCAGTTCCGCAGGCACAAGCTCGGCAAGTGCGGTTACACTAAATCCAGCAACCTTATAATACTGATCCAAGGTGTTCTTCCAGTCTTCTTGGGTATTAGGTGCGTAGGTCTTAGCCAACTCCAGGGGATCTACCCAATCAATAGTGGTTACTTTAGTGGCAATTGTTCCTTTAGAGGCAGCAGTAACCACGGCTGCGGCCGTTGTTTTCGTGTTTCCGTCTTGTGCTCCACTTGCTGCGTTCGTTGCAGACGGTGCAGCAACGGCGGACACTAGCAGGGTGGACAGCGCTAACTTTTTAAATAACATCTGTTGATTCATAAATACAACACTCCTCGTCGATTCGAATGATCTTACAAGACCAAGCTTACAAAATGGGTGTGGCAGAACATTGGTTAATTTGTGGAAAAACGATGGCAGCCGCCCCTACCCACCTCTGGATTGATATACTTGTGGGAGAATAATTTGGAGGTAACCCGAAATGAATAATCCATACCTCATTGCCGTAGTCGACGATGATGAACATATACGCAATCTTGTTGAAGCTTATTTACAAAAAGAAAATTACCACACCATCGGCCTTGGCAGCGCTGAGGAAGCATGGACCTTGTGGCAGACAAGCCCCCCGGATATGTGGGTACTCGATGTTATGCTCCCCGGCATGGATGGTTATGAGTTCTGTAAAAGGATTCGTAACGAAGCCGAAGTACCGATCATTATGATCTCCGCAAGAGATAATGAAGTGGATAAAATATTAGGATTGGAGCTTGGCAGTGACGATTATCTAGTCAAGCCGTTCAGTCCTCGTGAGTTAGTCGCCCGGATCAAACGTCAGCTTCAACGCTGGTACAAAATGAGTAATCAGGCCGAAAAATTGAACAGTCAGGCCACTTCCACCCGTCTTGAAATTGACCAGCTTCTACTATTGCCGGAAGAAAGACGTGTATTCTGGTGTGGTGAAGAGGTGGACTTGACCAGCAAGGAATTCACCATGCTAAAAGTATTCGCTGATGCCCCTAACCGGGCATTTACAAGAGATGAGCTGCTGAGCTATGTGTGGGGAGACGACTATTTTGGAAGTGATCGCGCCGTGGATCATCTAATTAAACGGATGCGCAAAAAACTGGAGCATTTGCCCATTGAGGCAGTATGGGGACACGGATACCGCATGAGAACAGATGGGGGTGAGCATACGAATGAAACTAGCACATCAGATTAATTTAGCCTTTAGTATTGCATTGGTATTGCTACTATCTATTACTGCTGTCGTGATCCATTTTGTACTACTCAACCATTTTGTCGGAACACAAAAAGAGGATTTAAGAACCATTGGTGCGGCGATGTCAGCTACATTGACTGAAGAAAGTAAATACATCGGGGAGATTGGCACTCAGCTGGAAGCTCTGCCCGTGACCATACCTTCTCTAAGCACTGCAGGCGTCGAAGCCATTCTTAGCGATGAAACAGGAAAAGTCTTGTCCACATCATCAGAGATGAGTTCAATTGCAATAAACTACGATGCCAAGAGTGTCACAGGCCAAGCCACTGAGCTCCAGAACATTTGGAATGGAACAGATACACGGTATATTACTGAAGTGAAGGCTACACCTATAGGCACGCTAACTTTACTAACCCCTATGAGCGCAGTCACTGCTATTGAACAAGCTTTGCTCAAAAGACTGCTGATCGTTTTCAGTGCAGCGGGAGCATTTATGTTCCTATTTGGCCTATTTATCACCAAGAAGCTGATTCAACCTCTAATGAGGCTGCAACAAGAACTCCGCAAAGTCAAAGAACGCCGCTTCTCAGATGTTAAATTAATTAAAGCTGGTGGAGAGCTTGGATCCGTCGCTCAATCGGTATATGACATGGCAGATGAATTAAATCGTTTCAACCATGTGCAGAAACAATTTTTCCAGAATGCGTCTCATGAATTAAAAACCCCCTTAATGTCCATTTCCGGCTACGCTGAAGGGATTAAGGATGGTGTTTTTGAAGGTGAGAATGTAGTAAAAGGGCTAGACATTATCATGAGCGAAAGCAGCCGCTTGAAGAAGCTCGTGTCCGAAATGACTTTACTTGCGAAGCTGGACAGCGAGGAAGATATATTCAAGCCTACGGAAATTTGTTTAAAAGATCTACTGACAGAAACCATCGAAAGAATGAACCCTCTATTAATGAAAAAAGAATTAACCCTCCATATCTCCCACGATCATCAAGATTCTCTTACGATCCTCGCGGATAGGGATAAGCTGCTACAGGCGCTTCTTAATGTAGTATCCAATGCAACACGTTACGCTAACCAACATATCTATATCCATGTTTCGGTCAAGGAGGGCCGGGCCCTGTTATCCGTTAGTGACGATGGCCCTGGAATTTCTGACGATCTGCTTCCCTATCTCTTCCATCGGTTCGTAAAAGGAAAAGACGGAGAATCCGGACTTGGACTGGCTATTTCCCGCGCAATCATCGAGCGTTGTGGAGGTCAGATCAGCGCAGGCAACCGAAGAAATGGCGGTGCGGTCATCTCGATGGGGTTTCCCTTATAATTATTCGTAAGAGGCTGTCTCAAAAGTAGTGAACTCTACTTGGGGGCAGCTTCTTTTTTATGGAATGGAATTGAAAAGAAAAGTAATGGATTTTACTGTGCCATATGACACCACGCGTAGTGTTCTATGATATTGGGTTGGGCGGTTGGGCGGTGGGCGATAGGCGGTGGGGCGGTGAGCGGCGGTGGCGTAGGCGGTGGGCGTAGGCGTGGGTGTAGGCGGTGGGTGTAGGCGGTGGGCGTAGGCAGTGGTAGGTGGGCGTAGGCAGTGGTAAGGCTTAGGTGGGCGTAGGCAGTGGTAGGTGGGCGTAGGCAGTGGTAGGTGGGCGTAGGCAGTGGTAGGTGGGCGACTTGCTAGGTGTGATTTTCGTACGGCTTGCGGTAGGGTTTAAACTAATTAGTTATGATGAACGAAAGGCAGCCCCTGTTTCGCACACCGTAGGTTAAAATGGAAGTTAAAAGGACAACCATTACAGAGCTACATGCGAAAGGAGCTGTTACTATGAAGAATACCATAAAATACGTCGGTTTGGATGTGTCTAAAGAAAAAATTGCGGTGGCGATTGCAGATGAGGGTCGGGAACCCGCACGATATTATGGAGCCATCCCCCATACCCCAGATGCAGTGGCTCGAATGATTCGGAAACTCAAAGGTTCAGGGATTACACTGGAGGTCTGCTATGAAGCCGGGTACCTACGGGGTACGACTTATACCGCTGGTTGACGAAGATGGGAATTTCCTGTGTGGTAATTGCACCTTCGCGTATGCCACAGCGTCCCGGAGATGCCATAAAAACCGACCGACGGGATGCAGAAAAACTGGCTCAGTTACACCGGGCTGGAGAATTGACTGCGATCTATGTGCCAACGCCAGAACTCGAAGCTTTACGAGATCTCATTCGTGCACGAGAAGATGCTAGGCAAGACCTACATCGGGCTCGGCAACGGCTCATTCATTTTCTATTGCGCCACCAAATTCACAAGCCAGAGGGTATGAAAAAACGCTGGACCAAAAGGTACCGGGAATGGCTCTCTATGCTGAAGTTTAATAATGTAGCTCAAGAACGGGTATTTACCGAATCCCTGCAACAGCTCCGGGAAGTGGAGGAGCGAATCAAGCGACTTGAAGCCGCAATGCGAGAAGAAGCACAGATCTGCCCTTACGCACCTGTCATTCAAGCGTTGCAAGGCGCGAGGGGAATCGCCCTGCTGACAGCTATGACTTTAGTTGTCGAGATTGGAAATTTCGAACGTTTTCGTTCACCGGCTCAGCTCATGAGTTACCTGGGACTCGTGCCACGGGAATATTCCTCGGGAGCAAGTACCAAAAGAGGGAGTCTTACAAAAGTCGGAAATTCCGGAGTGCGGCGCGCACTGGTGGAGTCCGCATGGAGTTACCGTCACCGCCCTGCCGTCAAGGGAGATTTAGCAGTGCGTCTTGAGAGGGCAGAGAGTATTCATGTCCATGAAACGTCGTGGAAAGCCCAAGAACGGTTACACAGCAAGTATTTAAAATTAGTCAGACGCGGGAAACACCGAAATTTAACCATGGCAGCAGTGGGTCGTGAGTTAATTGGATTTATCTGGTCGATTGCGGTAGAGGCAGAACGAAAAATGGCGTAGGTGAAACGAAAAAAAATAAAAACATACCCAAAAGATTTGAATCCTTGGGGCATGGAGACAAAGAGAAAGGTTCGAGGAGAATCCGTGAATTCCCTGTGCACAGGATCCCTGATCTAACGTGCGAAATTAGTTTACGGAAGCTCCTTCGACGTAGGCATAATATGTGGTAACCAACCCACGGATAGCAGATTGCCAGCCGACGACTCGCATTTTGTCTCTGTGCCCAAGGGATTGAAAACCCTCTAGTTTAAAGGGGAAAACAGGGGAATTGACTAATTCGTTCATAGCAGGGAAAAACTCCCTGAAAATAGCCGGTATTCGCTCTAAATGAACGAAATCAGGGAATTCCTCCCTAATAATTAGGGGGATTTCTTAATTAGTTACTAAATCGGCCGAAAATCAGGTAAGTTTTCCCTAATTATAAGTCTGATGAACAGAAACCTCTGAATTTCAGGGAGAAATTCCCTAATTACTCTATAAATATTTCACTTATTGCATCACTTGCAGCATCACTTGGTGCGACACATGAATCATCAATTGCTCATCAATTGGTGCGCCGCTTAATTCAATCGCTCAACATGTACATAAGAGCTGGAATAGGCGTCATCAGCTGCTGAAACATTCATCATCCCCCTCTATATTCATCTTGGGAAATGATGCCGTTTCTACTTCATGGTAAATATAGCTACTATTTTGGGTAATATATAGTCGAAGTAACAATTACACCTTACCTCGAATAAGAGTTAGATACTACATTTTTTCACAAAAAGGAGATCACAACATGAGCAGACTTGCAGGAAAAGTAGCTATTATTACTGGTGGAGCAGGCGGCATTGGTAAAGGGATGGCCCTAGCTTTTGTTAAAGAAGGCGCTAAGGTAGCCATTATTGACCTCAATGAAGAAACCGGTAAAGAAACAATTAAAGAATTGCAAGAACATCAACCTGAGTCTATCTTTATTCAAGCTAACCTCAAGGAACACAATAAACTAGCTAACCTTGTTAGACAAGTAGCTGATAAATTCGGAAAAATAGATATTTTAGTAAACAATGCCCACGCATCCAGAATGAAATCTATCGAAGAAACTACACAGGCTGATTTCGATTTATCTTTTGATACAGGCTTCTATCCAACCTTCTATTTCATGCAAGCAGCACTACCCTATTTAAAAGAAACTCAAGGTAAAATTATTAACTTTGCATCGGGCGCCGGTCTCAACGGTGACACCAATCAAGGAACATATGCTGCTGCAAAAGAAGCCATCCGTGGAATTACCCGGGTAGCCGCTAATGAATTTGGTCCATTTGGAATCAACGTAAACATCATTGCTCCAATTGCTAATTCCCCTGGCATGATTGAATGGGCAGAAGCAAACCCTGAGTATTACCAAAACATGATTTCAAAAATTCCTTTGAGAAGATTGGGTGAACTGGAAAGTGATATCGGGCGTGTTGCGGTATTCCTAGCGAGTGAAGATTCCGATTATATTACGGGCCAGACTATCATGGTAGATGGCGGATCTATTAAGCTTCGTTAATTTCAAGCAGATTCTCGTAGACCTTAAAATGAATAAATTTGATGCTAAATAAATAAGCCGGAAGTGAACATCGTAAAATGTTCGCTTCCGGCTTTACTACTTTCTATTTAATCGTGATTTCGTCCACATATACGGTAGCACTACCCACCGGATCGGTTGCTGTGGTCATGACTTGAACGCCAATCGCTTGGGTCAAATTACGATCCGCTACCTTGCTGATATCCAATGTTATTGTAGTAAATCCATTGGTATCTACTGGTGCAGCCGTAGAAGCAGTCCATGTTCCCCAGCTTGAGCCACTTTGGGTGAACAGCTGAGCCATTACACCGCTAACATCGCTTGCATCAATAGGTACAACCTTGATTTTAAGCGTAATTGTTGATGCATTCGCTAAATTGGTAACCACCATACGACGCAGCTGGAACTGCCCTCCATTTAATGTTAAGTCCGCTTGCATCGAATGAGTTCCCTCAGCATACACAGCATTGCTCACAGATAGATTCTGAGCCAGTGCTGTATTATATTTATTATTTTCATCCACATTGATGCTGAAGCCTTGCAGTGTATTGTCCTCGAAGCCATAGACGACAGCTTCAGGTGCGGTACCATTCTTCAGGGTCCGAACATCATCCAGATACAGCGTAGAAGTTCCCGTACCGCTGAATCCCTCGAGCTTGATACCTATGGCTTTTACACTATTAAGATCAGCAATACCTGCCAAGTTGAGCGAAACCGTAGTAAATCCACTCGAATCTACTTTCACAGCTCCACTGTCAGCCCAAGCCCAGGTTGATCCCGTCTTAATATACAAACGTGCATCCGCTGTTCCGTTCGACAGTTTAATTTGTGCGCTTAATTTATCTACCGCGCTCAGATCCAGACTGCCATTTTTGCTGAGCTCAAAAGCTCCACCTGAATCGAGTGAGAACAAGGAGCTTAACGAATGAGTTCCTTCAGCAGCCTCATCAGTCGAGATCACTGCCGCGCTTGCACTGGCATTATTTTGCTCTACTGTCCAGTCCTGAGTATCTTTTTCGAAGCCATACAACAGCTTCGCCTGTTCTGGCGTGCTGCCAGGACCTTCGCCCCCGTTAGGGACGCCACCCGTTCCATCATTAAACGCTGTAATATCGTCAAAGTACAGCGTACCAGACGTACTTGCTACTGTGTCCTTTTTATTTACGTAGATAGACACTGCCCGAATGTCCTTAAGGTTCTCTTTAGTGATTACTTTACCGGCATTTCCTGTATCCCATGGCGCTGGAGCGAACTGGCTGAATGGAATTTCCACCATGCCAGGTGTCGTACCTGCCAGTGAAGGATAAGCTTCAAAAGAGATGCCGCTTGCATTGACCTGAATAACAAGTTTGTGGTCGCTGCCATCAGGTGCAATCCAGAGCTTCAATTTGTTGGCGTCCGACCAGTCGGCATTATTCATGTTTTTGGTACGACCTGTATAACCCTGGCCGTCCACATTATAATCGAATCTAAGGCCATACTTGCCATCATTTTTATGGTCCGCATCAAGTGAGATCTTATTTAGATCACCCGCAGGACTTAATGCCGCACGAAGTAATTCATCATTGCCTTTGTAATTCTCAAAAGTATCTACAATCAATGGGTCCCCAATGCCCTGCACGTCACTTACAAAGATTTGGATCGTTTGTGAAAGTACAGAACCATCCTTTGCATAGGACTTAACAGTAAGCATCACGCCTGATTCGTCGAAGGCTACACCTGGTGTCCAATCTGCCAAGTAATAGAAACCTTCTGTGTCAGCTGCCATACTGTACTCTGTTGTGTCATCCCCAATCAGATAGGTTACTTTATCCACGTCCTGATTCAACACACGAACACGAAGGGTCGATGCTTTTGTCGTGGGCACTGTTTGGTTTGCGGTTGGTGAGGCAATGTGTAAAAAAGGTTGCTCGGTTTCTGTAGTTACCTGTTTCGAATACGCATCCGCAACAGCCACTTCATAGCTGAAGCTTGTATACGGATCCTTATAATAGTCTACGAAATCAGGGAGCAGTTCATGATCTCCTAGTCCGTTTGGAGCATTTCTATAAGGGACAAAGATAGAATCTGTATTGAAATTCGCCCAAGTCTGCATGTACGCCATCCGTTTAGCATCCGGATCAGACTGCAGCGCAGCGATTAGCTTGGTAAAGAATTTCAGGTCCTTCGTTCCAGTTGGCTTCACACCCGAATAACCGAACTCAGTAAATGCTGCAATTTTTCCCTTATCATCCGCCAGCTTCGAAATCAGCTTAGCATCCTTCACAACTGAATCAAACCAACCCTCAGTGGTTCCGTCATAATAATTATCGAAGCCAAGGATATCAACATAGTCATCTCCCGGATACGTCTCAAGGAAGGTCGCATCTGTGCCGTTAAATGGACTTCCCGGTGAGAATGCATATAAGAAGTTATGCACATCTTTTTTGTCCCTTAAGTATTCAACGGTATAACGATAGATTTCAGCATACTGCTCCTTCGTACGGTAAGGCGCACCCCACCAGAACCAGCCACCATTTTGCTCGTGGAATGGACGGAAAATGACTGGAATAACTTTACCATCATCATCTTTTAAGTTATTCGCAAAGTCCGCAATCATATCCAGGAATGCATTAAATTCTGCATGCTTGTCACCGCCGGGTAATATATGCGTAAGCACATTTCCTTTGGTGTCATAAAAGTCCTTTCCTGTGACGAAGTTCGGCATATGCGAGCTTAATGTAAGCACGCCGCCTTTTTCATAAGCAGACTTCATCACGCCGATTAATTTATCACGATTCTCCAGCTTGGTTGCGCCTAAATCTCCCGGTTTCTCAAAACCTTCAAGACTAAGTGTATCCCAGCCGAACAGCCCCGGAAGGTCGCCTACTGCATTCTCGACCTCAGACTGCGTTCCGTCCTTTTCAGTAATAGAAAGTCCTTCTGTAGTAGCATGCTGATGTCCAAACAAGATCTCACTGCCGCGGATATCCTGTAAGTAGGCGAATAGTGATTTAGTCTCACTACTTGCATCAACATCCGCTAAATTCTCGATACGTCCCACAGGACCCGTCGGGTCGGTCGGTGTCGGTGTTGCTGTTGCTGTTGGTGTTGCCGTTGGTGTCGGTGTTTCCGTTGCTGTTGGTGTTGCTGTCGCTGTAGGTGCCGCGGTTGGATTAGTCGGACCTGCCGGCGTTATTGATGAGCCTGATGCCGAGGTAGGCGCTGGGGTAGCCGTTGCTACAGGACCTTGATTGCCTTTGATAATGACAATTGTGCCAGGAGCAATGGGCTTACCGTTCAACGTTACTCCTGTTGCCTTAACGTCCGCTTTTGCAATGTCGCCCTGACCGGAAATGGTGGTTCCAGTCGCTTTATCAGCAACGTTTAGATTTGCAATCGATGCGCCTTCACCTAGGATCAGTCCCACAGTTCTATTTAGAATTCCCGTGGTGATCATCGTCCCAATTCCAAACTCCAGCCTTGCTAGACTATCTACCGTTAGCTGAGAGATTTGGGTTGTACCACTCGTGAGGACACGAACCTCACCCTCTTTACGATTTATATTTACTTTGCCTAATGAGCTATTCTTAATAAGAATGGAGTTTACCCCGCCACCTGCAATAAATGTGGTGCCCGTAACCTTAATGCCCTCAAGGGTCACTTCGCCGTTACCGATCCCAGCGGTTAGATACAGGTTTCCGTTTATCGTTGCATTTTTTAACACAACACCATCCTGATTAACGACTACATTTCCAGAAACTATTCCTCCTTCAAAACTTCCAGATTGCGAGTAATAACTCTTCACTATTTTATTAATTAACGTTATAACTTCGGCACGGGTGATCCTTCCAAGCGGCTTAAAGGTTCCATCCTCATAACCTGTGATCAATCCTGAGAGCGCATCAACTGCATCCTTAGCATAAGCTTGAATCTGAGAGGAATCATTAAATCCACTCAATGATGAAGCGCTTTCAGTAGCTTGAAGAGTAAATATCCGAGCCAACATCGTCACCGCATCCTGACGCGTTATATAATCAGTAGCTTGTGCTTTATTCTCTGAGTATCCTTCATAATACCCAGCATATCGTGCCAACGAAAGCTGATCTGCATACCAATCGGTCGCTTTTACATCGGAAAAAGATTGATCTGACTTCATATAGAAACCAAATACCTTATTCAAGATCGTAGCAAACTCAGCTCTTGTAATTCCTTCATTGGGATGAAAAGAACCATCCTGATACCCGTTTAAAACGCCATTTTCTACCCACTTCGCAATATTTTGTTGTGCCCAGTGACCCTGTGTATCACCGAATCCAACAGTGGATGGTGCTGCTGCAGAAATTACAGAAGGGATAGGAGACATTATCATTGCACAGGCAAGTATACTCCCCAGCCACTTTTTCGCTTTTTTCATTCCTAATTCTCCTTCGAAAATAAATGGATTTGATAATAAGAATAGCCAACCAGCTGTTATGAACCCAATAACTATCTGTCCTTATAGAAGACAATTACAGACCTACTCGCTAACTATTCACCTCCACATCTCCAACTTTGTTATTGATAACAAACGCTAACAAAAACTTCTTATTTCGTTACATATTCCGGTATATGCAAGATTATAGCGGTTACATTGGCATAAAACAATCAAAATATTGCCTCTTGTTATAATTATTTTATATTTTACGTTAGCATATATGTTAGCTATTCCGTAAATAAATAACAAAATTCAATACAATATAACAAAAATAGACACCCCGCAGGAGTGCCTCCCAATAATCATATAGATGAGATCCAATTCATTTATCATGTTTTATTGGTGGCACGGAAACACAGATGTTCCTTCCCGCACCTCTTTCGTCAGATCGTCCATAGTGACAAGATTATGTGTAGTTCCGAGAACGATAATGACATAATACGATTGCCCACTTGAATCCTCGAGCACTACCTGATAACCTGACCCTCCAAATAAGGGTTTGCAAATCGTTGCAACTCTCAGCGATGCACTTTCCGTGTACTCTTTACGCACATAATCCATTCCAAGACTTCCTGCTGCCCGCTTGTTCTGACGCTCCGAGCTTCCGTGAATTACTGCTATTATTACCGCTCCAATAATTATGATAATAAGGATTAGATAACCCAATTGGTTTTTTCTCATCTTTCCTTCCTCCTTATTACATAGAGTACAATTGGCACAGCAGCGGGGCGATTAGCAATAATCTCGTTTCTGTAGGCACCCTATCCCGCGATTAAGTGCCAAAGCCAATAGCTATATGAAAAATTTTACCACTACAGTATTTCAAAAGCTTACCCTATATAAAAACAAAAGGCACCCCCAAGGGTGCCTTCATTATCACTGCATATTAGTTGTGCTAGTTATTTATAAGACTCTGCCAGCGAGTTCGCTACCACTATCGCATTGTACACATCTTCCGAAGTAACCGGGAACGGCATATTGCCCATTGTGTCTCCTTCTGCACAAGCAGCTTCAGCAACTTGGCGCCATTCGGATTCGATAAATTCCGTACACCCCAGATCGGCGAGGGTTAGCGGAAGATCTACATCCTTGATAAGCTTAATGACAGTTTCCAGCTCCTCATTTGAGGCATTTTCCAGTACTAGCTGGGCTAAAAGACCAAACGTAACCTTTTCACCATGCTGAGCTTTGTGTAGTGAAGGAACGGCTGTCATCCCATTATGGATAGCATGCGCGGCAGCCAGACCACCAGATTCAGCACCCACACCACTTAGATAAATTGTCGCTTCAATAGTTTCCTCCACCGCGCGTGTATAGAGCTTCTGATCAACCGCACGTTTTGCTTTTACCGCATTCTTAAGTAGAGCTTCATAACAAAGTCTTGATATACCTAGACCCGTTGTAGAAGGTTTCATGACTACGAGATTGTCGCCATTAGAGGCATAACAAGCACGGGCTTCAAAATAAGTAGCCAGTGCATCGCCAATTCCAGCTGCGAAAAAGCGGGAAGGCGCTGAAGCTAAAATCGCTGTATCAGCCAAGACTACATCCGGATTACTTGGGAGGAA
Source organism: Paenibacillus sp. FSL R7-0163 (assembly GCF_037969975.1). NCBI lineage: Bacteria > Bacillati > Bacillota > Bacilli > Caryophanales > Paenibacillaceae > Paenibacillus > Paenibacillus sp. FSL R7-0163. The sequence continues at coordinate 5,923,297 of NZ_CP150224.1, forward strand.
TAAGTATTGATCAAATGAACCATCTTTATTATAAATGACAGCCAGCGCTGTACATGGTGCATCAGTAGAAGCGATCGTCGGAAAAATAACTACAGGCAGCTTCTCATAATAAGCAGTAGCTTTGGCGGTGTCCAGTGTTTTACCTCCGCCGATACCGACGATGATATTCGCCCCAGCTTTACGGGCAAGTTCCCGATTACGATTAATCTCTTCCTGAGTACATTCATAATTGAATTTTTCAAAAGTAGCCTTATTGCCCGCACCTTCGATGGAACTTCCCGCCTCTTTCTTAGCACGTTCCAAAATGAACTCATCACAGATCACATAGGCATGATCGCCAAACGCCTTAATATACTCATTCAGATCTGAAAGTAAGTTATGGCCGGAGATAAATTTCTTTGGTGAAGTAACGGATCTAACGAAATGTGACATTGTGCAAGACTCCTTGTTGTGTGTTTTAGTAAGCATAAAGACGCAATTCCTACATATTATTACCCCGCTACCCAAGAAATACTCAAGTTGTATTCTCCAAAGGCACTCATCAGAGCATGCAAAAAAGACACCCCTCAGGGTGTCCTTTGATTTTTTTATATCTATTATATAACACGATGCTGAACCCATTTTTTGCCCATAAATCGCCGCAGGAAAATCAGACCTCTGATCCCCCACTCACAATTCATCGCCAGCCAAACGCCGAGTATACCAAAGTTCAGAACAATACCTAAGATGTATCCGAGCACTACACGGAACAGCCACATCGTAAGCATCGAAACCATGGAGGTAAACTTGGAATCCCCTGCCGCTCTAAGCGCCGAAGGCGTAATAAAGCTAATGGACCATAGCGGAATTTGCGCAATCGTATTGATGAGCACAATCAGGAAGATATCTCCCACAATCTCAGCAGGAGGATGGAACATCGACACTAATGGATTGAAAAAAGGCATAATCAGCAACCCCATTACCACCAGGGAAAGAGAAGAGGTGACAAGGAATGATTTAATAAATTTTCGAGCATCCTTAACATTATTGCTTCCCATACATTGTCCCACCACTGTAATAATCGTTAAGGACAACGCATTCCCGGGGATTTGCATAATCCCTGCAAAGGAGGAGGCAATCGCATTAGTCGCAAGTGCATACGTACCCAGACTAACGATAAAGATCTGAGTCAGAATTTTACCACCATTAAAGAACATCTGCTCCGCCGCAAACGGCATCCCGATGAACATTATTTTTTTCAGCATAGACAGCTTAACCACTACAAGATCGCGAATACGGATATGCAGATCGTTGTCCAATCGGAATAGATAATAAAGTGCGCAGAACGCCCCCAGGTATCTAGCTATATTTATAGAAATGGTCATCCCCAGAACACCCATATGCAACAGGTTAATAAAGACGAGATTCAATAAGACATAAGTTAAATTCATAATTAGCGAAAGCACAAGCGAGGCCCTCGTTCTACCAATTCCACGAAGAGCACCACATACCGCCTCCACAACAGCTATACCAAGATAAGAGATACAGCTCCCAATCAAATATATTCGGGCGTTCTCCATAACCTCTGGTGAGGCCGCTCCAAATAGTAAATTTAACAGCGGATTGTGAAAAAGAATTCCGAACATCCCAATAGCAAATGCCATCAGCGAAACAGATGACGTAGCACCTGCCGTAGCTTTTGACACCATGAGGTCATTGCCGCTCCCTTTATACTGCGCAACAACAACCGTCCCACCTGTTGAGACGGCAATAAACACACTAATGAGAAAAATATTAAGAGAATCTATCATATTGACCGCACTGATAGCTGCCACACCAGACGAGCTTATCATAGCTGTATTCACTAGATTAAGACCCACCACAAAGGCCTGATCCACTAGGATAGGGATGAATAAAGCAATCATCTGACGATAATCTATCGATTCACCAGAGAAATACTTTTCCAGAAACCGCACACTTTGCTTCGTATTTACACCTACATTAGGCTCCATCTTTGCTTCACTTCTTTTACATAGAGTTTGTCAAATTGAATTATGCGTATAAATAGAAAAAGGCTCTTCAGGTTGAAGAGCGATTCAAAAGTATTGCCTGTTTATATGCACTTAGGTATGCGGTCGAGAGGACTCGAACCTCCACGGGGGTTAGCCCACACGGACCTGAACCGTGCGCGTCTGCCAATTCCGCCACGACCGCACAAAATATTAAAAAATACAGTGCAGAATATAAGTTAACATGATTTCACAGAAAGAGCAACAACAAATTTAACAAGTAAAAGCGCCATCGGCGTCCTTGTAAGGACAGTAAGCGTTTAAGGGAAGACCATAAGAGTATTGGTGCCACTTATACTTTCTTATATTTAAAAAAAGTGTATCGATGCCCTCACGAGGATCATCGATACACTTTTAGTTAGAACAATAGAATTATGATACTTGTCCAAGCATGCGATAGATGATAACCGCTGCTTGAGCGCGATTAGCTATACCCTTAGGTGCAAATTTCCCACCATCAACACCGTTGACGATTCCCAATTGAGTTAGCTGTGCGATAGCCTCTTGTGCATAAGGAGCAATACTGGATTTGTCTGCAAACTTACCCAATGCTGCATTTTTATCAATTGGCTGTAGTTTGTCTTTCAGTGCGTTAGCAACCATAATGGCCATTTCTTCACGAGTCACTTCACGACCCGGTTCAAATTTGCCATTTCCAGAGCCTTGTACAAGTCCAGCCTTCACCGCAAGGGCGATAGAATCCGTGTACCAAACTCCTTGTTTAACATCGTTGAACGAACTGGTTGTTGCTGAACCCGTAAGATTCAGTGCGCGTACCAGCATCGTAACGAACTCTGCTCTAGTCACTGTTTTGGTTGGCGCAAAAGTATTTGCATCCAGACCTTTCAGAATGCCCTTAGCAGCCAATGCTTCAATAGCTTCTTGCGCCCAAGCTACCTTACCCAGATCCTTGAAGTTTGCTGCTGGCGCAGTAGTTGGTGCAGGTGTTACCGTTGGTGCTGTTGATGGTGCTGGTGTTGCTGTTGGTTTCGCGGTTGGAGTAGGCGTTGGAGTTACACCGGTAGAACCGCCTCCACTGCCATTGCCCGATCCCGAATCAGCCTTTAATTTATTAATAATACGTCCTTCAATGGCCGCTTTAATCTCTTTGCCATTAAACGTTTTTACAATGTAGTCGTAGAATACGTCCAAATCAATAGGTCCAGCCAATGAATCACTAGCTTGAGTCAGAACCTTGTAGTTATCTCCACCCGCAGCCATAAAGTTATTTACTACTGCTGTATATTTCTGCGTAGGATTAATTGGTGTTCCATCAGTTAGTGTGAGGCTCGCAATACGATCAGCTACTGGCAGATACATATTCGCTGTATATTTCAGTCCGGAAATTTGCAGCGTTTTGATATCTGGTGTTCCATCAGCTTTTACATTCCATTGCTGTTGCAGCAATGTTTTGATTTGCGCTCCGGTTAGTGTCAGCTTCACAAGCGTGTTGCCGAATGGCTGAATTTTAGCCAGATCGCCGAAGGTTACAGGACCTTTCGGAAGGTCCGCACGGATACCGCCTGGATTCATAAAGGCGAAATCGGCAGCTTTTGCACCATCGCCGAAGTCAGCATTACGCATAGAGTCAGCAATCAGATTCCCAAGTGCAGCCTCATTATTGTAAGCATCGGTACGAGTGATAGTTCCGTCCGTTGTACCTACTGGTTGGGTAAGCTCAGGATGCTTCTCAAGGTAAGCATTAACCAGTGCCACACTTTCCGGATCTGGTGTTACACCCTCATGGAAGGTGGAAGTTACCACAGCAGACTTATCCTTCACATCACCTGTTTTAGGATCAATGATCAACTTGATATCCTCAAATGCTGTACCGTAAGAATAAGCTTGTACAATCAGCTTGCCGTTTACTGTTCCATTTGCAAGTGCATGGTTATCACCAGCAACGATAACATCAACAGGGGATTCCGCAGGAAGCGCATTGGCCAGATCAGCCGCTTCACCTGTAGTCACACCATCTTTGGTCGTTGCAGGATCATGTGCAAGCACGATAATCGTCTCAACACCTTTAGATTGAAGCTCCTTAGCGTATTTCTCCACAGCCGCCACTTCCTCCTCAGGCGTGAGGAAATGCACGCCGGCCGTACCGGAAGGCGCTACCTTGCTTGGTGTGGATTTTGTTACAAGACCAATAAAGCCAATTTTCACACCGCCTACTTCTTTGATTACATAAGGATTAATAATTGGCTCGCCAGTTTTGGCATCCACTGCATTCGCATTAACATAATCAAAATCAGATCCAGCATGGTTAACTTTATTATCCTTAGGGTCGATACCACCATAAAGCTGTGTCATCAGTGCATCAACACCTTGGTCAAATTCGTGATTACCAAGAGAACCCACATCAAATTTCATCATGTTCATCCAAGCATGAGTCGGCTCATCGCGCTCAAGGGATGATACTGGAGCGGATGCTCCAACGGAGTCACCATTATGGAAGAGTAATGAGTTCTCATACTTTGCACGAGTTGCTTTCAAATAAGTCGCGAGATAGGCTGCTGTGCCTACAGACTTATTGTTCACTGTAGAAACAGTGTCGAGTTGACCGTGGAAGTCATTAATTCCAAGAAGGTGAACCTCCACATCTTCCGTCGGTGCAGGTGTCTTCACACTTAGATCTAGCTTGAAAATTCCAAAGCCCTTATTATCTTGCTGTCCAGTATCGGAAATGTTCGCTGGGAGTACATTTGCCGCTTTAGGTGTTGTTGTAAATGTAACATCAACATTGCCTTTGATAGGTGCCAAGGACCAGTTACCATCAGCAGTTGGATCAATCATACCAGCTTCACTGATGTAGTCCATCAGAACCTGACGATTCTCATCTTGAGAGTCTACAACCAGCTCTGCACCTTTAACACCCGGGAAGTTCCCGCCACCACTTGCGCGGTAATTGTTAGTAACAACAATGAAATCCTGATCTAGATCTAAAGGTTGATCATTGTAAGTGACATCCGTTACACGACTCGAAGAAGCATCATTAATCGTACCATCCGGATTGTACTTCGCGTTTTTCGTCACATCAATTTTATATTGAACCCCATCGATTACATCGAAGTTAAAAACCGAAAATTTCGTATTCAACAGAGACTGCGGAGTCGAGATCCCTGGTTTGATGCGGTTAAATGCGCCCGCACTCATTTCCAACCATTCTTTCACAACAGAACCCTTAACTTTGATTGCTTTAAGGGTATTATCATATAAATACAGGTCACTTGCGCTACGAATAGTCAAGTCACCCTTATCAATACTGGTGTACTCATCAGGTCCGTTGCGTCCTGCTTTAAAAGGAGCACCAACACTAAGAATGGCAAGGTCCTTATATTGAGGAACATTGATATCAATATAATTCTGAACGTACCACTTTTGTGCATACGTAACAAGTTGAACCGTAGGATCATCCTGAACCATTGCGAAATAGCTGTTCATCGGAGCTGTTGTAACACCCAGCTTTTGTCCAGTATAAGCAATAGTAGCCTCATGTGCTGCTGCAACAGCTGCATCTACAGCCGCATCAGGCTCAACCAGTGGTATATTCACTTTATTCTCTGTCTTATAAATAGAACGAGCAGAAGCTTTTGAACTTTGCTTGTCTACCGTCCAGTCATTACCATCGTATACAATGTTCAGATCGATTAGACCCAAATAAGCTCCGCCGTAACCAGCTTGTACAGCAGGCGTACCGTTAATGTGACCATTCACATTATCGATCACAGCCTTTTCGTTTGCATACGGTTGTTTAGTAACAGGATCTTTGAACGACGCGTCCAACGTATCGTTATTCCCTGTTGGGAATACCTTATGCGTATGAGAGAACGTAATCGCATCAATATCAGGAACCTTACTCAAAGCGTTAATATCATTCTCAGAACCGTCTCCTGTAACGGCGTTAACATCAAACCCCGTATGGGCCATAGCAACAATAACATCTGCTCCCTTAGCTTTCATTTCAGGAACAAATTTTTCTGCCGTTTTAGCAATATCTTCAACGACAACTTTGCCTTCCAGATTAACCTTGTCCCACTCCATGATTTGAGGAGTAACTAGGCCGATTAGACCAACTTGAATCGTCTGCTCATCGCCGTTACTATCCGTAACTTTCTTAGGAAGAATAACATAAGGCTGATAAGCATTTGTAACGCCATCCATTTTATATATATTCGCATTCACATAATCAAAATTGGCTCCAGTAGTCATCTCATTACCAGTGCTACCGTTTATCGTACGATCTAAAAATTGTAATCCATAATTGAATTCATGATTACCAAAAGTCGCAGCATCATATCCCATAGCGTTCATGGCTGCAATCATCGGATGGATATCAGTAACATTAGTAGGGTCCTTCAGATCCGATTCCTTCGCCACATAAGTACCTAGCGGAGTTCCTTGAATCAAGTCCCCATTGTCGAGTAGGAGGGTGTTGGGTTCTTCACTTTTGGCTTGTTTCACCAAGCTTGCTGTGCGGTCAAGACCGACAGTTACTGAAGCTGCATTCTTAAAATAGTCCCAGCCGTAGACATTGGTGTGCACGTCCGTCGTGCTCATCAGCCGGAGTTTGGCTGTGGCTGCGGATGCTGCTTCAGCTTTATCTGTACCCCAAGCTGCACCCAAACCAATACCTCCAAACACCTGCAAAGAAAGCACTGCAGTTGCTAATACAGAAGCAATCGGCTTATTCCATCGTGTCTTCCATCCCATAATAATATTAGTCCTCCCTATCATTTTCACATAATTTCTGTGATATTATATCACACAAACATAACCAATTATCATATAATTGTAAAAATAATATAAAACAATGTTAAATATAATAACATAAGAAGAAAGACCTAGACTTATGAATCCGTTTTTATAGGTCAAGAGTCAATAGATGCAAAAAGAACACATCTTCACCAGATGTGTCCTAAAAACAATCCTATATAAAGTCTAGAAAAGTCGAATCTATATCCGGCACTACTTTTTACCCATTCATAGCAGTAATCCCAAAACAGATTGCAGTTATTAGAGATAAGGGTGTCATCACAAGTTTTTCTTTCATGCTCCTCGACAATAAGTTCATTATAGTATTAAGAATTAAATAGACTGCGAAAAAATAACATACCCTTCTATCAAAAGGTAATCCAATAGAGATCACATTACCTGCCTGCAATAAGTACAGGATGGCAATTAGCTGTATCACTACTGAAACTCCACACGCGACTCTCATTTGTGGAGGCATAATTCTATGCCTTCCTCCCATTGCAAATTCCCCATAAGGCAGTCCCAGAGACAGCAGTACATAAAGAATCACTGCTCCCAAATATTTTTTTATGATGAACCAGCACAAGCAACACAAAAATATCTGAGTAATATAGAAGTAAATAGACCAATGAGGTGATCCACAAATGGCAAATACAACGAAGATTCGCAAACGTGCTGAACAGCTGAAAGGTAGACCCGTGTGTATTACGTTACATGATGGACGTACGTATATAGGATGGATAACCGGCCTCGATAAGAATGGACTGACCCTTTCCAAACCGCGTAAAAACAAACACAGAAAATCAAAAAAACACTCTTCTTCCCGCTCCCGGAAAGCAAACGTATCAGGATTAATGCCCTTATTCGGCTCACTTTTCGGAATGGGTGGAGGCGCTCTAGGCTCCGCAGGAGCAGGGGCTTCCAGTTCTGGAGGCGGTGGATTTGGCGGATTTGGGGGGTTCGGGGGAATCGGCAACTTTATTGGAATGGTACAAAAAACTATGCCGGTTATGAAGATGGGCTACAATATGATTAAATCTATTTCCCCCTTCCTTAATGGGCTAAAAGGATTAATGGGATAATCAAAAGACACCCCTCAAGGTGTCTTTTATTTTTGCTCATAATCTTATCAGGTTCTTTAACAATCTGCCTGCAGATCTTAACCGTGGACGTTTTAGATGCTCCTGTACATAACGATAATTCGTCAATTCAACCTTAGCATCACTGAGGGCATAGGTAAAATCATCATCAAAGGGCAACTTATACTCCCAAACTCGCTTACTCCAGTGCGGAATATTTGCTTGCATCCATGGATCGTCTATCCCGGGATGAATATAGGTCTCACTAACGCCATCCGGCAACGAATACAGCTTAGCAATAATAGATCTTTTAAAACTTTCATACGTCTCGCCTTCCTCTACACCAAAAGGATGCGATAGCAAATAGTCGGGAATCGGCACCCCAAACGTATCCGCCAGCCCTGCTCCAAGGGCAACTGGTCGTTTAATATTTTTCAGCGATGCCAAAAGCGGATCCTCAGCATGGATGTATCTGAAGAATCGTGAGGGCAATCCCCAGCGCGAAATTTTCCACAACGTCTGCGGTAGCAAGCTGCGTCCTGTTTCCATTCCGTATAAACTACCCATGTGGTTGTCTACATGGCTAATCACTATTCCCGACTGTTTTACTCGCTCGTACTGCGCATCTATCTCCTTTAGTACGGCTTTTGTCTGCGCTCCCTGTTCGAACTCTTTTACCGTCCTATATTGATGTCCGCTCTCGTCGTGAAGAGAAGTCTCTCCCGTCAGGCTCGCCCAGCGCAAAGCCTCAAATTCACTAGTCATCGTCAAGTGAAGTCCCACATTTCGTTGTTGCCTGCGACTACACCATGCAGATGCCTCCTCAAACCCAGGGGCCACCGCCATAATCGTTGCGGAGGATACTTTTTCCTCTTCCAGCAGATGTTTAATCGCCTGATTCATGGGGGGACTTTGTCCAAAATCATCACAATTGATGATTAATTTTTTGTTCATAGTCAGCCTCACCTCTCAAAGAGTCCATAAATGTAAATTTCATTGTGAAGGATATGACAACAGCTATGGCCAACAGACATAATGGCACCACACTTATTAAATACCTAAATGTCGCTTCAGGATTGGACCCTGGGTCATCACCGCCTTGATAGCCAAAGATCATACCTACAATGAAAAAAGCTAACGCAGAGATTAACCCGCTTGAACGAGTAATGAATCCGCTTACAGCCGTGTAGATTCCTTCTCTTCTCAGACCTGTTTTTTCCGCATCCTCATCAATAATCTTGCCACCTACTATTGCTGGGGTCACTAGAAATCCGGCTAATCCGAAACCGACAACTACGCCAGCAGCCACACCACTTAAGAGATCATAACCAAACCATAACGGAATTACCGATAACGCATATAAAATCAGTGATAACCGCCACGCCTTGACCCCGTCCATCTTACGAATCATCCAGTACCACACGAATACTAATGGAATGACCGAAACAAACACAGCTGCGAGTAAAATCGATACCTGAGCCTCTGAGATATGAAGTACATATTTTGCATAAAAAGGAATCATCGAGCTTACAAGTCCATTCACCGTTTGAGCAAAAGAGTTCGAAATATTAAACACCCAAAACTTTTTATTCCGAATGGTCTCCCGAAAAGCTGGAATCAACTTCAAGGGTTCCTGCTCTGTGGGCTCCTTCTTTTCTTGGACATTCATCATACATAAAAACATAAATACTCCAAAGAGACAGGCATACACTATAGCCATATTAGAGAAATTAATAGCTGCAAAAATAATTGGCGTTAAGGCAGTACCGATTAACAAAGCAACGACCTGATAGCCTTGCTGAATCGCGGAAGCTTTTGCCCGAATACGGTCTCCTCGGAAGAGCTCCGGGAGTAACGCTCCATAGTTCACCCACAACACAGTAGCGACTGCCTCATAGAAAATAAGTGTGACTAAAAACCAAGTGAACAATCCATTCTCAGATAATCCGCCGGGAGGGGAGAAAACCAGTACAAATGCCAGCATAAATAACGGAATTGAGCCAAATACCCATGGTCTGCGTCGACCTAAACGAGTCTCTGTGCGATCTGACCAATAACCAAATAACGGATTGTTTACCGCATCCCAGATCAGAAAGATTGTTCTGGCTAATGTAGCTAGTCCAATGCCCAATCCTAATTTTTCTACATAAAAGTAACTGTAAAATGAACTAAATGCCTGACTTGGAACCATCATCGCAAACATCCCTAAAGCAAAGGTGTACGGCGAATTGATCCATTTACGCTTCACTCACATACCTCCCATATGGAAAAGATCCGGTTGTAATATATTACCATACCAATGAGAGAACGCCATCAATTTTTTCCTTCGTAGAATCTACGGATAAAAAAAAGAGGCTCCGCAGACCATCAATAAATGGCTGCGGAGCTTTTTCACAACTAGACTATAAAACATCCTTCAGCTTGCTCCGGCTCTGAACATCCAGGGCTAGATAATCACGGATTTCGCATCTTTTCCCATTGATATCTGTAAGAATGATTCGCTTATGACTTGGATATTGCATATGCTCGTGCAGGTTCCGCATAACGATCCGGGTCTGGCCCAGATTCGTTTGCAGCTCCCAAATCCACATATCCGCTTTTTGCTTAATAGAATCAATGCGGGTTACAACCGGAAGAAAATACCGCAGCCGGAGCTCTGTGTCCACTTCCACGCGACTTTCTTCATCGAGCTGATCAATGTCACGAATGACTCCGATCTCCTCACTCTTGGAGTTACGAACTGAAATATACTCCGTGGTATATTGGAATGGAAATATACGAAAAAGAATTAATTCCTCATAGACCTGACCCTCCACTACTCCTTGAAACACGCCACCTTGACTGCGGCTAAAAGAGATTGCACCCGGTTCAAGAATGTTAATCTCATAGGGATCTTTAGGATTCAATTCCCCGTTAACAAGATTCGGATCACTCATGCATCTCAACCCCCTTAATCTGCGACATTTCCTTCTGTGCCTCAACTAGCTTGAAGTAAGCACCTTCTGCAGCAAGCAATTCCTCATGTGTACCCACTTCAATGATCTTACCGCGTTCAAGCACTACAAGCCGGTTCGCATTTCTTAGCGTGGATAATCGATGGGCAATAGCGAATGTCGTTCTGCCTTTTACCAGTCGCGAGATCGCTTCTTGAATTTGCCGCTCGGTCACTGTATCTACAGAAGCTGTTGCTTCATCTAGGATTAGAATTCGTGGATCGTGAATTATTGCTCGGGCAATAGACACTCGCTGCTTCTCTCCACCAGACAATTTATGTCCACGTTCCCCAACTCTTGTATCATAGCCATCCGGCAATTGAACGATAAAATCATGGGCGTTGGCGATTTTTGCAGCGCGCATGATTTCTAATTCCGTAGCGTCCGGTTTAGAATAGGCAATATTCTCAGCAATCGTTCCGTCGAATAGAAACGTCTCCTGCAGCACTACACCGATCTGACTACGCAGATCTGACTGGCTGATATTTCGGATGTCCACACCATCGATGGTAATGGTTCCCTCATCTGTGTCATAGAAGCGACAGATCATATTAATGAACGTCGACTTACCGGCACCTGAATGTCCGACCAGACCAATCATCTCGCCCGCACCCACTTTTAAATCCACGTTCTTGAGCACAGGATGATGTTTTTCGTATCCATAAGTAACCCGCTTAAACTCAACCTCACCATTTACGCGGCCGATGGCTGCTGGATTTACTGTATCAGGCACATCTGACGGAGTATCCATAATCTCAAAGACCCGATCTGCTGCTGAAATCGCATGGCTGGCCCAGTTGATCATTTGGCTCACCCACTGCAAAGGTCCGAGAAGCATCCCAAGGTAGGTCACCAAAGCAATTAGCGTACCGATGGATAATTGACCCTCCAGCACCGTTTTTCCGCCATAAAACCAAATTAATAACGTACCAACACCAGCAACCAACGCAAAAGCAGGAAACATCCCCTGCCATAAGCCTTCGATCCGAATATTATGCCGCACCAACTCCTTATTGGCGACCGTATAACGTGACATCTCTGTTGTTTCCTGGCCGAATGCTTTGACTACACGAATCCCCTGCAAAGAATCGCCAACCAAAGCGTTTAATCTAAAAATAGATCTCCACTGCTGGTACCAACGTCTGCCAATCATCGGCCATAACACGGTCGACAGCACCACCATAAGCGGCATAGGCAGCATAGCAAGCAGCGTTAGCTTCCAATCCATACTGAACATAATAGTGAAAATAGCGATTACCCGCAGCGATTCACCCGAGACCCAGATTACACCGTCAGTCATAAATTGCCGCATCGCCTCTGAATCATTATTCACCCGTCCAATAAATTGCGAAGATTGTCTTCGGTCGAAAAAAGATAAAGATAATTTCATCAAGGAATGATACACATCATGACGAAGATCACCCATGATTTTGGAACCAATCCATACCCCTATAAGTCCACGTACAGTCTGCATTAAAGTTATTACTAAGGACGTGGCTGCTAGCCCGATCACAATCCATAGAAGCGTCGAGCCCATATCCTTTTCTGTCAACACATTATCAACGATCATCTTCGTCAAAAATGGTGGAACAAGCTCTACCAATGTAGTAAAAATCAACATAATCGCCGCAGCGATCATTTGGATCTTATAAGGCTTAGCGTAACTCAACATCCGAAATAGAACCTTGCCGTTACTCTTGCACACCGGACAAGCTTGTGAATCTTCCGGCAGCGGATTGCGGCATTTTGGACAATTTCTTGGAAACTCTTTTTCAGAAGCGGTTGGCCGTTCCTCGCCTTTAGCTACAGCGCCAATTAATTTAGCAGCAAAACCAAATATAGAGGTAAGTGATGCTGTATAACGTATAAGTATAATAGGCCCCGCTTGGGTATCCACAAGCAACGAACCGCCGCCTACCCCGCCTACTACCCGGGCATCGGTAATATTCGAGACTAGAAGCTTTGAGACCAGTTTCCCGTCCGTCCCCCAAACGGAAACCTCCTTCTCAGTCAATACAAGCCACTGCTCACCGAATTGCCCATCTTTCATTAAATCAGATACAGAGTGAAATAAAGGTTGTTCTGTAAGCTGTATTTCTATAGACTTGGGAAGTTTATCAATAGATGTCATACATTTCTCCCCTTTCTTTACCCACCTATTTACTCACATATATTTACAGTGGTAAAGATGAAAAAATGATTATAATTGTTTTGTATGCTTACTTGAATCGAGTAGGAGGGGGCGGCTAGCCCCCGACCTCTCACACCACCGTACGTACCGTTCGATATACGGCGGTTCATGAAATATTCCGTAAGGAGTTGTATCTGTCCAATACACTCTTTAATCCATTGGCTTCCCAATATTGGTTATTCAATGCATGTTGTAGAATTGGACTCCCTGCAATTCGCCAATACCCTTTTCGGGTATTTCCCCACTCATAGGCTTTATCCTTAGGTACCCCTAAGGATATAAGTCTTTTGACTTTGGTTCTAGGGGTCTTCCACTGCTTCCAGAGGCACATTCGTAGCCTTCTTCGTATCCATTTATCCATATCTCGAAAGGTACTTGGGGTATCCGCCAGCGAGAAATAACCGCACCATCCCATGAGGTAGTGGTTTAGTTCCTTGATTCGCTCTTCCATCTTCATCGATCTCTTTCGAGAGGATATCTCCTGTATTCGAACCTTGACTCTCTGTAAGGACTGCTTCGCAATTCTCACCTTTGGTTCTTTGTCCACACTAAAACTAAATCCTAGAAACTTTCGTTTCCAGGGACGGTCTACCGCGCTCTTTACTTGGTTCACCTTCAGCTTTAGCCTCGTCTCGATGAATCGGGTGACCGTTGTCTTGACTCTCTCTCCTGCTCTTAGCGTTTTCACGTAAATATTGCAATCATCCGCATAACGAACGAAGCGGTGCCCACGTTTCTCGAGTTCTTTGTCGAGCTCATCTAGGACAATGTTAGATAATAACGGACTCAGTGGACCGCCTTGCGGGGCACCTTCCGTTGTCGGGGTTACTAACCCGTTCTCCATCACACCTGACTGAAGATATTTGCGGATAAGCAGGAGAACTTTCTTGTCCTCCACTTTCTCCGAAATCTTCATCATCAGTCGGTCATGGTTGACGCGATCAAAGAATTTCTCCAAGTCTAGGTCGACTACGAATCGATATCCTTCTTTCATAAAGGTTCGAGCTTTCCTCACCGCATCATGCCCTCGTCTTTTCGGACGGAATCCATAGCTATGGTCGGAAAACTCTGGATCAAACAATGGAGTTAACACCTGCGCGATTGCTTGTTGAATCATTCGATCTGTCACGGTAGGTATTCCTAGTAACCTAACACCTCCGCCACCGGGTTTCGGGATTTCGACTCGGCGCACGGGGCTCGGTTCATAGGTTCCTTCTTCTATGGCATGCCGCAAGGTCTGCCAGTTTTGTACGATGTGTTCTCGTAAGGATTTTACGGACATCCCATCTACGCCATGACTTCCTTTATTCGCTTCAACACGCTTTAAGGCTTGCAGAAGATTTTCCCGTGATAGCAGTTGCTCCAACATTTTTTTTAACCTCTCTTTACGTGATTTATACCTTCCATTTGTGCCAAAGATGAACTCCGCCCTGCTGAAGACCCCCACGGGATTCACCGTTTCCTTCTTCAGTCAGGTCCTTTCGGATTTTTTTCTGCATTCATCGCTCATCTTGAACGCCTGGATGTATAAATCCTATTCCATGTTCAGCCCTTCCGCAGCTGTTGCAACAGCTTGCGTACTATGGCGTCTGCTGACTTCTGTGCACTCAGCCTACTCTCACAAGTAGGGTTACGAAGTATACTCGCCTATCACACAGATCTCCCCAGGTAAGAACGCTATCTTCCTCTCCATCTATCTGCTTCATTTACTCTCGTACGCCTTTGGCAGTATGGACTTTGGTTTGTTGTGCAACCTCATCCAGCCTACGTTAGCCTTGTATGAAGTTCGTATTCCTCAGACCGGAGATTTGCCGCTGGCTGGCTTCAGATTCCACCTCGCGGTGGACACCCTTGCCTTAAGCTAATGGCTACTACTGCCTTCGCCATTCGGGACTTCAACCCTATAGATAGCGCCCATGCTGGGCGCACACAAATAAAAAGACACCTCTAAAGGTGTCTTTTTGTATTACTTCCTATGGTACTGGCTATACGTTTATTTCAAAGCTTTCCATACCCAGTTCTCTACTTCTGGCAAATCAATACCCTCTTCACGAATGAATTGGTGATGTTTCTTAACGATAGCATCCATTTCATCTGCGATCGCTTTATAGTCGTTAGCATTAGGCAAGCTCAGAACAGCTTCCTTCGCCAAGTCAAAGCGGTCCATTTGATTCAATACGCGCATATCGAATGGTGTTGTGATATCGCCATTCTCGCGGTATCCGTGTACGTGCAGGTTATGGTTATGGCGATCAAAGAACAAGTCTTTAATCAGACCTTCATATCCGTGGAAAGCGAAGATAACTGGTTTATCTTTTGTGAAAAATTGATCAAACTCTTCGTCAGATAAGCCACGCGGATCTAATTTTTGACTTCTCAGTTTCAACAAGTCTACCACGTTGATATATCTAATCTTAAGGTTCGGCAGTTTTTCATGCAGGATAGAGATTGCAGCCAAGCTTTCGATAGTTGGTTCTGTACCTGCAGAAGCAAAGACAACATCAGGCTCTCCACCTTGATCGGTGCTTGCCCAGTCAATAATCTTCAGTCCTTTATCCACCAGCTCTTGTGCTTCATCCGCACTGAACCATTGTGGACGAGGATGTTTGGAAGAAACGATCAAGTTAATTTTTTGACGGTCATTTAAGACGGTGTCAAAGACAGCCAGCAAGGAGTTCGCATCAGCCGGCAAATACTCACGGATAAATTCTGGTTTTTTATCAGCCAAGTGACCTAGCAAACCTGGATCTTGGTGAGTGTAACCATTGTGGTCTTGTTGGAATACAGTTGAAGTTGCTACCACATTCAATGATGGAATATCCGCACGCCAGCTTTGATCTGTTGCTTTACGCAGCCATTTGAAATGCTGAGTAATCATCGAATCCACGACACGCAAGAAAGCTTCATAGCTTGCAAAGAAACCATGGCGACCTGTCAATACGTAACCTTCAAGCAAACCTTCTGCCTGATGTTCAGACAATTGGGAATCGATAACACGGCCATAAGAAGCTAGGAATTCATCATTCGGCTCAATCACTTGATCCAACCATTGACGTTTCGTCACTTCAAAGACAGGTCCCAGACGGTTGGACATTGTTTCATCCGGTCCGAAAATTCTGAAATTGCGGTTCTCTTCGTTCAGAGAGATAACATCTTTCATGTATTTACCCAGAACGGCCATATCTTGTGCTATTACTTCACCTGGTTTGGAATTATCAAGTGCGAACTTACGGAAATTCGGTAAGTTTAGATCTTTAATTTGGTTGCCAGCATTAGTAACTGGGTTCATTCCCATACGTCTGTCGCCAGTTGGCAGGATCTCAGCAAGTTCAACATTCAGACGACCATTCTCATCAAATAATTCTTCTGGTTTATAGCTGTTCATCCACTCCAATAACGCTGGAGCGTGCTTCATATTCTTTTGATCCACTGGAATCGGCACCTGATGGGCACGGAACGAGTTCTCATTCGGAACACCATCCCATTGCTTTGGACCCGTCCAGCCCTTAGGAGAACGGAAGACCAACATTGGCCAAACCGGACGCGTAAGGTCATTGTTGTCACGTGCATTCTTTTGAATCGCTTCAATTCTTTCTACGATGGTATCAAGCACCTTAGCCATTTCTGGATGCATTAGATCAGGATTTTCGCCTTCAACGAAGAACGGTTCCCAACCCATACCTTTAAAGTATGCAGTAATTTCTTCTTTGGATTGACGAGACAGAATCGTTGGGTTACTGATTTTGAAACCATTTAAGTGCAAGATCGGCAGAACTGCACCATCAGTAACTGGATTGATGAACCGGTTGGAGAACCATGAAGCCGCTAATGGGCCAGTTTCAGCCTCTCCATCACCAATAACAACAGCGGAGATCAAATCTGGATTATCCAGAATAGCACCTACACCGTGGGATAGAGAATAACCTAATTCGCCACCTTCGTGGATCGATCCAGGTGTTTCAGGGGCAGCATGGGAAGCAACTCCACCTGGGAAAGAGAATTGTTTGAACAATTTCTTCAGACCTGGGATATCTTGTGTAATTTCCGGATAAATTTCAGTATAGCTACCATCGAGATAGGAGTTTGAAACCATGACCTGACCGCCATGACCAGGACCCTCGATATAGAACATATTCAAATCATATTTAGTAATGACCCGATTCAAATGGGCATAAATAAAGTTCTGGCCGGGAATAGTTCCCCAGTGTCCAATTGGCTTAATCTTTACGTCTGCTTCTTTCAGCGGTTCTCTTAACAACGGATTATCTTTCAAATACAGTTGACCTACAGAGATGTAGTTAGTTGCGCGCCAGTATGCATCAAGCTTCTCTAAATAAGTTTTTGATGAGTAATCAACATCCATGGATAATACCATTTCTTCCACTCCCCAAAATTTTTTCTGTGTCTACATTGCCGTAATTTCTTCCACAAGTACATCATACCGCCGCCAAAAATTAATTCAACCTTTTCAACAAATGATACGGTCCAATTTTGTGAAAATATGAACATAGTATGAAAAACGGTGTCAATTGTCTGTAAAAATACGTCAATATTAATATATATGTAAAAATATGGGCTGAAGTTTGCGGGAGATATTTGCTGCTTTTCCTTCATCTATTTTACGCAAAATAAAAAAAATAAGACCGAGAAAAATTCCCCAGTCTTACTTTTAATGAACGGACACAAAGGTATTAAATTTTAAGTATTTATAGTGGAAACGCATATGGGAGAATTCAAAGGGTGTGCCATTATCTAAAAAGAAAATCCCTTCCATAATGCTTACTGGCTCATTCGCCTGCAAATGCAGCAGCTCTTGATCCGTAGCCTCAGAGGGTTCTGCGGATATCGATAAAAAGGATTTGGTTACCGCCAGGTTCCGTGAATCCTCCAAATAATTAAAGATAGATCCTTCAATAATAGTCTGATTTAAGTTCTGCACGATTTTGATTGGGATATAACCCGTTTCAATCATAAAGGGTTCATCATCAAAAAGACGCAAGCGAACGATTTTGTATACAAAATCATGTGGTCCTAAAAACAGATCCCGTTGCAGTTCTTCCGTTGGTGGAATGACCTCGAATTTCAGAACTTTAATCTTTGGCTTCTTCCCATTCATTTGAAAATTGTCGGTGACACCTAAATTAGAGCCTTCGTAGTTAAAAATAGATTCATTTTTTATGTATAAAGGATTTATAAATGTCCCTGAGCCACGCTTTTTAAAAATAATGCCGGCATTTGCCATTTTAGTCAGAGCACTTTTAATAGAACTACGACTCACTTGATAAGTTTCACTAAGCGTTCGTTCATCCGGTAATTTCATATCGGGAAACTGCCCAGCAAAAATTTTCATTTTTAAGTCATCAATAATTTGTTTGTAGACAAACTGTGTCATGAAGTACTCCTTTTCAGGTCGATACAAGTTTTATTTCAATCTTTACTATAACATAATAACCAGACGTTTATAATCTATCCGGCCACCTTATTTACGACGGCGATTTGTCATGCGATTGTACATCACTAAACCGGCAATGACCATGCCCAGCGTCCCCATACTACTAGCTGCTTCAGCCTGCATACCAAACAAAATGCACAGGTTAGTGACCAAGCTTTTTGTAAGTACAGCAACAATAATTAACATCAACGGGCGCCAAATGTTGTATCTTCTCATCCAGGCAACACTCCTAATCCAATTTTCTCAAACTATTGATCGATTTCATCTATTATATCACAAGATAGTAACCGCATTCATTTCCTATAACCGTAAAGGAATCGAAACACACCTGCATTTTTTACTTCCCTCTATCTTTTTCTGTATTCTAGCATAGCGAACATGACGTCTATGCGTCATATTCGGTTTCAATTCCTCCGCTCCTCCTATCCGTCAATTACGCCTTTATTCGACTTTTGGTCTGGACTTATCCTTTTTCACGGATTATAATAACGAATGCACACCAAAAGACGAACATTAAGGCGGAAATTATGAGAAAATATATGCAAATATTCCTAGGCACTTCATTTTCTAGCCTATCCCCAAAAGAAATTCAAATTTTAAAGGACCATCTCTTCTGTATCAACACGGATGGGATGATAGAAATGATTGTTGCACCGAAGCACCCCGACTATCAACCCTTGCTTGATGCTTATCAAGGTCAGGACAATTTTCATGTATTAGCTGAAGGCCAGTATTTTTTGCCCGGCTTTATCGACCTGCATGTTCACGCGCCACAATGGGCTCAATCTGGAACTGCATTAGATATTCCACTCTATGATTGGCTAAATACTTATACCTTCCCACTGGAGTCTAAATTCTCGGACCTGGCTTTTGCAAAAAAAGTCTACGATGACGTGGTTGGCACTTTGCTCGCAAACGGAACAACTACAGCACTTTATTTTGCAACGGTGCATAAAGAGGCCAGTTTATTATTGGCTAAAATATGTGCGGAAAAAGGGCAACGTGGACTCGTTGGAAAAGTGGTTATGGACGATCCGCAGGGAAATCCTGAGAATTACCGCGACTCCGACACCCACACCGCACTAGTGGATACGGAAGAATTTATACTAGCTGTACAAGAACTCGCTAAATCTACTAAACAAGGCGTATATCCGGTAGTGACACCAAGGTTCATTCCAAGCTGCACTAATGAGGCTTTACAAGGCTTGGGAGAACTAGCCGCTAAATATGATACGTATGTTCAATCGCACTGTAGTGAAAGTGATTGGGCGCACGGTTATGTGCAAGAACGGTTCCAGAAGAACGATGCTTTTGCCTTGCATGATTTTGGTCTGCTCAGTGATAAATCTGTAATGGCACATTGTAATTTTTTAGATGAAGATGATGTGAATTTGTTTGCAGAGACAGGAACAGCTATTGCTCATTGTCCGATATCCAACGCGTATTTTGCCAATAGTGTTATTCCGATCGCTGACTTCCATGCCAAAGGCGTGGAGATTGGTTTAGGCTCTGATATTTCCGGAGGTTTTTCACCTAGTCTCTTCGATAACATTAGACAAGCCGTAATGTCTTCAAGAATGCTGGAGGATGGTGTGAATCCTTCCCTGTCTGCACCAAATCGCGGAGTACCCGGATCACGGATTACGATCCATGAATCCTTTTATCTTGCTACCGCTGGCGGCGGGGAAAGCTTAAGCTTACCTATCGGCCGGTTACTAGAAGGTTATACCTGGGATGTTCAAATTATTGATACGAAATTACCGTCGGCGAAATTGCCCATCTTTGATGAGAATGAGGATTTGCAAGATATTTTTCAAAAGATAATGTATCTGGCCCGGCCTGAAAATATCCGTGAAGTCTGGGTACAGGGTGAAAAAGTTCATTCGCGTTAAAGATTAATTAAACTAAAAAACTTAAGGTGGGCATCGGAGTGAAAACACAAGCAAACGTACAAGAGCAAGCACATTTGGAATCACAGCTATTAACTGTCCTACCCGATGAAAAAGTTTCATTTAGTAAATCCGTCATTCTCGGTTTTCAACATGTATTGGCTATGGATGCCTATGTAGTGCCATTCCTTATTGCGATGTTAATCGGCTTACAACCCAATCAGTCCAGCGCGTTAATCCAATCCACCTTTATTGCCGCAGGACTTGCAACGATTGTGCAAACCTATTTCTGTATGAAGCTGCCTATCGCTCAAGGTCCTTCTTATGTTCCGCTTGGTGCGATCGTCAGTATTTATGCGGCTAGTGGTGGCGGGGAGCTCGGTTGGAGCTCCGTGTTGGGTGCCAGCTTAATCGGGGCCATCCTGGTTATTATTTTGGGCTATGCTGGAATTTTTAATAAAATCGTCAAAAACTTTATCCCACCTATCGTAGGAGGCACAATCATTTTCATTGTAGGTCTATCTTTATTGCCTGTTGCGATCAGAGATAATATCTACGGAGCCTCCGGCGCTTCAATTAATCAAAACGTATTATTAGCCCTTATTTCAGGCGCTACACTGCTTATTTTTGTGATTCTCGGTACTTTGTTCCGTAATAAAGGATCTATCTTCCGAATTCTTTCCGTAATGATGGCGTTAGTAGTCGGATGTATTTCCGCTAATATTATGGGCGTTTTAGATTTCTCAGCGATAAGCAACGCTAAATGGTTTAGCATGCCGCGGATCGCTTTTGTTGATTTCGGCTTTTCCTTCAACTTTTCAGCTATTATCACCATGGTTATTATTTATATCGTGCTGCTGGCTGAAACAACAGGCACCTGGTTTGCGGTCAGCAATGTAATCAATAAACCTTTGACAGACAAAAATATTAACCGCGGCGTAATTGGAGAAGGAATTGGCTGTCTTATTGCCTCTGTGCTCGGTTCGACTCCTGTTACAGGTTATTCAACTAATGCAGGGATCATCTCCATTACAGGTGTTGCCAGCCGCCGGGTCTTTCTCGCTGTAGGAGGATGGTTTGTCCTCTTTGGTTGTTCTGGTAAACTCGCCGCTTTGATCTCTTCCATTCCATCCGCTGTAATCGGCGGCGTCTTCGCCATCATCTGCGGCATCATCGCAATTAATGGTGTGCAAGTAATGAAGAATGTAACTATCGGCGAAAAAGAAATGTACATTATTGCCTTACCTATGATCATCACCTTGGCGTTGGTACTCATTCCTGGTGACTACTTGAACTCTTTACCTACATTCGTGCAGTATTTATTAGGCTCACCTATCCTAGCTGCTTCATTGGCAGCGATCTTATTGAATAAATTATTACCTAGTGGAAAATAGAAAATAAAAAGGAGCAGCCCCTAAAGGAATCGATAGATCTCCTTTAGGGGCTGTCTTTTTTAAAGATCATCCCATATTGGCCCCTGTCCACTGCCTATTTCGATCCTTAAAGGCGTTTGACTAGACCAGGCTAAAGTCCCTGAATATATTGTTATTATTTATCCTATTCAAGGGCTTTTATTAAATGGTGGGGGTGATCATTCTGGCTATCCGTTACAGCATCATAATTCCAACCTATAACCGACTTCAGCAGCTGCTACTTACACTCACTTCATTCGAGACACAGACCTATCCGAAGGATCGATTCGAGGTGATCGTCGCAGATGACGGTTCTACAGATGGTACCAAGGAAATGGTCGAAAGCTTTCAAACTTCTTATCCGCTTATTTATGTCGCTCAGCAGGAACAACGCGGCCGTTCTGCCGTGAGAAATCTGGGGCTGAGTCAGGCAAAAGGGAAATACGTCATCTTCTGCGATGCTGATTTTCTAGTATTCCCTGACTTCATTAGGATCGTAAACCAGTATCACCGTAAATATCCTAAGTCCATAATTTCAGGTATTCCACACTCATGGGATGACGCTTATACCCACTACTACCCAGACTTTTCTCCTGAAGAAAAAGAGCATTGCCGCAATACACTTTCGGCTTCTAACTTATGGAATCCCGACTTCGAATCAGCGACTGAAATCATCCCATTAATCACACCCAATGATATCCTTCAGCAGACGGAGACGTTATCAAAAGTCACCTTTCCCTCAAGAGTTCCTCCAAATACTAAAAAGCAATTTGCCAGCACAGATGTAGCCCCTTGGATGTTACTCGTCACACGTTGTGTGTCCATAAGACGCAGCCAATTAACTCGTGCTGGAGGTTTTAATGAACAGTTTATCCTCTATGGACTTGAAGATTGGGATCTTGGGTATCGACTGCATCGATTAAAAATCCCTTTTCACAGCATCAAAGAAGTTGTCGGCGTTCACCAAGAACATCCAACCCACTTCAGAGGAAATCTCATAAATATTGAGAATCTAAAAATCATGTTCAAAAGCTACGGGTTCAATGACTCTTCCCTAAATCTGTTCGCCCTTGTTCCTCCAAACGAAGACTTAGAGAAGTACAAACATACTATACGGGTCTTGCGCAGAGGATACCGAACGAAGTTAACACGTTCATCAGCAATATTAATGAGAAGGACGTTACGGATTGCCGCCAAACAGCTCTATGAACCCAAGGATACCGCCGTATACCAAGAGTCGTTAAGACGGATAAGTGTAAAAGTAAAGAGGAGAAAAAGCCGGGTTGCCCGTGTTTTGCGAGAGATTTTGGTGAAGGCTGAAAAGCTGGGAGAATGATATCTAAAAATACATTAAGCCGGGCATCAAATGATGTCCGGTTTTTACTTATTTTCTCAATTTATTAGGTAGCGGAATATGCCTAATCGACTCAATGGGGTGATAGAGCAGCATCCACGGACCAGAAAAACGCATAACCCCTTTAATTCTTTGGCGATAATCCGGTTTGTAACAATGAACAGGACATTTGGCACAAGCTGTTTTCTCTTCACCAAACTTACAATAGGCTAACCTCTTCAGCGCATACTCGTTTAATTCCTGACATTCCTCACAAAAGCCTTTATGATGATGTTTTTTCTTACAATATATACGAATCATTTTGGTAACAAGCTCTTGTTCTTTTAGAATTTTAGGACCCTCATTTAACTGCCGGTTTACCTTTGTTATCATATATGAACCCCCTTGTAACTTGTACAATAAGATCTCATGTAATTATAAAGGGTAAACCAACTGTGAAACCAGCCTTAACGCTAAACCTCCTTAATTCCCTCACATACCGGGGTTGAAAGCGATTATTTTATAAATCAAATTTATTTAAAAAACCTTGTAACGTTTATAGCTTTTTACGGATATATAACTTGAGGAGGTGAATGGATGCAGGACAACGAGCAATTATACAGGGAATATTCAACCCAAGTATATAAATTCGTATTTAGCTTTTGTCATAATCACTTGCTGGCAGAAGAAATCACCCAAGAAACTTTTTATAGAGCTATAAAATCGATAGATAAATACGATGGGACCTGCAAAGTATACGTTTGGCTTTGTCAAATTGCTAAACATGTGTGGTATCAGGAGCTGGACAAGCAGCGCAAGCGGAAGTCTGAGGAATTAGAAGACGCTCCTTTGGCTAACGCAAATTCAACAGAATCCCAGTTCATTTTTGCTCAGGACAAAATGGATTTATTTAAACAACTTCATTTACTTGATCCAAACACCAAAGAAGTATTATATCTGCGTTTGACCGGAGAATTCAGTTTTCGGGAAATTGGCGAAATTCTTGGCAGAGATGAGACCTGGGCAAGAGTTACCTTTTACCGTGGAAAACAAAAATTAATGAAAGGAAGATCTTCATGAAATGCGAGATCATTCAGGATTTATTACCTTCCTATATTGAAAAGCTAACCTCTGTACATAGTAACGAAGAAATCGAAAAACACCTGCAATCCTGTGAAAGCTGCCTTCAATCCTATAATGAAATGACCGCCACAGCAAATCTAAGTGTGCCTATTATTGATAAAGAGGAAGTTAACAAACTCAATTATTTTAAAAAAGTGAAAAAAAAGAATATAAAAACTCTCATTTTTTCCGTCTTATCGGTACTCATACTGGCTACAGCCCTTATTGGACTTTTTGTTATCGGTTTCCCTGTATCCTCTAAAGATGTAGTCATAGATTATCAGAAGACAAAGGATCGTTTGGAAGTTCATCTAACTTTGGAAAATGGCAAGGACCTCGTGTTCTCAGGAAAAACCAAATTTATCCGCGATGAGAATAATAATGTAATCGGTTCTGAAACTAGGTATACGCCTAGAGGTTTACTTCATAATCCCTTTGATGATGTAGGCAAAAAAGTTATGTTGGGGACGGAGATTCATACCGATCTAGATTTTCCAAACAAGTTTATTCTTGAATTCAAAGATAAAACTATGACGTTTGTTAATGGTGTTTTAGTGGAGTAGACATTGCCGCTAAAATAAATAAAGACACCTTTTTAGGTGTCTTTCGCTTTGCACCCTACTAAAAAAGTTAGCATTTTTGTTCGTTTTTTCGCTAAAATATAGGGTTATCGATTTACTAAAAGTATCTTATAATAAAATTACACATGGATATTTCACCTCTTTGTGAACGCGCGTTTATAGATCGGCCCATTAACCACTTAATAGGAGGAATGGTCATGCAATATGGTTATTTTGATGGAAAAAACAAGGAATACCTCATTACCAAGCCGAATACGCCTGCCCCTTGGGCGAATTACCTCGGCTCGCCGGAATACGGTGCGATCATCTCAGGTAACGCAGGCGGCTATAGCTTTGTAAAGTCTGGCGCAAATGGGCGGCATATCCGCTACCACTTCAACTCTAAGGACGAGCCCGGACGCTATATTTACGTGAGAGATTTGGAGAACGGGGATTATTGGTCCGGCTCTTGGCAGCCAGTGGGTAAAGATCTGGAGCAATATAAGTCGGTATGCCATCATGGAACCGGATACACGAACATCGTCTCGGACTACGATAACATCCATACAGAATCATTATATTATGTACCACTGAACGAAACCTATGAGGTGTGGCGCATGAAGGTGCGCAATGATGACTCCAAAGCACGCAAGCTGGCTCTCTTCGGATTTGTTGAATTAACCAACAATAACAACTATGAGCAGGATACCGTCAACCTTCAGTACACTCTGTTTATTTCACGGACCTACTATAAAAATAATATGATCCTTCAAGTCATCAATGAAAACACCCCCGAAGAACAAACCTGGAGATTCTTCGGGGCTGCAGGTGCAGAAGTTACCGCTTATGACGGTGACCGGGATACGTTCCTAGGCGATTACCGCAGTTATGGCAATCCGGCCTCTGTTGAGAACGGCCAATGCTCCAATTCATTAAACTACAATACTAACTCCTGCGGGGCCCTGCAGATTAACGTAGATTTGCAGCCGGGAGAAGAGAAAGAAATCGTATTTCTACTGGGACAGTATGATGAGAAAGGCGCTTCCGAAATTCTCAGCCATTATAAGGACTTGTCCGTGGTAGATAAAGAACTCGAAGAGTTAAAAGCATTCTGGCACAGCAAACTTAACCGCTTCCAAGTCCAGACACCAAGCGATAACCTGAACAACATGATCAACACTTGGAATGCATATCAATGCTTTATCACTTTCATCTGGTCACGTGCAGCCTCCTTCCAATACTCCGGTCTTCGTAATGGACTGGGCTATCGGGATACGGTGCAGGATATTCAAGGCATCATTCATCTGGATCATGAGATGGCCCTTGAACGTCTTAGACTGATGATATCCGCCCAGGTTTCCAACGGCGGTGGACTTCCGTTGGTGAAATTTGACCACAATCCTGGGCATGAGGGCACACCGGATGATCCGGAATATGTACGGGAAACTGGTCATCCCCATTATCGGGCCGATGACGCTTTATGGCTGTTCCCAACCGTCATTAAATACTTGAATGAAAGTGGCAACTGGGATTTTACAGATGAAATAATCCCTTATTCGGATAAAGGTGAGGGCACTGTGTACGAGCATTTGCGCCAGGCGCTTCAGTTCAGTCTGGATCGTATGGGCGCACACGGCATGCCGGTTGGGCTTCATGCCGACTGGAACGATTGTCTACGGCTTGGAGCGAAGGGCGAGTCGTTGTTCGTCGCATTCCAGCTGTATATGGCATTCAAGGTGTTCATGGAAATTGCACAAAATAAGAACAAGCCTGAAGACATTCAATGGGCGCAGGGCCTGCTTGATGAGCTGGACGATAACATTCAAAAGCACACTTGGGAGAACGATCAATTCGTCCGCGGATTTACAGAAGACAACTATACCATCGGCTCCTGGGAGAATGATGAGGCCAAAATCTGGCTTAATCCGCAAAGCTGGGCCGTATTAAGCGGCGCAGCCCGCCCGGATCAGGCGAAGCTCGCCATGGACAAAGTGTATGAGAATCTGCGGACCGATTACGGCACTATGTTATTCTACCCTCCGTTCCGTGAATACGGTTTGCCAGTAGCGTTGATGGCTCTTTTCAACGCCTCAACTAAGGAAAACGGCGGCATCTTCAGCCAGCCGCAGGGATGGCTCATTCTGGCGGAAACCATGATCGGCAACGGTGGGCGCGCGTTCGAATACTTCCTGAATTGCAGTCCGGCCAGCATGAACGATAAGGCTGAAATCCGTAAACTCGAGCCTTATGTACATGGCCAGTTTGTCGAGTCCAAGGACAGCCCATATCAAGGCCGGGCGCATGTCCACTGGCTGACCGGCACCGCTTCAACCGTGATGGTCTCCTTGGTGGAAGGCATTATGGGGGTTCAACCGCAATTTGATGGCCTTCGCCTCAACCCGTGTGTTCCTTCCGACTGGACAGACTTTTCCATGGTCCGGGAATTCCGTGGGAAGAAGCTGAACATCCAGGTGGAGAACAAGAAGGGTGTACAAAAAGGGGTTACCCATATCGTTATTAACGGTGAAGAAATTCAAGGCAACCTGATCCCGGTGGCCAAAATGGCGCCAGAAAACAACGTGCTCGTTATTATGGGTTAAGGCGTATTTATGAGGAATAGATAGGAGGACGGACCCGATAAGGTGCGTCCTCCTGTTTTTACAATTAGAACGAGGCTATTTCAGAATTTTATTTAACTCCTCAGCTTGTTTCCTGCTATTAATTCTGGCATAGAAATAGAAAGCTATAGTGTGCAGTATAACCGATAACAACAACATTCCAGGCAACCAGGGGCTTATGAAGTTGAACATTTCTTTTGAGAATAACCACACCATTCCCATTCCGCCAAATATACTGAAGGTCGAAGAAATCAGAATATTCCAAAACGGTCTTAACGTGAAATAATTCCACAACACATTGTACATCACTCCGAATATCCCCGCGGAAATAATAGCGATACCTGCAATACGCCATAGATATAACATATCAATAGATTGATCCTTGAAAAACACAGTTAACAGTAGCGTTATCCATAAAGAAGTTAAAGTAAACACCTGAAAAAATGAATTTTTTAATTGATTAACCATGATAGTTCCTCCTGAAATTTTTAATATAATAGCGGCTGACAAAATAACAAGAACCATTCGTCAAAATCACTCTTATTCTTGCATTATCCGTTGCTGAGAACTCTTTTATGTAGCTGGTGTTGATTATGGTCTGATTATTAATTTTTATAAACTGAGGTGAATTCAGAACTTCCTCAACAAATTTCAATCGTGTATTAAGAAGAAACATTTCTCCCGTAACTACACGTACACTGCACATACGGCCTTCCGGCTCTATGACCGCGATTGAGCTGGATACAATCGAGACATTGCGATCATTTTTGGCGTTGATGACCATGATCCGTTTCTCCGATGTTTGAATGGCTACTTCGATATTTTCCCAATGTTCCTTTTCAGCCGGGTGGGCTGTTACTTTCGTAGTACCCCGGTCCATTTCTATGTCCTCTTCAAAAATGATTTCCAAGTTGTGCTTCCTCCTCTCAGGTTTCATATTATTATCAAAAAAGGCCTATGACCACTATCTTACGTTTTCTTGCATTAATTGGTCTGTTTGTTGCAAGATAACTATTTCCGCTTCCTCCACGAACGAAAAAAAGACTGCCGGAACCTTCCCGACAGCCTGAACTCATTCTCATAATTGGCAAACCAAGTTTCTTCGCCTGTAACAATCCTCTACAACCTCGGGTCGATCTCTTTCTCTTTCGTTACCTCGAATAACAAGTTTGCTGCAATTTGCTTGTAGTCCTCGTTGTCAGACGAGATCTCATCCAGCTTCACTTCTAGCATTTGTCTGCCCAGCCGGTGTTCGATTAAGGACGTACGAAGCTTAGGAGCGATATTCTTCTGCTTCATCAGCTTGGCATACTTATGTGGAAACTTGTAGTCGTACCCGTAGATGATCGACAGGTAGCCCGGATTGCGGACCTTCATGTATGGGACTACCCCCTGCTGTTCTTGCTCCGGTTTGATTACAATTCCCTCCATATGTTTCTCTACCGTTATCTTTGCGAAATACTCCTCTGCTCTGATGTAAGCATCAGGCTCTTTCAAGTCCAGAACCAGAAATTCATCCTCGTTTAAGAACCTGTATAATTCGGAGGTTTTGCCGTCAGGTACCCGTTCAGCGCCATTCTCCAGCACTTCCTTCAGGATTGCAAAAGGTTTGTATGTTAATTCCGCATCACCCGCATACAGCTCCAGTTGCTGCTTGTATACTCGGTAGGCTTCGTCACGCTGGTCAAGATCTACATACGATTCTCTTATGTCACGGACATGCTTAAAAGTCTGGTAAACATGAGACCCATAGTTATTGTTAAGCGTCTCTTTCGACATATGGTGCTGGTCTTGTTCAAACCCGCTTACTTCAAAATCCTGTATCAGTTTACCCAGTGACTCCTCAAATCCATATTGTCTTAAGAAATCCAGCTCTGTCTCCAGCGCTTTGCCAATTGGCCGGAACTGACGCTCAATTAACCCATCCCCAAGCGCTTTCCAAGGCAGCAACTCGCCATCCAGTAAAAGCACACGGATCCCCTGCTCAGCCATATAGGTTCCGAATTTATGAAGCAGCTGTTCGTAGATAGGCGTCAGATCGACCGCCTGAACCTTATAGCCGTTCCGGCTAATTGCATAACACTGCTCTAAGTTCCGATAAAGGTACAAACTACAGCGTGATCCCATATATTTAGGCTGCAGAACGACTTCTGAAATACGACGTTCGGCAAAATAATCCAACCCTTTTCGCAGAGACTCAAGCTCACCGGCAGCCACATCCTTATCCGCAGGTGACATCGTCCCGGAGATGAAGTTGACCCGGTTCTGCGAGGAATACTGCAGTCTGCGCACAGACTCGTAATCAAGCTCCAGCAAGGATACGGTTTGCTTTTCCCGGAACAGGATAGGTAGCTCTTCGTGCACCGTAGTCACATGCGATTTTTGACTTTTATAGAAAGGTTTAAACGACATGCGAACAGAAGTTAGTTCATTACCCTGCGCACTCCCTGTGTCAAGGTGGAGTTTGTTTTTGATCCGAAAAGTCTGCTTGGCTGCAATATGTCCGAAGAGATGAAAGGGGTGATTACTCACAGCCTCTTGCTTTAGGAAATCAAGCTGTTCCTCAAAGGAAACCTCACGATCCAGCCGAAAGTTACGCTGATGGCGTAGTGAATTCGTATCCAGCTTACCAATGTACTTATTACGGCAAGGAGCATGGGTAACATAAAAAGAAGGACCTTGCATACCGATATAGCGGTAAAAGGGCTGGGATTGCTCCACTAAATCCGAAAATTTACTAAAAAGCGCGGTATCCTCCTTAAGCACTTGGGTGGAATCAAAGTACGTTCTTAGCAGTTCCGGATCGGTTCCTTGAATCTCCCCCTTTACGTACTTGTATACAAAGTTCTCGTGATTGCCCATAACAAATAGGAAATGCTCGCGGTTATCAAATAAGAACTCAATCGTCTCCCGCGTCTTTTTACCCTTATCAATCCAGTCACCAGCAAGAATGACTCGTGTGTTACTGAGCTTATCTGTTGCACTTAACTTACCTTCGTGCTCCCGGTAGCCGTAATTACGTAATAGTCCCTGAAGCTCTTCGACGCACTCATGAACATCCCCAACCACAATATACTCTTGTGCTTGTAGAAGTACCGTAGATGCGTAAGTATCCCAATCCTGTATAATCACCCGGTAGTCCGGATTAGGTATCCCTTCACCCTCGAGAATAAAATCTTTAGCACGCACTTTATGAATCTTGTTGTAACCTTCCCGTGACAGAACAGGCAAGACTTCTTTTCTGAGCCGGTTTAAATGATTGGAGATCAGCTTCTTCGAGCGCTCTGAGGCGTAGTAATCCTCCCGTTTGCGGTAATCAAACAGAATAACCTCCAGATTGTAATTATTTTGCCCGGCGATCTCACGGACTTTACTACGATAATCTTCGGATAGCCCAATGGTATCCATCACCACAAACTCCGCATTAATCGGAAAAGAAGTGACTAACTTCAATCTCTCAAACAATAATTGAAAGGTATGCGAACTCGCCTCCAGCATAACCTGATCATACTTATCATAGTCATAGCCCAATATCTCCTGACGGATACTATCCGAGGATAAGTACTGCACATTCGTACGTAACCCTTTAGAAGCATCCTCTAGTTTTAACTGCGGGATCAGAACTTCTTTAGCAAAGGTCGATTTCCCACATTCCGTTGCTCCTACAAGCAGAAATATGGTATGTACACGTGTTTGAATTTCCACTGTCTATTCCTCCTTTCTTCGCACAATAGCGCATTGCGTCGTACGGATCTCGCCAACCCGGTCACCAACCATCAAATATTCGACCTCGACTGCTAAACCTTGAATCGTATCCAAAACCCATTGCCCGAACGCTTGCTGTCCCATTTCCCACTTGTGATCCTCATGCCGGAATCCTTCCAGCTCATAATAACGATTGAAATCAGCATTCGGTGTGGTCACAATAAGCTGTTGAAAATTCACATTACCGATTATTTGCTGAATAAGCTCTGCTGCCTCACCCTCACTCATGTGCTCTACAACTTCTGTTAGAATCACATCAACCTGCTCCCCGTTGTACGACTCCAGAAAATGGTCCAGTGAGCCAAAGGTTGCAATGTTATCAATGTCCTTAGCTTTCGCTTTCCGATTCACAACCTCCAGCAGCTCCTCAGCTATATCTACCGCATAATAGGTACTCTCTATTTTCCCGGCAAACGGAATTGCATAGAAACCTTCTCCGCAACCGATGTCCAGAATCGGCTTATTGAATGGAAGCACACTCGAAATAAAAGTACGCCGCTGCATCGCAGTACCGCCATACTCCAGCCCAATAGAATACTGGTCCGTTTGTTCGATGGAGGCTTTATATCGCTTGAACCGTTCCTTTGAGGTAAGGAAATTCCTTGCAAATAGACTTCTTATATAAAAGGGTGCATCAATGACGTTAAGGCTGCGGATATATTTATCCAAAATAGCATCCGAAATATCTATGTACTCATCCCCAAATATGGATAAGAACAAGGACAGCACACCAACAACATGCAAGAGGTGATACAAGCTTTTATGTGTGGTAATCGTCAGTGAATAGCTCTTATGTGCCTGATGCTGCAAGGAGAAGGTATATCCCTTTAAATGCTTTTGGAAAAATTCAATATAGTGTATCCGCTCAACCTGAACCATATTAATGAAAAAAGAATGCTCATATCCTTCCGCATCCCGTTCATCCTGGGCTTTGAAGGGTGTAGAGAAAAACTCATTGACCGCATTAAGCGGAAATAGAGGTGTATTAAACCGGGAGACATTTAAATACTCAAAGCTCTCGCTTCCGTTCTGCTTGTAGGATATATCGTTATCTGCATCCTTAAAATAAACGTTATAAGTTGCCTCATCAGAATACCATCCATAAGCCACTCCCTGACGAACCGGACGAAGCTGCATACCTGTCACTGGATTTTTTTTAATTAAAAAAGTGAATTTTGGATTCGTAGATTTCAGTTGTACAATAGCCACTACCTCTTCCTCCTATCAATCTTTCTATAGAGCCCGTCCCCATACTTCCTGTAAAGCTTCTCGAAATAGAGCATCCAGCTGATGATCTCTGTTGTTCTCCTTAGCATTCAAGGACGCCGCCACCTTATCCAACACTTGGAACTGTTCTTCTAAATAATCGTTAATCACGGTTAGCTGCGGTCCGTAGTCTAGTTCTTCACCGGATTTTTTTCGTGCCAGCAATTGCTGAATCACCTGCCACAGCTCTTCATCCTTCGGAATAAGCCGCTCTACCAGTACATCGAACTCCATCGGCGGCATCTCTCCATATCGGTGAGTCCACTCACAAGCTAGAACGGGACGAAGCACATAAAAGTACTTTTTGATCTTGACCTGTTCGCCTTGCAGATAATCACGGTAGTTCCCTCTTGCCATGTTTAAATAATGGTACATACAAGACTTCGGCGAAAATGTGTACGGGGAGATGCTTCTAAGCTTCTCTGCTATACTGTACTTTTCGGCATATTGAATGGGTGATTGCAGCCACTCCAGCAGCGGTGGATTTGACTTCCGGAATAAATTCAGTGCTTTACGCAAATCCCAGCCATTGATATCAAGCATATTGTTAATAGGACGCTCGATCACATCCCGCTTATCAAAAATAGATAGATACCATTCCGGTTTATGCAGATAAATAAATCTCACATCATAATCACTGTCCTGCGATGGGAATCCCCAGGCCCGGCTGCCTGATTCGCAGGCATACAATATTGTAACTTGCTCCTCATATTCAATCTGTTCCAGCTGCTCACAGATAAGCTTGTTTATAGGATCCATCTTCATCCCTCCAGATCGGTTACTTCCCTATTCTCTACCATTGATACTATTCGAACGCCTCTTCAGAATTGCTTCGGCTTCATGGATCTATCTTCGCTCATCTTCCCTGTAACGAACAGGGCGGAAGTATGGCGGCGGCCAAAAATACTTCCATTTTATTCAACTCTGGTGCTTAATATAATAAGTACTACTATTTCTAATGGATTCGCTACAGGCTGGAGGGATACAAATGGCCCGGGAAAGTTTTGACAAGGAGATTCAATTTCTTCGCATGCTCTCTTTAGCGGGGGGAGCTTACAGCAGACAACAATTCGCCGATCGTCTCGGCATTTCTGTACATACCTATGACAAAACGCTGCGCAACCTGAAGGGCATGGTAACCGTCTTACAACAAGACCTGCCTACAGAACAAGGAACGGAACTCTCTGAGTGGCTCCGCTATAACTATTATGAATCTGCCGACCCGCTGCTCCTGTTCTTGTTCCGGGCGAAGTCGCTTAAGGAAACGGAGAGCATCCGGCTTACTCTACTATTAACTGCGCTTCAGACTCAGGAGCTAACGGCTAAAGATCTACAGGATGTCTGCAGTGAGCAAATGCCAACCGATTGTCCAATGCCCGATGAGAAGACCATCCGTGGAGATCTGAAATATCTTGAGGAAGTTGGCGTTATTCTTCGTGTAAATGAGGGCCGTCCTTATCGATACAAGGCTGCTAACGATCTGATTGATCAATTATCAGGCGATCAGCTTTTGGATCTTTACGACTATGTTGATGTCATCGCCAACACGCAGACTCCGTCGGTGCAAGGTTACCTGCTGCGCGACACCTTAAAAAAGGTCCTGCGGAAGCGGGGTTATAACCCCGAAGCTACGGTAACCCATAGATACAAATATAATTATCATTCACGTATTCTTGACGAGGCACACCTATACACAATTTTTGCAGCGATTCAGCAGCGAAAAAAAATTAAGTTTCTATATCTATCCCCTAAAAAGGGCAAAAACTACGCCTCTCAGAATACCAATCCTCTCTTTGAGCGGGAAACAAGGGGCGTCACAGAAACCGTTCTTCCGCTCCGCGTCATCTATGACCATCAATATGGGCGCTGGTATTTAATCGGACATAATTCACGTATGGGCATCATGAAATTCCGAATGGAGGGCCTTACTCAAATTGAGGAGGGCGACACTGTGGAAGAATCAGAGTTTGCTCAGAAACTCAGCAATCTGGAAGAGCAGATGACAAACAGCTGGGTTATAGATACCACCCGTGCAATTAAAGTGGCTGCGAGATTTTATAACCCCAATCGCTCTGGTGTTAATTTTATTCGGGAGCGGGTTGAAGCGCAGGGACAGTGGGGAGTAATTACGGAAGAGTCCGATTCTACATTCCTTTATGAGATCACAGTGAATGGTATTTATGAAATTAAGCCGTGGTTACGAAGCTTTGGTTCGAGCTGCGAGGTATTAGAACCCCCTTGGCTGCGTAAGCAATTTATCGCGGAGTGGAAGGAGATTCACAGCTATTATGAATCCATTTGAGAAAATATTTAACTTCCAAATCATTTCACGCCTCGACGAAGTGGGTTCATTAGCGCTGACCTCCCAGGAACGTTCCTGGCTGAAAACCATGTTAATGCACCCGGCCTCAGAAGCAGCTTTTACACTGGAAACCTTAAGTAAATTGAACTCCATATTGGAGGCAGAAGCGTCCACAGAAGTGCAGGGAATTATTATGGAGAAAGCTAAAAGCAAAGAGCGGCAGGTCTATCACCCAATGCTTCGTACACTCCGCCGTATAATCATGCAGAATCAAGCGATCCTTATTACTTTCCATATTAAGCATGGAGGCCAACGAACTGACCAAACCGGGTTCCCTCATAAGCTGGAATACAACATGTATAAGCGGGAGTGGTATTTGCAATGGTACAGCACCCGGCAACGTTCTCTTATGTCCACTAAACTAAAAAACATTGTTTCTGTTGAAGTAGCTCCCTTCCCTGCCAAACGGATTGATGACTTAAAAGCAAGAATAACGCGATTATTAGAGGATCAGAAAGAATGTGCATGTATTCAAGTCATTCCCACCTTTAATGCTGAGCTGTCCCGAATTCTGTACGCCTTTTCCTGTTTTGATAAATCCGTGTCCTTTGATGAAAATTCGGGCATCTATCGAATCAAAGTCATCTACATGAGAGACGGCAGCGAATTCCTATTGTCCAAAATCCGTTTTCTTGGCCTGCGCGTAAAAATCGTCGAGGGTGAGCATCTTAAGCGGCGCATGCTGAAGTCGGCAGCTATGGCGATTGACCGGTATGCTGAATAACCGAGAATTAGTATAGGCTGGTCAACTATCCTGAAGCGCTGAAACGTGCTTATATAGTAAAGTAAAAGACACAGTTAAGATGTCTTTTACTTTACTTACAGCAGCTTTCTTAGAAACTGAAAGGTGGACTTACGGAGTACTGTGATTATTAAACATCAGCTTGATTGCATAATAGCATCCAGCAGCTCCCTGATCTTTCTCTCCTCTGAGCTCTCATTAGTTGCGAACCTTTTTAACTTTATTCCATATGTATTAAAAATAGTATCTTTCATTTTATCCCGCTCTTTCTGTTCCGGTTTATTCTCATGAAAAGCAAATCCGTCTACCTCAATGGCAAGCGCCGCTTTCCGATCCAACTTATGATAAATGACAAAATCCACAGAGGCTCTATTACTGATATATCGCCGCTCCTGGTCTTTCAATCTAGTCACATCCTTGAATAGATTCTTGAGAAGAACCTGGTTGCCGAGTGTAAATCCGCTATAAACCGGCTCCTGTAAAAGCCCCTCAAGCAGTGCCTGCATCAGATTTTCCGATTTGAATTTAGATACATTAACTCTCTTAGCCCGTTCTCTAAATGCCCGAAGCTTACCCGAATACTCCTGATACAACAGATCAAATATGGATACTATCTCACTGTCCACCACGTTCTCATCCAGCGTGCTATACTCCATATACCGTGTGAGATCCCCAATTTCATTACCATATTTCCGAAATAGGGCATGATCCGTTATCAGAATAAACTTCTTCTGCGCACGGGATACGGCCACATTAACCTTACAGGGATCATTCACAAATTTCATACCTATTTTGCCAGAGCGTGTCTGATCCAACACTGTAGACATAATCATAATAGACTTCTCCCGGCCTTGATATTTATGTATCGTGTCACTCTCGATATCATCGACAAACTGTCCTGCTGCTTTCTCTACCTGCTTGCGGTAAGGTGTGACGAAGCCAATATCCGATTGACCAGCCGCTACTTCCTCCCAACCCGCAAGGATCTCCCCTTCAATGACATCCAGCTCCCGCTGGTTGAACTTCCCTTTCTTCTCACCAATGGTTACTTCTCGCAAGTGATTACCCGGCGCAGTCCTGTAAATCAGCAGTGGAACTTCTGTATCCTCTTCAGTCGTAAAAGTAATTAAATCGCCATTATAGTACTTTTGATTGCAAAACTGAATGATTTTGGGATGGCACCGATAGTGCTCTTTAAGCATCACTTTGGGAATATCATCTCCATATAGGGCAAGCATGGATGACAGTAGATTGTGTTGGAAATAATTATAAGCTTCGTCGATGTTAGCGGATGCAGCACATCCAACCTTCTTCTCAATCTCCATACTCACAATTTGCGGCAGCTGTTTGGTATCCCCAACAATGATCGCACGTTTGCAACAGGATAGCGCAAGTGCGCCTGTCACCAGATCTACCTGAGAAGACTCGTCAATAATAACGTAGTCAAACAGATCATTGGCCGGCACGCAATTACGCAAAGAATGAGTCGTGCTTAGGACAATCGGATAATATTCGATGAATGACTTAAAGTTTTTGCTCTGCCGATAATCTTTTGCATTACATTTCAACCGAGGGAGATTACGATATTTCTCATACAACTTATGTTGGAAAAGCTGAACGGAACACTGCTGGTGTTCCTTCAGTAAAGGCTGATAGGACGCAGACTGCAGCTCTTGTTCAATCCTTACAATACGACCCGATAGCTCTTCAATCCGCAGAATATAGAACTTCCGCTGAACATTCAGAATCACATCTGCCCCCTGTTCCTTCAAATATTTAAGCTCCGTGAACCCATGTTTGACAAAAAGCTTGAACTTGTACAAAAGACCATTCTCTTTACCTTTTCTCACCGCAAGGTGGCTATCCTTCATGAACTCAAGCATCCGCTCAGGCGTCTCATGATAGAATGACAACTTCTCTAATGGCTCTATATTCTGCTTGGCGTAGTAGTTCTCAAAATGCTTCTGCTCCAGCACATACGCCGACAGCTGTTGCTTCAAACGCGCCTTCTCCATATCCAGTACCATCAGCCGATTAATACGACCATCCAGCTCCTGTATCTTGGATAGTAGCTCCGCCTCAGGCAACTCGCTTTCCCAGCCAGAGACCTCGGCGACAGGCAGATTCGCAAAGAAATTTTCTTTATTCTCATTATTGCCAAGCCCCGCAACCAAAAAGGGATAACCCTCCGCCTCCAGCTTATCGCGCACATTCTGCACCGCCGCATTGTTGCCTGAGACCACAGCCACCTTCTTCTCTTGCATCACAGCCAGGTTGGCCAATATATTGAGAATGGTCTGGGTTTTGCCTGTACCTGGAGGGCCTTCAATGATACTGATCTTACTTCGTAAGGCATGATCCAGGGCCGTCTTTTGGCTAAGGTTATACCTGAATGGGAAGATCGGCTGTAATTCAACAGTGACATCCTCGCTCACCGGAGACCCATTAACATAGTGACTCAATACACTTTCTGGGTGTACAAAACTGAGCTTGGCAAATTCCTTTTTTAAAAAAGCGTCCATCTCCGGCTGATCTTCTCCGCCCTCAATATGCCCTGAAATGGCACGCCAATACTCCATGACCTTCAACGCATCTGAGCTCTTCACTCCGCTGCTCTCGATTCGAACATGCACGGCTTCATACACCCGATTGGTTCCATCCTTAAAAAACACACGAATCCGAGATCCGAAATCCAGCACTCGCATAACATTGCTAAGAGGGTTATCCCGATGAAACACCACTTGCTCTTTGGTGATTGCTGTAATAACGGGCTTGTCTAGAATCATTACATCACTTGCATTGTAATAATAGGGTTTATTAGAACTGCGATAAATCAACCTTATGTTTACGCCTAACTGTTCATATGATGCGATTTCTGAGGTGCGGTCTTTGTTTTTAACAATAATCAGGTATCTTTCTTCGTCCATGGCTATTCCTTCTGTGTTCGCGTATTTAGAATTAATATGTAGGGAATTCGGTAGAATGTAAGGATATTCCTTCATAGGAAGGACATAGTCTTATTGATAGGCTAAAAAGACACCTTGATTGGTGTCTTGAGGGGAAAGCTAATCCAAGAAAGTATTTGAGGAAACTACTTATGAAGAGAAACTATCCTATTATTAATCATCAACTAAGATTTCAATCATCATTGCCGCTCCGGTCTTGAATCCACACACAAATGCAGCAGTCATCTCCATCCCCTGGGCTTGAGAATACAGTTCCAATAAAGACTCCAGCTCATCAAAATCCCCTTCGGACAGCTTCTGCTTCCAAATTTCTAATGATTCAGTGATTTGCCTATTAATCGGACGGTAGCTAGGATCCTTGGAGATGAAATCCACGCTGGGAAATAAGCTGCCGTGGTATAGAGATTCGAGAATGTTGGGCATAGGAGCCTCCATTTTTAGATATTTGAGGAGATTTATTTTCATTATAGTTTGCTTCTAGTGATACGAATTAAATAAAGGCTCATATCCACCACTTATCCTCAACTTCTCATATGAGATACATTTTTTTGGTGAGAATAAAAAATACGCATTCAATACGCATAAGCGTACCAGTTATGGAATTATTATACGTTACGCTTATGCGTATAGTCAAGATGAAAACTCAGAGTTAGTGAGGGGATTAGAAGTGGGAAAGAGAGTTATAGTAAAAATATCAGAATTGACCAAAAAACATAAGATTTCCCTACGAGAATTGTCCAGAATATCCGATGTCCGACATGCTGCATTAAGTGAGTTAGCTAATGGAAAAAGGGAGAATATTAACTTTAGTCATATAAGCAAAATTGCAGAAGCTTTAAATATTGAGGATATTCGTGAGATTATTGATTTGGTTGATGATAAAGATTAATCAAATCAACACAAAATTGATAGTTTTTCAATCGACAATAACTCAAGTAATAAGACCATAAGAAAAAGCAAAGAAAAGCGACCCCTACAGGTCGCTTTTCTGATACTCCATATTAAAGTAGAGGCGGTCAGTTCCCTATTCCAGCTTCATATAATACAGATTCGCCGTACTATCTTTTGTAATGGTATGCGCACCTGCGGCCAGAGAGACAGTGGCAATGCCATTGGTTATAGGGTAACTTGTTCCATCCACTTTGATTTTCGTTCCCTCTGTGTTGAACACTAGGGTTAGCGCTGAAGCTTTAGCAGAAGTGAATTGAATGCTGGTTGCACTCTCAATTTTTAGACATTGGGATAGGGTTAAACCCTGATATGCCACAGTTCCCTTACTTGTTGAGAGATTGCCTTGGATATTGAAGAAGCTGCTTGTTGTTCCATCCGTAGTAAAGTTGTGAACGGTTGCTCCCGCTGTCGGCACTGGCGTTGTCGTCGGTGCTGGAGTCGCCGTTGGTACAGGAGTTGCTGTTGGAGCTGGGGTCGCTGTTGGCACAGGAGTTACTGTTGGCGTAGGTGTTACTGATGGAGTCGGAGTCGGGTTCGTTGGGTTTGAATTCCCCCCTACAGAGACAAGTCCCGTTGTGTAGCCTCTGATTGCAGACATCAGCGCTGTATTCAGCGCATACGAAACGTCATCCACTGAATCATTAAATTCCCATGTGAAGTCTCCGCCATTCAGACGGCCGGCTTTTGCCATAACAATCTGTTCAACATTGCTTACGTTATCAATATTAGATACGTTCACTCCTGTATTTACGCTCGTGTCGAAGTTATTATAGGCTGTTCCGCCTTTTAGTGCTTTGTATGAGCTTGGGACGGTTTCATTTCTGGACGAAGCTAAGTAAGCATCAAATGAGGTAACATTAGCAGGAGCTGTCCCTGTGTTTGAATTCGCATAGATGAGACTTGAAGCCTCAACAATAAGATTGTTATAGGCTTTAATCACACCTCCATTTTCGCCTGAGAACGTGCCCTCCCCTAAAGCATCTGTACCTTGTAAGGAGATCATCATTGGAAATTTAGCATGTCTAAAATAATTAGATTCTACAAAAGCTGAAGCACCTGTAGTTACACCCACACCGTATTTGGAGATACCATCGAAAAAGTTGTTATAGATATGGACGGAAGCCACTCTAATCCGCGGATGACGGGAGTCCGAATGGTCAAACCAGTTGTGGTGGAAGGTAACAAAAAATTCAGCCGGCTCACTCAAACCAACTAGCGAGGATTTTCCGGAATCCCAGTAATGGTTGTAAGAAATTGTAATATAGTTGGATCCATTTTTAAGGTCTGTGGAACCGTCGCCCTTGGCTTGGTCTGCATCGCCTCCAGCAGCTCCATAAAAAATATCATTATTATGCACCCAGACATTCATATTGCCGGAATCCATTGAAATGCCATCGTCAGGGAATAACATTACACCCAGGTTTCTTACTTCCACATTACCTACATATCTTAGAAGCATTCCCCAACCGTACGCGTAAGCATCATTCCCGATACCTTCAATAGTAATATTCATTTCCGAATAATTGTTTTTACCTTTGACTTCAAGATACCCACTGCTGTTAAGCTGTCCACTCAGATCAGCAGCTGTAACTTTTCCGATAATTCGGATCGCAAGTGGAGTTGTATCATAACCTTTTTGTCTCAGTGTCAGAATACCACCCAGGCCAACCCCTGTTTGTACAGCGCCGGAGCTGTTGATTTTCACACCAAGTGTTACGGTTTGCGCATTCTGAGAGGTTATATACAGCACATGAGCACCATTCTTGAGGGTTCCATTCTCATTATAAGCCCCTGATCCTGTACCATATTGCGAACTAGTCGAAAAAGCAAATCCAGAGCGGTCATATGACGTTACGGATAGTGGATTTGAAACCGCACTTACCGTCCCACCCCCTGACAAGGTAGCTTCAACTTTCATCACATAATTACCGGCTGCAAGCCCAACAACATCTGCTCTCCAGTAGGAAGAATATTTGCGGATTAACTCATTATTAATTTGTTGATACCCAGAATCCGCTGCACTTGCCAATTTAACATAAACGTTATACCCTGTCGCATTGCTTACAGGTGACCATTCCACATATGCCGTTTCATTCCAGCCTCCACTGCCTGTTACCGCAAGACCAGCAGCATGTACCACCGTATTTGTCCATCCACCTACTATTAAAGAAAGAGCAAGAGAAAACAACACAACAATACTGGTTACCTTTGCAACTCTTTTTTTCATTTTATTTCCTCCCGATTTTAATTTGTTGCAGATATCATTGTAACCGCTTGCAAAAAATGAAGTTTCTCTTTTCACCTCCTAAATATTTAGAAAGAGATCCTGCATCTAGCCCCTGTATCCCTTCGAAAATAATACAAATTCTGGAACCAGAACACGTTCAACATATCAAAACTAAAAAAGGTTCCGAAACAATCATTTACTCATATCTCCCATATCTAACCGTGTTCTGAGCTAATGATTATAGGACAGCGAATGGATTGTGATCATACAACACGAATAGCCACACAGTAGCCAGCACATAATAAAATTCACAACCATTAGGTAAACAAGGAGGAATTTTCAATTGAGCGCAAATAAACCAGACAAGAATCTGATCAACACTGTAAAAGATTTGGAAGCCACGCCCGTAAACAGCCTGGAAGCCCAACAGCAGCAACAAGCCCGTAATGATCGCCGCAAGCAATCTCAGCATGACAGCGACGGCAAATTCACGGAAAATGAAACCGGGAACTTTCATTAAAGTCGGGAATACTGTTGGAATCTTCTTTTTAAGCTGCAATAACGTAAAAAGACACCCTTCAAGGTGTCTTTTCTTTTACTACCTATGGAGCCGCATCATAATGTATTTCCTTTAATCAATACGTATCAACTGCTCATCCTGTAATCCAAGCAATGATTTTTTCACGGTCTCACGCGCCGTTCCTGTCATATCCGCCAGGTGTTGATGCGTTAATTTCAAATCGATTAGAACACCTTCATCAGAGGGCACTCCGTGCTGTTCTGTTAGACGCAACAACACGCGAGCAATACGCGTACGCACGTCGATAACGGTTAAGTTTGTTATTAATTTATTGGCATCACGCAGACGATCTAATGCTGTTTCCAAAATGCCGATTAGTATTTCCGGATTACT
This sequence comes from Paenibacillus sp. FSL R7-0163, assembly GCF_037969975.1. Classification (NCBI taxonomy): domain Bacteria; kingdom Bacillati; phylum Bacillota; class Bacilli; order Caryophanales; family Paenibacillaceae; genus Paenibacillus; species Paenibacillus sp. FSL R7-0163. The sequence goes on from NZ_CP150224.1 coordinate 5,965,941, forward strand.
TTTTAGTAAAGTAATGAATCGCGTTTTTTCAAAATACATAAGGTAGACTTCTCAATGGTCCTTGCAGAAGCAGAGCGCGCTCTTTCATTTTGCAACAAAGCCATCTCTCCAAAGAAATCACCTACTCTAAAAATAGAGAGTACTACATCCCTAGAGTGGTTATCTTGATAGATTTGAACAACTCCAGATAGAACCAGATAGAGCTCCTCTCCCTCTTCACCCTCAAAAAGATGGACTCTCCTTTTATATAAGTACGCTCGCCACATACCTTAGTAATTTCAGCTAAATATTCATCATCAAGATGTTCAAAGAACGGAAAATCCTGTAACAGTTGTGGGTTCATCTTCTAGAGGTTCCTCCAGTATAAGTAATAATTTTTTTATGATTGAATCGCGAACCTATCCTATATTGCAATACTTTTAATTCAAGATAAATAGCGACAGCTTCATTAAATTATTATGTGACACAAATTTTCCAAATGCACCATCGTAAAATGGAAGGTTTTGGTTGCTGAGAACAAGAATAAAGTTAAGATTCTAAAATTCAAGAAGTGAGTTGATGAACATGAGTGATAAGATGGTGGCTGTTTTAAGAAGACAGTTTGATCCAACCGTAGAAATGTTGAAGAATCTTATCGAAGTATGTCCTGATCATTTTTGGAAGAATGCCAAGCATAAATACTGGAAGCATATATTCCACGCTACAACCAGCATGAAATTTTGGTTTAGGCAGCAGAAGGATGAAGAATTCAAAATACCTGACTTCGGTAAAGATATAACAGAAGACTTAGATAAGGAGTGCTCTGACTACCCTACTAAGGAGGAAATGACGACGTACCTAGAGGAGATATTGAGTGTGGCTCGTAATTTTTTTGATGAACTTACTGACTGCAGATTATTGGAACCATGTGTACTATACGAAGAAATAACTAAAACTGATGTTATCCTCATGCAGATAAGGCATGTTCAACATCATATAGGTTATTGCAACAGCATATTGAATTCGAATCACCTAGAAACAGCAAAGTGGCTATGATAAAATGAGTGACCGAAATCAGCTTCTTTACCACGAGGAGTGTTATTTAATATGGTTTATGAATTTGATAGTGAGATAAAGCTGCTGGAAGGTAAAATGAAATGGAAAGTAGTCTATTTCCCCTATTCAGTAAGGGAGATATTCAATACTAATGGTAAAGTACCTATTCAAATCTCTGTTGACGGGTACGAATTTGACCATACTTTATTGCCGTCAAAGAATGGGCATTATTTTGTTTATAACGAATTTATTCGAAGAGCATTACAAAAAGAGCTCGGTGATACATTACATATAATACTTAAGAAATGCGAGGAAAATCGTAAACTGATTGTGCCAGATTACATTACTACAAACCTTGAAGAGTACCACATGCTGAATACATTTCTAAACCAGCCTGATTACATTAAACGAGAGCAGATTAATTATATTGAGCTTGCTAAAAAGGAAGATACAAAAAATAGACGAATACTAGCTCTAATTGATAAACTTAAGGATTAATAAAGGGACGACAATAAAGTTGAGGTAAAATGAAGACATCAGAGTTAAGCAACGAATATTGATATTTCGCTAAACCCCAACAATCATTTTTAAATGAGCACCAAACTTTAAAAAATCACAAAAAGGCGATGAGAAACAACCCTCATCGCTTTCACATTACTAAAACCAGACTTGTTACAGCAAACCTCTGCCTAGTAATAGGTGATCGTTTAAGAGTCAGCAACCATCTGCCCCCTTACGTGGTGCTAGCACGTCGATCAGCAAGCGCCATCGCGGCGGCATAGCCGGAGCTCCAGGCCCATTGCAGGTTATAGCCGCCGCAATCTCCATCGACATCCATCACCTCACCTGCCAAATACAGTCCAGGGACTAACTTAGATTCCAACGTTCCTTCGGTTAGCTCCGTCGTATCGATGCCACCAGCTGTTGTTTGTGCATTAGTAAAGCTATTGGTATCGGTCACTTTAAATTCCCAACGCTTCAAGATTTTATAAAATATTTTTTTTGTTTTCCACGAAAGATCCTGACAAAGCAGGTGCAACTGTTGATCAATTCCAGCCTCCTTCAGCAGAACTGGAATCAGTTTCTTGCTGACGATACCTATAAGGGAATCGGCAACCGTCCGGTGTCCGAAGATCCCCCAGTGGATCTCCAGAAAATCAATTAACTCTTCCTCCGTGCGCTCCGGCATTAAATCAACCGACAATGTCACCGATTCTCCTATTCCGAGATTATACGCAGCCTTTCTGCTGAGCTGAAGTATGGGCGGGCCCGAAATACCATAGTCCGTAAAAAGAATCTCACCAGACTCAGTGCGGATGACTTCATTGTTTACGATAACATGGGCCTCTCCCTCAAATTTGATGCCCGATAGTTCCTTCAAATACGGATAATCCAGCTTCAATTGTACAATACCTGGCACCGGGTTGATCAAGGTGTGCCCCAGACGTTGGACAAGCATATAACCGGAGCCGTCCGTTCCCGTTTTGGGAGCGGTAAGGCCGCCTGCACATAGAAAAAGATAGTCGCTGGTATACACAACCTGTTCCTCTGTCTCCGTCTGGCAGGTTATCGCGAACCGCGGATGTCCCGCCGAAACGGTAACATCCAACACTTTATGTTTATAATATACGGGAACATTCCGATCCTCCAGCGCCAGCTTAAATACACCCGGCACCGAAGCCGCCTGCAGCGACATCGGATACATCCGGCCATTCTCCAAGCTTACAAAAGGAAGCCCGAGCGAGGAGAAAAATTCGATCGTTTGGCGGACACCGAATTGCCGCAATACATGTATTGGGAATCCTTCCTGATTACTGTGATACTTGCGTGATAAAGCGGCCGCTTCATCCGTACCGGTGGCGGTGGATTGGTTCGTAATGTTGCAACGCCCGTTACCCGTCGTTATTATTTTCTTCCCCAGCCGGTCATTGCTTTCAATAATTGCTGTATCAATACCTTGATCCCTCGCTGTAACTGCAGCCATTAGACCTGCAGCACCCCCACCGATAATGAACAGCTCGTGGTGCTTAGAAGTCTGATCCTTATACATGTTAATTGATGCATCCCTTTTCCTAATAAATTTATTGAATTGACTTAGCTAGCGCCATGGCGGCCACATATCCGGAACTCCAGGCCCATTGTAGGTTATAGCCGCCGAAGTCTCCGTCCACATCCATCACTTCGCCAGCCAAATAAAGCCCAGGTACTAGCTTGGATTCCAGCGTTCCTTCGATTATTTCCGACGTATCGATGCCGCCAGCTGTCACTTGTGCATTCGTAAAGCCATTGGTATCCGTCACTTTAAATTCCCAGCGCTTCAAGATTCGATAAAATTTCTCCTTAGTTTTCAACGACAGAGCCTGGCAAAGCAGCTGTGGCTGCTGATCTAAGCCGGTCTCCTTGAGTAGGATCGTAACAAGCTTCTTGTTAAAGATGCCAACGAGAGAATCTGCAACCGTCCGGTGTCCAAAAGTCTCCCAGAGCCTTTCTAAAAACTCAACTAACTCTTCCTCCTTGCGGCCAGGCATCAGATCCACCGATAATTTCACCTGTTCTCCTCTTGCAAGATGATACGCAGCCTTCCTGCTTAGCTGGAGAATTGGCGGACCAGTAATACCATAGTCCGTAAAGGCAATTTCGCCCTGTTCACTGCCGATGACTTTACCGTTTACAATAATATGAGCTTGTCCCTGAGATTTGATAGTGGACAGTGCTCTCATATTCGGATATTGCAGCTTCAGTTGCACAATGGCCGGTAAAGGCTCAATCAGGGTGTGTCCCAGACGTTCAGCAAGTGTATACCCAGGAGGTTCTTTTCCCGCATTTGGACCGGCAAGGCCACCCGCAGATAGAAGTAGATAGTCGCTAGTATAAACAACCTCCTCCTCTGTCTCCGTTTGGCATTTTATCTTGAAGCGCGGATGATTCTTCGAAACAGTAACATCCAACACTTTGTTATTGAGGTACACCGGAACATTCCGATCCTCCAGCGCAAGCTGGAAAATATCCAGCACCGCTGCTGCCTGCAGCGACATCGGGTACATCAAGCCATCCTTCAATCTTGTAAGCGGAAGCCCGAGAAAGGAGAAAAAATCAATGGTCTGACGGATGCCAAATTGCTGCAATACCGCAAGTGGAAATCCGGCCTGATTACTGTGATACTTGCGCGATAAAGCGATTGCTTCATCTGTACCCGTTGCAGTGGATTCATTTGTAATGTTGCAGCGCCCATCACCTGTCATTAATATTTTCTTTCCAATCCGGTCGTTACTCTCCAGAATGGCAGTATCGATACCCATATCCCGCGCGGTAACAGCGGCCATTAATCCAGCAGCACCTGCGCCGATAATAAACAGCTTGTGGTGCATAGAAGTCTGATTCTCATACATGGTTGATCAATGCATCCTTTATTCCAATTTTTCTAAAAGCACAGAAGCACTTTATTAAATTATAGCATAAGTGTACTGGTTTTCATTTATCTCCTTATGTACTCATCACATCTTAGGTTAGCCTTTTATCCCTTGACTGCAATTTAGTCCATAAACAAGAAAAAAACCGCTTTATCAGCGGGTTTCAAATAGAGCCTAGGAGTCGAACCCCTATCCAAAGATAACGGCACATAAGCTTCTACGAGTGTAGTTACAGTTTTGATGTTCCCTAGAAGCATTCTAACCACTTTTTGATGAGTCATTCTGATTAAGGAGACTGATCATAGGAATAACTCCTTAGTATAGTGATCCAATTATATAAGTTAATCCTGAATATACCGGTTCTTCACAGTGCTTCTTCAATACGCAGAAAGTACCTTTGGCGCTACAGATGATGGCTGGATCCTTTTAATTTTTAGAAGTTGCTAATTCCCTGCGGAATCAAGATACGCTTCAGCTTCTTCTATCGATTCGTACAAGTTTGCAATATCTTTAAACATACGATTCATTTGCGTTTTGTAGAACGCGGTAGGCGCAACATACACCCATTTATGTTTTGTAGAGATTCCAGCTTTCACAGCATCTTCACCAGTTGGAGCAAGAATTGCCATCACCTCTTGCTTAAATACCAGGCCACCAGTAATTACAGTCATACCTGTAAACCCTCGCTTAGTTTTCTTCAGTACTTTCGGAAATTGTTCTGCGTACGCAAAGGCATCCTCAACTTCCATACCGTCCGATGTTACAATAATTCTGTTTTTATTTTTAACATAATCAATAGTAAAACTCATAATAGTAATTCCTCCGAATGTTTTTGCTTTTGAGTGCTTAATGCCATAATCTAATCTTATATCAGTTCGAGCTCTTATAGATGTAGTTTCGGAAAATGTGCCACTAATTATTAACTTCAAAGTGAATGATCTAATTTTAGACGTAGACAACATGTCTACAAAAATGAATATATTAGTTCCCCATAATTCATTGTCTGCATTCGGTCTACAATTCAATCACTAAACAGCAAAAAACCGCTATCTCAGCGGTTTTTTGCTTATGGAGCCGAGGGAAGTCAAACCCCTGTCCGAAGATAACGGCACATAAGCTTCTACTAATGTAGTGTAGTTACAGTTTTGATGTCACAAAATTCATGACTCCCACCAGAAAATTGTTTACGGTGTAGTTGTAATTCTAAACTCAAAACTGTGCTATAGCGAAAAATCGGTAACACCCTTTTTATAGGAAAATTTAAGACTATATGTTTCTTCTTTTCCATAGGGCATTGTAGCAATTTTTATACGAGTATAATCAAGCCTGCTATCTCTTAACACTCTCTTTATCAAGGCTATACTCCGTTCTTCTTCCGTAATGATACAAAATATATTAAGAGCATATTTTTTCGGGTCGGAAATGCATTTACCCATATCAAAGCCATCAACACAACCTAAGTTAGTATCTACTAGAGATATGTCCAGGTATTCCATGACTTTATCTCTTAACCAGTTATCACGTTGGCTTCCTTTTTCACTTTTTAGAGGATACTGTACTACTAACCAAAATTTCTCACTCATTCATAATCACCAGCCAATGAAGAGATTTATTATAATAATTATAACAAAGAAACTTTGCAAAAGGGTACCGTTAACCATAGTATGGGAACCATCCTCATGCGGATGGTATTCGTGGTGGTAGAGAAATCTTTTGCAGTTTAAAAATATGCATACCAAACATTCCGAGACCTCATAGTAGACATGATAAACCACAAGTACACATGTGAAATTGGCTGAAATCATTAAAAAGCATTGCCTAACTTTAATTATGAGGATACAAAAAAGCGACCCCTAAAGGTCGCTTTTTCTAAAACTCCATATGGAGCCGAGGGGAGTCGAACCCCTGTCCGAAGATAACGGCACATAAGCTTCTACGAGTGTAGTCACAGTTTTGATGTCACCCGAGTATCGCCCCGTAACCGGCTATACGTTGGGTCAGCCTGATTGTCTTCTTCAGCTCACCGCAGGCGGAGATGAGACAGCGTATCCCACTATTTGTTAGCCCCTATCCCTGTCACATGGGCGATGCAGAGTAGAAGCACGCACACAGTTTCTTAGGCTGCGAAAGCGTAGTTGTTTTGTTGTTTGCCGTTTAATAGGCTTTAGCGTTGATGAAGCGGACGCGTCCCCACTACTCGCTACTCATGCTCGAACTACCCCCGTCGAATCCAAGAACGGCCCCTCATTAAAAAGGGCGCTTCGGATCAAGCGGATCTTCCAAGCAAGAGAGATCCAATCTACAGCTTCTTATTCAAGAAAACTGTAACGAAGCAATAACTAACTTACTTACTCAGTATAGCACATTTATCAACACTTTAACACGTGGGTTAAAGGAATTGAAGGTTGAAACTGGAACTCATTTGAATCGTCTAGTTCTCCCAGATTATCTGGCGATCTTTTGCTTATCACGCAGTACACGCTGGATATCACGTTGAGCATCTCGCTTGGCAGCCGAGTCACGTTTGTCATACTCTTTTTTACCTTTACCAAGACCAATCAGCAGCTTCGCATAGCCATTCCGCACATAAATCTTAAGTGGCACAATCGTAAACCCATCTCGCTTGGACAAGCCCAGCAGTTTATGAATTTGCTCCTTATGCATTAACAATTTACGTGTGCGTGTGGGATCGGTAGGATTGGCACGGTTACCTTGTTCAAAAGGACTGATATGCATGTTGTGAATCTGAATCTCGCCATTACGGATCGTAGCAAAAGCATCTCCAATATTAGCGCGGCCATTACGCAGCGACTTGATCTCTGTACCCGTCAGCACCAAGCCAGCTTCATAAGTATCCTCGATAAAATAATCATGGGAAGCTTTCTTGTTCTGGGCAAGTACTTTCCCGTCTGCTTTTTTACCCATGAGAATCACTCCTTGAATCATATTCATAAGTTAAAGTAACCATGTCTGTCTAATCTTAAACGACACAGCCATCGAACGTCTGATCTATATTGTAACAAATGGAATCAAGTGAGCGCAAGGAACCTTCAACCAAATATACTTCACCTAATTTGTCATAGAGTTGTCAGTAACATTACCCAATATCTAGCATTTGTTACAAAAAAGCATTAAGCTGAGTTGATCTGGAGTTTTTCCACTAATCTCCACATATCTATATCCATCTACCCTATTTACTTATTACCTATTTGTTCTCAATTATCCGCTTCCCTCTTCTTGGATATACATCTATTCGACGCCTATTCAAATAGTGCTGCTTTTACCTATACTGTGCAATCCTATACTGTACCTATCCTATCCTCTACCTATTCACTTGCTATCACCTACGTTTTTCTATATAAATGTATTTCGTGCAACTATTTAAGCCTTATCACCGCCAAAAAACTAATTAGTTGCACTTTCTGCAGCTAAAAAAGCGAAATCGGACCAATTATGGGTAACTGATCAGATTTAGATGTACAAAATGCAATTAGCTACCACTTTTACTACATAACCCAAATTTAACTGCACATAATGCAATTAACCATGTTGATGATTAGTTAGTTAAAAAGCACCGCCACAGGAGGGACGGTGCTTAGTATCGTTATAGAGTTATGCAGCGTATAACCGTCATTTATTTCTTTTTACGCTTACGTGGTGCTCCTTCTGGAACGCCGCCATTATTGTCACTTCGTTTAGAAGTGACTTGCTCAGATGTCTCTACATTGCCTGGTGTCACGGACTGGCCGATGAACACCCCGCCCTTGGTTTTCTTTTTGCGGCGGCCTTTGCCTGTAGGAGCGCCGTTACGGCCTTCTCCACCGCCAAAGTTACCCCCGCGATCCTCGCGGCTGCGGAACTTCGTGCTGCCGTCCACGCCCCGCGCTTCGCCGCCGGAGGAGTCGGACGCAGGAGCGCCGTATCCGCCTTTGCCGGAGCCAAAGCCGAAGCTGATGCCGCGTCCACCACCGGCACCGCCGGTGTCTCCGCCGCGGCCTCGCCCGCCGCTGCGCTCACGCGGCGCGCCTGCGTTGCCGCCGGCTTCGCCTCCGCGCTCTGCGCCCGGCGCAGCAACTACCCGGCTCGCATCCTCGCCGACCTCGCGCCCGCGCTTCCGCTTACCGCGTCCGCCCGCTGCGCCAACACCGGCCGCTTCGCGCGGTCCATCACCGGCGCGCACACCTGCACCCGGCTTGCCCTTGCCCACGCCTGCAGCAGCGCCGCCGGGCTTGCCTTTACCGCCGCGTCCCTTGCCCGCGGCGCCTTTGCCCCCGGCCGGCTTAATGAAGCCGCCGCCCGAACGGCCGCCCTTGCCTCCGCGGCCGCCCGCAAAGCCACCACCGCGGTGCTCGCCTGGCGCGCGTGGCTTCATGTCGACCAACTCGAAATCGATCGTGTGGTCATCCATATTTACTTTGGCGACTCGGATCTTCACCTCGTCACCAATGCGGAACACACGCGATGTGCGCTCGCCAATGAGCGCCATATGACCTTCGTCGAAGTGATAATAATCGTCGCTCATTGCACTGAGACGAATAAGACCTTCGACGGTATTATCCAGCTCGATGAACATTCCGAAGCTGGTCACACTGCTGACCATAGCCTCGAATTCCTCGCCTACTTTATCCTGCATGTATTCTGCTTTCTTCAGTTGCTCCGTATCGCGTTCAGCTTCTACCGCCACACGCTCGCGTTCCGAAGACTGCTGAGCAATGTCAGGCATCCGGCTAGACAAATAATCATGCCGCTTCTGGGTCAGTGCCCCTCCATTCTCAATCACTTCACGCATTACGCGGTGAATGACCAGATCGGGGTACCGGCGAATTGGAGAAGTAAAGTGAGAATAATATTCCGCAGCCAGTCCGAAATGGCCCGTGCTCTCTGCATCATACTTTGCCTGCTTCATGGAACGCAGCATCATCGTACTGATGACCGTTTGTTCCTTTGTGCCTTGGATTTGCTCCAACAGATCCTGCAAAGCACGTGGATGAACCGAATTGCCACGGCCCTTCACGTGATATCCGAAGTTGGCCGCAAAAGCCATGAAATTCTGCAGCTTCTCTGGGTCTGGATCTTCGTGAATCCGGTAAAGGAACGGAACCTTCAACCAGTGGAAATGCTCAGCAACTGTTTCATTTGCCGCCAGCATAAACTCCTCGATAATCTGTTCCGCTACAGAACGTTCACGCTTCACGATATCTACAGCCTTGCCGTTCTCATCCACGATGATTTTGCTCTCTTCAAAATCAAAATCAACCGCACCCCGGCGCATCCGCGCATCGCGCAGCTTCATCGCCAATTCCTTCATGAGGCGGAAATCGTCAATCAGTGGACTATAACGTTCCAACAGCTCTGGATCTTCGTCTTCGAGAATTTTACGAACATTGGAGTAAGTCATTCTCTCTTTGGTGCGAATCACGCTCGTAAAGACATCGTGCTTCACAACCTTCATTTGCTCGTTAAATTCCATTTCACAGGACATTGTTAACCGGTCTACCTGAGGATTCAAGCTGCAAATCCCGTTCGATAGGCGGTGCGGCAGCATCGGAATAACCCGGTCTACCAAATACACACTACAACCGCGGTCATAGGCTTCTTTATCCAGCTCAGAGCCTTCACGCACATAATAACCTACGTCTGCTATATGGACGCCCAGCTTGTAATGTCCATTCTCCAAGCGCTGTACGTTTACCGCATCATCCAAATCCTTAGCATCTTCGCCATCAATCGTAACAATGTTCAGTCCGCGCAGGTCGCGTCTTCCTTGCTCCGCAATCTCCTCTTCTGTAATTGAATCAGGAGCGCTATCGGCTTCATCCAGTACTTCAGCTGGAAATGCCTCAGGTAATTGATGTTTGCGGATAATGGAAAGAATATCAACACCCGGATCATCCTTATGTCCGAGAATCTCAATAATTTCACCTTCTGCCGCTGCTCGGCCTTCCGGATAACTCACAATACGCACAACGACCTTTTGACCATCAACAGCACCTTTAAAGGATTGTTTCGGAATAAAAATATCACGATTAATCCGCTTATCATCAGGCAGCACGAAACCATAGGTCTCCAGGTTTTGAAATACACCTACCGTCTGCAACACGCCACGTTTTACAATACGTACTACTTCGCCTTCCATACGTCCGCCGGACGGACTTTTAGAGGTAATACGAATCAGAACGATATCGCCATTCATAGCTCCCTTAAGATCATTTGCATGGATATATACGTCAGGATGATCACGATCATCCGGGATTAGAAAAGCAAAACCCTTCGCATGTGCTTGTAAACGTCCACGCAGCAAATCCATCCGTTCTGGCACGCCATAACGTGCAGTACGGGTTAATACAATTCTTCCATCCTGCTCTAATTCAATCAGCAGTTCCTCGAACTTTTTAAACCCCTCGCTATCCTCTAGAGCAAAATGACTCACCAGCTCTTCATAAGTCATTGGTTTATATGCAGTTTCCCGCATGAAATCGAGTAATATTTCTTGTGTTATCATGTTCGTCACCCCAGCCCTCCGCGGCTTCAAGCCGCTGGCAAATATGTATATCTTGTCCTGCCCTGCAGTAATGCCAAGTAAATTTTACCTTTACTACTTCATACCCTAGTATACACGAAATCAATCCTGCGCATCCCTGTTACTGTCATCCAAAGGTTAACACAGTACAAAATTTCCTTTAAATGCTGAAATACATCCATGCCGACTGCAGGTTTACTTCCTATCGATCCAGCCTTTTTCTTTGCGAATATGAAAAGAAAAGCACCCTTAGGTGCTTTTTAACTCCTTTTAATATAACAAAAAAGCCTCCGCTCTATTCCATTTAGAACAGAGCGAGGGCTTACGGTAGATCTTTTAGTCGATTAGAACTGCAGCTAGAATCGCCATGATAAAGAAACCAGCAGCAAGTCCAACAGTTACACGTTGTAGTACGAGCTCCATACCACGAGCTTTTGTTTTACCAAAGAGATGCTCAGCACCGCCAGAGATGGCACCGGAAAGACCCGCGCTTTTCCCCTTTTGCAGAAGAACGACCGCAATAAGACCGACGGAAAAAATCAGGAGCACAACTTTCAAAAAGATATCCATTCACTTCCACCTCCTACGCCTAAGCATCACTATCTATGGTAATTTAGGTTATCACGATACATAAACAGTATTCTTATTTTATCATAGCGCTGTCGGTAATACAACAGCTTAGACTGTTAAGTCGTAGCTTTTCTTGCAAGATAAGGATAAACCTATTGAAGTCTATCTTCTTCAAATCATAAAAAAGACCCGCCATAACGGCGGGTCTTCGAAGTCTGCTATAAAAGCAGATTATCTTTTGAGGTTGTAGAAGGATTTCAGGCCGTTGTATTGAGCCAATTCACCCAACTCATCTTCGATGCGAAGCAATTGGTTGTATTTAGCAACACGGTCTGTACGGGAAGGAGCACCTGTTTTGATTTGACCAGCATTAGTCGCAACAGCGATGTCAGCGATTGTGCTATCTTCGGATTCACCGGAACGGTGGGAGATAACTGCTGTGTAACCAGCACGTTTAGCCATTTCGATAGCATCAAAAGTTTCAGTCAATGTACCAATTTGGTTAACCTTAACCAAGATGGAGTTACCGATACCTTTTTCGATACCTGTTGCAAGACGCTCAGTGTTAGTTACGAACAAGTCGTCACCAACCAATTGGACTTTGTCGCCCAATTTTTCAGTAAGCAATTTCCAGCCATCCCAGTCGTCTTCGGACATACCGTCTTCGATTGTGATGATAGGATATTTTTCAACCCATGAAGCAAGAAGGTCAACATACTCAGCGGAAGTGTAAGATTTACCTTCGCCAGCAAGGGTGTATTTACCGTCTTTGTAGAACTCAGTGGAAGCAACGTCCATACCCAAGAATACGTCAACACCTGGTTTGTAACCAGCTTTTTCAATAGCTTCGATGATTGTAGTGATTGCTTCTTCATTCGAACCAAGGTTCGGTGCGAAACCACCTTCGTCACCAACAGCTGTGTTCAGGCCTTTGGATTGAAGTACGGATTTCAAGTTGTGGAAGATTTCAGCACCTGTGCGAAGAGCTTCTTTGAAGCTTGGAGCTCCTACAGGAAGAACCATGAACTCTTGAACGTCGATGTTGTTATCCGCATGCTCACCACCATTGATGATGTTCATCATTGGTACTGGAAGAGTTTTAGCGTTGAATCCGCCCAGGTATACGTACAAAGGAATATCCAAAGCTGCTGCAGCTGCACGAGCTACTGCCATGGATACAGCTAGGATTGCGTTAGCGCCCAATTTACCTTTGTTAGGAGTTCCGTCCAAAGTAATCATCAATTTGTCGATGCCCACTTGGTCAAGAGCGTCCATACCGATAACTTCTGGAGCGATGATTTCATTTACGTTCTCAACAGCTTTCAGAACGCCTTTACCCATGTAACGGGATTTGTCGCCATCACGAAGTTCTACAGCTTCGTGAGCACCAGTGGAAGCGCCGGAAGGAACGATAGCGCGGCCTTTAGCACCGGATTCCAGATAAACGTCAACCTCTACTGTAGGGTTACCACGGGAGTCAAGGACTTCGCGAGCATATACATCAGAAATAATAGTCATGTAAGTTAATCTCCTTTTAACATTGTTTTGGTCTTACTTGTATAGCTTAAAATCAAAGGCGTTATACCTTACCTTACTTACGGCTAGCAATCATGGATTGTCCGGTCATTTCCGCAGGTTGAGGAAGTCCCATCAAATCTAGGATTGTTGGTGCTACGTCTGCAAGAATACCGGATTCACGCAATACAACATTCTCAGTAGTCACGATGAACGGAACAGGATTGGTTGTATGAGCTGTGAACGGGCGACCGTTCTCGTCAAATACCATATCTGCATTACCATGGTCAGCGATAATAATTGCAACGCCACCTTTGGCAACAACCGCATCCACTACTTTACCCACACACTCATCCGTCACTTCTACAGCCTTGATTGTTGGTTCCAGCATGCCGGAGTGTCCAACCATATCAGGATTGGCAAAGTTAAGAATGATAGCATCCTGTCTTTCCGCTTCGATTTCCGCTACGCAGGCTGCAGCCACTTCGTATGCGCTCATCTCAGGTTGAAGATCATAGGTTGCCACTTTAGGAGAGTTGATTAAGATCCGGGTTTCACCAGGAAGCTCCTCGTCACGTCCACCGCTGAAGAAGAAGGTTACATGCGGATATTTTTCAGTTTCCGCGATGCGCAGTTGCTTCTTGTTTTGTTGAACAAGCACTTCACCCAATGTGTTATCCAGGTTCTTCGGTGAGTAGGCTACATAACCTTGTACCGTTTCGCTGAAAGTAGTTAGGCATACGAAGTGCAGGTTTTGCGGGAACAAAGGACCACGGTCGAAACCGCGGAAATCTTGATTCGTGAACACTTGTGACAATTGAATAGCACGGTCAGGACGGAAGTTGAGGAACACGACGGAATCGCCGCTCTCTACTGCCGTTACAGGTTTGCCTTCACTGTCTACAATTACACTAGGTTCAACGAATTCATCAAATACCGAGTTTTCATAAGATGAAGTGATGGCTTGCACAGCATCCGTGTATTTAGGACCTTCACCATAAACCATAGCACGGTAGGCTTTCTCTACACGTTCCCAACGTTTATCACGATCCATTGCGTAATAACGTCCGGACACCGTTGCAATTGTACCCACGCCAATCTCTTCGATTTTAGCTACTAGATCTTGGACAAACTTCTTCCCACTATCAGGAGCTACGTCACGGCCGTCCATAAAAGCATGGATATACACTTCATGCATATCTTCTTTTTTAGCCAGGTCAAGCATAGCAAACAGGTGGTTAATATGGCTATGTACCCCTCCGTCGGATACAAGCGCATATAGGTGAAGCTTTTTGCCAGTGTTCTTAGCATTTCTCACTGCACTAACCAGGGTTTCGTTATCGAAGAACTCGCCCTCGCGGATCGATTTATCGATACGAGTCAAATCCTGATAAACGATCCGGCCTGCACCAATATTCAAATGCCCTACTTCGGAGTTGCCCATTTGCCCTTCCGGAAGGCCTACAGCTTCACCGCAAGCAGTGAGTGTAGTGTTAGGATATTGTTTCAGGTAACGGTCATAGTTAGGTTTGTTGGCTTGAGCAACGGCATTACCTTCTGTCGTTCCACGCAAACCAAAACCATCCATGATGATCAAAGCTACGGGTTTTGGAGCTGACATCTTACTTCGCCCCCTCAACCAATTGAACGAAGGAATCCGGTTGTAAGCTGGCACCGCCAACAAGCGCACCATCGATGTCGCTTTGGCCCATGTACTCAGTTACATTCTCAGGCTTCACGCTGCCGCCGTATTGAATACGAACAGCTTCAGCTGTTGCTGCATCATACAGATCTTTTACAAGACTGCGGATGTAAGCAATAACTTCGTTAGCATCTTGGGAAGTGGAAGATTTACCTGTGCCAATAGCCCAGATAGGTTCGTATGCAATAACAACTTTTGCTGCTTGCTCGGCACTAAGACCTTGGAATGCAGCTTCAGTTTGTACTTTACATACTGCTTTAGTTTGATCAGCTTCACGCTCTTCGAGCTTTTCGCCAACACATACGATAGGAGTAATTCCGTGACGGAATGCAGCATGCATTTTCTTATTCACGATTTCATCCGTTTCGCCGAAATAAGCACGGCGCTCAGAGTGGCCAATGATAACATAGTCCACACCAAGATCACTTAGCATTACACCACTGATCTCGCCTGTGTAAGCACCGTTATCCTCAAAGTGTAGGTTTTGTGCACCAATCTTGATGTTAGTACCTTTTGCAGCTGCTACAAGTGCAGGCAGGTTAGTAAATGGAGCGCAGATTACAGTCTCAACGCCTTCGACTTCTGCTTTGCCTTTAATTTCAGCAATAAAGCTTTCTGCTTCAGGAACTGTTTTGAACATTTTCCAGTTACCTGCAATAATAGGTGTTCTCATGACTTATGTTGCCTCCTTCTTAGGTCTTACTTATCGTTCAGTGCTTCTACGCCAGGAAGCGCCTTGCCTTCCATGAACTCAAGGGATGCACCGCCACCAGTGGAGATATGATCCATTTGATCAGCCAGGTGGAATTTCTCTGCTGCTGCTGCGGAATCTCCGCCACCAATAACAGTATAACCTTCAGTAGTTGCACAAGCTTTTGCTACTGCAAGTGTACCTTCAGCGAATTTATCGATTTCGAATACGCCCATAGGTCCATTCCAGACAACCAGCTTGGAGTTCTTGATAATATCGGCATAAAGTTCACGAGTCTTAGGTCCGATATCAAGTCCTTCCCAACCTTCTGGGATTTCATTGTAATCAACGATCTTAGTGTTAGCGTCAGCACCGAATTTATCAGCAACAACAACATCAACAGGAAGCATGAAGTTTTTACCAAGTGCTTTTGCTTTTTCGATGAATCCAAGAGCAACGTCAAGTTTGTCGTTGTCTACTAGTGATTTACCGATTTCAAAGCCTTGTGCTTTAGTGAATGTATAAGACAATCCACCGCCGATCAGGACGTTATCAGCCAAAGACAACAAGTTATCAATAACATCAATCTTGTCTTTAACTTTCGAACCACCGATGATCGCAGTGAAAGGACGTTCTGGGTTAGAAAGAGCTTTACCAAGAACGGACAATTCTTTCTCCATCAAAAGACCGGATACAGCCGGTAGGAAATGAGCGATACCTTCTGTCGATGCATGTGCACGGTGAGCCGCGCCAAACGCATCATTAACAAACAAATCAGCCAGTTCAGCGAATTGTTTAGCCAGTTCAGGATCGTTTTTCTCTTCACCTGGGTAGAAGCGAACATTCTCAAGTACAAGTACGTCGCCTTCGCCTAGCTCAGCGATTTTTGCTTTTACAGCTTCGCCAATTGCTTCGTCAGCTTTAGCTACTGGTTTGCCAAGAAGCTCGGACAGACGTTCAGCAGCAGTAGTCAAACGCATGGAATCTACGAATTCGCCTTTAGGACGACCCATATGACTCGCAAGAATGATCTTTGCACCGTTCTCGATCAAATATTTAATGGTTGGAAGTGTTTCGCGAATACGAGTATCATCAGTAATTTTACCGTCTTCTACAGGTACGTTGAAATCCACGCGTACAAATACGCGCTTACCCTTTACTTCTACATCACGGACGCTTTTTTTGTTCATGATTAATTCCTCCACACCCAAAATTGTTTCTAGCAGGAAACAAGAAATACATTTAGAAAGAGCGGAAACAAGGAATTTCTGTTTCCGCTCTATAGATGTTGCTTATATCAAGTCAATTACTTAGCGATTTTAGCGAATTTCTCCAAAGTACGAACCAATTGTGCAGTGTAGGACATTTCATTGTCATACCAAGCAACAGTTTTAACCAGTTGTTTGTCGCCAACAGTCAATACTTTAGTTTGTGTAGCATCGAACAGGGATCCGAAAGTCATACCTTTGATGTCAGAAGATACGATTTCATCTTCAGTGTAACCATAAGTGTCTGGATCGGAAGCTGCTTTCATTGCTGCGTTGATTTCTTCAACAGTAACGCTCTTATCAAGAACAGTTACAAGCTCAGTCAGGGAACCAGTTGCAACTGGAACACGTTGAGCTGCACCATCCAATTTACCTTTAAGTTCTGGAATAACCAGACCGATTGCTTTAGCAGCACCAGTAGTGTTAGGAATGATGTTCTCAGCTGCTGCACGAGCGCGTCTGAAGTCACCTTTAGCATGTGGAGCATCCAAAGTGTTTTGGTCGCCAGTGTAAGCATGAATTGTAGTCATCAAGCCTTCAACGATACCGAACTTGTCGTTCAGTACTTTTGCCATTGGAGCTAGGCAGTTAGTTGTGCAAGATGCGCCGGAAATAACAGTCTCAGTACCATCAAGAATGTCATCGTTAACGTTGTAAACGACAGTTTTCATGTCGCCAGTAGCTGGAGCGGAGATAACTACTTTCTTAGCTCCACCTTTCAAGTGTTTTTCAGCTGCTTCTTTAGTTGTGAAGAAACCTGTGCACTCAAGTACGATATCAACGCCTAGGTCGCCCCATGGCAATTCTTCAGGGTTGCGGTTAGCAAGAACCTTAACTTCTTTACCATTGACTTTGAAGAAGCCATCATGCACTTCAACATCACCTTGGAATTTACCTTGAGTTGTATCATATTTAAGCAAATGAGCAAGCATCTTAGCGTCAGTCAAATCGTTGATTGCTACCACTTCGATACCTTCTACATTTTGAATACGGCGGAAAGCAAGGCGTCCAATACGTCCAAAACCGTTAATTCCAACTTTTACACTCATTGAATAGTTCCTCCTAGAATTCGTTTTATTTATTCAAAACAGACGGTGAGGTCTGTCATGACAACAATGTTAAGTATGATGCAAGAAGTATGTTATTGCCTGCAATCTAAAAACTACGAAGATAGCTGTAGTTGATTGTCAATTTCCTTGCCTATTTCTACTGCGGCAGCCTCGTCCGTGACGAGAATATTCTCCTGCCCGAAACGCAGCATGGCATGAATGGCTTTGGCCTTGGGTTTGCCTCCTGCAATACCGATGACTTTCTCTGTCCGAATAATATCTTCTAGACGTAGACCCATCGTAAGCATGGTATGGACAACCTGACCCTCTTCATTGAAATAATAGCCAAAAGATTCGGCCACTGCCCCTTCACCCTGGATTTCCGAGACTGTAGCCTCGTCCAGTTTGCGGCGGCGGGTCATTTCAATGGCATCCCCAATCCCATGTACAATAATACGCGAACTGCGGATGGTTTGTACAATCTCTCCAATATTAGAGTCAAGTGCCAGCGATTGGTATGCATCCCCACTAAGCAAATCAGGGACATGCAACAACCGGTAGTTGGCTCCAACCCGCTTTGCCATTGTTGAGGCAATCGTGTTGGCTTGAATCTCCATACTCTCTCCTAATCCTCCACGCGCCGGAACAAACCAAGCGTTCTTATAGGAAAGGGACAACGGTGGTGTCAGTTGATCAGCCATATCGGCAAGCGTCGATCCACCTGTGACGGCAACTGTATCATCTGGGCGAAGTATACTCAGCAGCGCTTTCGCACCCGCCCGGCCAAGCTCTCGTTTGGTGAACGGCGATGACTCACAATCACCCGGTACTACAATAACTTTATCCAGACCATACGTTGCTCGAATTTTCTCTTCCAGCTCATCCAGACCAAATAGGCTCTTAACAACCGGCTCTAGCAAATCAAGCAGTCTACGTCCAGCAGCGCTAATGCGCATGCCAACACTCTCGATCTCAATAAGCCCTTGCGATTTCAGAAGATCCGTCTCGGCACGCAGTACCCGCTCAGTCATATCTAGCGAAGCGGCTAGCGTTCTGCGCCCAATAATATCGGACAGCATGATCTGATGAAGAATCGTGTACCGTCTCTTAAGGGTTTCCATGAGATCAGGCAGAAGCTGCTTTTGGATATCTAATAAATTACGCATACTTTCACTCCTGCAACTTCGTCTTCCTCTATTCCCTTGTTCATGGTCTCAAAACGTCCCGGGTAAACTTTTTAAGTCCCACCCATATTCTAACCAAATATTGCTCGAAGCGCAAGTCTTCCGAGAGTAGAATTCTCAAGCGCTTGTCTTCTTATACATTAATAAGGTCAGAAAAAGATATAGCGCCCGATGCCTGTCCCTAGAGCGCTTGTCCAGTATTAATATTACATTGCAATTGTGTAAAAATTGTATTATAATCATTTTTGTTGCGCCCGTGGTCCAATGGATATGACGTAGGCCTCCGAAGCCTGAGATCCAAGTTCGATTCTTGGCGGGCGCGCCATTAATTTCATTTTTGCACATAATTTAGTAGTGCCTATACTACTACTTAACCAAAGAGCCGCTTGTCGGCTCTTTTTTTTGAATATAAGTTTGACTTTCTTTGACTTTTTGTTTGAATTTGTTTATCATGTGGGTAATACGGCAAGAGTAAAAATGAATACATTTAAAGAACCAATATCAAGGAGGTTTTCCACGTGAGTTATATTCCTATGGTAGTAGAACAGAGCAACCGCGGCGAGCGCGCTTATGACATCTATTCCCGCCTGCTGAAGGACCGCATCATTTTCCTTGGAACGGAGGTTAATGACGTGGTAGCCAATTCTATCATCGCACAAATGCTGTTCTTGGCTGCCGAAGATCCTGACAAGGACATTCACCTTTACGTGAATAGCCCAGGCGGTTCCATTACTGCAGGTATGGCTATTTTTGATACAATGCAGTACATTAAACCAGACGTTTCCACCATCTGTGTGGGTATGGCAGCTTCCATGGGAGCTTTCCTGCTAAACGCTGGCGCCAAAGGCAAACGCTTTGCACTGCCTAACAGCGAGATCATGATCCACCAGCCTCTGGGTGGTGCTCAAGGTCAAGCAACGGACATTGAAATCCGTGCCCGCCGCATCCTCAAATTGCGCGATAAGCTGAACCGTATTCTAGCAGAACGTACGGGTCAACCTCTAGAACGTATTGAGAAGGATACAGATCGCGACTACTTCATGACTGCTGCAGACGCGGCTGAATATGGTATCGTAGATAAAGTAATCGAGAAGACATTGCCTAGCGGTGTGTAAGCTATAAAGTAAAAATATAAAGAGGCTGTGCTCTAACCATAACGGATAGGGCACAGCCTCTTTATATTTTATAGAAGACCTAAATCCAATCAATTCAGCCCGCCATAACCTAGTGCATCCAGCTTCTCGGCAATTACGCGATAACCCCGGCCATTCGGATGCAAATGATCAATGGATAACAGCCCTCTCTCATTTCCTGCGAACTCACTGTAAATCGAAGCAAATCCACAGACTCGGCTGCTGTACTGTGCTGCGTATTGATTAAACTGTCTGACCCACTCTGTCGCACCAACCACCTGAGGATAGGGATTATATAATCCCACAATTCTAATGATAAAAGGTCTACGCGTCCTCGCCTTCAATTGTATAAGGATATTCATAATTGCAGAGAAATTTTGTTTGCATTCCTGAAGCGATCTGCGCAGTTCTGCGGATAAGTTCCCTTGCTGTCTTGCTGCTGATTTGGCCGCGTGAATCAAATCATTACCACCGATAGACACAGTGATGATATCGGCTTCTCGAACGGCCTCACGCATCATGGAATTTCCGCGCAGCCGCTGCTCCAGCTCTGAAGTAGTCATTCCGTTCACGCCTAAATTCGTAGAGGCTACAGTAGTCCGCAGTCTCCCTTCTGCCATTCTACGGTACACCGGAACAAAACCGTTACCTGGCAGAGCACCAAATCCAGTCGTCAAGGAATCGCCAATTGCAGTATATTGGTAGCCCATAGCTCTCCCCCGTTCATAAACTAGTTACTCCCTTTAGCATATGAACTAGAGACAACTCCGGTAAGGGGGAGATGCCTTGTGCTGACATTAGCGGAGACGAGGTATCTCCATTTATTTCATGCCAGCAAACGGGCTGCTGTCATCCGGCAAAAGCTCTTTGAAACTAAAGGTATACTCAGGGAAGCCTGCAGCATACGCTGTGTACTCATATAATTGGAAGAACAGAACAACCTTGTCATCCTTCAGATAGAAATATTTCTCCGTATTCAATCCGTTGAATCCTCCCAAATAACTATCCTCTGCCTTCAGCAGCTTGCTCAGCTTAGCATTCAGCTGTTTTTTGTAGTTTGGATTAGCTCCAAACAGGTCGCCCAACAATAGACGTTTACCATCTTTAAGCGAGAAGGTGAATGCCTCACGGTTAGTCATTCCATGAGCGCCGCCCGTATCGCTATACTGATGCATCACTATGCTGATCACACCATTCTGATTGTAGGTCACTACATAACCTGAATCATAGGTGTATTTGGGCTCTGCTCCATCTCGATCGGAGATATCCTGTTCTGCACCCGCCGCGAATTTCATAACACTTTCCTTCAAAGTATTATTAATAGCTTGTTGCGCACTGGAATTGCCCAATCCACTGATCTTCGGATAATCAAGCTGAATAAAAGCTTCTGCCCGATCTTTAGCATAAGTTTCCGTGGTTACCGTCAGCGCGTTCTGCGGTCTGTTCACCACATTCAGCTTACTGGCGGCCCGACTCCAATCTACCTTATAACCCATATAATCATTTAACAATCCTGATGGAACATAGAGGCGATTATTAATTAACTTCCCTTCATACTCTCGAATGAAATAGTTGTTCACCCACACAGAAGTACCGTAACTGGATAACATCAACTTCGCCTTGGCCGATCCTTTTCCAATCATGTACGCATTTTCCTTCTTATCATACGCAAGCGGTAATCCCAACACATCTCGCATAAAAGTTATGGGAATCCAGGCCTGTCCTTCCTTCAAAATACCTTCCTGTAACGAATTTATCCCGTTTGCCTTTAAAACGATACGCGAATCAATAGCTTTATTCTCCGTTTTACTAGCTGCTGCATAACCCGTTTCGCTGGGCAGCAGACCTCCACCAAACAATAAACCTGCCGACATCAGACCTATGCCCCATTTGCGTACTGTTTCTTTTGAAATAATATTCATCATCTTATTTTTCCTCTCCTTTCCAATTTATTAAACAGAATTGTAGAGAACTTACACAAAAAAAGAGGCGCCCCCCACTATTATTAGTGGAAGATCACCTCTCCTCTCTGCATTCACCTTGTTCTGATACTATTTCAATTCATACATTACGCTTAGCTGAGTTGTAACTTTAACTACTCCGGGTTGCACGGATGTGCTTGCACCAGCATCTGCTGCAGCCATATTCATTTTTAGATTCTGTTCAAAATAAACCGGAGTGATATCGCCATCATTTTGGCTGACCGTGATCACTTGACCCAAGCTGCGTTTAGCTGCCTTAGCAATAGCACCTGCTTTAACATCTGCATTCGCCATCGCTTTTTCAATCACCTGAGCTTCAAATGCAGAAGTATCTTCCACAGAAAAACGTGCATTTCCGATATTATTTGCCCCTGCCGCAGATGCAGCGTCCAGCAATTCACCAACCTTGGTCAGATCTCTATAAGACACTAACAGCGTATGATTGGCGTTGTACCCCTTCACTTGCTGTCCTTCTTTTTCGCTGTAACTATAATTGGGTTGCACATAAAACTGCGTGCTTTGAATATCTTTATCTGCAATTTTCCAAGTATTCTTTAGTAAAGTCATAATCTTCTGAATTTTAGCGGCATTGGTCTTCTGCGCTTCTTGCGCAGTTGTGGCCGTAGTATCCACACCGATGGTCAAGTATACGATATCCGGCTTGAGGGACAATTCGCCTTTACCTACTACACTAACGACATTTTTCTGCACTTCATCTGCGTAAGCCTTTGCAGGACCTTGGAAAACACCACTCATGCTGATCCCTCCAATTAACAAACTCCCTACGATCATCACTGAACCAATTTTCTTCAATAAACCTTTCATATTTGCCAGCCCCTTTCATTTCTTGTGATTTGTTATTATCCTCTAGACGAGTCATTTTGGTAAATGTTGCACGTCTCAATCTATTTTTTGGTATTAAAAAAAGCCCCGAAGGGCTTTTGGTCATGCGATAAATAAAGTCTTCCTAGCAGAAACGATGTTGTCTTCCTATTATTGGTTCTCAAGCTCTTCTTTGCTGACCAGACTTGTCAAAGCGTTTACAGCTTGATCGGCATCCGCACCGTCCGCGCTAATGTAAATCTCCGTGCCGGAACTGATAGCGAGGCTCATAATCCCCATAATACTTTTAGCATTTACTTTTTTATCATCTTTTTCCACGAAAATCTCCGACGAAAACTTGTTAGCTTCTTGCACAAACAATGCTGCCGGTCGGGCATGAAGCCCTGTCTTCAACCGAACAACTACCGGGTGCTTTGTCATGAAACGCTTACCCCCTAATTGAGTTCTCCCCAAAAGTTTCACATTAATTTTATATTATTATATCATTATAACGTAAACCACACTAGAAAAAAAGTAATTAGCCGCCTCGAACCTTGTCCGCCAGCTCATCAATCTTACGAAGCCGATGATTTACTCCCGACTTACTGACTGTACCTTTGAGCATTTCACCAACCTCCTTGAGGTTGATATCTGGATGCGCCATTCGAATTTCTGCTACTTCACGCAGTTTATCCGGCAAATTCTCCAATCCCATTTCTCGCTGCAACAGCTTGATATTCTCAATCTGCCGCACCGCAGCACTTATTGTTTTGTTGAGATTTGCGGTCTCGCAGTTCACGATCCGATTCACGGAATTACGCATATCGCGCATAATTCTTACATCCTCAAATTTGAACAACGCCTGATGCGCTCCAATCAAACTTAAGAATTCAATGATCTTCTCGCCTTCTTTAATATAAAGAATGAATCCTTTTTTACGTTCAATACAGCGTGCATTTAAGTGGAATTCCCCAGCCAGATCCACTAATGCTTTACAATGTTCCTCATACATCGAGGAAATCTCCAAATGGTAGGAGGAGCCTTCCGGATTATTAACCGATCCGCCAGCCAGAAAAGCACCGCGCAAATAAGCACGCTTGCAGCAGTTATTCCCAACAATCTCATCATCAATACCATCGGTAAAAATAAATCCTTCCGACACAATTCTAAGATCCTTTAGGATCTCTTGTACACGGTTTGGAATTCTGACGATATAGACGTTATTTTTCTTCAAACGCATTTTTTTACGCACGAGTAGCTCAATATGGACCTGGTAATATTTCTTAAGTAAAGAATATACCCGCCTTGCAATCGCGGCGTTCTCCGTCGAAATGTCGAGAATAACCTTTTTGCTTGAAAGCTGCACAGATCCATTCATACGGATAAGCGCTGACATTTCCGCCTTCTCGCAGCAGGGTTCACTCTCCACCATCGTCAGCTCTTTTTTGGTAAGGGCCGCAAAAGACAAGGGTCTCACCTCTTTCTTGATAAGTACTTCATTCTCATCTATAAGTTATACCCTAGGGTTTCTGTTTATCCAATCCTGCACAAGCTGATAAATGTGATGGCTAAGCTTATCGGTATCATGTCTCAAATAAGTTCGGAATAAAACCAGTTTATCGGCTATAACCTTGTATCCATTGCCATCCAGCGCTTCTTTATCAAGCTGCACCGGGCGCGCGCCCTTCTCGGCGTACTTCGTCTGGACCTGTTCCGGAATCTCACCGTCATTAACAATAACATAATCGAATAAATCGATCCCGATATGATCATATACAGCTTGAAGATGATCGCTGACGGTATAGTTATCCGTTTCACCCGGCTGAGTCATTACGTTGCAGACGAAAATTTTGATAGCATTCGAAGATACAACCGCTTCTGCCAGTTTCGGAACAAGCAGGTTGGGAAGAATGCTCGTATACAGACTGCCAGGACCCAGCAGGATCGCATCTGCATTCCGAATCGCCTCAAGCGCTTCGGGCAACGGTTCTACATCTGGCGGCTCCAAGGACACTCGTCTGATGATCCCGCCAGCTTCAGGGATTTTGGACTCCCCCGTGATAATCGTGCCGTCCGACATTTCTGCATGCAGGATTACAGCTTCACCGGCCGCAGGCAATACCCGGCCGCGAACAGCGAATAATCTACTGAGCTCCCGAACAGCCGTAACGAAATCGCCAGATATATCCGTGAGCGCAGCAAGAATCAAGTTGCCGAGACTATGACCAGCTAGTCCCTCACCCGTGTTGAAACGGTATCTCATAATCTCTGCCATGAGCGGCTCAACATCAGCCATAGCTGTCAATACGTTGCGGATGTCCCCAGGAGGAGGCATTTGCAGTTCACTGCGTAAAATACCAGAGCTTCCCCCATCATCGGCAACGGTAACAATAGCAGTAATATCTAATGGCTTCTCTTTTAAACCACGAAGCATGACAGACAACCCCGTGCCACCGCCCATAACGACGATACGTGGACGCTGTCTTTGTTCTTCAGCCACTATGACCCCTTCTCTCTAGTGCCGATCACGCTCGGAATCCCTATGACTAACGGTTACGGATTCCGTCTCGCTAACGCCCAGCATTTTACCCAAATACTCGGATATGGCTACGGAACGGTGTTTACCTCCCGTACAGCCAATGCCAATGATAATCTGGGACTTACCTTCCTTACGATATTGCGGAATTAGAAAATGAAGCATATCGAGCAGTTTGGTCAGGAACACCTGTGTTTCAGGCCACTTCATTACATAATCGTAGACTTCACTATCCTGGCCGGTTTTAGGCCGCAGATGGTCCACATAATGTGGGTTAGGCAAGAAGCGGACATCGAAGACAAGATCTGCATCAATAGGGATACCGTACTTAAATCCGAAGGATGTAATATTGACGGAAAGCGTACTTTTTCCTAGATGCGAAAACCGTGAAATGATCTTCTCCTTAAGCTGCACAGGCTTCATACTGCTGGTATCTAAACATAACGTAGCTGAATTTTTCAATTCTTCAAGCATCTTACGTTCTAGCTTGATACCATCAAGCGGCAGCCCCTTAGGTGCTAATGGATGATGACGTCGACTTTCCTTGTAACGCTGAACAAGTACTGAATCTGTAGCATCCAAAAACAAGATCTCACAGCCAATGGTTGACTCATCCTTGATATAGGCAAGAGACTCAGACAAAGCAGTGAAGAATTCTCGACCACGCAGGTCAATTACAAGGGCTACCTTGGCAATCTTACCCTTCGACTGTTCAATTAGCTCTGCGAACTTGGGAATCAGCACCGGTGGTAAATTATCGACACAGAAGAACCCTAGGTCTTCCAGACTCTGTACAGCAATTGTCTTCCCCGCACCTGACATTCCCGTAATAATAATCAGGGTGGCTCCAGCCGTTGGGGTATTGTCCAATTCGGTCATAAAAGCGTCCCCTCCCTAGATTTAGTATATGAATACTTCCCGTCTTTTAAGAACGCAGCAAAAGGCCGGCAGCCCCAACAATACCTGCGTCATTGCCAAGCTCAGCTGGAATAATCGATACACCAGTTTGAAGCGGAGCCGGTGTCAATTTCGCAAACACACGACGAACCTCATCAAATAGAATATCTCCAGCCTTAGACACACCGCCGCCAACGATAAATACTTCAGGGTTAAGCACAGCCGCAACAGAAGCCATGGATTTACCCAGATAGTACGCTGCACGATTCACTATACGGATAGCTACTTCATCGCCAGCCTTAGCCGCATCAAAGACTTCTTTCGCAGCAATCTTCTCTACCATAGAGAGGGAAGTACGATCGCCACGAGCTACTGCATCATTAGCCATGCGGATAATACCTGTAGCGGAGGAAACGGTTTCCAGACAGCCCATGTTGCCACAGCCGCATTGAATAGCTTCCAGATCCGGCACTACTGTGATATGTCCAAGCTCACCAGCTAATCCCGCAAAACCTTGATAAATCTTTCCATTAATAATGATTCCGCCACCGACACCTGTTCCAAGCGTATAGCAGACACAGTTATCAACGCCACGTCCCGCACCACTCCAAGCTTCCCCCAGTGCAGCCACATTCGCATCATTGTCTATTTTGACAGGCTTGTTCCAACGATCTTCCAAAATGGAACGGATCGGCACATCTCTAAATCCTATGTTAGGCGCAAGGATGATGATTCCTTCACGAATATTTGTGAACCCGGCTACACCCGCTCCTACACCTGCAAGCTGATCCCAAGAGTACGGGGAATCCTCCACAATTTGGCGTACATACTTCTCGATATTATCGATAACAGTATCGACACCCTCTGCAGTTCCTGTAGGTCCCTCATAAGTATGTAGCAGGGTACCTTCAGCATTACAGATTCCAACCTTAATTGCAGTTCCACCCAAATCCACGCCAACGTAGATATTCTCAGACATGTAACAAGCCACCTTTTTTTATACTAAAATAGTTAATCCTAAGTACCAACTATAATAGAAGCCCTCTCTGTGGTCAAGGAAAGACAACACACCCGGGAATTCCTTATTTTAAGAGTATACTCTATTATATTCTAAAAAGACCCCCTTACGCCTAAGTAAGAGAGTCTTGTACCTATATTATTATCTGGAAAATAACCCAACGTACCGATTTATTCTGATAAAATGCGCTTTTGTCCCTCTAGTGCTCGGATAGGAGCGATATTCTGTGTGAACTCTAGCGTGCCCATATATTGGCCTGACTCGTCTCGTACAGCGAAGTAACGGATGTAGATAAACTTATCCTTGATGTTGATCCAGAAGTCTTCAGCATCCTTACGACCTGCCTTAAAGTCTTCCAAAAGCTTCTCTACCACATGAACACTTTGCGGGGGATGACAGTTCTGTACTGTACGGCCGATAACCGCTTTAGTTCGAGCAAAGATACGTTCCTTCCCGTGTGAAAAATATCGAACGACATCATTCTCGTCAATGAAGGTTAGATCTACAGGCAGATGGTTGAGTACGGTCTCGAGCTGATGCAGTGACAACAACCCTGTCTCAAAACGGATGAACCCGCCTTGCGGCGTCGCTCCTTCTGTTTCTTCCGGCACTGCGCCTTCCGGATCTGCAGCCCGCTCAGGGATCCACTCCTGCTCCGGTGCGGTTAGGCAGAACCCGATCTCATCGCTCTCCCGGGCGATTTTGACCCATTCATCTTCCGTCAGTTTGTCCAGGGCCATGGGCAGTAGAATATTTTCTTCCTTAAAGATCATTTCATTAACTTCCTTGATGATCTCCTCAAGCTGAACGCCTATTTCTGCTGCATTTCCGCTATAAGTGCTGAGCGCTGCTTTTGCCTCTTTAATCATACGGCGGATATTATCATCCACTCCCCACATTACCTTGGTTGGGCCATAAATGCCGTATTTTTCGAGGTATGGGAACAGCAGATTTTCTTTTCGGCTATAGTGCTTATCAAGATCCAGCAGCAAGCTAAGATCCTCCAACAACTTGAAGATCAATTCCTCACTATCGTTCTTTTGAAACTTTGTTGCGTGCAGATCCATGCGGAAGTTAACAAGTCTTTCGATCTCACGATTCTCCAATTTGAAGGTGTGTACTGGATGGCCTGGCTGCTCCTCGGGCTTAGACGAGCGGTGAATCTGCTCAATAGAGCCTTTAAAGATGGCTGTATGCACCGAACAAAGACGTTGGACCTCGGATACCGGAATTCCTTCTTCGGTCATTAATGAATGCTCCATCGCGGAAATCTCCGCTACGGTAACATCACCCACAGCTTCGGCGAACCGCGCCTTAACCTCTTCTACACTTTTGCCTGCATGCAGCTCTTTAATAATTTCCTTAAGCATAGCCTGGCGACGAGTCTGTTCCGGCACATCAACTTCACGGTTGTTAATTAGTTCGCTCATATTAACACTCCTTTATTAAATAATCTCGAAACCATGACGTTCAAAAGTTAGCTTCACGTGCTCGAGATCCATTTTCTTCAGCTTAATTCCTTTGGATAAGGTCATGAAACGGCCAGCGGTCTGCAGCATGCCAGGCTTGGCAATATCCTTAAAGCCCAGCTCTACCATAATCTCGATGACCTCCGGATGCCGTGATACCATCTCGAATATAGATTCATCCAAACTCAGCACTTTTTCCATTTGACTCTTCTCCTTTATGTGAGAACTATTCTCAATAAAAGATTAGCACAGGCCGTACAGGACCATTGTGATTGCAATCACTAATTTCCAAGAATGCAATTATCGTTCTTTTAAAGACGAATTATGTATGCTTTGAACCTACAAAAAACTGTCCCCTACGCTTAAAAAGCATAAGAGACAGCCTGATCTGTCATTAATTAATTATTTATTATAGCGTTACTCCTGTTTTGAATATGGAGATCTCACGGAAATTATTCTTTTCATTATTAACCCATTCACCGCTGGCCACCGAAATAATATAGTTTATGAAGCTGCGCAGGACCTCATCTGGAGAACCATCTTCCACCAATACACCTGCATTAAAATCGATCCAGTGACGTTTGCCTTCATACAATGGGGTATTGGTAGATACCTTCATCGTTGGCACGAATGTACCAAATGGTGTTCCCCGCCCGGTCGTAAAGATCACCAATTGGCAGCCAGCAGCAGCCAGTGCAGAGGAAGCCACTAGATCATTGCCAGGTGCGTTAAGGAGATTTAAGCCTTTGTTAGTGATAAGCTCTCCATACTTGAGTACATCCATCACTGTAGCGTTCCCGGATTTTTGAGTACAACCCAATGATTTATCCTCAAGCGTAGTAATCCCTCCGGCTTTATTCCCTGGAGAAGGATTTTCATATACCGGCTGTTTATAGTCCATAAAATACTGCTTAAAGTCATTAATGAGATCGACAATTTTGTGGAAAATAGTTTCGTCCGCAGCACGTTCCATTAGAATTTTTTCGGCACCAAACATTTCAGGCACTTCAGTCAGTACAGTGGTCCCGCCTTGAGCAGCCATATAATCAGACAGACGTCCAAGGAGCGGATTCGCAGTAATACCGGATAACCCGTCGGAGCCTCCACATTTCAGACCGATCTTCAGCTCGGAGAGTGATACTTCTTCCCGTTGATCGCCTTGTACATTATTGTAGATTTCCTTCAGCAGCTTCACGCCTTCTTCAATCTCATTCCCAACCTCTTGGGAGACAAGGAAACGCACACGATCCTCATCATAGCTGCCAAGCATATCTTTAAAAATATGCAAATTGTTATTCTCACAGCCCAATCCGAGCACAAGCACGCCGCCCGCATTCGGGTGTTTAACCGCGTTAGCCAGAATCGTTCGCGTATTGTCATGATCATCGCCCAGCTGGGAGCAACCGTAATTATGCTTAAGCACGAGCACGTTATCGAAAGGTGCGATATCCCCAACCTCTGCTTTGAAAATATTGATGATCTGCTCCGCCACTCCATTCACACAACCAACAGTAGGGACGATCCACAGCTCATTGCGGATACCTACGGATCCATCAAAGCGGCGATACCCCTTAAAGGTCAAATTCTCCGCTGTAAAAGGATTCGGCGTCAGCTTCTGCTCAAAGGTATATTCCTCTACCCCTGTTAGGTTTGTCTTAGTGTTATGGGTATGCACCCACTGCCCCGGCGCGATAGACGCTATAGCATGACCAATGGGGTAACCATATTTCAATACGTTTTCACCTTCGCTAATGCTGGATAGTGCAATTTTATGGCCTCTAGCGATATCTTCAGTAATTTTAATCTCTTTTGAACCAATCACAATGGTGTCGCCTGCTTTATAGTCTTTAAGTGCAACAGCGACATTATCAGCCTCATTAATCTGCAATACTTCTTTCATCGTCTTGATCATATCATTGTCACCTCCAGGGTATTAGTTGTGTGCCGGTCTCTTCACGTACGCTTTTAACGCTTGCTTCATGCCATTTTTCTCAATCGCAATCAGTCCTTCTGTCACCTTGTCAGTAAGTCCAGCCACTTCATTCAGATCACAGCCCCAGCGATTGGTTGCGGCAAGTACTTCGACGGCCAGTGCGCGCAGCCCGGTGTCTGTGCCATCCCACCCTCCCCATAAGGAGGCGAACCATTCCAAAATATCCGCATCATCAGCCAGTTGAATGTCTTCTTCCCCTCTGCGTCCTCTATAGAAGGCAATTAATGCGCTCAATGAGAAGACAAGCTTTTCAGGCAATTGTCCTTTGGCCTCTACATATCGCAGTAAAGAAGGCAGATCTCTTGTCTTAAACTTCGATATAGAATTGAGGGAAATGCTCATCAAGTAATGCTGCACATAAGGGTTCAGGAATCTTTCTAATACCGCGTCTGCAAAAGAATTCAATTCCTCTGCCGGCAGATCCAGCGTTGGTATAATCTCATCGTAGATTAAGGACTTCACGTACGCCCCAACCTCTTCGTGCTCAATGGCCTCAGCAACCGTATCAATACCGTACAAATACGCTACTGGTGTCATAGCTGTATGAGCTCCGTTTAAAATCCTCACTTTACGAGTCCGATAAGGGGCCATATCATCCACCACCAACACATTAAGACCTGCTAGTTCAGCCGGGAACTCCTTTTTAATCCACTGTGGTCCTTCAATTACCCAAAGATGGAATTGCTCGCCGACAACGACCAGCTTATCCTCATAACCCAACTCTTCTGTAATCTCGGCAATGCTGTCTCTTGGATAACCGGGAACAATGCGGTCCACCAGACTGCAGCAGAAGGTATTAGCTTCATTCAACCAGTTCACAAAACCTTCTCCAAGATTCCACAGCTCAGCATATTTCAAAATAACCTTTTTGAGCTCATCACCATTCCGGTCAATCAGCTCACATGGAATGATGATAAAACCTTTAGAAGCATCCCCATTAAAAATTTGATAACGTTTGTACAATAAGGCCGTCAGCTTGCCCGGGAAACTACTCTGCGGCGTATCGGTTAACTTGTCGCCGGCTTCAAAAGCAATTCCCGCTTCAGTAGTATTAGACACGATAAAGCGCAGCTCAGGGTTCTCAGCCAGCTTCATATACTCCTCATGCTGTGAATAGGGATTAAGCGTCCGCGTAATACAATTAATTACCTCGTGCTCTTTTACAGCCGCTCCGTCTTTAATGCCTTGCAGATAAAGGGTATACAGCCCATTCTGATCATTTAGCATTTCCGCCAGTCCGTTAGCCAGCGGCTGTACAACAACCACTCCACCATTGAAATCCGTTTTTTGATTCATGGTATGAATCTGCCAATCTACAAAAGCGCGCATGAAATTGCCTTCGCCAAATTGTAGGACCTTCTCAGGATACTGCTTGTAAGCTGTCCAATTATCGCTATTTAATCTTTTCATATAAACGCCTCCTAATAGTAAATGCACACGATAAACTAATTAAACAAACTATATAAAATCATATTTATATTGATAATTAATTAAATATATGCACACGTGAAAATTTTAGATAGCAACCCTTTACGATAGTAAAGGATTAGGCTGCTATACGCAGCCTCTACTTCTGCAACTTCCTGACTGATTCTCTGGCAATAAGCTCTGTCTCGATCGAGATCCGCCCGTCTTTTTCTGAGGGCTCCTTGACCAAGCTTAACAGCTGGCGAGCGCCTTGCTCACTAATCTTCTCAATAGGACGTTTGACCGTGGTGAGTGAAGGATTGGCAAAAAGTGAAAACCCAATGTCGTCAAAACCAACAACAGAGATATCATTTGGCACCTGCAGCCCTCGCTCAAACACACCTTTCATAGCCCCAATCGCCATATCATCATTGGAGCAAAATACAGCAGTTGGTGGTTTCTCGAGATCCAGTAGCTTGCCCATCGCCTCATATCCACTTTGCATATCATAATTACCACTTATCATGTAGTCATTACGAACAGGGATATTATGGTCAATCAAAGCTTTTATAAAGCCATCTCTGCGTTCCTGTGTGGATTTAAAGCCCTCGACACCTTCAATAATTGCAATGTCTTGATGCCCGTTTTCGATCAGGTATTTGCCTGCATTATAAGCACCTTCCCGGTCGTTCGAGATGATGTTGATAATGGAGCGGTCATCAATTTCCCGGTTCAGCACAACGATTGGAATGCCTTGCTGGACAACATGGTAAATGAATTTATTATCTGCTTCACTCTGGCTCATTAGAATAATTCCATCAAAACGTTTGCGATGAATAGAGGAATATTCCGCATAATCGTCGATCCCACGGATGAACAGATTGTACTCTACATCTATGACACTATTTACACCACGAATCGTGTCAGAGAAGAAACCCGAAGTTGTGCCGTTGGCAATACTCGTGAAGAACAGACCAATGGTATAGGATCGCTGCATCACAAGGCTTTTGGCATTGTAATTAGGGACGTAGCCCACTTGCGCAGCGATCTCGGCAATTTTTTTACGTGTGACCTCTTTAATTAGTGGACTATTGTTAAGTGCTCTCGATACAGTTGTATGCGATACATTCGCCAATTTGGCGATATCCTTGATTGTAGGTGCCATGGGTCAACCTTCCTTATCAAACGGGTTTGGCTCTTCCATGTAAGGATATCATAACGATTACCTAGTCACCAATGCCTGTTTCGAGAAATTAAAATAATGATCAGCGTTATTGTAACAGATGTTCTCAATCATACTGCCCAGTAACTCCATATCATCCGGGGCTTCTCCAGCCTCTACCCAAGAGCCTACCAGATCACACAAGATTCTTCTAAAGTACTCATGTCTGGTATACGATAAAAAGCTTCTGGAGTCTGTTAGCATCCCAACAAATTGGCTAAGTACGCCTAGATTAGCAAGTGTCTTCATCTGTTCCAGCATGCCGTCTTTATTGTCGTTGTACCACCATGCGGTTCCGAATTGAATCTTGCCTGGAATACCACCGCCCTGGAAGCTGCCCATTAAACTGGCAATAACATGATTATCATTAGGGTTCAGTGAGTACAAAATGGTCTTAGGCAATGCATTCTCACGATCCAGCGCATCGAGCAGACCCGCCAAAGGCTTAGCAATCACGCCGTCATTGATGGAATCATAACCCGTGTCAGGTCCGAGACGTCCGAACATTACGCTGTTGTTATTCCGAAGCGCATGAATATGGAATTGCATCGCCCAACCCAGCTCGTTATACAATTTGCCGAGGAATACTAGCGTGAATCCTTTATATTTCTTTTCTTCACTCTCACTTACAGTGCCTTCATGAAGTGCTTTAGCAAATATAGCTGTAGCTTCCTCCAAGGTAGTAGGCTCAAACATTACCGCATCCAAAGCATGGTCAGATACACGGCCGCTTCTGGCATGGAAGAATCTAACTCTGCTCTCCAATGCTGCAAGAAACTGTCCGTAATTCTCAACAGCCATTCCCGAAACTTCGCTTAGCTGGGCTACCCACGGCTGGAAGGTAGGACGGTTGATTTCAAGCGCTTTATCTGGCCGGAATCCCGGCACAACGCTAGCATTGAACCCACTCACATTACTGATTTTCTCATGATATTCTAGATTATCTACAGGATCATCGGTAGTACAAACCGTAGTCACCTTCGATTTAATGATCAAATCTCTTGCTCCGAATCCTTCACTTTGTAGCTGTCTATTCACTTCATCCCAAATTTTTGGTGCGTTAGCTTCATTCAGCAACTCATATACACCGAAGAAACGTTGCAGCTCCAGATGCGTCCAATGGTATAGCGGATTCCCGATAATCATCGGAACCGTTCTAGCCCAGGCCATAAATTTATCATAATCACTGGCATCGCCAGTAATGAATTTCTCTTCTATACCGTTAGCGCGCATCACTCTCCATTTATAATGGTCGCCATACAGCCAAGCTTCGGTGATATTGTTGAACGTTTTGTTCTCATAAATTTCTTTTGGACTGAGGTGGCAATGATAATCGATAATGGGCATGTCTTTCGCATGATGATGAAACAGCTTAATTGCGGTCTCGCTCGACAATAGGAAGTTCTCATCCATGAATTTTTTACTCATGAGGTTTGCTGCTCTCCTTTAAGTTCGAATGGGAGTTACACATAGTTTAACGTGAACATTTATTCAATCGGTCGATTTCTTAATAAATATTTTAAACTTAAAATTAATGCTTATAATAGGATATAATATAAATTGTTCACGTTAACATTATATCTTCATTGTAAACGTATTTTTAAAATGCGCAAGTCTTTTTATAAAGACATTGTTACAGTTATTTTAACTTCCGAGCGGTAATAAATAAACAACATATTTAATTTCCGGACACGGCCCCACCATTATAAAAAAAGCAGGCAACCTTTTAGAAAAAGGATAACCTGCTTATATGTCATCGGACTACGATTTCTCGCAAAATTAACTATCCAGTGTTTCGCTCCAGTCATGCACCATCGTGCCCTCTAGGTACTTCTCGGCATCCATTGCTGCCATACAGCCAGATCCCGCTGCAGAAATTGCCTGACGATAACGGGTATCCTGCACGTCGCCACAAGCGAATACGCCCGGGATGTTCGTTTCTGTCGTTCCAGGGTTGACCACAATGTAGCCGTTGGTATCGGTCGTAATTTGTCCCCCTAAAAATCCGGTGTTCGGCGTGTGCCCGATCGCGACAAACACTCCGTCCGCTTCGATGAGTTCATCAATTCCCGTCTCATTGTTGCGAACCGTCAGCCCTTTAACGCCAGACTCGTCGGTTGTAACCTCAAGCGGTGTACGGTTAAGAGCCCACGATACCTTACTGTTATCCCGTGCGCGAGCCTGCATAATCTTCGAAGCTCTAAGCTCATCACGACGGTGAACCAATGTTACATTGGAAGCGAATCGGGTTAAAAAGCTGGCTTCCTCCATCGCTGAATCTCCACCACCGACGACAATAATCTTTTTGCCACGGAAAAAGAATCCGTCACAAGTAGCACAAGTGCTGACCCCACGGCCCACATTCTCCTGCTCCCCGGGGATTCCTAAATATCTGGCAGATGCGCCGGTTGAGATGATCACTGACTCCGCTTCTAATACTCCCAATCCATCTACAGTCACTTTAAATGGACGCTGTGAAAAATCAACTGAATCCACCCAGCCATTCTTAAATTCAGCTCCAAAACGTTCAGCCTGCTTGCGCATGTTGTCCATTAAATCCGGGCCTAGAATTCCTTCAGGAAAGCCTGGGAAGTTCTCGACTTCTGTTGTCGTTGTCAGTTGTCCACCTGGTTGCATACCTTCAATCACAAGTGGGTTTAGGTTGGCACGTGCCAAATAAATTGCAGCAGTAAGCCCGGCTGGGCCTGTTCCGATTACAATCGTTTTGTACATAACAGTGGCCTCCTCACAATAGGGTTTATTTAGAAGAAACGGGCCCTTTTTTGGCAAGCATAGACGCCTTCGGTGTCCCTAGAAGGACATTAACGTTTACGCAAGACATATAAAAAGGGCTCCGTTTCTACGAAATACTACATGATCGATTTAGATATTCTCGGTAAATGGCGGAAGACTGTCGCTCACACTTCCCTCGAAACTACATTCCTCATCTATGCGCCGAGCATAACGACTGACCATAGATACAGAAACATTGTAACGCTGAGCTACTTCACGGTAGGTGACCGGCAGGTTATGCGTTTTAGCAATTAGATATTCTAAGGCAGCACACCAGCCATTCGCATGACGGATAAACGGAATATCCGGATAAAGGCTGCTCAGAAATTGCTTCCAAAGTAATTCAGCATCTTTTTTGTGGATTGCATCATATCTTCGATCCATCATACTAAGGGTCTGATCGATAACTTTCTGCCAATCCTCTCTCCATTCCGGCAGTCCCTTCAGACGCGGGGAAGAGGTTTCTTTGACTTCCTGAAGCACATTCTCTTCAGGAACACTTCCAATCAGCCGCTGCAGACTAAGAAGTGCCGCTTCTTGCAGCTTTTCTTCCTGCAAGGGCTGCTGCTTCAGAAGTCCTTGCAGAATTTCGGACATCTCTTCATCTTCAATCCACCGCAGAGCTTCTGTAACCTGAAGCTTCGTATTGGCATCCCCGTAGCGGAGCGCCCAGAAGAAGGAAGAGCGAAGCAGCGGATTGTTCCGTACCTCTTCGGTAAAGCTGCCCTTGTTGTCCTTCCACAGCTTCAGCTGCTCCTGAAAAGGAAGCTGATAGTTGTAGCTGACCAGCGACAGCGTTTTGCCTTCCCCCTGCGCCTGCTGCAGCTGAGCTAGAAAAAATCTCGGCACAGCCGATTCCGGATCGAGCTTAGCCGCCTTCTGCCAGCAGCGCTGGGCTTCTGTATACAGGCCACTATTGCTGGCAGCAGCCGCACAATAATGATAGAGACTGGCGTCGCCACCGACCTCTTCATCCTTCAACAGACGTCTAAAATGGCCATAGGCGGTTCTATGGCGTCCCAGAATCCCCATGGTGGTGGCCATTTTGAACAGATGCTCCTGATGAAACGGAATAGTGGTCTCCAGAAGGCGTAACAATCCATCCAGTTGTCCGCGGTCACCTTCATACTGAAGGAAGATCGCTAAGTTACAGAGTGCATGCAGATTCCCGGAGTCCTGCTCCAGCACCCGCATAATACATTCCTTAGCTTTGGTAAAACGACCCATGTAAAAATACGCTAGGGCTAGGTTGTTATGTGCCGCCAGGAAGTCAGGCGTATTGCTCACAATCTCTTCAAGCAAAGTGACGGCTTGTGTAAACTTGCCCTCCTCCAACAGTGCTCGGGCTAGCTCATGCTCTATTACACCTTCCCGGCTTCTAATCCGGATAAGTGGAGCAGGACGGTCCAGCTCATATTGCAGCAGCTCCATCAATTCTTCCGATTCGGCCAGAAATTCACCGTTCACATCTTCTTCGAGATAAGTGACGAGTGAGCGTTCTGCCTCCTCATAGCTTTCCATATTGGCGAAGTTGTTAGCCATATAGAAATAACATTCCGTCATTGCCGGATCAATATTCTCCAGTACATGGGTTAAAATGTCGTTGGATGCTTCATAATTACCCATTTCTGATAATACGCCAGCCACGTTGCAATGATTGACCGGATTCTCCGGCTCGTACTCTACAGCTTTGCGAAAATTCTTTAATGCCTTATCATATTGAAAGCGATCCAAGGACCGAACGGCTCTTTCAAAGAAAAAATTGGCATTCAGAGTTACAGGAATCACATTATCATTCCCCAGTTCATACTCTGAAGTTCTCTCAATCATGGAAGCAAGGCACCTCCCTTATAAGAAGCTTCCTTATACTAACGAAAAATAGGAGGGCGGCGCCCTATGGGGTATGCCGGAGCTCCATCCTTAATCGCTATTCCGTTCCCTTATTGGGCGCGGGTATCTCCACACAGTATACCACATGTGACAGCGAGAATCTCAAGTTGAGAAAGACTCTACCACTCTGCTTACAACATCTTTTTTGACAAAAAAATAAAAAAGACGGGGAATTAAATTCCCGCGTCTCTAAATAGCTTATCGATTGAACCACCCTCAAGGATGATGTGCGTAGCCTGGGCAAGCATCGGTGCAACAGATAATACCGTAAACCGACTTGAATGGTCATCAGGCAGTGCAATAGAATCTGTCGTAACCACTTCCTGAATAGAAGGATGGTCAAGCCGCTGTAGCGCGGGCCCTGAGAATAATCCGTGCGTCGCGCAGACAATACTGTCCTTCGCACCTCTCTCCTTCAGACCTTCCACCACATTCACAATGGTCGTCCCAGTATCGATCAGATCCTCAATAATGATTGGTGTCCGTCCCTCGACATCACCAATCACATGAGTGATTACCGATTCATTATGGGCTGGACGCTTCTTGATCATAATGGCAAAAGGTGAATCCAGCTTATTCGCCAGCTTCTCAGCCATAGACGCACGCCCTGCATCCGGGGAAACAATGACCAGATCAGACATTGCCTTGGCTTTCAAATGGCTGCTGATCAAATCGAGTGCAGTCAGATGATCGACCGGAATGTTGAAAAAGCCTTGAATCGCCGCTGCGTGTAAATCGATAGTGATCACGCGGGTTGCTCCAGCGGTCGTCAGCACATCAGCCACCATCTTAGCCGAAATCGGCTCACGAGGTGCGGACTTCCGCTCCTGCCGAGCATATCCATAATACGGCACAATAATGTTCACTGTACGAGCTGAAGCCCGTTTGGCAGCATCTATCATCACCAGCAGCTCCACGAACATCTCATTAATGGGATGCGAAAGGGATTGCACCAAAAATACGTCGCAGTTCCGGATGCTTTCTTCGTAATGCACGTAAATCTCGCCGCTCATGAAGCGGGTCAGCTTTATCTGCCCCAATTCAACACCAAGTCGCTCCGCAATATCAGCCGCTAACTTTGGATTCGACGAACCGGAAAAAATACGTAATTGTTGATGATGCATAATACCCTCCTGCGGATTATAAATTATTATAGTTTGAACTGAACAGTGGTACGGCGGCGTCCCTCAAATACAGCCAGCTCA
This sequence comes from Paenibacillus sp. FSL R7-0163, assembly GCF_037969975.1. Taxonomy (NCBI): domain Bacteria; kingdom Bacillati; phylum Bacillota; class Bacilli; order Caryophanales; family Paenibacillaceae; genus Paenibacillus; species Paenibacillus sp. FSL R7-0163. Next base: position 6,005,252 of record NZ_CP150224.1, read on the forward strand.
CGAAAACCAGTGTGCCAAAGCATGCTACGCGCCTCTTGCAGCCCGTCCCCCAGCTTGGCAGGATCATGTGCATCGGAGCCTAATGTCAGCGGTATGCCGAGCCTTAGGGCCTCCTGTAGCAGATGCTCTGCCGGGAACATCTCAGCGCAAGGCTTCGTAAGTCCGGAAGCATTCAGCTCCATGGCGATTCCACTATCCGCTATAACCTTTAAGGTCTCTAGCTCCAGCGCCTTCACCTCAGCCTTGCCCTCCGGTGTTTGTGGACCATAACCGAACCGTTTAATAACATCCATATGTCCTATAATATCATATAATCCCGATAACGCCGACTTCTTTACCGCATCGTAATAAAGACGATACACCTCTAGCGCATCTCTGCCTTCCCAACCATGAACCTGGCGGTGATCCGTAATATCCCACTCCCCAAGAAAATGCACAGAACCTATAAGATAATCCCATGGATACGGCGACAAAATCTCGCGGATTTGCTCTTCGTATCCTTCGATATAATCGGCTTCCAGCCCCACCCGCAGGTCTATGACTCCACGGTAACGCTCCTTTAGGGTCAGACATTCCTCCACATAACGAGGCAGCTCAGCCATTGGCATAGCCATTTCAGGATAATAGCTGGCGGGATCTACGTGGATGAGCGGCAAGTGGTCGGACAACCCCAGCTGCTGAAGTCCAAGCTCTATCCCGCGCTGCACATACTCCTCAAGCTTACCCACGGCATGGCCACAGCGTTCATGATGCGTGTGGTAATCAATATGCATCACTCAGTCCCCCTTAGTACTGATCCCGGCGTGGGCGTTCGTGACGGGTACTCAACTCTTCCATAATCTCATCCAGTGGAAGCTTACGTTCTTGCAGCAATACCAACAGATGATAGATCAGATCACTGACTTCAAGGCGCAGCTCGGCGTTATCTTTATTTTTGGCGGCAATAATGGTCTCGGAAGCTTCCTCGCCTACCTTTTTGAGGATCTTATCCACGCCTTTATCAAACAAATAAGTGGTATACGCGCCTTCCGGGCGTTCCACTTCCCGCTCAGCAATCACACGCTCCAGCTCACCAAGAACAGCAAAACGCTCACCATCTGTCAAACTAGACACTGGTTTCGAAGCATCTGTTATTGGGTTATTCAAAGGAATCTCACGGAAAAAGCATGACGCAGCTCCAGTATGGCAAGCTGGTCCTTCAGGCACAACCTTCACGAGTAGTGTGTCGCTATCACAATCATAGGATATGGAGGTAATAGCTTGTGTGTTGCCTGAGGTTCCGCCTTTATGCCAAAGTTCGCTGCGTGAGCGGCTCCAAAACCAAGTCTGACCACTCTCCAGTGAAAGCTGTAATGATTCGGAGTTCATATAAGCAACCATCAGTACCTCTAAACTGCTAGCATCCTGAACAACCGTAGGCACCAGACCGGCTTCATTCCAGCGAATGCCTGCCAGAGCTTCTTTTTGGCTTATTGTTGTATTCTTTTGTGTTTCGCTCATCGGATTTCTACCCCTTTTTGCTTCAAATCTGCCTTTAAATCATTAATTGCAATCTCTTTATAGTGAAAAATGGTCGCCGCAAGTCCCGCATCGGCTTTCCCTTCCGTAAATACATCGTAAAAATGCTCCTTCTTCCCAGCGCCGCCAGAAGCAATCACAGGAATACTGAGCAAATCGCATACTGCCGAGGTTAGCTTCAGATCGAAGCCGTCTTTTGTGCCATCTGCATCCATACTAGTGAGCAAAATCTCGCCTGCGCCCAGCTTTTCAGCTTCTTTAGCCCAAGCCAGAGCACGGATGCCGGTGGGCTTACGCCCGCCATGAGTGTACACTTCCCATTCACCAAAAGCCTCATTATATTTAGCATCTATCGCTACTACAATACACTGGGAGCCAAATCGGCGAGCACCCTCCAAAATTAACTGAGGATTAGTGATGGCTGCCGTATTAATGCCGATTTTGTCTGCGCCTGCACGAAGAATCCTTTTCATATCATCAGTTGTAGAGATCCCTCCACCCACTGTAAAAGGAATGGCAATCTCACCGGCGGTCTGCCGCACAACCTCGATCATCGTTGCTCTACCTTCTACGGAAGCCGATATATCTAGAAACACAAGCTCGTCTGCGCCCTCGCGGTCATACAGTGCCGCTAGCTCTACCGGATCTCCAGCATCACGCAGATTCACAAAGTTAACGCCTTTGACTACCCGTCCATCCTTAACGTCAAGACAAGGGATGATACGTTTTGCTAACATTATGAAATCCCCCTTTCTTTAAAAAGCGTTTCAAACGCCTAAAGTGTGTCGGTCCCCCTAAAGCCCTCTTAGCCCAGGGGGAGCCCAAGGGCCGCTGCCCTTTGGAAACCTTGATTGTTGGCATGGCGGATCATAGCCCACACGGCTGAACCATAGCCCACACGGCTGAACATGTGCTATGATCGCTAACCCCTTCGTGGCCGCTTCCTTGACCCATAACACCTTCAAGTTCCGCGGTTTTGGCCCTTATAGGGTCGGAAGGGCTCACGCCACCTGCAAGCCCACGAGTATTTAGTTGCACAACGTGCAGTTATTTTATCAGCCTTTTTGCAAGCCACTCTTTTAACTGCATTTCGTACAACTAAATCTGGGGATGAGCTTATAAATCAACTCATCTCTGAGTTATAGCTGCACGAAATACAACTAAATTAGCTAATCAGCTCTGAAAAGGAAAAATAGCTGTATAAAGTACACTTAAATCATCATCCGAGGAAAAATACCCTTCCCGCCGCCTAATTACGCCTATTGTAGCAGATTGTGCAGCGGGTTTTAGCCGATAACCAGCTTAGTTCAACATTCTATTGCACTCAGTGCAATAGAATCGAACTCATACCCTCTAGTTGAGCAGTGTGTTGCATTTCGTGCAATAGTTTCCTGTAGAATCCACGAAAAGGAGATTTTTAACCAGTTTTGATTGTACAAAGTGAAACACATTAGCTAGTTGGGTTTGTTGCTTTATTGGCCAGCTGGTTTGTTTTAGCTCTTTTGTTGCTTTGTTGTTTAGCCCTTTTGCTGGTTTACTAGTTTGTTCGTTTAACTTTTGCTAGTTTGCTTCTCTGGGCGTTCATTTAATTATTATTAGTTACTCATTTACTGTTACGTCTATTTCTTTTATCCACTGCTCATTGGATTGCTCATCTATTGTCTTTTTGTTCATTCGCTCGTTTATCGATCAGTTTTTGTGATTTGGTGATATGTGTTCACTACGTTACTGTTAAGTCTATTTCTTTAACCCACTGTTGGTTCTGTCTGTTTCATTGATCCACTATTCCTTGGCTAACCCATGTCGTCTTTTTGTTCATCCGCTCATCAATTAGCGCGTTCGCCCAACGCTACTTCTGCCTAAGCGCTCGCAAAGCTTCAGAAAGATCAATATTGCCCGTGTATAACGCCTTGCCAACAATAGCTCCACCCACACCGCTGCCGTTGTGCACGTTCAGACGCAACAGATCATCAAGACTGGTGACTCCGCCGGAGGCGATCACTGTTTTACCGCTGGCTTGCGCCATGGACAGGATACCGTCCACGTTCGGCCCCTGCATCATCCCGTCACGGGAGATGTCGGTGTAAATGAACGTCTCGGCTCCTTTTGCCGCCAATTCTTTGGCAAGAGCTTCAGCACGAACTTCGGAAGTGTTCAGCCAGCCGTGTGTAGCAACATAACCGTTGCGCGCATCAATGCCAATCGCTACTTTATCGCCGTATTTTGCCAATACCTCTTCGGTAAAAGCATGATCGTTAATCGCAGCAGTACCGATAATGACGCGGCTAACGCCAAGTCCGAGCAATTTCTCTACGTCCGCAAGATTGCGAAGACCGCCGCCCACCTGCACAGGAACGTTAGCATTAGCAGCAATAGCCCCGATGATCGCATCGTTCACAGGATGACCTGCTTTCGCACCATCTAAGTCCACCAAATGAATGAACTTTCCACCTTGCTCTTCCCATGATTTTGCCACCTTTAGTGGACTATCATTGTATATCGTTTCCTGATTGTAATCCCCCTGCTGCAGCCTGACGCATTTTCCATCCCGGATATCAATCGCCGGATATACAATAAAAGAAGACATTTGGCGCTCCCCACTTTCGTTACATTATATTTATAGCGTGGCTTACGCCCGCTCTCTCTTAATCTTCAAGTATAAACGCCTTCGTCGTCCTTATAAGGACCGTAAGCGTTTAAGCGAGAAATATAAGGATAAAGTGTATTGTGAAACTTATACTTTCTTATATTTCAAAAAATTACCCAACAGCTTGATTCCCAGCTCTCCGCTTTTTTCCGGATGGAACTGCATACCGAACACATTATCTTGCCCGACAATAGCCGTGACTGGGTAACCATAATCTGTGACAGCCAGCAGATCACTCTCTTTTGCTACAAGCGCGTGATAAGAGTGGACAAAATACACATGCCCCTCCTCAAGGCCAACAAAAAGCGGATTCTCCGGCTGTCTAAAGCTGAGCTTGTTCCACCCCATATGCGGCACCTTATAGCCATCTCTAGGAGCGAACCGCACCACTGAACCCGAGAGAATATCTAGCCCCTCATGGCTGCCATGCTCTTCACCGGTGCTAAACAACAGCTGCATGCCAAGACAGATCCCAAGCAGCGGCTGCTCTCCAGCGGCTACCTGTTTGACGACAAGATCCAAACCATTCTCCCGCAAATGCCCCATCGCATCGCCAAATGCACCGACACCTGGCAGAATGACACTATCAGCAGCGAGAATTTGCTCGGCATCACCCGTCACTACACACTCATAACCGAGACGTTCTACCGCCTTGCTCACACTGTGCAGGTTGCCCATGCCATAATCGACGATTGCAACAGTCATCCTACAGCACTCCCTTCGTAGAAGGCACACCCTTCACACGTGGATCAATCAAAGTTGCCTCATCCAGCGCCCGTCCAAGCGCTTTGAATACAGCCTCAATCATGTGATGAGTGTTAGAACCGTAGTGTACGATAACATGCAACGTAATCCGTGCTTCGAGCGCGAACTTCCACAGGAACTCCTGAACAAGCTCCGTCGAAAAGCTGCCTACCTGCTGTGAAGGATAGGTTGCACGATATTCAAAGTGCGGGCGATTGCTGATATCGATCACAACCTGCGCCAAAGCCTCATCCATCGGTACAAAAACACTCGCATAACGTTTGATTCCTTTTTTATCACCCAGTGCTTCGTGCAGCGCCTGCCCTAGGCAGATCCCAATGTCTTCAACCGTGTGGTGGTCATCAATCTCGATGTCTCCACGCGCCTGTACAGACAGGTCAAATTGTCCGTGCTTCGTGAACAGATCCAACATATGATTCAGAAAAGGAACATCCGTCTCCAGCTCTGAAACTCCACTTCCATCTACATTAAGAGACAACTTTATATCCGTCTCGTTTGTTTTGCGGCTTAATCCAGCTTGGCGCAAGGCCTGTTCGTTATTGTTCTCCATATCCGTCTCCACCTTTTCCTTCGTTCTTGAGTCGAATCTCAATGGCTCGTGCGTGGCCTTCTAACCCTTCGCGGCGTGCCAGCTCTATAATGGTCTTCCCATCACGCAAGAGTGCTTCCTTACTGTAATAGATCAGACTTGATTTTTTAATAAAATCATCCACATCCACTGGTGACGAGAAACGTGCGGTCCCATTGGTTGGGATAATATGATTTGGCCCGGCAAAATAATCACCCACGGGCTCAGAGCTATACGCTCCCAGGAAGATGGCTCCAGCATTCTCAATGCTGCCTACGAGGCCCATAGGATCTTCGACAACAATCTCCAGATGTTCTGGTGCCAGTCTATTCACTACGGAGATCCCTTCCTCCATAGATTCCACAACAATGATCGCGCCGTAATTCTCTACGGAAGAACGGGCGATCGCCTGACGCGGCAGTTCTTGCAGCTGACGCTCCACTTCGGCCGCCACGTTATCCGCCAGGCTCTGCGATGGCGTGACCAGAATCGCCGAGGCCATCTCGTCATGCTCGGCCTGCGAGAGCAGATCCGCTGCGACATAGGCCGGCTCAGCGGTCTCATCTGCCAGCACGACAATTTCGCTGGGACCCGCGATACTGTCGATATCCACGGCGCCATATACCTCGCGTTTAGCCAGCGCAACGTATATGTTGCCGGGCCCACATATTTTATCTACCGGCGCTATGCTCTCCGTACCAAAAGCCAAAGCAGCTACCGCCTGTGCTCCGCCCACACGGTAGATTTCATTCACACCTGCTTCTGCGGCAGCAACCAGGATATAAGGGTCAATCCCTTCTTTGCCGCCGGTGGATGGCGGAGTCACCATGACGATCTCCGGCACACCCGCGATCTGTGCTGGGATCACGTTCATCAGCACCGAGGAGGGATAAGCTGCTTTGCCACCAGGTACATATACCCCTACCCGCTTCAGCGGACGAATAATCTGCCCCAAGATCGTGCCATCCGGCTGCAAGTCCATCCATGAATTCCGTTTCTGTCTGGCATGGAACGCCCGGATATTGGCTGCAGCCGCTTGAATAGCGGATACGAAAGATTGCTCTACTCGGCCATATGCTGCCTGAAGCTCTTCCGGGGTTACCCGCAGCTGATTCGGCGTAAGTACGACCCGGTCAAATTGCTCCGTATAGCGAAGAAGCGCCGTGTCTCCTTCTTTTTTAATGGCGGCCACAATTTCCTTTACCGCCTGATTTTGCTCTGGCGTACCATACTCCACTTCCCGCTCTAGCTTAAAGTCCTTGCTCGACACAACCTTCATCGCTGGTTCCTCCCTTTACCCCTAACATCTGTTGCCGCCTACCGCAAATTAGGTTGCCCTATAACTGCCTGTAGTCGGTCACACAGTTGCTGTATCTCTTCATTTTTCATCCGATAGCTCACACGATTCGCCACCAGGCGGCTTGTAATTTCGAATATACTCTTCATTTCGATTAATCCGTTGTCCCGCAGCGTTTGCCCGGTCTCTACCATATCCACGATACGATCGGCCAGACCAATCAGTGGTGCAAGCTCGATGGATCCATTCAGCTTCACGACCTCGACCTGTTGGCCCTGCTCCCTAAAATACCTTGAAGCTACATTCGGATATTTCGTCGCTACACGCTGCTGAATCCCCGGCTGCCAGTTCGGCAATCCGATGATAGACATCCGGCAGCGGGCAATGCCAAGATCAAGCAGCTCGTATACATCACGATCTTCCTCCAGCAAAACATCCTTGCCCACGATCCCAATATCCGCCACGCCATATTCTACATATGTAGGTACATCTACTGGTTTCGCCAATATAAACTCCATCCCTGCCTCAGGCAGCGGAATAACAAGCTTGCGTGATGCCTCACCGTCCGGTGGAATCGGAAGACCTGCCTGGCGGAACAGCTCAGCAGCCTTTTCGTAAATCCGGCCTTTTGGCATAGCCACCTTCAATATCTGTGCCATTGTTAAGTTGCCTCCTTTTCCATCTCCATGCAAAATTTATGTTAATCGCTTTTTGTACTAGCGATATCCTCAGCCATGCTCACTTACAAAAGATACGAATGTATAGATTTCACCGTACCGTACACCCTCTGCTTCAACCGTGTCCGTATCCAAACGCTTCACCGTTTCAAGCTCTTCTGGACCTGCAGCAAGTCTAGTAACGACTGCATGACCCTCTGACCGCAGGCGTGTTGCCTCTTCCAAGCCTTCTTTTCTGCGAATCGCATCATATTGGATCAAAATAGGCAGCTCTTCCTCTTCGACCACTCCAGTTACACCATCCAGGATGCGATTCGTTTTTAAGGAAAATCCTGTGGATGGGATCGGACGCCCAAACTGTTGCAGCAGATTGTCGTATCTACCACCGCTGCATACCGGAAATCCTAATTCCGCTGCATAACCTTCAAAAGTCATGCCTGTATAATAGGAAAAGTCCCCGATCATCGTCAGATCAATCAGTACATGCTGTGATACGCCGTAAGAGACCAGCACCTCCCACACCTTGCACAAATGATCAATCGAATGACGGGCGAGCGGATGATTGCTCAGCTCTAGCGCCTGTCCACAAATCTCCTTGCCTCCGCGCAGACGCAGCAGCCCATCCAGTTCGTTCTTCTGCGCTTCTGTAAGATCCAGCCGCCGTAAAGTCTCCCGGAAAGAAACATAGTCACGGCCCAGCAAATGACTTTTCAGCTCCTCTTGAGCCTCGGGTAATTCAGGAAGTGCCTCTTGAAATAACCCATTCAGAAAGCCTACATGCCCCATAGCGATCTTAAAAGACTTCACACCCGCGGCTTGCAGCGAAGAAATAGCAAGCGCCACTACCTCCGCATCGGCCTCTGGTGAATCATCACCTACCAGCTCTACACCTGTCTGGAAGAACTCCGCTTCCCGCCCCGCTTCTTCCTCAATAGCACGGAATACATTCGCGTGATATGACAGACGCAATGGCAGTGGCTCATCCTTCAATAGAGAGGCAACAACACGGGCAACCGGGGCAGTCATTTCTGATCGAAGCACCAAAGCCTGACCACGATTGTTAAGTAATTTATAGAGCTTCTGGTCGGACGTAGAGCTAGCCACGCCAACTGTATCGTAATATTCCAACGTTGGAGTCATCATTTGCTGATATCCCCAGCGACTCATGCAATGCAGTACATCGTTCTCAATTTTGCGCAATTTCGTTACGGCCCGGGGCAGATAGTCCCGAACGCCAGACGGCTTCTCAAATCCCTTTGGTTTGGACATCTTCATTGTTCACCTCGTCAGTTATCATTAGATACTGTTTATGTTTACTTTACTATGGTAAAGTGGTAGCAAATTAAAGTATTTTCAATATCGTATCATGTTCACTGCTTTTTCGTCAATCAAACCCTTAGTCGAGCGTTTGGCATTTTCTTTATTTTTGCCTCCCCGCTTATCGAATACTATAATGAGCTAATACGATTGTACTTCATAATTTTGTAATTGGTGTTCTAAAAATATACTTTCACCTAGAAAGAAGGGCTAACGCTTGACTAAATCCTATATGATTGGCGTTGATATTGGTACTACAAGTACAAAGGCAGTTCTCTTCGAGGAGAATGGAGCCATAGTTGCACAAGCGAATATGGGTTATCCCTTGCATCAACCCTCCCCTTCTATAGCGGAGCAGGACCCAGAGCAAATCCTAGGTGCAGTCTTTCATACCATCTCTAATGTCATGCGGCAAAGCGCCGTAACTCCAGATAAGATCCTATTCGTCTCTTTCAGTTCAGCCATGCACAGTGTCATTGCAATTGATCAGCTAGGTAAACCACTTACTGCCTGCATCACTTGGGCTGACAACCGTAGTGCCGGGTCTGCACTTCGCCTGAAGAACGAGTTTAACGGACATGAGTTGTATTTGCGCACAGGAACACCTATTCATCCTATGTCACCGATTACCAAGCTAATGTGGCTTCGGGATGAGCAGCCTGAGTTGTTCCAACAAGCCTATAAATTCATTTCTATAAAAGAATACATATTCGCTCGGCTGTTCGGCGAATACATCATCGATCATTCCATTGCCTCTTCTACAGGCATGCTCAACCTTAAACTTTTGGAGTGGGATAAAGAGGCCCTGGAGATAGCCCATATTTCACCAGATCAACTCTCACGGCTTGTTCCCACCACAGAGATCATGCAAGGCCTGCTTCCCGGTCTAGCAGAGGAGCTGTTACTGCTCCCGGCCACACCTTTTGTCGTAGGAGCCAGTGATGGCGTCTTGTCCAACCTTGGCGTAGGCGCGATTAAGCCCGGTGTAGTGGCCGCTACGATTGGAACAAGCGGAGCGATTCGTACCGTAGTCGATCACCCGCTTACCGACCCTAAAGGACGGACCTTCTGTTATAACTTAACCCCAAAACATTGGGTGATCGGAGGACCCGTTAATAACGGCGGTATGTTGTTCCGCTGGGTACGGGATGAGTTCGCTGCTTCTGAAGTCGAAACCGCCAAACGTCTTGGCATTGACCCTTACGAGGTTCTAACGCGCATCGCGGAACAAGTTCCGGCAGGTAGCGGTGGTCTTTTGTTCCATCCTTACTTAACTGGTGAACGGGCACCGCTGTGGAATCCTGATGCTCGTGGCTCCTTCTTCGGCCTTTCGATGAATCACCATAAGGAGCATATGATTCGCTCGGTACTAGAAGGCGTAATTTTCAATATGTATATGGTTCTGCTAGCTATGGAAGAGCAAATCGGGCGTCCTAGCAAAATTCTGGCTACAGGGGGCTTTGCCCGCTCCTCAGTATGGCGGCAGATGATGTCTGATATTTTTGATCAAGAGGTCATCATTCCGGAGAGTATCGAAAGCTCCTGCCTCGGAGCAGTAGTGCTTGGACTTTACGCAACGGGCCGCGTGGACTCCTTCGATGTTGTATTCGACATGATCGGCTCAACTTACCAGCATGATCCGATTGATGAACATACCAAAGTGTACAAGCAGCTGCTGCCGATTTATATTTCCGTCTACCGTAGTCTGGAAAGCCAGTATCAAGCTATTGCGGAGTTTCAGCGGGAACAAGCTGGAGAATAGAGCAAAAAATAAAAAGCGCCGGTCAACCCGCACATACGGGAGACCGACGCTTTTATATTACCTAGCAGTAAACTATGCGCTTTGGGAACCTGTTTTAGCTTTCTTTGGTGCGCCTGATCCGAAAATAATCCAAGACGCAGGCACATACCGGAAGACGAGAGCCACTGCCAGCCATGAGACCAGCAGCGCAACAAGCCATCCTCCTGCAATCGCTGCGATGTACGCAAGAGAACCCCCGTGAAACGGTAATTTTCTATAGAAATACAGCAACATAGGGTGTAATAGATAAATCCCGAAGGAGCATGCTCCCACGGATACCAAGAGTCTTGTCAGCAAGCTTCGACCCGCTCCATAGAGCAAGAAGGAGATTTGCAACAGCACCACACAAGAGAGTAGCGCATGTAGATTAGAGAAACCCTCATACCATAAGCTGTTGATGACAGTTTTTTTCGTGTAGTTGTTAAACCATAGCTCAACATGAACAACCCCTGATACAATCCATAACAACCACAACGTAATCCAAACCGGACCTTTACCGGCGCGCCAGCCTTCACGTGAAGGCACTAGCCATTTTTTCAAAGAAGAATAATACACCGCAATCCCAGCACCCAGCAGGAAATACGAGAAATAAGTAATCGCCAGACTCCCCTTGGATAACTGCCAATACCCGTGATTGGTCATGTATTTATTCAGCAGCACAAAACCCCACTGTAGTAATAACCCGATCAGCGGCGCCCAAGCCGCCAGATGACGAACCTTTTGCAAGCACCACAAAATAAGCGGAAATAACACGTAAAACTGAATAATGATAATAATATAATACAGATGCGTATATGCCGTTCCTGTCCATAAATACTTCCATAGCTTAGAAGCCATCTCCCCCGGAGGTAAGCCCCAAGTATTTCCGGCATTCATTTTTAACGCAAAATACAGCAGCGAAAACACTACATAAGGCACAATAATATAAAGCAGCCTTCTAGAGTAGAACTTTCCTAGCGTTTTGCCACCCAGCGGACGGTCAATATAGTTATAGAAGAGCACGAACCCACTCAAAAATATGAATGAAGGTACGGCGAACTGGCTGAATTTATTAATAAATAAGAACGGATGAAACATGTTTGTGCCTAGTGTCTCCGCCAACGTTCGTGAAGTAGCATGAATAGCCAGCACTGCAAAAATAGCAATTGCCCGAAAAATATCCAGCTGCGGAATTCTTTCTTTTTGTCTCATAATCTTTCCTCCTGTTAAGCTCCGCATCGAAGTGATGCCTGTTAATCAAGTATTATTGAAGGCTACCTCCCCACGTTTAAGCGTGTGCGTGTATGAGACCTTCTTTTAACGTTATTTCTCCTGCTGCACGAACCCCTTTGCCCGTTCCTCAGGGATATAACCTGACTTTTCCTGCGGACTGGACTCCAAAGAGCGAGGCACGCTTCCAAAAATAATCCATGAACCCGGAACTCGCCGGAAAGCAAACTGCACAATAAGCCAGCTCCCTCCCAGTGCGACCACAAGCCCTCCGTAGATGAACAAAACATATGTTAGCGACTCTAGGGGAATATGATATCTGAACCTGCGATATACCGCCAGCAATAGCGGATGAATCAAATATATCGCAAAGGAGAGTTCACCCAAACGAGTAAAAAAAGCAACAATCCCGCGAGGAGCCTTACGATAGATCAGAAATGTAGCATACAACAGAACCAATGCAGATAACATCGTATGGACATTCCATAATAGCTCGTACCACAACGAATCCGTCCACACCCCAAAATGGCGGGCCACATACCATAGCTGCACATGGATAAAGGCTGCAATTAACCACCCGCTCACTAACAGGGCAGTCCATCCTTTTTGCTTGGCAGTTAGCTGCCTCCATGGCTTCATCAGCCACGTCTTCACCTTCTCAAAGTGAATCGCGATATAAGCGCCCATCATATAATAAGCCAGATAAGAGATCGCCAAGCTCCCTTTTTCAACAATGTGCAGTTCGTATTTATTCCAGAAAATAAACCCCCACTGAAGTGCCAATCCGAGTGGAATCGCCCATTTTATTAAAAAGCGGGAACTCTGGAGTAGCTTAAGCAGTACTGGAAAAAGCAAATAAAACTGAATGCTGATAAATACAAAATACAAATGCGCATATGCGGAACCTGAGAATAACGCTCTAATAAAGCTGTACAGGTTGCCACCGAGGTTCTGGGTCAATCGTCCGTTCACATATAAGGTTAGTGCGTAATAGCCCATAGAGGCTAGCAGATAAGGCAATAAAATATACTTTAATCGACGACGGTAGAAATTAATAATCAGGCTGCGTGTCACAGGGCGCCCATAATAATTATAAAACAATACAAAGCTGCTCAGAAAAATAAATGAGGGCGTACCGAATTTAAAGAAAATGTTGATCCAGTTCAGCCAGTAATAATAAGGTGAATGCAGTGCCTGCTCTCCAGCGGCAAAAGATGAGGAATGCACATGCAATACGCCTAAGATCGCTAATGCTCTGAAGATATCCAGCTGGGGCAGCCTTTCCTGTCTCGCAGTGTTCATATTATATTCCTCTTCTCTACTATGATGGTTGTTCATAGAGACGCTAAGCGGAATGTGGAAACTGAAAATACCAGGAAGCCTGCACCTGCTGATTTTACATTCTGATATTTGAAGCTGAATGCCTAGCGTGGGATTCGCCTTATCACTAACGCTAATTATATCGAATGTATCTGTTCTAAAAACTTAAGAAGAACTTAAAGTTTCCTTAATAATCTTCTCTAAGACGCAAGAAACCCTGCAGAACCTGCGCTAAAAAAACGCAATATGTAACTGCAGGGTTAAAAAAGCATCGTTTACACTTGTTCCGCATGTTCTTCCGTTGAAGAGGGGCGCAGCTCTCGCAGTGGATTGCCTCCGACAAAAGAGCCAGCCGCCACATTTTTGTGCACCACGGAGCCAGCAGCTATAACTGCCCAATCTCCAATGGTTACACCGGGAAGAATCGTTGTATTCGCGCCGATCAATACATTTTCACCGATCACCACTTCGCCCAGGCGATATTCCTTGATCAGATACTCATGCGCCAGAATCGTCGTGTTATAACCAATAATAGAATTCTCACCTACCGTTATTTTCTCCGGAAAAAACACATCCACCATTGCCATAAGACCAAAAGCCGTGTGTTTACCAACCTTCATCCCCAGCATCCGTCGATAGATCCAATTCTTTAACGGTAGAATCGGACAATAGCGGGCAATCTGAATAAAAATAAAGTTGCGGACACCCTTCCAAGGGCTGACCGTACGGTAAATATACCAAAGTGAGTTATGACCTTCTACTGGATAACGGGTTACGTTTCTCACGATTCATTCGTTCCTCGCTCCATAATTTCTATAATATCCTTCATGTTATGGATGATAAAGTCCGGATCATACTTGCGGAGCGTATCCTCGCCCTTCAAAGACCAAGATACTCCAACAGCGTATACACCGGCAGCTTTGGCTGATTGAATATCAACCGCACTGTCACCTATCATTAAGGTTTTACGAGGATCAACGCCAAGGTTTTTGACCGCTGTCAGAACGGGCTCCGGATGTGGCTTTGGTTCAGTAACATCGTTCACAGTCACAATCGTATCCATGTACTTAAGCAAATCGAACCTTTCCAGAGTCTTGATCGTTGTTGGACGGATCTTAGTAGTTACAATCCCAAGTTTGATCCCACGACTCGAGAGCTCCTCAATGGTCTCCTTTACAAGCGGGAAGGACCGCACTAACTCATCATGATGCTCATTATTATAAGAACGATAGGACTTTTCTAACGTACCATTTACATCCTCTAGTCCAGAGAATACTCTCATCTGTTGCTGAAGGGTTGTTCCCATATGCGGAATTATCTCTTCTCTGGTCAGTGGAGCCAGACCATTGTCCTTCAGCGCGTACATAAATGAACTAATGATTAGCTCATTCGTATCGACAATCGTTCCATCCAGATCAAAAAGAACGCATTCTATCATAAGTTTTACTGCTCCTTCTTATCTCCATCCGCTGGCTGTCCTTGCTCAGGTTGTGTTCCTTGACGAGTTTTCTGCGGTGTATTTACTGCGCTTTCTGGCACTACAGTATCTGCTTGGATCAGTTTAGTACATACGATAGGGTCAGAATAATGTGCTTTAGGCTCTCCGGTTACTCTGCGAATAACGATTAATAATATAGCTGCCACAATAATCAGTAGAGAAAGCAGCTGAGAAATACGAATATTACCATAGGCAGGATCCAGATATCCTTGTTCAAAACCTAACCATTCCATCGGACTCCATAAGCCATTTATAAACGAAGCCAGTCCTGCACTTCCGTTAAAAGCTAAACTGTCAGTACGCACAGCCTCGATGAAGAACCGACCGATGGAATACCATATAAAGTAAGACATGAAGATTTCTCCAGCACGTACAAACTTCTGACGACGGAGAACCATCAATAACGCAATCCCTAGTAAGCTCCAAAGAGATTCATACAGGAAAGTCGGATGATGAAAAGCATCCCCTATGTACATTTGATTAACGATGAAGTCAGGTAAATGCAGTTTATCCCGTAAAAAAGATTCCTCAACTACGCTGCCGTATGCCTCTTGGTTGACAAAGTTTCCCCAGCGGCCAATCATTTGACCCGCCAGTAGTCCAGGTGCGCAAATATCAACAATACGCCAGAAAGGGTAACCCTTATAACGGAAATAAATAATTCCGCAAATAATCGCTCCTATTAATGCGCCGTAAATGGCGATGCCGCCATTCCAGATCTTAAAGACGTCTATCAGATTATGCTTATAATCGTCCCATTTAAAAGCTACAAAATAAATCCGTGCCCCTATAATTGCCGAGGGTACACCCAGTAGCAGCATATCCATAAAGAATTCTTGCGGGATTCCGAACCGTTTGCCCTCGCGGATCGCAAGAAATAATCCCGCGAGTGCACCGACCCCTAGTATTAACCCGTACCAGTGTACAGGCAGTGATCCAATTGAGAATACAATAGGATCTATTGCTAATGGGAACATTGTCTCACACTCCTAATCGAGATCGTCCATATCCTCAGATATGGTCGCAGTTAACTTATTCGTAAACTGCAGGGCTGCATTAAAGCCCATTTGCTTCAGGCGATAGTTCATCGCAGCAACCTCAATAATAACGGCAAGGTTACGTCCTGGACGTACAGGAATGGTTACAAGTGGAACATCGGTATCAATAATCCGCGTCGTTTCCTCATCAAGTCCAAGCCGGTCATACTGCTTGTCTTGCTGCCAAGCCTCTAATCTAACGACAAGTGTAATCCGTTTATGATTACGGATAGCACCCGCACCAAAAAGTGTCATTACGTTAATGATACCTACTCCGCGAATTTCCAACAAGTGACGGATCAACTCAGGGGCTGTACCATGCAGCTGGTTATCTGAAGTCTGGCGGATTTCCACGGCATCATCAGCGATCAGTCTATGTCCACGTTTTACAAGTTCAAGGGCTGTCTCACTCTTACCAATACCACTACTGCCAGTAATCAGCATACCTACACCATATACATCACAGAGTACACCATGAATCGTTGCTGTAGGGGCTAATCTCCCTTCTAAGAAGCTCGTCAAACGGCTGGAGAAAATAGTCGTAGCCATCGAGCTACGAAGCACAGGAAGTCCCTTTTCATTACTTATATCAATTAACTCCTGTGGCACATCCAAACTACGGGTAATTACGATACAAGGTGTATTGTCATTACAGATTCCACGAAGCCTACTTTTACGTTCAGCTTCAGGCAGCATGGAGAAGAATGCGAGTTCTGTCTTACCTAATAGTTGAACACGTTCTTCCGGATAATATTCGAAATAACCAGCAATCTCTAGTCCAGGGCGATTCAGGTCATCGACCGTAATAGGTCGCTTTAGACCTTCCTGGCCGGAAATAACCTCTAATTGAAAATGTTGTACCAATTCAGATACTTTTACTTTCTTAGCCATGTAAATTCGTCCTTTCGTCACCTGCGGTATATGTCCGCTTACTGCGTCCGGTTGACAGCGATCTCATTACAATTCCGGAGGTAATTCTCCTGCTATCTTAATTGATAACGCTTGTGAATGCAATCTTAACGCCTATCCATTACGACCCTAATTAAACAATAAAGCCACCCTTTCGGGTGGCTTTATCAAGAGAGAAAAGATCCTGCGATCTTATCCCAACAGAATGTTAACTTCGGATTCTTTATCGAAGAAGTGAACTTTGTTCATATCGATAGCCAATTTTGGCTTGCTGCCTTCGCGAGTAGTGGAACGTCCATCTACACGAGCGATTACAGTAGATTTACCAAGGCCGCTCAAGTAAAGGAGCATTTCGTGACCAAGGTTTTCAGTTACATCAACCAATGAAGTAAAGATTGTGTTCGGGGAAGCTTCCAAGAATACTGGCTCTTCATGGATATCTTCTGGACGAACGCCCATAATTACTTCTTTGCCAATGTAGCCTTTGCTGCGGATGATTTGAGCTTTTCCGCCTGGTACTTCAACATCAAGGTTCTCAGCACGGAAACGGACAGAACCGTTTGCTTCGGACAAAGTACCATTGATAAAGTTCATTGTAGGGGATCCGATAAATCCAGCTACGAACAGGTTAGTTGGTTCATTGTACAACTCTTCAGGGGAAGCAGCTTGTTGAATGATACCATCATACATAACTACGATACGGTCACCCATTGTCATAGCTTCTGTTTGGTCATGCGTTACGTAGATACAAGTGGTTTCAAGGCGTTTAACCAGTTTAGTGATTTCAGCGCGCATTTGACCACGAAGTTTAGCATCCAAGTTGGAAAGAGGCTCATCCATCAAGAAGACTTGTGGATCACGTACGATAGCGCGTCCCAAAGCTACACGTTGGCGTTGACCACCGGAAAGTGCTTTTGGTTTACGATCTAGCAAATGCTCGATATCGAGAATTCTAGCAGCTTCACGTACTTTCTTGTCGATTTCATCTTTCTTCACTTTACGAAGTTTCAAACCGAAAGCCATGTTTTGGTATACGCTCATATGCGGATACAGGGCGTAGGATTGGAATACCATCGCGATATCGCGGTCTTTAGGTGCAACGTCGTTGACTACACGATCGCCAATGTACATTTTACCTTCGGAGATTTCTTCCAGACCAGCGATCATACGCAAAGTTGTGGATTTACCGCAACCGGATGGTCCAACCAATACTAGAAATTCCTTATCTTTAATATCAAGATTGATATCCATTACTGTTGCTTTATCTGAACCCGGGTATTTTTTGAAAATATGCTCTAAACGTACGCCTGCCATTGTATTTCCCCCTCGAGTTAATTATTGATTAATTGAAAAATTCTTTTTTCCTTGTACATTTATATTACCCTAGACGGGACACGGTGGCTATTTGTAACGTTCACAAAAAACCTATTTCCTTTTCGTCACTTTATACAAAAGCATAGTAAGCTTCACAATAGCAGCGTCCCCAAAGCTACGCACATCCGCGCCAGTCTCCTGTTTGATCTTGTCCAGACGGTATAAAAGCGTGTTGCGATGAATATATAGCTTCTTGGCTGTTTCACTTACATTACAATCCATCTCAAAAAACGTCTCCAGGGTCATCAGCATCTCTTTATCCGATAATACGGAAGAATAGTCGCCAATCTGTCCAAGTAACTGTTTACGCCGTGCATCAGGAATGCTGTTAACCAATCGTTCCAAATGCAGCTCCCAAGGTAAATGAATATACTCACCCACTTGGAAAATACGACCGAGTACAATAGTCTCCCTCAGCAAGGCCACGGATCCCGTCAATCCCTTAACAGGAACTATAGCCGGAGCTACAGCCAAATGGAATACACCTACCCATTCGCTGGCTATCAGTTCGTGTAAGCCCATGCTGGTCTGAGCCAGAATTTCATCTACACTCTCTTCTTCCTCATCCTTATCATCTCCGCCCGTGAGTAGTTCCTTCCGGGCCAATATTAGCCATTCTTTTTCTTGAAGAGGTATAAGCAGAATTTCATTCTCAAAATAGCTGCGCAACAGCTTCATTAAGGAACGATAAGTGATCTGCGGGCTATGTGCATTCTCACTGCTAAGTAGGAATGGAACCATATCTCCGAATAAACGTCCCTTTAGAGCCATCTCATCGGGTATCTCAGAGTCATTTTTCTCTTGCTCCAGTTCGGTGTTCAACCAGGTACCCAGCTGCCGAGCCTCCGCTTCCCCTTCTTCTCTAACCCCAGTAGCTTTTAGTGCAATTGCAAAGTTTCGAACCGCATAATTCACTAATTGTATTTCCAAAGAGTTAAGTCCATCCAATTCCACCCAGACAGCGGTTACACGTCCATCAGTCTCATATAATGGTGCCCAAAGATGACCTTCATGGATTACCGGCTGTTCTTGTGCTTCCAATCCCAGGCTAAAAAGAGAAGCTGAATGTTGCCTCCCTAACTGCTTGATTCCGGTTTTCTTTCCGGTGAGCTGCTCTAACTTTTTTCGCAATGTTTCGCTATCCATAGTCACCATACTCCACCACTTTTGCTCTTTTCGCCTATTTTAGCATATTCTCTAATATTATGTTAATCACTACAGCAGCGCGCTACTATAATACGACATAAAAACACAAAAAAAGCCACCACCCTAAGGTGATGACTTTCTGTTTGGGATGAGCCATGAAGGACTCGAACCTTCGACACCCTGATTAAAAGTCAGGTGCTCTACCAACTGAGCTAATGGCTCATAAATGGTGGGGGATGATGGATTCGAACCACCGAACACGTACGTGAGCAGATTTACAGTCTGATGCGTTTGGCCACTTCGCTAATCCCCCAAAAAAGGTGGCTCGGGACGGAATCGAACCGCCGACACGAGGATTTTCAGTCCTCTGCTCTACCGACTGAGCTACCGAGCCATAAGATTACATGACAATTAAGCGGAAAAGTCTTACACTTCCCACTCATTTTGTGGAAAAAATGGCGGAACCGACGGGATTCGAACCCGCGGTCTCCTGCGTGACAGGCAGGCATGTTAGGCCAACTACACCACGGTTCCGCATTAATTAAAAATGGTGCCGGCGAGAGGACTTGAACCCCCAACCTACTGATTACAAGTCAGTTGCTCTACCAGTTGAGCTACACCGGCACGGTGTAAAAGCAATTCTAAAAAGATGAAAATGGTGGAGGCTGAGGGGATCGAACCCCCGACCCTCTGCTTGTAAGGCAGATGCTCTCCCAGCTGAGCTAAGCCTCCAGGTATTATGGTAGCGGCGAAGGGGATCGAACCCCCGACCTCACGGGTATGAACCGTACGCTCTAGCCAGCTGAGCTACACCGCCACAATAATTAGTATTGCTATGGATTGAAAATGGCGGAGAGAGTGGGATTCGAACCCACGCACCGCTTACGCAGTCTAACCCCTTAGCAGAGGGTCCCCTTATAGCCACTTGGGTATCTCTCCAAACGATATCAGTACCACAGCAATCCAAACAGGAATTTGACTCCCTGAAAACTGAATCCGAAACGAATTTGCATTCTAAGTATAGGATAAGCCCTCGACCGATTAGTATTGGTCAGCTCCATGCATTGCTGCACTTCCACCTCCAACCTATCTACCTCGTCGTCTTCAAGGGGTCTTACTAATTGGGAAATCTCATCTTGAGGGGGGCTTCACGCTTAGATGCTTTCAGCGCTTATCCCGTCCGTACGTAGCTACCCAGCCATGCTCCTGGCGGAACAACTGGTGCACCAGCGGTACGTCCATCCCGGTCCTCTCGTACTAAGGACAGCTCCTCTCAAATTTCCTGCGCCCACGACAGATAGGGACCGAACTGTCTCACGACGTTCTGAACCCAGCTCGCGTACCGCTTTAATGGGCGAACAGCCCAACCCTTGGGACCTACTTCAGCCCCAGGATGCGATGAGCCGACATCGAGGTGCCAAACCTCCCCGTCGATGTGGACTCTTGGGGGAGATAAGCCTGTTATCCCCAGGGTAGCTTTTATCCGTTGAGCGATGGCCCTTCCATGCGGTACCACCGGATCACTAAGTCCGACTTTCGTCCCTGCTCGACTTGTAGGTCTCGCAGTCAAGCTCCCTTATGCCTTTGCACTCTGCGAATGATTTCCAACCATTCTGAGGGAACCTTGGAACGCCTCCGTTACTCTTTAGGAGGCGACCGCCCCAGTCAAACTGCCCGCCTGACACGGTCCCCGTACCCGATAAGGGCACTAGGTTAGAACCTAGATACGATCAGGGTGGTATCCCAACGGCGCCTCCACCGAAGCTTGCGCTCCGATTTCTACGGCTCCCACCTATCCTGTACAGATCGTACCCAAATTCAATATCAAGCTGCAGTAAAGCTCCATGGGGTCTTTCCGTCTTGTCGCGGGTAACCTGCATCTTCACAGGTATTAAAATTTCACCGGATCTCTCGTTGAGACAGCGCCCAAGTCGTTACGCCATTCGTGCGGGTCAGAATTTACCTGACAAGGAATTTCGCTACCTTAGGACCGTTATAGTTACGGCCGCCGTTTACTGGGGCTTCGGTTCATAGCTTCGGGTTACCCCTAACCACTCCCCTTAACCTTCCAGCACCGGGCAGGCGTCAGCCCGTATACTTCGCCTTGCGGCTTCGCACAGACCTGTGTTTTTGCTAAACAGTCGCTTGGGCCTTTTCACTGCGGCCCCCTCGTGCTATTCACACTACCGGGGCACCCCTTCTCCCGAAGTTACGGGGTCATTTTGCCGAGTTCCTTAACGAGAGTTCTTCCGCGCGCCTTAGAATTCTCTTCTCGCCTACCTGTGTCGGTTTGCGGTACGGGCACCTTCTCCTGGCTAGAGGCTTTTCTTGGCAGTGTGAGATCATGACCTTCGCTACTATAATTTTCGCTCCCCATCACAGCCCAGCCTTAACGATGTGCGGATTTGCCTACACATCAGCCTCACTGCTTAGACGGACATCCATCAGTCCGCGTCACTACCCTCCTGCGTCACCCCATCGCTCATAGCGGATTACGGTGGTACAGTAATTTCAAACTGTTGTCCTTCGACTACGCCTTTCGGCCTCGCCTTAGGTCCCGACTTACCCTGAGCGGACGAGCCTTCCTCAGGAAACCTTGGGCTTTCGGCGGATCAGATTCTCACTGATCTTTTCGTTACTCATACCGGCATTCTCACTTGTGTAGTGTCCAGCGCTCTTTTCAGTACACCTTCAACCCCTACACAACGCTCCCCTACCCCAGATACATACGTATCTAGCCATAGCTTCGGTGGTGTGTTTAGCCCCGTTACATTTTCGGCGCAGAGTCACTCGACCAGTGAGCTATTACGCACTCTTTCAATGGTGGCTGCTTCTAAGCCAACATCCTGGTTGTCTGTGCAACTCCACATCCTTTCCCACTTAACACACACTTGGGGACCTTAGCTGATGGTCTGGGCTGTTTCCCTTTTGACAATGGATCTTAGCACTCACTGTCTGACTCCCGGCAATAAGTATATGGCATTCGGAGTTTGACTGAGCTTGGTAATCCTTGCGGACCCCGCACCCAATCAGTGCTCTACCTCCACTACTCTTATACCGAGGCTAGCCCTAAAGCTATTTCGGGGAGAACCAGCTATCTCCGAGTTCGATTGGAATTTCTCCGCTACCCCCACCTCATCCCCGCACTTTTCAACGTACGTGGGTTCGGGCCTCCAGTGCGTGTTACCGCACCTTCACCCTGGACAGGGGTAGATCACACGGTTTCGGGTCTACGTCCACATACTCAATCGCCCTATTCAGACTCGCTTTCGCTGCGGCTCCACCTTCTCGGCTTAACCTTGCATGTTAAACGTAACTCGCCGGTTCATTCTACAAAAGGCACGCCATCACCCATAGATCGGGCTCTGACTTTTTGTAAGCACACGGTTTCAGGTTCTATTTCACTCCCCTTCCGGGGTGCTTTTCACCTTTCCCTCACGGTACTGTTTCACTATCGGTCGCCAGGTAGTATTTAGCCTTAGCAGATGGTCCTGCTGGATTCATACGGGGTTTCACGTGCCCCGCACTACTCGGGATCCGTCTCGGAGAGAACACAGTTTAGGTTACAGGGCTTTTACCTCTATCGCGGGCCTTTCCAGACCTCTTCACCTACCATATTCCTTTGTAACTCCATGTGAGACGTCCCACAACCCCTAAGAGCAAGCTCTTAGGTTTAGGCTGTTCCGCGTTCGCTCGCCGCTACTGACGGAATCACTATTGTTTTCTCTTCCTCAGGGTACTTAGATGTTTCAGTTCCCCTGGTCTGCCTCTACACACCCTATGTATTCAGGTATGAGTAACTGCGAATTACCACAGCTGGGTTTCCCCATTCGGACACCCCCGGATCAAAGCTTGCTTACAGCTCCCCGAGGCAGTTTCGTTGTTCGCCACGTCCTTCGTCGGCTCCTGGCGCCTAGGCATCCTCCGTGTGCTCTTATTAGCTTAACCTTGATTTTTCCGTAGGAAAATATCGAACGATATCTTCTTTGAAAAATCTCACTAATAACATTTACTTGTTTGCACAAGTTGCTAAAAGATGTTCTAAAACGCAAATTCGTTTCGGTATCCAGTTTTCAAGGATCAAGTTAAAAAAGTTATTCATTTAAAAATTTATGGTGGAGCCAAGCGGGATCGAACCGCTGACCTCCTGCTTGCAAGGCAGGCGCTCTCCCAGCTGAGCTATGGCCCCATAAAATTACTCTATAATGTTATATGGTGGGCCTTGGTGGACTCGAACCACCGACCTCACCCTTATCAGAGGTGCGCTCTAACCAACTGAGCTAAAAGCCCATATAACATATATAACATTGTGAATCAACCAATGAATTGGTTGTCCGCTTGGCAACGTCCTACTCTCCCAGGACCCTTCGGTCCAAGTACCATCGGCGCTGGAGGGCTTAACGGTCGTGTTCGGGATGGGTACGTGTGGAACCCCTCCGCTATCGCCACCAAACGCATGCGAAAGAGACTTGCTCTTTCAAAACTGAACACGAGTGAGTGTTCGAACCCGAAGGTTCTATTATGGAAGTTAAACTTCCGATTTGAATGTCCTCATTGCAGAGAACGATTCTCCATAGAAAGGAGGTGATCCAGCCGCACCTTCCGATACGGCTACCTTGTTACGACTTCACCCCAATCATCTACCCCACCTTCGGCGGCTGGCTCCCTTGCGGGTTACCCCACCGACTTCGGGTGTTGTAAACTCTCGTGGTGTGACGGGCGGTGTGTACAAGACCCGGGAACGTATTCACCGCGGCATGCTGATCCGCGATTACTAGCAATTCCGACTTCATGCAGGCGAGTTGCAGCCTGCAATCCGAACTGAGACCGGCTTTGATGGGATTGGCTCCACCTCGCGGCTTCGCTTCCCGTTGTACCGGCCATTGTAGTACGTGTGTAGCCCAGGTCATAAGGGGCATGATGATTTGACGTCATCCCCACCTTCCTCCGGTTTGTCACCGGCAGTCACTCTAGAGTGCCCAGCTTAACCTGCTGGCAACTAAAGTTAAGGGTTGCGCTCGTTGCGGGACTTAACCCAACATCTCACGACACGAGCTGACGACAACCATGCACCACCTGTCTCCTCTGTCCCGAAGGCCGCTGCTATCTCTAGCAGATTCAGAGGGATGTCAAGACCTGGTAAGGTTCTTCGCGTTGCTTCGAATTAAACCACATACTCCACTGCTTGTGCGGGTCCCCGTCAATTCCTTTGAGTTTCAGTCTTGCGACCGTACTCCCCAGGCGGAGTGCTTACTGTGTTAACTTCGGCACCAAGGGTATCGAAACCCCTAACACCTAGCACTCATCGTTTACGGCGTGGACTACCAGGGTATCTAATCCTGTTTGCTCCCCACGCTTTCGCGCCTCAGCGTCAGTTACAGCCCAGAAAGTCGCCTTCGCCACTGGTGTTCCTCCACATATCTACGCATTTCACCGCTACACGTGGAATTCCACTTTCCTCTTCTGTACTCAAGCCACCCAGTTTCCAGTGCGACCTCAGGTTGAGCCCAAGGTTTAAACACCAGACTTAAATAGCCGCCTGCGCGCGCTTTACGCCCAATAATTCCGGACAACGCTTGCCCCCTACGTATTACCGCGGCTGCTGGCACGTAGTTAGCCGGGGCTTTCTTCTCAGGTACCGTCACTCCGATAGCAGTTACTCTACCGGACGTTCTTCCCTGGCAACAGAGCTTTACGATCCGAAAACCTTCATCACTCACGCGGCGTTGCTCCGTCAGGCTTTCGCCCATTGCGGAAGATTCCCTACTGCTGCCTCCCGTAGGAGTCTGGGCCGTGTCTCAGTCCCAGTGTGGCCGTTCACCCTCTCAGGTCGGCTACGCATCGTCGCCTTGGTGGGCCGTTACCCCACCAACTAGCTAATGCGCCGCAGGCCCATCCCTCAGTGACAGATTGCTCCGTCTTTCATTCTTCTCTCAGGAGAAAAAAGAAATTATCCGGTATTAGCTACCGTTTCCGGTAGTTATCCCAGTCTGAAGGGCAGGTTGCCTACGTGTTACTCACCCGTCCGCCGCTAAGTTATTTTGAAAGCAAGCTTTCAAAATAACTCCGCTCGACTTGCATGTATTAGGCACGCCGCCAGCGTTCGTCCTGAGCCAGGATCAAACTCTCCAATTAGTATTGAAAAGAGCGATATGCTCATTTTGAAACATCTGACGAGAAAATTAATTCTCTAATTTTGGATTTCACTTACGTGATTTCCCACTCACTCGTTGTTCAGTTTTCAAAGATCAATGTCTCATCTTTCGTCGTCGTTGCTTGTCAGCAGCGACCTTTATAATATATCACAGCGCCTTTGTTTTCGTCAAGCATTTTTTTAATTTCTTTTTTTGCTTGACCATTTCAGCAAGTTGTTAATCAACAGCTTGTCCAAACGGGCGAGACTTAATGTATCATATTTTTCAAAGCCACGTCAAGCATTAAAATAAAATTATTCTTAATCCGAGTAACATAGCCACGCCAGGAAGCCCAAGAACCGTTACTGCGCCTATAGTTGCAGGGTTCAAAGGGATATACACCTGCGTGAGCAAACCCGAGAAGTTCACTACATATATCCCGAGTGCAGCCAATACCAAATGAACCCCAAATAAGCTTAGCCACCCAAAACCCAGCTTTTTTCTAAATACAACTAAACCTAATAAGATAACGGATAATATCAATACGCCCATAGCTATCATTCTAAGCATGTAGATCCCCCTTATACATTTATTTATAAGCCCTTATATTTGACTACTGTTCAACCCCAAGCTTTTTGCATGTTTGAGATGTATCTGATATTTACGTTCTGCAGCCTCCAGAATATATATCGCGTAATCTATCTGATCCTGTCCCAATGCCTCGTCGAACATTAGATACGCCCTCTCCCACTCTGAATGCGCCTTACGGACCTCTAAGAGGGTTTCCCATCCCTCACTTTCCTTTTTACCTTGTTCCTTATCCACTCCCCGCCACAGCTCTCTCCACCATCCCATTTCAATTCCTCCTCAGAATAATTTTGATGCAAAATACACATCTCGTTATTCTCATTCATATCGGGATAGGGACAAACTTAGAACAAAAAAAGGAAACCCGAGGGCTTCCTTTTTGAAAAATACCACTATAGAGCTGCTAGAATAGCTCGCGACGGCCTTCCAACGCTTTGGACAAGGTAACTTCATCAGCGTATTCAAGATCGCCACCTACAGGCAAGCCATGAGCTATCCTGGTGATTTTAATCTCAAACGGCCGAACAAGACGAGAAATGTACATCGCCGTTGCTTCTCCCTCGATGTTGGGGTTGGTCGCCATAATAAGCTCGCTTACTCTTTCATCACTCAGACGGGTCAATAATTCTTTCAAGCGAATATCATCAGGGCCGATACCTTCCATAGGTGAAATTGCGCCCTGAAGAACATGGTAATATCCATTAAACTCCTTGGTTCGTTCTATAGCCACCAAATCCTTAGAGTCTTGTATCACACATATCACTGAAGGATCTCTAGTTTTGTCCTGACATATCTTACATGGGTCCGTATCCGTAATATTACAGCAGACCGAGCAATAGTGAAGATTGCGTTTGACGCTTACTAGCGCTTTTGCAAAATCAATGACTTCATCCTCTTTCATGTTAAGCACATGAAAAGCTAACCGGGCGGCTGTCTTCGGTCCAATCCCGGGCAAACGCGTAAAAGCATCGATCAGCTTAGCTAGCGGTTCGGGATAATACAAATTAATAATTCTCCTTTAGACTGAAGTGGAGTGGGCTATTAGAACAAGCCTGGGATCTTCATTCCACCAGTGAATTTACCCATGTCATTGTTAGCAAGCTCTTCAGCTTGAGTCAATGCATCATTTACAGCAGTGATTACAAGATCTTGCAACATTTCAACATCTTCCGGATCAACGGCTTCCGGTTTAATTTGAATAGACAGCAATTTTTTGTGGCCGTTTACTTGAACAGTAACTACGCCGCCACCTGATGAACCCTCAATAACCTTGCCTCCGAGTTCCTCTTGAGCTTTGAGCATTTGCTCCTGCATTTTCTTAACTTGCTTCATCATTTGGTTCATATTATTCATACTTCGTCTCTCCTTTGGAATGCGCAATTAGCGCTAGTATGTTTATATTACTCTTTTATGACAACAAGGTCTTCTCCAAAAAGCTGGATAGCCTCATCAATCCAAGGTTCAGGTTTAGCTTCTGCAGTATCGTGTTCATGCTCCAGCTGCAGTTCTTCTTTGCCAGTCTGTCCCACAGACTTCTGGGCAGCTTCATTCCAGTCACGAAGCATCATGGTTACAAGTCTATAAGGTTTGCCTAGACGCGCTGCAAGCACACTCTCAATAACCTGTCTGTTTGCCGGCTTCTCAGTAGTATCGCGGTGAATCGTGTTCTTGAATGCAACAAGCACCGCATCCTCCATAATCGATACTGGCTCACCGTCTACAAACCATGCATGAACCGTTACCTTTTCCTCTTTTACTCCCTGCAGGACAAGGCTCCACTGTTTATAGATTGCTGCAAAATCGGGACTATCTTTACCAGCAATAAACTTATCTACGTTAGGAGGCATTTTTGAGGCTGAAGAAACCCGCGGTGTTGGAACCGCATGCGATTTCGGTGCAGAAGCACCATCACGCCCTCCTCCGGAAATACCACCGGATTGCATAGCCTGTTCCAGCTTCTTCTCCAGTGCTGCGATCTGTCTTTTGAGAAGATCCAGTTCACCAGAGTCAACACTCGAATTATTCGCGCCTACTCCGGCATTTGTTTCACCTAACGGAGCAAATGCGGCGCTCTGACTTACCTCTTGCTGCAAGCTGCAAAGCTTCATCAGCGCCACTTCAAACAGTGTCTGAGGATGTGTTGCGTATTTCATTTCACCTAGGTATTTATTGATTGTATCTACAATCTGAAATAGACGCTCCCGAGAAAATGCGGTGGCCATATCTTTAAATTCAGCAGGATTCAGCACCCGCTCTGTTAATTGATCGGCCTCGGGTACCATCTTAATCATCAATAAATCTCGGAAATAATACATGAGATTCTCTAGGCATTTATCTGCACTTTTACCTTCATGCATAAGCTGCTCAACGAGCTCCAGAAGAAGACCCATATCACCTTCCAATATGGCAGTGGCAAGACGTGCAAATTGCTCGGAGGGAATTCCTCCTGTCATTCCTAACACTTGTTCGTACGTAACATTACCATCTGTAAAGGATGAAATCTGATCCAGCAAGCTCAATGCATCACGCATACCGCCATCAGATAGACGGGCAATATACTGCAATGCGTTGTTATCCGCTGTAATCCCTTCCTTCTCACAAATAGCAGTCAGATGGGCGGTCTGTTCTTCTAACGCCACTCTACGGAAGTCAAAACGCTGACAACGGGAAATTATTGTCGCTGGCAATTTGTGAGGTTCCGTTGTCGCAAGAATAAACATCGCATGTGACGGAGGTTCCTCCAACGTCTTTAATAGAGCATTAAAAGCTTCTGTAGTCAGCATATGCACTTCATCAATGATATACACTTTACGGCGTACCTCGGTAGGTGCATACTTCACCTTTTCACGCAGATCACGGATCTCCTCTACGCCCCGGTTTGATGCCGCATCTATTTCCTGCACATCCATTACATTACCCGCAGCGATTCGCAGGCAGGATGGACATTCGTTACAAGGTTCCGGACCTGGCCCACGTTCACAGTTAACCGCTTTAGCTAAGACTTTAGCAGCACTTGTCTTACCAGTTCCCCGCGGACCGCTGAACAGATAGGCATGCGAAACCCGCTGTTCACGAATTGCGTTCTGCAGCGTTTGGATAATGTGCTGTTGTCCAACCATGTCTTGAAACGACTGCGGCCGCCAAGCACGGTACAGCGCGATATGTTCCACTATGCATTACCCTCTCTTAAGCTGCCGCTTTCCCGGCATTTGTCGCAAATTTATTATACTATATTCATCGGCTATTGACCAAAAACAAAAAGCATCTTTGCTTGTGGCAAAGATGCTATGATAAACAGAATTATAAACCGTGCACCTGTTATTGATGGCTACGATCCAAGCGGCAACCCTACATGACTGCTCGAGTTAGGCCACCCTCCGGCACAAGAGTAATCTTACTTATGGCTGCTTCCTTCCGGACCTGACCAGGTTCATAAGCACTCATTGCGGAGGACCCAACTGTCAACACAGCCCATAGGAACCAAGGCCTCACATCGATAGCACCTCTAACAGGAATTCAACCTCGCTACAGCGGATTGCGAGTTACAGGGCACCGCTACCTCCCCGTCTAGCACGGCGAAGATAAGTATAGCTCACGCTCGGACAAAAATCAACTCCAAGACATAAAATGAGCCCCTCAGCTATACAGCTGGGGGCTCAATCTAACCGTTAAGCCGCAAAGCGACTGTTCAAATTAGATACCATATTTCTTCTTAAATTTATCTACGCGACCGCCGGCATCCAGGAACTTCTGCTTGCCAGTGAAGAACGGATGGCAGTTGGAGCAAATTTCGACACGAAGCTCTTGTTTAACAGAGCCAGCTTCGAAAGTGTTGCCACATGCGCAGGTTACCTTAGTTACATTATACTTTGGTTGAATTGCTTCTTGCATTTTGAATTTCACCTCTCATGCCCTAAGCCTCATGCGGACCCAGAGTTATATGATTACACTGTGGTATTTTAGCACGAAATATCGAATTGGGCAATATGTTTCATTTTTACATTTTAGCCGCTTAAATATTGATTCCCCGCCGCTTAGCCCGCGCCATATCTGCTGGTGGCACATGTGTATAAGAGCCTATAACTACATCCGGCAGTTCATCGCGGAAAATATCAAGCATCGTCTTCATCCCAAGGATTTCACCCTGGGCAGGAGGAATCAACTCTAAATAGCTCTCCGGGTCAATGTTTAGATTACGCATCTGAATAAGCTTCAGATCAGTACGTCTTACAAACTCCAGCATCGCTTCAATCTCTTCTTCGCGATCAGTCACTCCAGGGAAGATCAGATAATTGATCGATGTGTAAACCCCCTGCGAAGCAGCGTATTTCAAAGATTTTTCTACATTGGCCAATGTATAACCGCGTGGTTTGTAATAAGCATTATAATGGTCATCAAGGGCACTGATTGTGCTGACACGCATCAAATCGAGTCCAGCATCAACGATTCCTCGCATATGATCGCTTAATCCCGCATTGGTGTTGATATTGATATAGCCCATATCAGTAATCGAGCGCACTTCACGAATAGCTTCTATAATAAGTTTTGCCTGCGTGGAAGGTTCCCCTTCACAGCCTTGTCCAAAGCTGATAATCGATTCAGGCGTCTTTAAATGCTCCAACATAACTTGTGAAATTTCGTTGACCGTAGGCCGGAAATTCATCCGAGTCTGCGGAGATACAAAGCCGCTATCATCAGGTTGCTCAGAAATACAGCCAAAACATCCAGCATTACATGAATAAGAGACGGGTACACCGCCCTCCCAACGCCCTAAAAAGGTATTGGAGGAAGTCAGGCATTCATAGCCAAGCGCACAGTTAGAAAGATGCTCATAGAGACGGTTATCAGGATATTTGGCTGTCATCTCACCAACGCTGACTTCAAGATCTTCTTTGTCACAATTAAGTGGATTCCATTTCTCTGGATTATCGGTAGGGTCTGCCGCAACATAGAACCCGCCATCCTTCCACACTACAGCCGAATACCCAAACAGAGGAAGCTTATAAGACTTATCTGTCTTCACATAACCAGGAAGACATAGACGAGTATAGCCTTGCGGCAGCAGCGCTCCGACAGCCTGCGAGCCTTCCGGCAAAGACATCATTTCACCCGTCTCAGGATTCATACCCACAGCACGTGTACTAGGCAAGCCCACGAGCGTAGCACCTTCTGGTAATGGAATTAATTCTTCCTCCAGCATTTCAACAATCATATCCCCGCTACGAGCTAGCCCGTACAGTTCGGGATGATCATATACGTTTCCTTGCCCGTCGGCATATACCAAATACATGTTAGTCTCCTCTTATTATCAATTCTCAAGTTGTAGGTACTGAAGGTGTCTTCGCCCGCGTGGTACGACGAGCAGCTGTACCACTGTTGGAAGTGCCCCCGTTACTTGCAGTCCCGTTTGGTGTTGTTTTTGCCCCAGCAACGTCAAAGGATGCCAAGAACTCAGCATTAGTCTTCGTATCACGCAGCTTTTTGATGAATCCCTCCACAAAATCGTAGGATTCGTTCATATTTTTGCGAATCGCCCAAATCGTATCCAGTTCTTCTTTGCTCAAGAGCACTTCTTCGCGACGTGTACCTGAACGACGAATATCGATAGCTGGGAATATCCGGCGTTCCGCCAATTTGCGGTCCAAATGAAGCTCCATATTACCGGTACCCTTAAATTCTTCATATATAATATCATCCATACGCGAGCCAGTATCTATTAATGCTGTTGCCAAAATAGTTAATGAGCCGCCTTCTTCCACATTCCGTGCAGAACCAAAAAACCGCTTCGGCCGGTGAAAAGCCGCCGGGTCAATCCCCCCGCTTAGTGTACGTCCAGATGGTGGAACCACCAGATTATAAGCACGCGCCAGACGCGTAATGCTATCCAAAAGAATAACTACATCCTTCTTGTGCTCAACTAAACGAAGTGCCCTTTGCAACACAAGCTCAGCCACTTTAATATGATTCTCTGGAAGCTCATCAAACGTCGATGCAACCACTTCGCCTTTTACAGAACGCTGCATATCGGTTACTTCTTCAGGACGTTCATCAATCAGCAATACAAAGAGCTCAATCTCAGGATTATTAGTGGAAATACTATTGGCAATTTCTTTTAAGAGGAGCGTTTTTCCTGCTTTTGGAGGTGCTACAATCAAACCCCGCTGCCCCAAACCTACAGGAGCGAGCAAATCCATTATTCGGGTAGACAAATGAGTAGGGGATGTTTCAAGCGGTAGCTTGTCTTGCGGATAAAGTGGTGTTAATGCTGGAAAATGAAGACGCTCCGCTGCACTAGCAGGGTTCTCGCCATTAACGGCATTGACTTGAAGCAGGCCAAAATATCGTTCATTTTCTTTTGGTGTCCGACATTTACCAGACACAAGATCTCCGCTTCTGAGATCAAACTTACGAATTTGTGAAGCTGAGATGTAAATATCTTCAGCGCTGGGCAAATAGTTAATCGGCCTAAGAAATCCATAGCCCTCAGGCAAAATTTCTAGTACGCCTTCCATAAACATGAGACCGCTCTGCTCTGCCTGTGCCCGAAGGATCGCAAAGATCAGTTCCCGTTTCTTCAGCTGTCCGTAATAAGGAATCTGGTATTTCTTGGCCAGCTTATATAACTCGGTCAGCTTCATTTCTTCCAGATCGGAAATTTGAAGATCCATGTAATAACCACCTATTCAATTTTTAAATGAGTTCTTCCTAGTCTATCTACTAGGCAAAAATATGATTCTATTAAAATGCTCATTAGGTTAGTATTACCCCAAATGGAAGGAAATATGCGGTTTGGCCGCAAATTAATACTCCTTCCAAGCGGGATATCCTAATATTATTCATTCTCACGCCAAACATGAGCACCAAGTTGCCGAAGGTTGCTCACTAAATTATCATAACCACGATCAATATACTCTACGCCGGTCACTTCAGTAATACCATCCTCTACTGTTAACCCGGCAATGACAAGGGCTGCACCCGCACGCAGATCAGCTGCCTTTACTTTTGCAGCATTAAGTTTACTGCCCTCAATAATTGCAGATCGGCCCTCAACACGAATCTTTGCGCCCATTCTTACCAACTCTGGCACATGCTTGAAGCGGTTGCTGTAAACGAAATCGCTAAGCACACTAACCCCTTCTGCCTGTGTCAGCATACTTGTCATAGGAGATTGTAAATCTGTAGGAAATCCAGGATAGGTCAGTGCTTTAACATCTGCATGTTCATAATTAGCTCTACCTATAACTCGGATACTTTCATCAAGCTCTTCAATATCCACGCCCATCTCTAAAAGCTTGGCTGTTAAGGCTTCCAAGTGCTTAGGAATAACATTATCTATCAACACATTACCACGCGTAGCCGCAGCGGCAATCATATAAGTTCCTGCTTGAATCCGATCGGGAATAATGGAATGACGGCAACCGTGCATTTCCGAGACCCCTTCGATCCGGATGGTTTCTGTACCAGCGCCTTTAATAACAGCGCCCATAGAGTTCAATAGGGTAGCTACATCTATAATCTCAGGCTCTTTAGCCGCATTTTCAATAATTGTAGAGCCTTTGGCTCGTGAAGCCGCCAGCATGATGTTTATAGTGGCACCTACGCTTGATACGTCCAGATAAATCTTCGCACCGCGTAGCTCTTTTGCATATAAATGGATAGAACCATGTTCGTTGGTAACTGTTGCTCCTAAAGCCTCGAAACCCTTGATATGTTGATCAATTGGACGAGGTTCAAAATTACAGCCACCAGGAAGACCTATTGTCGCTTCTTTGAATCTTCCAAGCAGAGCTCCCATCATATAATACGAAGCTCTAAGTTTCTTAACCGGCCCATTGGGCATTGGAATAGATACAATACGTGAAGGGTCAATTCTCATCTGATTGCCTGACCAGGATACATTAGCGCCAAGCTCTTGCAAGATTTCGGAGTAAACGGCTACATCACTAAGGGACGGTAAATTATCCAGAACAACTTCAGATTCGGCCAAAATTGCCGCAGGAATAAGCGCAATGGCACTATTCTTTGCTCCACTGATGGTTACAACGCCCTCTAGCGGACGTCCACCGCCAATCATTAATTTTTCCATAGATTTATCAATTTCCCCCTACGTGTATTGCAGCTGGGTGGGCAATACGTGCTGTGGACTTTTAGTGATGAAAATGGAAAGACACCGGCTAAGCGGTGTGCTTTCCTCATCAAACTATTCAACTGGACAGAGTAATAGCCCTATCCTTTAACAAATTGCTTGTCCACCTGAGGCGGAAGCTACAATGATTAGGCTTTGTTGTTGGATCCAAATTCGCGAATTTTACCAATAACGGTTTCTTTGATTGCATCGCGACCTGGTGCGATGAATGTACGTGGATCGTAAGCATCAGGTTTAGCAGCTAGAACTTCGCGAACCACTTTTGCGAACACGATTTGGTTCTCAGTGTTCACATTGATTTTGGAAGTACCCAGGGAGATGGCTTTCTTGATGTCATGTTCAGGAATACCTGTACCACCATGAAGAACCATTGGGATGTTAGTAGCGTCACGGATTTCTTCCATTTCTTTGAATCCGAGGTTAGGCTCGCCATGGTAAGGTCCATGAACGGAACCAAGTGCAGGAGCCAGGGTGTCGATACCTGTTTCTTTCACAATACGTACGCACTCATCAAGCTTAGCATACATGATGCCGCCGATAACGTCGTCTTCTTGTCCACCAACAGTACCTACTTCAGCTTCTACAGAAACGCCTTTAGCGTGAGCATATTCAACGACTTTTTTAGTCATATCGATGTTCTCATCGATTGGGTGATGGGAACCGTCGATCATTACGGATGTAAATCCAGCATCAATTGCTGCTTTACATTTATCAAAGCTAGATCCATGGTCAAGGTGGATAGCTACAGGAACAGTGATATTCATGTCAATAATTAGACCTTCAACCATTTTAACAACAGTAGTGAAGCCGCCCATGTGGCGTGCTGCGCCTTCAGATACACCAAGGATTACTGGTGATTTTTCTTGTTCAGCGGCACCAAGAATAGCTTGAGTCCACTCCAAGTTGTTAATGTTGTACTGACCTACTGCATATTTTCCTTCAAGTGCTTTGTTCAACATGTCTGTCATAGATACTAATGGCATGGTTTCATCCTCCTAAGAATGTTGGTTGGCTATGTTTTTAAACCGACATCACATACAGGCTTATTATAGCACATCCTGTGTCAAATACTAAATAGGGTAAACAAAAAAATGTCCCGGTGGGACGATTTTTATCCAGCCCATATAGCAATTAGACTCATCCTCTTCGGAGTCACCACGCGAAATAGGACCGATACAGAAATCACCGTTCTAACTGCATTGATCCACAGACTTGTTATGAAGATGCATGTTTACCGCTACGCGCATTTCGTCTATGTCGAACGGCTTTGTAAAATGCATTAACGCCCCTAGCTTGGTCGCCTCCTTAATCATGTCCAGTTCACCATATGCCGTCATCATAATGACCTTAATGGACGGATTGATCTCCTTTAGATGCTTCAGGATCTCGAGTCCATCCATTCCCGGTATTTTCATATCGAGTAAGACCAAATCGGGTGACTCGCTGCGAACAATGTCTAATGCCAATTTTCCGTTAGCCGCTTGAAATGTTGTATATCCCTCACTATTGAACACTTCCATAAGAAGAATCCGGATCCCGTTCTGATCATCGACAATTAATACTTTCTTCTTTTCCATACGATACCCTCCCAGAAATTAAGGCAGATTGACTATACCGCGCTCTCCACAGCGACCGGCCCCTTTAGAAACTACTCCATACGAAACCTATTATTCGTGCTTTACTGTCCAAATCCTGCTAATTGGATAAAATGGGTAAATAAAGAGTCTAAAATGAAATAAATGTCAGTTACAATATTTCTATTAAAGGGTAATACAAAAAGAGAGCCTTCGGATGAAGGCTCTCTTAGACTATTTAAGAACCGATGGGTTCTTTCTGTCTGTGTATAAATTACTGCTGCTCGGAATGCGTCAAAGAGGCTTTGACAAATTCACGGAATAGCGGTTGCGGACGGTTCGGACGTGAAGTGAATTCCGGGTGGAATTGAACCGAGAGGAACCACGGATGCTCTGGAAGCTCTACGATCTCAACTAGACGGCCATCCGGAGAAGTTCCGGAGATAACCAGTCCCGCTTTTTCAATTTCATCACGGTAAGTATTGTTGAACTCATACCGGTGACGATGACGCTCATATACCAGTTCATCATCATAGCAAGACATTGCCAGAGAGTCCGGAATAATCTTACAAGGATACAACCCAAGACGCATAGTGCCACCCATATCTTCAATATCTTTTTGCTCAGGAAGCAAATCAATCAATGGATATTGTGTATTTGGATCGATTTCGGAGCTGTTTGCACCTTGTAGTCCAAGAACAGAACGGCCATATTCAATTACAGAAACCTGCATTCCAAGGCAAATACCAAAGAAAGGTATCAATTGCTCACGGGCATAACGAATAGCGGAGATTTTACCTTCGATTCCCCGATCACCGAAACCACCAGGAACAAGAATACCGCCAATGCCACGCAGCATTTCGTCCACGTTCTCATCCGTAATTTCCTCTGCGTTCACCCAGCGGATCTTAACCTCTGCATTCGCAGCAAAACCTGCGTGTGAAAGTGATTCAACAACGCTCAAATAAGCGTCATGCAGTGCTACGTACTTACCTACAATTGCTATTTCTACTGTCTTCTCTAATTTCTGAATCCGGCTAAGCATACTTTCCCATTCGCGCATATCTGGCGCAGGTGTTGTAAGCTTCAAATGATTAACAACAATCTCGTCCAATCCTTCATCACGAAGGTTCAATGGAACTTCATATAACGTCGAAGCATCGCGGCATTCCACAACAGCATTAGCATCAATATCGCAAAAGAGTGCGATTTTGGCTTTCATATCTGCGGAAAGCTCATATTCCGTACGGCACACGATGACATTCGGTTGAATACCGATACTGCGCAGCTCTTTAACGCTATGCTGTGTCGGCTTCGTCTTCACTTCTCCAGCAGCCTTGATATAAGGAATCAAGGTTACGTGGATATACATCACATTTTCCCGGCCAATATCACTCTTGATTTGACGAATCGCTTCCAGGAACGGAAGACTTTCAATATCCCCTACAGTACCGCCGATCTCTGTGATAACAACATCAGAGTTAGTCTCGCGGCCCGCGCGGAACACGCGTTCTTTGATCTCATTCGTAATATGCGGGATAACTTGTACAGTTCCACCCAAGTACTCTCCACGACGTTCCTTGCTGATTACGGATGAATAGATCTTACCTGTCGTCACATTGCTGTTCTTCGACAGATTGATATCAATAAACCGTTCATAGTGCCCAAGGTCAAGGTCAGTCTCTGCACCGTCATCCGTTACGAAGACTTCTCCGTGCTGGTAAGGGCTCATTGTTCCAGGGTCTACGTTAAGATACGGATCAAATTTCTGAATCGTTACCTTTAGACCTCTGTTCTTGAGCAGCCTGCCCAGCGAAGCGGCGGTAATGCCTTTACCCAGGGAAGACACAACGCCACCCGTTACAAAAATATACTTTGTCACTGTAAAACCCTCCTAAATAAAGTCCAAACATAAAAGCGGCACATGGTGTTTATCGTAACCCGTTTTACTATCATCAAAACAGGGGAAATCAAAAGTTTAATTCACCGGGGAAAACATAAAACGTCATCCCGCAAATTCCATTAATCTACAGCTACTTTGCATCTAAAAAAACAAAAAAGTGACACCCGTAGAACCGGGGCACTTTTTATTTTAGAAAACACGTTTATTAACTTACATGATAAGCCCATGCAATAGTTTACTCTGACGATCCCCCACTGTCAAGGGAGGAATTATGCCACAGACAAGACTCTTCTGATTATTGATCTTACTTGTCATCCTCGGAATCTTCATCGTCGCTATCTTCTGCATCGTCTTCGTCCGTATCGTCTTCGTCTATGTCATCTTCATCGATCACGACATCTTCGTCGACTTCTTCTTCGCTGTCGTCGTCAGAATAGAGGTCGTCGCGATCTTCATCGATAGCGTCGAAATCCTCTTCTTCAGCTGTGTAGTTTTCTTCTTCATCAGCAAAATCGTCATCTTCCAAATCATCGTCTTCATCGTTGATGATGCGCACCCGTTTAGTGTTACCAACCGGATCATCGGAGCGCTCTAGAGGATACCAGCGTTTCAGTCCCCAAAGGTTGGTTCCGACACAGGCAAAACGCCCGTCAATGTTAATCTCGGTATATAACTGGGCAATAGTATCTTGGCTTTCTTGATCGGTCATACCGCGTAACTTGGCTACCTCGACCATCAGATCACGGTAATAATACGGTGTATTGGCTGCTTTAAGCACCAGAAAGGCAAGATCCACCATTGGCATTTCTTTAACTTTCTCAGGGTCTAGCTTTAAATTGAGTGGCGTACTCACTAAAGGACACTTCCTCTCACGCATTGTTCACATTACGGTTTATTTCAATAATATCCATTAACAAAACTAAGTAAAACCTATTTAACAACAAAATGCAAGTCAAATGCAAGAACCGCCCAACAGAAAAAGCCTCCTGCTTATTATCCATACAGGAAACCTGTCTTCATCAAGAAGAGTTGATATGTAATTGTAGCAAGGGCCGCCGCACCCAAAGTTTTTAGAAATGGGATTTAAAAAGGCGGAGGAAGACCTCCGCGCATGACTGTATCCACGCCAAGGATCGGCTCCTTACGGGATGTTACAAAGAGAGTTTTAATCTCTTCTGTTTATTTTATGTAAAGCGCCGTCTTTTGACACGCTGGGCAGCCCATTTCCTTAAAAAAGGGCAAGTTCCCATTCGGCCCCCTCCCTCCGCTCATACAATATGGCAGCAGGGCACCGAGGGGGGACAGCGAAACCTATGGACTATTACAAATTTTGGAACATGCTTCTTGAAGAAATATCGGTTGCCCCAAAAAATGGTGAGCGGCGTATTCTTACCTTCAACGATCCCCGCCAGTATGCCGGAGCTTTCTCCCAATGGAAGGCTCTAAAAGCAAAGCAGCCCGAGCTGCGTCAAGTACAGGTATCTCCGCTGATTCGGGCCTTCTTCGTGCCCGCTGCCGCCGGAAAGCTGATGAACCGATTTGCAGACCTTCTAAACGTCGAAGACGATCTGCAGATTCAAATTCATTCTATAGCTAACGAAAAGAGCGGAATCGCCGCCCTCCCTTGGGGGGTGAAAGCGATTCATGCTCCTCAGGCATGGTCTAAATCAACCGGAGTTCACGTCAAAATCGGCGTCATTGACACCGGCGCGGATTACCGTCATCCCGATCTGAAGCATTCATTAGCCTCTGGAGTCAACCTACTACACCGCGGGATGCTGCCGCTGGATGATAACGGGCACGGAACTCATATCGCCGGAACCTTAGCGGCAGCAGGGGGAAATCGCGGAATGATGGGAGTGGCGCCGCGAGCGCTGCTATATCCAGTCAAGGCCTTTGATCATAGTGGATCAGCCTATGTGTCCGATATTGTGCTAGGTATTGATTGGTGTGTGCAGAACCGAATCGACGTCATTAATATGAGCTTTGGAATGAAGACTAGAAGCAAGGCGCTCCACAATGTGGTTATAAAAGCATATCGGGCCGGAATCGCCGTCATTGCCTCCTCTGGGAATGACGGCAAACGTGGCGGGGACTATCCCGCACGTTATCCCGAGACGATAGCCGTGGGCGCCATCGATAAAAGACACCGGGTTGCCGGCTTCAGCAATCGCGGTTCATATATCGATGTATACGCGCCCGGCGAAGGCGTGCCCTCCTGCTGGCTGAAGGAGGGCTACAAAGAAATGAGCGGCACCTCCATGGCGACCTCGCATGTCACGGGAGCCGCCGCATTGCTGCTCGCACTGCGACCGGGCCTCACGCCAAGGGAGCTGAAGCTGCTCTTGCGCCGCACCGCGTCCCCGGTGCGGCTACGCAAGGGGCAACGCCGCGCATCCCTAGGCGGCGGCTCTGCCGATGCCCTGCGACTGCTGAGAGCAGGAGTAAGGGCGAAGCGTTCGGTCTCCGCGAACGTGTAGACCCCGCCCGGGCACCGGGTGGGTCACTCTGACGTGAGCGCAGCTGATGCCGGTGCGAAGAACGGCAGCAAAGAAAAATCCGCCCCCCGGAAACCGGAAGGCGGATTTTTTGTCGTTTGCTGTTGATTTACATGCGATCCGGTGCAGAAACTCCGACAAGACGCAGTACATTGGCAATAGTAGTACGCGTTGCGCCAAGCAATGTAAGACGCGCCACGGTTTGAGCAGCATCCTCAGTAATTACACGTTCAGCTTTGTAATAACTGTGGAACATCGCAGCCAGCTCATATACATAACGGATGAGGCGATGTGGAGCATAACCTTCAGCCGCAACAGCGATTTCTGCCGGGAGCTCACCAATTTTGCGCAGCAGGTCATATTCATGCACTGCTGTCAGCTTGGAGAAGTCAATTTCAGCGTAATCAGGGATAGAAATCCCTTGCTCCTCTGCCTGACGGAAAATACTGCAAATACGGGCATGCGCATATTGAACATAGAATACAGGATTTTCATTAGAAGTAGAGATCGCCAAATCCATATCGAAATCAAGATGAGAATCCATGCTGCGCATGGTGAAGAAATAACGAATCGCATCGATTCCTACTTCCTCCATCAAATCTTCCATCGTAACCGCTTTGCCGGTACGTTTGGACATTTTGACCTTTTCACCATTCTGGAACAGGCTGACCATCTGAGCAATCAGAACCACTAGCTTCTCAGGATCATTGCCAAGGGCTGACATTGCCGCCTTCATCCGCGGAATATAACCATGGTGATCAGCGCCCCAAATGTTAATCATTTTATCGTAACCGCGGCCATACTTATCGCTGTGATAAGCAATATCCGGGGTAAGGTAGGTATATGTGCCATCATTTTTGATCAAGACTCGGTCTTTATCATCGCCGTATTTTGTCGTTTGCAGCCAGGTTGCCCCATCTTGCTCGTACACTTCTCCACGATCACGGAGCTCGTCCAGCGAGCGCAGTACTTCTCCGTTCTCATACAGCGAGGTTTCACTGAACCAGATATCGAAGTTTACACGGAAAAGACCTAGATCACGTTTGATTTTATCCAACTCTTTATTAAGTCCATAGGTCCGGAAAAAAGCAGCGCGCTCACTAGGGCTCATCTCGAGCAAGGTATCGCCCTTTTCTGCCACAAGCTCCTTCGCAAAACCCTTAATATCCTCACCATGGTAACCATCTTCCGGCATTTCTGCCTCTTGACCCAGCTCCTGCAGGTATCTGGTTTCAATGGATTTACAAAGATTAGCCACTTGGTTACCGGCATCATTAATATAATATTCCCGGGTCACCTCATAACCTGCATAATCAAGCACATTACACAGCGCATCACCGACAGCAGCACCACGGGCATGCCCTAAATGTAGGCTACCTGTTGGATTGGCACTGACGAACTCCATTTCAACCTTCTGACCTTGACCCAGATTAATACGGCCATAGTCATCCCCCTGCTCAGCAACAAGGCTGATGATTGGGTACAAGTAGTTCTTAGACAGGGTAAAGTTAATAAAGCCTGGTCCTGCAATTTCCGCTTTCTCAATAGAAGCTCTGCTCGTATCCAAATGCTCAATAATAGCTTCAGCAATCTGGCGTGGATTACGTTTAGCAATTTTGGTCAGCTGCATAGCAGCGTTCGTAGCCAAATCACCGTGCGCCTTATCTCTTGGTACTTCTAGTACAATATCCGGAACCTCTTCCGGTGCAACCAGCCCAGCATTCACAATCGCATCGGCGATGGCTTCTTTTACCCGTTCATTTACAAGCTCTAACGGATTCTTACTATGTGTCATAATTTCGGTTCCTCCTGTATATGCAAACTAATAGCGAACTTTCCTGTCAATTCCTCGTAAACGTACAAATCATATTCCCAGGCAACCGTTAAAGAGCGCCCTTCGCGCACAACTTCCAGCTTGTTCGTTTCCGTAGAAAGATTGAACTGCGTATATGGCGAGCGGTAGAATCCTGGCAGACGCCGTCCAGCTTCAAAGCTCTGCTCTGACTGAATCCCGCCATGGCGGATTAGCTTCAGTTGATTACCTGCAATCTTTATCGTTGTACGAACAGAAACTTCCTCCCCGCGAGGACCCTGCTCTAATTCTTCATATTGAATATATAGATGCGGTCCTTTGGATGTTACTTCTCCATTCGCTTCCATAACATTTCGCTGACCATCTTGAAGGCTCACGAGCGTAATAGAGACATCATATTTGTCAGACTGTATTTCAGGCATCACACGTTCCTCCATTCTGCAAGCCTCTGCATTCTGCATAAGAAAAACGTCTAATGGCAAAGCTTAAACATTTTTATATTAATCAAAGGCCTATTTCGCTTTCCCATTGTACACTATAATCCAGTTCAAAGAAGCATTTCAATACAGAATCAAGCATATCTTCATAAGCACATAAAATATTACCATATTGATGATTAAAAGCACACTTTGAACGTCCATTCTCTATGTATATCATTTACTTCGATAATATTTGCACTTACCAAGCACCTATCGGACATAAATGACCCTATACGCAGTATGATTCCATATTTGGTGCGATAACGGACTTCATAGTCGCTATTAGCCTAAAAAACAACCCATGTGAACCTCTTTCTAGAGAATAGTGTTACTGGAGTCCGAAACTCTATCCCAAAGGCCGAAAATTTGCAAATAACGTCATCTGGGTCCGTAACCCTCCGAGGATGAGGGATCTGATTAGGGCACTGATAAGGGTACTATTGAAGCAAGCAAAGATACCAACGACAAAAATACAGAGCAGCGATTCTCCAAGTATCCGGAGAATCGCTGCTCTGCTGTCTATTTGCGATTTTCACAATACATCGGAACTTATATTCTTGCACTGTAAAGAATTATTGGGTCATCACTTTCAAAGAAAACCTGCGTTCCCATGAAGCTCCGCCGTCTTTGGTCACATACAAGGAAGAGTAATCAAGCTCACGGATGGCGAGCCAGCCC
Organism: Paenibacillus sp. FSL R7-0163; assembly: GCF_037969975.1. Lineage (NCBI taxonomy): Bacteria > Bacillati > Bacillota > Bacilli > Caryophanales > Paenibacillaceae > Paenibacillus > Paenibacillus sp. FSL R7-0163. Next base: position 6,048,148 of record NZ_CP150224.1, read on the forward strand.
TCTTTATTACTAGTGAAGGAGATTACCCCCTCATAACCAGCGAGCGCCGGAAGATTAGTCCATTGCTTACCGCCGTTATAAGAGCGTCCAACCGCCACTTTCTCTGCTGCTGGGGAAAACCCCACTAAAAAGGAGGTGCTGTTTCCCACAAGCTGCAGGTTCCCAGGTTTGCCAGCAGCTGGCCCTTTATTGAATTCAGCCTTGCCACTTCCTGGCGCAGGTCCGCCGCCCGCAGTTTCCTGAGCGATCACACGATTCCAACTTTTCCCCCTGTTCGCACTTTCATACAGCGAGTAGGAGGTCTGACTCATCCCCGTACCGCCATAGAGCACTACAGCGACCTGATCTCCCTTAGCGGAGATTTGTCCAAACTCGGGCTCGGCAAAAGCCGCCTTAAGTGAAAGGCTCCAAGTTGCCCCTCCATCTGTGGTCTTCATTACCCGATACCCGCTTCCCGGCACGATTACAACCGCCCAGCCGGTATTCCGGTCACTAAAATAAGCACCTCTTGTATTGGGTGGGGTGGAAATCTTACTCCAGCTCAGCCCCCCGTCTTTGGTGTGATACGTTGCGGCTCTCTCATAAGCAAAACCTTTCTTACTATCGATAAAATTTATTCTTTCAAAGCTGACGGCTTTGTTCGAAAGTCTCTTCCACTCCGAGCCACCGTTAGAGGTACCGATTAAATATTGAGCCTGCCCCTCCTCTACAGAAGCAAGAGCAAAGCCATGTACATTATCGGGAAAATCGAATTGTTTGAAGCTCCATTGGCCTTGATAGATCTCTTGAAAATGGCAGCCTCCGTCAGAGGTACCAATCATAAATCCATTACCTGCTGCCCGTCCGGTATTCCCTTTCAAAAACTGAACATCAGAAAAGCTAAGCGGTGTGGATATATCACCTGAGTGCTTGTTTTGCAGGGCCTGTAGCAAGCCGTGATCTCCTGTGCCGCAAGTCGCTGGTGCTGGTGCAGCCGCAGCATGTACAGAAGTTACTGGTGCACTCCAGCCTGATACCATAATAAGCGTCGCCGAGAGGGAGGTTATTGTCGTCTTATGAATCTTTTTCGTCCATTTCATGATGACACCTCCTAATATGTATATACCCTTACTTACAATCCCTACTCTGTTATACCGCCAGAGATGATGGCCTATCTACCTTAAATAATCACAAAATAGAAACAATTTGTTACCCTCCATATCCCTAATGAATATCCTTCCAGATCCTTCCCCATAATATGAGAGAAAGGAGTCTGGTGCCATGACACGCGAATCAACGAATCCACCGAAACGAAAAAGCCGCTTCCGGCGTTTATTTCGGCTGCTGGCAGCCTTGATCATATTATTTGTATTAACCACCGGAGCTCTGCTCGGTTATCTATATCAAAAAGATCTTCCACCGATTAGCGATGATGTGCGCTCCAAGCTGTTTGACTCCCGGGGCAATGTTCTTGCCACCTTTACCTCAGACGGCCGCAGCCGCGAACCCGTCAAATTAAGTCAAATTTCTCCCCTGCTCATTGAAGCTACACTAGCAGTCGAGGATCGTAAATTTTATGAACATTCCGGATTTGATCTGAAGGGGATGGCGCGAGCTGTTCTAGTCAATCTGGAAGAGGGAAACCGGTCGCAGGGTGCTAGTACGCTAACTCAGCAGCTCGCACGTAACCTCTACCTATCCCATGAAAAAACATGGACGCGCAAGGCTAAAGAAGCTGTCTATACGATGCAGCTGGAGATGAAATACAGCAAAGATGAAATCCTGAACATGTATTTAAATAATATCTACTATGGCCACGGTGCTTACGGCATTGAAGCAGCCTCACGGATGTATTTTGGTAAATCTGCAGCGGATTTAGACCTGGCAGAGAGTACCATGCTGGCTGGAATTCCAAAGGGACCTACCTATTATTCACCTTACAACCACATGGACAATGCTAAAAAGCGCCAGAGAATCATCCTGACCGTCATGGCCAATTTAGGCAATATCACTCAGGAAGAAGCGGGACAAGCCGTCCAGGAGAACTTAAACTTCAAGCCGCAAGGACAAAAGGATACGCTTGTAGCTGCGCCTTATTTCCGGGATTATATCCGCAATTTGGCCATAGAGTCTCTCCACATCAGTAATGATGAGCTGGAGCAAGGCGGATTAAATGTCTATACCACCCTTGACCCTGACATGCAGCATGCCGCAGAAAATGCCGTTGACAAAGAGATGGATCAAACTAGTGATCTGGAGACTGCACTTGTATCCATCGATCCTCGCACCGGTTACATCAAAGCAATGGTCGGCGGAAAAAATTATCGTACCAACCAGTACAATCATGCTTTGGCCACCACACGCCAGCCGGGTTCTTCCTTTAAGCCGATTATGTATTTGGCCGCACTCTCATCCAAAGAGATGACAGGACTTTCGGTCTTTAATAGTCAGCCAACGATGTTTCGTTATGATAACAACCGCAAAACGTATCAGCCCCGAAACTTTGGGGATAAGTATCTGGGTGAAATTAATATGCGGCAAGCTATCGCAGCATCCGACAATATCTATGCTGTTAATACAATTATGAAGATCGGCGCGGATAAAGTAAGCGAAATGGCTGCGAAGATGGGCATTGACAGTCCACTTCAAAGCGTACCATCACTGGCCCTAGGCACTTCACCGATCAGTCCGCTTGAAATGGCTGCAGCTTTCGCTGTAATTGGAAACGGCGGTCAGAAAATGCCGATCACAGCCATTCTAAAAATAACCGATTCAAATGGCATGGTCCTGTATGAAGCACCTCAACCCAAAGGAGTAACCGTCGTAGAACCTTCAGCTGCCTATGTACTGACTCGTTTAATGGAGGGAGTATTCGAGACTGGGGGGACGGGTAATCGTGTGGCTTCCATAATTAAACGTCCGGTAGCCGGCAAGACCGGCACCACGGATACAGATGGCTGGATGGTAGGTTTCACCCCGGAGCTATCAACTGCAGTCTGGGTTGGTTACGACAAGGGGCGCGACATCGCAACTACCGACGGACGGCGTGCAGCCCCCATTTTCGCCCAATTTACTGAAAAAGCGCTGGAAAATGTCCCTCCAAAAATTTTCCCTATTCCAGATGGAATAGTCAGCGTATACGTCAATCCGCAATCCGGCAAACTTGCTACAGCAGCATGTCCCGACAAAGAACTGGAAACTTTTATTAGTGGAACTGAGCCCACCGAATACTGCGAACTGCATGGAACTGGCTCCGCTCCTGCTGTCGATGACACACAAAGCAAGGTAGATCCTGCTGAAGAGAATCGTTCCCTGTGGAAGAACATTAAACGCTGGTGGTTGAATTAGCTCCTTCATTTATATTGAAGGGGTTTTTCTTTTTTTATAAGTTATATATTGTAGTAACAACAGGATTTCCAAATTCAAATATCACTTATCACATAAGGGATGTAACCGTTTTATTTATTATGCTTACCCCATTCTCTTAACTCTCAATTACTGCTATAATAGTTATTAGAAACCAAAATATAATGATGTAAATGAGGGACATGGGATGAAGGATACAGGCATGATCCGGAGTTTAGACAGTCTTGGGAGAATTGTGGTTCCCGCAGAAATCCGTATGACGCGTAATATCGACATTGGTGATCCTATCGAATTTTTTGTTTTAGACGAAAAAATCATCGTCCTTAGGAAGTACACCTCGACAGAGTGTACATTTTGCAGAAGCCACGACCATGTCACCTACTATAAAGAGCAGTTTATTTGTAGCAACTGTCTAAAAGAAATTGTCGATCCTGAACGCATGTCTCAATTGCCAGAGTCACGTGAAGATTTTGTTGTTGAGGCATCGGAGCAAAACACCAGTATCCGAAAGTCAAAGACAGAGGAAATGTGCCAACGTCTGGAACAAGCTATTGAAGATCATCCCTATGCCAACCAAAAAGAACTTGCAGAAATCCTCGGGATTAGCCAAGCCAGAGTGAGTCAGCTCAAACGCAAGCTTAGCAGCACAAGCAAATCATAAATTAAAAAGCTTCGACGCTCCTATTTCCGGAGGTCGAAGCTTTTTCTATATCGGATAACCCTTCTGGAGGCTCCTATACTATTCAGTCAGTGCAGCTTTAAGCTCATCTGAGGATGCATTCCACCATGCTTCATTATGAGAGATCAGAAGGGATTTGAGAGCCGACTTCTCAATGGCTCCAAGCCCTGCCACATCGATCTTGCGTTTAAGAGCTGCATCCAGCTTATTGACATGCTCGGCAAGAATTTTCCATCCGCGGCGCGCTTCTGTATCAATCCACATTTCACAGGCTGTGATTCCACCATAAAATTGAGCTTCCAATGTACGGTCTACCGCTACCCATACCACCCAAACCTGTCTTCCATTCGGTACATCTTCACGATTCATGGAAAATTTAATTCCTTTTTCCACTTTGCTCTTGGCATGCATGGCACCGATATCAATAACCGCCACATCACCATCAATAATGACAGGTGAAACGTTGTTGAGATCTATAGAGCCTGCTCCAAAGCCTTTATGTTTACTTTTAGCGTTCACAATATTTAAGGCAATCTGTTTCTTGCCCTCCGGTTGTATGTTGTCCACGAGTGCACACCCTTCCTCTTACGAATAATTTAATTTTAGCTAATAATGCGGCGATTGCAAACATATACATCCCGTAGATGCTTGTCACGGGAGGAATCACACTATGAAGTCACTGTCATTAAAGTACATCATCTTTGCGACCCTGGCCATCCTCGCGCTGCTGGGAGGAGGAATATGGGCCTTTTCAGGGGATAGCTCTACAGCTTCTGTTACTAGCTTTGCTTCAAAAGAGGCCAAGTCCTCCAGCGGCACAGCGCCTGCAGCCGTACCACAGCAGGTATTGCCTGAGAGCGCGCCCGTCCCGGCAGAGGAGGCTTTAAGCCAGCGGGTAGTCGAGTATCACATTGATGTCCAGCTTGTTCCTGACACAGAAACCTTAAAAGCTTCTGAGACAGTAACCTGGACACACCCCGGAGTAAAGCCAGTAAGTGATTTATATTTTCACATGTATCCAAATGCATTTGCCTCATCAGATACCACCTTTATGAAGGAATCCGGGGGGACGCTCAGAGGCGACAGCATGCCTGAGAACGGCTTCGGAAATATGACGCTGACCGATCTGCGCACGACAGAAGGAACTTCGCTAATGCAAAGAGTGCAATATGTCCAACCTGATGACGGCAATATCAACGATAGGACGCTCCTAAAGGTACATCTTCCTCAGCCTGTTAATGGTGGGGAAAGTGTAACACTTAAGCTTCAGTATGAAGTCCAGCTGCCCAAAATCTTTGCACGCATGGGTGCTTCAGGCAACTTCGTTATGGCTGGGCAATGGTTCCCTAAGCTTAGTGTATACGAGCCGAGGGGCACACGCGGAGTTAAAGAAGAAGGCTGGGACCTGCATCAGTATCACGGGACCTCTGAGTTTTACAGTGATTTTGGCATTTTTAATGTAACGATTGCCGTCCCTTCCAACTATACGGTGGCTGCGACCGGATTTCCTGTAAAAAATGCCAAGCTCAAACAAGATCAGAAAATATATCAGTTCTACGCCGATGATGTCCACGATTTCGCTTGGGCCGCTTCCCCTGATTTTACAGTAGCTGAGGAAGCCTTCTCTACGCCGGAGGTGCCTGGAGTACGAATTAAGGTGTATCTCGACCCACTACACAAAGATTTAAAAGAGCGTTACCTTCAGGCTGCCAAGGCTGCCCTGACCTACTTCAGCAAATGGTATGGTCCTTATCCCTACTCTACGCTGTCTATTGTCGTCCCACCTAAGGAGGGCAACGGTGCTGGAGGAATGGAATACCCTACCCTTATTACAGCCTTTGGGGCCGCGGATTCTTCTCCAGATACCTCACTTGAAAGAACCGTCATTCATGAAATCGGCCATCAATACTTCTACGGTATGGTAGCCAGTAATGAATTCGAGGAGGCCTGGCTGGATGAAAGCTTCACTTCCTATGCCGAAGACAGACTTATGGAGCAAGAATACGGTATCAAGTCTAATTTGCCTTTACAGGCCAGCCTGGTGACTATACCTGAGCCGTTAAATCTGGAAACGTGGAAATATGCAGGGGCGGATTCCTATAGCCGAAATGTTTATATCCGCGGCAAGCTTGTACTTAAAGATATCGAACGCCAGGTAGGTACCAAAGCAATGAACAACATCATGTCCTCCTACGCTCGTAAGTTCCGTTTCCAGCATCCTGCTACGTCAGATTTTCAGAAAGTCGTTGAGAAGGTAACCAAAAAATCATGGCAGGCCTATTTCGATGATTACATTTATGGTGATGGAGCGCCTGACTTCTCAGTAGATACGATTACTTTTAAAAAAAATAACAGCGGCGATGCTCCAAGCTACGAATCATTAGTGAAGATTTCAAACAAAGGGAGCCATTACGTTGATGTTCCCGTGAAATTTACATTCGCCGACAGCTCTTCGGTGCAGCGGGTCTGGAACGGTGAAGGAGTAGAGACTACGTTTCAATTGTTAAGCGATAAGCCTCTTCTCTCTGCTGAGATTGACCCTGAACATTCCATCTTATTGGAGAGCAAACATCTAAACAACTTTAGGCTGGCGGAAATAGAGCCCAAGACGCTCTCTCGCTGGACATTAAGTGTAACTAAACTACTTGAAACCGTGCTCGGAACTCTTGTCTGGTGAGGTGAATGATTGTGAGAACATCGATAACCCGCGGCTGGCAAAGCATGAAGGAGCAATTTTATATTTTAATTCTGCTCTTCATCTACCGACTGCTCTGGGGCTACTTTATGTATGGTTTCATCCGATCTGCTATTATTCCAATTCTACTGCGCTATCCGGATAAAGACGCCGGAGGCAGCGGTATGGGCAGACTGTTGTATTATATCGAGGGACAGTTCAGCTTGAATACGGACCCTGCGATACGCACTTGGTTATGGATGCTTCTGGCGCTTGTTGTCTTGCGACTTCTGCTTTCCCCTTTCATAAGGGCAGGATTGCTGCATGAGCTCCACCAGGAGCGAAAGGGCGAGCGTGGACTGTTCTTTTTCCCTGGCATGAAGATCTATGGACTACCTGTCTTAGTCTTTAGCCTAATCGAATGGGTGCTGACCCTGCTGCCGCTGTACTGGCTTGCTCCAAAAATGTACGGGCTGTTCTTATCCTCTTTGTTTAACTACGCTTTGTTACTTCATTTAGTACCATACGTATTGGCATGGCTTATATATATTTTTATCGTGCGCCTGTTTCTTCTATATATGCAGTTTGGTTACACCGGCGGTACAGGAATGTTCTCCTCCCTGTTCATCTGCTTGCGGTCACTGATTCCTGCTATAGGTGTTTCCATTGTACTTGGTGCGGGAGGCCTGCTCTTACTGCTAGTGTGCGGACTGACGGGTCTGTTCTGTCCCGGCCTACTGGCACTTATAATACGGCAAATCTCACCACTACCTTCTACGCTCTTAAAAATGTGGGGAATCTCTGCACAATATCATCTATGGCGTAGCAAAGCATTTCCACAATAAATCAACCTTATTTGACATAATAAAAAGGTCCCAATTCCTGTATTCAGGAGCTGGGACTTTTTCTCATTACGGATAACTTAAGAGTATTTGCAAAATCGTAAAAGCTCTGTTACAATAAGTCCTGTGCTATTAGTAACAATTTTGTAATCAATTGAAACGATTCCTACATAACTAAATGTATTTATCGTAAGTGTAACTGTCGAAACGTCATTCTCTGGTGCTTAACACGCCTAATTCCTTTGCACCGGGAAGTGGGGGAACCATATTTTGGGTGAATTGATCTCGCTTTACAGGGATCATAGGGAATCTTCTACCGAACCCTTAAGCTAACCTCGCAGGCCTTGGAAGGAGTACATCTTTTGAAAAGACATAATTTAAGAAAAAAATGCGTCGCTGCGGCGCTAGGACTTGTAATGGCGTTATCTATTGGTGGAGGAAGCGCCTTTGCCGACTCTAAAATGGACTCTGTAATCTCAAAAACTATTGGAGTTGCCTATAAAACCGGAGGTACAAGCACTGCCGGATTTGATTGCTCTGGATTTACAAAGTATGTATTCAAGAATGTGGGGCTTACTTTACCTCGTACATCAAAAGCTCAATATAGCGTTGGAACTGCTGTATCCAAAAGCAATCTGCGTTCTGGTGATCTAGTGTTCTTTAACACACTTGGCAATGGAGTATCCCATGTCGGCATTTATGTTGGAAACGGAAAATTCGCACAATCGTCCTCTTCGCGTGGAGTGACCATCACTTCACTCAGTCAGGCCTACTGGGCCAATCGTTATGTTGGCGCTAAAAGAGTAATGAGTACTTCAGCTTATCAAGCTGTAGCCTTCGATTGAAACCTTCCTCACAACTATAACCTCACAATTACAACTATATGAACCTGAATCTGATTATGCCCGTAATCAAATTCGGGTTTTTCTTTATTCCATAATATATTTTTACACTATTAGAGCCCAATTGAAACACGTTTATTTGATAAAAATAGCAATTATATTAAAAATTAGGTCATTATTAACGCTTACATATGCCTTTCTACCGTAAAAATGCCAATTTTTCTGCATTAATATGTTAAAAACGATTGCCAAGCGGCTTTCTGTTTGTTACAATTAGCGCAGTGAGATTTTAGTAACATTTTTGTAATCATTAAGTTGTTATTTACAAAGGTTTTGTCATGTATTGATTACAAGCTAATCCTAATCAACAGTATGAGCCGAGTTTCCTAACTATTAGGAAAACGGGGGAACCAACTTTGGGTGAATTGACCTCCATTATATAGAGGGGTCATAGGGGACCTTCAACCGAACCCTTAAGCTAACCTCGTAGGCATTTGGAAGGGGTATACACTTTTGAAGAAGAAGTTAGCAGCAGCAGTACTAAGCTTTTCCATCATCCTCACCATCGGAGCAGGAAGCGCTTTCGCAGATTCCAAAATGGATAAAGTGATTGACAAGGCCATCGGTACTAAATACGTATCCGGCGGTATATCCACTAACGGATTTGATTGCTCCGGATTTACAATGTATGTGTTTGATAAGATTGGCATTAACCTTCCACACCAATCAGGTTCCCAATATCAAATGGGCACAGCAATCTCCCGTGATGATATAAGAGCCGGAGATCTTGTATTCTTCAATACAAGTGGCAAAGGTGTCTCCCATGTCGGCATTTATGTCGGTGAAGGTAAGTTCGCACACGCTTCTACCTCACGCGGTGTTACGATTAGCTCTCTGAGTGATAGCTACTACGTGAAACGCTACGTTGGTGCCAAGCGCATTATGAGCACAGACGCTTACCAATCGGTTGCTGCTGAATCGGAAGACAATGATGATGTGCAATAAGTAACGTACATAGGCTCTTTTCCAAGGTAACTCTTGGAGGAGAGCTTGTTTTTTTGTCTTATTACTTATTTACCCCTCTCATAATTTGTAAAACATTTCTCTCATATAAAGTTTCTGAGTCGAACCTCCCCCATTTTGTATATAATTAGTAATATAGCAATGTCCTCGTGAAAGGAGATCGATGACTTTATGATAAATCCCTCGGTAACTTTTCATGTAGTTCCTATGGAGGCAATTCACGGAGAAGCTATTTGTAAGTGGAGCTATACGCCTCCATATAATATTTATGGCTGGATGCGGTGGGAGCAGATGCAGGCTCTTGGCATCGAGTTTGGTGATCTGCAGCTCCGGGAGGAACAATATATCTCCATATTAAATGAACAAGAGGTATTGTGCGGATTCGCACAGTTGTTCCCGATGGAAGGAGTCGTTCGTTTAGGAGTTGGGATGCGCCCCGATCTATGCGGCCATGGTTTAGGCAAACTATTCGTGGATGCCATCGTCCAGACAGCCTTGAATCGTTATCCTCATCGTGAGATAGATCTAGAAGTCCTGACCTGGAACCAACGCGCCATACGAACTTATCAAAAATGTGGATTTACGATTACAGATACGTATGAACGCCGCACACCTACAGGAGATAAACCTTTTTATTGCATGGTCTATGACAAATGATATTAAATACCATATATTTCATAAGAATGATTGTATTCTCGTTCATTTTTTTGTCACAAACCCTATGATAACGCTTCACCATAAGCTATAATGTAGGGAGCAGCTTACATAGAAGGGACGAATTGGGATGCAGAAATGGATCATGAGCGGTTTGTTTTTTGCCGCCTGTGCCTTTGCGGTAGTACTCATGTTTACACTTCCGGGTAAAGAAGAGGTAGCGGAAGAAAATAAGCCCACGATGCCGGTAGTTCAACTGGACGTAGCAAAGGCAGAAGCAACCGTGAAAGCCAGCTGTATCACCTGTCACGGCGATCAGCTTCAAGGTGGAGTTGGACCAAGTCTTCAGAATGAAGGCGGCCAGCATGACGCTGAGGAAATCTACAGCATCGTCACTAAAGGACGTGGTCAAATGCCTTCCTTTAAGGAGAAGCTAGCGCCTGAAGAGATCGCCAACGTCGCACTCTGGCTCTCAGAGAAAAAGTAACCAGCCAAGCAACCAAAAACGCCCGTGTATGAGATAGGTGACTATCTGTGCACGGGCGTTTATTTTATGATTTTGGCTAAACTAATGATTTTTTTCAAAGGCTTCATTAAATTCATGCGCCTCTCGAAGATCTAGAGCTGTAATCCCATCTTCTTCATTAGATTTCAGGCGCAGGGTAACTGTTTTATAATCAATCGTAATATGTGGATGGTGATCGAAGGCTTCTGAAATCGTGGCTACTTCATCAACGAACGCAATGCCCTTCATATATTGGCTGAACATATATTTTCGCACCATAACATTATCTTCCAGTTTCCAGCCCTCCAGCTTGGTGATCTCCTCACGCAGTTCCTCTTCCGTAAATAACAATTCGTTTCCTCCCTTACAAAAAATTGCAGTAAAGTGCGTAGTTCCCTTTACTTGTCTTAGGCGTTAAACAAAACATCCCTTAGCTTCTGAGGTCCAAGGGATGTGCCAGGATAAAGGCGATATTTTCGATTAAATGTATTCACAAATCCCAGCGATTATAACTCGGCTTTATCAATTTTAACACGGGCTACTAACTACGGGCAAATTACGTCCAGACGTCTCCTCTGCCTAAATCAAAACTACTGAAGCCAAATCCTCTTCGCCAACTAGAATATTAATGCGGTGCGTGTCCTTATCGTAAATAATTACGCCGCTCCCCACTTCAATCATAGGTTCATTACCCAGCGCGAAGAAAAGATCCTCAGCCAATGCTTCCCATACCTCCAGCTTTGATTCTTGGGGTAGTTCCTGCCACTCGTCCGGATCCATCTCAAAAAATAAATATCCATCGGAAATTCGTCCGACGGCTTCGGTCAAATCGGTTAGAATTTCACCGTAATCTCTACCATGCTTTACACCCACGTATATCACTCCGTTTTCTTCACAGATGAATAATTACTTACCTTATCCATTATAGCCGAAAAAATGACTTCACAAAAAACCGAATGATGTCGATAAATAAGAATATACGTTAATTCGGTTTCGCACAGAGTGCCCTGCCGCTGTTTCAAGGATGATATACGCGGCATTGTCGGAACACATCTTAAATCTCACGGACGAGGTGCAAAATGGAAATTTCAACAATAATTGGTTTAATTTTTGGTTTGGTTGCTGTAATCTGGGGCATGATCCTCAAGCACGCTCCACTTCATGCTTTGGCCACACCCGCTGCTTACGTTATTATCTTGGTGGGTACGGCAGCTTCTATTTTCATGGCCTTTCCTTTCAACGAGGTCAAAAAGATTCCAAGTCTGTTCAAAATGATTTTTATCAAAAAGAAATTAATCAGTAAACCCGAATTAATCACTATGTTCATGGAATGGGCTTCTATCACACGGCGTGAAGGTCTGTTGGCTCTAGAATCAAAGGTCGATGAAATAGAAGATAACTTCCTCAGAAACGGCATGCGGATGATTATTGATGGAAATGATCAGGATTTTGTCCGCGATGTCCTCATGGAGGATATCCACGCCACAGAGGATAGACATAAAGCAGGAGCCCTCATTTTCTCACAGGCAGGTATGTATGCTCCTACCCTCGGGGTGCTCGGGGCGGTTATCGGTCTCATCGCCGCTCTGGCTGATATGAGTGATATGAACAAACTGGCTGCGGCAATCGGGGCTGCCTTCATCGCCACATTGCTTGGTATCTTTACAGGTTACGTATTATGGCATCCTATTGCTAATAAGCTGAAACGTCTCTCCAAACAAGAAATCGAAGTTCGAATGATGATGGTCGAAGGTCTTTTGTCCATACAGTCCGGTGTATCTACTATTGCCATCAATCAGAAGCTTGCTGTATTCCTAACACCTTCGCAACGCGTTAAGTTAAATGAGAAGGACGGTGGATCAGGTGAGCAAAAAGACTAGACACGAAGAGCATGAAGAACATGCCGATGAATCGTGGCTGTTACCTTACTCCGACCTCATGACTCTTCTGGTGGCTCTGTTCATCGTTATGTATTCTATGAGTGCAACGGATGCCAAGAAATTTGAAGAGATGAGTCAGGCCTTCAGTTCCGCACTTAATGGCGGTACAGGTATTCTTGAAGAGCGGGCAGCAATGCCTAGTAAGACTCAAGAAGATCTAGGGAAAAATGATAAGATGGGTAGCTCTACTTCCAAGAAAGCTGAAGAAGCAGAAATGGCAAAGCTACGACAAAAGGAACAAGAGGATTTAGAGAAGCTTAAGAAACAATTCGATCAATATATTAAGAGCAACGGCCTAACTGATCTGCTCAGTACGAAGCTTAATCAATCTCAGCTAATGATTACGATCAGTGATAACGCATTGTTCGCTTCTGGCCAAGCCATTGTTAAGGATGATTCGCGGCAATTAGCTAAATCCATCTCAACGATGCTGCAGCAATTCCCGGATTATGATGTAGTAGTGCAAGGGCACACCGACGATATTCCGATTTCTAATAGCAACTATTCATCCAACTGGGATCTGAGTGCGGATCGGGCACTTCAGTTCATGAAGATTTTGCTGCAGAACACGAATTTAAATCCACGCAAATTTAGTGCGATTGGATACGGCGAGTATCATCCTATTTCCGATAATGACACAGCTACCGGTCGAAGCAAGAATCGCCGGGTAGAGGTTTCCATTATTCGAAAATATCAAGAAACCAAAGAGTTTACAGGGATTGTTCCCTCTGCTGAATAAGTGATTTCGTAAGGTAATAAAAAGAGCTGTCCAAAGGTCTTAGACCCCGGACAGCTCTTTTTTTTGTTGCAGTACTACATTCTATATGGAACTGTATTATTGTAATGACACTCCTACAGTAACTCGTAGTTCAGCGTAGCTCCAAGCTCTTTCTTCTCATCAGCAGACAGCTCACGCCATTCTCCCGTTTGCAATGCCCCCAGGCGAATATTCATAATCCGAATGCGTTGCAGCTTTCGAACCTCATACCCAAAAGCGCTGCACATACGACGAATCTGGCGATTTTTGCCCTCTGTCAAAATAATACGGAAGACACGCTCCGTAATACGCGTTACCTCACAGGGCAGCGTCTTCTCGCCTAATATTTTCACACCGCTGGACATGCCGGTAATAAAAGAAGGCGTAATGGGTCTGTCCACGGTAACCACGTATTCTTTTTCATGCCGGCCTTCCGCCCGCAAAATTTTATTAACGATGTCGCCATCATTGGTAAGCAGGATTAATCCTTCCGAATCCTTATCGAGACGACCAATCGGGAATATACGCTCATGATGACCTACAAAATCGACAATATTCCCCTTGATATGCTGTTCTGTGGTTGATGTAATCCCTACCGGCTTGTTTAGAGCAATGTAGACCGTCTGGCTTGAGGTTTCAAGCGCTATACCATCTATTCGCACATCATCGCCCGGAACAGCCTGACTGCCCAGCACAGCAGGCTCTCCGTTGATCGTAACTCTGCCGGCATCCACAAGCTTGTCTGCTTCTCGGCGTGAACAGTACCCTGTCTCACTGATGAATTTATTAATTCTCACGTTGTTCTTCACTCCGTTCATCCTTAATGTTAAGCCAAGGTGTACCCCCTCCAGCTGCAGGCAGCTTAATCATAACGGTTGTCCCCCGGCCAACTTCACTTTGTATTTCCAAATGACCCTTATGAGCCTGAATAATACGCTGGCTAATCATTAACCCAAGACCAGTCCCCGATTCCTTATTCGTGAAGAACGGTTCACCCAGCTTAGGCAGCACGTCCTCTGGAATCCCTTCACCCTGATCTTTGATTACTATAAAGACGCAATCCACAGAGTTCCACAGTTCCATTGAAATGACGCCACCCTCAGGCATAGCCTCAATTGCATTTTTAACAATATTAATGAATACCTGCTTCAGCTGGTTCTCTTCACAATGTACAGTAGCAGGTTGTTCAGAGAATTTCGTACTAAATTGAATATCATGTAGATGAGCGAGACTATCCAATAGAGAAACTACATCACCTAATATGTAGCGAAGATCTTTTTCCTGAAAATGAACGGCTTGCGGCTTAGCCAGGATTAAGAATTCACTGACGATAAGATTAATCCGCTCCAGCTCGGATAACATCAGCTCTACATGAAGCGGAACCAAGAGCTCCTTCTCCTGTTGAAGCTGTAGAAATCCTTTTAATGTGGTAAGAGGGTTACGAATCTCATGAGCTACTCCTGCGGCCAATTGGCCGACTGTAGTTAGTTTCTCAGAGCGTCTAAGCAGCTCCTCCATTCGATTGCGTTCCGTCATATCACGAGAAACGTGAATAAAGGAATGGGGATAACCCTCTTCATCTCGAATTATCGAGGTACTAACGCTAACCTCAACTAATGATCCGTCCCGTTTAAGTCTCACTGTCTCAATCGGCGGCAGAACTGCACCATTTCTTAACGCGTCCAGCCGCTCTTCCTCTTGCTTAAGCGCTGTCGCGGGTACAAGATATGGCATATTGCCGATCACTTCTGTTGCACTCCATCCATACAGCTCCTCAAAGGCCCTGTTAGTGCTAGTGATTCGTCCCTCCATATCCAACGTATGAATCGCATCAGACGTCCCGTTAATTACGGATTCCAAATGCTCCTTAACCGCCCGGTTCTCTTCCAGCGTCTGCTTAAGACGATTGGTGCGTTGCATAAGATGAGAAGTCATAGCGTTAATCCGCAAGGCTAATTGACCTAACTCATCACGAGAGGTTACCTTTAATGGAGGTTCGAACTTACCTCGCGCTACATCATTGACTTTGGCAAGTATAGCCTGAATTGGACGAGTAACAAAACCTGAAAGTATGTAACTACATAGCAAAAATAATGCCAGCAACAACAGAGACGTAGTCAAATAATTGGCTAATTGTTCATGAACTACGGATGAAATCACAGAATAATCCAAAACTACACCGATTACGTAGGGCTCCATTTTAGGATTCTGAATAGGGATGAAGCTTTTAAGCACTCTTTTCCCATGTACCCTCGTCTCCAGTGTAACTGGCTTCTGCTTCTGCTGAGCTAATAGAATGGCCGCTTTATCTTGCTCCACATTACCATAAGTATAGGTACCGAACTTAATTGGGCGGTTGCCAAGTTTCTTTTTAAATGCATCGCTTCCATCGCCCGCCATACTCGCTAAACCAAATGTTGTTGGATTAAATCCTGTAAGCTCTAAAATCCCTGGATTAACTTCTTTGGTTCGCTCTACAATTTGATCGGGATTGGTGATTTTGACATATTCACTAGCCGCAGTATTGAGAATAACAGGATTAATGATGTAATTGCTTGCTTCATCATGATAATAACCCCACTTCTCAATGAAATCGGGATTGTAGGTTGAATATTCAAATGGGCCTGACCAAAAATGATCCAATGCCTGACCTTGTCCCACAGTGACTTCCTGATTATCAAATAACTCCAAAAGGGCAAGGTACCAGTACCCCCAACCTTGAGTGGACATTCCAATATCAATAGGATTTGATGCCTTTGTCACCACGATATCATTATCAGTCTTTACCAGAATTGAAATATTAGACACGCCCAACTTGGAAGTTAGGGCCTTAAGTTGAGCATTGGTTATATTCTTATAATCCGGACCCAATTCCTTAGAGGCAAAGATGGCAGCCATTCTTAAGTTATGCGCAATTTGATATTCTACATAGTTAGAGCTATAGTTACTTTGTTCTACAGAAACAGCCATTTGCATAGCGGTGATCTGCATATTATTTACGTTTTCATTTCTTAGATTATTCTGAGCGGCATAAAGGTTAAATGTCAGGTTTAATGCTAAAATTAGCAGTACCGCTCCAAAAATAATAGCAGATAGTTTTGTCTTTATGGACAAACTGTTATTCACCTCTTATCCACTGGTAAATCCTTGCGGAGCCTATAATAAACATCATACCTTTTGCCCCCTCATTTGAAAAGGACATTTAAAACAAGCCTATTAATTCACGAAATATTGAAATTCAAAAGGTGTTTCTCTACAATATATAAGAAACCATCCACATCTTATGCACATATAAACAAATTATTAAAGTCCGGTGTGTACAAAAATGTGTATAAGTAGGCTGTTATCCACAGAGTTATACACATTTTGTTAAGAACGAATATTTGTTCGTTGTACAATGGTTACAGAAGAAGGGAAGATGATCTTGAATATTAAAGCCAATGAATCGCCAGAAGATATACAAGCGGTTCATGAATATTGGATGAGGCAGGCGATCGCAGAAGCACGTAAAGCTGAGGCATTAGGTGAGGTTCCTATTGGCGCTGTCATTGTTCGACATGGTGAAATTATAGGACGTGGATACAATTTACGAGAAACGACAATGGATTCGACAGCCCATGCAGAGATGGTAGCCATTCGTGAGGCCAGCAATGTCATGAATTCTTGGCGTCTGCTGGATTGCCAGCTGTACGTCACCCTAGAACCTTGTCCGATGTGTGCAGGAGCAATAGTGCAGTCCAGAGTGCCTCTCACGGTATATGGAACGCCTGACCCTAAAGCTGGATGTGCCGGGACCCTCATGAACTTGCTTGAAGAACCGCGATTTAATCATAGAACTGAGGTAATACAGGGTGTTTTACAAGAAGAATGTGCAGATCTACTCACCTCCTTCTTTCGCCGTTTACGTAAAAAGCCAATAAAACAAAAGGAGGACTCCTAAATGACCCTTACTCTATATCATACCTCTCAAGGCATCTATATTTCTCCACTTGAGCTTAAGGATGCACAGAGCCTGCTGGAGCTTCGTTTAAATAACCGGGTAACCCATGAACCGTTTGAGCCAAAACGTGATGAGCACTTCTTTACCCTGGAGAGTCAACAACAGATCATCAATCAGCGTATTGAGGACGGCCTACAGGACAGAGCTTATATGTTCGGCATTTATCTGCTGGATGGACAGCTAATCGGTCAGATCACATTGTCCAACGTCTCACGAGGTATAGCACAATATGCTGATTTAGGATATTTAATGGATCATCGGATGCAAGGACAAGGTTATATGACAGCAGCAGTCGGATTAGTCCTTGGCTATGCGTTCCGGGCCTTAGGTCTACATAGAGTTCAAGCAGCTATTTTATTGCATAATGAAGCTTCCCGAAGAGTCCTGGAGAAGAGTGGGTTCAAACCTGAAGGGATCGCCCGTCAGTATCTTAAAATAAATGGACAGTGGCAGGATCACCAAACCTACGCAATCTTAACCGAAGATGTGCTGACTGAGGAACGGAAATAAGATTCTGCATTGTCGCAGGAATGAGTGCTACTTTTTTTCCTAAAAAAAGACCCGCATGGGCGTATAATATACGCATCATGCGGGTCTTAATCTTGCTAACTGGGATTAATAAGTTCCCATACCACCGAATTCTTCTCCAAGTTGATCCATTGTAATTACATCATCACCTTGAGGGATACCAATCTTGAATACCGGCTTCTCGTTGATCTTACTGTATTGGCCCGTTCCATTTACTGAGAAGGCTACTTTTGTGCCATCTTCCGGATCATTTACTTTAACATCCATCAATAAATCCTGATACACAGCGTATCCATCTTTATTGATCGCAGTATTATAGTGGAACTGGTTGATGGTAAGGTACTTATCAAGATCAGCTAAGCCCTTATCCAATTCAGTTCTAGCTTCACCTGATGTCAGTTCTTCTTTAGCCTTAGCTAGATCTGCATCTTTAATCTGCAGCATATCCTTGTATTCTTCCTTGCTTACGATATCAATGATTTTAGGCAGGGCATTATTCACCAAGATAGTGATTGCTTCTTTAACATTATCGTTAGTCACTTGGAACTGAACGACTTGTTTAGCTTCCACGCCTTCTGGTAAATTAGCATCTTTGGGATCAATCTCGTTAAAATATTTTTCTTCGTCATATTCAGCTAGGACAGCGTCCACCACTTCATTAGACAGCTTCTGCATTTTCTGAGTATCCATCGTACTTGGGTTAAATTCTGCACCCTCCTGCTCTGCCAACGCCTTCAGATCAACCTCTACAAACTTATTGAGGATCGTCTCAGGAATCGGTACGAAAGGAATAGATGGAATCTTAACATACAACTTCTCGGCAGTCATTACCATAGGAACATTAAAGCTCATGCTCATATCGCCCTTCAGATTCAGAACCATAGTTAGTTCTGTCTGCATTGGCTCTGCTTGATATACCCCATCAACGGTAATATCAGCATTCTTAAGCATACTAAGTACCTGTGTAGTCATTGCAGCAGATTCAGCGTCAGAAGTCTCGATCGTAAGATCGTTGATCGTGAATTTACTCTTCATCTCATAAGATGACATTGTAGTCGCTTTAGTAGCGGCTGATTTTAAGGCCTCTTTTGGCGCCTCCTGTTTACTTGCACATCCCGGCAGAATTACTGCTGCTGTAAGCAGCAATGCAGCGGCCGACAAACCCCACTTTTTGTTCATTATTGTTCTCCTCTCCCATTGTAAAAGAAATCTCTCCCCCTCCTATGATAAACCATTTGTAAAAGTCAAGAAACACTTCTTTAAAATTCTTAACGTTTTTATTTGTTAACCTTGTGGATTATGGTGGTCAACATGGTTCGCTTGTTTCACCTTTTTAGAACCTGAAAGCGGTTCTGGACCTGAAGGTGTATGGTCTTTTCTCCGCTCACCACTTGTTGGCTCTGCCCCAGGAACAGGGATACTTTTTGGTTTCGACATTTTCATTCCTCCTAAGGATTGGTCAAGTTCTGAAGAGCCTGAGCACATTCATGAATTTGCCGTGAGTATTGCTGTGCCAGCTGCTGTACGGCATCACTACGCTCATCAATATGGAGACCGCTCTGTTCCACATCCAGCAGATCCACTGCCACTTCTCTGCTATCTACATACTTGCAGCGAAAATCCAATGAATAGCCTTGATGACCTGCCGCATTAAAATGAATCAGCAAGCTATTCGGATCCCCATTATCCGCCAGCACACTGAAACTATCCCCATCATCCATCAACGCCGGCAAACGCTCCTGCCAGGCTGAGACAAGCTTATGCTGATCAACTTCTAATGATCTATCCATGATTATGATCATCCTCCTTCTCTAATACATTGCGGAGAAATGAAGCTTTTTATTCTCAATAGAGCTCGGTCTACCAAACAAAACAAAAAACCGTCCCCCAGAGGGAACGGTTTCTATCTAATTATTCTTTAAGTTCATAAAGGAATGGCGGAGAGGATGGGATTCGAACCCATGTGGGCTTGCACCCTAACGGTTTTCAAGACCGCCCCGTTATGACCGCTTCGGTACCTCTCCAAATGCACTTAAATTTCACATGCATTAGGATTGTACCATACTATGCAAAGAAAAAGCAACTATATCTTTAAATAGTTTTTGGTTGTATCGATTTTACATTGCGCATATAAGGTTGTAGGCATTCTGGAATCAGAACACTGCCATCCTCTTGCTGATAATTCTCAAGAATTGCAGCAACTGTACGTCCAACCGCCAAAGCAGAGCCGTTCAGCGTATGAACAAATTCAGGCTTCGATTTTGGATCCTTACGGAAACGAATATTTGCCCGGCGCGCTTGGAAATCTTCTGTATTTGAGCAAGAGGAGATCTCACGGTACATCCCACTCTCAGGCAACCACACTTCCAGATCGTACGTCTTAGCCGATGTAAAGCCCATATCAGCCGTACATAACCCAAGTACACGATAAGGCAGTCCTAACAGCTGCAGCACACTTTCAGCGTCTGCTGTCATTTTTTCTAATTCCTCATAAGAGGATTCAGGGGTGGTGAGCTTCACCAACTCTACCTTGTTGAATTGATGCTGGCGAATCAAACCGCGAGTATCACGGCCCGCCGAGCCCGCCTCAGAACGGAAACAAGAGCTGTAAGCTACATGGTATTTAGGCAGGTCAGCTGCCGTCAAAATCTCTTCGCGATAGTAGTTCGTTACCGGTACTTCAGCTGTAGGAATCAAATAGTATTCGGTATCCCGCAGCTTGAACAGATCCTCTTCGAATTTAGGCAGTTGTCCTGTACCATACAAGCTATCTTTGTTCACAATGTAAGGCGGCAGCATTTCCTCATAGTTATGCTCACCACTGTGAAGATCCATCATAAAGTTAATCAGCGCCCGTTCTAGACGTGCTCCAAGTCCTTTATAGAAAACAAACCGGGATCCTGTAACCTTTGCTGCAGCTTCGAAATCAATAATATCAAGCTGCTGCGCAAGCTCCCAATGTGATTTCGGAGTGAATCCGAACTCTTTGGGCTCCGACCAGCGGCGTAATTCAACGTTATCATCCTCAGACTTCCCTACTGGAACTGAATCATGAGGAATATTAGGGATATTCATAGTAAGATCAGCAATCTGAGCTTCCAGTTCACGTACTTCATCATCAAGCTCTTTAATACGGTCAGATACCGTACGCATTTCTGTAATTAGGTCATCCGCTGGCTCGCCGTTCTTTTTCTTTTTCGCTACTTCACCCGAAACTGTATTACGACGGTTCTTAAGACCTTCGGTTTCTTGCAGTAATTCACGTCGACGCAAATCAAGTTGTGGAAAATCAGCAATTAAGTCCAGCGATTTGCCCCGTTTTTCTAAAGCCTCTTCCACTCTTGCGTAATCACTACGTAGTATTTTTACATCTAACACAATGTTTCCCTCCTGAAAAACAGCCTAAACTCTTTCAAAATGCTGATTACAGCTTTGAAAGAGTCAGGATGTTCTTTATATGCAATTTTGTTGTTGGACTTCCCTATTCGCCTCTACCATATCGGCAAAATATTGGTGCAGTCTGAAATCATCGGTCAGTTCTGGATGAAAAGAAGACACCAGCAAGTTCCCTTCGCGCGCGGTTACAATCTCATCATTATAGACTGTAAGCACATCAACTCCCGGTCCCACCTCGTTGATAAGCGGTGCACGTATAAATACAGCACGAACCGGCTCATCAATGCCTTTAACCTCCAGATCACATTCAAAGCTTTCCCGTTGGCGGCCGAATGCATTCCGGGCTACGGTAATATCCATCAGCTCCAAATGCCCCGGTTCACCACCGGCAATTTTTTTGGCCAGCACGATCATACCCGCACATGTGCCAAAAATAGGCTTGCCCTGATCAGAAAAATCACGGATGGCTTCTATGAAACCATATTTCCGCATTAGCTTTCCAATCGTTGTACTTTCTCCGCCGGGGATAATCAGGCCTTCAACCTCTTCTAGCTGCTCCACACGCTTGATAGGCACGCCTTCTGCACCGGTCTTCTCTATACTAACAATATGCTCCGTAACAGCGCCTTGAAGCGCCAATACTCCTATCTTCATCCTACAACCTTCTCTCTATTAACGGCCACGCTCCGACATACGTTCAGCCGGGGTGAGAGTTGCAATATCAATCCCCTTCATTGGTGCACCAAGGTTCTTGGATACTTCAGCAATCAGTTTGTAATCAGTATAGTGTGTAGTAGCTTCAACAATCGCACGCGCAAATTTCTCAGGATTGTCCGATTTAAAAATACCCGAGCCTACGAATACACCATCAGCACCCAAATGCATCATAAGAGCAGCATCGGCAGGAGTAGCTACACCCCCAGCGGCAAAGTTAACAACCGGCAGTTTGCCAAGCTCATGCACTTCGAGCAACAGCTCATAGGAAACTCCCAGGTTCTTTGCTTCATTATATAGCTCGTCCTTGGACAAATTCGTTACTTTACGGATTTGACTGTTGATAAAGCGCATGTGACGCACGGCCTCAACAATGTTGCCTGTTCCTGGTTCACCTTTTGTACGGATCATGGAGGCACCTTCGTTAATACGTCTCAATGCTTCTCCCAGATCCTTCGCTCCACATACAAAAGGAACGGTAAACTCACGTTTATCAATATGGAATACTTCATCAGCAGGAGTAAGAACTTCACTCTCATCCAAGTAATCAACACCCAAAGATTCTAGAACTTTCGCTTCTACATAATGGCCGATACGAGCCTTAGCCATAACAGGGATACTTACCACTTTGAGAACCTCTTCTACAATTGTAGGATCGGCCATCCGTGCTACACCGCCAGCTGCACGAATGTCAGAAGGTACGCGTTCCAGAGCCATAACAGCAACTGCACCAGCAGCCTCAGCAATTTTTGCTTGCTCTGCATTCATGACGTCCATAATGACGCCGCCTTTTTGCATTTCTGCCATGCCTCTTTTAACTCGCGATGTACCTGTTTCCATGTCCTAACCCCCCGAATGATCTATCTTAATCTAACTTGTAATTTTACCCCAATGAAGGGAAATCTACAACCCATTCACTCGGATTTACTGCTGATTTCGACACCGAACTGCATTAGAACAAGTTCTTGATCCCTGAAAATAAATCACCGAAGAAATCGCCAATCGCTCTAAGGAACAACTTGAACC
This sequence comes from Paenibacillus sp. FSL R7-0163, assembly GCF_037969975.1. Classification (NCBI taxonomy): domain Bacteria; kingdom Bacillati; phylum Bacillota; class Bacilli; order Caryophanales; family Paenibacillaceae; genus Paenibacillus; species Paenibacillus sp. FSL R7-0163. The sequence goes on from NZ_CP150224.1 coordinate 6,071,073, forward strand.
AGCCAGCTTTCTCAGCTTCCTCTACAGTGATCAGATTAACTGTTTTCTCCTGTGCTGCTTGCATGCCTTCAGCCTTGTAGGAATAGGTAACTTTACCTACTTTAGAGGATTGGGCTATAGGAGCAACCAAAGTAGCAGGGTCATTTGTTACAACAGTTGTAGTAACTTCAGGAGAAACAGTTCCCTTAGGAACAATGAAAGAAACTCCTTCATCAGTAACTATAGAAACATCTTTATTCTTGCCTTTCAGTACCGGAACTGTTTCCGTGCCAGCAATAACGGCCTTCGGAGCTACAACCTGTTTGATTTCAAAGTTGTTAAACCCGTAGTCGAGCACTTTTTTAGTTTCTGTGAATCGATGTGCCTCTGAATTAGCACCCATAACAACACTGATTAGACGCATTCCATCACGCACAGCAGTACCTGTAAAGCAGTTACCTGCATTTGTGGTATGGCCAGTCTTCAGTCCATCTAGACCTGGATAAGCATATGCCTTAAAGTTGGGAATACTTTTGTTAGCTTCCAGCATCCAGTTGTAGTTAATGATCGGCGCTGTATCCCGATCACGGAATTTATAAGACTGAATCGTTGTAAATTCAGTGAAGTCCGGGTGGTCAGTAACTATAAATTTAGCAAGAGTAGCTGCATCTCTAGCTGACATTACAGTCTCTTTATCAAGATCAGGACGGAATTTCTTCGGCATGTCTGCCCGATCAAGTCCAGTTGAGTTAATAAAATAGGTATTTTTCATGCCCATCTTCTGTGCAGTCTGATTCATTAGTTCTACGAATTGTTCTTCTGAACCCGATACCAATTCTGCCAAAGCAACTGTGGCATCATTCGCCGATCCTACGGCCATCGCTATGTATAGCTCTTTAACCGTATGTTCATCTCCAGCTGCCAGAAAAATTCGTGATCCGACCTGTTTGGAAGCATTCTCTTGAATGATAACTTTCTGATCCCAAGAGATGTCTCCTTTTTTCACGGCATCAGATACAAGATATTCAGTCATCATCTTGGTCATACTCGCAGGTGGGAGTGGTGTATCTGGATTTAGAGCCATAAGTACTTGGCCTGTAGTTGGTTCTATTAGAATAGCAGAACTCAATTCCAAGTTAAGAGATTCCACAGAAGGGATCTTAACTGCGTTGGTCTTGGGTGCAGTTTCAGTAGTAGTTGCGGCACCTTCGGTTGTAACCGGAGTTTTGCCCGCTTCAGCCAATGCTGGAATTACTGGGTTCATTAACATATTTAAAAGCAGACCTACAGTCGCTGTCTTAATTACAATTTGCTTACCATTAAATTTTCGTTTGTGCTTCAATGATTACGACTCTCCTTTAAATCTCATATCAATAGCTTGTTCTATTCTAACACAGGGGTACCCGCAAAAAAAGACAGACAGGACGAAATAGTCCTGTCTGTCCAAAAAATAATACGGTTAGTCCATTATACGGAATAGTTTGGTGCTTCTTTTGTAATTTGCACATCATGCGGGTGGCTCTCACGAAGTCCAGCACTTGTGATGCGAATGAAAGAAGTATCGTTACGCAGTTCTTCCAATGACTTCGTACCGCAATAGCCCATACCTGAGCGCAATCCGCCGATCAATTGATGAACAGTGTCAGAAAGAGGCCCTTTAAAAGCAATACGTCCCTCAATTCCTTCAGGAACGAGCTTTTTATCATCATCTTGGAAATAACGGTCTTTACTGCCTTGTTTCATGGCACTCATGCTGCCCATACCACGATATACTTTAAATTTACGGCCTTGATAGAGCTCAGATTCCCCTGGGCTTTCTTCTGTACCCGCAAACATACTTCCCATCATTACAGCATGAGCACCAGCTGCGATAGCCTTTGTGATCTCCCCAGAATACTTAATACCGCCATCAGCGATAATAGGAATTCCATACTCACGAGCAACTGTCGCACAATCATAAATGGCTGTAACCTGAGGTACGCCGATACCAGCGATAACGCGTGTTGTACAGATCGATCCTGGTCCAATACCTACTTTAACTACAGATGCACCAGCTTCAATAAGTTCACGGGTTGCTTCGCCTGTAGCTACGTTACCAGCAACAATCGTAAGATCAGGATACAACTCACGAATTTGGCGAACCGCTTCAATAATATTAATGTGGTGACCATGTGCAGAATCGACGACGATCAGATCCACACCAGCTTTTACTAATGCTGCAGTACGTTCGAACGTGTCTTTAGAGATACCAACAGCTGCTCCAACAAGTAGACGGCCATGTGCATCTTTGGCTCCGTTAGGGAATTGAATAGCTTTTTCAATATCCTTAATGGTGATGAGACCCTTAAGAATATTATTCTCGTCCACAAGGGGAAGCTTCTCGATCTTATGACGTTGCAGGATACCTTCTGCTTCCTGAAGGGTTGTACCCACAGCAGCTGTTACAAGATTCTCATGTGTCATAACTTCTTTAATCTGAATATTGAAATCATGAATAAAGCGTAAGTCTCTATTAGTTAGAATACCGACAAGTTTATTGTCACTGTCTACAATCGGCACTCCGGAAATGCGATATTTACCCATTAAAAGCTCTGCATCAGATACCATGTGTTCTGCCGTAAGTGAGAATGGATTCGTAATAACTCCGCTCTCGGAACGCTTCACACGATCTACTTCTTCCGCTTGCTGCTCTACAGGCATATTCTTGTGTATAATCCCGATGCCACCCTCACGAGCAATTGCAATGGCCATGGCTGCTTCTGTGACTGTGTCCATACCTGCACTCATAAGTGGAATATTCAACTTCACATTCTTACTTAGAACTGTGGTCAAATCCACTTCTTTAGGCAGTACCTCAGATTTACGCGGAACCAGCAGCACATCATCAAAAGTTAGACCTTCTTTACCAAACTTATCTTTCCACACCTGGGTCATTCCTCCTCGGTTGTTTTAAATTATACCCGCCTACAAACTTTATGAAAGAAGAACCTTTGACTCCAGTCCATTCACGACAGACAATTCTGTACATCTGGGGGCTGAACAAGTGTAGATCTTCAATTAAGGTTTGAGATGCTTATCCAAAAATATATTATTGCCATCTTAGCAAAGGGCATTTGGACTGTCAAGAACATTACATCATCAGAGTAGGTATTCAAAAAACGGCCCCCGAGTAAGCGAATTATTGGACGTTAGTCCGTGCTCAGTGGACATATAGTGTATAAAAAATCCACAATGCATTTCTGCTCATCTTATTACCCACGCTTATCTCCATCATAGTATTTCAAAATATAGCCTAATGAATTCTCTATTTACATAACAAAAAGACCACTGTCGATTACTCCAACAGTGGTCTTGTGTGCTTGGCAACGTCCTACTCTCCCAGGACCCTTCGGTCCAAGTACCATCGGCGCTGGAGGGCTTAACGGTCGTGTTCGGGATGGGTACGCGTGGAACCCCTCCGCTATCGCCACCAAACATGCGTCTGTGAAACAGACGCTGCCGCGTGAAATTCGGTTCATCACTAGAAGTGACAATGAATTTCTAAGCGTATTTCAGGCTTAATCGCCTGAAAACTGAATCCGAAACGAATCTGCATTCTAAGTATAGGATAAGCCCTCGACCGATTAGTATTGGTCAGCTCCATGCATTGCTGCACTTCCACCTCCAACCTATCTACCTCGTCGTCTTCAAGGGGTCTTACTAATTGGGAAATCTCATCTTGAGGGGGGCTTCACGCTTAGATGCTTTCAGCGCTTATCCCGTCCGTACGTAGCTACCCAGCCATGCTCCTGGCGGAACAACTGGTGCACCAGCGGTACGTCCATCCCGGTCCTCTCGTACTAAGGACAGCTCCTCTCAAATTTCCTGCGCCCACGACAGATAGGGACCGAACTGTCTCACGACGTTCTGAACCCAGCTCGCGTACCGCTTTAATGGGCGAACAGCCCAACCCTTGGGACCTACTTCAGCCCCAGGATGCGATGAGCCGACATCGAGGTGCCAAACCTCCCCGTCGATGTGGACTCTTGGGGGAGATAAGCCTGTTATCCCCAGGGTAGCTTTTATCCGTTGAGCGATGGCCCTTCCATGCGGTACCACCGGATCACTAAGTCCGACTTTCGTCCCTGCTCGACTTGTAGGTCTCGCAGTCAAGCTCCCTTATGCCTTTGCACTCTGCGAATGATTTCCAACCATTCTGAGGGAACCTTGGAACGCCTCCGTTACTCTTTAGGAGGCGACCGCCCCAGTCAAACTGCCCGCCTGACACGGTCCCCGTACCCGATAAGGGTACTAGGTTAGAACCTAGATACGATCAGGGTGGTATCCCAACGGCGCCTCCACCGAAGCTTGCGCTCCGATTTCTACGGCTCCCACCTATCCTGTACAGATCGTACCCAAATTCAATATCAAGCTGCAGTAAAGCTCCATGGGGTCTTTCCGTCTTGTCGCGGGTAACCTGCATCTTCACAGGTATTAAAATTTCACCGGATCTCTCGTTGAGACAGCGCCCAAGTCGTTACGCCATTCGTGCGGGTCAGAATTTACCTGACAAGGAATTTCGCTACCTTAGGACCGTTATAGTTACGGCCGCCGTTTACTGGGGCTTCGGTTCATAGCTTCGGGTTACCCCTAACCACTCCCCTTAACCTTCCAGCACCGGGCAGGCGTCAGCCCGTATACTTCGCCTTGCGGCTTCGCACAGACCTGTGTTTTTGCTAAACAGTCGCTTGGGCCTTTTCACTGCGGCCCCCTCGTGCTATTCACACTACCGGGGCACCCCTTCTCCCGAAGTTACGGGGTCATTTTGCCGAGTTCCTTAACGAGAGTTCTTCCGCGCGCCTTAGAATTCTCTTCTCGCCTACCTGTGTCGGTTTGCGGTACGGGCACCTTCTCCTGGCTAGAGGCTTTTCTTGGCAGTGTGAGATCATGACCTTCGCTACTATAATTTTCGCTCCCCATCACAGCCCAGCCTTAATGATGTGCGGATTTGCCTACACATCAGCCTCACTGCTTAGACGGACATCCATCAGTCCGCGTCACTACCCTCCTGCGTCACCCCATCGCTCATAGCGGATTACGGTGGTACAGTAATTTCAAACTGTTGTCCTTCGACTACGCCTTTCGGCCTCGCCTTAGGTCCCGACTTACCCTGAGCGGACGAGCCTTCCTCAGGAAACCTTGGGCTTTCGGCGGATCAGATTCTCACTGATCTTTTCGTTACTCATACCGGCATTCTCACTTGTGTAGTGTCCAGCGCTCTTTTCAGTACACCTTCAACCCCTACACAACGCTCCCCTACCCCAGATACATACGTATCTAGCCATAGCTTCGGTGGTGTGTTTAGCCCCGTTACATTTTCGGCGCAGAGTCACTCGACCAGTGAGCTATTACGCACTCTTTCAATGGTGGCTGCTTCTAAGCCAACATCCTGGTTGTCTGTGCAACTCCACATCCTTTCCCACTTAACACACACTTGGGGACCTTAGCTGATGGTCTGGGCTGTTTCCCTTTTGACAATGGATCTTAGCACTCACTGTCTGACTCCCGGCAATAAGTATATGGCATTCGGAGTTTGACTGAGCTTGGTAATCCTTGCGGACCCCGCACCCAATCAGTGCTCTACCTCCACTACTCTTATACCGAGGCTAGCCCTAAAGCTATTTCGGGGAGAACCAGCTATCTCCGAGTTCGATTGGAATTTCTCCGCTACCCCCACCTCATCCCCGCACTTTTCAACGTACGTGGGTTCGGGCCTCCAGTGCGTGTTACCGCACCTTCACCCTGGACAGGGGTAGATCACACGGTTTCGGGTCTACGTCCACATACTCAATCGCCCTATTCAGACTCGCTTTCGCTGCGGCTCCACCTTCTCGGCTTAACCTTGCATGTTAAACGTAACTCGCCGGTTCATTCTACAAAAGGCACGCCATCACCCATAGATCGGGCTCTGACTTTTTGTAAGCACACGGTTTCAGGTTCTATTTCACTCCCCTTCCGGGGTGCTTTTCACCTTTCCCTCACGGTACTGTTTCACTATCGGTCGCCAGGTAGTATTTAGCCTTAGCAGATGGTCCTGCTGGATTCATACGGGGTTTCACGTGCCCCGCACTACTCGGGATCCGTCTCGGAGAGAACACAGTTTAGGTTACAGGGCTTTTACCTCTATCGCGGGCCTTTCCAGACCTCTTCACCTACCATATTCCTTTGTAACTCCATGTGAGACGTCCCACAACCCCTAAGAGCAAGCTCTTAGGTTTAGGCTGTTCCGCGTTCGCTCGCCGCTACTGACGGAATCACTATTGTTTTCTCTTCCTCAGGGTACTTAGATGTTTCAGTTCCCCTGGTCTGCCTCTACACACCCTATGTATTCAGGTATGAGTAACTGCGAATTACCACAGCTGGGTTTCCCCATTCGGACACCCCCGGATCAAAGCTTGCTTACAGCTCCCCGAGGCAGTTTCGTTGTTCGCCACGTCCTTCGTCGGCTCCTGGCGCCTAGGCATCCTCCGTGTGCTCTTATTAGCTTAACCTTGATTTTTCCGTAGGAAAATCTCACTAATAACATTTACTTGTTTACACAAGTTGCTAAAAGATGTTCTAAAACGCAAATTCGTTTCGGTATCCAGTTTTCAAGGATCAAGTCTTATTTGAGAGCTTAAACTCTCAAAACTGAGCAACGAGTGAGTAACAGGCCTAAACCTGAGTTTTGGAAGCTGAGCTTCCGATTTGAATGTCTTCATTGCAGAAGACGATTCTCCATAGAAAGGAGGTGATCCAGCCGCACCTTCCGATACGGCTACCTTGTTACGACTTCACCCCAATCATCTACCCCACCTTCGGCGGCTGGCTCCCTTGCGGGTTACCCCACCGACTTCGGGTGTTGTAAACTCTCGTGGTGTGACGGGCGGTGTGTACAAGACCCGGGAACGTATTCACCGCGGCATGCTGATCCGCGATTACTAGCAATTCCGACTTCATGCAGGCGAGTTGCAGCCTGCAATCCGAACTGAGACCGGCTTTGATGGGATTGGCTCCACCTCGCGGCTTCGCTTCCCGTTGTACCGGCCATTGTAGTACGTGTGTAGCCCAGGTCATAAGGGGCATGATGATTTGACGTCATCCCCACCTTCCTCCGGTTTGTCACCGGCAGTCACTCTAGAGTGCCCAGCTTAACCTGCTGGCAACTAAAGTTAAGGGTTGCGCTCGTTGCGGGACTTAACCCAACATCTCACGACACGAGCTGACGACAACCATGCACCACCTGTCTCCTCTGTCCCGAAGGCCGCTGCTATCTCTAGCAGATTCAGAGGGATGTCAAGACCTGGTAAGGTTCTTCGCGTTGCTTCGAATTAAACCACATACTCCACTGCTTGTGCGGGTCCCCGTCAATTCCTTTGAGTTTCAGTCTTGCGACCGTACTCCCCAGGCGGAGTGCTTACTGTGTTAACTTCGGCACCAAGGGTATCGAAACCCCTAACACCTAGCACTCATCGTTTACGGCGTGGACTACCAGGGTATCTAATCCTGTTTGCTCCCCACGCTTTCGCGCCTCAGCGTCAGTTACAGCCCAGAAAGTCGCCTTCGCCACTGGTGTTCCTCCACATATCTACGCATTTCACCGCTACACGTGGAATTCCACTTTCCTCTTCTGTACTCAAGCCACCCAGTTTCCAGTGCGACCTCAGGTTGAGCCCAAGGTTTAAACACCAGACTTAAATAGCCGCCTGCGCGCGCTTTACGCCCAATAATTCCGGACAACGCTTGCCCCCTACGTATTACCGCGGCTGCTGGCACGTAGTTAGCCGGGGCTTTCTTCTCAGGTACCGTCACTCCGATAGCAGTTACTCTACCGGACGTTCTTCCCTGGCAACAGAGCTTTACGATCCGAAAACCTTCATCACTCACGCGGCGTTGCTCCGTCAGGCTTTCGCCCATTGCGGAAGATTCCCTACTGCTGCCTCCCGTAGGAGTCTGGGCCGTGTCTCAGTCCCAGTGTGGCCGTTCACCCTCTCAGGTCGGCTACGCATCGTCGCCTTGGTGGGCCGTTACCCCACCAACTAGCTAATGCGCCGCAGGCCCATCCCTCAGTGACAGATTGCTCCGTCTTTCATTCTTCTCTCAGGAGAAAAAAGAAATTATCCGGTATTAGCTACCGTTTCCGGTAGTTATCCCAGTCTGAAGGGCAGGTTGCCTACGTGTTACTCACCCGTCCGCCGCTAAGTTATTTTGAAAGCAAGCTTTCAAAATAACTCCGCTCGACTTGCATGTATTAGGCACGCCGCCAGCGTTCGTCCTGAGCCAGGATCAAACTCTCCAATTAGTATTGAAAAGAGCGATATGCTCATTTTGAAACATCTGACGAGAAAATTAATTCTCTAATTTTGGATTTCACTTGCGTGATTTCCTACTCACTCGTTGTTCAGTTTTCAAAGATCAAGTTCTCGTTGGCGCCGTTTAATGTCTCAGCAGCAACTCTTATACTATATCATGTTCGGCTATTTAATGTCAAGCTCTTTTTTTAACTTCATTTTCGAGCTCGGCATGTGTATTTCTTGGCCGGACTTAGAATATATCATGTATAGAGATTCATTGCAAGAGTTTTTTTGAAACTAATATTAAATCTCTACATTCTATAGGAGCAATGAAGTGAAAGCACCGCTTCTAATCAACAGTAGCCAAGAGAACTGTCCTTAGACAGCTCCCTTAAGCCCTGTGTTGTATAGATACTATTCAGTACGGTTACGCATATGTGGAAACAGCAATACATCGCGAATCGATGCAGAATTGGTAAGCAGCATGATCAGACGGTCTACGCCGATTCCCAGTCCGCCAGTAGGTGGCATACCATATTCCAGGGCGCGGATGAAATCATCGTCCATCTCATGAGCTTCGTCATTACCTTGCTCTTTCTCCTGGATCTGTGCCTCAAAGCGTTGACGTTGGTCAATCGGATCATTCAATTCACTAAATGCATTAGCGTGCTCACGACCCACAATAAACAGCTCAAAACGATCGGTAAAGCGTGGATCCTCATCGTTTTTCTTCGCAAGTGGTGAAATTTCAACAGGGTGTCCCATTACAAAGGTTGGCTGAATTAGAGTTTCCTCTACAAATTGCTCGAAGAAAGCGTTAAGGATATGACCGAACGTCATATGTTTCTCAACAGGCACACGATGTTCTTTTGCCAAAGCTTGTGCTTCGTCATCTGTCATGTGAACACTGAAATCAACACCGGTTACTTCTTTAACAGCATCAACCATAGTTACACGACGCCATCCTGGAGACAGATTTACCTCTTTGCCTTGGTAATCCAGCAGTTGTGTACCTAATACCTCTTGGGCAATATGTGCAATCATATTCTCCGTGAGATTCATGATGTCCTTGTAGTCAGCATATGCTTCGTACAACTCAATCATAGTAAACTCTGGATTATGACGAGTCGACATTCCCTCGTTACGGTATACACGGCCGATTTCGTACACTTTTTCCAAACCGCCAACAATAAGGCGTTTCAAGTGAAGCTCGATAGCAATCCGCATATACAGCTGCATTTCAAGTGTGTTGTGGTAAGTAATAAACGGACGCGCAGCTGCTCCGCCGGCGATCGTATGAAGTGTAGGTGTTTCAACTTCAAGATAACCAAGTGAATCCAAATAGCGACGCATCGATTGAATAATTCTTGAACGGGCAATAAAGGTCTGTTGAACTTCCGGATTAATAATCAAATCAACATAGCGCTGGCGATAACGCAGTTCTACATCTTTAAGACCATGATATTTCTCAGGAAGTGGCAGCAGGGATTTGGACAAGACTTCGAGATTATGCACTTTGATGGAGGTCTCGCCTGTTTTGGTTTTGAATACTGTTCCACGAACGCCAATAATATCTCCCAGATCGAGAACATTAAACGCCGCGTATTGAGTTTCAGGAATGCTGTCTTGACGAACATAAAGCTGAATTCTTCCACTAAGGTCCTGGATATGCGCAAAGCTGGCTTTACCCATAACGCGTTTTGCCATAATACGTCCAGCAATGCTCACTTCAACAGAAAGCTCGTCCAATTCCTCTTTGGAAAGTCCATCATACTTAGCTACGATATCGCCAGCGTTAGCTGTGCGCTCGTATTTTTTGCCAAAAGGATCAATACCAAGTCCTCTTAGCTCGTCCAGTTTGGCACGGCGGATCTGCAAAAGCTCACTAAGTTCGTTCTCTGCATTGTCCACATTGTTCATTTCCTCGGTCATGCGATTCATCCCCTTATAACTCAGTAATATCATATACACAAGAAGAAACGGCTCCGTCTCCATAGTTAGAGGACAGTCCCGTTCCAGCTCAAAATATAAGCAGTTTGTTTTACCTATCGTTTCTGGATGATTTGAAAAAAGCTTCCCTAAGGAAGCTTTCCCAAACATGTTCCCTTATCTACCTATGTACAGTGAAATGACTAATACATACGGCAGCACATCTATTTACAGACATTAAGGTCTGTATATTACTTCATTCTGATATCGAGAATTTTATATTGAATAACTCCTGCAGGTGTAGAAACATCAACAACCGTACCTATTTTTTTCCCGATAATAGCTTTGCCTACCGGACTTTCATTGGAAATCTTGTTATTCAGTGGATCAGACTCTGCTGTACCTACGATCGTATACTCCATAGTGTCCCCATATTCCAAATCCTCGACACTTACAGTAACACCAATACTTACTACGTCAGTAACGATCTCGTCGCTATTGATGATACGCGCGTTGCGAAGCATCTTCTCCAAAGTTAGAACGCGTCCTTCGATAAAAGCTTGCTCATTCTTCGCGTCTTCATACTCCGAGTTCTCACTGATATCTCCGTAGCCAATCGCTACCTTAATCCGTTCAGCAACCTCACGGCGTTTTACGGATTTGAGGGTCTCCAGCTCATCTTCCAGACGTTTTAGCCCGTCCGGCGTAAGGATGACTTCTTTATCGCTCATCTCAACCGATTCTCCTGTCGTATACAATTATTGAAAACACCATACTATATGCTAATCTAGAAGGATAAGAACCCTCCCTGCTGCATTGCTCTTACTGTAACGGCGATTTTATACTGTGAAATTATATTGGAACCGCTACAAAATGTCAATGACACCACATATAAAGTCAGATGTGTTCAAATATCAGCAGAAAAAAGGTGATTATACAGCAGAAGAAGACATTTCAATGCCCTTGCTCTCTTCTTCATGCTTTAATTGAACGACAAAATCATTCAATATCCTCACCATTCCATCGCGTTTTGTTTCTGTCATGAGAACATCCTTCACTCTAGCGGCAGCCTTCAAGCCTTTTAAGTACCAGGCCATATGCTTACGCATCTCACGGACAGCTACAGCTTCTCCCTTAAGAGCTACCAGTCGATCCATATGAAGAATAGCAACCTTAATCTTCTCATCCAAGCCAGGTTCAGGCATAAGCTCGCCGGTGCTCAAATATTGAATCGTACGATACAACATCCAAGGATTGCCGAGTGCTCCACGCCCGATCATTACGCCATCGCAGCCAGTCTGATCCAACATAGCCCGAGCATCTTCAGGTGTATTAACATCCCCGTTGCCAATAACAGGAATAGAAACTGCTTCTTTTGCCATCTTGATATAGTTCCAGTCCGCATGGCCTGTGTAAAGCTGCTCCCGGGTACGACCGTGTACGCTGACAGCCTTACCCCCGGCACGTTCAACCGCACGCGCATTATCTTCGACAAAAATATGCTCGCTATCCCAGCCAATCCGCATTTTCACGGTTACGGGTTTATCGACAACATCGACAACCGCAGAGACCATTTCATAGATTTTGTCGGGATTCAAAAGCCAGCGGGCTCCCGCATCACATTTAGTTACTTTAGGCACTGGGCATCCCATATTGATATCGATAATATCAGCATTGGTTTCTTTATCAACCACTTTTGCTGCTTGCACCAGTGATTCTCTATCCCCGCCAAAAATCTGCAAACTAAGCGGTTTCTCCCGTTCATCTACAAACAACATTTCGCGAGTACGTGTATTTCCGTGAATAATGGCCTTATCGCTTACCATTTCCGCACAGACCAGACCTGTACCAAATTCCTTAGCGATCAGACGAAAAGCCGGATTGCACACGCCAGCCATAGGTGCCAGAACAACCTGATTTTTCATCTCGATATCGCCAATCTTCAGCATTCGTATCACTTCCTGCCTTTTAATTCTTGGAAATTATGAGTTGGGATCCACAAGCTCTTCTGTTGTAACCCCTAGAACATTCGCAATTTTATCTAAAATTTGATCTTCTAATCGTCTGTTACCCCTCTCGACTGCACCAAGCACAGCCAAGGAAATTCCGGCAAGATCCGCAAGATCCTGTTGAGTATACCCTTTTAGCTTACGGAATGCCCTGACCCTCCGTCCCAAACGCTTGTTGTCCACAACCGAATTCCTTCCTTCCCGTCTATGTCTTGAAGCGCTGCTGTAATCAGCTTGCGAAGTCCGGAAGATTGTTCATTCTGTGGAACGATGTCACTGAGCGGAAACAATACAAAAGCACGCTCTAACATGCGTGGATGCGGTAACGTTAAATGTGGTGTATCGAGCACCTGACCCTCAACCCACAACAAATCCAAATCTACCGTTCTCGGTCCATAGCGGATATCCCGGATACGACCCAACTGCGTTTCAATCCCCAACATCACTTCCAGCAAGGACTCGGGCGCAAGTGTCGTTCGCAAAGCTGCTGCCATATTGAGAAACTGCGGCTGATCTAAATAACCTACTGGCTCTGTCTCGTAAACTTTGGAGCAGCGGACCACAGATATTTCATCATGAGCGTCCAGTCTGTTCAAAGCCTCTGACAGTGTGCCCTCGCGGTCACCCAAATTAGCCCCTAAAGCAATATAAGCCTCTGATTCTTCAGAGGTGGAATGTATATTCATGGACCTTGTTCTCACTTTCTAGTTCTGCGCAGCTCTACAGTCACTCCCTGAAAATGAATGTCGAAAGGCGGATGGGGTTTAGTTACCTTAACCGTTACTGCATTGATAACAGTATAAGTGTCCAGTACGGAGGATGCAATATATTCTGCCAAAGCTTCGATCAACTTAAAAGACTTTATTTCGACAATGTTTTTGACTAATTCATGAACTTCAGCATAATTCACGGTTTGACTCAAATCATCATTCAAGCCCGCACCCTGCAAATCAAGCTCCAGCTCTAAATCAATGTAAAAACGTTGTCCCAGCTTACGTTCTTCCTCAAATACACCGTGGTATCCGTAATATTCCATGCGATGCATTGTCATTTTATCCATGATTAATCCGCCCTTTTTCGTAAAATATAGCTATTCACGCACCAATGGAGGTGCAGCATACAACATCGCATCACACATCTTAACCGTTCGTTTAATCAGAGATACATCATGTACACGTACGATCTGGCAACCCTGAGCTATCCCAAAAGCTACTGTAGCTGCGGTGCCTTCCACAACATCATCAGACGGCAAATCAAGTACCGTGCGGATGAATTTTTTGCGGGAAGTCGCCAGTAACAACGGATAACCTAACTCAGTCAACCCGTCTAAAAGCGTCATTGCCTGCAGGTTTTCATTATAATCCTTAGCAAAGCCGATACCTGGATCCAATATGATATTGGCCGGCTTAACGCCTGCGGCTACCGCAAGATCAATACTTTCCTTAAGGTCAGCCGACATATCCGCACTCAGATTCGTATAATTACGGTCCTGCCGGTTATGCATCAAAATAATAGGACAGTCAGCAGCAGCGGCCACTGCCGCCATTTCCGGATCGGCCTTACAACCCCATATGTCATTAATGATATGGGCACCCGCAGCTATAGCTTGGCGGGCTACTTCAGCTTTATAGGTATCGATAGATAACGGAAGGTGAGGTGCCGCCTTATGAATACTCTCGATCACAGGCAATACACGGGCTAACTCCTCTTCAAGTCCCACCGGTTGATGACCAGGACGAGTAGATTCACCGCCGATATCAATAATATCAGCACCCTCTGCAGCCATACGCAGCGCATGCTCAACTGCTTTGTCCGGATGATCCCAAAGTCCTCCATCCGAAAAAGAATCCGGGGTCACATTAAGGATGCCCATAATCAATGTTCGATTTCCTAACTCCAAGTCTGTATTTCCACAACGGTATGTCCGCTTAAAGAGGACTGGTCTCATTTCGAAATCGCCGTCCTATCTCTATATAATGAAATCAAGCCAGCAGTAATTGTTCCACACTGGCCAGTACCTATAGTAAATCTTGCATCTCCGTGCCACACCCCAGTAACAGGAACGATTTCTTGTACGGAATTGGTAAGAAACACTTCATCAGCAGCTTTAAACTGCTCCCAGTGATATGTTCCTTCTTCAACACTAAGGCCTGCACTAAGAGCCAGCTCCATTACCATTTCCCGGGTAATTCCCGGAAGTATCCCTGTTGTAAGATCTGGGGTATAGAGCCTGTTGTTTTTTACAAAAAAGATGTTGCTGACAATGCCCTCGGCAATAAATTCTTCTGCCGTCAGCATTAGTCCTTCAGCACCATTTGCCGCAGAAGCATACCCTCTAAGCTCTCGCTTAGCCAGAATGTTATTCATATAATGCAGCGACTTGAATCGCACTGTTCCCTCAGGAGTATTACGCCGCAAGGACAACAGCTGCAGCTCTTTGCCTTCACTATAGAGTTTATCTGGTACTTTCGGCAGCGCTTTGATGTACAACAAATGATTAGGCTTTTGATAATCACCAGCAGGTAATCCGAGAACATCCTCACCGGCTGTTACGGTATAGCGTATATAAGCTTCTTTTAATTCATTTTTGTCCATAACGCGCTTAATCCAGTCAAGTAGATGTGCCGCTTCTGCTTCAAATGGAATGCCCAGTGCCTTGCAACCCTCTGCCATACGCTTCAAATGACGCTCCAGCAAAAAGGGAACTCCCCCATAGGTCCTAAAGGTTTCGAACAAGCCAATGCCGTACAAAAAGCCGTGATCCAAGGCAGAAACCACGGTTTCTCGGGCGTCAATGACACCATTGTTAAATCCTATATATTTCATGCCGTTTCTCCGGCTCTCCGTTTCAAGAAATTACGCAGCATCGTATGACCATGATCCGTAATAATAGATTCCGGGTGGAACTGCACACCTTCAATAGGGTATTCTTTATGGCGCAATGCCATAATCTCCCCTTCTTCAGTCTCAGCCGTAATCTCCAAGCAATCTGGGAGACTCTCCCGCTCTACAATCAGTGAATGATATCGGGTAGCTGTAAATGGAGACTCCAGACCTTCAAAAACTGAGGTCCCGTTATGGTAAATAGGCGATGTCTTCCCATGCATCAAACGCTCAGCACGGATGACATTGCCACCAAATGCTTGTCCAATCGCTTGATGTCCAAGGCATACGCCGAAGATCGGAATGATCCCCTTGAAATGATGCAACAATTCCAGACTAATTCCCGCTTCATTTGGCGTACATGGGCCTGGTGAAATTAGAATATGGTCAGGTGCCAGCTTTTCAATCTCTTCGATGGTAATTTCATCATTGCGGTGCACTTTAACCTCTTCCCCAAGCTCACCTAAATACTGTACGAGGTTATACGTAAAGGAATCATAATTATCGATGACCAAGATCACAGTGCTACTCCCCCTTCGGCTCCGCTGGTAGCTGGCAATTCCTGCTGCAGTTCACTACAGAGTACTGCCTTCACTACCGCTTTGGCTTTATTATGGCATTCACGGTATTCACGGTAGGGATCGGAATCGATCACTATGCCGGCACCTGTCTGAATATATCCGACCCCGTCTTTTACAGCCAGCGTTCTTATAATAATATTTAATTCCATATTGCCGTTATAGTCAATAAAACCCATCGATCCTGTATAGGGTCCACGTCGAACCGGCTCCAATTCTTCAATAATCTCCATTGTCCTTACCTTGGGAGCCCCTGTAATAGTCCCCCCGGGGAATAAAGCTGCGATAACCGCATACGCGTCTTTATCCGGCGCAATCTGGCCCTCTACCTGCGAAACGAGATGCATCACATGAGAGTAGCGCTCCACCGTCATCAGCTCCGGCACGCTGACGGAACCGTATGCAGCGACACGCCCGATGTCGTTGCGTTCCAGATCGACAAGCATGATATGCTCGGCGATCTCTTTTTCGCTCCCGCGAAGCTCCGCCTCCATGGCGGCATCCTCCGCGGGAGTGAGTCCCCGGCGCCGGGTGCCGGCGATTGGCCGGGCGCTCACTTTGTCCCCGTGCAGCTTGACGAGCAGCTCCGGTGAAGCGCTGGACAGCGCGAAGCCGGGCGACCGCAAGAGCCCCATGTACGGGGACGGGTTGAGCTTGCGCAGCCACTCGTAAACATCCTCCGGCGGGGACTTCAGCTGCGCCTCCTGGCGCAGCGAGAGGTTCACTTGGAAGACATCGCCTTGGCGGATGTATTCCTGAACGTCCAGCACTGCCTGCTGAAACTTCTCAGGCGAGAAAGCCGAAGCCATGCCCGGCCACTCTCCTGATGAAACTGTAAGGGCCTCAATGCTGCCCACAGCCTCATCATCCAATCCTGCGGCTGAAGATATCAGCTGCCACTGCTCTACCATTTGTCCAGCCTGTTCTATACTGCCAAGATAAAGATTTTGCAGCTCTTCCATCCCACAGTCTGCTGGAACTGGAACGTGAACAGCACAATAAAGCACATGCTCTTCGTGATCATAGATCCATACCTCGTCAAACCTCATAAAAAGAAAATCAGGAAAACCAGGATCATCTTGGGCAAGAGACGGCAATCGTTCCAAAGAACGAACCACATCATAACCAAGGAAACCAATACATCCACCAGAAAAAGGAGGAACATCTTCATCCTTTAACTTAGGCGACGTAAAATCCGACATCCATTGCTGCAGTAGCTCCAGCGGTTGTCCATGCAGTGTTGTTGCCTCAGGTATCCTCTCCTCGTCCACTGATGCTGATTCCAAAGATTCAGTAGGGAAGCTAAATACTTCCGCATTATCCTCCTTGCCCTTCAATATCGAAACAGGGTTCAAGCCCAAGTACGTATAACGGCCACCCTTACCACTTTCTAAAACTACAGAATACTGGGAAGCTAACTCCCAGGCTTTCTCCCAGGACGCGGGTAATTCGTTGGTGCACCGGGGGGATTTTATAATCAAGGGAAACATGCTCCAGTCTTCAGCAGCCCATTGTTCCCACTCGTTCCAGGTTGTTATGATTTCCAAAGCCATCCTCCTAAAAGTTTTGTCTAGCATCATCTTACAGTTTAATCTTCGAGACAAAACTCGCTTCGTAAGCATATGCTTAGTTTTATGAAGCCATTACTTCGTAGACATCACTTCGCAATAAAACTTGCTTCGTAAGCATTTGCTTAGTTTTGTCCAATCATCAGTAGTATATTGCCTGTCAGTATACTGTACTTAAGGCATTATTGAAAAGCCCTCAGCGATAGGAAATTATTATGATTTTTTCGTTTTCTGCAAAAACCAGAGCTTTTTTCAACAATAATAAAATTACCACGTCTAGCCTGCCATATATGCACAGTACCTAATGCCTTTTAAATCAACGAAAAGAGTCTCCATCACCACCAAAAAAGTGGTATGAAGACTCTTATAGATTTACGTTATTGCAAACAATTACGCTTCGAAATTGTAAAGTGGTGTGCTCAGGTAACGTTCGCCGTTACTTGGGATAATGACTACTACTTTTTTGCCAGGGCCTAAATCTTTGGCTACTTTAAGTGCGGCAAATACAGCAGCACCTGAAGAAATACCAGACAAGACGCCTTCTTCTTTAGCTACACGACGTGCAGTTTCGAAAGCTTCATCATTCTCAACGTGGATGATTTCATCATAGATATCTTGGTTCAGAATCTCAGGGATGAAGTTAGCTCCGATACCTTGGATTTTGTGAGGGCCTGGTTTGCCTCCAGCCAAGATTGGGGAAGCAGCAGGCTCCACAGCATAGATCTTAATATCAGGATATTGGCTTTTCAGCACTTCACCCGCACCAGTGATCGTTCCGCCTGTTCCGATACCTGCAATAAAAGCATCCAAAGGACCGCCGATGGATTCAATAGCGTCAATGATTTCAGGTCCAGTAGTCTCACGGTGAATCTTCACGTTCGCTTTATTCTTGAATTGCTCGGATGGGAAATAGCTTGGGTTCTCTTTCAAAATTTCGTCTGCTTTCTTAACCGCACCATTCATACCTTCCGATCCTGGGGTCAGCACCAATTCCGCTCCATATGCGCGAAGGAGATTACGGCGCTCCAAGCTCATTGTTTCCGGCATTACGATAACTGCCTTATAACCTTTAGCAGCAGCTACAAGTGCCAGGCCGATACCAGTGTTACCACTAGTAGCTTCTACAATCGTACCTCCTGGTTTCAGTAGACCTTCACGCTCAGCTTCTTCCACGATGCTGATTGCAATCCGGTCTTTTACGCTTGATCCCGGGTTCTGATATTCCAATTTCAAATAAATATCTGCGGAGCCTTCCTGTGCCAGACGATTCAAACGAACGAGCGGAGTACCTCCGATCAATTCTGTTACGTTGTTAACGACTTTAGCCATGAGCAAAAACCTCCTTAGAATGATAAATGCGATATAAGAACGTAAATTGTGACTTTATGCTTCTGTGTGTGGAGTTTAAATTGTTGACCACCGTCAGTTATTTCCGACTAAAATGGTAGGGTTTACGTTAATATCATATTATCAATCTTGCAGGCTGTTGTCAATATTTATTGACACCTCATATTTATTGCGTAAATTGCTTTCCACCTGCTGCAAGGGAGGGGCTTGCTCCAAAGCCAGCTCTTGACGTACAAGCGCCCGAATTTCTTTCTGATCTGGCATTTCTGGAGAGTGAATACTCTCCAAGCGAATAATGGCGAAGTCTTCCCCTGTCTCGATCGGACCGGCTATATCACCCACATCCAATCCAGCCGCAGTCTTTAACATTCCCTCTGGCCAAAAAGGGTCGTCTTCCTCTACTTTGCCTAAACTGCCTCCATGCTGCCGACTCTCTTCATCAATAGACACTTCCCTAGCCAAATCAGCGAAATCCTCACCCTGTTCCAAGCGATCCATTACCTGCTGACCTTCCTCATAGGATGAAACCTTGATCATAGAAAGCTGCATTTCCTTTTTTGGAACGAAGCGCTCGGCATTTTGCTCTAAATAAGCATCTATATCGGCATCACTGATTGTAATGCCCACCGTGGCTATCGCTTGTAAGGACAGACGATAAGCTGTCTCTGCGAACACTTCCTGACGAGATAATCCCAGCTGAGATTGCATTTGAGCATAATATTGCGCTTCTGATTCGTATCCAACTATAGTGCGTGCCAGTTCCTGCTTAACCTCATCGTCTGTCACGGTAATTCCTAAAGCCTTAGCTTCCATGTCCACGACAATATGGTTAAGCATACTGATTAACACTTCTTCTCCATGCTTTTTTTTGAGCTCATCCATCCACTGCTGATCCGTTATCGGTTGTCCGCCTGCAGTCGCTACATCCGGTGATTCATTGTCTGTTGTATCTCCTTTAAGTAGGGCCATGGCGCGCAAACTCCAGAATAATAGACCCCCGAGCATTAAAGTTGCAACAGCTAGAATAATAACCGTATTGCGAAGTGCACGTTCCTGTCTCGTCATCATCCCAATGCCCTACGAATTCGCTTGTTCTAAAATGACCTGTAAATCGTCCTTATTGAAAACATAAGCCTCATTGCAAAAATGGCATACGACTTCAGCCTGTTCATCTTCTGCAATTAATCTCTCCAGTTCATCCCGCCCTAAGCTAACCAATGTCTGCTCTACCCGCTCACGCGAACACTGACAAGCAAAGTTAATATCCAGTTCATCCATAACCACTGCATCCGGCAAAAGGTAGCGCAGCATTTCTTCTGGCTCCAGCCCCTGATCGAGAAGTGCTGTTACAGAAGGCATCGCCCCTACAGCTTTTTCAATCTCAGTAATCTCCGCATCTGTCAGACCAGGAAGAAGTTGAACAATAAACCCTCCAGCCACAATTACCGACTCATCGGTATCTACCAATACACCTAGGCCAACCGCAGCTGGAGTTTGCTCAGAAACCGCAAAATAATAAGTAAAATCATCGCCAAGCTCCCCGGAGATAATAGGAATACTACCTCGGTACGGCTCTTTCATGCCTAAATCTTTTATAACATCAATGAACCCTTCAGTTCCCACCGCTCCAGCTACATCCAGTTTCCCCATACTATTGCTCGGTAAATGAATGTGTGGATTATGCACATAACCACGCACTTCTCCCAATGCATTGGATTCTGCAACGATTTGTCCGATCGGTCCATTCCCTTTAACCATAATACTCAGCTTCTCACTACCCTTGAGCATAGCGCCCATCATGGCTGCAGCGGTAACTGTACGTCCCATTGCGGCTGTAGCCGTTGGATACGTATCGTGTCTGCGTCTCAGTTCTTCAACCAATTCAGTTGTGCGGACAGCAAACGCTCTCACTTTACCATTAAGAGCCGTGCCGCGGATTAGTCGATCCTTCTTTTTTTCCATTGGGTGCATAGCCCTCCTATCTCTTCGCCTTTTTAGGCTTCTTTATCTTTATTGGTTACGATCGTAAATAATTCTTAATCCTTCTAGCGTTAACATAGGATTTACTTCATCAATACAGTCCGTTTCACCCGCAATTAGCGAGGCGAGGCCTCCGGTCGAAATAACCTTCAGTTCGGGAGCGTTCATCTCGACTTTAATTCGTTTAACGATGCCCTCAACCTGACCCGCATAGCCAAAAATAATTCCGGCCTGCATCGCATGCACCGTATTACGCCCGATGACCTTTTTAGGCTTCTCCAATTCAATTCGCGGCAGCTTAGATGCCCGCTGGTATAATGCCTCTGTTGAAATGCCTAGACCAGGAACTATCGCGCCACCAAGATAATTAGCACCTGCATCAATGCAATCAAAAGTCGTAGCCGTACCAAAATCAACAACCACAAGTGGACATTTGTATTGTTCAATCGCAGCAACTGCATTAACAATCCGGTCTGCGCCAATTTCACGCGGATTCTCATAACGTAAGTTAAGCCCCGTCTTAATCCCTGGTCCAACAATCAATGGGTCTTTCCCTATATATTTAATACACATATCCTCAATAGTCTTAACCAGTGGTGGAACAACCGAAGATATAATTACACCTTCAACGTCTTTGACAGATATACCTGACATATGAAAAAGATTGTGTATCATTACTCCATATTCATCCACGGTCGATTGGCGCGCAGTGCTTAGCCGAAAATGATGCAGCAATTCGCGTTTTCTATATACACCGAGAACAATATTGGTATTACCGATATCGACAGCAAGCATCATGACAAAGGCCCTTCCTTCTTAGCATTAAGGTCTAGACTAATATCCAGACTGGAGAAGGAGTACGTAAGGCGCCCGACAGAAATCACATCCACACCCGTTTCAGCAATCCCGCGTACGGTTTCTAACGATACATTTCCAGAAGCCTCTGTCTTAACATGCGGAGCTTGGGATTTAATCCTAACCACGGCTTGCTTCATCATATCGTTAGACATGTTATCGAGCATTATAATGTCGGCACCTGCTGCCAGCGCCTCTTCGACTTGCTCTAAATTTTCGGTCTCCACTTCGATGCTCATCGTATGCGGGATGTTCTTCCGAGCACGACCTACAGCCTGCCGAATACCACCCGCGCCTTTGATATGATTATCCTTGATCATAACTGCATCATATAAGCCAAAACGGTGATTAAAGCCTCCACCAATACGAACAGCATATTTCTCCAGCATCCGGTGACCTGGTGTTGTCTTACGTGTATCCACTAAGCGAGTCGGTAATCCCTCCAGCACCTGCACGAAAGAAGCTGTACGTGATGCCACACCCGAAAGACGCTGCATCAAGTTAAGCGCAAGCCGCTCACCTGTTAGAATCGCATGTGTGCTGCCCTCAACCTCAATAATTACAGTCCCTTTGGTTACAGCTTGACCTTCCTCGACAAAGGCTGTAAAACTAAGCGCCGGATCCACAATTTCAAAGACCAGCTCTGCAATTGGGATGCCACAAATTATCCCGTCTTCCTTGGCATGAATAATCCCTTTGGACTCATGGCCCACTGAAATCGTCATCTGCGTGGTTACATCTCCGGAACCAACATCTTCCCGCAACCAAGCCTTGATGGATTGTACTAGCTCTTCATTGTAACCATTAAACATCATCGCTTAATTCCTCCACTATTCCCAGTTCGCGAATTTGAAGCAGGTGCTTACGCCACTGATCATCATCCCGCTGCGGATAATCCTCACGGTAATGCGCCCCACGGCTCTCTTCCCGTGCCAGAGCAGACTCTGTCACAAGCAAACAGCAGGTCAGCATATTAGCAAATTCATATTCCTCACGTTTGGACAAAGCTGATCCAAAGATTGGCAGCTGTCGTTTTAATTCATCTAATCCTTTAAGTAACATCTCTTCGTTACGACGTAGTCCGGCATATCGAACCATTACCTTCTGTAGCTTCAAACGACGTTCCACAATAGCTTGAGTTGGCGAATCTACACGGCCCTCGTTACTGATAACCGATAAAACATCACGGTCCAGCGGGGAAAGCTCATGAATCCGATCAATAATACGCTGTCCAAATACAATGGCCTCAGATAAAGAATTACTAGCTAAACGGTTAGCGCCATGCAGGCCTGTGGAGGAAACCTCCCCGCAAGCAAACAGACGCGGGACGGTACTCTCTCCATTCAGATCGGTCTTAATCCCCCCCATCATATAATGCGCAGCAGGAGCCACTGGAATCCAATCACTTGTAATATCCAGTCCATAGCCCATACATGTCTCATATATTGTGGGAAACCGATGCTTCACCATCTCTGGAGATTCATGTGTAATATCCAAATAAACGAACGTTGATTTAGTAAGTTCCATTTCACTTACAATAGCTCGCGCTACAATATCCCGCGGGGCTAGTTCAAGCAGGTTATGATAACGCTCCATGAACCGCTCTCCATTAATATTGCGCAAGACTGCTCCTTCCCCACGCACAGCTTCGGAGATTAAAAATCTAGGAGCTCCTGGGTAACTAAGTGCTGTAGGATGAAATTGAATAAATTCCATATCTCGTATATGAGCACCAGCGCGATAGGCGATCGCTACACCATCTCCTGTAGCTACCTCAGGGTTGGTAGTGTATCGATATAATTGTCCTGCTCCACCAGAGCACAAAATGGTCGCATCCCCTTGCAGGAACAACCGTCCACCACCGGGCCGCTGCAATAATGCGCCTACACATTCGCCACCTTCAGTGATGAGATCGATAACATAATGATCATCCCAGACCTCAATATTCTCATGTTCCGCTACCTGTTCCGCCAATGCACGAACAATCTCATAACCGGTAGCATCCCCATTAGCATGCAAAATACGGCGGTGGCTGTGCGCTCCTTCCTGAGTCAAAGCCAGTACCCCATCTTCCTTATCAAACAGGGTTCCTAAGCGAATTAACTCATGAACGCCTTCCGGCCCTTCATTAACAAGTGCATCGACAGCTGTTGAGGAGCAAAGACCTGCACCGGCCATTAAGGTATCCTGCCGGTGGTATGCAGGGGAATCATCCTCAGCTATAACAGCTGCGATCCCCCCCTGTGCATAGCGAGTATTACTTTCCATCACTGATTTCTTTGTGATCATTATGACACGCCGATCTTCACTGGCTTTAATAGCTGTGAATAACCCGGCAATCCCTGAACCAATAACAATACAATCTGTCTTTACCGTAGGAATATCCCGAAGATCAAAATCAACCAAATATTGTGGAATCATGACCGCTTTTCACCTGTTTCAACGAAAGAGTAGCGCATGCTACCGGACTTGTAGCATGCGCTCTAGGGATGTTCTGGCTTTGTCGGCGACAGCAGGCGGTACATAGATTTGTGGCTTCATCGTCTCCAGGCATTTCACCAGTTTTTTTAGATTATTAACTTTCATATTGGGACAAACAAGAAATTTGGTAGCAAAATGGAATTCTTTATCTGGACTATCCTTACGAAGCTGATATCCGGTACCATCTTCCGTTCCAACGATAAATTGCTTACGATCCGATTTCCGGCAATACTCCAGAATTGATGTAGTGCTGCCTACATAGTCACCCATGGCCACTACTTCAGGACGGCACTCTGGATGAACTACAAATTCCGCATCTGGATATTTTGCTCTCATCTCTACTACATCTTTGACGGTCAACATGTCGTGAGTGTTGCAATAGCCTTCCCAGATAATCAGCTTCTTGCCCGTCTGATCTTGTACATATTGACCAAGATTCTTATCTGGGACCCAAATAATCTCTTCGGCGTCAAGGGATTCGATTACTTTCACAGCATTAGCAGAGGTACAACAAATATCGGTTTCTGCTTTAATCTCGGCGGACGAGTTGATATAAGTGACTACTTTAGCATTTGGATGTTGAGCTTTTAGCTTACGTAAACCGTCTACATTGACCATATCTGCCATTGGACAGCCTGCACGTTCATCAGGAATTAGGACGGTTTTGTTCGGGGCTAAAATTTTTGCACTTTCCCCCATGAAATGAACACCGCAGAATACAATAACTTCCGCATCTGTCTCTGCAGCCTTCTGAGCGAGTAAAAAAGAGTCGCCCCGGAAATCGGCAACCTCCTGAATTTCATCACGCTGATAATAATGAGCTAAAATGATTGCGTTTCGTTCCTTTTTAAGCTGTTCAAGACGTATACGAAGTTCTCGATTCTGTTCCTGCTTGCGCTCAAGCGCCAGAGCTTCCACCGATTGTTCTCCCCCTTAAATCCTCGCGGCTTTTCGCCGACATGATGTTATCAAATGGCATGCGCCATCATGGTGAAAAAATGAACATGCTGATATAAATAGTAAGTAATATTAATCACTAATGTACACAACGTTCCAGCCCCTGTCAATGTAACTGGACAGGCTTTAAGGCATAGAATCCCTTAAAAATTAAAATAAAAAATCCGGAGAACAGTTACGTTCTCCGGATAAATTTACATCATATGAATGGTGGACCCAATTAGGTAAGGCTAGTGCCCCCACCTTTGTTGTCATCACCGGAACCGTCATTACCCTCAGAATCAGGGTTATTCGGGATATCCTTTGATAAGTCAGGAAGTGTGGACTGTTCGTCCTCAGGCTTGCCTTGAATGCGAACTCGCACATCACCGATATTGTCGATGACAGGCTCGCCAACTTCATGGGCAACACCTTCGCCACCCTCTGGTTTACCATCCTCGGAAAGGAATCCTTGTTCAATCAGTTGTGTGATCTGATCAAGCTCAAGTGTTTCTTTCTCAAGTAATGTATTGGCAATCAAGTGCATTTCTTTGGAGTGTTTGATCAACAGATCTTTACAACGTTCGTAACTCGAAGTAATAAAGTTCTGCATTTCCTGATCAATCTCATAAGCAATGGAATCACTGTAATTCTGTTCATGCCCAATATCACGACCTAAGAATACTTGACCTTGAGAAGATCCGAACTGCATAGGTCCAAGCTTATCGCTCATACCGTACTCCATAATCATGGCACGCACGATGCGCGTAGCCTGTTGGAAGTCACTGTATGCACCCGTACCGATCTCACCAATAAACAATTCTTCGGCAACACGTCCACCAAGTAATCCAGTAACCTTATCTAAAAGCTCCTGCTTGGTAACGATCATCCGATCTTCCTTCGGAAGCATAATAACGTATCCGCCTGCACGTCCGCGTGGGATAATAGTAACTTTATGCACCATATCGGCGTGCTCAAGGAAGTAACCAGCAATAGTATGGCCTGCTTCATGATAAGCTACAATACGTTTCTCGCGGTCACTGATCACACGGCTGCGTTTCTCAGTACCTACGATAACACGGTCAATAGCTTCATCCACTTCAATCATGGAAATATCTTTACGGTTACGGCGTGCAGCTAGCAAAGCTGCCTCATTCAGCAGATTCTCCAAATCAGCACCTGTGAATCCGGTTGTGCGTTTAGCAACAACATCCAGTCTTACATCTTTCGTAAGCGGTTTGTTACGAGCGTGCACCTTAAGTACAGCTTCACGGCCTTTCACATCAGGACGGTCAACCGTAATTTGACGGTCAAAACGTCCTGGACGAAGCAATGCCGGATCAAGTATATCAGCGCGGTTAGTCGCCGCTACAATAATAATGCCTTCGTTACCACCGAATCCATCCATCTCAACCAGCAATTGGTTAAGCGTCTGCTCACGCTCGTCATGTCCGCCACCAAGACCGGCACCACGCTGACGACCCACAGCATCAATTTCATCAATGAAGATAATACATGGAGCATTCTTCTTAGCATTCTCGAACAAATCACGTACCCGAGAAGCACCGACACCCACGAACATTTCCACAAAGTCAGAACCGGAAATACTAAAGAAAGGAACGCCAGCTTCACCTGCTACCGCACGGGCAAGCAATGTTTTACCTGTTCCCGGAGGACCTACAAGCAATACGCCCTTAGGAATACGTGCGCCGACAGCTGCAAATTTGCGTGGATCTTTCAGGAACTCAACGACTTCGACAAGCTC
Organism: Paenibacillus sp. FSL R7-0163; assembly: GCF_037969975.1. Taxonomy (NCBI): domain Bacteria; kingdom Bacillati; phylum Bacillota; class Bacilli; order Caryophanales; family Paenibacillaceae; genus Paenibacillus; species Paenibacillus sp. FSL R7-0163. Next base: position 6,097,695 of record NZ_CP150224.1, read on the forward strand.
TTGCTTCTCTTCGTCCGCCCCTGCAACATCCTCAAAGCTGATTTTCTTCTTCTCTTCATTATATAACCGAGCCTTACTCTTGCCGAAATTCATGACTTTACCGCCGCCACCTTGCGCCTGGTTAAACAGGAAGAAGAACAAGATGAACATAATTACCAGTGGGATAATTGAAGAAAGGAATGTCAGCCAAATGCTGGTACCTTCCATTTTCTTCTGAGTTAATTCAATCCCATTAACATCACTGGCTTGAATAAGTTCATCGATAGCGGCATCTGTAGGAGGAATATATGTGGAGAAGCTTTTCGATTTAGTATCGGCAGGCAGCTCTCTATACTCGCCTGTGACCAGAAAGGCATTACCCTCAAACTGAACCGTCAAATCCTTCACATTGTTGTTCTTGATCTCCTGCCGTAACTCGTCGTATCTAGGGAAATCGGCGGCTTCATTTCCATTGCTCACAAACTGGACAATACCCACCACGACTAAAAATAAAATCAAATAAAAACCAGAATTCCGGATGAACCGATTCATCCCCTACCTCCTCTCACAACACTCAAGTTATTGTACCATAGCCTCTTGGGACACCTCAAATAAAGGAAGTTGTGGGTATCCGATCCGTATGATCGAGGCAGTCCTTAGTTCAATTGGAATAAATCTCAGGTTTCAGTACTCCAACATATGGGAGGTTCCGATACCGCTCGGCATAATCCAATCCGTAGCCTACTACAAATTCGTCAGGTAACACGAAGCCTGTGTAGCTGGCTTCAAGATTAACAGTGCGGCCTGATGGTTTATCAAACAAGGTAACCACAGAGATAGTAGCAGCATTCCGGTTGCGGAGCAACTCAATTAAATAGCTGAGTGTAAGACCACTGTCAATAATATCTTCAACGATCAAGATATCGCGGCCTTCTACCGATACATCCAAATCCTTAATAATTTTGACTACTCCAGAGGACTTGGTGGATGCTCCATAGCTGGACACTGCCATGAAATCCATCTCAACAGGTACTGTAATGGCTTTAACCAAATCTGCCATAAATATAAACGCACCTTTTAGTACACAAATTACTAAAGGGGTACGACCTGCGTATTCTTCGCTCAGTGTTCGACCGAGCTCCTTAATTTTCTGCTGAAGTTCCTCTTCGGTGATCAATACTTCTTGAATATCGTTTTGCAACTTGCGAAACCTCCTAAGTTATACTATGAAAGACTTACTTCGACCATTACGTTTCTTCGCGGTCATCCAGCTCTGCCAGAGACAATAGAAGTACGGAGGTCGTGTGCCGCCCTACTGCGGCATGCATCGAGCGTCTTACGCCCGGAATCCAGACGATATTGCCCAAACCATCACAAACGAGGGGAATCAATGACCGTTCGGAAGCAGGTATTTTATCATCAATATAAATATCTTTTACCTTTTTGCTTCCGTTTAATCCCATGATCCTTATGGTATCTCCAGGCAATCGGGATCGTATCGTCAGTGGAAAGACCAGTTCATCACGGTCAAACCAAGCCGACATCTTCCCATAATCCTCCCCCTGTACAAAAAAGTTTTCTCTCTCCAGTACCGCCATCGACATCACCTTACCTATTTCCTCCAATTTAAGCTCAGAGTCCGGTAAAAACAGACGATATGTATAGCTTGCCTGTGGCGTCGTGGGCTTGGACGAGAACAAGATACTATCATATTGCCGCACACAAGTCAGGCCTCCACCCAAATCCAAGCTCCAGGTGGTGGGATAGCTCTGCAGCGTTCCCCGACGTACAGTTTCGATCTTGGGGAAATCAAGGGCAGATAAATCCGCCGACAGATAATTTAATATTAGTTTAATCAAACGCCGTTGTAAAGCGGAGGGTATGGCAGCAAATGAAGCTCTGTTAAAGGTGTATTTCCCATCCCCTTCCGAAACTAGCTCTTCAAAGCATTTTGCCGCAGACGTCTCCATATACTCATCTTCAGCTCCCGCAATTTCCGCAAGCTGTACGAGGGATTGCCTCACTCTGCCATTATACTTTTCCAGAAAAGGGAGAACTTCCAAACGAATGGCATTTCGCTTGTATTTCGTCAGCAGATTGGTGGCATCCTCAGCATAAGTGAAACCTTCATTTTGGCATAACCCTAAAAGTGCTGTTTTGTTAATACGTAGGAATGGGCGAATGAGTTCCACCTTTTTTTCTGTTCTTTTCCACTTGATACCCGACAGTCCAGATAAGCCACTTCCGCGTAATAGACGCATAATTACAGTTTCTGCCTGATCATCAGCATGATGAGCCAGAGCAACAGAACGCGCCCCATATCGGTGTGCCGTATCAATCAGAAATTCGTACCGCTTCTCACGTGCAGTACCCTCAGGACCAAGTCCACTCTCTTTAGCCAAGGAGGGAATATCGAATTCCGCAAACTCAAAGGGCAGTCCCAGTTCTTCAGCCACACCACGTACGAGCTCTGCCTCTTCCTTCGACTCCGGCCTAAATCCATGATTCACATGAGCACATATTAAGGTAAGCGGTATAAATTTTAAAGATATTTCATGTAAAACATGCAAAAGAGCCACAGAATCCGGGCCGCCGGAAACTGCGACTACAATGGTGTCATGGGGCGCCCACAGCTCATGCTCGGCTGCTGACTCCAATACAGACTCCACCAGTCCATTCATTTGCTCCATATGCGCCCCCCTCTCTCTCCAACTATATGTATGAGTTCAAAAACGGAATACCCAATAAATCGTAAAGGCGAGCAAAAACAAAGACAATGCGAATGCATTTTTTAACCACCGAGGGGTGTCCATACTATCCGGGCGCTTTCTGCGCGAGTTATAAATATGGTTTCGCCAGACCTCAGTAGCATCCGCAGAGCCTGAGAACCCCCCTTTTAACGCCATACAAATCCAGGAGGATAGTTTCTTATTGGGTAAATTTCTAGCCAGCTTAAATAATTCGTCCACACTTCTCGTCTGCGGCAGCTGTAAGGCTGCCTTTTTGAGCCCTTCTTCATTGAGCAAACGAAGACACAGCACAGCAAATGCGAAAAGATCGTAACCCTCATCGCTGATTCGACTGCCCGCATTCCAGAAACCACGATCATGCCATTCGGTAAACTGCTTCACACTACGACCAATAGGGCTTGTGCCCCCAAAGTCGATCAGTTCCACTTCACCGTATTTCGATACCATGACGTTCTCGGGCTTCAAATCACCGAACACAAATCCACATTCATGCAGTGTGCGCAGCTTTTCAAGCAGACCAAGACCTACCAGGCCTAACCAATCGGGACCGTTTTTCGATAAAAAATGATGCAGCGGTTTGCCTTCAACATACCTCATCACATAGAAGGGGATATTATCCCCATTCGCAAAATCATCCGCTTCCAAAAAATAAGAAGACAATGGATTCTCACGACGAGCCCGATGTTCATTCCGCTTTCGTCGCGATTGCAGCGAGGTCAGTACATTGATCTCCGATTGAAGTTCAAGTGTATCGTATCCGATTTTTAGCGCGTACCTTTCCCGTCTGCCTTCTCTTTGCACAAGATATACGGTTCCGTTCGCGCCCCTTCCCAGCATCCGCTCAACGACATAACGGTTACCCCGCCATTTGCCGTTAATTAAGGTACCAGTAGGATAGGACGGATTAGACGACATACCCACCAATCATCCCTTCTCTTTCGTCGTGGTCATCGCTTAGTCGGCGTCCACGATGTTCATCCAGTGTATCATAACGATAATGTTCAAGCACCTTGAAAATAGCTGGGCCAGTCGGTGTTGCGCCTCTCATGTGTAATTTAGAGAATAGCGTACGAATACCTGACATGTCATGCGTCCAATCTAAATCAAGCTTGGCATCTTCACTGCTGTTATTTCCGGGAAAATGAAACACAGCGATCTCACTCTTGCCTTCCCGTGCTTCTAAACTGAGAGCCAAATCGCGGATTGCATCCTCCACAGCACCCAGTTTAGGCTTCATACTGGCACTGGCATCGATAAGAAGTGCAATGCGCAGCGGCGTTGTTTCTGTCAGTTCATCTACAACTGTAACAACCTGTGAACGTTGAACAGGAGGCAGCTGATCCAGTGAGCCGTCGCCTAGTATCTTTTTTACCTCTTTATTAACCGCCTGCTGGATCGTCTGAACCACGGTCTTGCGTGTCATCATCTGAATCGTCTGCGCCAGTTGTGGTGTTCCGACTATGCGGCTAAGGCCTCCCCCGGCCTTGGCAATGTCGGCAATCTCCCGGCTGCCGATTTCACCGATCGTACCATAATCAACTACACCGACCACATTTACGGTGATTCCCTCCTGCAGGGCATGCGCCGCTGCCAACACCGGACTTTCTCCTACATTCGAACAACCGTCAGTAATGAGCATAATTTGCTTCATAACCCTCAACTCCCCCTTTGTTTGAACCTCTGTTTCTAGCATATCCAGAAATGAGAGATTTCAAACGGTCGATGTTAAGTGAGGAGTCTAGATCAAAACAGAGGGGGTTAGTGAATAGGGGAACTACGAGAAATGTTTGGGCTTTCGATCGCTGTTGTCCTCAGATTCCTTGATTAGAACCGCCTCTCGCGGTTGGAATCCGAGGACAAAGGCGAACGCTCCGCTTCTACAGCTCCAAACTTTCTCTCCGTTCCATACCTTCACTAGTAAACAGTTTAGATCTACAGATTCCGTCCCAAGTCAGCCGACCATTGAAACGAGAATAGTAGAAGCCGGCGAGTTACATGTCACGGACTCGCCTCGAATACCTCCATCAGCACGACGGCTTCGCGCGTGCTTAAACCTATATTCAGCACGACACCTTACGCGTGCTACAAGCTTACAAGCAACACGACGCTTCGCGCGTGCCCCAAGCAGCACGATATCTTACGCGTGCCTTAAACTATACAAGCAGTACGACGCTTCGCGCGCACCCAACATTAAAACCTACTAAACCTAAACCTAAAATAACTAACTTACCGTACGCGGGCGCTCCATACGGCCGATGCCCGGCATATGCAGGCTGGACCATTCCGGATGGAAATGATCAAGACGGCTGACGACAATAGTCATGTCATCAAGGATCTCATTGCCCTGGTAACGGATCACTTTCTCCAACAGGCTGTCCGCTAAATCTTGAGGATCATCACCCTCAAGCTCTTGGATCATCCGTTTCATCCATATCTCCTTATTAACGGCATATCCAGGCGCATCATAAATACCATCGGTCATCATAATTAAAATATCGCCGGGGCGAAGCTGCATACTGATTAAATCCACATCAATATCTTTAATGATTCCTATCGGCAGATTGCTAGAGGTTATTGGAATGACCTCACTCCCCCTCCGGATAAAGCTTGGTGCAGAAGCAATCTTCATAAACGTTGTCTGCGCAGAATATTGATCGATTAAAGCCATGTCGACAGTAGCATAGAATTCATCAGGGGAGCGTAATAAAAGAATTGAGTTGACCGACTTTACAGCCAGCTTCTCATCCATTCCGGATTGCAGCAGCTTTTCTAACATGCCGAGTGCGGCACTGCTCTCCATCCTTGCCCGTTCACCATTCCCCATTCCATCACTGATGGAAACTGCAAAGGTGCCATTTCCAAGCTCTACGGTGCTGAAGCTATCGCCAGATAGCATATCTCCACCTTTAGAAACAACTGCCACACCCGTATTTACCTCAAAGGCTTTGGCTGAACCAAAGGTAACCATCGAGAGTCCTTCCCGGGGATGAACCGCCGTCTCACTCATGACAGCAATATTCTCATCCAGAATGTCGGAGAGGAGTGGGGCAATCATTTTACGGCATTCATCAAAACCGCGATTATAAGCGTGCACTACTTCTATTTCTACGCGTCCGGGGTCCAGACTTAAAATTTCAATGCCATGAATAGACAGTCCCAATTTCTCAAGAGCCTCGCGGATTTGCGCTTCCTGCCGATACATGGCCTGCCCCTCACGCTTAATTTCCTTGGCCAAGTCTTCCATAACCTGTGACACGCCGGACAGCTGCTCGGCAACAAATTGCCGACTATCGTATATTTGTCTTTTCCACCGCATATCATGTTGGTAGAGATCATATTGTCCCTTCATGACCTCAAGCACTTCACCGGTTTTGCCACAAATACGGCTCCATTCCGGTGGCAGCTGAGCAGCCGTAATATCAGGGCATTCCTCAACAGTTGTCATCATATCTGTCATGTATCTATATGTCTGATAGAATTTTGCATCCCAGCAGTGAGTACGGCGAATGCAGCCAGCGCAGGCTCCTTCTGTGACCGTATTCATAAAATCTTCCATTTCACGATCCGATTTGCCCACTTCTCCGGCACGTGGAATCTGACCAAAGCTACTGGAGAGCTGTTGGAATACCTGTGAGAATTGAGTGACCCGTTCTGCAGTCAGATCCCTGACCCTGCGGGCATATTCATGTTGAGATCGGCTATGATCTGACGTGCCCGGTACATATTTTGCAATCGCTGATATCATCGCCTTAGGTGTTATTAGAAACAGCACTACTGCTGCGCAGGTCTCCCATGTTGAGGCCATCATATCACCCGGACCCGTAAAATAGACGGAAAGGATCGTTGATCCTAGCAGCATACCAATAGATACCGCACCCTTTCGCCCACCTTGCATCATTCCCGCTAGCATTCCGGAAAAAGCAAGCAGACTCATCTGATAGATAGCACTGATATCGGCCAGACTAAGGATCAACCCCGTCACCACCCCAACAGCTGCACCGAGGGGAGCGCCCCCTGCCATGGCAAAGAGCAGAATTAAATAACGAGACAATATATGCTCTAATGACAAACCATTAAGGGTCCATCCCACAAGGCCTGTCATTACGGAGGCTAACAGAATAATAAGGCATAAAACCTCCTCGTTCCTCAGCGATCTGCTCTTTTGTTTGTAAGTTAGTAGAGGAAGTGCCTGAATGAACACAAGAGTAAGTACAAACCCAAGTAAAGCATCCAGAGTTGTCATCATAAAGGGGTACCAGGAAAGAGAAGGTCCGAGAACAATCTTGAACAGGCCAACCATAAACGAGGATACGAATACCATAAGGGGTGCATAGGACAAATCTATTCGTTCGAAACTTTCAAGCCCTCTATAAACAAGAAAGAAGATAATCAGTTCAGCCGTAGTAACCAAGGCACCCGGAAACGGAGTGAAGAGACTTCCAGCTATAATAGCACCCGCTACAGGTAAAATAGAGTCTCGACGCATAAACACAATGACGGCAAAATATGCGACAGCAAAAGGGGACAGCTCGTCCAGGATCATAGCTCTACCTAGCAGAAACCCCATAAAACTTAACAGAAGCATCCACTTCTTCGCTGTTATAAGCTGAATATAACGCTGCTTCTGACCCCAAGCTATAATACGCGTGCCTAAGGCTTGTCTCTGCTTCTTATCTTCGCTTCCCACTCTTGTCCACTCTGGCAAATTCACCACATTGCTTTTACTCATTTCCCTACACCACCCGTTTAAGAATTTATGGTTCTCATTATATAGCGGGTCATTTGAGAAAGTTTGTCAGAAATGGAGGGACAGTCATAAGAAATTTCCGACAAAAAAGCCTTTGTTCATTATTCCTAAAAAAATAGAGCGATCCCTTGCGGCGCAGTAGTTTGCTTCTCCTCAAGCTTGATTCCAGTGCAGTTTTAGGCGCAAGCCTGGCGGTCATTCGCCAGCGATTGCCCTAGAGTTATGTGAAAATGACATGGATGCTGTCGGCAAGTTTATATGACACGACAAAAAAACCGCAAGGGCGAAATGCCCTTGCGGTTATTTATGATGTACAGGTATTGGATTATACGCGTTTGGCTCCACGGCCTCCGCGCTTTCCTTCTGTGTTCTTCTTAATCGAAGATATCCGTTCTTCGCTGTCTTTCAGGAATCGCGACATTTTATCCTCGAATGAAGGTTTACCGGCTGCAGGCTTAAATGGACGCCCACCCCGTTCACGATTGAATCCACCGCCGCCTCCACCACTGCCGCCACCGCCGCCGAAACGGTCTCCGCCGCTAGGACGTTCTGGTCTTGGAGCTCTAGGCGGACGTACTTCCGATGCTGGCTTGTCAACAGCCTGCTTAATGGAAAGTCCGATCTTGCCGTCCTTATCGACGTTGATCACCTTGACGGTTACTACATCACTAATCTTCAGATGATCGTTAACATCCTTGACGTAATTATCGGCGATTTCCGAGATGTGAACGAGACCTGTGACACCTCCTGACAGATCCACAAATGCTCCGAAATGCGTGATGCCTGTCACTTTGCCTTCTAACTTGGTGCCCACTTCAATTGCCATAGAATAAAATGATCCTCCCTTAAAAATATACAGACGAATATTAAGGTCATCCTGTCTGCGGTGATTTGATTATACAGTAAAGAGCAAAGCAAGGCAACAGAGTAAAAGCCTCTTTTAGCCAGTATTATTGCTCTGATTGCTCTGTTCGAATAGGAGTTTCCCCTTGAGGATAGATATTGTACCATTTACGCGCTAATTGGCCAATATACTCATCATCATTAAGTCTGGACACTTCATATTTCAGTTGATTCAAAGATGACGTGACACTCTCGCTAGTCTTTTGTTTCTTGGCGAGTTGCTCGCCCTTGTCCGCAATAACTGCACTTTGATTGAAGTAAGTATAACCCGCCCAGCCAAAAAATACTGCCACAAAGAGAATCCACATGAATCTTCTTCTCTTCGCGCCTGCGGCCGAATTTTTGCTAGGATTACTTTTCTCTTCCGCAGTGAATCTGTTCATGCAGCGTACCCCCTAATTCAAAGGTCAGCGTTTCCGCCATTTGGTAATCCATCCAGTGATCTTCACGATCCAGGCGCTATGCTTAAGCCGTGATAACCATGGAGAAATCCACCTTACAGGTAATACCCAAATTGGCTTCGTTAGACGCAGCAGAAGCTTAAGGATGAATAATAAAATACGACCTAGCAGCACTAGCAACCCTATAATAAGGCGCCAAAGCCAGCGAAGAGGTTTACCTATCATAATCTCCATAAGTCTCCATAGCAATCTGCACATATACTGAACCGATTGAATTAACATTAACACAAAACGTCGCACCGTAACACTGAAGATCAAAAAATAGATCCATATTCCTAGAAATAAACCTAAAAAGACATAAAATCGCAATTGCCCCTGATTTCCGGCATAGAGCATTCTAAAAACAAACAAAGCAGCACAAAGCCAATACAGCAGGTCAAGCATGGCATTCAGCCATTTGGGAAAATTGAACTTGAGCGACAGCACCCGGTAGCTGTCATAGGCCAGTCCCATTGTCACCCCGGCCAATATCATGTAGAACAGCGTCAGCCACTGAACTGCAGGATTCATTTAAATAGCTTACCGAGTAGACCTTTATTTTTGCCCTGCGATCCGGGATCTAGATAAATCAGGGAATGTACATTGCCCTCCAAGGACAACAGTCCATTCTCCAGACTTAAATTTTTGATATGTAAATGATTCCCGCGAATGGTGAGATGGCCGAGTTCTGTACGAAGCAAAAATTCCTCGCTATCAAAGCTCTCCACATTTTGCACGCCCGTCAACTCTAGCTGTTTACGACTGCGCATGTGCAGATCATGCTGTTTATTTACCTTTCCTGGCTCGATCATAGCATGTACCCCTCCTTCTTACCTCTAATCTATGGCAGTAGAAGAAGTTATAGAACATTCCAATCCACTAAAATAAGAGAGGCAAAAAGAAAAAAAGAAGGTGCAACTCTACAATATGTAAAGTTGCACCTTCTTATTTACTATTCATTATGTTACTCCTACCAGTCCAATCCGCTGCTTTTGGCAACAGGCTCTTCCCGAAGTAGAGTATACATACCAGCGGCTTCGTCCTTGCGCGTCGTTTCGACTAGCTTTTCGACTTTGACCGTTACAAGCTTTTGTCCAAATTGCACAGTAATCTCGTCACCGATCTTAACTGCGCTACTTGGTTTAGATTCCCGCCCGTTAATCAGCACCCGGCCTTGTTCGGACACATCCTTGGCCACTGTCCGGCGCTTGATTAATCGGGACACTTTCAGGAATTTGTCAAGACGCATTAGTTAACGGCTTCTTTAAGCTTGTTACCAGCTTTGAATGCCGGTACAGTTGATTCTGGAATTTCAATCGTTGTGCCCGTTTGCGGGTTGCGACCAGTACGTCCTGCACGTTTGCGAGTTTCGAATGTACCGAAACCGATCAGTTGGACTTTATCGCCTTTTGCCAAAGCTTCTGTGATCTCACCCAAGAATCCGTTCAATACTGCTTCTACATCTTTTTTTGCCAATCCGTTTTTCTCGGAAATGTTGTTTACCAAATCTGTCTTGTTCATAATTTAAAGTTCCTCCTAGGATACGAAAAAATAAATGAAACGAGATTCACCGCCATATTATGGGGCAAGTCGTCATTTCGTCTTTATGATATTCTTGATGTCATCTTAAAATCCTGCCACGAATCGTCGTTTTTTAAAAAAAGAAACAGTTATTTCTCAGAAATCGTCGCAGAATCTATTCTATAGCACTATTAAACTACTCGCCATAATCTAAATCAGAGATGAATGCTACTTTCACAGCATTGCCTCATCTTAAGGTCCGTATACCGTACATAGTCTGAGAAAATCACTATACTTTTCGTTCCTCAGTCTTTGCCTCCTGCCACAACTCTTCCATCTCTTCCAAGCTGCTATCCTCTACACTCACACCCTTGGCTCGCAGACTTTGCTCGATATACTGAAACCGACGCACAAATTTGCGGTTGGTCCGGGTTAAAGCTTCTTCCGGATCTGCACCAATAAATCGGGCAACATTGGTAACAGCAAATAATAGATCGCCCAGCTCCAGGATTTGATCCTCCGCGGCTGCGTCAGTATCGATGGCTTCTTGCAGCTCTTCTATTTCTTCACGAACCTTAGCTAAGCAATCCGTAGCGTTGTCCCAATCAAAGCCCACCTTGGATGCTTTTTTCTGAAGCTTGTACGCCTTCATAAGAGCAGGCAAATCACGCGGAACTCCACTGAGTACGGATAGTTCCTCGGGCTTTACGCCTTTCCGCCGCTTCTCCTCTGCCTTCATGCCCTCCCAATTGATCAGAGCTTCTTCAGCGTCATTCGCATTCTTGTCACCAAATACATGAGGATGGCGGAAGATAAGCTTATCATTCAGTCCTTCTATGACGTCAAATACGTTAAACGTGCCTAGCTCCTCTTCCATTTGGGAGTGCAGCATGATCTGCAGCAAAAGGTCGCCCAGCTCCTCTTTCATATGGTCTGGGTCATCCTCATCAATCGTCTCAAGCACTTCATAGGTTTCTTCGATTAGATTTTTACGCAAAGATTCATGAGTCTGCTCCCGATCCCACGGACAACCGTCCGGACTGCGCAAAATATCGACAATCTCATGCAAGCGAGCGAAAGTACGACTTCTTAGCTTCTCATCACGATTCGCAGGTACATAGACCAGAGACAAATTGCCATAACCCTCAAGCCGGTCCAATTCGTATAGAGGAACAGTCACAATGCTTTCTTCGTTCTCCACGCCAAGGGCATGACCCACCACCACTTCATATTCCGGCGGATACAGCTCCATCAGACATAACTTTGTCTCCGAAGCTGTAAAGCTGTCATAAACCTGGCCAATCAGAGTATGCAATTCAGGTTGAAGCTGAGCGCTGCGAATGCCTGAAGCATCTAATAACTGGAACCCTTCAATAGGGTCAAATCCCAGTCGTACAAACGCCTCGTCCAGAAAACTCTCCCCGCCTAATATTTGCAGTTCTATTCCTTCTTCCGGGCAACGCTGACGCAGCTGTGAAACAGCTGACTCTGCAACCATGGGATGCCCCGGAACCGCATAGACAATATCTGTACCGTCTGCGGCAGAGCGAGCCTCTTCAATCAATTTTGATGTAATTGCCGTATAGACCTCAGGAAACGAAGATAATGTTTCATACAGTCCATCAAAGGATTGCGTGGCGATTTCAAGCTCGGTGAGAGCAGCCATGACTGGATGCTCTTGGGTACGAACGTAGACAACGGATGCTGCCTTCAGTTTTTTTATAATTCCTAGTGTCAGGCGATCGGGATTACCTGACCCGAGACCAACAACTGTTAATGTTGCACTCATATCTGTTCCTCCTTTTAAGCGAGTTAATTATGGAAATAACCGCAGCTTTTTGAACTTGTCCGCCAGAGACGGGCCGATGCCCGGAAGCTGGCGAAGTTCGCTTTCGCTGAGCAGCCGCAGCACCACCGCGCCTACGGCAAAGACAACGCAGCCTGCGAGTACCCCGAGCAGGCTCTGCGCCAAGCTGGCGGTGCGTCCGCCGCCGATGCCAGCGGCCGTAGCCGCGGCGCCAGTGCCCCAGCTGGCAGCTGCGGCGGCAAGAGCCAGGCCCGCTGTGAGCAGCGCGGGCCGTGCCAGGGCATCTGCGAGGCGAAGCCGCAGATGGCCCTGGCGGTACAGCAGCAGCACGTTAAGCGCTGCTGCGAACGAATGCGCGGCCACGCCAGCGATGGCCGCGCCGGTAATGCCCTGCTGCGGAACCAGCAGCAGGTTCAGGGCCGCCTTGAGCAGCGCGGCGGCCAAAAGGTGCAGGGCCGGGGCGCGCACGTAGCCGAGGCCCTGCAGGAGCGCAGCAGAGATGATGCTGACTGTACCGCCAACAGCGGTAAAAGCCAGCCAAGTCATTGTGCTGCTGCCAGCGGTATCGCCGTAAAGAGCCATATTAATCGGCTCAGCAAGCACTGCAAGGCCCGCTGAGGCCGCTAGACCCAACAGCCAGAACCAACGCAGCGACAAGCTGCAGCGGGTCTCAATCAGCTTCATATCTCCCTTGTACTTCGCTTCCGCCAAAGCGGGAATGAACACAACAGACAGTGAGGTGGCAATCATCGTTATAATCTGCACAAGTGGCAAACCCCGATTGTACACACCAAACTGGGCCATCGCAGCTACTTCACTTCCGTCAGACGACAGCAGTCGAGGCACAGTGAATACATCTACAAGACCGATAAGAGGCATAGCCAGTGCACCTAGCATTACGGGAATTCCATAAGCCAGCAGTGTACCTGCTTTAATGCCCATGAACCCTTGCTTGGAACCTAGTCCATGTCCTGCATCCAGCGCTCTTACACGCTGACTTTCGACAGCAGCAGCTACTTCAGCAGCAGCTACTTCAGCAGCAGCTTCCTGTTTTACCCTCCGGCGGTGACGTCTCAAGTACAGCAGCATAATTACAAGCCCTGCGGCTCCCCCTCCGGCAGAACCAAGCAGCGCGCCAGCAGCGATGCTCTCAGCTCCTGCTCCCTGCGAAGTGAGATATAACAGAAGAACAATCATCACTGTAACCCGTACAGACTGCTCTACAATCTGTGACACGGCAGTAGGAACCATATTATGCAGCCCCTGAAAATACCCGCGTATGGCCGACATGACAGGGACAACTGCCAAACCCCAGGCGCTTGTCCGCAAGGCAGGCATTACATGTGAGTTACCTACCCATTCGGCAATGATGGGTGCACCTGCATAGGTGATGGCGCCGATAATCAAGCCGCTGATGCCTGTAATTAGCGCGGATAATAGTAGAATCCGCCGGCCTTCTTCATCGCGTCTCCCAGCCGAAGCTTCGGCGACAAATTTGGAGATCGCCGCAGGCAGACCTAGCATAGCTACCGTTAACAGCATTGTATACAAGGGATACACTGTGTTGTATATACCAAATACAGCATCTCCGCCTAGATTTTGCAGCGGAATTTTTTGGAGTGTGCCAATAAGCTTTGAGATAATGGCCGCGGCACTAAGGATAAATGCGCCTTGCAGCAATCGTGATGTTTGTGTATTGGATTTCATATAATACCTGCTTCTACAACTTTGATGGGATGAATTTCTATATTATAACTTATGTATGCCCACAAGTAGAAACGGTTTGTGTAAACAACAAAACCCCGTTTGCCCTTTGTATATCTTACCAAAAGGAAACCGGGGTCTAAATTAAGATTACTGCTCCATTTGTTTGCCCAGGAAAGCGGCAGCCGTTTCGGCCATTTTTATTTCCATTTGCGCCATCTTCGCCGAATCATCCTTGCTCACCATCACTACACAACCAATAGGATCTCCACCGGAAATGATCGGTGAGGCTACATATGAGGACACCAAATCCGGATGATCTTTAGCGATTTCATAACTGCCTTCATTGGTTTCTAACACAGTCTTACGGCTGTCCATGACTTTCTCCAACAGCACTCCCACCTGTTTCTCCAAATAATCTTTTTTGGAGCCGCCTGCAAGGGCAATGAAGGTGTCACGATCAGCAATCATCGTAATGTGCCCAGTACCTTCGAACAATGACTCCGCGTACTCTTTTGCAAAGTCACCCAACTCACCAATCGGAGAATATTTCTTGAGAATGACTTCACCGTCCCGATCGACGAATATTTCCAGTGGGTCTCCTTCTCTAATACGAAGAGTACGTCTAATTTCTTTGGGAATAACCACGCGTCCGAGGTCATCAATACGGCGAACAATTCCAGTAGCTTTCATTTCACATGTGCCCCGCTTTCTTAAGAAGTATGGTCTTACTACTGTCCATTATGGGAAAGGATAATCCCAGTGATTTATCGTAATATCTGACCATAGTATTCATCTCTTCCCAGATCCTTATACATAAGCTGACATGTATTAATATCTGCATCAAGATAAAGGTAGTTCTACAACCGTTTCTGCGAAATAAAAAGCCATCTTCACTTTAAGTGAAGATGGCTTTTCTAAGGTAAGCTTGTCCATATTTACCGATGTTTATTCAGCGGCATCTGTAGCACTTGGGGATGCGCTTGGAGCTGTAGTGGCTTCTGTTCCACTATTTGTTCCGGTTTCATCTGCGGAAGCAGAGCTTTTTGGCAGATTGATGTTCTCAATAATGCCTTCCAGATCCTTTTCCATGAACGTTTCTAGGTTCTTGGATACAATTGAGCTCTTAATGCCTTCTTTTTGCTCATCCGTTAACTGGTCGAAAGTCTTGTCTGTACGGGACTCCACCTTGATGATGTGGTAACCGTAAGAAGTTTCTACAGGATCACTGATGGTATTTAGAGGCAAGGTCTGTGCAGCCTTCTTAAATTCATCCACATAAGTGCCTACAGCTTTATCTTTATATTCTCCGCCTGCCTCTTTAGAGCCAGTATCGTCAGAATATTCCTTAGCGATGGCTGCGAAATCAGCACCGCCATCCAGCTTCGCCTTAACTTCTTTCGCTATTTTAAGCGCTTCTTCGCTGGTACGCTCTTTGTTGTCTGCATCTGTCAGACCAATTAGCACATGACGCAGTGTGGCAACCGTAAAGTCGCCTTTAGTCGCTTCGAATTCTTTGACAACTTGATCATCAGTCACTTTAAGCAGCATATCCTGATAAACTGACAGCACACGCTCCATATAAGTACGAATATCTTTCTCTGTAACGTCAGCATCTTTCAGTGTCTTCTTATAGGTATCGCCCAATTGTTCCTTAATGCTTGCAATTTGAGTATCGGCTTCTTTCTCCGCTTGCTTTTTCGCTTCATCCGTTGCTTGGGAAGCCAAATATTCAAAGCCCACTTCTTGCTTCAGAATGGACTCCTTAAACGCATCAATCTCTAAATATTGCGCTTGTTGTGGAGATAGGAATTTCATGATTTTTTGATCCATTGCAAATTCCTTTTGTGTAATCGTTCCACCTTTATAAGTGGCTACAGCTTGATTATCATCAGCACTATTTCCACATGCTGCTAGCATAGAAAAGGAAACTGCCGCTGCCAATGAAACGAGCAGCACTTTCCATGATTTTGTTTTATTTAACGACATTGTGTAGTTCTCCCTTCGATTTAAAAGACTGTTTAGCTTCCTTAAGAAACTGTTCAAGCAAGTCAAGCAGCTGTTTATCACTTAAATCTTTCGATTTGACCCGGATACTGGCTTTCGCATCCCTATCAAATTGTACACGTCTTTCGAAGCTATTTCCAACTTTGGCGAGTTTCGCTGTGTCTAAAGCGCCGAGACTTCCCTCATAGAAATTCAAGGTAACATCATCTCCGCGTCTAATCATGGAATCAATGCCATACATTTTTCCATACACTTTCAAACGAGCAACCGATAGTAGATTCACCACGGCTTCAGGTAACTCACCGAACCGATCCAAGAGCTCATCTTCAAGCTCGGAAGCATCATCGAAGGAGGTTACTGCCGCCACTTTTTTATAAATTTCAATTTTTTGGATACTGTCGTAAATATACTCTGACGGCAGATACGCGTCAATCGACAAATCAATGACTGTATTGCCTTCTTTCAGGGATGTATCTTCCTCCCCAAGCACAGTAACCTTACGCTTACGAATTTCCTCCGCCAGCATTTGTGAGTACAGATCAAACCCCACGGATGCGATAAAGCCATGCTGCTCTGCACCCAGCAAGTTGCCTGCACCGCGAATAGACAGATCTCGCATCGCTATTTTGAAACCAGAGCCCAGCTCCGTAAATTCCTTAATAGACTGCAGACGTTTCTCTGCAACCTCTGTCAGAACCTTGTCCCGTTGATACGTGAAATAAGCGTAAGCGATCCGATTGGACCGGCCTACACGTCCACGCAGCTGATAGAGCTGAGACAAGCCCATTTTATCCGCATCATGCACAATAAGTGTATTAACGTTCGGAATATCTACGCCCGTCTCAATAATACTTGTGCTGACGAGCACATCGTATTCTCCGTCAAGGAAATCGAGAATGGTCTTCTCCAGCTCAGATTCCGACATTTGACCATGTCCGATGCCAACTCTAGCCTCAGGAACAAGCATAGAGATTTGAGCAGCCATTTCTTGAATGCCCTGCACACGATTATAGAGATAATAGACTTGACCACCGCGGGCTAATTCCCGCTCTACAGCTTCCCGCGTAAGGGTCTGGCTATGCTCCACTACATACGTCTGTACAGGGAATCTGTTCTCTGGCGGGGTCTCAATGACAGACAGATCCCGCACTCCGAGCATCGACATATGTAGCGTACGAGGAATTGGAGTTGCAGTCAGCGTAAGAACGTCTACATTCGTTTTCAGCTTTTTCAGCTTTTCTTTATGAGTTACGCCGAAACGCTGTTCTTCATCCACAATTAATAGCCCCAGATCCTTGAATACAAGGTCCTGAGATAACAGACGATGTGTACCGATAACTACGTCGACAGTTCCTGCCCTAACGCCTTTAATCGTCTCGTTCTGCTCTTTACGGCTGCGGAAACGACTTAAGACCTGAATATTAAGCGGGTAATTAGCGAAACGTTCCCGGAAGGTCTCATAATGCTGTTGAGCCAAAATCGTTGTCGGGACTAGCACCGCCACCTGTTTACCTTCAATCGCTGATTTAAAAGCCGCCCGAATAGCCACTTCAGTCTTACCATATCCAACATCACCGCAAAGCAATCGGTCCATTGGCCGGTTTTGTTCCATATCCTTCTTAATCTCTTCGATAGCCCGAAGCTGATCTCGGGTCTCTTCGTAAGGGAACATTTCTTCAAATTCATGCTGTTCCTGTGTATCCTTTTCAAAACCATATCCTGCGGCACTTTGGCGCTCAGCATATAGTTTTATCAAATCATCAGCAATATTCTGAACGGAGGAACGAACCTTATTGGTGACTCGTGTCCATTCATTGCCGCCTAGCTTATATACTTTCGGCTCTTTATCTTCGGAACCGACATATTTCTGAATCAGGTCAATCTGCTCAATCGGAACTGAGAGCTTATCGCCGCCAGCATACAGAATATGCATGTAATCACGGTGAATACCGCTGACCTCAAGCGTGCCGATTCCCATATATTTTCCGATACCATGGTTCTGGTGGACGACATAATCACCGATTTTCAGCTCTGTGTAACTCTTGATCCGTTCAGCATTATCTATTCCTTTGGAAATCTTCCGTGCCTTCCGCTGCTTCTGAGAGAACATTTCCCCCTCAGTTATAACTGATAGATGAATAGAGGGCAGCTCAAAACCAGAACCCAGATTTCCTTGTACAATCATCGGCTCGTTAATGCCGTAATCATAAAGAACTCTGCGCACTCGTTCAATCCGTTCCTCACTGCTCGCAAGCATCATTACCTTAACACCGGACTTCTGCCAACGCTCCATCTCCGATTTCAGCACATTCATCTGGCCATGGAAATCCTGCATTCCACGACTGATAAATCCAAGAATGTTCTGAGGCTGAATATGCGGAACCTGACGTAAAAAGATTGACATAAACAGACTTTGGAACGGGCGCTGATACATAACAACATCCGTATCGACAGAGAGATCTAGATCCGGTAAAGATTTGCCGTTTTGCAGCAAATGCAGGTTCCATTCCGATTCATCTCGTTCAAGCTGTCTCGCCGTTTCGAGCAGTCTTGTCGGCTCATCTAGAATAAGAATGGTATCCTGGGCCATGTAATCAAATAAATGAGAGCGTTCAGGATATAAAAGACTGATATATTTATAGATCTCCGGGAAATAAGTACCTTCCCGCAGCATTTCCAGCTCACGGCCAATTTCTTCCCGCAGCCTGAGCTTCGCCTGGCGATCCGCCATCTTCTCCAACTGTCGCTCCATCATAGCTGAGGCTTCAGCAGAAGCAGATTCCTGGCGCAATCTACTAGCTATAATCTCTTTAGCCGGTGTAATCTTCACACTACGTACCTTATCAATAGAACGCTGATCCACTGGATCAAAAGTTCTTATGGAATCAACCTCATCGTCAAATAACTCAACCCGATAAGCCAAAGGAGATGTCATTGGATAAAAATCAATTATTCCACCCCGTACGCTCAGTTCACCACGATTTTCAACCCGCTCTACTCTTTCATAGCCCATTTCAATCATGGACATCAAAAATTCATCCAGAGCAAGCGTTCCATCTTGGGAAACGGTGACTTGTGCCTCTGCCATAACCTCTGGGGCTGGCAGCAATCTACGCACTCCTGAGTAAGGAACTACAACAATACCACGGAAGCCCTGAGCACATTTGGTCAGCACATCTATACGCTGAGCCAGTGTCTCTGGGCTTGATACAGCCGCTTCTGCAGCCACTAGTTCATTGGCGGGATAGAGCAGAACCCGGTCAGGAGAAAGCGCTTCCTGCAAATCATCGGCCATCTTCTGGGCCGAAAACATATTATGAGTCACTACAAGTAAGGGACGAGTTGTCTCTTCATGTAATGCTGCAAGCATAATCTGTCTAGCAGAACCTGTAAGCCCCGAAATGAGCTGCTCTTTCATACCTGCAGCAACACCATGGGTGATAGACTGGAAATCGGGATCCTTGGAAAAAGCTTCTATAAGACCTTGTAACAACAGGCGCACCTCTCTTACTAAACAGGCTAACGGTGGCGTAGCCACCGTCACCTATTATGATTGGAATCGAAAAGAAGCCTCAGCTGTAACGCCAAGGCTTGCGGATGACGATAGAGACAGGCGCTTCCACCTTACTGAAGCGGACTTGTCAGCAGGCTAAGCTCCGGATTGTTCTCTAAAGCCTCCTTGCAATAGTCGCAAGTAACCTTTACCGTGATTTCACCTTCTGAATTATACGCTATTATATCTCTGCGCTCCGCAGGGGTCAAGGAATGAAGGCCCAACTGCATTTCTGTAACATCACTTCTATTAATACTGCCTAGAGATGTCTTACAGTGCCTACAAACATAGTTTATTGCCATCTATATGCCTCCTGAAGGTACTATATACCTTCAGTATGTCCGGGCAGCTTCATCTTTAGCCTTAAAAACAACAGGGTTTACAGATTAACCATTGAACTTAGCCATCGTCTGCTCGAATGAATGCTGTAAGCTGTATTCCAGTGCATCACAAGTATTAAGGATCATTTGCTTAAGCGGATCGCTTTCCTTCTTAGGAAAAGTAGAAAGTACATAATCGACAATAGCAAAACCTGGCTCAGGACGAGAAATACCCATTCGTACCCGATTGAAATTCTGTGTTCCTACATGCTGGATGATGGATTTAATTCCATTATGTCCACCAGCGCTTCCTTGATAACGCAAACGGATTTTTCCGATTTCTGTATCCAAATCATCATAAACGACGATCATATCTTCAAGTTGAACTTTGTAATAATCCATATAAGCGCGAACGGCCTCACCGGACAAGTTCATAAAGGTCATGGGCTTAATCAATACGGTTTTGACGCCACCAATGACCCCTTCACCGATGACGGATTTACATTTGCTCTGGTTGAAGGCAATTCCGTTCTGGGCGGCAAGCTCATCCAAAGCCATAAAGCCAACATTATGCCTTGTTTTCGCGTACTGTGTTCCGGGATTTCCCAATCCGACAATCCATTTCATTATCGAACCTTTCCTTTCCATTCGGGCTCTCCGGCAAGAGGAGTCCGTTTTTGGTACAATAGATCTAATCTACATATCTCTGTGCAACCAGAGCGAAATTATACTCCGAAGACAGGTGATAACCCATGCCGCACAAAGGCGAATTATTGACACATCAACGCCATTTTCAGTACCACATCCAATATGCTGTGCCCGTGGAAATATATAAGGGCGACGTGCATATTGATATCGGTGTATTAACAGCGGTAGACGAAGCTTTCGTGGAGCTACAAGGGACACTCTATAACCGCAGTTTATTCACCTTTGTCTCCCGCCCCGGATATTGAATCCAGTAGTTCTACCTGTAGCACGCCGATAAGGGTTACATCTCCGAGAACGGAGGTGTAACCCTTTTGTACTATTCATTCGTTATATTTATTCAATCTCGAACAATTTACTAATCGACAACTCTTCATGAACGCGGATAATTGCCTCACCCATAAGTGGAGCCACGGACAACACCTTGAGCTTAGAGGTTGGATTCGCGCTGCGAATTGGAATGGTATCCGTCACGATAATTTCTTTGATTGGAGAATTCTCCAGACGCTCGTGTGCAGGACCAGACAATACTGGGTGTGTACAGCATGCGTATACTTCCTTCACGCCGCCTTCCATCAAAGCATTAGCACCAAGTACGATAGTTCCAGCGGTATCGATGATATCATCGATCAGGATGGCTGTTTTGCCTTCGATATTACCGATGATGTTCATAACTTCGCTGACGTTAGGTTCTGGACGACGCTTGTCTATAATAGCCAGCGGAGCGTTCAGGAAATCAGCAAGCTTTCTTGCACGTACTACCCCGCCATGATCCGGCGATACGACAACTGGGTTCTCGATTTGCTTGGAACGGAAATACTGAGCCAGAATCGGTACACCAAGCAAGTGATCCACTGGAATATCGAAGAATCCTTGAATCTGCATGGCATGAAGATCCATCGTGATTACACGGTGAGCGCCAGCCTTTTCAATTAGATTTGCTACCAGCTTAGCGGTAATGGGGTCACGGGAACGGGCTTTACGATCTTGACGGGCATATCCGTAGTAAGGGATAACCACGTTGATGCTTTTTGCGGAGGCACGTTTAAGCGCATCTACCATAACCAAAAGCTCCATCAGGTTATCATTTACAGGGCCACAAGTGGATTGAACAATATAAACATGGCATCCCCGAACGCTTTCTGACAGCTTGACCTGAATTTCTCCATCGCTGAAACTTGTGGTGTGTGATTCACCCATCGGAATCCCGATGTAATCAGCAATTTGACTAGCTAGCTTAGGATTGGAGTTACAGGTGAAAATCTTTAACTTGGAATCACAATAAGTCATAAAATATAAACCCTCCGTGACGGAATTTAGCTTTCCAAAGGCGCCGGCGCGGAAATATAAGTCCGTCCGGCGCTTCTTAGCAACGCTTTACGATGGACTCGAGTGGTCTTTCTTCGCTTTAGCACGGGAACGGATCTTCTCTGCATATCCCGGTTTGTTCTCTTGTCTTACTCTAGCTACAGCCAGATCGTTCTCGGAAACGGAACGTGTAATTGTCGAACCTGCTACAACAAAAGCCCCTTTGCCCACAGTAACTGGAGCAATAAGGTTAACATTACTGCCAATAAAGGCATCGTCTGCGATTGTTGTCTTGAATTTATTATACCCGTCGTAGTTAACGGTAATCGCACCGCACCCGACGTTTACATTCTTACCTACAGATGCGTCGCCGACATAACTAAGATGTGACACTTTTGAACCGTCACCAATAGTAGCATTCTTGATCTCGACGAAATCTCCAACCTTAACTTCTTCTCCAAGCACAGAGCCTGGACGCAAATAGGCAAAAGGCCCAACGGTTGTCCGTGCGCCGACTTGAGCTTGATTCAATACGGACTGCTTAATCGTTGCATCATCCATAATCTGACAGTCTTCGATTTCACTAGCCGGTCCGATCACACAATTGTCCCCGATTACAGTCTTCCCTTTCAGGATGGTTCCTGGATAAAGCGTAGTATCTGATCCGATAACTACATCTGCTCCGATATAAGTGGAGGCTGGATCAATGATGGTCACACCGCCCAGCATGTGTTTACGATTAATACGTTGACGCATAAAGGCTTCCGCTTCGGACAAAGCTAAACGATCATTAACGCCGATAGACTCAGCTGCGTCATGGGTCTGATATCCTAGTACGGTATCCCCTTGTGAACGAAGAATCCCAATCACATCAGTCAAATAATACTCCTGCTGGTTATTACTGTTCGTTACCTTCTCGAGTGCAGCAAATAATTTAGCATTATCAAAACAATAAGTGCCTGTATTGATTTCCTGAACTGCATCTTCTTCAGTAGTGCAATCCTTCTGCTCTACAATCTTCAGAACGCCGCCATCTTCACCACGAATAATTCTTCCGTAGCCTGTAGGCTTTTCCATAACTGCTGTCAATACGGTTGCAGCCGCATTACGCTGTTCATGAAGCGCCATGAGTCCTTCCAGGGTCTCCGTGGTTACGAGTGGTGTGTCTCCACAAATAACTATAGTTGTTCCTTCTTCGCCAGCAAGTAAATCCTTTGCTTGTTTGACAGCATGGCCAGTGCCGAGCTGAGTTTCCTGCAGAACGTATTCCGCTCCATCACCTACATAGGCCTTAACTTTCTCTGCGCCATGCCCAACAACAACAACGGTGCGCTGGCATCCGGTCGCTTTTACTGTATCAAGCACGTGCCCTACCATCGGCTTACCGCAAACGGGGTGCAGCACCTTATATAATTTAGATTTCATTCGCTTGCCTTGACCTGCGGCAAGTACTACAGCCATTCTTTTCAAGAATGCCAACCTCCTACTCTTGAACTCACTACTGAATATATCTCATTCCGGGCAAAAAGAAAAGAGAACCATGAAGTCATGGTTCTCTTTTCTATAAACCCCAAGTTAGAAAAGCATTTATCGCTGCCTTTCGAAGATGTCGTCAAATCCTTCACCAGCAATAGCTTTTCTTGCAAGATCAGGCTGCTAATTCATGATGTGTATGTCGGTGTGATCTTATCAAAAACGGCGGATCCTACGCCACCCAAAAGGTAGCAGTCTTCCGAGGAAGCCTAAGCTCCCTCTTCAATAACTTCTTCTTCTTCCGTAGCGGCGCGATCGTACTCGGCCAGAACCGCGGATTGAATCTTCTCGCGTGTTCCCGAAGAGATCGGGTGCGCGATATCGCGGAATTCGCCGTCCGGTGTACGCTTGCTGGGCATTGCAACAAACATCCCATTATTGCCATCGATGACGCGAATGTCATGAACAACAAACTCGTTATCGATGGTAATGGATGCGATTGCTTTCATTCTCCCCTCAGAGTTAACGCGGCGGAGTCTGACATCCGTAATTTGCATGTGTGTGTTCACCACCTTTTTCCATCAGAGACTTGGTGTATAATTCCACACAGCAAAGCGAATTCCTTCTTTTTCATTCCATAAAATACCTAAAAAAGAAATATATTTTTTGGGATATGTTGTTTTCGACATACATCGAGTAGTTTACTTAATATTCCTTACGTTTTCGACAATTTCCACGCTTTTTGAAAATGTAAGAGAATGGCTAATCAAGAGGAAAAGTAGTTGCCCGGATGCGCCGAAATTCTCCGCTCTTTGGAGTCTACTTCACTTAGTTTTACCAAAGACACGTAATCGTGCAACAGACGCTCTTCCGTCTCTACAGCGCCTGATTCCACTAAAACGCCTACCCCAGCAACCTCGGCATTAAATTCACCGAGCAGATCGACCATACCACGTACAGTCCCTCCCGCCTTCATGAAGTCATCTACGATAAGTACTCGCGATTTCTCCTTGAGTGCCCGTCTGGAGAGAGACATTGTGTGTATGCTTTTATGAGATCCTGATACGTAGTTAATACTTACTGCTGATCCCTCTGTAACCTGATGGTCACGTCGCACAAGCACTACCGGCAAGCCTAGCTGTGCTGCTGTTGCATAGGCTAGTGGAATGCCTTTCGTTTCAACGGTCATCACCACATCGATTTCCGATCCGTAAAAGGCCGTTGCGATGATCTTACCCGCCTGTTCCATCAAAGACGGCAACCCAAGTAGATCCGACATATACAAATAACCGCCAGGCAATATCCGGTCAGTCTGCTCTAGCTGCACACATAAGCGCTGCACAAAGGTTAGCGCCATATCTTTAGGCATAACTGGGATATAACGAACTCCACCCGCTGCACCAGCTAAAGTCTGCAGCTCTCCGATGCCTTCACCTTCAAATACTTCTTTTATGATTGCCAAATCTTCACTAATGGAGGACTTAGCCGCTCCATAGCGATCGGCAAATATAGACAGCGGCAGTAGTTCATGCGGCCGCTCAAGTAAAAACTGAGTCATGTCTACCAAACGTTGGCTTCTTTTTAATTTCTTCACGGAATGCTCCTCGCCAAAACCGAATATTTTAGAAAAATATATCACTTTTGTACGGGTTTACACAAGAGAAGCAGACTAATTCAGTGATCTCACTGCGTAGACTTCCTTGCAGAACCCTCGCAGTCCGTTGTAAATCCTTGCTACTTTAGACTGCTTGGACACTAAACCGAATACGGTAGGTCCGCTGCCTGACATCAACACCCCATCTGCTCCGAGCTTTATCATCGCTTCCTTGAGCTGCTGAACCTCTGGATGCAGCCTTAGGGTAACATCTTCAAGCACGTTGCCTAGATGGTTGCATACGCCCCCAAAGTCTCCTGCTTCAATCGCTTGCTGCATCTTTCGAGCAGAAGGATGCACAGCTATATTATTGCTCCGAACGCGTCCATACACTTCTGCAGTCGATACATTGATCGGTGGTTTCGCCAACACAACCCAACATTGTGGCGGGTTGTTGATTGGCGTAAGCTTTTCGCCTCGTCCTGTAGCTAAGGCTGTGCCGCCTGTGACGCAGAAAGGCACATCTGAACCCAGCTCAGCGCCAAGCTCCTGTAGCTCCTGCGCAGGAATACCGAGACGCCACAGACGGTTTAGACCGCGTAGCGTAGCTGCGGCATCACTGCTGCCGCCAGCTAGGCCAGCCGCAACCGGAATTCTTTTATCCAGATGGATATGTACACCACTCTTCACGTTATAACGGTCTTTAATAAGCCTTGCCGCCTGGAAAGCTAAATTTTTCTCGTCCAGGGGAATATAACCAGCCTGACTTGATATTATAATAGTATCCCTTGGCAGCTCAGACAGCTCTAAGCGGTCTGCTAGATCTACCATGGTCATAATCATTTCCACCTCATGAAAACCGTCAGCACGTTTGTGCAGCACATCCAGCATCAAATTAATTTTAGCTGGTGCCTTTTCATACATTTTCAAGGCGTTCACCCACCTTCAGCTTTTCCCGTAAAAACAACTTAACATATTATATGAGAAACTTCTAATGAAGTCCAATAATAAAAGGGTGTCGCCTTTTAGACGCACCCTTTTTCAGTAATATTCACTTTATAGCCTAAAATTTAAGATTTCCGCGCGGCCTGTTCAGCAAGCTGTATCGCTTTTTTCACCATGTTGCCAGCGTCTTGAGTTGTAATTCCACCCCAGCCCTCACGTTCTACGGTTTCATAAAAACCCAGCTCCTTGGCTAACTCTGTCTTCAGTTCCTCCGACATCATGCCTCGTTTTCTGCGGCTCATTACGGAATTCCTCCCTTATGAAAATAAATGATTAACCCGTTGCCCAATTAGTATGCTTGCTTAGAACACGGATCATGCACCAAATATTTGTCCCAAAAAACGCAAACAAAAAACAGCCTCCAAAGGAGACTGTTCGTGAAACATTAAGCTTTAATATACATAATCCGCATCTGCCCATCGTCTTCACAAACTGTGATTTCCACAGATTCAGTAAGTATATCGGCATAGCTATAGGAGACTCGCTTAAAAGTTTGCTGCTCCTGATCCAGTTTGACAATAAATACAGAAGGGTACGTTTCTTCCAGGACACCTGTGCGTTCAACGGTTTTACGACGACCTCCGTTTGCACGCAATGTGATCTTATGACCGACGTGAGCTTCAAGACTGCGTTTGATTTCCAACAGCGCGTTATTAGCCATTACCTGACGACCACCTCTTTTCTTGTCCATTATACAACTTTTTCAGGACAATGTCAAAGCAAATAAATAATTAATTATAGTTGATGCATATTTCGTTGTCAACGGAATTTTTTTGCGAGAAATCAGCGCCGGACTAATATCCTTGTTATCTGTAATATAGGCATCACAAAGAAAAAAAGAAAGGGTTAAGCTCAGCGCTCACCCTTTCTTTCGGATATTCTATTCAGCCCATTCAAATTACCTATATTCCTGAAACCATAGACCTATCTCTGCCGCTTAAATGGCTGATGGTGTCACTTTTAGCGCCGACAGATTCTGCAGCCGCGGCATTCCGATACGGAAGCTGCCACGGGTCTCAACACCACCAATACCCTGATTACCGCTGATGGTATTATTCAGAACATCACTAAGATTTACAGTATCCCTGATGGAAGTAAAGGATGATTTTGCTGCTACATAAACGGGATCCAGAGCATGGATCAAAATTCGACCAGGTGAACTGGCAAAATTAGCCCCAGCTCCAAGTAATGCCTCGAAATGAGATTGGCAAGCACCGGCAACAATAGTCAACGCATCAAAATTCCGCTCATACTCCCTAGCTACCCTAATAGCAGCTATAAAGTTTTGCGAATTTTTGTAGCTATTCAGACTATATAGATCGTAAGTATGCTGTTGCTTCAGTACCCCATCATGACCAGTGATCACTACAATGTCTGGGCGTACACGGGGCAACAGCCGGTATAACGTATCAGCCATTGCAGATTCATGAACATGATGCCCTTCAGCGGGAATCCGCAGTTGCTCGTATAAGCTAAGGCTCTTATTCAAATATGCCGGATCGCCATCCAGATGCAGTACTTTACCCGGCACTTCAAAATAAGGAGCTTCCTTGGAGGGTGGAGCCCATGTCCCCTCTGTTAGGGTTCCCCCGCTCCGCTGACTTTGCTCCTGACGGTCCTTCCGCAGCTGTGTCAGTGATTCCTTCGCTTTGATCTGTGCTTGCTGTCCCCGTTCCGTTATTCGGGTAGGAGGCACTTGAACCAGGTCATCCAGAGGAGAATCCGCCAACAGGCGGAAATCTGTGCCTTTAATGACGGCTCTATCCTGCACGATATTATCTACACGAAATGTTAAATCACCGCCATAAGATTTGCGAACGACCAAGTCTCCTAAATTCATTACAACCACCACCTCTACCCCATCGTATGGGCAAAGGCCTCAGTTGGTTCATAACTCGCCATATTTTTAAAATATAAGAATGTATAATGCTCCACCAGAATAACATCCTTATATTTCTACGAGAAACGGTTGTCGTCCTTTAAGACAACAACCGTTTCTTATTGCTTATTCAATTCCAGCGGCTAGCAAAACACCGCTTAAGCGGGCGTATTCTTCAAGACTGAGTGTTTCTCCGCGACGGGTCGGTTCAATACCCGCTTCTGCGAGTAAAGCCTCCAGCTGCTCACGTCCTTGTTCAGGGAAGTAACGAGCCTTCAGATTGTTAGCAATCGTCTTGCGGCGCTGTGTGAAAGAAGCGTGAACCACTTCAAAGAAATGCTTCTCACTCTCCACCTTTACCGGAGGATGCTCTCTAACCTTCAGACGGATAACAGCAGACTCCACATTAGGTTGAGGGATGAATACCGTACGCGGCACGATACAGACGAGCTCAGGCTCGCTGTAGTACTGCACGGCAATGCTAAGACTTCCGTATTCCTTTCCACCTGGAGATGCAGCCATACGCTCCGCAACCTCCTTCTGAATCATTACAACGATGTTATCAAGGGGAAGCTTCTCTTCAAGCAGCTTCATCAGAATCGGAGTAGTCACATAATAAGGCAGGTTAGCAACCACACTGACCTTGTTCACAGTGGTGAAATCTTCCTTGAACATTTCCTGCAAGTTCACATTGAGGACATCATCGTTACGAACCTTAACATGGGGATAAGGGGAAAGTACGTCTTTTAATATTGGAATCAGTCTACGGTCTATCTCTACGGCAGTTACAGCACCGGCTGTTAGTGCCAGACGCTCCGTCAGCGCTCCAATTCCCGGCCCGATCTCCAGCGCCCCAGAATCGCTATCTAGTCCAGCAGCGTCTACAATCTTGTCCAAAATATTTTGATCAATCAAAAAATTCTGTCCCAGGCTTTTCTTGAACTTGAATCCATAACGTTGAATAATCTCTTTGGTCCGTTTTGGAGTCGAAATTTCCTCTCTACCACTCATGAAGTAATGCCTCCCTGATCAATTTGGGCGAGAGCCCCGGCAAATTCCTCCCGCGTAATCCCAAACATCGCCAGCCGCTTGTACAGCTGTTTGCCGTTACAATATCCGATTCCAAGCAAATTACCAAGCGCCATACGTCTTTCAGCAGCCCGAGGGTGTACAAGCATTCCAGCGGCCATAAGGTCATCAATACCAATCAAAGCAGGTGCTCCTTCAAAAGAGGTATGTACGTTACGCAGCGCATGACGAATCGCCTCTGGCGATGCATTCTCTACACCGATATCCCCTTTTCGAGTTGCGTCCTTCTCCGGAATAAAAGCATGCTTGCAGCCCGGCACCTTCGCTGAAACGATTTTACGAATTCGCTCCCCAGCATGGTCCGGGTCCGTAAGAATAATAACCCCTCTGCGTTCCATAGCTAGCGCAATCTTCGCAATTACAGTCCGGTTTACAGCAGAGCCGCCTGTCTCAATCGTATCTGCTTCCACAGCACGCTTAATGGCTACGGTATCGCTTTTGCCTTCAACGACGATTAATTCCTTAATCATATTTCTTGACTCCTTCCAAAAAAAGCAAAAAGAAGAGGATTCGCTCCTCTTCTTTTGGTTAAAGAATGTATAAGTGATGAGCGGTTGCTCTGCGATCAACGAAATGATCATCCAGCGTTCCTTAACGGTTATCATCACTATAGCTTATCAAAGGATTTTTTGCAAAAGCTTCAGTTCTAGTTAAGCTCTGGTTTCACAGGTCCAATCACATATACGGTACGTGATTTACGGCCGAAATTACGAGCATGGCTCAGGGAATCATAATAGACATCCACTTTATTGCCTTTAATGGCACCGCCCGTATCCTCTGCACGGCGGAATCCAAGCCCATCGATATAAACCCACCAGCCAATAGGAATTACATTCGGATCTACTGCAATTGTACGACCTTCCGTTACGCGTGTTCCGGAGGCAGTTTTAGTACCTATTCCTGGCTCTTCTGACGAATAAGCTGTCATGGAGACGTTCTTAATCATCTTCTTGTACTCAAAGTCTACGCCAGCCTTGCTTGTGACGTTCTTAGTCTTAGCGCTAACTTTAGTCGTTTTGGAGGTAGTGCTTGATTTGGAAGTTGTTGTAGCTTTAGCAACTACAGTAGGCTTAGGAAGTGCTTTAGTACCAACGGCAATGATCTTATCTTTTGTTACCGTTTGTACTTCCTTGCCGATCATGCGCATAGAGGCCAGTTCTCCGTCTTGATAGATCTTTTCAATATGCTGAACCATGACGCCTGGTTTGCCTGCCTGTGCCACTCTAACTGTTCCCACAGTAAGGGAGGGATCTGCTGTCTTAATAACACGGAAAGGTAAGTTAGTTGTTCGCTGTACCGTTTGCTTGTTGATACGAACGATCTTAATCTCCATGTCAGCAGAGATGGTGGTGTCTAACGAAGGAAAAATCTTATCATAGCCTTCTAGGTTGATACCCAGTTTGTCAATCGCCTGACCGATAGTGTCTTCGGTCGTATATAACGTTTTTGTTGCTCCGTCCGCAGTAAGGCTAAATTTCTGCGCACGATTGATAACGACACGGTCACCGTCTTTTATTTCATCACTCAGACCTAAAGATAATTCATCATGCGGCTGCAGCGAAATTTGCTCTTTCTCCAACACATCACCAAGAAGTGCTTCTCGCGTTTCAAGTGTCTGTGTTTGCCCGTCTATTACTAAAACAAATTGTTTGTTACTTTGACCGTGTACGTACAGCAGAATTAACAGCGCGATTGCGATTGAAATCACACCTGCAAGTAAAAGTACGCGAGTATTTACTTGCTCCCACCGTAATGCGAAAGACCTGCTGGATGACTGCGAATCATGGGATACCTCTGGTTGGAATAAGCCCATTCTCTCCATCCTCCTTACATAGCCTCGTCGTCAATTTGTATATCATGAGGACTGAATTTCTTTGACGAAACTATTTGAGATTGTCACAGGATACGCACGTATTAACTTAGCGTCTCCTGCTCATGGATCGCCTGCTCGGCACAGCTACTCCCACACCTGTTATATAACAGTATGCGGGCAACATTCAGTTTATTCAAAAATAAAGAAGCCTAAAAAGAGTTCTCTTGAGGACTCTTTCGTGGCTTCTCCGATGTCAGAATACGCGGGAATGTTTGTGCACGAGGTTGCCTCTCTTACTTGCGCTTACGGGGTTAGCTGTCGGGTTCGGACGAAAGAGAGACGCCCTATTTCAGGTCACCCGCTCACGGCGGTTGCCCTTAAATTCACCCCAAAGACCACGTGAAGAAATCAAATATTGTTCTGCGGCAATTCCTAGTCGTATTCAAGATACAGGCATGCGGCAGTTCAATATTGGTTCCCCCGTTCTCCATACGGAGACTCAGCGAGACGATCCATGAATCAATGGCTGTCACAATAACAACAGCTCACATCACTGAAAAGATGATATCCTGTTTTGATGCATGTTGTAAAGGACGATTCAACCACGTTTAAGCAAATATATGGTTAAAATATTGTAATAATCAGCCGTTTTTATATTAAAAAAGTTTAATATATCGGCTATTCTCTATTTTTCACCCGTTTTACTCCTGTTTTCAGACAATCCCAAATCGTTCCAGTGCGTTCGCATACGTAATTTTAGCCAATTCTTCCCATGTTAACCCTTTAATTTCAGCCGCAGCCTCTGCTACTAACTTCACATGAGCACTCTCATTTCGCTTGCCACGGAAGGGGTGTGGAGTCAAATATGGAGCGTCTGTTTCGATCAATAATCGGTCCAATGGCGTCTGTGCAAGCACCTCTTTAGGCACTCTGGCATTTTTGAACGTTATCGGTCCTCCAAATGACAAATGAAATCCAAGGTCTAGACACATTTTTGCTGTTTCCCAGCTGCCTGAGAACGAATGCATCACGCCACCAATTTCATTTGCTTTTTCCTCCCGTAAAATCCGTACAACATCTTCATGAGCATCACGGTCATGTATACAGATTGGCATTTTTAGTTCACGGGCTAGTCCGATTTGTTTGCGGAAGACCTCCTGCTGCACATCCTTGGGAGAGGTATCCCAATAATAATCCAATCCAATCTCTCCGATGGCCACCACTTTTTCATGGCTGCAAAGAGAGGCGATCCAATCGAGGTCCCCCTCTTTCATATCAATCGCATCCTGTGGATGCCAGCCCACCGCTGCATAAATATAATCATAAGATTCAGCCAGCTTCATCGTTGAAGGGATCGTTTCCCGATTAAATCCAATATTGATCATCTTGCTAACTCCGGCCTCTACTGCACGAGCAATAACTTCCTCGCGATCCTCGTCGAATTGAGGCGCATCTAGATGTGTATGTGTGTCGAACAGATACATTTTAAAGCTCACTCCTTGTTGTTTTTATCAATAGTTCCATAAATATTTGTATTATTTTGCAAAAATCTCTGCTACAGAAGAGGGCAAGCGTGTAAGGGCTTTTTTCAGCTTATCCTGTGGGAAATATAGATGATATCTGCCACGATGAATTCCGCTTATTGAGCGCACAATATCCGATACCTCTGAAATTTCCCGCAATTGCTCATTCCGATCAAGCAGTAAAATTTGATTATTGTCGAAGGCTGCTCCTGGACGGAACACATCATAAGGCAAATCTGTCGGATAATCAATCTCTAGGTCATATTCTGGGTTAAGTCCCACTCCCGCAAAACTGCTGCGGATTTCCGTAATCATATCTGTATCCAAATTCTCGATCTCTACATATTTATACAGTTTACGATGAATAAAACGGGTACACAAGTCGCTTAATAACTCATCTTCTTCAAGTGTCCATTGCATAAAAGCAGTCTGTACCAGTGCCTCATCAAGCATTAAATATTGCTTCACTGTTACTTCTCCTCGAAAGAGATCTTCCAGCGGAGCGATCATAAAGCGAAATTTGTACCCCTCTTGGAACAATTCTTTAGCTCTACGGAAGATTTGACGCAAAATAATTTCAGAGCTGCGCGTCACCGGATGAAAATATACCTGCCAGTACATTTGATAACGTGACATTAAATAATCTTCAATGGCATGCATACCTGATTCTTTTACTACAATCCGCCCATTATAAGGACGAAGCATTCTCAAAATCCGATCAATGTCGATGGTTCCATAGTTTACACCTGTATAGTACGCATCACGCAGCAAATAATCCATACGATCAGCATCCAGCGGACTGGAAACCAAATTGACAACAATTTCATGCTCATAAGTCTTAGAGATAACTGAAGCTACTTTACGAGGAAAATCTTCCTCCACATCACGCAATATTTCGGTAATCTCCGTGTCCTCCAAAATAATCCGGCAGGTCCAATCCTCATGGTTCATTTCAAAAGCTTCTTCTATAGAATGGGAAAATGGGCCATGCCCTAAATCATGCAGCAAAGCCGCACACAAAGTAAGCAAACTTTCTTCCGGAATCCAATCCTTATACCCGCTGCGCTCAAATTGCGAAATGATTCTTCGTGTAATTTCATATACTCCTAAAGAATGAGAAAATCGACTATGCTCTGCACCATGAAAAGTGAGATATGAGGTACCTAACTGGCGAATCCGGCGTAAACGCTGAAATTCTTTTGTATTAATTAGTCGCCAAATAATCGTATCCTGTACATGAATATAATTATGAACGGGATCCTTGAAAACCTTTTCTTCCGTGAGCGGCTGCTTCATGAGGTCAACTCCTTCTAATAATTTAATATGATTTTAACTAATATCAGTATATAATAAGTAATTATGTCGTACTTTGTCGAAAAGTATCATTTTTGGTCTTGGTAAATCGACAAAATGCTTTCAGGGCAATTCTTAATTTTTATAGGGACATTCAAAGTTCTTATGGAAATTTTCTTATTCAGCCTATGAAAAAAGGTTGACTGATTTGGGAATCGTTGGTATTATAAGTATCATAAAACAGTGAACAATGTCGAATAATGACGTTTTTGGAACATTGAGAGGAGTAACGATTGTTATGATGAAATCAACAGGAATTGTAAGAAAAGTAGACGAACTTGGACGGGTTGTTATTCCTATTGAATTACGCCGTACACTTGGCATTGGCGAAAAGGACGCACTGGAAATTTACGTTGATGGCGAACGGATTATGCTTAAAAAGTATGAGCCTGCCTGCATTTTCTGTGGCAACGCTGAGAACGTAACTTACTTTAAAGGAAAAATAGTTTGTCATGAATGCATTTCTTCCATCCCTACCCCTGTGACAAACTAAATTAAATAGTATATAATAGAACTAATCAAATTGTTAATTCTAACCTTTTCATATCTCCTTGACCTCCCGTGACCGCGGGAGGTATTTTTTATGTCTGGGTTTGCCCTCCCTAAGGGCAATGTACTTCAAGACGGAACCAGTAATACTTAGTTGTATTTCTTACAGTTATTTTAAATGATTTTTACCATTAAACGAATTAATTGTATTTTGTACACTTATATTCCCTATATCTCCGTGAAATCAATCATTTCCACCTTTATAACTGTATGAAGTACAACTAAACGAACAAATACATAAAAAAATTCAAAAATAACTGTACAAAGTACATTTAACCCACAGATAAATCATTCAAGCTCGGGCCGTTTCCAAGAATCCTTAGTTATTCTAAGAGTTCGTCTACAACACTTACTCTTCTGCTCTATCAAGCAACGCATTATAAATATCCCGTTTGGCTACACCCCGGTCTGATGCCGCTTTTTTCATAGCCTCTTTACGTGGCACATCCTGTGCTTCGTAATGAGCTACATGTTCTTCAATGCTTAACTGACGCCACCACGCCGATTCTGCGATTTCTGCATCTTCCTTGCTCTCCCCTTCTACGACAATAACATATTCGCCTAGCGGAGGATGTTCAGCAAGCCAAAGTGTACATTCCTCAATCGAACCGCGTAGAAATTCCTCATATCTTTTCGTTAATTCACGTGCCAACACAATCTGGCGATTGCCGAATGCTTCTTGAAGATGAGCAAGTGTCTTAACTACGCGATGGGGAGATTCGTAGAACAACAAAGTTCCTTGAGCCGAACGAAGTGGACTTAATACTGCTCGGATGTCCTTACGCTCTCGGGGAAGAAAGCCGATAAAAGTGAACGTATTCGTAGATAGACCAGAAGCGATCAAAGCTGACAACGCTGCGTTAGCTCCAGGGATAGGAATCACCGGAATTCCATGACTTATAGCAAGGGCTACAAGATCCGCTCCAGGGTCAGAAATCGCTGGTAAACCGGCATCGCTGACGAGTGCCAAATTTTTTCCTTCTATTATATAGCGTACAAGCTCAGGTCCACTGGCGGCCTTATTATGCTCATGATAACTAAACAACATCGAAGGTGAAATCTCAAAGTGGCTGAGTAATTTCCGGGTCTGTCTCGTATCTTCCGCGGCAATAATATCACATTCCTGTAAAGTGCGGACTGCACGATAGGTCATATCCTCCAGATTACCGATAGGTGTAGCCACCAGAAAAAGCGACCCTGTTGTCTCCTGAGTACTGGTATTGGTCTTGTTTTGAAAACTGCTTTGGCATGATATCGTCATGATTTACCCTCTTTAGCACCATAGTAGATGTCCATAATCTCTGGACAGTATTGATTGTCCTCATTATATACGATGAGCGGTGGTTGTAAACGAACCTCAGGCTTTCCATCACGTGTAGCTTCGATTAATACCATATTAGCCTCTAGATGGGCACGTGGATGTACAAACCGAATAATCTTTGGCTCGAGTCTATATTGTCTCATAAGACTGATAATATCAACCAACCGTTGTGGTTTATGAACCATACTTACCTTTCCGCCCGTCCGAACCAATCGCACACAAGCCTGAATAACCTCCTCCAGAGTACAGCCTATCTCATGACGAGCCATAGCCTGATGGTTGTTCAGCTTCAGATCACTGCCATTAAGCGGCATATAAGGAGGGTTCACCGTTATTGCATCATACACACCATGTCCTGCGGTAGTATATAACTCGCGTAAATCACCTTCATGAATTACAACCTGATCCTGAAGGCCATTGAGAGCCACACTACGACGAGCCATATCAGCTAAACGAGGTTGTATTTCAATACCTTCTATAGAGGCTTTTGTCCGGGTAGTCATTAAAATCGGTATTACACCATTTCCCGTACAAAGATCTAGAACTCTTCCACGTGGCGGAACACTGGCGAAACGAGCAAGCAATACAGCATCCATAGAAAAGCTAAATACTTCATCACTTTGAATAATGCGCAGGTCATGCGTTAGTAAATCATCCACCCGCTCCGTCGGTAACAAGGGGACAGATATATCATTAAAAGAATTCTTCATGTAATAATCTCCTAAAGGTTTTGTTGAAAAAAACTTGCTTCAAATGCATATGCCTATTGGCCAAAATTCAAAAAAAACCGTAGGATTAATCTCCTACGGCTGGATATCCTCATTTATTAAGAAAAGAAAGACAGAACAGACAGTCACCTTCCGTGCGTAAATGTCCAAAATAAACATTACAGATGTGAAAGCCTTCGTGGTAAAGTCGAGCCAAGTTGTCATAACCTTCCCCGACAACCTCTTCTGTTCCCTCTCCGGTAGCTAAAAGAGCTTCCGCCTCCGCAGAATCTACGGTAGGATCCAAAGGTGCATCCCGCTTTAAAATTTTGCGAAGCTGTTCATTCTCCAGAGTTAACCTCTGGTTAGCTTCCATCAGTTCTTTTACCGTCTGTTTCCATTCTCCAAGATTGGCGCGCATCGTTTCCATCTGCGCTTCCATATCCTGCATGTGTGCAAATATATTTTTCTTCTCCAAGTTTCCACCCCGAAAGTAACCTTATATGGTTTACTTGACGACAACATCATCCATTGGAAGTTCCTTAACTTTGCCCACTTCAAACAACTGTACATGAACCGTACGGTTTCCGGCATTGATTCCTACTACTTTGCCATCCCCCAATGAGGTCACGACAATCTTGCCGACCGCTGGCATTTCTTCCTTTACACTCTCATAATTGTCATGCTCAAATTTCAAACAACACATCAGACGTCCACAAAGTCCGGAAATCTTGGTCGGATTAAGTGAAAGGTTCTGATCCTTGGCCATTTTTATGGATACGGGTTCAAAATCCCCTAACCAAGATGAACAACAAAGCACTCGTCCACAAGGTCCAAGTCCACCTAGCATCTTTGCTTCATCACGTACCCCAATTTGCCGAAGCTCAATGCGGGTCCGAAAAATACTTGCCAGATCCTTAACCAATTCTCTAAAATCAACGCGTCCTTCGGCCGTAAAGTAAAATATAATCTTATTACGGTCAAAAGTAAACTCTACATCTACGAGCTTCATTTTGAGACCGTGGTCGCGTATTTTATTTAAACAGGTTGTAAAAGCCTCCTTAGCGGCGCTTTTGTTCTCCTCAACTACGCGTGCGTCGGTTTCTCCGGCAATACGCATCACTTTTTTGAGGGGTAGTACAACATCGGACTCCTCCACCTCTTTTTTGCCTACGACAACCTTACCGTATTCCACCCCACGTGCTGTCTCAACAATAACACATTGATCTCGTTCAATCGGAAAATCAAGTGGATCAAAATAATATATTTTACCCGCTTTTTTAAAACGGACACCTACTACGCTGTACAAAAATTAACCCCCTTGTTTGCCGGTAAAAGGAACCTATGGGCATGTCCGCTCCCTGATGATCCATGCTTGTCCTTCCTCGTCTGTTAAAACGATACTTCCAGGTAAAGCGACATCCGGAGGATATATCA
This sequence comes from Paenibacillus sp. FSL R7-0163, assembly GCF_037969975.1. Taxonomy (NCBI): domain Bacteria; kingdom Bacillati; phylum Bacillota; class Bacilli; order Caryophanales; family Paenibacillaceae; genus Paenibacillus; species Paenibacillus sp. FSL R7-0163. Next base: position 6,135,182 of record NZ_CP150224.1, read on the forward strand.
TTGCTAATCCTTTAACTTTCCAGTCGGATTAAGAACTGCTCCAGACACAACTGGGCATTGGCATTGGAACGCAGCTTCTTAGTACTCTCTGCTGCATATCCCATATAAGCCACCCATTGTTCCGCACTGCGCCCACGGGCATGCCTGGAAATAAAGTCTAACTGATCTATAAAAACGATACTTTCATGCTTGCGGTACAGGAAGTAGAGCATATCTTTAAACCATAGATGGAACATGCTGAAAAGGATATCCAAATGTTCAGCGAGCCCAGTCTTGAACAGCTTCTGCCCGGCAGTTGCTACCGTGGAGCTGCCCTTGCTTAAGGACTCCTTAGCTAATTGTAACACTAGATTTCTCATTTCTGCAAACCAATTCTGTTCCAAAAGTTCCCTGCAACCATCAAGTCCCGAACTAAGTGATACTGCACATCGAGCTAAGGGGATCGGCACACCCTCACTTGCTAGCGCTTGAAGCATAATATCCGGATTTAACGGACTAAATGGAATCCGCTGAGTCCGTGACTGAATCGTCGGCAATAAAGAACGACTATTATCAGATATTAGGATTCCTACTGCCGGAGCTGGCGGTTCTTCCAGAAACTTCAACAAACTATTGGCAGCTTGTACCGTCATTTTGTCTGCCCCATCTATAATATAAACCTTTGGATTCACACCCTCAGATCGATAGGAAAAGACACGCTGCAGCTCACGGATCTGATCTATTTTTATGCTTGCACCGTCGGGCTGCAGCAATGACAAATCAGGATGGTTTCCATGCTCAACCTTTCGGCACTCTAGACATTCGCCACAGGCGTCATCCTTGCTTTCAGTGCAAAAAATTGCTTGGGCAAACATCAGCGCCGTCTTCATTTGTCCACTGCCTGCTGGTCCTGTAAATAAATAAGCATGGCTCACAGCGTCCTTGCGCAAGGCATTTTGGAGTAGCCGTTTAGCATGCTCCTGGCCTACTATATCATGAAAAGGCATAATTTCCTCCCAAAACTTTAAAAAGAAAGGTTGATTAACAACCCGCGAATTTCTCCAACACGTCCCAACAGATCTATTCGGCCCTGCTCACTATTCAGCAGATCGTCTGCCATAGATAGCAAAGCCGCATCAATTTCCTCAAGCAGCTTGTAACGCTTGCCCCGCCCACGTCTATCCCATCCACGTGTCTCTTTCAGTATAACGCCTCTACGAGCGGTTTCTTCCAGAAACCTTTTGATCATCATCCGGTAAATGGTGAGTTCACGAATGGTCATAGACTTAGATAAACGGTCGCCTTGTGACTGTATTTCTTTGATCTGGCGGTTTAGTTCATCTTTGGTTTTCTGTTCACCTTGCTGCTGAAAAACGTCAGAGAACGATTTCTGCTGAACAGGCTTATTAGCCCCTTCTGCATTTGGAAGCTCACTCTTTAAGGGCCTATATCCCGGATTGATCTTCAAAGGTTATCTACCGCCCCTTTTTTGTAAATGACTTGCTCATTTATATTATACTTAATAATGTTCGAAACGATCTACAGGAAGCACGAATACAGTAGCGCCACCGACCTGTACTTCAACAGGGAGCGGTAAATAGGAATCCGTCGTGCCACTCATCGGAGTTACTGGAGTGACTAGTTGTTCACGCACTTTACAGCTGTTACGGATAACGTTTAGTACAGCTTCGATCTGACTGTCTTCTACCCCAATCATAAATGTCGTATTTCCCGCCCGCAGAAATCCACCTGTACTTGCGAGTTTGGTAGCACGGAAATTGGCTTTTACTAGCTCACTGGATAACCGGTTACTGTCTTTATCCTGGATAATTGCAATGATCAACTTCATCTTCGCATTCCCTCCCAAAAAAGTTTTATGGAGTATTACTACTTAATGTGTTCTTAGTAGTAACCTCACTTCATAAGCAAACGCTTAGTTATATGCCACTTCTCTTATTATATTAGACAAAACACCCTAAAAACCCTTTAATACTCTCTCTTCAAGAGTTCTCACGATATCTTGTTCTACCAGATGAATAGGGCGGTTTGCATCAAGAACTACTATTCTCTCCGGATTCGCCTTAATTAATAAATGATATCCTTCACGAACCTTCTGATGAAAGGCAAGACTCTCCATATCCAGACGATTGACTTCGCGATCTTGATTGGCCGCAATCCGTGATAATCCAATCTCAGGTTCTACATCCAGATAAAAGGTTAGATCGGGCATGCGATTTCCAATAGCAAAGCGGTTAATACTCCACACCTCTTCCATACCTAATCCTCTTGCATGTCCTTGATAAACGAGACTACTGTCTACAAAGCGGTCACAGAGGACTGTAAGCCCTTCTCTAAGAGCCGGCTCTACTACTTCAGCGAGATGTTGGCTTCTTGATGCAGCGTACAGCAATGCCTCTGTACGTGCATCCATTGCAGTATGGGCAGGATCCAGAATAATAGAGCGAATTTTTTCGGCGATTTCAATGCCTCCAGGTTCACGTGTAATTCGATAGGGCATGGACCGATTCTGCAAATATGCTGCTACTCTGCCCAGTACCGTTGTTTTTCCGGAGCCTTCGCCCCCTTCTAATGTTATGAAGAAACCTTCTTTGCCCACTTATACTTCTCCGCCCTTCTGAATGTTGTATACCTTAATACGCTGCAAGACCGGATCAGCACAAGCCTGGAACTTCGCGCCTCCATAAGCTAAACCAGTCAGTCTTTGCTGTATCTGATCTGTGATGACCTCACCCGGATATAATAATGGAATGCCTGGTGGATAGGGAATTACCATCTCTGCAGCTACTCTCCCCACGCTGTGTTCAAGATTAATACTTTCTACCTCATTGGCTGTCACCGGCTTCAAAGAGAAGGGAACGGGTGCTGAGATTTGTAAAACATTCAAATTGTTCCACGTGGAAATATTTCGAGATTCTGAAATGGCAGCGGTGTGCGGTGATTCGGATGTATCCTCCGACTCTATTTCCCGCAGCGCCTGCAATAACCTTGCTGCATCTTCAGCCTTCGAACCGAGGCTGAACAGCAGCACTACGTGCCGGTCGTCACTCATCTCCGGCACACAGCCCTTAGCTTCGAGCCTGCGCTGCAGCTCGAAACCGCCTAGGACCCCGGTGGCGTCATAAATGACGACTTTGAAGGGGTCCTGCATCTCGTACGCCGCCTTATGCAGCGGCGTACCGTCGTGCAGCGGCTCTGCCGGCTGCACCAATCCATAGCGCGGCAGCTCGGCAAGGCCGCGCCGCAGGACATCCACGGCGGCCAGCCCCGCCGTGAAAGCATCGCTGCCCCGGCTGTGCAGCAACCGCCGGGCAAGATCAAGCGACGCCATCATAGGATATGATGGGCTGGAGCTCTGCACCATGGCGAGCCGCTGCGAGAGCAGGGCACGGTCGAGCCGCTGCCCTTGAACATGCAGCATAGCGCCCATGGTCATTGCTGTGAGCATCTTATGCGTGGACTGCACTACGCCATCCGCGCCACAAGCAAGCGCCCCGGCAGGCAGTGCCGGGTGCTGCCCGTAATGCGCCCCATGCGCTTCATCGACAAGCAGCGGTACTCCGCTGTCGTGGCAGATACGCGCGAGGGGCGCGAGGTCACTGCCCATGCCGTAGTAATTGGGCATGGTGACAAATACAGCGGCGGCTTCAGGATAGGCTGCAAGTGCAGCCTCAACAGCCTCTGCCGCCGGCGCTACTGCCAAGCCGCTGAGTGGATCAATCAGCGGCTCGACGAAAACAGCCCGCACTCCAGCTAACATAAGACCATGAATCACTGATTTATGCACATTTCGTTGAAGGATCAGAATCATTCCAGGCTCGGGGCAAGCCGTTAGAATCAGCGCCAGGTTGCCCGCCGTACTTCCGCCAACTAGAAAAAAGCTCTCCTCTGCTCCAAAGCAATCAGCAGCCAACTCCTGTGCTTCCTTAATGACTCCCTCAGGATGATGAAGATCATCCGTGCCGGTAATCTCCGTAACATCGTACTTCATAACCTCATCTAGATACCCAGCGCCTTCTACGCCGTCATATGCCGCTCCATTTTTATGTCCCGGCACATGATAAGATATATTACCCACAATTCTATATTGCTCCAGCATTTCGTATACAGGCGCCCTACATCGTTGTAATTTATTCATATTAAATTCCTTCCCATAGGGTTCCTTCTATTTTAACGTAAATATTCAAAAACTCCTATGTTTCCTCATAAAAGCATCTGACTGAACAGCAAAACGGCTCCCCCCGCTTAAACAACGAGGAAGCCGTATATGAATATCTCTAATGCAGTCCTTATATCTTTCATCCAGACCGCTCTCTTATCCGCATCAATTAACAGAGTTACTCTACTTACTTAAGCGTTCTTTTGCAATCCGATCTTCTTCATCTGGCCAATAAAAAAACGGTACTTAGCATCTTCTGCCTCGGTACGGATCATTTCTGCCTCACAATCCTCACAAATAAAATGCGAGACAATCACAATACCTTCTTCTTTTTCCTGTCCACAAATGATACAAGCTTGCTCGGTTTGCTGTTCCATAACCATCCCACCTTGACTCTTTTAAGAACAGTATGATACACCTTCTATCATTTTAAACCTTTTCATAGTTTTTTCATATCCTTCGTTTCGTGTATTATATATATTCCGCTGCCCCCATATCGGTGAATATTCGCCCATAGTTTAATAAAATGCTTTCATTCGCCGATATTAAGAACATATGAATCTGTGAGGAGGTTAGTCTATTTTATATGGAATCCAACACCAAAGGCGCTGCTACATTCTATCAATATAAATTAATCAAAAAAATTAATCTAACGGCACCTCTGCTGCGTGTTTATATTTTGCTCCCTCTTTTGGTCCTTGTGCTCGAGACAGTCTTTCTTTCTTGGTGGAGTATTCTCTACTTAATTATAGCTGCACCGGTTATGTTCTGGGTTCAATATGTTATTTCACGCTCAGTACTTCTAATCTCCGGGCATCCTATTTCAAAAAGATGGTCCATCTCATTTAAAATCCCGTGGCTTGGCTTCATGCCAGATCAACACATTAGTTACCGCATTTTCCGTAAAGTACAGTTACATAATTTTTATATTGGTCTTTGTATTGCAGCTCTCTTTATTTTTTGGTCACCACCGGCATTTACAGTATCCCTGATTATTTGCCACTTGTGGCTTTTACTACCCCGTCTCTATACACTGTTCAAAATAAATCAACGCAACAAGGAAGGCATGCTGAAGTTTAATCCAACCGATGCCTCCTATTACTCTCAATAGAGTACGGTTAACCTGTATTCGCATATAAATAAATAATCGCCATCCATAAAGGACGGCGATTATTTATTTTGTCTTAAGACCTTTAATTAAGACCTTCTTTTCTTTAGGGATCATAACTATAAAATAATCATCATGTACTGTTAAATGAACCGTTACTCCATCCTTCTGAAAAACACCAGATGAATCGGTATTCTCCTCTTCCTGTTCAACCCATCCCCAGGCCTTAATAGTATCCATATACTCCTCTGGGATACCATTCTTCTCCTTTAATCCAGGTAAAGAATAACGTACATAATCCATAGCAACGTTTGTCGTAGTCTGGTCTGGTGAGTACGCCTCTTGGGGTACAGGGAAATTCTTCTCGTTTAGCGCACCCTCAAAAGCATCCCAGCTGGGCGCTTTCGTACCGCAGCCTGCCAGTATTAAAGCTACTATACACGAAAAAATTAATATCTTAATAATTCTTGTTTGTTTCATGCCTTAAATCCTCCTTACCTCCACAATGCATCTAAAGACACAAGAAAATTCAAAGTTAGAATTTATGAGTAGTTCCTTCGTATTAGAGATGTTGCTTATTATTTGCACTTATCTATTATACTTGTATCGACCTCAGCGTCGGTAACAAAAATGTCACTCAATTACAGCCCCTTCAGATGTTGTACTCCCCTTCAAATATCACTCTTGTCCAAAAAAAACAAAAAAGCCACTGCTGATAAATCAACAATGGCTTAATGTGCTTGGCAACGTCCTACTCTCCCAGGACCCTTCGGTCCAAGTACCATCGGCGCTGGAGGGCTTAACGGTCGTGTTCGGGATGGGTACGCGTGGAACCCCTCCGCTATCGCCACCAAACATGCGTCTGTGAAACAGACGCTGCCGCGTGAAATTCGGTTCATCACCAGAAGTGACAATAAATTTCTAAGCGTATTACAGGCTTAATCGCCTGAAAACTGAATCCGAAACGAATCTGCATTCTAAGTATAGGATAAGCCCTCGACCGATTAGTATTGGTCAGCTCCATGCATTACTGCACTTCCACCTCCAACCTATCTACCTCGTCGTCTTCAAGGGGTCTTACTAATTGGGAAATCTCATCTTGAGGGGGGCTTCACGCTTAGATGCTTTCAGCGCTTATCCCGTCCGTACGTAGCTACCCAGCCATGCTCCTGGCGGAACAACTGGTGCACCAGCGGTACGTCCATCCCGGTCCTCTCGTACTAAGGACAGCTCCTCTCAAATTTCCTGCGCCCACGACAGATAGGGACCGAACTGTCTCACGACGTTCTGAACCCAGCTCGCGTACCGCTTTAATGGGCGAACAGCCCAACCCTTGGGACCTACTTCAGCCCCAGGATGCGATGAGCCGACATCGAGGTGCCAAACCTCCCCGTCGATGTGGACTCTTGGGGGAGATAAGCCTGTTATCCCCAGGGTAGCTTTTATCCGTTGAGCGATGGCCCTTCCATGCGGTACCACCGGATCACTAAGTCCGACTTTCGTCCCTGCTCGACTTGTAGGTCTCGCAGTCAAGCTCCCTTATGCCTTTGCACTCTGCGAATGATTTCCAACCATTCTGAGGGAACCTTGGAACGCCTCCGTTACTCTTTAGGAGGCGACCGCCCCAGTCAAACTGCCCGCCTGACACGGTCCCCGTACCCGATAAGGGCACTAGGTTAGAACCTAGATACGATCAGGGTGGTATCCCAACGGCGCCTCCACCGAAGCTTGCGCTCCGATTTCTACGGCTCCCACCTATCCTGTACAGATCGTACCCAAATTCAATATCAAGCTGCAGTAAAGCTCCATGGGGTCTTTCCGTCTTGTCGCGGGTAACCTGCATCTTCACAGGTATTAAAATTTCACCGGATCTCTCGTTGAGACAGCGCCCAAGTCGTTACGCCATTCGTGCGGGTCAGAATTTACCTGACAAGGAATTTCGCTACCTTAGGACCGTTATAGTTACGGCCGCCGTTTACTGGGGCTTCGGTTCATAGCTTCGGGTTACCCCTAACCACTCCCCTTAACCTTCCAGCACCGGGCAGGCGTCAGCCCGTATACTTCGCCTTGCGGCTTCGCACAGACCTGTGTTTTTGCTAAACAGTCGCTTGGGCCTTTTCACTGCGGCCCCCTCGTGCTATTCACACTACCGGGGCACCCCTTCTCCCGAAGTTACGGGGTCATTTTGCCGAGTTCCTTAACGAGAGTTCTTCCGCGCGCCTTAGAATTCTCTTCTCGCCTACCTGTGTCGGTTTGCGGTACGGGCACCTTCTCCTGGCTAGAGGCTTTTCTTGGCAGTGTGAGATCATGACCTTCGCTACTATAATTTTCGCTCCCCATCACAGCCCAGCCTTATCGATGTGCGGATTTGCCTACACATCAGCCTCACTGCTTAGACGGACATCCATCAGTCCGCGTCACTACCCTCCTGCGTCACCCCATCGCTCATAGCGGATTACGGTGGTACAGTAATTTCAAACTGTTGTCCTTCGACTACGCCTTTCGGCCTCGCCTTAGGTCCCGACTTACCCTGAGCGGACGAGCCTTCCTCAGGAAACCTTGGGCTTTCGGCGGATCAGATTCTCACTGATCTTTTCGTTACTCATACCGGCATTCTCACTTGTGTAGTGTCCAGCGCTCTTTTCAGTACACCTTCAACCCCTACACAACGCTCCCCTACCCCAGATACATAGTATCTAGCCATAGCTTCGGTGGTGTGTTTAGCCCCGTTACATTTTCGGCGCAGAGTCACTCGACCAGTGAGCTATTACGCACTCTTTCAATGGTGGCTGCTTCTAAGCCAACATCCTGGTTGTCTGTGCAACTCCACATCCTTTCCCACTTAACACACACTTGGGGACCTTAGCTGATGGTCTGGGCTGTTTCCCTTTTGACAATGGATCTTAGCACTCACTGTCTGACTCCCGGCAATAAGTATATGGCATTCGGAGTTTGACTGAGCTTGGTAATCCTTGCGGACCCCGCACCCAATCAGTGCTCTACCTCCACTACTCTTATACCGAGGCTAGCCCTAAAGCTATTTCGGGGAGAACCAGCTATCTCCGAGTTCGATTGGAATTTCTCCGCTACCCCCACCTCATCCCCGCACTTTTCAACGTACGTGGGTTCGGGCCTCCAGTGCGTGTTACCGCACCTTCACCCTGGACAGGGGTAGATCACACGGTTTCGGGTCTACGTCCACATACTAAGTCGCCCTATTCAGACTCGCTTTCGCTGCGGCTCCACCTTCTCGGCTTAACCTTGCATGTTAAACGTAACTCGCCGGTTCATTCTACAAAAGGCACGCCATCACCCATAGATCGGGCTCTGACTTTTTGTAAGCACACGGTTTCAGGTTCTATTTCACTCCCCTTCCGGGGTGCTTTTCACCTTTCCCTCACGGTACTGTTTCACTATCGGTCGCCAGGTAGTATTTAGCCTTAGCAGATGGTCCTGCTGGATTCATACGGGGTTTCACGTGCCCCGCACTACTCGGGATCCGTCTCGGAGAGAACACAGTTTAGGTTACAGGGCTTTTACCTCTATCGCGGGCCTTTCCAGACCTCTTCACCTACCATATTCCTTTGTAACTCCATGTGAGACGTCCCACAACCCCTAAGAGCAAGCTCTTAGGTTTAGGCTGTTCCGCGTTCGCTCGCCGCTACTGACGGAATCACTATTGTTTTCTCTTCCTCAGGGTACTTAGATGTTTCAGTTCCCCTGGTCTGCCTCTACATTTCCTATGTATTCAGAAATGAGTAACTGCGAATTACCACAGCTGGGTTTCCCCATTCGGACACCCCCGGATCAAAGCTTGCTTACAGCTCCCCGAGGCAGTTTCGTTGTTCGCCACGTCCTTCGTCGGCTCCTGGCGCCTAGGCATCCTCCGTGTGCTCTTATTAGCTTAACCTTGATTCTTCCGAAGAAAAATCTCACTAATAACATTTACTTGTTTGCACAAGTTGCTAAAAGATGTTCTAAAACGCAAATTCGTTTCGGTATCCAGTTTTCAAGGATCAAGTCTTACTTGAGAGCTTAAACTCTCAAAACTGAGCAACGAGTGAGTAACAGGCCTAAACCTGAGATTGTGGAAGCTAAGCTTCCGATTTGAATGTCTTCATTGCAGAAGACGATTCTCCATAGAAAGGAGGTGATCCAGCCGCACCTTCCGATACGGCTACCTTGTTACGACTTCACCCCAATCATCTACCCCACCTTCGGCGGCTGGCTCCCTTGCGGGTTACCCCACCGACTTCGGGTGTTGTAAACTCTCGTGGTGTGACGGGCGGTGTGTACAAGACCCGGGAACGTATTCACCGCGGCATGCTGATCCGCGATTACTAGCAATTCCGACTTCATGCAGGCGAGTTGCAGCCTGCAATCCGAACTGAGACCGGCTTTGATGGGATTGGCTCCACCTCGCGGCTTCGCTTCCCGTTGTACCGGCCATTGTAGTACGTGTGTAGCCCAGGTCATAAGGGGCATGATGATTTGACGTCATCCCCACCTTCCTCCGGTTTGTCACCGGCAGTCACTCTAGAGTGCCCAGCATTACCTGCTGGCAACTAAAGTTAAGGGTTGCGCTCGTTGCGGGACTTAACCCAACATCTCACGACACGAGCTGACGACAACCATGCACCACCTGTCTCCTCTGTCCCGAAGGCCGCTGCTATCTCTAGCAGATTCAGAGGGATGTCAAGACCTGGTAAGGTTCTTCGCGTTGCTTCGAATTAAACCACATACTCCACTGCTTGTGCGGGTCCCCGTCAATTCCTTTGAGTTTCAGTCTTGCGACCGTACTCCCCAGGCGGAGTGCTTACTGTGTTAACTTCGGCACCAAGGGTATCGAAACCCCTAACACCTAGCACTCATCGTTTACGGCGTGGACTACCAGGGTATCTAATCCTGTTTGCTCCCCACGCTTTCGCGCCTCAGCGTCAGTTACAGCCCAGAAAGTCGCCTTCGCCACTGGTGTTCCTCCACATATCTACGCATTTCACCGCTACACGTGGAATTCCACTTTCCTCTTCTGTACTCAAGCCACCCAGTTTCCAGTGCGACCTCAGGTTGAGCCCAAGGTTTAAACACCAGACTTAAATAGCCGCCTGCGCGCGCTTTACGCCCAATAATTCCGGACAACGCTTGCCCCCTACGTATTACCGCGGCTGCTGGCACGTAGTTAGCCGGGGCTTTCTTCTCAGGTACCGTCACTCCGGTAGCAGTTACTCTACCGGACGTTCTTCCCTGGCAACAGAGCTTTACGATCCGAAAACCTTCATCACTCACGCGGCGTTGCTCCGTCAGGCTTTCGCCCATTGCGGAAGATTCCCTACTGCTGCCTCCCGTAGGAGTCTGGGCCGTGTCTCAGTCCCAGTGTGGCCGTTCACCCTCTCAGGTCGGCTACGCATCGTCGCCTTGGTGGGCCGTTACCCCACCAACTAGCTAATGCGCCGCAGGCCCATCCCTCAGTGACAGATTGCTCCGTCTTTCATTCTTCTCTCAGGAGAAAAAAGAAATTATCCGGTATTAGCTACCGTTTCCGGTAGTTATCCCAGTCTGAAGGGCAGGTTGCCTACGTGTTACTCACCCGTCCGCCGCTAAGTTATTTTGAAAGCAAGCTTTCAAAATAACTCCGCTCGACTTGCATGTATTAGGCACGCCGCCAGCGTTCGTCCTGAGCCAGGATCAAACTCTCCAATTAGTATTGAAAAGAGCGATATGCTCATTTTGAAACATCTGACGAGAAAATTAATTCTCTAATTTTGGATTTCACTTGCGTGATTTCCTACTCACTCGTTGTTCAGTTTTCAAAGATCAAGTTCTCGTTGGCGCCGTTTAATGTCTCAGCAGCAACTCTTATACTATATCATGTTCGGCTATTTAATGTCAAGCTCTTTTTTTAACTTCTTTTTCGAGCTCGGCATGTGTATTTCTTGGCGGACTTAGAATATATCATGTATGGAGAATCATTGCAAGAGTTTTTTTATATAAAATCAAAAGCATAAAACATCATCTATGTATTATCGTATTATAATAACTACCTCCACTTATCATCTAATTATCTAGAAAGTAAAAAACAACTGCAGAAGATAACAGTTGTTTTTTTAGAAGAAGCTTAGACGATTCTAGATTAATTCCGCTTCCTTTGCTCCAGTAATTACGGCAACGATATTGTTTCGAAGGGCATCTGCATCGTGCGCTTCGTATGGATCCACTTTGAAAACAACAGCATCTGCAATAAAGCCTTCTGCAATTTGCCCCAGCTCGTTACCGCTCCCCAGAATATCAGCAGCACTTTTAGTCGCAGCCTGCCACGCTTCTCTCCGAGTTAAGCCATAATCAATCAATGTATCCAGTTCTTGAAGGTTATAGCCATGTAGTGCAGGTGTGGCATAATCTGTACCGAATCCAATACGAACGCCTTCTCTTTTTGCATAATGAATGGCCTTGGAATGACATTCGGTAGCTCGGGCAGCTCGGTCGCAAATGATCGGGTTTAACGCTAGAACGCCTTTTGGGTCTGCAGCAATACGATAAATTGATGTGGTGGGCACAAACGCTACCCCCGAGTTAGCAAGTCTTCCTGCCTGATCCTCAGTTAAAAACATCCCATGCTCTATTGATGCCACGCCGGCCTGGATGGACCAGTCTATCGTCACTCCACCCCAGGTATGAACCAGTACCTTCTTATCATGGGCATGTGCATTACGAACAATGAACGCGAACTCTTCTTCGGAAAAGATCGGGTCAACGACTTTCTCGGTAGGTGCTCCAAGCCCGCCTGTGGCCATGATTTTTATCCAACCCGCTCCTGTAGCAAAGATTTCCGCCATGCGTTGTTCTAAATGCTTGAGACCACGGGCATCTGCTGCTCCAATCATATCGCTACTGGCCTGCACTCTTAATGGATGCTGATATTGCTGAACAAGATGCTGCACTGTGCTCGGCAGAATCCCACCTGCATCACGGGCAGTCGTTACACCCGTCCTAAGAGTAGCTTCAAAAGCTTGTGCCTGCATAATTTCGATCTGGTTGGCATCGCGCTTCAATTGATCAGAGTGGTCAAAATCTGTCCAAGCTAAATGCGTATGAAGATCAATAATACCCGGACTTAGCCACAGATCTGTTCCTGCAAGATTTGACTCCACTTGATGCGGCTCCGCTTCAGTAATGGATGAAAAACGACCATCCTTTATCACGACATCAAAACGTCTGCCTTCGATACCTGCTATAAAAATATCATTGAACGTTTGCAGCTCTGGATGCTTAAGGATCATCTTCATTCCCCCCATGCCAGCCGAACAGCTGCTAATGCCTGAACAGGGTCTTGTTTCAACAGTTCGGCAAGCGTGGATATAGCCTTCTCCACACTTTGCCGCTCAGCATTCGTTCCAAAATGGTTGATCCGCAGAAGATGGCCAAATAATTCTCCGTCTCCGGGAGCCACAATGCCTATAGGCTGCTCAATCCGCAACTCTTGCTTTTCAGAAATCCGCACCGTTGTAGTCAGCGTAGAATAATGTCTGCTGTCCTTTTGCCAAGGCTCAAGCCCCAAGGATTTAATACCAGCTACAGCAGCTGCTGCGGCTCGCTCATGGCGTTTGATTACTTGATCCAATCCTTCTTCTTCAATTCGTGTCAAAGCTTGAATCAAGGCTCTAGCCTCCAGCGTAGGAATGTTTGGGGCAACCCGCAGTGGCGCGGCGTCTCCCAGTGATGGTTTCAGATCCAGCAAGGATAAAATAGAATTGCGTGGAGCATTTTCATTCGACTCAAGAAATTCCCAGCCACGTGGAGAAATACTTACGGCACTAACACCGTTGGGTCCAGCTAAGGCTTTTTGCGCACCTATAACTGCAAAATCAACGGACCATTCATCCACCAGCAGGGCCTCTCCCCCAACCGCAGATACGGAGTCCGACACAGTAATAAGATTGAATTCTTTTGCAATTTCAAATATTTCTTTAGCAGGATTAGAGCCTCCAGTAACCACTTCAGCTTGAACAAAAGAAAGGGCACAAGGTTTAAACTCCTTAATTGCGGAAGCAACTTGGTCGCTAGTGACCACTTCATCAAAAGGAACCTTTACTTCAACAACCGTTGCTCCACCCCGCTCAAGCCATTTTCCAAATAAACTTCCATAGGGACCTGTTACTATATTTACAATGGTTCGACCAGGTGCAGCTATACCGGCGGCTACCGCCTCGATTCCAAGGATTGCCTCAGCCGGGATGATAACTGGAGGGTGCTCAGTAAACAAAACTTTGGAAATTAAATGTGTTAGCTTATTGTACTCAGCCAGTGAAAGTGGCACGTATCCTTTATGTTCTCGGTTCATAAGAAAACCTCCTGATGTACTTTATTTTGGCATTTTCGGAACCGCTGACAACAGCTCATAACTGTATTCATGTTTAGGACGGATGAAGAATTGGTCCCGCGGACTCTGCTCCACGAGCTTTCCTTGCCGCATAACTGCTACCGTATCACTAATTGCATTGATTACACCTAGATCATGAGAAATAAAAAGCATGGTGAGATTAAGCTCAGCCTTCAGCGTATTAAACAGTTCGAGCACACTAAGCTGCACAGATACATCCAACGCACTTGTAGGTTCATCCGCGATCAGGATGCTTGGCTCAACACTTAATGCACGAGCGATCGCTATCCGTTGACGCTGGCCGCCGGAAAATTCATGTGGGAATTTGTCTAAGGCCTTCTGTTCTAAATGAACTTGATTCAAAAGCTCTTTGCATCTTTGTTCAACACCTGTACGCCCCACTATTTTATGAAACAATAAGGGCTCGGAAAGAATTTGCCTAATCGAATGTTTAGGATTTAGCGAAGCATCTGGATTTTGGAATATCATCTGGATTGTTTTGTGCTGCTCACGGCTTCTTTTCTTTTTTAATTCTTGGGTACCCAACAGAATCTGCCCCTCATTTGGGGCAATCAGTCCAGCAATTACTCGCGCCAGCGTAGATTTCCCTGATCCGGATTCTCCAACAAGCCCAAGGGTGGTGTGCTGCTCAAGATTCAGATTGATACGATCCAGTGCAGTAAAGCCGCCATAATGAACAGTTAAATCTTTTATTTGCAAGGCTAATTTCATGATTCTCTACTCCTTTCAAGCTCTGGCAAAGGAAGCACCGAATCAATCAGCATCTGTGTGTAAGGGTCTTTCGGATTTTGCAAAATATCAAGGGTATTGCCCTGCTCAACAATCTGTCCCTGTTTCATTACACATAGCCGTGAACACAAGTTTGCTGCAATCGCTAGGTTATGCGTAACAAATACCATGGCAAAACTGAGCTCATGCTGGAGGCTCGTGATCGTCTCAATAATTTGCCGTTGAACCGTGACGTCCAGCGCCGTTGTCGGCTCATCACAGAGAAGTATGCCTGGCTTGCACGCCAGTGCCAGAGCGATGACTACCCGTTGACACTGACCGCCTGACAGCTGACTCGGATACCGGTCCTTTTTCTTCAATGAATCGGGAAGACCAAGCCTTTCGAGCAGTTCCAGTGCAATTACCCGCGAAGTCTTACGGCTTATTCTCTGTCTGTAATACACAACTTCAGCCAGTTGTTTGACAACCGTACAGAGCGGATCAAGCGCACCTCTTGGATCTTGAAATACCATTGCACTACTTACGGCACTTTTAATGGTGCCACCAGTCTGTTCAACACCATTTGGAAGCAAGCCTAAAATTGCACGCAGTGTAAGTGATTTTCCTGATCCCGATTCACCTACTAATCCCAGACTCTCCCCTTTACCCAGCGAAAAACTAACATTATTGACCAATCTGTCATTTGACTTAGCTGCCAGCGATAGCGCCTCTATTTCTAAAATGGGTTGTATAGACATTATTTTTTCCTCCATATGTCTGCCAAACCATCACCTAGGAGCGACAAAGCTATCCCCGTATACACCACTGCAAATCCCGGCACGGCCGAGAGCCACCAAGCTGTAGTGATGAAGGGCTGTCCATCTGAAATCATTGTCCCCCAGTCAGGAGTTGGCGGTGTAATGCCGATACCAAGATACCCGAGCGTAACAATGGCAACAAGCAATCCAATCATATCTGTCATAAGGACGACCACGGCTTGCGGAAGTACATTAGGCAGGAGATGACGTAAAATAATTTTCACTCCAGGTAGCCCTAAGGTTTGAGCGGATGCCACCCATTCCTGATTGCGAAAAGAAGCACTAAGACCTCTGACGACACGGGCAAAGACAATCCATCCTACAAAGATAAAAGTAATATAAATGCCTCGTTCTCCTGCTCCACTAGCAAAAGCAACGATAATAACGATCAGATAAAAAGGAAAGGCGATGAATGTATCTGACAACAGCGTAATAACTGTATCGATCCATTTGCCGTAATATCCTGCCAGCATTCCTAGAAATACACCTGTGCAAAAGGGAATGATTTCTGCCAAGACCATGATTTTCAAATCAGTCCTCGCTGCATAGATCAGTCTAGTAAACAAATCACGCCCTAACTGATCAGTTCCCAACCAATGTTCGGCTGACGGAGGCTGTAAAAAGGCACTCAAATTTTGCTCAGAGGGGTCATAAGGACTTATATAAGGTATAAACACAGTCAAGAGAATAAGAGCTGCAAACATAATAATTCCCACTAAAAGTGAAGGGGTATTCCATATTCGCTTTAAGCCGCTTGTTATCTTACCGTCTTCATACAATCGCGAGTCTAGTCTTATAGTTTTCATTGTTTTCCTTTCGTTCTGGGATCAAGCCACCAGGAAATGATTTCAATCAAGAGACTGATGATCACAACAGATAGCGCACAGTAAAGTGCTATTCCTTGAATAACCGGAAAGTCCCGTTTCGAAATTGAAGTGAACAATAAGCTGCCAATTCCCTTAATTCCAAATACCTGCTCAACGACCAAGGTGCCTCCGATTAAATAAGAAATATTCACACCCAGCAGCATTAGCGTAGGAAGAGCAGAGTTGCGCAGCACATGTTTAAATAAAATAACCCTGTTTGGTATGCCCGCAGCCTTAAGGGTGACTACAAAATCCGATTCTAACACTTCAAGCATCTGCGCTCTTAATGAACGAACAAGCGTAGGAACCTGTGAAAAAGCAACAGTGATTGCTGGAAGTGCAAGACTATGCAAGGTTCCGACCCACCCTTCACTTACTCCCCCAACAGGGAACCAGCCAAGCCGGACACTAAAGAGCAAAATTAAAAGTAAGCCAACCCAGAAGATTGGCATACCTAGAGTAATTGTAGGAAAAATACGTATCAAATGGTCCAGCAGTTTATCCTTATGCGTAGCGGCTACCGTAGCGAGCAGAAGAGATACAAAAATCGCCAACACACAAGCCATCACGATGAGCAGCAAAGTAACAGGGGCCCGTTGTGTAATCAACTCTCTTGTTGATGTCCCCATAATAATGGAGTTTCCAGTATCTCCTCGAGTAAACAGCGTCTTCACAAATCGGATGAATTGCTCCCATAAAGGGAGGTCCAGCCCAAGAGTATGATGCATACTCTTGAGCGCCTCAGGGGTGCTGTATTCTCCCAAAATCATTTTTGCTGGATCTCCCGGCACGATTCGAATGATGAAAAAGACTGCTATCATTACACAGAAGATCACTGCCAATGCTTTTATAAGAGATATCACAAGCCAGTTATAAGAACCCTTGCTTCCTTTCGGTTGATTTAACGCCTGCTTAAGATTCATCATTGGCTGATGCGGACATCTTCGAAACGGGCACTGCCGTTCGGTAGAACAACGAGACCGTCAACTGAAGAACGAATACCTTTTAAAACATCTGGATAGTAAAGCGGAATATACGGAACTTCATCAGCAAGGGTCTGCAGCAGCTTAGTATAGATTTGTGCACGTTCATCGCCATCCGCAGTTTTTTGTCCCTCATATAGAAGCTTCGTAACTTCATTATTTGTATAATGCGTCCAATATGATTTGCTGAAGCCTTCCGGATCAGTTTGGAAAGCAATAATTGAGTTCGCTTCAGGGGAATCCGCCTGACCGCTGTTCAGCATTGCCGCAAAATCATATGCGAAGAAACGTTCACGGAAAGTGGCAAGTTCAATCGATTCAATCTCAATCTTAATCCCGATCGTTTGACCCGCTGCCTGAATAATTTGTGCCTCTTGAGCTCTTGTGCTATTACCGGATGCTACAAGTAATTTGGTAGTGAAGCCATTAGGGAAGGCAGATTTTGCAAGCTCCTCCTTGGCTGCTTCGATATTAAAGTTCAGTGCTTTGATTGTATCATTTGCGTTATAAGGAATCGTTGTTGGCAGCAATGAGTTTGCTGTTTGTGCATAACCAAAGGTTAGCGCCTTGGTCAAGCCCTCACGATCAAGCGCCAGCGCCAGAGCGCGACGGACATGCACATCAGAAAAATGTTCATCCAACGTATTAAAGAACAATTGCTCTGTCACCCAACTACCGTTAGTAACTACTTTAGTGTCAGCCCCATCTTTAATCTCATTGGCATTTTGCAGAGCCAAAGATTCAATAGCATTAACTTCTCCAGCCTTCAGCTGGTTAATCGCTTGGCTGTCATCTTCAATCAGCTTATAAACAAGCTTATCAATATAGGGTTTACCTTCTTGCCAGTAGAATGTATTCTTAGTGAAGGTCAGATCACCTGCAGTGTCCCATGTTTCAACAACAAAAGGTCCCGTACCGATTGGTTTCTTGAAGAATTCTTCTTCGGATACTCCACCGAAATTGTTAGGAAGGATACCATTTGAGAAATTAGATAGCTCCGAGATAAATGGTGTATAAGGCTCTTTAAGTGTAATAACAAGCGTTTTGTTATCTTGCGCTTTGATTGTGTCGACCTTTGCAGATATTGCCAGCGGGCCGCCTACCTTCAAGTGCCGCTCAAGAGAGAAAACAGCATCTTCTGCAGTCACATCCGTACCATTTGAAAACTTCAAACCATCACGAAGCTCGAATGTATACGTCAGACCATCTTCACTGATAGTATGTGACTTAGCAAGCCAATCTACAATTTCACCTTCGCTGTCAAAAGCGACTAATGATTCAAAGACTTTGTCGATTGCAAAAGCATTGTTGGACGTAATCTGATTATGCAAATCCAGCGAAGTTACAGAAGCAGGTCGTCCATAGACGAAAGTCCCTCCCGTTGCAGGCTCTGCAGTTTGAGGACTTTGAGTTGCCGGACTCGCACTTTCCTGTGCCTCTTTATTTGAATCAGCCTTATTATTAGACCCCGAGCACCCTGCAATTAACATCAATAGCAAAACTGCTATTGCCCCCAACAGAATCGGTTTCTTAATAGATACACTAAAGTATGACATAATTTGCTCCCCCTATAATTCTTATATGTTTAGTATGAATTGTATTATGGGTTAAACACTGTAGTCTGTCAAACATAATTTAATTTGCAACAATCCTAAAGTAAATATACATAACAAAAAGACCACTGTCGATTACTCAACAGTGGTCTTGTGTGCTTGGCAACGTCCTACTCTCCCAGGACCCTTCGGTCCAAGTACCATCGGCGCTGGAGGGCTTAACGGTCGTGTTCGGGATGGGTACGCGTGGAACCCCTCCGCTATCGCCACCAAACATGCGTCTGTGAAACAGACGCTGCCGCGTGAAATTCGGTTCATCACCAGAAGTGACAATAAATTTCTAAGCGTATTACAGGCTTAATCGCCTGAAAACTGAATCCGAAACGAATCTGCATTCTAAGTATAGGATAAGCCCTCGACCGATTAGTATTGGTCAGCTCCATGCATTACTGCACTTCCACCTCCAACCTATCTACCTCGTCGTCTTCAAGGGGTCTTACTAATTGGGAAATCTCATCTTGAGGGGGGCTTCACGCTTAGATGCTTTCAGCGCTTATCCCGTCCGTACGTAGCTACCCAGCCATGCTCCTGGCGGAACAACTGGTGCACCAGCGGTACGTCCATCCCGGTCCTCTCGTACTAAGGACAGCTCCTCTCAAATTTCCTGCGCCCACGACAGATAGGGACCGAACTGTCTCACGACGTTCTGAACCCAGCTCGCGTACCGCTTTAATGGGCGAACAGCCCAACCCTTGGGACCTACTTCAGCCCCAGGATGCGATGAGCCGACATCGAGGTGCCAAACCTCCCCGTCGATGTGGACTCTTGGGGGAGATAAGCCTGTTATCCCCAGGGTAGCTTTTATCCGTTGAGCGATGGCCCTTCCATGCGGTACCACCGGATCACTAAGTCCGACTTTCGTCCCTGCTCGACTTGTAGGTCTCGCAGTCAAGCTCCCTTATGCCTTTGCACTCTGCGAATGATTTCCAACCATTCTGAGGGAACCTTGGAACGCCTCCGTTACTCTTTAGGAGGCGACCGCCCCAGTCAAACTGCCCGCCTGACACGGTCCCCGTACCCGATAAGGGTACTAGGTTAGAACCTAGATACGATCAGGGTGGTATCCCAACGGCGCCTCCACCGAAGCTTGCGCTCCGATTTCTACGGCTCCCACCTATCCTGTACAGATCGTACCCAAATTCAATATCAAGCTGCAGTAAAGCTCCATGGGGTCTTTCCGTCTTGTCGCGGGTAACCTGCATCTTCACAGGTATTAAAATTTCACCGGATCTCTCGTTGAGACAGCGCCCAAGTCGTTACGCCATTCGTGCGGGTCAGAATTTACCTGACAAGGAATTTCGCTACCTTAGGACCGTTATAGTTACGGCCGCCGTTTACTGGGGCTTCGGTTCATAGCTTCGGGTTACCCCTAACCACTCCCCTTAACCTTCCAGCACCGGGCAGGCGTCAGCCCGTATACTTCGCCTTGCGGCTTCGCACAGACCTGTGTTTTTGCTAAACAGTCGCTTGGGCCTTTTCACTGCGGCCCCCTCGTGCTATTCACACTACCGGGGCACCCCTTCTCCCGAAGTTACGGGGTCATTTTGCCGAGTTCCTTAACGAGAGTTCTTCCGCGCGCCTTAGAATTCTCTTCTCGCCTACCTGTGTCGGTTTGCGGTACGGGCACCTTCTCCTGGCTAGAGGCTTTTCTTGGCAGTGTGAGATCATGACCTTCGCTACTATAATTTTCGCTCCCCATCACAGCCCAGCCTTAATGATGTGCGGATTTGCCTACACATCAGCCTCACTGCTTAGACGGACATCCATCAGTCCGCGTCACTACCCTCCTGCGTCACCCCATCGCTCATAGCGGATTACGGTGGTACAGTAATTTCAAACTGTTGTCCTTCGACTACGCCTTTCGGCCTCGCCTTAGGTCCCGACTTACCCTGAGCGGACGAGCCTTCCTCAGGAAACCTTGGGCTTTCGGCGGATCAGATTCTCACTGATCTTTTCGTTACTCATACCGGCATTCTCACTTGTGTAGTGTCCAGCGCTCTTTTCAGTACACCTTCAACCCCTACACAACGCTCCCCTACCCCAGATACATACGTATCTAGCCATAGCTTCGGTGGTGTGTTTAGCCCCGTTACATTTTCGGCGCAGAGTCACTCGACCAGTGAGCTATTACGCACTCTTTCAATGGTGGCTGCTTCTAAGCCAACATCCTGGTTGTCTGTGCAACTCCACATCCTTTCCCACTTAACACACACTTGGGGACCTTAGCTGATGGTCTGGGCTGTTTCCCTTTTGACAATGGATCTTAGCACTCACTGTCTGACTCCCGGCAATAAGTATATGGCATTCGGAGTTTGACTGAGCTTGGTAATCCTTGCGGACCCCGCACCCAATCAGTGCTCTACCTCCACTACTCTTATACCGAGGCTAGCCCTAAAGCTATTTCGGGGAGAACCAGCTATCTCCGAGTTCGATTGGAATTTCTCCGCTACCCCCACCTCATCCCCGCACTTTTCAACGTACGTGGGTTCGGGCCTCCAGTGCGTGTTACCGCACCTTCACCCTGGACAGGGGTAGATCACACGGTTTCGGGTCTACGTCCACATACTAAGTCGCCCTATTCAGACTCGCTTTCGCTGCGGCTCCACCTTCTCGGCTTAACCTTGCATGTTAAACGTAACTCGCCGGTTCATTCTACAAAAGGCACGCCATCACCCATAGATCGGGCTCTGACTTTTTGTAAGCACACGGTTTCAGGTTCTATTTCACTCCCCTTCCGGGGTGCTTTTCACCTTTCCCTCACGGTACTGTTTCACTATCGGTCGCCAGGTAGTATTTAGCCTTAGCAGATGGTCCTGCTGGATTCATACGGGGTTTCACGTGCCCCGCACTACTCGGGATCCGTCTCGGAGAGAATACAGTTTAGGTTACAGGGCTTTTACCTCTATCGCGGGCCTTTCCAGACCTCTTCACCTACCATATTCCTTTGTAACTCCATGTGAGACGTCCCACAACCCCAAGAGGCAAGCCCCTTGGTTTAGGCTGTTCCGCGTTCGCTCGCCGCTACTGACGGAATCACTATTGTTTTCTCTTCCTCAGGGTACTTAGATGTTTCAGTTCCCCTGGTCTGCCTCTACACACCCTATGTATTCAGGTATGAGTAACTGCGAATTACCACAGCTGGGTTTCCCCATTCGGACACCCCCGGATCAAAGCTTGCTTACAGCTCCCCGAGGCAGTTTCGTTGTTCGCCACGTCCTTCGTCGGCTCCTGGCGCCTAGGCATCCTCCGTGTGCTCTTATTAGCTTAACCTCGATTTTTCCGTAGGAAAATATCATACGATGATATTCTCTTTGGAATCATCTCACTAATAACATTTACTTGTTTACACAAGTTGCTAAAAGATGTTCTAAAACGCAAATTCGTTTCGGTATCCAGTTTTCAAGGATCAAGTCTTACTTGAGAGCTTAAACTCTCAAAACTGAGCAACGAGTGAGTAACAGGCCTAAACCTGAGTTTTGGAAGCTGAGCTTCCGATTTGAATGTTCTCATTGCAGAGAACGATTCTCCATAGAAAGGAGGTGATCCAGCCGCACCTTCCGATACGGCTACCTTGTTACGACTTCACCCCAATCATCTACCCCACCTTCGGCGGCTGGCTCCCTTGCGGGTTACCCCACCGACTTCGGGTGTTGTAAACTCTCGTGGTGTGACGGGCGGTGTGTACAAGACCCGGGAACGTATTCACCGCGGCATGCTGATCCGCGATTACTAGCAATTCCGACTTCATGCAGGCGAGTTGCAGCCTGCAATCCGAACTGAGACCGGCTTTGATGGGATTGGCTCCACCTCGCGGCTTCGCTTCCCGTTGTACCGGCCATTGTAGTACGTGTGTAGCCCAGGTCATAAGGGGCATGATGATTTGACGTCATCCCCACCTTCCTCCGGTTTGTCACCGGCAGTCACTCTAGAGTGCCCAGCATTACCTGCTGGCAACTAAAGTTAAGGGTTGCGCTCGTTGCGGGACTTAACCCAACATCTCACGACACGAGCTGACGACAACCATGCACCACCTGTCTCCTCTGTCCCGAAGGCCGCTGCTATCTCTAGCAGATTCAGAGGGATGTCAAGACCTGGTAAGGTTCTTCGCGTTGCTTCGAATTAAACCACATACTCCACTGCTTGTGCGGGTCCCCGTCAATTCCTTTGAGTTTCAGTCTTGCGACCGTACTCCCCAGGCGGAGTGCTTACTGTGTTAACTTCGGCACCAAGGGTATCGAAACCCCTAACACCTAGCACTCATCGTTTACGGCGTGGACTACCAGGGTATCTAATCCTGTTTGCTCCCCACGCTTTCGCGCCTCAGCGTCAGTTACAGCCCAGAAAGTCGCCTTCGCCACTGGTGTTCCTCCACATATCTACGCATTTCACCGCTACACGTGGAATTCCACTTTCCTCTTCTGTACTCAAGCCACCCAGTTTCCAGTGCGACCTCAGGTTGAGCCCAAGGTTTAAACACCAGACTTAAATAGCCGCCTGCGCGCGCTTTACGCCCAATAATTCCGGACAACGCTTGCCCCCTACGTATTACCGCGGCTGCTGGCACGTAGTTAGCCGGGGCTTTCTTCTCAGGTACCGTCACTCCGGTAGCAGTTACTCTACCGGACGTTCTTCCCTGGCAACAGAGCTTTACGATCCGAAAACCTTCATCACTCACGCGGCGTTGCTCCGTCAGGCTTTCGCCCATTGCGGAAGATTCCCTACTGCTGCCTCCCGTAGGAGTCTGGGCCGTGTCTCAGTCCCAGTGTGGCCGTTCACCCTCTCAGGTCGGCTACGCATCGTCGCCTTGGTGGGCCGTTACCCCACCAACTAGCTAATGCGCCGCAGGCCCATCCCTCAGTGACAGATTGCTCCGTCTTTCATTCTTCTCTCAGGAGAAAAAAGAAATTATCCGGTATTAGCTACCGTTTCCGGTAGTTATCCCAGTCTGAAGGGCAGGTTGCCTACGTGTTACTCACCCGTCCGCCGCTAAGTTATTTTGAAAGCAAGCTTTCAAAATAACTCCGCTCGACTTGCATGTATTAGGCACGCCGCCAGCGTTCGTCCTGAGCCAGGATCAAACTCTCCAATTAGTATTGAAAAGAGCGATATGCTCATTTTGAAACATCTGACGAGAAAATTAATTCTCTAATTTTGGATATCACTTGCGTGATTTCCCACTCACTCGTTGTTCAGTTTTCAAAGATCAAGTTCTCGTTGACGCCGTTTAATGTCTCAGCAGCAACTCTTATACTATATCATGTTCGGCTATTTAATGTCAAGCTTTTTTTTAACTTCTTTTTCGAGCTCGGCATGTGTATTTCTTGGCCGGACTTAGAATATATCATGTATAGAGATTCATTACAAGTCTTTTTTTGAAATATAATAGATAAATGAGAGACTGTGCTGCCATAAGCCTCAATACTGCGATATATAATGGCTAGCACAGCCTTATTCCCTTGTAACTACACCCTAAGCAATGATCTCTTGAATATACAATTCACGTTCCAACATCAAGTTAACTATCGTATCTTCAATTTTAACCATCGGACGTGTAGGGTTTGCGCGATCAGTGAAGATAATCTCCCCATGACGGCCATCACTTAATTTGATTCTAGTGCCATTAAAGAGATCAGTGCTCTTCTGTATAAACGTCTGCACAATCACTGGGTCAAGCTTACCGAAGCTTTCTGTCAGAATCTGCTCTAGTACCAAATAAGGAGACTGTGCTCTTCTGTAGGCTCTTTCTAAGGTCATAGCATGGAATATATCTGCTACTGCGACTACTTTAGCGTAGAAATGAATCTGACTGCCATCCAGCTTCAATGGATAACCAGAGCCATCAACCTTCTCATGATGCTGCAAGGCGGCAAGTCTTACCCCTTCATTAATCGCTGTAACATTGCGTAATAATTGATAACCATATGTAGTGTGTCGGCGAACCTCTTCTATTTCACTATTGTTAAGCGACTCCGGTTTCTGTAAAAGTGAGCTGTCTACTTTTGCATTGCCGATATCATGTAATAATCCTGCAAAAGCAATCTGCATCCAATCCTTTTGTGGGTACCCACACCACTGAGCGATTTTATAGGAGGTCAACGCGGACAACACAGCATTGTGATAGTTGTAATCCTCATATTTTAAAGTGCGCGGTGTAAACTTCAAGACATGATAATCCTTCAAATAACCTATTAGTGTCTCTAACTGACTGCGCAGCTCAAAAATAGGAAGTGAAGCTGCCGTTACCGATCGATAGCTGTTCTTAATAAGAGTGAGCAGTTTATCGTATTCATCATGTAGAGGAGAATTAGTCTTGGCCAACATCGATTCGTTGATAATGGCTCCAGCTTTAGGGGAAGCTTGCTTAGCTGTTGTTTTGGCTCCATCCGAACTCGCCTCACCTTGGTCACCTTCGATTTCCACTTGCCCTATCAAAAAAGCCTGTAAAATATCTAGATCACGAGGGAGCAATATTTTTCCCTTAGTGAATAAAGTCCCCCCTAAAGGTGTAATTACATCCTTTATTATCTTTGAGCCTGCTTTAACTTCTCCAACCAATATATTTGGCATATACTCAGCCCCTTAATTTCTATAAGCCGTA
Organism: Paenibacillus sp. FSL R7-0163; assembly: GCF_037969975.1. NCBI lineage: Bacteria > Bacillati > Bacillota > Bacilli > Caryophanales > Paenibacillaceae > Paenibacillus > Paenibacillus sp. FSL R7-0163. The sequence continues at coordinate 6,160,430 of NZ_CP150224.1, forward strand.
CACCCAGCATTACCTCACATTGATAAGACAGATAATTTCTGAGAAATTAGTACTTTATAGGATTCTATTGGCTAATTATAGTACGGAAAAATGGAAGACACTAGTGCAGTGAAAACTATTCTTTCAAAATATTTATTTTATTTTATGAAGCATCGCTCATTCAAAAAGCAACAAAAAGAGCAAGAACTTCTGGAATAGAAGCCCTTGCTCATTTTTGAATTCAACCTATTCTAAGTCAGTGTCTTCGTCCTCAGTCAGAGTCTCAGGCTGATCAATATCGCCAGATTCCTCGACTGTATCTTGCCCATCCAGGCCTTCTTGCCCTTCCAAGCCTTCCAGACCTTCCACTTCCTCAGATTCATCCTCTTCGTTCTTGTCAGCTCTACACAGGGTAGCTACTGCGTCATCCTCGCGGATGTTAATCAGCTTAACCCCTTGAGCGTAACGGCCCATAGTAGAGATTCCATCCATGCTGGTACGAATCAGGGTACCGCTAGTCGTAATGATCATTAAGTCTTCATCCTTCTTAACGACCTTAAGACCCACTACAGGACCATTCTTATCGGTGAGATTAATGGTCTTGATCCCTTTACCACCACGAGTCTGGGAACGATAATCACCGGCTGGTGTCCGTTTACCATAACCCTTGGTAGTAACAATCAGAACCTCAAGCTCTTTATCTACACAGTCCATACCAATGACATGGTCATTACCGTCAAGCGTAATGCCCTTAACGCCAGTCGCGCTACGTCCCATAGAACGCACATCATTCTCTGAGAACGTAATCGACATTCCGCGAGCTGTACCGATAATGAGATTTTGCTGTCCATCAGTCAGCTTAACCTCGATCAGGGAATCTTCTTCACGAAGATTAATAGCAATAAGACCGCCTTTACGGATGTTATTATAATCCCCAAGAGGCGTCTTCTTCACGATACCCTCGCGGGTAGCAAAGAACAAATATTTGTCGCTATCGCCATCTTCCACTTGGATTACCGCACTAATCTTCTCACCTTGTTCGATTTGAATCAGGTTGATGATTGGTGTCCCCCGGGCTGTACGACCCAATTCTGGGATCTCATAAGCTTTAATCCGGTATACTTTACCCTTATCGGTAAAGAACATCAGATAGTTATGAGAGTTACTCACGAAGAGATGCTCCACAAAATCCTGGTCCTTGGTGTCCATCCCCATGACTCCGCGACCACCACGCTTCTGACTGCGGTAGGTGCTGACAGGTAGACGTTTGATATATCCTGTATGTGTAATAGTGATAACAACCTCTTCACGTGGAATAAGGTCTTCATCCAGGATACTTTCTTCACCAACCGTAATCTCTGTCCGGCGTTCATCAGAATATCTATCACGGATATCCTGCAGCTCGTTGCTGATGATTTCCAGTACAAGATGCTCGTTAGCCAGAATTTCACGGTACTCTGCAATTTTAACGATCAATTCGTTATATTCATTCTCGATCTTTTCCCGTTCCAGACCGGTCAGACGTTGCATCCGCATATCGAGGATAGCCTGAGCCTGCTCTAAACTGAGGCTAAAGGTGCTCATTAATCCTTCGCGGGCTATATCAGTTGTCCGCGAAGCACGGATTAACGCAATCACTTCATCCAGATGATCAAGCGCAATGCGCAGACCTTCTAAGATATGAGCGCGTGCTTCAGCTTTTTTAAGATCAAATATAGTACGACGACGAATAACTTCAATCTGGTGCTGCAAATAATGATAAAGTACATCACGCAGATTAAGAATTTTCGGCTCGTTATTTACGATGGCAAGCATGTTGATCCCAAATGTGGATTGCATAGAAGTATGTTTATATAGATTGTTTAATACTACATTTGGATTAACATCGCGTCTCATCTCAACAACTACACGCATACCATTACGGTCAGACTCATCTCGAAGATCCGTTATACCTTCGATCCGTTTCTCACGTACTAATTCTGCGATTTTTTCAACCAATCTTGCTTTGTTAACCTGGTATGGAAGCTCATGCACAATGATGCGAGCCTTGCCGTTGTTCTCTTCGATCGTTGCCTTCGCACGCATGGTTACTGAACCACGACCCGTACGATAAGCCTGACGAATGCCCTCACGACCCAAAATATATCCAGCCGTAGGGAAATCCGGACCTTGGATAAACTCCATCAATTCCATTGGCGTGATATCAGGATTCTTAATCATCGCCTGCACACCATCGATAACTTCACCAAGGTTATGCGGTGGAATATTAGTAGCCATACCTACAGCAATACCAGATACCCCATTTACGAGCAGATTCGGATAACGGGCTGGCAGTACAACCGGCTCATTCTCTTCACCATCATAGTTGGGTGCGAAGTCAACTGTCTCTTTGTTCAAATCACGAAGCATTTCGCCTGCAATCTTGGAAAGACGGGCTTCTGTGTACCGCATCGCCGCGGCCATATCACCATCAATCGAACCAAAGTTCCCGTGACCGTCTACAAGCATATAGCGCATCGAGAAATCCTGAGCCATCCGTACCATTGTTTCATAGACAGCTGAGTCACCGTGAGGGTGGTACTTACCGATAACCTCACCGACGATTCTTGCAGATTTCTTATGAGGCTTATCCGCAGACATTCCAAGCTCCGACATCGCAAACAAAATGCGTCGGTGAACCGGCTTGAGTCCGTCCCGCACATCTGGCAAAGCCCGGCTAACAATGATGCTCATTGCGTAATCCATAAAGGATTCACGCATTTCCACGCCAATGTCCCGATCTTTGACTTGTGGGTTATTTTGTTCAGCCATGAGTTGCTGGACCTCCTTCAGTTAAAAAACCGCTACCCTTAATTATATTACTTTCACAAAAGTAGCACAATTAAACATGATAGCCTTTTATCTTCTAATATTGATTTCTTTTTGCGCTTATCAGGGTATTTGCCCTTTCCGCAAATATCTTTACTACATAGACTGTAAAGACAAGAAACACGGTTTTATTATCCTAATATCGTTCGATAAGGCATAACCCCATATCCTTATATTATACCATTGTTTAGGTAGCTTGTCCTGATTTTCAGCTGTCAAAGATTATGCTGCCACTGCATTTTTTACAACAAGGAACCCAAAGGACCTATTCCTGCACAAAACTCATAAGGAGGAAGATAATGAAGATTCAACGCGTCCCAAGCAAATGGGCTAAAACGAAAGTCATCCTTCAAAATCACTCTCTATTGCAATATGTGCCTGATACCCGTAAATTCGATGTCAATGCTCTTAAGGAAATGCTTGCGTTATATACAATGGTCTATATTAAGCCTGATCGAGGAAGTTATGGTATCGGTGTAATGAGAGCTGAGCAGCGTACTGTAACTCTTAGCACTAGCAAACAGAAAGCTGAACACGGTACCGACCTCGATAACGTCAATAAAGAAGAGCCCGAAGAACAGATCTTGTATATTTTAAGATATGGGAAGACTGCGGAAGTGTTTTTCTCACCAGAAGAGCTGTATGAGAACTTACAGAAACGAATTCAGAATCGAACCTATTTGATTCAAAAAGGGATTGACCTTCTGCGTCATCAAGACCGCCCTTTTGATCTTCGGGTTCTTACCCAAAAGACTCCATCAGGAGTATGGGAAACAACAGGAATGCTTGGAAGAGTAGCTGCCCCTCAAAAAATCGTCACCAATTATCACAGTGGAGGCAGTATCCTTTCCGTAAGTACTCTACTAAAAAATTATATGCCGCCCTCTGAAGTCCTAGTTACGATCAATCACTTAAAAGCTTTGGGTATACAAATCGCGACACAGCTTCAATCTGCCTATCCAGGAATCAAAGAGATTGGTCTGGATATTGCCATGGATCAACATCTGGATATGTGGCTGCTGGAAGTCAACACTCTTCCGTCCATTGCTGTATTCAAATTATTTCCTGATAAATCAATCTATCGTAAAATACATCGCTATGCCGTAGCCTATGGACGTGTAAAAGCAAGAAAATCCCCTTATTCGACCCGCAATAAACAATCTACAAGAGCCTAAAAAGAAGCTTGAAATCAAAGAACCTCCAGCGTTCTCATTCCGTTAGGAATAGAAGCCGGAGGTTGTATTAAATATTGTTCTTACACATCAAGGTATCTAACGTTCTTGGCATGCTCATGGATAAAGTCACGTCTTGGTTCAACATTGTCACCCATAAGTGTATCAAAAATACTATCTGCCAGCATCGCATCTTCAATCGTAACCTGGAGCATCATACGGGTCTCTGGGTCCATCGTTGTGTCCCAAAGTTGGGTTGCATTCATCTCTCCCAAACCTTTGTAACGTTGGACGTTAACCTTCGCATTTTCTCCAAAAGAAGCGATAATATCATCACGTTCCTTCTCGCTGCCTGCGTAGCGGATAACCTTATTGCGCTCAATCTTAAAGAGAGGAGGCTGTGCAATATAGATATAACCCGCGTCTACTAGCTTCCGCATGTAACGATAGAAGAACGTTAGTAATAGCGTTCTAATATGGGCTCCATCGACGTCGGCATCGGTCATAATAACGACTTTATGGTAGCGAGCCTTCGATAAGTCAAAGTCATCGCTGATCCCTGTGCCCAAAGCCGTAATGATGGCGCGAATCTCGGCGTTAGATAAAATACGGTCAAGCCGAGCTTTTTCAACGTTTAGGATCTTACCACGCAACGGTAGAATCGCTTGGAAATGGCGATCCCGGCCTTGCTTAGCCGATCCACCCGCTGAGTCACCTTCGACGATGTATAGTTCGCTGATCGAGGCATCCTTGGATGAACAGTCGGCGAGTTTACCAGGCAGAGCACTGACTTCAAGCGCACTCTTCCGACGGGTTAACTCACGTGCCTTACGGGCAGCTTCTCGTGCGCGTGAAGCGGAAAGTGATTTCTCAAGAACGCGACGTGATACTGCTGGGTTTTCTTCCAGGAACTCTTGTAATTTCTCTCCGAACAGTGATTCTACGATACCCCGCACTTCACTATTTCCGAGCTTAGTTTTCGTTTGACCTTCGAATTGTGGATCTGGAATTTTGACAGAAATAATGGCTGTCAATCCTTCACGCACGTCATCACCAGTCAGATTCGAATTGCTATCCTTCAGTACTCCCGCTTTACGAGCATAATCGTTGATGATACGGGTCAGCGCACTTTTAAAGCCGGATTCATGCGTTCCGCCCTCATGCGTATTAATATTATTCGCAAAAGAGTAGATGTTCTCAGTATACGAATCGTTATATTGGAGAGCCACTTCAACTTGGATCATATCGCGTGAGCCTTCCACGTAGATCGGATCCTCATGTAGTGCTTCTTTTTTCTCATTCAAATATTTCACATATTCAACGATACCACCCTCGTATTTGAACACGTTGGTGACATCCGTCCGCTCATCATGAAGCGAAAGCTCGATTCCTTTGTTAAGAAAAGCTAGCTCCCGAATACGAGTAAGCAGTGTCGAATATTCAAAAACTGTGGTTTCCGTAAATATTTCAGGATCCGGATGAAAGGTTGTAGTCGTTCCTGTCTCATCTGAATCGCCAACAATTTTGATATCATACTGCGGTGCACCGCGTCTATATTCCTGTTGGTAGATATGACCGTCACGTTTGACCTTAACAAGGACCTTTTCAGACAAGGCATTTACTACAGAGATACCCACACCATGCAAACCACCGGAAACTTTATATCCGCCACCGCCGAATTTACCGCCTGCATGCAGCACGGTCATTACGACTTCAAGCGTCGACTTCTTAAGCTTTACATTCTCACCTACAGGTATGCCACGTCCATTATCGATAACAGTGATCGCGTTATCCTCATGTATAATCACTTGAATCCGGTCACAATAACCTGCGAGTGCCTCATCGATACTATTATCGACGACCTCCCATACCAAGTGATGGAGACCTTTAGAACTAGTCGAACCAATATACATGCCCGGACGTTTCCGAACCGCTTCCAGCCCTTCCAGTACCTGAATCTGGCTCTCATCATATGTCGGTTGATTCATTGACATGCCTTCACCTACTTCTTTCTGATTATCTCTTTGTTACCAAATGCAAGTTATATTTCGAGCAAAATTTTGGCTCTTTTTTTAAGAGTGGAGGAGGAAATGGGGGAGTAATACACGATATTTTTAGTTACGACAATAGATTTCGCTTCCTCTTCGCCAATCCGCTCAAGCTTCTTATCCTGCTCAGAGTGAATAACGAATTGCTTAGATACCTTGGAAGATTTCTCAATCGAAATATCAAATATAGCAATTAACTCCGAAGACCTAATGATCTTCTCCCCGCCCAAATGAATATACATGATCGTCCTCCGCTCTTTTATAACTCAACTTTTCCATCATGAACATGAAATAGGCTGGCGCCCTTTAATTTATCGGCATTCAGACCCTCAATTCCGGTAGCGGTAATGAATGTCTGTACCTTGCTTTGAAAGGTTTCAATAAGCTGGGTCTGGCGGTAAGGATCAAGCTCGGATAAAACATCATCAAGAAGCAGCACAGGATATTCTCCGATTTCTTCATGGATCAGCTCGATTTCCGCCAGCTTAAGCGATAAAGCCGTGGTACGCTGCTGTCCTTGAGAACCGTAGACCTGAGCTTCCCTTCCGTTGATAAAAAAGGACAGGTCATCCCGATGGGGACCCGTCAGCGTCATGCCGCGCCTGATTTCTTGTTCTCTCGTTTGTGATAACTTTAACATAAAATTGTCTAATAAGACAGCTTCATCTTCCTCATCCCGATCGCCGAAAGAGGGGACATAGAGCAATTTCAGTTCTTCTCCGCCGTTCGTAATCCCCCGGTGAATGCTTTCAGCCCATATTTGCAGCTTCTTTATGAATTGTTTCCTTTTTTTGACGATTTTAACACCATGCTCTACAAGCTGAGCATCCCAGATTTCCAAAAGCTCTTTCCCTGCAGCCTCTTTTCCCCATAATTGCTTTAAGAGATTACCTCTTTGCAAGAGAATTTTTTGATACTGCTGTAGGTGAAATAGATAACTAGGCTGGACTTGGCCGATCTCCATATCAAGAAAACGCCGTCTGATGCCAGGGGTTCCTTTTACAATCTCTAAATCTTCCGGTGCAAACATGACCACATTCAGAGATCCAACAAACTCACTAAGGCGCCGCTGCTCCAAGCCATTGATCTTGGCTTTTTTACCTTTGGCAGACAGGGTAAGCTCCAGCTTGAGATCGCCATACTTTCGTTCTACCTCGGCAACGATCTGAGCTGCATCTCCGGGGGCATCGAAGGAGATAAGTTCGCGGTCCTTAGAGGTACGGTGGCTTTTGGTCATCGCCAGGACGAACAATGCCTCCATGAGGTTTGTTTTGCCTTGGGCGTTCTGACCCAGAATCAGATTCACATCGCCCAGGCTCTCCAGACGCAGCAGCCCGTAATTCCGATAATGCTGCAGACCGATATTTTTAACAAACACGAAATGGTTCCTCCCCTAGCGTACTACTCTTTTACTCCTCCGCCTTCAACCTCAAAGGTACCGTTATCCTGCACTTCGATTTTGTCACCCGGATAAAGTTTTCTGCCGCGCCGTTCCTCTACCTCTCCGTTGACCAGTACGTGACCTTCCTGCAATAAAGCTTTGGCCATTCCACCTGTGGATACACAATCTGCGAGTTTCAGAAATTGGTCCAGCTTAATGTATCCACTGTGGATAAGTATTTTTTTCATGGTTTTTATCCTTTCAGCCACTTATCCACATGTTCATGAATGTTGGCATTAATTTGTTGTACGGTAAGGCAAAATGATATACAAGCTATTGGTTTGGTCAAGTGGTTTCAAAATGATTGGACTCATCATCCCTGTAAATGCAATAACGAGCTGCTCACTCTCTATGACCTTTAATACATCTAGCATATATTTCGAGTTGAAAGATATTTTGAGAGGTTCACCTTTGAAATCAATGACTTCAAGTTCCTCACGAACTTTACCCAGCTCTGATGAGCTTGAAGAAATTTCAATACCGCCTTGATCAAGCGTCTGCATACGAACAATATTTGTTTTCTCTTCCCGGGACAGCAAATAAGCACGATCAATCGATTCGCTTAATTTTTTTGTATCTAAAGTTAGTTCTGTTTTGTAGGTTGTTGGAATAATTCTAGAAGTATCAGGATAAATCCCATCAAGGATCCGTGAATAAAACAGTACTTTGTCGATTTTGAAGAGAACTTGATTATCCGCAACGACAATATCAACCAGCATATTTTGGTCAGGGATAATTTTGCTGAGCTCATTAAGGGTTTTACCGGCAATAACAATATTTCCGAAATTGACATTTTCTGTGCCTTCAAGTTTAGCAGCTCTTGTTGCCAAGCGGTGACGGTCAGTCGCTGTAAACTTAAACTCATTGTCGCTCAGATTCCATAGTATACCCGTTAATATCGGAGTTGTCTCTTGGGTAGAAATAGAAAAGGCTGTTTGTTTAATCATATTTTTCAGCAAATCACCTGGTAGAGAGATCGTGTCATTCTCTTCAATGCTCGGCAACACTGGGAATTCTTCAGGGTCTAAACCTACCATCTGAATCTCAGTGGATCCGGAAGAAATGTACGTTTGGAATCCTTCTTTTACTTCCATGTGGATTTCTTTGGAGGGCAGCTTCTTAATAATCTCGACGAAAAATTTAGCGGGAAGAACAACACTTCCTGGCTGATCTATCTTCACGATGGTGTGGCTGTCATTCTCTGCTGGAATAAACGATTGAATAGAAATATCGGTATCACTTGCAGTTAATGTGACGCCTTGATGGCTAACTTCCAGTTTAATACCGGTCAAAATAGGGATTGTTGTTCTGCTGGATATAGCTTTGGATACGTGTTGAATGGATTCGTTGAGCTCATTTTTAAGAATGCTTATTTTCATGATTTCACTCCTAGCTGAAAAATTGGGAATTTCGATGGATTTGAGTCTGTTAATTACGCGTCTTTACATGATGAATTATTATAGTTATTTAATAGTATTAGTAGTAGGGGCGACGAATATGTGGATAACCCCACCAAACAGCATAAAATTAAGCCTACCCACATGTGTATAGATTGTGTATAGGCTCTTTGTTCCTCTTAGGAAGGATTTTTAATTTTCTCCGCAAGATTATTTACCACTTTGTACAACTCCTGATCGACCTTTAATGCCTGTGTAATTTTATCGTGCGCATGAATGACGGTCGTATGGTCACGTCCTCCGAAAGCCTCACCAATCTTAGGCAGTGAATAATCCGTTAGTTCACGGGATAGATACATTGCGATTTGACGTGGAAACGCTACGGCTTTGGTTCTTTTGCGTGCTTTGAAGTCTTCAAGGCGCAAATTGTAGTATTCTCCGACTTTTTGCTGAATATCAGCGATGGTGATCATCTTGGGACGACTGGAAGGAATAATATCCTTGAGCGCTTCAGCTGCCAAATGCGTGGTTACATCCTGGTTGGTAAGCGAAGAATAAGCAACTACCCGGATTAATGCACCTTCAAGCTCACGAATATTGGTGTCAATCTGGTTGGCAATATACATCATGGCCTCATTAGGGATATCAAGGTTCTCTGCCTTAGCCTTTTTGCGTAAAATCGCAATCCGGGTCTCCAGATCTGGTGGTTGAATATCCGTAATCAAGCCCCATTCGAACCGGGAACGCAGCCGTTCTTCCAGTGTGGGAATTTCCTTTGGTGGTCGGTCGCTGGAGATGATAATTTGCTTGCGTTCTTCGTGGAGCGCATTGAAAGTATGGAAAAACTCCTCCTGTGTAGACTCTTTTCCAGCGAGGAATTGAATGTCGTCGATAAGCAAAATGTCAACATTACGATACTTGTTACGGAAGCTTTCACCGCGGTTATCACGGATCGAATTGATAAATTCATTCGTGAATTTCTCAGACGAGATGTAAATTACCTTGTTATTTGGGTTATGTTCCAGGACATAGTGCCCAATTGCGTGCATCAAATGGGTTTTGCCCAGACCTACACCACCGTATAAAAACAAGGGATTGTATGCTTTGGCTGGTGCTTCGGCCACTGCCAGTGAGGCTGCATGCGCAAAGCGGTTCCCAGAGCCGATTACAAAGGTGTCAAAAGTGTACTTTGGATTAAGCAGATGCGTTTGTGCTTCTTCTCTTGATACTACGGGAGTCGGAGCGGATTGCTGAACCACAAGCTCAGGCGGCTTGCTTTCTTCAATCACGAATTTTACATCCACTTGTTTCCCCGTGACTTCGTAGACGGTTGCTCCTACCAGTTTGGTGTAACGACTTTCCAGCCATTCTACAGCAAACGTTGTAGGTGCCGAGATAATGAGAACCTGGGAGTTGAAGGTTATCGCTTTAGTAGCCTTAAACCAGGTATCAAAGCTCGGCTTGCTTAATTTGGTTTGAATAATCGATAAAATTTGCTGCCATAATTCGGAAGTATGGCTGTCCACAGACTGTCACTCCTTTAAATCTTCCAAATGTGGCATCAGCCATGAAGTGGAAATGTCGAAGAAAATAGGTTGGTGCTGATATTTATCCCCAGTAGGCAATATGAAGAGACAAAAAAATATGGATAAATTTGATTTGTTCACAACTTTATCCACAGCTTGTTGATAATTAAGAGAACAAACAAATCTATTCACATTCAAAAGTAATACCATCATAGCAAAACGCCCCTTATTTTTCAATGAGCAGGGCTATTTTATCCACAAATTCAAGCACTTGTGTACAATTATTAGGAACACCACTACATATTGTTGATAATTTGTTTACGGTTCGACACTTTACGCCAAAGGTTCGATAATTTTATACACAGGTTGTGCTCAACTGTGAGCAGTCGACTTTATTTTTTGATCACAGGTGGATAACTGTCATATCTTGTGGATTACTTTTTTTCTGGGGAGAGTTGTGGATAAACACCTGAGCTTGAGGGGGAGGAACAAGCCGGTTACTAGGTTGACTTTTGCTCATAAAATATGTTTAAATATATAAAGGTGTTTTCTGTAAGGATATGTCTCGATATATAAAAATGATGATTCTTGTAGATACTGTCCCTACTATAAGGACGGCTTAGTCCGTTTCTGCTTATATGACAGTAATTAAGTTCCTGTAAGGGAGGTGCAATTATGAGACCGACATTTAGACCAAATGTGAGCAAACGTAGTAAGGTTCACGGTTTCCGTAAAAGAATGAGCACGAAAAACGGCCGTAAAGTGCTGGCAGCTCGCCGCTTGAAAGGCAGAAAAGTTTTGAGTGCGTAAGTTAGGCCACTAAGGGACCACTGCGGTGGTCTTTTTTTACTGCTTTTTATTATTATTGCTCTGCAAAAGTCTAGGATCTCGCTTAATGCGCTAGCTACACTTTGCGGGGCTATTTAACGTATATTGAGAAATATTTTGTGAGAAGTTGAAATTATTTTTCCTACTATATATAGAAGCTTAATTTCAGCACAGCAAATGTGGTCGTTTATGGCTGCTTGCAAATGCCTATACTATTAGAAGAAAAAATTCGGAGGGACACTTAAACCGGATTTTTATGAAGGAGATTCCCGTGCACAAAAAGTTACGTTTACGAAACCGTGCCGACTTCAGTCGTGTATACCGCCATGGGAAGTCATTTGCGAATCATCAATTTGTAGTGTATTGGTTTGGCAAAAAAGAGGTAGAGCGATTTAGAGTAGGTGTGTCTGTTAGCAAAAAGGTCGGAAACGCGGTTGTCCGTAACCGTATGAGAAGATTAGTTAAGGAAATCGTCCGTCACCATGAACCCGAGATTGCAGGTGGCTTAGACATGGTGTTTATCGTAAGAAAAGGAGCGCTTTCCATGGAGTATGCAGAGCTCGAAAAAAGTGTGCTGCATGTGCTTCGTAAAGCCAAGCTACTCAAGGCTTCCCGCAAATAAAGGGTGCTTAAGAGGCTTGTTTATTTGTATTCATAATTATGGTATGATTTACGGTGGAATGGAATGTTTAAGAGAGGGGTTTTGAAGTGTCTCTAATGAAGACTAGACGAGGAAAATGGTTTCTCCTCATCACGGTAATGGTGTTGTCGTTAGCTGTTCTGTCGGGATGCGCTCCGTCGACTGCTGTTACGCACACTACGGAGGATTTGAAGAATGGAGGCTTCTGGCAAAGTAATGTAGTGTATTATTTCGCCATTGCCTTGGACAAGTTTGCAGATTGGTTTAACGGAGAATATGGTTTAGCCGTACTTGTGATGGTTATTATTGTCCGCACGTTGATTCTTCCGCTTACTATTAAACAGGTGAAGAGCTCGCGTGCAATGCAAGCCATTCAGCCGGAACTCCAAAAGATCCAGAAAAAATATAAAGACACACCTGAAAAGGTGCAGCAAGAAACAATGCGTTTGTTCCAAGAAAACAAGGTTAACCCAATGGCGGGTTGTTTACCGCTGATCGTTCAAATGCCTATCTTTATCGCTCTCTACAACTCGATCTACTATAATCCACATTTGCGGGAGCACACCTTCTTGTGGCTGGAGCTAGGTAAACCGGATCATCTGTTTATCTTACCAGTGCTAGCAGCATTAACAACATTTATTCAAACTAGAATGATGACCAAAATGAATCCAGTGCAACAACAAGGGCCAATGCAGTTCATGATGATGATCTATCCAGTTCTGATCTTCGTTATGTCGTACAACTTCCCTGCAGCCTTGCCACTATACTGGGTGTACAGTAACCTTTACACTATTATTCAGAACTACTTCTTATACCGCAACAACGATAAACACAAATTGGCAATCGCAAGTGCTGTAAAAAGTACAGATGACTCCAGTCCTGCTCCGAAGAGCAAAGGCGGCAACAAGTCATCGAAGGGAGCCAAAAAGTCAAAATGAGCAAAGTCGTCGCAACAGGGAAAACCATTGAAGAAGCTGTAGAACGGGGACTAACCCAGCTTGGAGTTCAAAAGGACCGGGTAACGGTCAACGTACTTGAGCAGCCATCAAGAGGATTCCTGGGATTGATCGGTGCGAAAGGTGCCAAGGTTGAACTAACCTTGATAGCCGAAGCCGCACCGGCATCAGCGGCGAGTGCTCCGTCACTGCCTCAACAGTCAGCAAGAGAGAGCAAACAGGAGGCCATCGGCGGTGTGCCACGCCAAGATTCCGGACAACCGGTGGAGGAAGCTTACCAAGAAGCCGTTCATTTCATTGTGGATGTCGCTAAGAGCATGGGGCTCGAAGTGGAGGTAGAAATCGTCCACACCAAGGAATCCACGATTCTGCAAATTTCCGGTCCAGATTTGGGACTGTTAATTGGCAGAAGAGGACAAACTCTCGATGCTCTACAGTATTTGGCTAATATTGTAGCTAACCGTTATTCCGACAGTTTTATACGGCTTGTGTTAGATGCAGAGAACTTCCGTGAGCGCCGTAAAAAAACGCTTGAAGAGCTGGCTGATCGTTTAGCCGGACGTGTAATTCGCACTCGTAAAGAGGTTGTATTGGAGCCAATGTCTCCTCAGGAGCGCAAGATTATCCACTCCAGGTTACAGGATCATCGGCAAGTGAGTACCCTCAGTAAAGGCGAAGAGCCAAATCGCCGCGTCGTTATAACCTTGAAGTAAAGACTATATGGATGCAATGACTCCTTGACCAATGTAAGGGGTCATTGTTTTTTTAAAAATAAAAGAACGTTTCTATTCAAAAAATATAAGTTTTGGGGTGAAAAACAGCATGCTTAGTGACACCATTGCTGCCGTATCGACGGCATTAGGCGAGGGAGGAATTGCTATTATTCGGGTAAGTGGCCCACAGGCTATTTCCCAAGTGGCACCATTATTTCGCAGCCGAATTCCATTAACTGAAGCGGAATCGCATACCGTTCATTACGGACATATCGTCAGTCCTGATAGCGGAGAGAAGATGGAAGAAGTGTTGGTAACCGTTATGAAAGGACCACGTTCTTTTACGACCGAGGATGTAGTAGAGATCAGTGCTCATGGCGGTGTGATTTCTGTAAGAAGAGTGATGGACTTACTTCTGCAGCAGGAGATAAGGTTAGCCGAGCCGGGGGAGTTCACCAAGCGTGCTTTCTTGGGCGGACGTATCGATTTATCGCAGGCTGAGGCTGTTATTGATCTGATTCGCTCTAAGTCTGACCGGGCTTTTTCTGTAGCTTTAAAACAGGTTAGCGGATCCTTATCGGATCGAATTCATGCTTTACGCCACACACTTATTGAGATGCTGGCTCATATTGAAGTGAATATAGATTATCCAGAACATGATGTAGAATCCATGACAGCTGAATTTATTAAAGACAAAAGCAGTGAGGTTATGGAGGGAATAACAAAGCTGCTTAAGACATCTAATGAAGGAAAAATACTTCGTGAAGGGATTACGACAGCTATTGTCGGACGTCCGAACGTTGGTAAATCATCATTGCTAAACGCATTAGCTCGTGAGAATAAAGCGATTGTAACAGATATTCCGGGAACAACACGTGATGTAATAGAAGAATTTATAACGATAAATAATATACCGCTTAAGCTGCTCGATACTGCGGGAATTCGTGAAACGATGGATGTTGTTGAGAAAATTGGGGTGGAGCGCTCCAAAGCGGCAGTTAGTGACGCCGACCTGATTCTACTTGTGCTGAATGCTAATGAAGAGCTGCATGAGGATGAATTGGCATTGATGGAACAAATACACGGTAGACAGTGCCTAGTAATCATGAATAAAATGGACTTACCGTCCAAACTGGATAAGGATAAGTTGCTCTCGTTTTTTGAGGAGTCTAACATTGTACCGATGTCCGTTCTGGAAGAGGAAGGTCTAGACAAACTTGAAGATGCCATTTCGACACTCTTTTTTGGTGGAAAGCTGGAATCGGGTGACTTGACATATGTGAGTAATGTGAGACATATAGCCCTGCTCAAAAAAGCCTATAAATCACTTCAAGACGCATACGATGCTGCAGAACAGTATATACCGATTGATATGATTCAAATCGATGTACGGCTCGCATGGGAACAGCTTGGGGAAATTATTGGAGATACAGCAGCTGACTCTTTGTTAGACCAAATATTCTCACAATTTTGTTTAGGAAAATAAGATTCACGATTTAATATAATTTCAAGGGGGAAACAGGACATGAGTTATGATGGAGGCAACTATGACGTTATCGTCATTGGCGCTGGTCATGCTGGCTGTGAAGCAGCACTGGCTGCAGCCCGGATGGGTTGCAGTACGTTAATGATCACAATTAACCTGGATATGGTTGCATTCATGCCCTGCAATCCGTCCATAGGCGGACCTGCCAAAGGACATGTAGTGCGTGAAATTGATGCGCTTGGCGGAGAAATGGGCCGCAATATAGATAAGACATTCATTCAACTGCGTATGCTGAATACAGGTAAAGGACCAGCAGTACATGCTTTACGTGCACAAGCTGATAAATTCCTTTATCAACATACAATGAAGGAAACTATGGAGAAAACGCCTAATTTGACACTTCGTCAAGGGATGGTTGAGCGTTTAATCGTTGAGGATGGACGTTGTGTAGGTGTAGTTACGAAGACTGGCACCGAATACCATAGTAAGACTGTTATCCTGACAACAGGTACTTACCTGCGCGGTAAAGTGATTATGGGTGAGCTAACATATGAAAGTGGACCTAACAATCAACAGCCATCCGTGAAGCTTTCTGAGAATTTGCGGGAGCTTGGGTTTGAATTGGTGCGTTTTAAAACAGGTACTCCACCACGTGTACATCGTGATACGATCGATTTCTCTAAGACAGAAATTCAACCAGGGGACGATGAACCGAAATTCTTTTCGTTCGAAACGAAATCATCCGATAACGAACAGCTTCCTTGTTGGTTAACGTATACCTCTGAGGTTACTCATCAGATTATTAATGACAACCTTCATCGTGCGCCGATGTTCACAGGTATTATCGAAGGAACTGGCCCACGTTATTGCCCTTCTATAGAAGATAAGGTCGTAAGATTCAGTGATAAATCTAAGCATCAGATCTTTTTAGAGCCAGAGGGAAAAAATACATCGGAATACTATGTACAAGGTCTGTCCACTAGTCTTCCTGAGGATGTACAGCTAGCTATCTTACGTTCCATCCCCGGTATGGAAAAGGTAGAGATGATGCGTAACGGCTATGCTATTGAATATGATGCAATGGTTCCTACACAGCTATGGCCATCTCTTGAAACTAAACGTCTTCCAGGTCTGTTCACTGCTGGACAAATCAATGGCACTTCCGGTTATGAGGAAGCAGCAGGCCAAGGGGTTATGGCTGGAATTAATGCAGCACGCAAAGTGCAAGACAAAGAACCCGTAATTCTAGATCGTTCACAGGGATACATTGGTGTACTCATTGATGATCTCGTGACTAAGGGAACGAATGAACCTTACCGTCTGCTTACTTCACGTGCAGAATATCGTTTGTTGCTTCGCCATGACAATGCAGATCTAAGACTTACACCTATCGGTTACGACATTGGTTTGATCACACAGGAGCGTTTCGATAACTTCACAGATAAGAAAGAACGGGTGGAGCGTGAAATTGTTCGTCTGCAAGAAACAAAGGTTAAACCTGTTGATGTAAACCAAGTACTAGCGCAATATGAATCGGCACCTATTGTAGATGGCAGTAATTTGCTAGTTCTGATGCGGCGCCCAGAGCTTGTATATAGTTTTGTTAATCAAGTATCACCATCACCAGAGATGCTGGATGCAGAAATGAAAGAGCAAGTAGAAATCCAAATTAAATATGCCGGATATATAGAAAAACAACTTCAACATGTGGAGCGCCTGCAAAAGATGGAGAAGAAAAAAATTCCAGATGACATTAATTATAATGAAATCCATGGATTAGCGATGGAAGCGCGGCAGAAGCTGACTAAGATTCACCCGATCTCTATCGGGCAGGCTTCTCGGATTGCGGGAGTTACACCTGCTGATATTTCCATTCTTCTTGTATATCTTGAGCATTACAACCGGGTAACCGCGGCGAAAGGATAAGCTATGGATAATACGGAAGTTCAATTCACACAACTATTACAGGAACGAGGCATATCCCTTACAGCAGAACAGTTAGCACAATTTGATCTGTATTATAAGGAACTCGTATCCTGGAATGAAAAAATGAATCTCACGGGTATAACTGAGCGAGAGCAGGTATATACAAAGCATTTCTATGATTCTATTTCATTAGCTTTTTTCCTTGATATTAACGAGGTCACCAATCTCGCAGATATCGGTTCAGGAGCTGGTTTTCCAGGAATTCCACTTAAAATATGTTTTCCTCATTTGAAGCTAACGATTGTTGATTCGCTCAATAAACGAATTTCATTTCTGCAGCATGTAAGTACGACATTGGGATTAACTGATGTACAATTGATCCATGGGCGGGCAGAGGATGTCGCGCGCAAGTTCACTCATCGTGATGCCTATGATTTGGTTACAGCACGTGCGGTAGCAAGACTGTCTTTATTGAATGAATTTTGTCTTCCCTTCACACGCAAAGATGGGGTGTTCGCTGCAATGAAGGGCAGCGATCCTTCAGAGGAATTAAGCGAAGCTAAGTACAGCTTAAAAGAGCTTCGTGCTGAACTCAGCAAAGTGGAGTCGTTCAGCTTACCAGTGGAGGAGTCGGATCGACATATTGTTATGATCCGTAAGACAGGAGCAACACCAGCTAAATATCCAAGAAAAGCGGGAATTCCTGCCAAAACGCCATTGATGAAATAATGTTTCACGTGAAACATTGCCGATACTCAAAGTTCCTTTAGGAGCATTCCCTTTGAACAAAGGGAATGCTCTTTTTTTATGAAGATGATGATAACAAAAATCGATAAATATCAATTTAGATGAAAATTAGATTTATAAGCTGATTTGGTTGTGCACCTGTAAAAATGCAGGAAAAATAGGTCTTTACGGAGAATATGATTATGTAGAGAAAAGTGATAGAATAGCATAGTAGACTTTAATTTTGTATATAACTCCTTCTCTGTACTCTTGTTCGAAAGAAGGAGAGATTATGATGCCTGTTCATTACAGGTAATTCCATAATATCAGAATGTTTTAGATTGCTGTACGATATGCTTTCCGTGAAGAAGGTCAAGAAGATCGTACTATAACGAAATTAGGTGGTTATGAACGGAATGAAAGAACAATTTACCAAGCTATTTGGGTTTAACGAGCGGAGCAGCGGAGAAGAAATCAAACAAATACCAGTTCATGAGGTCGTTAGCAGTCCTTACCAACCACGGACTATATTCGATGATGACAAAATTGATGAGTTATGTCAGACAATTAAAACTCATGGTGTCATTCAGCCTATTGTTGTACGTATGCGAGATTCTATATATGAGATCATCGCAGGTGAACGGCGCTGGCGGGCAGTTAAAAAGCTTGGTTTAGAGACGATCCCTGCTATTGTCCGTGAGTTCAATGATTCGCAGGCTGCATCTATTGCGCTCATAGAAAATCTACAGCGTGAAGGTTTGACCTCCATAGAAGAAGCTGTCGCTTATCAGAAGTTAATTGATCTTCATCAATTAACACAAGAAAGCTTAGCACAACGCTTAGGCAAGAGTCAGTCGACTATAGCGAATAAGATTCGTTTACTCCACTTACCTGAAGAGGTTAAGACAGCATTGATGGAACGTCAGATTTCCGAAAGACATGCGCGTTCACTCTTATCACTGGATAGTGTGGAAATGCAATTAAAAGTTTTGGCAGAGATTATTGCAAAAGGATTAAATGTTAAACAAACGGAAGCTCGTATTGCTTTCTATAAACAAGTCTCACAAACTAAAAAGTCAAAACGGGTCTCCTATACCAAGGATGTTCGTCTAGCTCTTAATACAATTCGTCAATCTATTGATATGGTGTCAGGCTCAGGTATGGAAATCAAAACGTCAGAAAATGACCGTGGTGACCATTACGAGATTGTAATCCAAATCCCCAAAAGATAAATTGTTTCAAAAGCTGAAGGCGGCCTTAAAGTGATTGGCCGCCTTTTGTGTGACTTGAACCAGGATGTATTGCTCAGTCCTGCATTTTAGAGTTTTAGCCTATATAAAGTAACATAGTTTGGCCGTTTGTACTTGCGATCTACGAGAAGATTCTTCCTAACTATTCGAGGTGAAATTAGTGTCCAAGATTATTGCCATAGCAAATCAAAAAGGCGGTGTCGGTAAAACAACATCCTCTGTGAACCTAGGTGCCGGTATGGCTACATTAGGAAAAAGAGTGCTTCTAGTTGATATCGATCCTCAAGGCAACACTACCAGCGGCGTTGGCATCAACAAGGCGGACGTAGCGAATTGTATATATGACATTCTCATTAATGAAGTAAATCCTCTAGAAACGATACTTGAAACTCAAAATGAAGGACTGCACATCATTCCAGCGACTATTCAATTAGCAGGGGCGGAGATCGAATTAGTATCAACGATTTCCAGAGAGTTGAAATTGAAAAAAGCCTTAAATGCGGTTAAAAATAATTATGACTATATCATCATTGATTGTCCTCCATCCCTTGGGATTTTGACGATCAATTCCCTTACAGCTGCTGATTCGGTAATCATTCCGATTCAATGTGAGTATTATGCGCTCGAAGGGTTGAGTCAGCTTTTAAACACCGTGCGTCTAGTGCAAAAAAATCTTAATCCGCATTTGAAAATAGAGGGAGTATTATTAACCATGTTGGATGCCCGTACGAATTTAGGGATCCAAGTCATCGAAGAGGTTAAAAAGTATTTTCAGGAAAAAGTTTACAGAACTATCATTCCTCGGAATGTCCGCTTAAGTGAGGCACCGTCTCATGGACAATCCATTATTACTTATGATCCTCGCTCAAAGGGAGCAGAAGTGTATTTAGAGTTGGCAAAGGAAGTGATTTCTTATGAGTAAACGTTTAGGGAAAGGTCTGGATGCTCTGATTCCTTCTTTATCTATTAATGAAGATGATAAGGTAGTAGAAATCCCATTAGCTCAATTGCGAGCTAACCCTTATCAACCACGCAAGGATTTCAATGAAGAAGCAATCCAGGAATTGGCTGAGTCTATCAGACAACATGGCGTGATTCAACCGATCATTGTACGGAGTGTTTTGAAGGGGTATGAAATCATTGCCGGGGAACGCAGATTCCGGGCTTCGCAATATTGTGGTAAACCTACGATTCCAGCAGTCGTAAGAAATCTAAGTGATCAACAGGTTATGGAGATCGCCCTGATTGAGAACTTGCAACGTGAAAATTTAAACGCCATGGAAATCGCAGTTGCTTATCAAGGTTTGATGGATCAATTTTCACTCACACAAGAAGAGCTATCTCTGAAAGTTGGGAAGTCCAGATCACACATCGCTAACTTCCTAAGATTGCTTACTTTACCGGAAGAAGTAAAAGAATATGTTTCACGTGGAACAATGTCTATGGGACATGCGAGAGCTATTGTTGCCTTGAAAGATCCGGAAGTTATTAAACAATTGGCTGAACAATGCGTGGAACAGCAATGGAGCGTAAGAGAGCTTGAAGAAACGGTGAAAAATCTGGATCGAAAGCCGACGAACGGTACAAAGATTAAAGTTGTTAAACGTGATCCCTATATTGATAATGTAGAGGAAGTATTGCGTGAACGGTTTAAAACAACGGTTAAGATAAAACAAGGTAAGGAAAAAGGGAAGATTGAACTGAATTACTACAGTGCGCAGGACTTAGAAAGACTGTTGGAATTATTGGGTAACTAAATGGGTATCTATGCCAAGAACATATCCTGAGCTATCCGTAATCGGATAAGTAGGGGTATGTTTTTTCAAAATATAAGGATGTATAAAGTAGAGCTGAATATTATCCTTATATTTTCTACAGATAAGGTTATTATCAATAAAGGGTGACAACGTTATTTCTTCTTAATGAAAAAGAGTATGAGACGAGGAGCGGGGTTATGGAAGACTTCGTATATTTGGATCATGCGGCTACGTCCTGGCCTAAACCTCCAGAGGTGGCAGCTGCGATGATGAATGCTTTGCAGTCGGGAGCAAATGCTGGTAGAGGAAATTATTCGCTGGCCATGGGAAGCGGACGGGTGTTGGTGAGAGCCCGGAGTTTGCTGGCGGAGTTGTTTGGGGTTTCTAATGCACAAGACATAGCGTTTACCCAAAACACTACGATGTCATTAAATATGGCGATTAGAGGTACGCTCAAAGCAGGGGACCATGTAATCTCCACAATGACTGAACACAATTCTGTGCGGAGACCTTTGGAATATTTACGTAAGTCACTAGGAATAAGTGTTGATTATCTGAAGGTGGATCGGGCGGGTCAATTGGATTTGAAGGAATTGGGCAAAACGTTTCGACCAAACACTAAAATGGTAATTTGTAATCATAGCTCCAACTTACTAGGTAGTATACTTCCCATTGGTGAAATCGGAGATCTAACTAAAGCAAAGGGTGCTATATTTCTAGTGGATGCTGCTCAAAGTGCAGGCTCGCTTGATATTGATGTAAAAAAGATGAATATTGACTTATTAGCTTTTCCTGGGCATAAAGGATTGCTTGGACCACAAGGGACTGGTGGACTCTATATATCACCTGAATTGGATCTCGAGCCCTTAATGCATGGAGGCACAGGCAGTCAATCTGAGAATAGTGAACAACCCTCCGTTCGCCCAGATCGGTATGAAGCGGGAACGCAAAATGCGGTAGGAATTGCTGGTTTACTAGCCGGTGTTCAAAAGGTAAAATCGATAGGGACAACCGTTATCCACGAAAGAGAGTGGAAGCTGACTCAACTGCTGATGGAGGGGTTGTCCCATATTCCAAACATTAAACTATTAGGACCCACATTAGGGGCTCCGAGAACTGGAATTGTGTCGTTTGTAGTGGATGGGGAAGAATCGGCGAATATAGCTCACCGTCTAGATCGTGAGTATAAAATAGCCGTCAGAGCGGGTATGCATTGTACCCCGCTGGCACATAAGGCTGTTGATACACTAGAAAGTGGTGCTGTTCGGGCGAGTGTAGGCGTAGATACAACAGAGCATAATATAAGCAGAATGCTAGCTGCTATGGATGAGTTATATGGCTGATGCCCGCAGCAGATAAATAAAAAGGATGGTCCATTCATGTCTGAAATGAATCAATTAATTAATGAACAGTTGCAGTGGTTTGTGTTTGGTTTCGTAGTAATTATGCTAGTACTGATAGTGACTGTAATCGCCCAGGGAGCTAAGCTGCGGACTATACGGCGCAAATATGAGGCCATGATGGCAGGAAGCGGTGTGGAGGATCTGGAAGGCCTTCTGGTTGATCTGAAGAACCAAAGCGACATGCTGGAAGAAGAACAACGTGAGCAAAAAGCGTTGATAGAAGCTACCCAAGTCAAAATCCGCAGCATGAAGTCAAATATCGCTCTCAAGCGTTATAATGCCTTCGGTGAACGTGGTAATGATTTGAGCTTCTCGGTGGCTATTCTGGATGACAATAGCAGTGGCATTGTATTAACCAGCCTTCATAATCGTGAGAACTCATATATTTACTCCAAGCCTATGCAAAATGGGGAGTCACAATATGCCTTATCGCCGGAAGAGAAAGAAGTTATAACTCTCGCGTTGCAGCAGAAGTAGCATGTAGGTTCCATTGTTTTAAAGCAGAATATAGACTTGTAGCGATAATATCAGATAATCGCATGACTAGACTTAGCCGTGTATTCTGCAATACGAAATACTCCATAAAGCCGCCGACATTAACGATTCCAGTCAAATGGATATCCCCAACCGGCGGCAATTGTTTATTTACGCCAGCTCCTGGTCTGAGGGGGCCTTCAACGACTTGGATGCAGCCAACACTAGTAGAGTGACCTAAGCAGGCATCTATTCCGATGACAAACGGGTTATTATATTTTTCATTAATTAGCGACAAAGTCTCTTCAAGATTGACGGCATGAACCGGTTCCTCAAGGGTACCGTATAAATGAAACAACGGGCTATGAAAACGGGATAATGCAGTACCAACAAGAGGACCGAGAGAATCTCCGGTGGAGCGATCAGTGCCTACACAGATGACGATAATTTGAGTCTCTGGACGCGTGCGTGAAAAGTGAAAAAGTAGCCGATGAGTAATTGCGGAATAGATATCGGGATCTGTATGTGATATTTTTAAACAGGACGTTTCTTGCGCTGCTGTAGCCTTGGATGAGGAGTTCATACCATCTTCCTTTCTAAAGGTGATTCTATTTGTTGGTATCTAGTATATGGATAGAAGAGGGGTTTTATACTACAGCAGCAAGAGATAGGACGATAAACCTATGGAGAGGCTTGACGTATATGCAGGATGAGATGTTAATAGCGTTTGACTCCACCCAGCAGGCGCTTCGTGCTGAAATGCTGCTTGAGTATGCTGAAATAGAAATTGATATATTTCCAACTCCGAAGGAAATCACCGCAGGCTGTGCAATTTCAATTCAGTTTTTTCAAAATGCGCTGGAAGAGGTAAAAAAGATTATAGTTGAGCAAGAAATAGAAATACGCGGCATCTACGGAAAACACAACGAGAACTACATACTGATTTAGGGGTAGGGAGGAGTACATGCGATGAATATGTGGATACTGGAGGCTGATACACCCGGTGCGGATACATTAAAAGATGCCATTCGCTTTAAAGATAAGGTGTGGAATTGGTTTACCGATGCTGATATGTGGGCGGATGTATTATTTGCGGGTCTACGGATTCTTGTTATTTTTCTCTTAACCCGGGTTATTATTAAAATTGTTTCTAATATTATTGATCGTTCGCTTGAGCGTAAAACCGGTGGCAGACTTCTGTCCAACACACGAAGGTTTACTACGGTTGGGGAATTGATGAAAAATGTAGTGACAGTTATCTGTAATTTTGTGATGATCATGCTCGTGCTTTCTGAGTTCCACTTCGATTTGGCACCATTGTTGGCTGGAGCGGGTGTACTTGGTTTAGCAGTAGGTTTTGGGGCGCAAAGTTTGGTGAAGGATGTTATTACAGGTTTCTTTATTATTTTAGAGGATCAATTTGCAGTGGGTGATGTGATTCAAACAGGTACCTATAAAGGAACTGTAGAATTAATCGGACTGCGAACAACCAGGCTGTTAAGCACAACTGGAGAAGTATTTATTATCCCGAATGGATTAATCACGAACGTGACCAATTATTCTCTCTCGAATGCATTGGCTGTAGTTGATGTTCCTGTAAAAATGGAGCGCAGCTTGGAGGCCACGCTAGGTTTGATTGGAGAAGCGTTAAAGGGAATAGAAGAGCGTAACTCTAATGTGCTTGCTTATCCTAATGTGCTCGGTATACAGTCCATGAGTACTTCGGAATATGTAATTCGTATAGCGGCTAGCTGTTTACCCAATGCAAAAGAGGTTGCGGAGAGACAGATTCAGAATGATATTAAGCAGGCACTAGAGAAACTAAGCAGTCTAGAGCAGGCTCAAGCTGCTCAAGCCGAAGAGGAAGCTCGTTTGAAGGCAGAAGAAGAAGCAAAGGTTGAAATTGAACTGGGAAAAACAGAAAATGAGCAGGAAGTATCGGATACGCCTGACACTCGATCAAGACGCCAAATCGCAGCTACACAAGAGGGGAAAAAGGGGGAAGGGTAGTGGAACGTAAAGTTTTTCAGCTTGGAGATATTGTACAGATGAAGAAACAGCACCCTTGCGGTTCTAATGAGATGGAGATCATTCGTATGGGGATGGATATCCGCATTAAGTGTACAGGATGTCAGCACAGTGTTCTGATTCCCCGGGCGAAATTCGAGAAGAATATGAAGAAGGTACTGCGTTCTGCAGAGGGAAATACAGACAATAATTAAGCTTGCAAATGGCATGTCTGCATGATACAATTATTTTTGCTGCGGAGAGGTACCCAAGAGGCCCAAGGGGGCTGACTCGAAATCAGTTAGGCGTGTCACAGCGTGCGTGGGTTCGAATCCCACCCTCTCCGCCACTTCAGCATAATATAACATTTTAATGAATCCTTCGTTCCTGTAACGGAGGTTTTTTTGTGTCCAATGAGCTGTTTGCAAAAGATCATAACATGCAAAAAGAAGGGCCCTTTCGGGTCCTTCTTTAAGAGGCAGTACATCAATGATGTTGGAATTTCTCTGTATATAGCTACTAAAGTGATTTAGGCGTTGCTGAGGTTACTGCTTTTTAGACAATAACCCACTACTATTCCCAGCTAACAATAGATGCTGAATCAGATATCCTGTGATTGTGTTCGTCTACGACGGCCAACGGAACCACACCTCTCTTTTGTACTGCCTGAGAATAGTATGGTGTAATGTCGTTTTTTTATACACATTTATTTTTAATTAATGTACACGTGCTTTTTCAACCTTTTTCCACTTCCGATTTTTGTTACTGGTCTCGGGGAAGGTATCCCCTTTTTCCATTTTAATATGCTGTGGATTCTGAATTTCGGTATGGAAGCTTCGCGCTTCACCTACCTCTGTATACATGCCTGGATTGGGGGCTTTGTCGCCTTTTTCATATTCTGTCTTTTCGCCCATCATTATCGCTCCTTCCTTAAGTGCAGATGAATTCACTGATTATTGTGCGCAGGTAGGGTTTTTTTCATGTAAAAAGAGGGTGGAGGGTTGTCCGGTATTAATATTGCTTGCACTCTGCTGCTCGTTTTGGTATATTAATCAGGTGCGAGTCTATGTTTGTGCTCGTTCCTTGCTCCTGACGTGATTAGGGGCCTCAGACCATAAGGAGGTGAAAATTATGCGCAAATATGAAGTGATGTACATTATTCGTCCTGACATTGAACAAGAAGCTGTTCAAGCAGCAGTCGATAAATTCCAAGGCATCATCTCCAATGGCGGGGAAATTACAAAGCACGAAGTGCAAGGTAAACGCCGTCTTGCGTATGAGATCAAGAAATTCCGTGATGGCGTTTATGTTTTGGTTAACTTCAATGCAGAACCTGCAGTAGTTACTGAATTAGAACGTCTTATGAAGATTTCTGACGAAGTTATTCGTTATCTCATTACGAACGACGTTGCTTAAGATCTTGACAAGCTTTGTAATGAATCGCTCTAAAGGAGGGGACCAGAATTGTTGAACCGTATCATTTTGATCGGACGGTTGACCCGTGACCCGGAACTTCGTTATACTCCCGCTGGTGTTGCCGTAACTCAATTTACGCTTGCCGTAGATCGTAACTTTACGGGCCAGAACGGTGAACGTGAGGCAGACTTCATCCCGGTTGTTACCTGGAGACAGCTAGCAGAAACCTGTGCCAATTATTTGCGCAAAGGTCGTCTGACAGCAGTGGAAGGACGCATCCAAGTGCGGAACTATGAGAATAACGAAGGTAAACGTGTATACGTAACTGAAGTTATTGCTGATAATGTTCGTTTCCTGGAATCTTCACAAAGCCGTGAAGGTGGAAATACTTCAAGTGGTGCAAGTAGTATGCCTGAAGAGCCAGCATATGGTGGCGGTGGTAACGCTGGACGCGGAAATAACAACAATAATTTCTCGCGTAACAACAATACTCAAGATCCTTTTTCGGGCGATGGTAAACCGATTGATATATCGGATGATGATTTGCCATTTTAATTAGGAAGGACTGAAAAGAATATGGCTTTTAAACCAAGAGAAGGCGCTGACAACGACAAAAGACCAGCACGTCGTGGTGGACGCAACAAGCGTAAAAAAGTTTGCTTTTTCACTGTGAACAAGATTACTCACATTGATTATAAAGATACTGAACTTCTTAAGAAGTTCATCAGCGAACGTGGAAAGATTTTGCCACGCCGTGTAACAGGTACAAGTGCAAAATACCAACGCGCTCTTACCATTGCTGTAAAACGCTCGCGTCAAATCGCGTTGCTTCCTTACACAACGGAATAGGACGTTTTATAGAAGCAGTCGGGAAACCGGCTGCTTTTTTTGTTGTGAAAAGCCAGCGTGCGGATTACGTTTGACGTTCAATCTGGAATGTGTTAAATTACAGCTATCCTATAATAAAAGGGGAAATATTGATGTTGGTGACCGTTCTTAACTAGCAATTTCATAACACTGGATTAGGAAGGCTTTAGCAGGCTCGTCTTTTGGCGTTTACGTGCTCTATTTGAGTCCGTCTCGCACAGATGTCTGTTGTTCCTAACGGTGGATGATTTAGTTAAGAACACACGAAGCGTCATATGGCCTCTTTACGGCTATTGTTCTCTTTGTAATTAACCGTGCTCTTAGAGCACGGTTTTTTTGTTTTTCGGCCACCCTGGCTTTTATAGGGGGACCTTAAAACGCCAGAGAACAATAGTATAAAAAGAAGGGCAAGGACTGCCATAGTGGCATTCTTTGTCCTTTTTGCGTTAGGGAGATTTTGTTCCAAAAAAATAGTTAGATCAATAAGGAGGATTTGCTGTGAATTTACAAAGTCTAAACACGTTGGAATACGAAATTATTAAAACCGAGCTTAGCCGTCATGCGGTATCTTATGTAGGAAAGAAAACTGTAGAAGAGCTTATGCCTATGACCTATTTGCCTTCCATTCAAAGAGCGATGGAGGAAACGTCTGAAGCTAAAGAGCTGCTGGAGCGGGGGTCCAGTGTACCGATTCCTTCATTAGAGGGGATTGAGTGGATCATGTCACTAATGGGGACTGGATATCTGTACAGTGAGCAAGACTTCACTGCAGTGGCTACATTTCTAAAGAGCTGTAGTCAATTGCGCAAATATATGGCTTCTAAAGAGCAAAGTGCTCCCCGGATTGCTGCTTATGCCTCCTCGCTGCTGGAATTAAATCATGTGCGGGAAGCAATTGACCGCTGTATCCGCTTTGGGGGAATTGATGATGGAGCTAGTAAGGGGTTAGAGCGGGTTCGTAAACGGATTGGCGTAGCTAAAGAACGTCTTCATAAAAAAATTGACGGGATCATGTCGCGCCATCAATCGATTTTGCAAGAGAATATTTATAGTCAGCGTGGTGGACGTTACGTTATCCCCGTAAAGCGGGAGTATCATAAGCAAATAAAGGGATCGGTACTTGATCAATCCACAAGTGGACAGACGGTGTTCATCGAACCAGATGAGATCGCCTCCATGCAGATTGAGCTGGATTTGTTATTAGGAGAAGAGGCACGTGAAGAAGCTGTGATCCTCAGTATGCTGACCAGCATGGTAGAACAGGAACAAACTGCACTGCGCCTAAATATCGAGGTTACAGGCACCTATGATTTTATTTTTGCCAAAGCAAAATATGCACGAACGCTGGGAGCATCTGAGGTTACTCTAAATGATAGGGGTTTTCTAAGGATGAACGGAGGCAGACATCCCATGCTGCAGGGCATGATTCCAATTAGCCTGGAGATAGGGAAGGGATATAAATCCCTAATCATTACAGGTCCAAATACAGGCGGGAAAACGGTGGTGCTCAAGACCCTCGGGCTGCTGACCCTCATGGCTCAATCGGGGTTGTTGATTCCGGTCGAGGAGGGGAGTGAGTTTACGGTCTTTACGGATGTGATCAGTGTAATCGGAGACGGACAAAGTTTGGCCCAATCACTCAGTACATTTTCGGCACAAATGAAGAGTATTGAGGGAATGCTGAGAGATGCCTCTAAAGGGGTGCTGCTGCTCATTGACGAGCTGGCGGCAGGTACAGACCCTGGGGAAGGAATCGCCCTCTCAATCGCCATTCTGGAAGAGCTGAGCCGTAAAGGGGCGAATATTATCGTCACAACCCACTTTAACGAGCTAAAAGCCTTTGCCGCTGCGACAGCCGGTTTTCAAAATGCACGAATGGAATTCGACAAAGAAACGCTGCAGCCGTTGTATCGTCTGACTATCGGAGAAGCGGGGGAGAGTTATGCTCTGCAAATTGCTAAAAAGCTGGGTATCCAGGATAACGTTATCAAGCGATCGTGGGAGATCGTTGAGGCGCAGCAGCAAAGGCTGCAGAAAGGTGATGGGTCGGCATGGGCAAGTCTTTTTAGCAAAGAGGGAGAGAAAGGGAAGACTGCACCTGTTATAGAGGATTTTGAAAAAGAAGAAAAGTCTGTGGAATCACTGAGCGATAAGGAGAAGCAGACCCAGTATGAAATTGGTGATGCCGTTCTTGTAACTTCACTGGGGCGGATAGGAATTGTTTATGAGAAAAAAGATCACTTAGGAATGGTCGGAGTGATGATCCAGAAGCAAAAAATGCGGATTAATCATAAACGTTTAAAGCCATATCTATCCAAAGATGAGCTGTATCCTGAGGAATATGACTTTGATATAATTTTTGAGAGCAAGGATACCCGTAAAAAGCGTAAATTGATGCAGCGTAAGCATGTCGAAGGCCTGAGAATTACGCATAAGGATGAAGAATAATGTAATAAAAGGATCTGCCTATGAGGTAGGTCCCTCTTTTTTTATAAATACTATGAAATATGCGTAAATTCAAGCAGGAGTATAGGCCTAAAGCTTAGAAGTTATTGTAACCATTCTAAAACTTTGTTACAGTAAATATTTATTCCATAGCTTAAATGTAGATATACGTTCAACTAGAGAAGGGAAGGAACACATGAAGAATAAGAAGATATGCGGGTTCTTGTTAACAATGCTCGTGATGACTACTGTATTGTCAGCATGCAGCAGAGCAGGTACCAGCAGTAATTCATTATCTTTACATCACAATGAGGTGGTCGAAAAGCCACAGACTGGCGGAGTAGTTACTTATGGATACTCATCGCCGTTTATGGGCTTCTTTGAGCCTGCTTTTTATGAAGGTGAAGATGATTTTCATGTGCTGGAGTTTATTACTGAGGCCATGTTTACGATAGATGATGATTTATCAACGGTTCCTAATATCGCCACTTGGCAGGAGTCCGAGGATCATAGAATATTTACCTTTAAAATCAAACCGGGAATCCGTTGGCATAATGGAGATGAACTGACCGTAGAGGACTGGAAATTTGCGATGGAGACTATTGCTAGTCCAGACTACACCGGATCACGTTATTATAGTGTGGAAATGATTCAAGGTGCGGAAGCCTATCATAAAGGTGAGGCGAAGAATATAACAGGTCTTAAGGTTATAGATCCTTATACTTTGAAAATAACAATGACAGCTGCCCGCGTAAATACGATTGATAATCTATGGCCGTATCCGATGAATAAAAAATATTATACTGGAGTCGCTGTTAAGGATATGCCTGAGAGTGATCAGATGCGAAAAAATCCGATAGGGATTGGTCCCTTTGAGGTGAGCCTTATTGAACCTGGCCAGCGGGTGGAGATGAAGCGCTTTGATCAATACTATAAAGGTAAGGCTTTATTGGATGGTGTGTTGTATAAGGTATTTGATGACAAGGAAATCATCAGCCTGTTTGAACAAGGCGTAATTGATATAGAGAATGCCCCACGAGATACTTATGAAAAGTTGAGTAAACTCGATAATATTAATATTTTACAATCAAATGAGCTTGCTTATGAGTATATAGGGTTTAAATTTGGGTATTGGGATAGTGAAGCTGAAAAAATCGTAATGGATAACCCTAAATTTGCGGATAAAAGATTACGTCAGGCGATGTATTATGCACTTGATCGGGAGGGGATCATTCAATCATTTTCTCATGGGTTAGGCAAGCCTATAGAAACTCCGGTTTCCAGTGCAAGCTGGGCGAAGATCCCTGATAGTCAGATTAATACGTATCCCTATGATCCGGAAAAAGCGAAGCAGCTGCTTGATGAGGCTGGTTTTGTAGATGTTGATGGAGATGGCCTGCGTGAGGATCAAAAAGGAGAAAAGTTAGTTATTAATTATGATTCTATGCTAGGCAGTCATTCAGCGGAGTTACGAACTGCTGCTATTCTGGAGGATTGGCGAAATGTGGGACTTGATGTGCAGCTTAATGGTGGGGCGTTAAAAGAGCTCAACACCTTCTATGAAGCAGTAGAGGCTGATGATCCGTCCATTGAGTTGTTTAACGGGGTATGGGGATTAGCTAATGATCCTGATCCTTCAGGTCTCTGGAGAGAGAATGATTTGTGGAACTACCCACGTTGGTCCTCGGAGCGGAATGAAGAATTGATTCGCGATGGCACAAGTATGAAGGCGTATGATAGAGATTATCGACAACAAATCTATTATGAATGGCAGAAGCTAGTGAATGAAGAGGTTCCTATGATCTTTTTTGCGGAAAGAGAAAGCATTACTGCTGTCAATAAACGTCTACAAGGTGTGCGTGTTGATTCTTTGGGCTCC
Source organism: Paenibacillus sp. FSL R7-0163 (assembly GCF_037969975.1). NCBI lineage: Bacteria > Bacillati > Bacillota > Bacilli > Caryophanales > Paenibacillaceae > Paenibacillus > Paenibacillus sp. FSL R7-0163. Next base: position 6,191,634 of record NZ_CP150224.1, read on the forward strand.
ATAATTGAGCCTAATAAATGGTGGATAAAGGACTAAATTAAAAAAAATAAAAAAAATTACGCAAAAAGTGAAATCAAATTGCTGTTTCATTCGTCATATATATTATGGAGGATGACAACGATGAAGAGACGGATATTAATATGGGCTGGTGCAGCTTTGATAGTCGTTGTCTTAATTACGGTGTGGAGGCCTATCGAGTTGGGCTTTAAACCGGATATTGACGCGGGTTCAGCAGTGCTGCTAGATATGGATAGTGGAGACATATGGGTCAATATAAACGGCGATGTGCCTATGCCACCGGCCAGTGTGTCTAAATTAATGACTGAAATGATTGTGCTGGATCACATAACCTCTGGAACCCTTAGGTGGGAGGATAGAGTCCCTATTAGTGCTTACGCCAGTCAAATGGGAGGTATGAGTCTCTCATTAAAACGAGGAGATTTCTATACAGTAAGGGAGCTATTCGAAGGCATCACCATATATTCTGCTAATGATGCTGCAGTTGCATTGGCAGAATATATGGCAGGATCAGAGGATTCTTTTGTACTTATGATGAATGATAGAGCACGTAGTTTAGGTTTATCTCCTAATACGGTATTTACCAACGCCTCTGGATTGTCGAGCAAGGATCTTGGTATCATTCGTCAGCCTACGCATATCGGTGGCCAGACGATGATGACAGCGAGGGATACAGCCAAATTGGCAGCTGCGCTAATCCATAATCATCCTGATGTACTGAATATTTCCGGTCGTACACAGATGCAATTAAAGGATAAAGGGTTATATGTTAGTAATAGCAACCTTATGCTTCCAGGTATGGGCGGCGCTTACGCATACGATGGAGCAGATGGGTTGAAGACTGGATATGATAGCCAGACGGGATATTGTATTGCGGGATCAGCCCAGAGGGAGGGGCACCGGCTTATTGCGGTCGTTATGGGGGCGGAGACTTATGGCAGCCGATTTGAGGGTGCTGCTAAATTGTTCGATTATGGGTTTTTCCGCGGTTTACATTATGGAGAACGGGTAAAACATATTATACATGCCCTTGGGATTCGAAGTTAAATTTGGAGCATCATACCAGTAATTATTACTTGGTATGGTGCTTTTTCCCTATTCATGTCGGTATTTGTTGTTTCTTTTTATCAATTTAGTGATTACAATAGAAATATTGTTTTATCCCATATTATTTTAGAAACACAAAAAAACTTTTTTTCTATAATTTAGAATGACCCGAATTTCCTGAAAGGGGGGACAATAAGATAATGGAATAAGGGACAGTAAATTCGCCGCCGAGAGAAATAAAACCATGACTGCCTGAGAACGATCAGGAGGCATTGTAAATATATGGTACGTGCAATTATTCTACAATAAAGAAGGAATCAAAGATGAAAAAAATAAAGAAAAGATACATTGCGCTAATTGTTCTCGTCGTTATTATAGCGGGAGGTTTTCTCTTTCGAAATTCTTTGGCCGTATTAGCTTTTGACCTCTTTTTGTCCGATCGGGTAGAAAGCAAGCTGAAAGAAGAATCTTACCAGCCACTTAAGGATGAGAATAAGGTTAAGCCAGAGCCGGTTGTATACAAAAGCGATCCATTCTCGCTGATGCTGCTCGGGACTGATCAACGCGACAATGAAACCGCACGTTCGGACACGATGATGTATGCTGTTGTTCGCCCAGAGGATTACAAAATTCTGCTTATTTCTATTCCACGTGATACGTATACCGAGATTATTGGGCATAACGATAATAAAAAAGATAAGATTACCCATGCTTATGCTTTTGGTGGGCAGCAAATGGCTAAGGATACTCTGGAAGCACTGCTGGAGCATGATATTCAGTATTATGCCACCATTAACTTTCAAGGGCTCAAGGATGCCGTTGATGCTATTGGAGGCGTTCCGCTGCCAATCAAGAAGGACATTGTAAACAAGGGTAAGGACCATGAAAAGTTTACGATCGAGGGTGGAAAGTCGAATTATAACGGTCAAGAAGCACTTAACTATACACGCTACCGTGAAGATAGTGACTTTAACCGGACCAAACGCCAACAGGTTTTTATTGATGTTGTAGCTAATAAAATGTTATCGATCAGCCAAATCGGCAATATTCCAAAGCTGCTGGATATTATGGGCAATAATTTTAAGACCGATATAGAGCCTTCAATGATCATTAGTCTGGCCAAGAAATTCATGGGCGGCAAAGACATGGATATCTCAAGCTTTACGGTAATGGGCGAAGGAAAACGTATTGACGGACTTTATTATGATATCGTTGATGAAGAGGATTTGCGTGAAGCTAAGGCGCTGATTGATAATTGGATGAATGCAGGAACACCAGTAGATCAACTGATTGAGCCGGGAAAAGCAAGTAATGCACTCGAGCCCAAAGCAACAGCAGTTACGCAGTAATTCTAATTGGAAAGCTAAACTCATATAAATAAATTGCAGCAGCCATAAACATTCTCATGGCTGCTGCTTACTGTCTTCATGTTATAATGAATTGGAACTATTATTTAGCTGCTACGTATAATCACATTGGCATGGCAGTAAAAGGAAGTTAAAGAACCGTAATTCCTTCGGAACTCTTTGAGGAGGATCAAGAGATGAATATTGCATTTTTTTTACTTCCGAAACAGGAGGTGGCCTGCGTAACGCTCGATTCTACGCTGCGCCAAACGCTTGAGAGGATGGAGTTTCACCGCTATACAGCAGTCCCGATTCTTAACCGTAATGGAGAGTATGCCGGCACGGTAACGGAAGGTGATCTGCTCTGGTACATGAAAGAGTCGGAGGGCAAGGTTTCGTTTGAGAACGCTTCAAAATTTTTGCTGAAGGACGTTCCATTACGTATGAATAACAAGCCGGTCTCGATTGATGCGGATATGGAAGATCTAATTAATTTGGCTAAGGTGCAGAACTTTGTACCTGTGGTCGATGATATGAACCGGTTTATTGGAATTGTTCGCCGGAGTCAAGTCATAGAGTATTGCGAGAAATTTGTAACAAGACAATCACAGGAATCATTATAGTCCCAGTGTATTCGCGGTTATAGAAGCTATCGGAACAAGGCCTGTATTTCCGGCGATAACGGAATGCGGGTCTTTTTTAAAGAAAGCTCCTCTCCAAAAAGAGGCATAGTCAGCATGGATTGAAGCATACTTAAGGGGCGCGGGGCGTCCAGTGTGACACCGAATTTTTTATGCTATAATGGAGAATAAAGCTTTTTGCCGGAGGTAGAGAGACGTGTCCAATGTGCCGAAGGATCTGGATGTAGCCAAGCGCGCCAAGGTAATTGAATGGCTGAAAACCGAAGTGATTGATCAAGTTTCACGGTTATTTAAAGCGTTATGGGAAGGCAGTACTACCCGTGTCGGTGACAGTCTGGCTAGCTTGATTATGAGCTCTTATATTTTGGGCCGCAGACTAGGGATTCCTTATCGTTCTTTAGATGACTTGCTACTGGAGAAGCTTAGAAAGCACAAGCAGGAAGGGCATCAACTGGAAGATTGGTACCAAGATATATCTGCTTTAGAAGAACATATGCGTAAGAGGTGAATACTGTTGAAATTTCGCTGGTCATCTGTGGCTTGGAGCGTAGCATACTTACTTTTGCTGCTTAGTTTAACGACTCCACTCCTCATCATCACTACCCTGTTTATGATTGTTCCGGCAGTAGTGTTGTTTACTACACTGAACACGAGACAATTTGTGCTGCATGTATTGCCGGTGTTGCTGATTGTAGGCTTGATTACACCAATTTATCTGTTGATAGCTGCGTATTTCTTAATACCGGCTCTGGTTATGGGGCGCTGGTATAAAAGACATGCCCCGGCCATGTCTACTGTGATCGCAGGTACGGTTACGATTCTTGCACAGTTCCTGCTGCTTTTGCTGCTGGGTACGGCATTATTTAATTTTGACCTGTCTACCTATGTGAACGATGTATTACAAATGGTTAATTCACCTCTGTCCGAGCTCGGAACTACCAATCCTCTGCTCACTGATATTGGATTTTCAACTGAGGATGTAAACAAGATAAGTCATATGACGGTCCAAATGATCCCTATGACTCTAATCGTAAGCTCCTTCATGATTGCTGTGATTACGCATGCTATTGCCCGCCCGATTCTGAACAGTATGAATTATGCAGTGCCTAAGATGAAGCCTGCACGTGAATGGAGACTTTCGAGATCGTTTATTTGGTACTATCTGATTGGTGTTGTTCTACAGCTCTTCTTCTCAGGGTCGGAGAACAATTTCATCCTCATGATTTCTGCCAATCTTCTGCCATTGCTGCGAATTGGCTTTATGATTCAGGCCATCGGATTTTTCTTCTTCCTGGCGCATGAACGCAAATGGAACAAGATGTCTGCCGTTTTGTTAGCGATACCGGTTATTTTACTGCCGCCGCTGCGCATTATTGGTATTATTGATCTTGCGTTCCCACTGCGGGAGTATGTGACCAAATCGAAACGATAGGGTGAGAGTTCATGCCTAAATTTCTGCAAAGACGCTGGCACGGCTATCATACCGTATGGGCGTTCATGCTGCTGTTGGTCCTTATTATAATTGTCAGTGTCTATAACTGGGCGCTTGGGGTCGCCGGCCTGTTTCTGTCAGGTACTTTATGCTTCTATATGTTGAAAGCGGAGATCTCGTTCCGTCGTAATCTGGTGGAATATATTAATGGGCTGTCTTTCCGCATTAAGCGGGTAGAGGGCGAAGCAGTCAGCATGCTGCCGCTTGGAATCATTCTGTTTAGCGAGGATCGAACGGTGGAATGGAATAACCGCTATGCCGGCGATATTTTCGCACGCAAGTCTTTAGTTGGGGAATCACTGCAAGAATTATTGCCTGATATGCAGTCTTTTTTTACAGGTGCTGCAGCGGGTAAGCGGGAGGTCGGCAAAGAAGGTGTGCTCCATGACACCCGCCTTGAGATCACCGTGGATGAACGATTTTATCAAGCTGTCATTATTCCGAGTGAGCGTATTCTTTACTTGTATGATATCACTGAGCTTGTGGTGTTACGTGAGCGGTATGAGGATGAGAAGCTGGCGATCGGCATAGTGATGATGGATAACCTGGATGAATCCGCTCAAGGAATGGATGATCAACAGCGAACCTCGCTGATTGCTAAGGTGACGAGTGAGATCACTGAATGGAGTAAGCAGTTTGAGGTTTATCTGCGGCGGTTGTCCTCGGAACGTTATCTAATGCTGCTTAATCATCGTAGCCTGCAAGCGTTGGAAGAGAGCCGCTTCGTGATTCTAGATGAAGTCAGAGAAATGACTGCTGATCTCAAGGTACCTATGACACTGAGTATTGGTCTGGCCTTTGGCGCAGACTCTGCAAGTGAATTAGGGGCATTGGCCCAATCCAGTCTAGACATGGCGCTGGGCCGAGGTGGTGATCAGGCGGCTGTAAAAGCAGGCCAACGGTTATCCTTCTACGGTGGCAAGAGTAATGCTGCTGAGAAGCGTACCCGAGTGCGGGCGCGGGTCATTGCGCATGCTTTGCGGGATCTGATGCAGGAGAGCGATCGTGTGCTGATCCTAGGTCATCGGACACCGGATATCGATGCTGTGGGTGCTGCAATCGGCCTGTTAAGGGCTGCGCAGATGTATAATGTAGAGGCTAGCATTGTGATGGAGACTCCAAATCCATCGATAACTAACATGATGGAGCAGATTCGTAAGGATGACGATTTGTATAAGTCATTCATCACAACGGAGCAATCCCTACAGATCATGACAGAGCATACCCTGCTTATTGTTGTGGATACACATAAGGCGTCTATGACGATGGAGCCGCGGCTAGTACAATATGCCAGCAGAATCGTAGTGGTGGATCATCACCGCAGAGGTGAAGAGTTCATTAATGATGCTGTATTGGTATATTTGGAACCTTACGCTTCATCGACCTGTGAGCTGGTGACAGAGCTGCTTCAGTATATCCATGAGAAGGTAAAGATCAGTCCGCTGGATGCTACAATGTTGTTAGCGGGGATCACGGTGGATACAAAGCACTTTGCGCTCCATACGGGTTCGCGTACCTTTGAGGCGGCAGGCTTCCTGCGCCGGAATGGTGCCGATACCGTACTTATTCAGCGCATGCTGAAGGAGGATTTACAGGAGTATATTTCCAAAGCCGAAATTATCAAACATGCGCGAATGGTGTATGACCAAATCGCGCTCGTAGTTACGGCACCAGGCATGAAAATCCCGCAGCTTCTTATTGCTCAGACTGCGGACACGCTGCTTGGGATGACCAACGTAGTCGCTTCATTCGTCATCAGCGAGCGGCCTGACGGCCTGATTGGCATTAGTGCCCGATCACTCGGACGTATGAATGTACAGGTCGTGATGGAGAAATTAGGCGGCGGTGGGCATCTGTCCAATGCCGCAGTACAGCTTGAAGGAACATGTAAAGAAGCAGAAGCCAGATTACTGCAGGTGCTGGCGGAAATCGAATCGAAAGAGGGGTTATTCGAATGAAGGTCATTTTCATAAAAGATGTTAAGGGTCAAGGTAAAAAAGGTCAGGTTAAAGAGGTATCCGAAGGTTATGCTTCCAACTTCTTATTGCCACGTGGATTGGTTCGTCCGGCAACGGAAGGCAACGTGAAGACGCTGGAGAATCAAGCAGCTGCTGAACAACGCCGTAAAGATAACGAAAAAGAAGAAGCACAGCAATTGGGTAAGAAGCTTGACGAGTTAACACTGACAATGAAAGCAAAATCAGGTGAAGGCGGACGTTTATTCGGCGCTATTACAAGCAAACAGATTGCTGAGACACTGGCTTCCACCAAAGGAATTACTATTGATAAGCGCAAGATTGAATTAGGTGAGCCAATTCGCCATATAGGAGTATTTCAAGTAAGCGTAAAATTGCATACTGAAGTAAAGGCCACACTTAAGGTTGAGGTAACGGAGGAGTAACATGGGTGGAGATCTCTTTTTCGATCGGGTTCCCCCGCAGAATCTTGAAGCCGAGCAGGCGGTAATTGGTGCGGTTCTGTTGCAGGATGAAGCGCTCATTACTGCAATGGAACGGGTGAATACTGAAGACTTCTACGATAAAGCGCATCAAATGATTTTTGAGGCGATGGTGCAGCTCGGAGAAGAGAGCCAGCCGATTGATCTTGTTACACTTACGTCCAGACTGCAGGACAAAGGAGAGCTTGAAGATATTGGTGGTGTTAGCTACTTAGCTAAGCTGGCGCATGCCGTGCCTACTGCTGCTAACGTAGAATACTACGCCCAGATTATCGAAGAGAAAGCCATGCTGCGCCGTTTGATTCGCACAGCCACGCAAATTGTGAGCGAAGGTTATACTGGCGGTGAAGATGTAGCCGATATGCTGAGTGATGCAGAGCGGCGTATTCTTGAAATCTCCAACCGGCGGAGCGGCAGTGGATTTATTGCGATCCGCGATGTCTTGATGGAAGTGTTCGACAAGGTTGAGTTGCTTCATCAAAATAAGGGGGGTACCTCAGGTATCCCAACCGGATTTGTGGATTTAGATCATATGACTAACGGATTCCAACGTAACGATCTGATCATTGTTGCGGCTCGTCCATCTGTTGGTAAGACTGCATTCGCCCTGAATATTGCACAGAACGTGGCAGTACGCGCTAAAGAAACTGTTGCGATATTCAGTCTGGAAATGTCAGCGCCACAGCTGGTACAGCGGATGATTTGTGCTGAAGCCAACTTAGATGCCAATATTATGCGTACCGGTGACTTCAAGAGTGATGATGATTGGTCCAAGCTGACGATGGGCATTCAGTCTCTATCTGAAGCGGAGATTTATATCGACGATACACCAGGTATCACGGTAACCGATATTCGTGCAAAGTGCCGGAGACTGAAGAAGGAAAAAGGACTTGGCATGATCGTCATCGACTACTTACAGCTCATTCAGGGCCGCGGTAAAGGCGGAGAGAACCGTCAGCAGGAAGTATCGGATATATCTCGTACATTGAAGCAGATTGCTCGTGAGCTGGATGTTCCGGTTATTGCTCTGTCGCAGTTAAGCCGGGGTGTAGAGCAGCGTCAGGATAAACGTCCAATGATGAGTGACTTGCGTGAATCGGGTTCTATCGAGCAGGATGCCGACATTGTTGCGTTTCTGTATCGTGATGATTATTACAATGCGGATACGGAGAAGAAGAATATTATTGAGATCATTATAGCTAAACAGCGTAATGGTCCCGTAGGTACGGTAGAACTGGTCTTTCTTAAAAATTTCAACAAGTTCGTTAACTACGAGCGAGCACATGCGGAACCCTTTGCTGGTTAAACCTGACATGTATAATTCCCGAACGATTGCACATTTCTTTGTGTAATCGTTCGTTTTATTTGACTTTGAAAAAAACCGCTGTTACACTGAGAATTGTCCTTTAGCGGGTTAAATCTGCTTGGCGTCCGGAGGGCCACGTACATAAGAATGACGTATAGGGCCCATATTATGAAAAATAATGGTGCTAAGTAGCACCTACGGAGGAATGAACATGTCAACGGTAGTCGTCGTGGGAACACAATGGGGAGACGAAGGTAAAGGGAAAATCACTGACTTTCTAGCGGAAAGTGCAGATGTGGTCGCCCGTTATCAAGGGGGCAATAATGCCGGTCACACGATTCTGATTGACGGTGAGAAGTTTAAGCTCAGCTTGATCCCTTCGGGTGTATTTTATAAAGAGAAAACTTGTGTAATTGGTAACGGAATGGTTATTAATCCGGCTGCCTTGATCCAAGAAATTAATTATATTCACGAGAACGGTTTTGACACTAAGAACTTAGTGATCAGTGATCGTGCTCATGTCATTATGCCATACCATATGGTGCTGGATGCTCTCGAAGAAGACCGTAAGGGTCCGAACAAGATTGGTACTACACGTAAAGGTATCGGTCCTTGTTATATGGATAAGGCAGCACGCAACGGTATCCGTATTGCTGACTTGATGGACGCTGAGGAATTCGAACTGAGACTCCGCCCCTTGATGCAAGAGAAGAACCAAGTGATTACACAGGTCTATGGTGCGGAAGCTCTTAACGTAGAAGAGATTCTGACTCAATATCTGGAATATGCAGAAGTGCTGCGTAATTATGTAACAGACACCTCTGTTATTCTTAATGAAGCCATTGATGCGGATCGCAAAGTGTTGTTTGAAGGTGCGCAAGGAGTAATGCTTGATATCGATCAAGGTACGTATCCGTTTGTTACTTCATCCAACCCATCTGCCGGTGGGGTATGCATAGGTTCTGGTGTGGGACCGTCCAAAATCAAACAGGTTATTGGGGTTGCAAAAGCCTATACCACTCGTGTTGGAGATGGCCCGTTCCCTACAGAGCTGAATGATGCAACAGGTGATTATATCCGTGAAACAGGTCATGAATATGGCACAGTTACCGGACGTGCGCGCCGTGTAGGCTGGTTCGACAGTGTAGTTGTGAGTCACGCTCGTCGTGTAAGTGGAATCACAGGGCTATCTCTTAACTCGCTGGATGTACTTAGCGGACTTGAGACTGTGAAGATCTGCACAGGCTACAAATACCGTGGTGAGGTAATTACTCATTACCCTGCTAGCCTCAAAATGCTGGCAGAATGCGAAGCGGTATATGAAGAGCTTCCAGGCTGGAGCGAAGATATTACTTCTGCAAAAACGTTGGATGATCTTCCAGCCAATACACGCAGATATGTTGAACGTGTATCTGAGCTTACGGGTATTCCGATTGCTATCTTCTCAGTGGGTCGTAACCGTGAGCAGACGAATCAAGTATTGCCAATTTATATCTAAAACCTAGTTATACTAAGGAGCCTCGTTAGAGGCTCTTTTTTTTGTTCTGAGGACTATATCTCTCTCTTTTGGGGCCTAGATTTATGCCTAGACGTTTCCCAAGGCCGGTTCTAGTCAATACTGGATGTATAGAAGAACATGTACATGATCTACCAGATAGACTTGAACATAGGTGAGAGGAGAAATGAAGATGAAGATCGTGAAGCGTGCACTTAGCGTATGTCTGATTGTGGTACTTGCCAGCACTCTTTCAATTCTAACAACGGGCGTGGTTGTAAATGCTTATATTCAGTCGGTACTGGCTAGCTTCGATATTAAAGTGAATACTCCCGGTCCGGGATTTGGAGGAATGATTCGGAGCATTATTGGCATGGATAACAAATCTGACTCGGATACAGCTAATAAAGAAGTAACCACAGGGAGTACAGTTAGCAAGGAGACCGACAAAAGCACGGATTCGCCAGCTAAAGGCAAGGGTGAGCCCGTAGATGATAATACTCCGACTGATGCCTTACCAGTTATGGGGCAAGTTACAACCGAAAGTTCAGCTGATAGCGGAAGTGGAAGTGTTGGTGACCAACAATTAGTAATGACACCTGAGGCACTCAGTGACTTTAAAGATAATCTTCCATCGGAAGAGAAGGTAAATATATTCAATATTTTGATGTCCAAACTACCCCAGGATGAGATGGCAAAAATTTCAACAGCGATGGAGGATGGATTAACAGAAGATGAGGTTAAAGAGCTGCAGCAGGTAATTGCAAAATATGTTGATGCAGACGAATATGAGAGCATAATGAAAATGCTTACACCAACTACAGAATCTACGCAATAGCATTTGTAATTGTCACTTTATAGACACATGAAAAAGGTTAAAATTTCATATTTGCGCAAAAAACCCGCGTATTTGGCGGGTTTTTTGTTATGTCTAAAGTTGAAATTTTTCTCTAAGCTATGGTACAGTAAACAAGGACCTCAAGAGGTTAATTTTTTGTAACCTCCTTAACAACCTTTTTATAGGTTCATTAGAAGCAGGAATTAAGCACTAGTATACGCAGAAATTTACATGGACGTAATCTATATAATCGAGGTCGTACAATTAGCTTGGCCGCTTTTGTCGGAAGTAAAAGCGGACTGAAAGGGAGAGTTTCATGAAGGGATTTATGTTCATGCGTCGGATGAGCAAGCTGCAGGATGGACATCCAGCAGAGTCCGAGGCGAATGTTCAACAGAGCCACAATTTCGATCACGACTCCAAACACTTTCAACAAGAGAAAGGTACTCGCAGATTTCGGCGCGCTTGGATTTTGGGATCTGTCGGCCTTGTGCTTCTAGCTACGGTGTTGGTTGGAGCAGAGAAAAGGTATGTAGCTGCTAACACGGTTACCTATTATCAAGTGTTGGTGAAGGGTGAAGAAATCGGAAGACTTACCGATCAGACGCAGCTTAACCAGCTATACGATAAGAAACAACGAGAATATCAGGAGAAATATCCGAATTCAACCATGGTGCTGCAAACAGAGGGCATTACAATAGAAGAGCAGAAGGCATACAAGCCAGAAGTTGATAGTGAGGCGACACTTACTAAACTAGATGGAATGCTGAAGGCTTATGCGGTAGGCGTACAATTGATGGTAGATGGCAAGGCTGTTGGCATAGTTAAGGATCAGGAAACTGCTAATGCAGTGCTTGAAGGGGTAAAAAATCATTATGTCCCACAAGCAGAAGTAGCAACGACGGCTAGTAAGCTAACAAGAACGGCTGCTTCCAGCTCATCTGCTGCAAAAGCGAAGACTCCGGAGCAAGTAGAGTCGGTAGAGATTAGTGAAGATATTTCTATCGTTCCTATCAAAGCAGATCCTAATAAAGTGTTGGATGTGGAGGCAGCGGTCCAGACACTTACCGAAGGTAAAGAGGCGCCCCTTCTTTATACCGTTCAAGAGGGTGATACGATTTCGGGGATTGCCAAACGGTTTGAAATCACCCAAAAAGAGATTTATAGTAACAACCCTAACGTGAAAGAACTGACGTTGAAGATTGGAGATACACTGAAGCTGAAGGTACCCCAACCAGATGTTACAGTAGTAACAGTGGAAAAAGTGACTGAGCAGATAGTGACTGAGCCGGAAGTGGTTGTGCGTTCGAGCGATCAGCTAGCGGCAGGCAAAAGCAAAGTCGTTCGTCCAGGGCAAACTGGACTTAAAGAAATGGAGTATCGGGTAACGAAGGAAAATGGTACGGTCGTCCAAGAAGAATGGTTAGGCCAGACCGTTATACAAGCCTCGCTGCCAGAAGTTGTTTATCGGGGAACGAAGGTTGTTGGTGAAGGAACAGGCATGTTCAGTTGGCCGGTAAGCGGGGCGACCCTGACAAGTAGCTTCGGCGAGCGTTGGAGCCGTGCCCATAAGGGTATTGATATGGTATCTAGCAATCGGAATATAAAAGCTTCTGATGCCGGGACCGTGATCTTTGCAGGTGTGCAGAGTGGATACGGGAATGTAGTTATTGTAGATCATCGCAACGGATACCAGACCTATTATGGTCATTTAAAAAGCATCTCGGTTTCTACAGGCCAACGCTTGGAGCAGGGTGGCAAGATTGGCGTAATGGGCAGCACCGGACGTTCGACAGGTACACATCTGCATTTTGAGATTCGGAAGAATGGCACTGCTGTAAATCCAATGAAGTATTTGCAATAATTCATACTTTGTCCTTTAACTGCTCGATTTCAATCGGGCGGTTTTTATTTTTTTTAATCTACGAGTGACGGCAAAGCCGTTTCTTTTTGCTGGGCAGGGGGATTGCTTATTTCGTAGGATGTGACGGTTAGACAGGTATGTTAAAATAAAGGAATGATCATTAAGTAAGGATAGGAAGGTGAAGCTGGGACATGCAGATGGGAACGATTCTGGTAGTAGATGATGAACAGCCTATTGCTGATATATTGAAATTTAATTTAGAAAAAGAAGGCTACGAGGTTATTTGTGCTTTTGATGGCAACAGTGCAGTGGAGCTGGCATTGTCCAAAAGGCCCGATCTTATGCTGCTTGATCTTATGCTGCCCGGCAAAGATGGCATGGACGTCTGCCGCGAGGTGCGTTCTGCGCACTTGGACATTCCTATCATTATGCTTACAGCCAAGGACGGAGAGATTGATAAGGTACTTGGCCTGGAGCTTGGTGCTGATGACTATGTGACCAAACCTTTTAGTACACGTGAATTGCTGGCCAGAGTTAAAGCCCAGATGCGGAGACAGCATAAACCGTCACCACAGGGGATGGCGAGTGAACCAGCAGAGAATAAGCAGGGCATTTATCATTTTGATCTGTTTATAGATACAGATATGTATATGGTCTATAAGGGCGGGGAGCCGCTTGACTTGACCCATCGTGAATATGAGCTGCTCTACTATATGATCAAACATGCCGGTAAGGTGATGACTCGGGAGCATTTGCTGCAGGCAGTGTGGGGATTTGAGTATTTCGGTGATGTGCGGACCGTTGACGTGACGATCCGTCGTCTAAGAGAGAAAATTGAGGAGAACCCCAGCAAGCCCGAATATATTTATACTCGGCGTGGACTCGGCTATTTGATGCATAGCCCTAAAAATGGAGGACTGTGATGAAGTGGCGGTCCTTTATCCGGACAATTCAGGCAAAACTTATTATTATTTACGTATTGCTAATTCTGATAGCTATGCAGTTGATCGGGGTTTATTTTGTCAGCTCGATGAAGAACTCGTTAACAGATAATTTCACCAAGGACCTTAAAGCACGTGCTGAGATGTTGTCTATCCTGACTGCTGATAAATTTGGTAGTGAGGCTGGAACCGCAGATGAGGAAACCGCTGTGGAAAGTCTGCGCGGAATGGTCAATAATCTGTACATTAACGGGGCTGAGATTCAGGTACTGGATGCCAGCGGCAAAATCATCACCACTTCCGTTCCCTCGCAGAATGACTATGTCGGGCAGCGTAACACCCAGACAGTTGTGAATCGGGCCTTGCAGGGCATCAGTGATAACGAGGAATATATTATTGCCGATGATAATGTGCGTAAAAAGGTTGTGGCCAAGCCTGTGCTCTCGGGTGACAAGGTAGTGGGCGCAATCTATATTGCTGCTGACATGAAGGATCTGTACGCCACGATGGGCCGGATCAATAGTGTATTTATCTCAGGTTTGCTGTTAGCTCTAGCGTTAACGGTTGTTTTATGCGTCATTCTGGCGCACACCATCACGCAGCCTATTAAGGAAATGACGAGGCATGCTACGGCTGTCGCTGAAGGCCGATTCAATCGTAAAATGCCTGTATTAGGAAATGATGAAATTGGACAACTCAGTCAGGCGTTCAATTATATGACCGGTAGATTGCGTGAGGCACTCTCGCAGAATGAAGAGGAGAAGGAGAAGCTTACCTCTATTCTGACGAACATGAGTGATGGTGTTGTGGCTACAGATGAGAACGGAGTAGTGATTCTGATGAATCGGCGGGCAGCACTGATGCTCGGAAATGAAGGCCCGTTGCCGGAAGGCGCTCCTCTAGATAAACTGTTGGGCTTAGATTACGAACAAAGCGGATCTCTGGCTAAAGGTAATGCCCAATCTGCAATGCTTCATCTGACCCATATGGGTGGAGAAGATTCTAATATCGTAAGAGTGACGTTTACTCCCATTCATCGTCGTGAGGGTGGCATTGCCGGCACAATTGCTGTGCTGCAGGATGTCACCGAACAGGAGAATCTGGAGGAATCACGCCGGGAGTTCGTGGCGAACGTTTCGCATGAGCTAAGAACACCACTTACCACTATTAAAAGCTATGTTGAAGCACTGGATGATGGAGCACTTGAAGATCCGCAGCTGGCGGTTCGATTTGTTGGGGTTATTCGCAACGAAACCGAACGGATGATCCGTCTGGTTACGGATTTGCTGCATCTTTCCCGTCTGGATTCCAAGGAAGCTCTTCTTCGAATTCAGCAGACGGATATTACCGAGATGCTGGAGGATGTGGCGGATCGTTTTTCTTTTCAAATTCGGCAGAAGCGTATCGATATAAGTACAAGGGTCCGCAAAGATGTTACCACGGCGTGGCTTGATCGCGATCAAATCGATCAGGTCTTGGGGAATTTGGTCTCCAATGCGCTAAAATATACGCCAGAAGGCGGTACGATTGAACTGGAAGCGTTGAAGAATGAGGATGGAATGCTCTCCATTTCTGTGCGTGATTCGGGGATAGGGATTCCGAAAAAGGATATCGAGCGGATCTTCGAACGATTTTATCGCGTGGATAAGGCACGTTCGCGGAACATGGGAGGCACCGGACTTGGCCTTTCCATTGCCCGGGAAATTGTGAAGGCACATGGAGGCTCCATTTCCCTGCAATCCGAGCTAAATGAAGGTTCAAAGGTAACCTTTACCCTGCCTTTGAACGAGCAAAGGGGGAGTGAGGCATGAAGGAACGAATCAAATCATGCATTCTAGCCTTGCTCGTGCTCGGAAGCCTGGTTGAAAGCTATTATTTGATCTACCGTTTGCCTGGTGCTGATTCAGCAGTGCTTTCTGAGAACCTGTATGTGAAGACAGATAATATGGGTCCGGAAGAGAAGGTAGAGAACCTGTTATACCCTGACAAAATGATCATCCATATGGGAGAAGGCAAACATACGCTTTTTTATCCGGATTCTACGTTCTATAGCTTGATCATGAATCGCTTAAAAGGTCGTGGCTTCGAAAGCTTCCAGCGGCATTCGGTACAGGATTATGATTGGGATAAGATCCGCAATGAGAATCCTGGGATTGAGCTTTCATTCGGAGCGGGCATTCCGGTAACGTTATTGCAGCGGGTGATGCAGTTATCGCCAGATTCCCTTTTTGAAGGAGAAAGCATTGATCGCATTTGGATCTATAACATTAAGAATGATTCCAAGGCCCATGCTATTTTCTTCAGTACGAGAGGCGACATCATATACGAAGCGGCAAAAGCGGATTTAACGGTTCAGGATGTGCAGCAGCATGTTGATTTCGGTAAGAATTGGACGCCTTACAAGACCGTAAGCGGGGATTATTATGTGCCAGACAGTAAGATTTCTCTGGTTCAGGTAGACATGCCTTCCGGGATGTACACCATAGAGCAAATGCAGAGTAATCTTTTCTTCGATGTTGGAAGCACTAGATATATTCGGGAGAAGAACGGCTCGGAGATTTATACGGATAGCAAACGGAGCCTTCAGGTGGACCAGGGTAAGAACTGGATGAGCTATAGTGACCCTGCAGCGCTTCCAGCTGGAGAAAGTACCCCTGCCAAGGATGCTTTGGAAGCTGTAGAATTTGTGAACCAGCATGGCGGATGGAATGGGACTTACCGTTTGGAGGCTACAGAGGAAGGCAGACAGGAGAGAAAGGTCTCTTTTCAACAATATTATGGCTCCTATCCGTACGGCTCCTATCCGATTATGAGCAATTCATCATTACAGTATGGTGTAATAAATCTGGAACTGCAGCAGGGAACAGTATCCTCTTATGAACGTTCTCTAATCTATATAGATGAAAGTAAGGCCGTAAAAAAGGTAGTGGAGCTATCTGGAGGTGCGGATCTGGAGTATAGGTTGTCTCTGGTCAGTAAAACTTCGGCAGTGAAGGATTTAACGCCTGCTTATGTGCCTGAGGTGAAGGAAGATCATCTGGAGCTGATACCTGTCTGGAAAGTTACACTTAGTGATGGCAGTGTTCTTACTTTAAATTAATGGACAAGTGGTTCATATAACAATTAGGAGGTTCGGGTATGGATTGGGGAAGAGCTAAAAATGTACTGATTTGCGCCTTTTTAGGTCTGAATCTGCTGCTATGTTACCAGCTGTGGGTCGATTTGCGCGATCAGGTTAGTGCTAATCTTGATTTTACTTCCCTGTCTGCTGAGACCCAAGCCGTAATGGAGCAGAAAGGGATTCGTGTATTGTGTCCCATTCCGGCGTCTACCCCGCAGCTTCCTAACATTACTTATCGTTATTCTGCTGAAGAGCAGACTGAACCACCAATTAAATTAGATGTACCTATAGACAGCAAGCTGATCTATTCTTCCTTCTCAGAGCTTAGCAAGGCGCTTGAGGATAAGATTCCTGATATTTCCAATTATCGCTTTGATTCACAGGAAAGTGAGGTTGGGAAGTTTGTTCTTCATCCGCTGGTTCAAAATCAGTGGTCGTTGTTCCGTGTTAGGCTAGAGTTGATTAACAGTGATCAAAAAATCGTAGCTTACCGCTGGCCGAAGATTGAAATAGGGACAAGCAGCAGCGATAAAGAACAGAAGGTGCTTCCAGCATCGCAAGCACTTAGTAGCTTGATAGAGAAGTATTTTCCGGCAGATTCCGTAGTGAAGGAGATTGAGCTGGGGTATTACGGTGAGCTGTTCAACTCGGAAAGTCAGGTAGCTTCGCCGATGTGGCGGTTTATGCTGGAGAACGGCAATGCCTATTATGTGGATGCTATTAGTGCGGACATCATCAGTCCTAAGACAACAGAGTAGAAGGAGTAAGGAAAATGGGGATTTCATTTACAGTACTGTCCAGTGGTTCTACCGGCAATGTAACGGTGGTACGAAACGGGGAGACAACACTTATGATTGACGCAGGTTTTAGTGCCAAGCGGATCGATGAGCTGTTGGCCATGCGTGAACTAACGGGTAATGATATAGACGGGATTCTAGTTACACACGAACATTCCGATCATATCAAGGGACTCGGGGCCATGGCCCGTAAATACGATCTTCCGATTTATGCGAACACCAATACCTGGGGAGCTATCGAGAAGGGAATTGGTAAAATACCGGAGTATAACCGTATGATCATGGAGTCTGGCCAGCACAAGGATTTCGGCAGTATGCGAGTAGAATCCTTTGCGATTTCTCATGATGCAGCGGAGCCAGTGGGTTACAATTTTTATGATGGAAAAGAGAAGTTATGTGTAGCTACAGACCTGGGCTATGTTAGTGATAAGGTAAGAGATGCAATTTCAGATGCAGATGTATTGGTGCTGGAGGCGAATCATGATATCGAATTGCTGAGAATGGGACGTTATCCGTGGAATACGAAACGGCGCATCCTAGGCGACATGGGTCACCTTTCCAATGAGGCAGCTGGAGCTGCGCTTAGCGAAATTCTTACAGGGCGGACCAAACGGACCTATTTGGCGCATTTAAGCCGGGATCACAATATGATGGATTTGGCAAAAATGTCGGTACGCGGCGCAATGGAGGATCGGGGCTGTTTTTTCAAAGATAGTGAGTTCAGACTGTGTGATACGTATTATGATCAACCTACGCCATGGGATAAGCTGAGCCAGTCATAAGCTGATCAAGTTCAGCGGTCTTGCGATCTAATTCTTGGCGGGAGATTAGGCCTTTTTCAATCATCAATTCGATCATTGCGCTAAAGGCAAGGGTCATGTGGTAGTGTTCATCCTTTAAGTCACCAAGCTTACCGATAAACTCGACTAAATCCATACTTGTTGAAAAAGAACTCATAATTAATCCTCCTTTAATAGTGTGAATATATAGTGTAATTAGAACTGAAAACTGTAAAAAATTCGCAGGTGTTTTAGCTGAGGAAAATCCCGAATTGCAGGTTGCCTGTGATACAATTAAAAGCGTGATGAGCAAAGCTAAAATTTTAGGGACACTTCTATTTTATTGTAGTCTTTTAAGTTGCAAAATATTCCTAATAGAGAAGATATATTAAAAGATTATCATAATCTAACGATTGATCGAAACTCTTGTGGGGTTAATGGATAAAGTGAAACTTTTTAGTGATATTTGGAGTCTAATGGTTACAGAGGTTTGGTTCGGACGTGGTTGCTATAGGTTCAGGTCTTAACAACAGTGAACGCTTGGCAATAGAAGGGGGAGATTTTCGGTGGGATTGTTTGATGATGATTTCTATTCAACTAAAGTTTCGCGGTCCAGAGGGGATGAAGCATCAAAGGGATCGTTTGCTAACCGTAGACATTCTGTACGCAGATCGCGTAAAGGGCTATCTACCTGGCAAATATCCGCCGTTTGCTCCTTAGTCAGCGCTGTGGTGGCAGTTCTGTTATTCAGTATGTTTACAGGCCAGATGAGTCATGAGACTGCTCAAAAGCCGGTTGTAACAACTGGAAATGTTGCCCCAAGCAGTAGTGATCCATTTGACCGGATTATTCAAGCTGCTGCCACGGTTCGCCCTGCAGTAGTAAGTATTATCAATCATAAAGAAGATAATGAAGAATTAAACATTCTGGATGAGTCCGCACTAGGCTCAGGAGTGATCTATAAAAAGACAGGAAATAAAGCATTTATCATTACCAATAATCATGTCATCGAAGACTCCGGTAATCTCGAGGTAGTTACAGTGAACGGAGAGACCCGTAAGGCAACACTCGTTGGAACGGATAAAGTAAGCGACATTGCGGTACTCTCTATTGATGCCAAAGGAATCGATACCATCGCGCAGCTCGGTGATTCCTCTAAGCTTCGTCTAGGTGAAACGGTCATTGCTATCGGTAATCCGCTAGGACTTGGTGATACATTGACCTCGGGGATTGTTAGCTATACTGAACGGATGGTTCCCGTATCCCTTAATCAGGATGGAGTATATGACTGGGAACAAGAAGTGATACAGACTGATGCGGCGATTAATGAAGGAAATAGTGGCGGCGCGTTAGTGGATCTCGATGGCAAGGTCATTGGAATTAACACGATGAAGATTTCAGATACGGGTGTAGAGGGTCTGGGTTTTGCAATTCCTGCGAATCATGTGATAGATATCGCTAATGAGCTGGCTGAAAAAGGGCATATTGCCCGTTCGTACTTGGGTGTATATTCAGTTGATTTGAACAATCCGTACGTTCCACTAGCAGAAGATCAACGCAATGAATTGAACCTGCCGAACAGTGTTAAGGATGGAGTAGTTGTTCTAGAAGCCGTTGGCCCTGCGAAGGAAGCTGGACTGCAATTCAATGATGTCATTACCAAATTTAATGATCAATCCATCATATCTACCCTTTCTCTTCGCAAGTACTTATATAATCATACGAAGATCGGTGATGATCTGAAAATTACTTACTATCGAAACGGCGAGGCCAAACAGGCAACAGTTAAACTTCTTGAAAAACCACAGGAATAATATGCTGGAAGTCGGTATATAATGATATAGCAGTTACGACAAGTAGAGCGGACTACCCCTTCGATTCCAAGGGGGTACCTTCTTGAAAAAGCGGATAAAAGTAACGTTTTTGGGAAAGCTATTTTTCTAAAACCATGATAATTATGCCAGAAAAAGGATCTATTTAGGGAATAAACACTAAGTGGCAGCCCTTACATTGGAAGGTAATACTTATTAGGGCAAAACCGGATATATTCGGATGCTTGCTTGCCTTTGCTAATCAGGTGTGGTAATATGATATCAATCATACATTTAGTCCCTAATTCTCGCATTGAAAAGGGCTGTCATATTTGGTAATACAACCTTTTTCAATGTGTGAATTTTTTCTTTGTTTGAAGATAAAAAGAACATATTAATTTAAATTTGTGGAGGTAACACACATGCAAACAGGTACAGTTAAATGGTTCAACGCAGAAAAAGGATTCGGATTTATCGAAGTTGAAGGCGGAAGCGACGTATTCGTTCACTTCAGCGCAATCACTGGCGACGGCTTCAAAACTTTGGACGAAGGCCAACGCGTTGAATTCAACGTTGTTCAAGGCAACCGTGGACCACAAGCCGAAAACGTTGTAAAACTGTAATAATAGAAGAAACCGTCCCAGCTTGTGAAAGTTGGGACGGTCTTTTTATATCTAGTTACTCACTATTGACTTACAGGATGGGAGGAACGGCAATGAACTACCGGAAGAAACCTTTGGAAGAAATACCGGAAGAAAATACCGCAATTTGGGCATGTACCAATGAGGGATGCAACGGATGGATGAGGGATAATTTCGCATTTGAACATGCGCCTTCTTGCCGTCTATGTGACTCTCCAATGGTTCGCAGCACGAAGATGCTACCTCAATTGCTTAATTCAAATGGCGATCTCAAATCGCTGAAGAAGGGTATTTCCATCTAACCAATACCTAAATGAGTCAAGCATTTAATAGAACGACGAACCACTCAAGACGGGTAAACCGTCTTATTTTTTTTGCTTTCTTTATGCTAAAATGTGATCTTTGTCACAAATCATTTGAATTTCACCGTTAAATGACTATCTTTATGTGACATTTATCACAAAAAGAAGCTTAAATTTTTGACAGAATATAATTAACGAAAAGGGGAGAAGGAAGGGACAAATATGGATACAGTAATGCTGTCGCGTATACAATTTGCGTCGACGACAATATTCCACTATTTCTTTGTACCGGTATCAATCGGACTAGCGCTCTTGATTGCAATCATGGAGACAATGTACGTTAGAAAAGGTAATGAAGAGTACAAAAAAATGGCGCAGTTCTGGGGAAAGCTATTCCTCATCAATTTTGCAGTAGGGGTAGTTACAGGGATATTGCAGGAATTTCAGTTCGGGATGAACTGGTCCGATTATTCACGTTTTGTGGGTGATGTATTCGGGGCTCCACTTGCAGTTGAGGCATTGGCAGCCTTTTTCCTGGAGTCTACTTTTATTGGGATATGGATATTCGGCTGGGATAAGGTATCCAAGCGAGTACATTTACTGTCCATCTGGCTGGTAGCATTCGGTACGATGTTATCTGCATTCTGGATTCTAGCGGCTAACTCTTTTATGCAGCATCCTGTGGGTTTTGAGATAAATAATGGACGTGCAGAAATGAATGATTTCTTCGCGCTTATTACGAACGGACAATTGCTGGTTGAATTCCCACATACAGTACTGGCTGCTTATGCAACAGGTGCTTTTCTTGTAACAGGTATTAGTGCTTATAAAATATTGAAGAAACAAGAGGTTTCTTTCTTTAAGAAGTCTTTTCAGATTGCAGCTATCGTAGGGATTATTTCTTCTATTGGTGTAGCTGTTGCTGGTCACGCCCAAGCGCAATATTTGGTTGAAACTCAACCAATGAAAATGGCAGCTTCCGAAGGACTGTGGGGTAAGAGTGGTGACCCGGCACCTTGGACCGTATGGGCAAACATTGATCCAGAGAATCAAATCAGTACTGGAGAATTTCAAATTCCTTATATGCTGAGTTTCCTTTCATACAGTAAATTTTCCGGTGAAGTTAAAGGTATGCTTGAGCTGCAAGCGGAGTATGAGCAAACCTATGGCCCCGGTGACTATATTCCACCTGTACGTACGACATTCTGGAGTTTCCGGATCATGGTTCTAGCAGGAACGTTAATGATTGTATTGGGAATGTACGCTATGTACTTAATGTGGCGCAAAAAAATGGACCGTCCGAACACTTGGTTTATGCGGTTCATGTTATGGGGCTTGCTGCTTCCTCCGATTGCGAATACAGCCGGTTGGGTCATGACCGAATTCGGGCGTCAGCCATGGACGGTATTCGGACTGATGACAACGGAAGACAGTGTGTCGCCTAATATTACAAGTGGTCAAGTTCTGTTCTCCGTGATTTCTTTTACAACGATTTATTTAATTCTAGGATTAGTGTTGGTCGGATTGTTTATTAAAGTGATTAAAAAAGGTCCTTATGCGATGGATAACGATCACGGCGATTCGAATGATCCATATAACGAGGAGGGTTCCCATGATATCTCTTAATGAATTGTGGTTTGTGCTGATTGCAGTTCTGTTTATAGGGTTCTTCTTCCTGGAGGGTTTCGATTTCGGCGTAGGGATGGAAACACAAATTCTCGCTAAAAATGATACAGAGCGCCGTGTTCTGATTAACTCGATCGGACCTTTCTGGGATGGGAATGAGGTATGGCTTATCACCGCTGCGGGTGCAATGTTTGCGGCTTTCCCGGAGTGGTATGCAACGCTGTTTAGTGGATTCTATATTCCTTTTGTATTTGCCTTATTAGCTCTGATAGCGCGTGGTGTCGCTTTTGAATTCAGAGGTAAACGTGATTCATTAGCTTGGAAAAGAACTTGGGATGCCTGTATCTTTATCGGCAGCTTCCTTCCACCATTCCTCTTGGCTGTAGTGTTTGCAAGCTTTATCAAAGGGTTGCCTATTGATGGGGATATGCAAATGTATGCAGGGTTCACAGATATCGTGAATGTGTACACTGTAGTAGCAGGGCTTACTGTTGTCCTTCTGTGCCTAGTGCATGGTCTCATGTTCACAACGCTGCGTACAGTGGGTGATCTACAGGCTCGCGCTCGTAAGTTGGCACAAAAATTGCTGATACCACTCGCAGCTTTATTTACTGCTTTTGTGATTATGACTTATAATATGACGGATATTTTCGAGCAACGTGGAACGGTTCTTATGATTATTGTAGCCCTGGGAGTTATCGCCTTTGTACTGTCCGGTTACTTCATGACGAAGAAGAAGGACGGCTACGCTTTTG
Organism: Paenibacillus sp. FSL R7-0163; assembly: GCF_037969975.1. Lineage (NCBI taxonomy): Bacteria > Bacillati > Bacillota > Bacilli > Caryophanales > Paenibacillaceae > Paenibacillus > Paenibacillus sp. FSL R7-0163. The sequence continues at coordinate 6,214,912 of NZ_CP150224.1, forward strand.
GAATGACAGGAGCGGTAATGGCTCTTTCGGTAACTTCTATCTTTGTAGGATTGTTCCCGCGTGTTATGATTAGTTCAATTGATCAAGCTTTTAATTTGACGATCACTAATGCGGCTTCGGGCCATTACTCTTTGAAGGTAATGACGATTGTGGCACTGACCATCCTTCCGTTCGTATTGGGATATCAAATTTGGAGTTACTTTGTCTTTCATAAACGGGTTCACGAGAAGGAGCATCTTGAATACTAATGGATAAAAACTTGCTTGGGTATAAAGGAGTTAAGCCAGTCTTTCTGATTGTAGGCTTCCTTACCCTGGTGCAAAGCTTGTCCATACTTCTGCTGGCTAAATCGCTGGCAGAAGTAATCTCTGCGCTATTTGCGGGAGAACCTCTGAAGGAACAATGGGGCACTGCGCTATTGTTCCTTCTTGCATTTCTTGTGCGCCATGCTTGTGCTATGCTGATGAGCCGTGTCTCTTACCGCTTCGCGGAAGCAACGGGCAGCACTATGCGGAGGGAAATGATGGACAAGCTCTTCCAGCTTGGCCCTAGAATGGTGGGCGGGCGTGGAACCGGGGATCTTGTTACACTAGTGCTGGAAGGCGTAACTAAATTCCGCACGTATCTGGAAGCAATCATTCCTAGAATGGTAGGGATGTCTGTTACACCGGTCTTGGTGCTTATTTACGTCTTTACGATGGACACTACGAGCGGGATTATTCTTACGGTAACTATGCCGATTATTATTGTTTTTATGATTTTGATTGGGATGACGGCCCGTAAGCAAATGGATCGGCAATTGAAATCATATCGCACATTATCTAATCATTTCGTAGACTCACTACGTGGACTAGAAACATTAAAATTTCTAGGGCGCAGTCGTAGTCATAGCGACAGCATTGCTACGGTCAGCGATCGTTATCGCTCGGCGACCATGCGTACGCTGCGAGTGGCCTTTTTGTCATCGTTCGCCCTGGATTTCTTCACTATGCTGTCTGTAGCTTCTGTAGCGGTAAGTCTTGGTTTGCGGCTTGTAAATGAACAAATGACATTGGTTACGGGCTTAACGATTCTAATCTTGGCTCCGGAATATTTCCTGCCTGTCAGATTGGTGGGTTCAGATTTCCATGCTACTTTGGATGGGAAAGAAGCCGCTGAAGCAATGAAGAGCATTATAGATCAAGATGAGGTGAAGGCTGAAGTAATCGGCCCTAACGGTAATCTATCTGTCGGTTCTGCAGCAAAAACATCGGAACAAATATTCACTTGGCATGAGAATAGCGTGCTCACATTAAATGACGTTAGCGTGAAGTATGAGGAAGCAGGGCTTTCTTCGCTGGAAGCGCTGAACCTGCAATTTAAAGGAGCTAGCAAAATTGGGATTATCGGAGAGAGCGGGGCCGGTAAATCTACTTTAGTGGATATATTAGGGGGTTTCTTACACCCTACCTCAGGAAGTATCACGGTTAACAGTACAACGGTTAGTGCATTAACGGATGAGGCTTGGCGAAAACAGACCTCATATATCCCGCAGCGTCCGTATATTTTTAGCGGCACGTTAGCGGATAATATACGTTTTTATTACCCTGAGGCTTCTATGGAAGCTGTTGCCGCGGCAGTGAAAGCTACTGGTTTATCGGGGCTGGTGGATACTCTTCCGCATGGTTTAGATGAGATGATTGGTGGCGGTGGCCGTTCGTTCAGCGGTGGCCAGGAGCAACGGGTGGCATTAGCCCGGGCACTGCTTAGCAGCCGTCCAATTATGCTTCTAGATGAGCCAACGGCGCATCTGGATATTGAAACGGAATATGAGCTGAAGGAGACGATGGTGCCTCTTTTTGAAGGAAAGCTGGTCTTTCTGGCTACCCATCGCCTACACTGGATGCTAGATATGGACATTATTGTAGTAATGAAGCAAGGCCAAGTGGCAGAAATCGGTACCCATCAGGAGTTACTTGCCCGCAAGGGTGCGTATTATGAGTTGATTGGGTCGCAATTGGAGGGAATCCATTGAAACGTGAAGGATGGTTTGCTCCCTATGTATCGTCGTATTTTTGGCGTTTTGTGCTAATTATTGTGCTTGGGGCGTTGACGATATTTACAGCCTCTTCATTGATGTATACTTCAGGATTTCTGATCTCAAAAGCGTCTACACCGGTCGAAAATATCCTGATGATCTACGTGCCGATTGTTGGTGTACGTACGTTCGGAACAAGCCGAGCAGTCATTCACTACGTGGAACGGCTGATTGGGCATGACACCATTTTACGGATTCTTTCTAAAATGCGTGTGCGCCTGTACAATATTTTGGAGCCACAGGCCTTGTTCCTGTCGTCGCGTTTCCGTACTGGGGATATTCTCGGGATGTTAGCTGATGACATCGAATATTTGCAAAATGTATATCTGAGAACTGTATTTCCAAGTGTTATTGCTTTATTGATCTACGGGGTTGCGGTGATTGCGTTGGGCACCTTTGATATCGGTTTTGCGTTATTAATGGCTTTGTATATTTTGGTGTTGGTCGTGGTATTGCCGCTTATATCTTTGTTGTTCACCCAGAAACGTCAACGTGAAGTGAAGGTAGAGCGTAATCGCCTCTATCAAAAGCTGACTGACGCCGTTCTCGGTATGGGCGATTGGGTCATTAGTGGACGGCAAAGCCAGTTCGTGGAGACCTATGAAGCAGATGAGAAAAAAGTGGCCAAAACGGATGCAGCGCTGCGCAGCTGGGCGCGTCTACGTGCGTTCATCGGGCAAGCAGTTGTTGGAGTTGGCGTGCTTTCGATGTTATATTGGGCCGCCGGGGAGTATGCGGATGGTGCTATTGCAGGTACGTTGATTGCGGCGTTTGTATTGGTTGTTTTTCCTGTGGCAGATGCTTTTTTGCCAGTATCCGAAGCTGTGGAGAAAATCCCGCAGTACCGTAACTCGCTGGAGCGGTTGTCTGGAGTGGTTGGAGAAGAGCATAATATAGTTTCCGAACAGGCATCTGTAGTTGATGTTCTACCTCAGGCCATAAAAAGTGCTCATATCCAGCTCGAAAATGTGGGTTACCGCTATGGATCAGAGGATAACTGGTCGGTTCGTGATCTCAGCCTCGACATCCCACAAGGCAAAAAAATTGCCATCATCGGCCGTAGTGGGGCAGGGAAATCGACGTTGTTAAAGGCTATTCAAGGGGTTATCCAACCTTCTGCAGGTTCGGCTATGATTAATGGAATCGCGGCGGCTGCCTATGGCGATAATATTCCTTCTATTATTGCGGTGCTAAATCAAAGCCCACACTTATTTGATACTACGGTAGCGAACAATATTCGCATGGGTGATCCGAAGGCTTCCGAACAAGCGATTAAAGAAGCTGGCGCATTAGCCAAAATGGATACGCTGATCTCCTCGTTACCAGAGGGATACAATACCTTTGTCCGTGAAGCGGGGCAACGTTTCTCCGGTGGAGAGCGTCAGCGGATAGCGTTAGCTCGTATTTTGCTGCAAAATACACCTGTCGTCATTCTTGACGAACCGACCGTAGGGCTGGACCCAAGCACGGAACGTGATCTTTTGCAGACGATGTTTGAAGCTATGGACGGTAAATCTCTGATCTGGGTAACGCATCATTTGGTTGGTGCAGAGCAGATGGATGAAGTAATTTTTATGGAAAATGGCTCGGTAGAAATGCGTGGAACCCATGCGGAGCTGATGGAAAAAGAACCACGTTACCGCAGATTGTATGAGCTGGATCGTCCAGTGGAGTTTCTAGGGTAAGATGGAGAGTTGGTAGATAACATTTATAGAAATTAGAGAGATATTAGTGAAGAGATTCCTTTTGCCCGTTTGGGGTGAGAGGAATCTTTTTTTTCGGTAGGGCAAGAATATAGACAATGGATGAACAGATTGCTGGAATGGATAGATAGGAGTTCCATTTTCGTGGGAAGTATGGTAGAACAATAGAAGGAGTATAGGCCGCAGCGGCACAGAAAGGGATGCTTGGTTGAATGTATGTAGTATGTAAAGAACATGTAGAGTTAGCCATCGACAAATTTGTGGACGAGTATGAGGATGCACCTGATATTGTGGACTTGAAGGAGACCGAGTTCTCGGACTGGGACCCGCCGGCCAAATGTGCGGAATGTGAGAAGAATGCGGAATATTTAGTGGTCTAAAGGACTGTTAAAATTTATTAAAAACACCTTGCAGTCCCGGAAATGGGCCGCAGGGTGTTTTTTTGCATGAAATAATATATGTGTTAGCCGATTAGGTCTTATGCATCTGCTGCATCTACTATGTCGGTCAGCGAGCTACTTCGGTTGCCTCGGCGGTAGAGAATAGCTGAGATGATGGCGATCAATGCTGCAATAGAGAGTCCCCAGTAGATATTGGAGTAGGCTGCAGAAAGCGGCAGTCCGCGCTGCCATTCTAGTGCGCTTGCGGCCATAGCCACGCTGAAGGCGCCGCTGAAGAATTGCAGCAGCTGGAACAGGCCCATCCCGGAGCCAATTTGTGAAGAAGGCAGAATCCGAGAGATTTCATTGGATACACTACTGGACAGTGTCGTGAAGGCCAGACTCATAATCATATAGATGAACATGACGGCAATCCATGACCGCCCAGCAAAGAAAGCGAATAGGATGGTAGCGGTCAATACGAGCAATGGTGCAAAACGCAAAATCCCCGCATTGCCATAACGGTCAATGATTCGCCCGACGGAGCGGGAGACAAAGATGGCGAGCAGCGAACCCGGAAAGATCACAAGCCCGGCATGGCTTGCGCTGAAGCCGAAACGGTGAGTCAGAATCTGCGGCAGCAGGAATAACGTGGCAAAGCTGCATAGGTAGGAGGCAACTCCGATCAGAGCCAACACGAGATATGAGCGGTTACGGAAAAGATCCGGCATCACGAATGGATCAGGTGTGCTGCGGATACGGCCAACAAATAAAGCAATGGCGACAATTCCGGCGATCAAGGCAATCCACAACCCGCTGGTCAGGAACAGCAGCAGCCCGGTCGTGCCGACGCCCAAGAACAGCCCGCCAAGCACATCAAAGGAGCCACGGGTGGGTACTTCTTTGGGCAGCAGGATAAGGAACAGCGGCACTAGAAGCAGAATAGCTGCCGTTACAGAGAATAGCCAAATCCAGCCGAGATATTCGACGATGGCTCCGCCCGCGACCGGCCCAAGCCCTAGACCCAGCGAGACGGCTGACATAATTGTCGCCATTGCTTTGCCGCGGCGGGCTTGCGGGATATAGCGGGTAAACAGGACAAGCGACAAGGACATTACTGCGCCCGCGCCTGAGGCCTGGAGAATGCGTACGATAAGCAGGAAGATAAAGTTAGTGCTGAAAAAGCCGGCAACAGCCGCGAGGCCCAGCGTCAACAAGCCTATAACCAACAGACGGCGAATCGGCAGAAAATCAGAAAGCCGGCTGTACGTGATTGAGGCAATCGAGAACATAATGGAATACCCGGTGACAATCCAAGAAGCGGACGCAGCCGTAATCCCGAAGGCTTCGGTCACATCAGGCAGCGCCAGATTGAACATAGCCGTATTCATGATTACGAGAACCACAGCGACACTGAACAGCAGGGTCAGCAGGCCTTCTCGTGGAAGAGGCGCTTCCGGAACGGAGGCTTCATGATCCGCATTCGCGGAGAGGTTATTTACAGAAGTCATGTGCGAAGCACTCCTTTTATTATTGTTTAATAGTTCGATTACTTACGAACAATTGAAATATAGCATGCGTTGATATAAAATGCAATTAGGAACACCAATATTTTTTTCGCATTCATCGTACGACAAAAGGGGATAATCATCCGTGAAAATACTATTTCATCCGGACCGCAAGGACATTCAGCTTGCCTCCGTATTGTATGCACTCAGCGATCCGATTCGCTTACATATCGTATCGGATATTCACTTAAATGGAGAACAGGCTTGCAACGGCTTCAACGTCCCGATCGCAAAATCCACTATGTCTCACCATGCCCGTACTTTGCGCGAGTCAGGAGTTGTTTTTACACGAGTTCAAGGAACACAGCGCATGTTGTCCCTGCGGACTGAGGATCTTAATGCACGTTTCCCAGGCTTGCTGGACTCTATATTGAGCGCTTATGAAGCTGGGGGGAAACCGGATTTAGTGATGGAGGAGCAGGAAGAAAGTAAGTAGGGATGGATTGAACCTGCTGAGGACGAGGAATACATGAAATTCTAGATTCAGGCAATCTAGGAATACGTGGGATCAGGAGATCCATAGATTGCATGAAAAATAGGACATTTAGGGACTGCGCAAGAGTAGGCCGTTTTAATTGTCGTTTCTTTTCCACCAAATATGTGATAGAACAGAAGGTACTTACTAAAACTACAAGGGACGCCCAGTGCGCGTCCTTTTGCTATTTCTATAGAGGATTATGACAGGAGGCACTTATGCTTATTCAAATTATTGGCGTAGGAAAATTGAAGGAAAAGTACTTGATCGATGGCATCGCGGAGTATGCAAAACGGCTGACACCATACCTGAAGTTTCAGGTCATTGAGGTGGCAGATGAAAAAGCACCCGATTCTCTAAGCGAAGCAGAGGTCGTGCAGGTAAAGGGACGCGAGGGCGAACGCATCCTCGCGCAGATTAAGAGCGAGGCGCATGTCATTGCGCTCGCGATCGACGGCAAGCTGTGGAGCTCGGAAGAGCTTGCCGCAGAAATTGACCGGCTCGGCACCTACGGGACGAGCCATGTCGTGTTCGTCATCGGAGGGAGCCACGGGCTCTCCGACGAGGTCATGCGCCGCGCGCAGCAGCGCATGAGCTTCGGGCGCATGACGCTGCCACATCAGCTCATGCGCCTGGTGCTGGTGGAGCAGGTGTATCGCGCGGTGAAGATCAATCGGGGGGAACCGTATCACAAGTAAGGCGAACTTGTATACTTGCAAAAATAACTCCGAAATCCAGCGTTATGCGATTTAGGATTTAAACTATTTCAGAGTGGTCTCAAGAGATGGCGGATGAATTTCAGCTGTGTTAGAACAGACATTAAGGTGTGATATTTAATTCGAATCAAATGCAGATGATGAAGACCTGCGGGAAGAACTTTGTGAGTGCTGCCATTTTTTGATTTGAACTGTGCGCGGTGCTTATCGTTCACCCCCTCCTTTTTACTGTGTACTCCTTTCGTAGGACTTAAACCTTTTATTATTCGACTATGATGTTTAAACAGAGTCGAATGATAGAAGGTTTTTTTGCATGAAGACAATCAATATTGAAGCATCTAAGCATCTAGTTTTGGTAAATAATCAACAAGGAGCGAACATGAATGGAACAAACGGTTAAGAATAAAGTCACAGGAGAACAAATTACTTTTCTAGAAACGGCAAAGGACACGGAGGGAGAGTATTTATTAATCGAAGTTGCACTGCCTCCATTTGGCAAAGGTCCACCTTTGCATATTCATGATCAGCTTGAAGAGCAATTCGAAGTAATTACAGGTAAGCTCACCGTAACTTTAGGTAAAACAGAGCATGTGTTAGAAGCGGGAGACCGCCGTATTGCCCCACTTAAAACGTCACATACCTTTGCGAACGAGCATGAAGAGCCAGTTGTATTCCGCGTCCGGCTAACGCCGCCAAGCAAGTTCGAGCAATCGGTTCGCATTCATTACGGGCTCATGGACGATAGATTAACAGATGAAAAGGGCAAACCCAAGTCACTTGCCCATACCGCTTTCGTTTTAACACTACAAAACACCCTAATCGTGGGTATTCCCTTCTGGTTACAACGTTCTCTCTTTAAATTCATTATTAAACGAGCCCGTAAAAAAGGAGTTTATGAAGTTCTGAAAAAGTATACAGGAGAGGTGCTGTAAGGAGAATTAATCGTTCATTTCTCACACAATCTTATAGAATACTACTTTCGTAGGACTACAAACTATTATATTTCTCACTATAATGTCCAGAGGAAGTCGAATTATAGTTGTTTTTTTGTTGCTTTGATTTTATCGGGTGAAGGGGGATCAATGTGAGGAAAGTATATCGTCGTTTAATAGTTGCTGTTATGAGTTTCACATTAATTGGAGGTACAGCCGCAGGGGCTGCCGGCATTCAAAGTGAGCTGTACCTGGGTGACAGCCATGAGGCTCTTTCAAAAGTAACAGTATTTGCAGGAAGTGGTGAATTTGACGATTGGGATGGAGCGGCATCAGAGGCTTCTTTTCGTATGCCTCAGGGAATCGCTGTCTTGAAGGATGGTTCTGTGCTTGTGGCAGACACCCGGAATCATCTCATCCGTCAAGTGAAGAATGGAGAGGTTTCTACCTATGCGGGCTTAATGCTTGACGGGGAAGACTACGGAACTCCTGAGGGAGCTTGGCACGATGGTGCTAAAGAAGATGCTGTGTTCAACGGTCCTTCGGGCATGGATACGGATTTGGAAGGTAATATATACATAGCAGATACCGAAAATCATCGGATACGAAAAATATCTAAGGATGGGATGGTAACAACGGTTGCCGGTGATGGCATAATCGGCAATGAAGACGGTATAGGTAATGAAGCGGGATTCTATCATCCCCAGGATGTGGCTGTCGCTGCAGATGGAACCTTGTATGTTGCGGATACGTTAAATCATTTAATCCGGCAAATAACAGCGGATGGTCAAGTGACTACACTTAACGCTGCATCTGATCGAGTCGTCGAGGTGATTGGCGGCTATGCTGTTCCTGCAGGTGATTATGCAGATGGAGAGCTTTCAACCGCCAAGTTTAATGATCCTACCAGCATTGCGATCGACCATAAAGGCAACTTATATGTAAGTGATACGGGCAATCGAGTAATTCGCTATATTGATCTGGCCAAGCGTACAGTGACAACCGCGGCGGGTTTGCCTGCGGGGGAGGAGCCTGTGTATGCGAATGGTAGCCTGTATGCCGAAGGTGGTTATGCGGATGGTGCCGCTACACAGGCACGCTTTCAGTCTCCTAGAGGAATCGTCGTAACAAAGGATGGGGGACTAGTCATTGCCGATAGCTTGAACCACACGATTCGTTATCTTGTTGACGGGTATGTGAGTACAATTGCTGGTGTACCTGCTCAGTTTGGTCAAGTAGATGGCATTAACGGTCATAATCTGCTCCATAATCCGACAGATGTAGCGGTTCTGCCAAATGGCGGCTTGCTCATTGCGGACAGCTATAACAATAAAATCCGTGAGCTTGAGTATTACCAGCTTCCAACCAATTTGCCCCACAATGATCAGGTGAAGGTTGTGATCAATGATACCGTGATCAGACTTGACGTGCAGCCCGAAATTGTGAAGGGGCGCACAATGGTGCCCGTGAGAGCTTTAAGCGAAATGCTGGGCTATAAGGTTGGATTGTTGGATAACCAGCGTACCATTGAATTGACAAAGGGAGACGTAAGTATCAGGCTGCAAATGGAGAGTAAAGTGATTTCCATTAACAATGCCGAGACGGGTGCAGAAGAGCAGCGAGAGATTGAGACAGCGCCATATAACAAAGATGGCCGTTCCTATGTTCCGATCCGATTTTTCAGTGAGGCATTTGGAGCAGATGTACAATGGGATTCGAACACGAGGACGGTAATTTTACGGGAAATCGCGGAAGCGGTCGAGAAGCTGCCTGCAGCAGATCGCAAGTCGCGTGTGACGGTAATCGAACAGATTAAAGGAACGGTCTGGATCAATCAGGCGGGCGGTTCATTGACTTACCGGGCCTATAATGGCATGAATCTTCATCAAGGTGATCATATTCTTACGGAAAAAAATACGAGCGCGATATTAAGGACGGCCGATCGTGGGGATGAAATTACGATAAGCGAAAACTCGGAGCTGTACATTTCAAACTTAAGTGATGCGTCCCGTGTAAAGCACACGAGCTTTATGTTATGGAGCGGGCTAGCTGCGGCCAATGTGTCCTCACTGGTAAGTGCCAAGGATACCTTCAACATCCTTACGCCGACGGCTGTGACTGATGTTCGAGGCACGAATTTTATGGTGGGTATCAATCCGGTTACGTTGTTTCCGATGATTACTGTAAACAGCGGTCTAGTTCAGGGAAGCGGCAACGGAACTAGTCAGGATCCAGCCCTCCTCGTATATCCTGGGCAGCAACTGAGCTTAAATCCAGGATTAGATTCGCAAACGCCCAATGTGCCTTATGTGGTTGATCTTTCCGGTCTCGTTAATCAAGCTTCACCTGCTGTTATCGAAGCCATATTAAAGGCTAAGCAAAAAATAGAGCAGGAAAATGAGGAGATGCTGGAGAGGTTTAGAAATCAAGCCCCAGGGTCTATCCCTAGCGGAAATCCGGGTGGCTTGTCTCCAGACGATCTGGATCGATACCAAAATAATTTAGATAATCTTCTTCCTAATATTTTAAAGCAGGCTCGTGATCAGAATTTAATAGGACCAGAACAATTGCAGGCACTTATCGATGAGGCCAATAAGCAATCCGGTAAAAAGATCGATTTGAATAATGTCCTGCCGCTTCAATTATCGGATGAGGAAAAGCAGCAGCAGGCAAGGCAGAAGCAATTGGAGGAAGAACAAAAAAGACTGCTGGAGGAGCAAAATAAGCAGCGTCTACTAGACGCACAGAAGCAGGCCCTAATAGATAAGCTTCTAGCTGCAAAAGTACTGCAAGAGCAGGAGAATAAGAAGAAACTTGAAGAAGCCGGTAAACAATCGGAGGAAAAGTTGATGCAACGACTTTTGGATGCTGAGAAGAAAAGATTTGAGGAGCTGAAAAAATTTTTGGAGCAGATGAAGAAGCTGCAAGAACAAGCTCAGCGGCCGCCAACACCGACGACACCATCAGGACTATCGGGATTGACACCGACGCCGACGCCAACACCGACGCCGACGCCAACACCGACACCGACGCCAACACCGACACCGACGCCAACACCGACGCCGACGCCAACACCGACACCGACGCCAACACCGACACCGACGCCAACACCGACGCCGACGCCAACACCGACACCGACGCCAACACCGACACCGACGCCAACACCGACACCGACGCCAACACCGACGCCGACGCCAACACCGACACCGACGCCAACACCGACGCCAACACCAACACCGACGCCAACACCAACACCAACGAATACTGCTCCTGAGGCGGTTAAACCAATATCTAATCAAATGGTAAATTCTAATGCGCCATTTGAAATCGATATGAGCGAGGTTTTCCATGATGCGGATGGTGATTCGTTAACATTCACAGCCCGTTCGAGTGATACGGCAGTTGTAGAGGTAGATGTGGAAGGAGCTAGCATGCGCATTAGCCCAACTGGTTTCGGTTCAACAGAAATTCATATAACGGCCAATGACGGTAAAGGCGGACTAACTACAGCCTCCTTCCGTTTCGCGTACTATGGGGAGATACAGAATATGAGGTCTGAAGTTCAGCCTCATTTCATTGAGCTCTATTGGAATGAGTATGGGGAAGAGGGGATCAACTATCACGTTTATATGAATGAGGAGCTGATCGAAACCACCCCAACCACCCATGTTTCACTTAGGAATCTTAATCCGGAGACGGTGTATAATCTGCGTGTAATTGCGGTTACTCGCGATGAAAAGATCATAGCGTTATCCGATTATTCGGTAACGACACTTCCTATCTACTTTGAGCCTATACCAAGTGACGGCTGATTCAATTACCGTATGTGGAACAAATAAATAAGCAGCTTTTTTGGAGGACTTTACGCTCCTATCATTTGTCTATGTTGTTTAGATAAAGCGAAATGATAGGAGACTTTTTATATGGAGACGACCAAGAGGCTTCTATTAATATTGGTGGCTTCTAGCGATGAAGAATTCTTTATGCGTAAGGACAAAAGAATGATGACAAGGAAAAGTAGGAAATTAGCAATAATGTTATTGATTATCCTTTTTATAATAGGAGGTATTTCGGGAAGCGTAGAATTTGGCGGCATATCGACTGTTGCAGCCGCTACAAACATCTCCGGTCAAGATGGAATTGGGTATAGTGGCTCCATTCTTGGGGATGAAGTGTTAGGAAGAACATTTACTGGATATCAGGCATGGCCAAGCGGATTTATAAAAGGATCTTCTGCCTTTGCCGGCGGTGTCTATGACGGAACTAACACAAGGTCGAAGCGGGAATCGGTTCGAACCGGAGTCGGAGGCCACACGGGCTGAGGAGGCGGTACTTATATTACGGTTGCTTCAACAGAAATAGTCAGGCGAATGCATGTGTTTTTGCCAATAGTTTCGCTGAGCTGAACCCTATAAGGCACCCGGACCGGGTGTCTTTTTTTCGTGCGCCCATAGTATATTTGAGTTAACTTACAGGGGGGGAATTAAAACTAATGGACTCCAAAAGCATCATAGATTAATATTTATAATAAACTTATCTTCCTAACCAAAGAGATCAGGACCTTTCGAACCATCTATAACTCAAAACTTAACTTATATTTTAGGTAGGTGCGTACGATTGTCGGCTATGATTAAGAAACTAAAAGATTACATAAAGGAGCCTCCTATAGAGATTGAAGGCTTCATTGAGCTCTCCATCCCATTGACGGAATTGGTGCTCCGTGAGCATCAAGAGAATGGGATGATCGGATGCTTGAGCCCCGTTAACATCAGTATTCAATGGGATGAAAAGACGGCGCGCATGATAAAGATCGGGGTAGGTAATGCTGCTTATCGGTCTCCTGAGCAATCAGGACGGATTAATCGTGTGCCGGATGAACGCAGCGATCTATACGCAGTAGGCGTTATTTTTTATGAGCTGTTCACCGGACAACTGCCTTTTCTTCCTGAAGACGGTGAAGATTGGAGTACTGTACATATTAGCAGGAAGCCTCAGCTTCATAATCGGTTGGAGGGAGAAGGGCCGCTGCAAAATATTTTGATGAAGTTACTTGCCAAATCTCCGGAGGATCGGTACCAGAGCGCTTACGGGTTACTTGAGGATCTGAAGTGGTGTCGGGACATGCTGAATAAACAAGGATCGCTGACGCCCTTCGAAGTAGGCCGCCTAGACCAAATTCGTTCGCTAGGTCGAACCGATAATTGGTACGGGCGCAGCGCTGTAGTAGAGCAAGTGGAGGCCAAACTTGAGCAGGCGGCTCAAGGGATGAGCGTATTTTCATGGGTGAGCGGCCAGGAGGGCATTGGCAAAACGACGCTCGTTCGCAGATTACAGTTAAAGGTCGCTCGGCGTGGAGGCATGTTTGTTGAAGGGAGAGCAGAACCTCTTCAGCAAACTGCACCGTATGAACCGATTCTTCAAGCTTTGCGACAATGGGTGGATCAGCTGTGGAGCGAGCCGGCAGATGTCATTTCACAGCTTAAAATAAAGCTGCAGGCGGAGTTTGGACGAGATGTGAGGGAAATCGTCACTATTTTGCCCGAGATTCATTCGCTGTTTGGAACCGAGACGGAGGTATCGGCTGCCGTGGACGAAGAAAATGGCTGGGATCGTGCCAGAGATCATCTGCCACATCTCATGCAATGCATGGCCGAATGCAAGCCCCCGCTTGTCCTGTTTATTGATAACCTGGAATGGGCCGACCATGGAACGCATGCGGTACTTGACTCCCTTGTGAAGCATACGGTACCCGGTTTGTTCCTGATTGGAACGAGCCGGATGACAGTTGAGCAAGCTCCCACTTTGGGAGAACCTAATTCGAATCACTTCCCAGAGATTACCTGGTTAGTTGAGAGATGGCGTACCAATTCGGAGGAAATAGTGGCCCTCCTGCCACTGACATACGAAGAGGTGAGCCAATATGTCTCCGATGCCTTGCATGAAAATTCTGCTCGTATTCGTCTTCTGGCCAGATCTGTCTATAATCAAAGCGGTGGTAACCCTCGGGCGATACGTCTGATACTAGAAGGCTGGCTGCAAGAGAAAAAACTCAGCTTTGACGATAATAGGCATCAGTGGTCATGGGATCCGGAAGTCATCCGGCAAATGGGCGATCCAGAAGCTCACCTCCGTCTGATGGAGGTGAGCTTCACTAAGCTATCGAACGATACAAAGCAGCTTCTAGCCATGGCTGCCGCGATTGGCTCTGCTTTCCGATTGTCGATTCTTGCCAAAGCATGCGACATGGTGCCGGATGCCGCTTTCCATGGGCTACAAGAGGTAGAGGCAGAAGGAATCATCTATCGTGAGGATGAGGATGAGCAGGGAGACAGACAGGATCGAATCTATTTGTTCGTCCATGAGTGCATTCACCGAATGGCATATGATTTCGATTCAGGACGCAACGCGGACAGGCACCGTAGGATCGGGCAGCTGCTGCAACGCAGCTTTCCCAAGTGGAGTGATAATACGACGCTGACGGCAATCGATCACTTGAACCTAGCCGCATCGGTTCTGTCAGGGCAAGAGGTTCGGCAACTGGTTGAGCATAATCTTCAAGCGGGAAAGAAGGCATTAGCTGATGGGCGCTATGTAAAAGGGAAAGAATATGCGGAGAATGGGATTCGCCTATTAACGGAATACAAAGAGCTCGAATCGGGCGAGCTCAATGTTCAACTGCAGTTGGTGTTAGCATGGACGGAGTATATGGGCGGGCAACCCGACCGGGCGAGAGTACTATTGTCGGATTTAAATAAGAACACCAAGGGGATGAGCCGATCGAAGCGTTCGTGCATATGGGTGCCCTTGATTCAATTTCACGCGTTTGTGGACAATGAGGCGGCAATTGCAATTGGAAAAGAAGCGTTGGAGGCTTATGGATGGAAGCTTCAGGAGAATAGCTCCTTGTTGTCCATCGCCAAGGAAGTGACTCGGACAGGGCTTATGTTGTATCGAAAACGCAATAAGTCTTATCTGTTGTCCGACGCTCTTGATGAAGAGTATACGGAGTTATGCCTGTTATTGGAGCAGCTATTTTTTCCTCTCTTTATGCATGACGCCAGAGCGTTGCTAGAATTCTATGCTCGGTTTATCCGTTACGGGCTTCAGAAAGGGTTAAACGAATCACTTGCCGTCATGATCGTAGGATACGAGTTGATCATACAGAGGGTGCTTCCAAACTATGTTCAAGCGCCTTCAATCGCCAAACGGGTATTTTCGGAAATGGTTAATTTGTCCAATTTTAATCAACATTCATTTAATTTTGCGAGTGGAATGTTTAAGCAAATGGATAAGCCCTCGGAGGCTTTCATCATGATGTATAAGTCGATGCGCCAAGGGTTAGAAAGTGGAGAAAGAGATTTCGCCAATCTGGCCCTGATTACCTGTCTCGTGACGTACAGCGGTGACCTGGATGCTTTAAAGGAGCTACTCCAGTATTATGAGGAGAATATGCGACAGTTCGCCAGCGACAAGACACAGGAAATAGTACGGATCGCAGAGAGTTACATGTTAGCACTACAGGACGAATCTAAGAGGGAAGACTTCATTTCCATTCCGCAGGTTCCGTCAAGCGGCGCTTCGAAGCAACAGGAAGAGGATAACTATGGTTGTGTCTGCAGGCTAGAAGTGGCTTACTTGTCGGGTAATTATGAGGAAGCCTTGTACTGGGCGAAGCAGGGAAGGCAGAACGAGCTGTCACTGGATTGGACAAGAATTCGCAAGCAACGCTTTTATGAGAGTTTGAGCTTAGCCGCTATATTTTTGGAGAAAAACGAGGAAGAACGCAAGCAGATACGGCAAGCTATACGTCGTCAATTGCGAAAAATGAAAAGCTGGCGAGGATTTCTAGGCAACAGGTCCTCCGCATATTTGCTAATGAAAGCGGAGGACGAACGAATGGCTGGAAATCCGATGGCTGCGGTACACGGATATATGGCTGCGATTGGGCAGGCGAGAGCTGAAAAATACGCTCTAATTGAAGGGATTGCCTGCGAACGGCTTGCAATCTGCTATAAAGATGACTTAATTAGCGGATCCGGTGCGATGATTAACATGATGGATGCCTGCGCCGCGTTCGCCGAATGGGGCATCACCTCCAAGGTGGCCCAAATCAAAGGCAGATATGCCGATCTGTTGGTTTACCCAGCTGCCAAGCAGCAGGAGGAGCAGATCTTGGAGCAGGAAGTGGAAAGCGACCGTAAGCGCATGGACATGCCACAGCTGAATACTTCAGTGGAAGGCAGGGAAGAGGCGAGGGAAGGCGAGTATGAGCTTGTGCGACAACTCATTGAGGGGGTTAGCAAGCTGAAGCAGGCTAGCTGGATGACAAGTCTGCTGGAAGCAGCGCTTCGCCAGTCTGGCGCCGATTGGGGTCTCTTGTTGAGCCGCCAAGGTGACGGGTTTGCTATCGAAGCAGGCGGATCAGATCGGTCGGATAAGCAAACGGCATCCGGATTGTATGCAGAGAGCGTCTTGAGTCATACTGCGTTGACAGGTAAGCCGCTACTTCTCCATGATGCGATTCGGAGTTTTTGGGTGAAGGATCATTATATTGAAGCACAGCAGCCCAGATCAATATTGTGCATACCGATCGCGGTTCCGGGAGATCGAGCTTCCTATTTACTCTACTTGGAAAATCGGAAATTACCAGGTGTGTTTACGGATCGGGACGTAAAGGTGTTAGAGCTTGTCGCGACGCGGATGATTTATGTCGAGCTGCTGGAAGGCGATGTTGGGGGTGCCGTAGAAAATATCTCGTTGCCGTTGCCTGTCCCAAGCCCCGATCAAACGGAGCTGAGTGAGCCACTGACCGACCGGGAGTACGAAATCTTAATGAATATTGCTGAAGGGCTATCGAACCGAGAGATTGCCGAGCGGCTCGGTATTGCCGAAACGACGGTCAAGACGCATGTATCGAGAGTCATCGGCAAGCTTGGCGTGAAGCGGCGGGGGCAAGCCGTTGTCCGTGCCAGGGAGCTGCAATTGATAGATTGACGAACGAGGAAGCGAGCCTTTAAGGGGCTCTTTTTTTCGTTTTTTTGAGGTGTACATCTTTAGGAGGGTAAGAAATTCTGCCTTATCCGAGGATATATCTCCACACTCTAGAAAAAGGACTTTCAGTTCTATCGGGGTCCGTCTATCTATAATTAGACAGTATATTGACTAATTAAAATAATCTGCTATGATGAATAAAGACAACATATTGTCTAACTGAGAAAAGGAGGACTCATGGATAATTACAGAGAGTTATTTTTGATGCAACAAATATATGCGACTTCATTCTCTCTTACCAATAAGATTCAGGGTAAAGGTGATAACTACATGGATCATTTTACATCCAGACAGTTTATGGTAATGATGGCCGTTGCTCATATATCCGAAGATGAATCGACGTTGAACAACATTGCAAGAAAGTTAGGTTCCACAAAACAGAGTGTGAAACAGATGATCATGATTTTGGAGAATAAGGGCTACATTAAGATTTCGCCTAGTAGTAAGGATAAACGGGCTGTCAATGTGACGATTACTGACTCTGGAAAACAAGCCCTATTGGAAGACGGCGAAAAAGCAACATTCTTCTTAGAAGAACTTTTTACGGAGTTTTCTACGGAGGAATTGGAAACAATGTGGGGTCTATTAAAGAAACTATACCGCTTTGACGGTGAGCAACAAGATGGATTTGAAGAAGATGGTAGTTTGGAATTCACGGAGAATCAAAACGACACCCAGATGAAGGTACTGAAGGAATTTGAAAAACGAAGAACCCATCGAGGAGTGGAGAATAGCCATGAAGAATAAGTCTGCAAGGCTAATTAATATTGAAGAATACGCACCAATCAATGGAATCAATCAATACTTGTATCACTTGGGAACTAACTATGATAACCCTGTGATGCTATTTTTGCATGGAGGACCCGGCTCAGCTGAATCTTTGTTTACGAGGGCGTTCCAAGAAAAATGGGAAGACATCTATACGGTGGTTCATTGGGACCAGCGCGGGACTGGGAAGACTTTAACCAGAAATCCAGATAAGCTTCCAACGATTGATCTGGTGCTGCAGGATTTGTTTGAAGTCATCCAATTCTTGAAGAAGAAATATAACAAGCAGAAGATCGTCCTGATCGGTCATTCTTGGGGAAGTGTATTGGGTTCTGTGTTTATTAAGAAGTATCCAGAAGAGGTAGCTTATTATATAGGCGCCTCACAGGTTATTGATATGTTGGAAAATGAGAGAGTCGGTTATAACAAAGTTAAAGAACTAATTGCGCAAGCCGGTGATACTAAATCAATGAGAAGGCTGGAGTCCGTTGGTGAATATCCGGGCAACCGAATTGTATTTAACAAACCATTTTTGAAGAAGGTTGATGTGGTAAGAAAGCTCCAAGGAAAATATGAAACAGGAATAAAGCTAGACCTTTCGACTTGGATAACGGTGTTCAAGAGCCCTATTTTCAAGTTTTCAGATATTATTGCGTTCATGAAGATTTTTCGGGTAAATGCTAAGCTGCATGAATTTCTAGGTGATTTCAATCTCCGTACTGAAACGGCAAAATATAAGGTTCCTATTTATTATATTTTGGGTGGGAATGATTGGCAGGCTCCTTATGTCATTGCCCAAAAGTATTTTGAAGAGATCGAAGCTCCGAATAAAGGAATATATATCATTCCTAATGCGGGACATATGACAATGATGGAACAGCCAGTTCTGTTCTTTGATGCTCTGTTGGAAATAAACAAGATTGAAGAAATGAATAAAACCAGTGAAACTACCTACAGCGAGAGCACGCCATTGCTGGCGTAGTAACTACATATAAATGAGATATACCCCTAAAGTAATGTTTACTGAAGGGGGTACCTGCAAGGGTGCCCCCTTCAATTCGCCGTTAGAGTGATACGGTGAACCTTATCATAAGTAGGGGGAAAAGTTTGACGTGAAGTCCTTGCTGGCAGTGGAACGAGAGGGCGTTCAGCTAACGAGAAAGTTCAAATAAAAATCTATATAAAAAGATGTGTCTGATACATCAGAAGCTTGCTTAATTTAGTTTGATCGGGATACCGAATTCCATTTCGCACTGTCCATCCGGATGGTGAAGGGAGTTGGGGAAGTAAATCTCCAGGGCCGGACGTGAAACATCCCATATATATGGGCTTAGGGGAAGCCACTCGATGGAGACCAGGTGCAGCAGATCTTTCACCATATCCAGTCTGTCTGTTATCCGCACAATGGCGTACTTGCCTCCAGGAATCGTCCGGATGCCCAGATCGCCAGTCGGCGTCATCTGTTGCTCCGTTGTAATGCAAGCATCATACCTGTGTCTGCCATCCGGCGTGATGAAAGGGTCGTCGAGGATGAGTCCGACCGTCAGACATCCTTTTTTCAGTGCTTCTCTCGCGTCCAACCACGAGGCTACCCGCTCAAAGAGCCCTGTAATGTCCGAATTGATTGTTCCTTCATTGATGGTTCCCCTATACCGCGCGTAGATAGCATTCATTGGAGCAAGGTTCCGAATCTCAATCGGGAGTTCCGCCAGCTTGCGGGACAGTTCGGTGGACTTTTCAAAGGTGAATCGGGCCCTGAACCGTTCCGCAATCGTCTGGAGAGGAAACCTGTCCCGGCATTCGGAAGCGCTCAGCCCGGTATGCTCACGGAACACTCTGCAAAAGTGGGCCGGGGTTTGCAGACCACAATCCAAGGCGATATCAGTTATGCTCCGGTTTGGGTGGAACAACAGTAGCTTGATTGCCTTCTCGATGCGGATCCGCCGGGTAAACCCGTGCACGTTCTCGCCCATCACCACTTTGAACACCCGATGGAAGTGAAAGGGGGAGAAGGCGGCCATGTCCGAGACTTCTTTAAGGGTTAATGGATTCGTAAGATGCTCCTCCATATAGTTGACGACATGGTTGACCCGGTATCGGTATTCCAATTCCAACGCTTTTGCTGCCACCATTCGTTTCACCGTCCCCCCTTATTTTCATTATTGATTCAATCCTATCTCTATTATAGCAAGAATTGTTAATCAGTTAGCAAGAAATTGGAAGATGATACGCGCCCATTACACTACCATAAGGGAAGAAAGAAGATAACCTTAAAGGATGTGTTCATGTATGACCGAAATATTCCGTTATGCCAAGCTGGCCATGTTGGCAGGGGCAGCTAGCCTGATCCTTACCATGTCCGCTTGCTCTTCCGAAAAGTCCTTAGCCCCTGTGGTGTCCCCCAGCAACTCTAAGGTGATCAACTTGCCCAACGGGGAGTGGCCGATCGGCACTCCAGAGCAGGTTAAGATGGATCCCAAGGAAGTCGAAGCAGTGATGCAATATGCCAAGGAATCGCCGGTTCTCTCCATGCTCGTTGTTAAGGACGGTACAATTGTCTCCGAGTATTACAAGGACGGCATGTCGGATTCCAAGCTGGCTATAAACTCGGTCACCAAGAGCGTGACATCGCTCTTGATCGGGATAGCTATCGACAAAGGTTATCTGAAAGGAATAAATGAGCCGATAGAGCCATTTTTCCCCGAATATAAGGAGTTGTTCAATTCAACCGATAAGAGATCCATTACATTAGAGCACTTGAGAGCACTTGCTCAGCATGACAAGTGGCTTGCATTTCCCGGAATGGACTGATTGGAATTATATGATCCAGCCTATGACGGAGACCAAGGACTGGAACCAATTTGTACTCAGCCAACCGATGGATTCTAGGCCAGGTGAAATATGGAACTACAATACAGGCGGTTCCCAACTAATGGCGGCAATTCTTAGGAAAACGACTGGGCAATCCGAACTCGATTTTGCCAAGGAGCATCTGTTGGGTCCTCTCGGAATTGATAGCATGAAGTGGCCCCGTTCACCGGACGATTCGAATTCAGGGGGCTTCGGCCTGAAGATGAAGCCAAGGGATCTGGCCAAGATTGGCCAATTGGTGCTTAACCGTGGCGTATGGGATGGCAAGCGCATCGTCTCGGAAGCATGGATCCGGGAATCGACCTCTCGGCATTCGGAGGGAAATGTGTTTTTCGGCGAATATGGCCACCATTGGTGGATGAATCAGTACGGCGGGCACAAGGCAGTTTTCGGTTTGGGTTATGCCGGCCAATATCTGACCATTGTTCCCGACCTGAATCTAGTGATCGTCGTGAACTCGGCTGCCACCGGGAATCCCCAGGATACCACCCTTCCTATCCAGTTTATCGAGAGCTTGGTTAAAGCGGTGAAGAACAAATAGAGGATATAGTCCTAGCCTACCGCTGTTTTATTGAACTCCAACCAACGTTGAAATTCGAATGTATACACAATTAAAGGGCACCCACACGAATGCCCTTTAAGGGGGAAACCTATGACAAGGATGCCTGGGGAGAATCCTCCCTCTGCCCGGTAAGAAAGAAAATGCCGCTTCAGCTATCGCGGTGAACCTTATCATAAGTATGGCGAAATAAATCCGTGGCAGGCGTTGTCCCCAGGTATCGTCATCCCAATCGAACCTAAAGAAGAAAATAGCGGCGTAGGGATCATCTCCCTTACGCCGCTACTATTCTAGTTTAATTCATTTTATTCCAACAAATCGTTAACGACAGCTTGGAGCTGATTGCTGTTAGTTAAAGAAAACGGCGGGTTATATTCGTATCTGTGATCATGGGCATACCCAATAGCTTCTATGACTTGGTCTAAGTTGTTAGTGGTTACTCCCGTTATCCCTGCAACGGCAAATGTCGTTGCGTCAGGCTTAGGGGCATATCCAGGATCCCAAAAGTAATTACTGATCTCTGTCAACGCTAGTCCAGCACGAACTTCATTAACTATCGCTTGGATTTCAGTTACGGTCCATGGAGATTTCGCGTCCGCGCTCAATGCATAATCAATATAGATTAAGTTCGACTGAGTGACACCTGTTACTCCAGCAATGTCAAATATGGATTCGTCAGGCGCATCGACATTTGGCTCTGGCTGGCCATAGTAAGCATTAATCGCTTCCAACGCGGCTTGTGCAGTCATTGGTGTTGGTGTTGGTGTTGGTGTTGGTGTTGGTGTTGGTGTTGGTGTTGGTGTTGGTGTTGGTGTTGGTGTTGGTGTTGGTGTTGGTGTTGGTGTTGGTGTTGGTGTTGGTGTTGGTGTTGGTGTTGGTGTTGGTGTTGGTGTTGGTGTTGGTGTTGCTGTTGGTGTTGGTGTTGGTGTTGGTACTGGTGTTGGTACTGGTGTTGGTACTGGTGTTGGTACCGGTGTTGGTACCGGTGTTGGTACCGGTGTTGGTACTGATGTTGGTACCGGTGTTGGTACCGGTGTTGGTACTGGTGTTGGTACTGGTATTGGTGCTGGTGTTGCTGCTGGTACTGGTGTTGGCGTCGCTGTTGGTACTGGTGTTGGCGTTGCTGTTGTTCCTGATGCTTCAGCTTTAGCTTTAGCTTTGTCTATAGCTTCTGTTACTGAATAAGATCCGACTACAAGATCGGCGCGAGTAGCAAGCTTGGCTCCATTGTTGCCTACATCAAACCCGCTCGCCTTGGCAACATCTAAGTAACCCTGGTACCATGGAGTCGTCGTTTGCACCTCGGATTTTTTACCAAACCCCTTAACTAGCATTGTAGCAAGCTGCCCAGTAGTTACGTTATCCTTTGGTGCAAATGTGTTGTCCGTCATGCCATCAATGATTCCAGCTTTTTTTGCCGCTTCAATAAACGGAATTGACCAACTCGAAGAAGCATCCGAACCATCTACATCTTTAAAGGACGAAGTGGCTTCTGTCCCGACGGTTAAGTTGAAAATTTTAGCTACAAGTTTAGCAGATTCCGCACGCGTCATGTTTCCAGTAATATCAAATTTATCGGTGCCATTACCTTCCATGTATCCCTTGGCTAGCAATGCATCAATTTTGGCAAGAAGAGCCGCATCCAGACCTGCTAAATCTGGGAAATCTTTAGAAGTCTTTGTAGGTGGTGAAGTAACTTCTGCTGCAGAAACCACACTTGGAATGAGTAAGCAAGCTACTAACGATAGAAGAATCCATTTTGAAACTTTCCTTTTCATAGAATACGCTCCTTAATTTATTTTTTTAGATGTAAATCTGACGTAAGGTTTATATCGGCATTTATTTCAATTTTAAATAGATTTTGAGGAAAATAATCTACACCCGGATATCAAGGCTGGCTTGGTCAGCAGATTTTTTGCAAAGCTCGGATTCAGCATAATCAACCATGCCGGGTTTCAAAAAATGATAATTGTCCTTGATTAAGAAGTAGCTTTCACCGATATTCATCTCATGGCATGCTACTCCTACGATATCGCCGTTTTCCTCCCAGCTGCCGATCCGGTGCGTTCACGAGTGATTGGAGTAAGGATGCGTGTGCCTTAATCATAAACGGTCGTCCATAGCCGTATCATAAATAGCGGCAAATTTTTTGGAAAATCGCGCTGCGGGCTTTTTGGAATTACAAAATAATGGAGGGGTATAAATGAAGTATTTTTACGGAGTATTATCTTTTTTGGGACTCGTCTTGCCCTATTCGCAATTCATCCCTTGGGTCGTGCGCAACGGCCTCGATTTGGGTCTCCTATTTGAAGCCATAATCAGTACGCGTATCGGAGCTTTTGCATGGATGGATGTTTTAGTTACCGCGATCGTGCTTATCGGATTCATTCTGTTAGAAGGTACCAGAAAGAGAATGAAATATTTATGGCTGCCGATTGCAGGTACGCTACTGGTAGGTCCTTCACTGGGTCTTCCCTTGTTTTTGTTTCTTCGACAATTACACATGGAGAAAAACATTTTAAAATAACATCATTCTGTTTTAGTATGAAGACTTGCCGTTCGTGACGCTAATGATGAGAAGATACGCGTGGCGAAAAATGTACTTAAAGAATTATTATGTGATACGTCCCTCATAGCAAATGAGGTCATTTAAAACAAGCGCACAAGCCATTGGCTTGTGCGTTTTGCTGCAGCTTAAGTATAGTTCTTATTTTATGATTAATGGTAATAGTCTGAAATTTGAGGCGTAACAAAAAATATCTTTAATAAAGAATTTCGCTTTAACTAGCGTACAATTTATGGGTCATAAGGAGGAAGAAATGACTGAATTACTAGCTCCAGCAGGAAATATGGAAGCTTTAAAAGCTGCAATTTCTAATGGTTGTGATGCAATATACTTAGGAATGCAAAAATTTGGTGCACGTGCATACTCGTCTAATTTTGATTTAGAAACGTTAAAAGAGGCGGTTACGTATGCGCACCTGAGGAACGTTAAAATCTATGTTGCTATGAATACCATCGTTTTCGAAAACGAAGTTGAAGAGATGAAAGTGCAGATACAGGAATTAAATGAAATCGGTGTTGATGGTATTATCGTCCAGGACCTGATTGCTTTTGATTATATCGTTAAAAACTTTGTTGATATGGAAGCACATTGTTCAACTCAAATGGGAATAGATGATCTAGACGGAACTTTATTATTTAAAGAACTTGGTGCGAAAAGAGTTGTTCTGTCCCGTGAGGTCAAGATTGAAAAAGTAAAAGAGATCAAAAGAATAGCTGAAATCCCTTTAGAAATTTTCGTTCACGGTGCTTTATGTGTATCTTATTCGGGAAATTGTCTAATGTCAGGATTGCTCGGCAATCGATGCGCAAATCGCGGAAGATGTGTGGGTTCATGCCGTAAGGAGTATGAACTAATCGATAAGACAACAGATACATCTTTAGGTAAAAGCTATATTCTATCTACTAAGGACTTAAACACCATCGATTATATCCATGATTTAAAAGAAATCGATTCTTTAAAAATAGAAGGCCGAATGAAGGCGCCTACGTATGTTGCTAATGTTGTATCCAAATATCGTAAGGCCTTAGATCATAAAATAACCGAAGAAGACAAAGAAAATCTGAAAAAAACATTCAATAGAACATTTACTAAAGGGTATTTGTTTCACGAAGACAGGAGAAATATTACAAATATCTTAAAACCTAATAACTTTGGTTATGAAATTGGAACAATCAGCAAGATTGTTAAAGATAGGTATGAAATAACACTTACACGTCCTTTAAATCAGAACGATACCATTCGAATAAGTCACAACAATGAAGATGTTAATTTAACGGTTGCAAAACTGTACGATAAAGAGGGCGAATTAATCAACAAAGCAGAGGATGTCTGCTATATCAAAATCAAAGAAAAGATGTCTACGGGAGATTTAGTATATAAAACGAAGGATTATTTCTATAACAAAGAATTAGAAGCATCACTGGAAAAAGAATTTAAGCGGTTTAACCTCGATATTAGAGTGTATGCACGTCCAGATTCAAAGCTTGTCATAGATGCGGAGGGCTTAGGCTGTCATTATTCATATGAAAGCGAGGAAATACTAGGCGAAGCCATTAATAATCCAACAACAAAAGACCAGGTAATCAAGCAATTTTCAAGATTAAATGATACGATATTCGAACTTAATCATGTGGATTTTGAGGAATGCAATGCTTTTATTCCAGCTAAACTGTTAAATGCAGCAAGAAGAGATATTGTACTGGGCTTATATGACTTAAGGCTTAACAGCCAGAAGAAAAGAACCAAGGCTTTGGAAGCAAAAGAAAAAATAAGCTTTGCCCCTGAAAAACCATACTTTACGGCCTCTGTAACGACTAAGGAGCAGTATGATGCTTGCGTGAGCTGTGGAATTAAGGAAATCTATTATAAAAACGTTGTTAGAAGAAATCAGGATGATTACAAGGAAAAAGAAGGGCAGCTACTAATCGGAGGATATGGCGGAATTTATCACTACAGAGAAACTAATCCGTTTGTTACGGACTATTCTCTAAATGTTGTTAATACTATTAGTTGCTATGAATTATATAAATTAGGTGCAAAACGAGTCACTTTATCTTATGAACTGAATAAGAGCCAAATTGAAGATTTAATGAATGCCTATGTTAAAGAAAATGACGGCTATCCTGCACTGGAAATGATTGTATATGGCAGGGCTCCTTTGATGTTTACGAAATATTGTCCGATGAAAAAAATGAATCAATGCAGAATTTGCAAAACGAAGAGCTATGAGTTAAAAGATGAGCACGGAACGTTCCCTATCATTTCCCATAATGATTGTACAACGACTATTCTTAATGGGAAGACGCTTAATCTTTTAGATGAGCTACACAACATCAAAGGAATCGAGGCGCTCAGATTAAACTTCACAGTTGAATCAAAAGGGCAGGTTGTGGAAGTCATTAATATGGCGTCAGGCAAATTAAATGGCTCTATGAATAATGCTGTCTTTAATCAGGAAACAGACACAAGAGGACATTTTAATAAAGAGATTGTGTAGGTAGCCAAAGGGATGACGCTGTCTTCCTTGCTAATCGTTCAGCTTAACATAAAAGAATCGAGTAGGAGGGGGCGGCGAGCCCCCGGCCTCTCACACCACCGTACGTACCGTTCGGTATACGGCGGTTCATGAAATATTCCGTAAGGAGTTGTATCTGTCCAATACACTCTTTAATCCATTGGATTCCCAATATTGGTTATTCAATGCACGTTGTAGAATTGGACTCCCCGCAATTCGCTACTAAGTTGCTGGCAGAGTTGGGTCTGGGCTCGAAGTTAAAAAGTCTTCCAGGGGAGCTGTCAGGTGGGGAGAAGCAGCGGACAGCGATCGCTCGTGCTTTAATTAATAACCCCAATGTCATCTTGGCGGATGAGCCGACAGCAAGTTTGGATACCAAGCGCGCCCATGAAGTAGTCAGTCTAATTGCGCAAGAGGTGAAGTCACGCCAGAAAGCGGCGATTATGGTTACCCACGATGAGCGTATGCTTGAATATTGCGACAAGGTATACCGGATGGAAGATGGGAAATTGTCGTTAGCTGAATCGTTAAGATCAGGGGTGTAACCAAGTTTCGTTCATAGATGTTGCGGTAACCTTATCATAAGTAACGACGAAAAAAGGGAGTATGCGCACACTCCCTTTGGAGCTAACATTGAATATTATCAAATGTCTACTTTAGATTAATCCAATAAGGCGAACCACTCAGACCACTTAATTTGCCGTCTTATTGATAAAATCAATCTCATTTCTGATCCCTTTATGGGCGTCATTCCACAGGCCCTTTGTCAGGCGAATGCGCAGCAGGCATGTGTTAGGATCTTCGTCGTTATTGGCTTCGTTATACCAATCGGCGAATATAGTGCGCAACTTAGTCATCATCTCGGCGTTATTCTCGTCACATACCCAGCCCAGGTTCTCACCGATACCATCGGCCGTAAAGTTTTCGACGATGATACAAACGGCGACTTCGGGGTTCTGGGCGATCTGCCGCATTTTGCCTGAGGTCGCATAAGTGACGGTGTAGAACGCGCCGTCCTCATAATAGGCGTCCACTATGCGGGCGGCGGGACGGCTTATACCATTGGTCCCGGGTTCCAGCGCGATGGTAGACAGAGTAATCAGGCCGTCCTTGTTACCCACTTGTTCTTCCAGCAGCTTCATGGCTTCGTCGTACTTGCTCATTATACTACCTCCTAAAATGTCATAAGGTATACATTGTTAAGCTTATCATTGTAAAATCTTAGTGCATGTGAAGAATAATACGATAAAAGATTAAATCGCCATCAATCCAAGCTTATACTCGATGGTCTTTTTTTTATGCCATTTAATCTCCAGTCTACAAATATATCTATTTTTTTTATGTAATAGACATTGTAAATTACCCTGGTCCTATTGTAGAATCAAGAAGTTGTCGAATAATGGTGTAAAATGCCATCCTTGGAACTCACTAGGACGACAGACTCATTGATATTTTTAGAGTAAGAAGGGGGAAGAAACAATGTTATTCCAAGCAGCACGCCGTAAACTCAGTCTGATGATTGTGTTTGCCCTATTAGTAAGCACTCTTACGCCACATATGGTGTTTGGTGAGGCCTCACAGTTCAAAGACATCACAGGCTCTTATGCGCAAAAGGAGATTCATTCATTAACTGAAGCAGGAATAATCTCAGGGTATGAAGATAACTCTTTTAAACCGAAAAAGGCTATGTCACGTGCCGAACTGGCGAAAATCATAGTCCTGTCGTTGGGTCTAGAAGCAAATGCTGATCAAGCCGCACCGTTTAAAGACGTTGCCGCGAACAGTTGGTATCGCGGTTATGTAGGTGCATTGGTAAAGGCAGGCATTACGGAGGGGACATCGGCGACCACCTTCAGTCCTAATGCAAATGTCACCCGTGAAGAGCTGGTCGTATTTTTCATCCGAGCTTTCGAATTGGATGAAACAGCGAAGAAGCTTCCGGTTGATAGCAAGCTGTCAGATATCTCAGAGGTGTCCGAATGGGCAAAAGCACAAGTATCCCTTGCCTTTAAAAATGGTTTCATCAACGGGGTCCAAGGCAGTGACGGCACCCTGAAATTCAAACCCAAAGAGCATGCGGAGCGCCAAGCTCTGGCTCGTCTGGCTTATGAGTTCAAAACCAATAAGTCAGTATATGTCGAGAAATCCAAACAGCTTCTGGCTGAAGAGGTTAATAAGGGCAAGAGTCCTGAGGTAACACCGACTGCCACCCCGGCAACAACTGACTACGGGACATCTGTGACAGCACCAGCGCCGGGAGCTTCAGGTCCGGGAACGCCAGCATCGGCAACCCCAGCACCGGCAACCCCAGCACCAGTGACACCAACACCAGTGACACCAACACCGACATCGACACCGACACCGGCAACCCCGGCACCGGCAAATGCTCTCCAGGTTGTGGTGAAGGGGGAGAGTTCAGATGCCATTTATGTGGAAGAGCCAACAGAAGTTATATTCCGCTCATCGATTAATGCGGCAGGAACGGTAATCGCTAGTGTCTATCAAGTAGATGACAGCGGCAAAGTGATTTCCCAAATCATTTCGTTGTACGATGACGGTTTGGAAGCCCATGGAGACAGTCTTGAGGCAGACGGGCTGTACAGTGGCAAAGCAGTATTGACTGAAAGTACGGAGGGTTACATAAATCTGCAGGCGTTTGTGGGAGATGTGCCAAGCAGCACAGTTTTTAAATTATCTGTAATGAAGCATCTTACGGATGAACAGCTTGCACAAACGGAAATCATTGAAAATAATACACAGAGTAAGCTTGATCAACTGGCTACTTCATATGGTAATTTGCAAAAAGCAAAGGAAGAAACTGTGGCTTGGCTCCAAACCCAAGCAGAAGTAGAGCATGCTGGAATTTCGGGTGAAGGAGGAAGCATCTGGTATTTGCTGGACAACGGGATTCTAGGGGGGATATCCGCAGCTCCTGAGAATACAAAAGGGTTAAGCAGCACCGTAGAAGAGGCTGCGTCCAGTACTGCATTGGCGGCTGAGGCGCTAACGCAAAATGTGGAACAAACTGTAGCCACCATAGGAAGCCAGCGGGTTGCTGTAATTTCTCCGTTCTCCGGCACACTTCCATCTTCGACTGTTTATGACGCTGTATATCACAGCTTTGACCAGTCGAGTTACCCTTTCCTTGTGGAAAGAGTAAAGGACACCGCAGCGGGCGTGAATTTCTTTAAAGGACTGAATCAGTATGGCGTCGTGGTCTTGGATACCCACGGAGATACTTATTATGATGAAATAGTGCTACAGAAGCTCCATAATAAATACGGCATTGATTTCAAATACGCTGGACCGCAAGTCATGTTCCTGACAGGAGAAAAGGCAACGACAGAGAGCAAAAAGACCTATGAGTTGGACTTGAAAAAGGGAAGATTGGCTATTATATCCGGTTATTATGCTATTACACCGTCTTTTATTACACGGTACAACGATATGCTTCCTGATACCATCGTATATAATGGCAGCTGCCGCAGCGCGTACAACGATTCCATGGCAGATGCCTTCATCAACAATGGTGCTGGCACTTATTATGGATATACCGATTATGTAAAGCTTGCATATGATCAAGCTATTGCTAAATCCGTATTTACCGCTTTAAACGATGAGAACATGACAACCGAAAAAGCCTTTCAAGCAGCAGTGGCTGCCCATGGAGCAAACGATGGGTTGGCGGCATTCTTCATGAAAGGAAGCAGCATTGGCACTAAGACCGAAGGGGTCATCAACGGAACCTTTGAAAACGGAACTTGGACCGGCTGGAATGGAAACGGCGATGTTCGGGTGATCTCCAAGCTGGGACCGCTTAAACCGACAGAGGGGAACTACATGGCTATTATCAGCACTGGCCTTGGGTATGAAAACAATGATCAAGGAGGATATGACTACAATTCAGATAGTTATATCGAGCAAAGTTTCATTGTTCCAGCGGGTGCAACAACCCTATCGTTTGATTACAATTTCATTTCTGAGGAGCCTAAGGAATTCGTTGGAAGCAAATTCAATGACACCTTCAGAGCAACGGTAACTTCCAGTGTATACATTAATACGGCTTCCCTCATTACTTCTCACATGAATGGCGGCAATACAGTGACGTCCAGTGTCTATGGCAATGATTCTGTTATTATCGGGGCTGAATCGATTAATGAATCCACGGCCTATTGGATTGAAGAGAACAAAGTAGCGATTGATTTCTACGGCGGGGATCATACAACATACATGACGAATTGGAAGCATGTACAATTTGATGTAAGCCAATTTGCCGGCAAGGGCTCCATTGTCCTTCGGTTCCATGTTTGGGATCAAGGAGATAGTATCTACGATACGGCAGTACTAATCGATAATGTAATATTAAAGTAATCAAAAAACGGCTGGATCAGGGGAACCTGACCAGCCGTTTCTTTTGGAAATAAGCTAATGGACTTGCGTTCGGATATGGATTCCAAATAAAATGTGCATATTGCACATAATTTGTG
Source organism: Paenibacillus sp. FSL R7-0163 (assembly GCF_037969975.1). Taxonomy (NCBI): domain Bacteria; kingdom Bacillati; phylum Bacillota; class Bacilli; order Caryophanales; family Paenibacillaceae; genus Paenibacillus; species Paenibacillus sp. FSL R7-0163. The sequence continues at coordinate 6,245,580 of NZ_CP150224.1, forward strand.
TTATGCTTTATTATGTGCAATATGCACATAATATGGGGTGGAAGAAGGGTGTAAATATGAAGGCAGCAATCGTAAAGGATAAGGGGACGATTCCCGTAATGGGTCATTGTGATTCCCCTGTTGGGACAGAGGGGCTAGTTATAATTAACGTTACGGCCACAGCCTTGAGTCGAGTTAGCAAGTTCCGTTCAATGGGTATGCACTACTCTTCTGAAGTTAACTTTCCAATTGTAGCCGGTATCGACGGTGTAGGAACTTTGAAAGATGGGTCTCGTGTTTACTTTGCGCTGCCTACTGCACCATATGGCAGTTTGGCTGAGCAAACAATCGTCAACGAAAAGCTGACTGTCCGTTTACCAGATGGTATTGATGATCTCACTGCTGCCGCTATCGCCAACCCTGCTATGTCGTCATGGGCTGCATTGGTATTTCGAGCTGGTTTTAAATCCGGTCAAACTGTATTGATTAATGGCGCTACTGGTGCATCCGGTAGTTTAGCAGTTCAGATTGCTAAGGGTCTGGGGGCCAAGAAGGTCATTGTAACAGGACGCAACGAATCGAAGTTGCAAGCACTTGAAGCTGATGAGGCTATTGCATTTGATATGACAGCCGACAACGGTCAAAAAATGTTTGAAAACGCCCTAATGCCAGTTATTGCTGAAGGTGTTGATGTTATATTGGATTATCTTTGGGGCGACAGCGCACTCGCTATCATGTCAGCTCTTGTTAAGGCGAAAACGGATCGTTCAACTCGTTTTGTAAGCATTGGAACTTCATCTGGCCAAGAAAGCATTCATTTACCTTCATCTCTTTTACGCTCATCAACAATCGAACTCGTAGGTAGCGGAGATAAGAGTGTTTCTAAAGCTGATATGCTATCTGCTGTTAGAGGTGTCTTTGAAATGGCTGCCGAGGGGAAGATAAAAATTACCACAAAAGAGTTCGCTCTAGAAGATATTGAAGAGGCTTGGAATGCCCCGCTAATGCCTCGTCCTGTTGTAAGGGTGAAATAAAATGGAAAACGATATTTTTAAAGCACTGATCGATTTAGTTTCCATTATCAATAGGCCAGACCGTGATAAGAAGATGATTGCTAATGCTGGCGTAAATTTGGAAGCAGCAACCTTTCGTGTCTTTGTGGGCATCGTGCATCTCCAACCGACTAGTGTTGGTGATTTGGCCGCCATGATGGGAAAAAACTATTCGAGTGTTAGCCGGCAAATTGATAAGTTAGAAAACGCGGGGTTGGTTCATACGTATCCATCAAGTGCAGATTCCCGCATTCGTGTGTCTGAATTGACGAAAAGCGGGGAGGAAATCAATGCAATGATTAGCCTCACCCGTGAACGCATTTTGCATGAAGCTTTGGATGACTGGACTCTAGAGGAAAAGAACAGCTTATTGAATAACTTAAGGCGTTTATTTGAATCGTTGCAAAGATTCGACTAGTTGCAGATTATGACTGTTCACACACAGCTCAATGTTTATTGCGATGGTGGATATTCGGGTAAAAGGAATTACGGATTCAATGGGGAACCATTCTGAAATCGGATTTACGAGGAAGCCGCAAAAATGCTAAAACGCTACTGACACAACGTTGTCAGTAGCGTTTTTGTATATTAGGGGTATAGCGAGTAGCGCAGTGTTTTGGAGATAGGGTGACCTTGCTCATAATCTTATTATAGAGGTGGAATTTATTCATGAGTAATATCAAATGGGAAGTGGATCCGGACCACAGCTCCGTCGAGTTTTCGGTGACGCATTTAATGATTAATAAAATCAAAGGAGTATTTGAGCGTTTCCAGGCTATCTTAAGTTTTGATCCCAACGAGTTAACAACTATGGGTATTCAGGCTTCCATAGACGCAAATAGTATCACAACTCGCCAAGCGCAGCGAGATGAACATTTGAGGGGCGACGACTTCCTTCATGCTGCCAAGTATCCAACCATTGCGTTTCAAAGCACCAACTGCGTCTTTGCTGGTGAGCGGCAATATGAACTTCCAGGCAATCTAACTCTGCATGGAGTAACCCAATCTGTTACTTTTCATACTGTATTTGAAGGACTAAACAAGGACCCACGCGGACGGGAACGTGTAGGATTTCATTCAACAGCCAGTATTGATCGTAATGAATTTGGTTTGAAATTCAACTCGCCTCTGGAAACGGGTGGAATTATAGTCGGAAATGAAGTGAGGATCGAGCTTTGTATTGAGGCAATTAAAATACTGTGAACCGTATCACAAATTAATGTATTTTTACACCAAACGTAGTTATGACAAGGTATAAAAAAATCCCTCTCTGCGTAATAGAGAGGGACAGTAACTATTTAAGTACCAATTCATTAGAGCCTTATTAGATCATAACTGGTTGGTCTGTAAGAGCTGCGTAGGTTTAGTAAGCAGAGCAGGCCTCGCCGCTATCCAAGCCACTGAGAGTGTGGTTATAACACATAGGCCAATCCCATAAATCACCCATTTAACATCAACCAGGACAGGTAACTTGAACATAAGTTTTAGAGCTACAGTCGTTAACAACAAAGCTATCCCTGTACCAGCAGTTCCTGAGACTAAAGATAAAACAAAGTTCTCTAACAAGATTGACCGTAATGTCTTACCATTGGATACTCCCACTGCTTTGATGATTGCAATTTCTCTGCGTTTTCTTAAAAGGCTTATCACAATTTGATTCCCGATGGTAAGTATCGCTGTAATGAAGGCAAATAAAGTCACTATAGAGAAGAATACACTTATCATACGTATCATTGAATTTAAGCTTTCGGAGGCTGTACTTGATACTGAATACGCCATAGCGGATGCTGGAAGTACACCGTTTAATTCAGAGAGTAAACCCGTAGTCAGGGTCCCTCCGTCAATAGAAAACATTACCCGGTTAGGCGCCCCATATTTAGACAATATATCTTTAGTTGTTCTCATACCTACTGTTTTTACGAACCCTGATTCAAAAAAGCCAACAATTTTGAAAGGAATCTTCTTTTCTCCCATTGTAACTTCAACTGTATCGCCTGTCTTAATTCCCAACTGTTGATAATCTTCCAATAATAATGCGGTCTTGTGCGATGAATCATCTTCTATAAGGTCACGTCCACCAATAATGGAATAGGACCTTGATGCAAGTGAAGGGTCAACACCTTCAATGCTCAATTTATTGGAAGCGAAGAACTTATTCCCGTCTGACTTTTGCTGAAAAAGAGAAGTTGCTTCACTTCCGTTAATTGAACTTAAAAGACCGTTCATCTGGACACCCTCTGTCCACTTTTTAATATCGAGAGATTGAAAAGCTTCCTTGACTGCTTCAGACTCTACTAAGGAGCTTGTGATGAGTAGATTTCCTTTGGCCTCGGTCTCTAACTGTTGACTGACAGACTGAGTTAAGTTATCAGCGAAAAGTTCGCTTGATACTGCTGATGCAACACCAACACTCAAGATAAGAGCCAATAGTCCGTATCGTTTTCTTCCAGATGATAAATTATGAAAAGGGATAAACCAACGAGGAGAGATGAGTTTCCTCATGCTTCCAACCACTCTGAAAATGAAAGAGAAAGCAGAAGAACATACCTTCACAAATATACTTACCAATATAATAATCAGTAGAATCCCTAAAAAAGATAGAACGACTCTAGAACTAATGGATTCGGTTGAACCCAGAAAAAGTGTTTTTTGTAAGTAGAATGCTACAACTAGCGAAATCAGTAATAATAAGAGTCCTCTTTTCCAAAAGCGTACCCGATAAGAAGGGATCTGATGGTTTCCTTCAAGCAATAGCTGCATAGGAGAGACGATGAGCATTCCTTTTAGAGGAATCCATGTTGATATCAGTGCCATTAGCATTCCTACTGCGAAGGTAACAATTGTGACTTTCCATGAAAACTCCCAAGACAACGGTATAGCTAACATTTTGCCTACGTAAGAAGTTAACCAAGTACTCACTAGAAGACCTGTTACTATTCCAGTAATAGTTCCTATCGTCCCGATAAGAATACCTTCTGTTAAAAAGGTACCGGCAACTGAGCGAGAGCGTACACCTATTGCCTTCATAACTGCAATATCGCGCATTCTAGTGCTCATTGCCTGCTTCATTGTATTTGAAACTGTCAAAGCGCTGATTCCCAGTGCAAGCAGACTGAACAATTGTAAAAGTAAAAGAAGGGTCTTGGCTTGAGCCAAGCTTTCGTCTGTCCGCTCTTTCGTGTCCGTTAGTGTAGCACTTGGCAGATGCTTCTCAAGTTCTGCTTGCCAAGAAGTCTTTGGTGTGCCCGCTTTCCAATGGATAAGAATTTCATTTGTGCTTCCGGCTGGAGCGTTTAGCAGATTAGCTGCTTCATTCAACGGAAGATAAGCAGCTCCAAAAATATCCGCATCTCCGTAAGACTCTTGAACATTAAGTACTAATCCTTTTACCTTGTACTCATGCAGACTTCCATCAGACGCGCTCGGCAACCAAATTTTTTCTCCAACCTTTACCTGTAGGCGATCTGCTGCATTATCAGCAAGAAGGACCTCATTTGCTTGAAGTGAACGGATGCCAGGATATTGATTTTCCCCATAATAAGGGTAAGTCTTCGTATCAATTCCCTTCAAGATCACGCTTGTTGTTTTATTTTTGGATTGCACCATGCTCTGTCCGACATATGAAGATGAATGGCTGTCGATTTCTCCCATGTCTTGGAATATATCATTCACTATATTGCTCTGTAGTGGCTTAAGGTAGGACTGGACTAATACATCCCCACCTAATAGCAGTTTGGCAGAATTCTCAATAGAACGTGGCGCCAATTCAGATAATAGGAACATACTAAAGAAACTTGCACTTCCAATAATGAGAGACAATATAGTGAAAATTGTTCTTAATTTGTTACGTAATAAACTTCTCCCGGCAGAGCTCAGCCATATCATCAGATATTCACCTTCCTTTACTCAGACAAGGATCCTCAGTTTCAACCCTTCCATCTCTAATGTAAATCACTCGGTCGGATTTTGAAGCAACCTCTGGATCATGGGTAGCAATAATGAAGGTCATTCTCATTTGCTGTTTTAAGCGGAAGATAAGGTCAAGAACTTTCTGTCCGGAATCACGATCTAAATTGCCGGTTGGCTCGTCAGCAATGACTAGAGAGGGCTTATTAATCAGAGCTCTTGCAATAGCGACACGTTGCTGTTGTCCGCCGGATAGTTGATTAGGCAGGTGCTTCATCCGATCGCCCATCCCCACAAGCTTCAACATTTCTTCTGCCTTTTTACGTATTTCACTATGTCGGGTGCCTTTGATGCAGAACATGGGAAGCATTACATTTTCAAGAGCGGTCATTGTAGAGATTAGATTGAAGGATTGAAAAACAAACCCAATTTTTTGTGCGCGATAATCAGAAAGTTTTTCTTCAGATAAAGATTCGATTGACTTACCTTCAAGTGCGATTTTCCCTGTACTAGGCTTATCTAGGGATCCCATAATCCCAAGCAGGGTTGATTTTCCGCTGCCGCTGGGTCCCATAATGCTTACAATCTCACTTTTGTAAAACTTCAGATTTATTCCCTTAAGAACAGATATTATGCCGGCTTCGGATTCGTACTCTTTGTTAAGATTTTGGATGGCCAGAATCGGTTGTTCTACAATCAACTGAATTTTCCTTCTTTCTGTTAATTTTTTTAATAAGTAATATGGTGAAATGAAGAATTAATATCACAATCACTATCAAAAGGCCTTTGAAGTTTGTCCAGTTCCAAGAATGAAAGAGGGAAGTAAATGAAAAAATAAAACGTAACATATACATTAAAGCAATGCTGAAAACAATTAAGTATAAAGAGGAATACGCTAAAAACACTTTCTTGTAAGTACTGCTCATATTGATAATATTTAATCTAAATTTCTCGCGGAAAAGTCGTTTCCTACATACATATCCCAATAATCCTTGTTTTACCAATGTAAAAGTTCTAGTATGCAGGTTGGGAATTCCGAGGATATCTGTAAGTACCCAGAAACCATCAAGACGTAATAATGGATTTAGATTGCTAATAATGGAAAGCAAAATAAAATGGTTGGCAGTAAATAGTATATTGCTCCCTGTTATTATAGATGATAATTCATATATAATAAATATCCATAATTGAAAATATATACCTCCAAGGTCGATCACTACTCGCTCTTTTCTACTTGCTTTCCAAGCATCACTCAAATCCACGAAAAGAACAGGGGCTAAAAAAAACAATCCGATCCCCATATCTCTTGGTTTAACATTATATTTAAAAGCCGCCACTGTATGCCCAAATTCATGGAATATAGCCGAAAACAAAATCATGAAAAAAGTAATAATCCAAAAAAGATAAGAACCTAAATCTGCTTTATTTGCAGAAAGACTTAAATTTATTATGTAGTTGTAGAGGGCAATACTCATAAGAACTCCAAAAATACAAATACCTTTTAAAGAAAAAAGATGCTGAAAGGGTTGGGAACAGCCTTCCAGTCGGCTTGCATTTAATAGTGGAGTACGAAAACGGATGGCCGAGGAATGTTCTGCTATTTTTTCGCTCCCTACAACGATACCCTTCTCAGTTAGAAGATGTTCTAATAAATATTGTAGCTCTTCTAAGCGTGGGGCAACTTCATATTTCTCTAATAATTGCTCAGAAATCTCTAAAAGCGACTTTTTTCCGTCCATACAGTTAAAAATGGTTAAAATCTTTTCTGTTACTTTCATTTGTAGACCATTGTCAAAGTGAACTAAATAGCGAGCCCCCTCTTCCCAAACATCCATTTCATGGATAATATAGGGTATCAATTGGGGATATTTTGTTGCTGCTATCGCATTCATAATTATCCCCCTCTTTCTTTAGACGGTACCCAATTCTTCGAAAAGGTGTTTATTATGTTTGATATAAACATCTATTGTTTCATTGGCATAATTACAATAGGGCTTTGTAATATCTCCATTCCTCATTAAATTGGCATAAGCACAACCACCACCACAAAAGAGAGAGATAGAGCATTCCGTGCATTCCTTGGAATCTGTAATTCCCCGGTCCCATTGCTGATGAGCTTCAGAATTCAGCTCATATTTTGGGAAAAATGATCCAACGGCGGTCTCTGCACGGCCTACAGAGTCGGGACAGGCATAGATAAGTCCTTCTGTCCCAAATGAATAGAAACGTTGTTCGCGCGCGCTGCATTCTTTAAAATGTGGAACACTAGTGACCCCCGAGGAAGTACAAGCATCCATATCGTCCATCCTGCTCCAATCAAAAGATCGGATCGTGTTTCTAATTCGTGAGGTGCGCATGTTTATCACTGATCCCAGTCTTGCGTTGTATTTATCAATAAAAGAATCCAAGTCGCCGAACATTTCATATAGGGCTATCAACAGTTCATGTTCAGGTAAGTGGTCGGGCATTGGTTCACTGAAGTGATTAGTAACAGGCGTGACTTGCCAACCAAAGTGGGGGAACTTATTCCAGCCCTTTTGTTCAATGAAATTAGCCAGTTCGACCAGATGACCCAGATTTTCTTTGTTAACATTTGTCCTAGTAGCAACGGCAAAGCCTCGTTCCAGGGCCATATCAATATTTTGGACTATACGATCAAATGTTCCTTGTCCACCAGCCATGATACGCCGTTTATCGTGAACAGCTTTGGGGCCGTCAAGTGAAATTTGAAAGAAATCCCATTGGTCACGGTAAGGTTGAAAAATATCTAAAAATTGATGCAAGAATGTCCCGTTAGTAATAGCGCACATACGGAAACCATATTCATTAACAGCACGTTCTACCACTTCTTTAACTGTATTTTTAGTCTGCGGAAGAAGTGGTTCTCCTCCATATAAAACCATACGATGTTGTGCTCCTATGAAGCGGCCACGATTTTCTTCCATTTTAATAATTTGAGTAATAGCTTCGAACATTTTGGTTATTTCATCTGAGTCTAATGCATGATTATGGTCATGAATTTGATGGCCTTGATAGCAATAGGGGCACCTTAGATTACAAGCATATGTTGTACAAACATTGAAGGTCATACCCCATTTACTCTTTGCCGTCATTTTTTCCATTGCATCTTTAACTTTAAAAAGTATTTGTTGTTCTTCTGCAAGGCTATGAAAGATATACCCTCTTTTTTTGAAAAAAGTAAGTAGTTCAACCTCATCTTGATTATCTCGTTGCAGATTAGTCTGTTCAATCCGATCTAGCCGTTCCTTTACTAGACCATCCACTACATCTACTGCTCCACTAAGAGAATTAATCAAGATATAATTCCCATTGTTAATAGGATGAATAGAATTATATGTGCTTTTGATCATGATTTAACCTCCTCGTATTGTGCAGCTTCCTCCTGCAATTCGTGTAGATATTGACCAAGCATGTTCTTTGCATCCGGACAACAAGGAAGGTCCAGATCTCCGTATGTTGATAAAGCTTGTGCAGCGCAGCCGCCGCCGCAAATCATTGCTGCAGAGCAGTCTTTGCATTTGGGTATTTGTAGAACATTAAAATTTCTCCATTGGTCAAAAACGGGTTCCTTCGTAAAAACAGGGGAGAACTGGCCGATGCGATATTCTGATTTTCCCACTAAATCCGGACATGCATACATATTATTATCAGGTCCAAAAGCATAGGTTTTTCCTTCAGTAGCCTCACAGTAGACAAGTTGTGGCGAAATAATCCCAACTCTATCTTGTAATTCAGGATCAAGTAACATGCCTGTCCGGAAGAAACGGAACATTTCAGGACTAAGGCCGATCTTCTTTTGTTTTTCAAGTTCTGTAAAGTTAGGGACGTGTCGGATTAAAGACTTTGCAATCTCATAACCTTTCATCAAAGTAGAACTCAGACCTAGACAAGTATGATCTGTTACAGGAGCAAAGGTTATTGAGAAGGAAGGATGCCCGAAGAAGCCGCATTGATGATAGTACTTTATTAACTCAGGTACAGTTTTAATATTAGTTTGATCTATATTAATCCGGATCATAACAGGGATGTTACGGTTTAATAATTCATTAACGCCTTGGTGTATCCGTTGAAATGTACCCTGTCCTCCAGATAAAAAGCGCCGACTATCATGTATTTCCTCAGGGCCATCGACAGAAACCATAACACTTAAACAATCGCGAAAGCGTTCTAAAATGTCGGCGTAAGCTTTCAAGTGATAACCATTTGTATTACAACCGATTATAAAATTTCGTTTTTCCGCTTCTTCGCAGATTTTTTCTACCATGTTCTTGGCGGGAGGTAAGAGGGGCTCACCTCCGAATAGGTTAATTAATCCTTTGTCCATTCCGCTTTCTTTATGCAGAATATCAATTGCGGAAAACGCATGCTCTATTTGTTCTTCGGTAATGAAGCGTGTACTCTCATGAAGCAAATGATCTTCAAAGCAATATGTACAACGAAAATTGCAGGCATAAGTCGGACAAATAATATAATGCATGAATTGATCATAATTCATGATTTGTGATGCTTGGTTTAATCGTCGCTCCTTATCTTCATTATTCTCAAAAATGTAGCCTCTCCTCAATAAGAACTCGATATCGTCTTCTTTAAGCTCAGGCGGGTAATTAGATAGTTCCCAACTCTCTGCTGAATCCAGTAAATCAAGCATTTCTGCAGTGAAAAAATCTACAGCGCCTGTCAAAGTATTGATAACAAGGTTTTTTTCATCAAACTCATATCTTAAATGGTATTTATTTACTATCATGATATTTTCACCTCTATACAATTTTGGAATTATTAAAAAATATTGTTTAATTGTATAATTTATTGTGAATCACTTATATTGGGTATTAAAGAATTATTCGTAAAAAAAAGCCGCAGAGAACGGCTTTTTTCATCGACTCAAATTTGGAAACAACAATTCCAGCAACAAAGATTAATGCAGGCCATTTCGTCACGATTTTCCAATGTTTCTACCTGATCAAATAATTCTGTCCATAGATCCTTGTCGTCGTTCACGGAGCGAGTTTTGAATTGATTTTCACTCGACATATGTAAACCTCCTTTATATTATTTTTATCTAGAAGAAAGATGCTTTTAGATAAAATTGTTAACCCAAACCTAATGACATCCATTGATTCTTTAGATACCCTAATAACCCATTTATTTACAATGTTATTCTATAATTTTAAATCTACTTATTATGTGAATTTAGTCACAAAATCAAAACTCTTCCAAAATTTTCGAAATAAATGTATTAAATCTCAGTGAGGAATTTAAGTTGAGGGAATTCCTGCTCACTAGAGATGCGGTAAACTAGATGCCTTGACTACTAATATTTGCATTAAATATTACCTAAATCGTATTTATCGAGGAGGAAATAACAGGAACAAAATTGAAAAAGTATACCCTATAGCAGCACTGACCGGGAGGATGGCATGCAATTTCAACCAATTTATTATAATGGGGAATTATTTCTACCGAAGATCGAATTAAATATGACACCGAACCAATCGGTTGGCATCATAACGGACTTGAAGCGAAAGCAGCTTTTAATGAATCAATTAGGGGATCATTCCCAATATTATTTATTTCGGGCTGGGCAAAACGAGTATATGCGTTTAACGGTGGAGGAACTAATCACTTTTCTAATCAGAGTAACAGAGAGGAATGAGCGTACCGCTTCGTTGATAGATTATTTTGCTTTAAAAGAAGAACGGAAGGTAAAGATCAAGGATCTAAGCTCATCGAAAAGGATGTATGTGACATTGCTGCGTGTCTTTTTTGCGCATCAGCCTACACTTGTACTGGAGGAACCCTATTTTTACTTGGAAGAGCAAGATTGTCGTCAACTCAAACGGATTCTGGATGATCTTTCTCAAGAAAAGCAGATTTTAATTTTAACTTCGAATTTAGAGGATGCCCTTATTTCCTGTGATGCCATTTATCGGTTGAACGAATCGGGATTTCATCCATTGGATATTCGGGACTTCGACGAGGATAAGCAGGAAGTACAGAAACAAGACGAGGCCAATATAACCTTGCAGAAGATCTCTACCAAAAGAAATGATAAAGTGATTTTATTTAATCCGCCTGAAATTGATTTTATAGAAAGTGTAGAGGGGTCAATCCTTGTTCATGTGGGCGGTGAAAATTATGACTGTGCGTTGACGCTGACCGAGCTCGAGCAGCGATTATTAAATTTCGGTTTTTTTAGGTGTCACCGATCTTACATTGTTAATCTGCAAAAAGTAAGAGAGATTATTACATGGACGAAAAATAGCTACAGCTTGCGATTAAATACAGGTCAAGATGCCGTGGTTCCGTTATCCCGTTCAAAATTGCCTGAATTAAAAGCACTTCTTAACATTTAAATGGTACCATTCAGGCGCTTACAGCTACATTTCGGCGCGTTTTGATGGCAGGAAGCATGTAATCTGTATATGTTTAAGCCATCAACACTAAGGATGTGGAGTTAATGAATGTTATCCGGGTAGAACGTATCCATAAGAGATTTGGAGAAAAGGATGCGTTAGCAGATGTTTCTTTTTCAATTCCTAAGGGTGAAATTTTTGGTTTCCTTGGCCCGAGTGGCTCAGGCAAAACAACATTAATTAAGATTCTAACGGCACAGTTAAATCCGACAAGTGGACAGGCAAGTGTATTTGACCAGCCGGCGGAGATGATGCAGCAGTCTGCTCAGAAGATGCGTTTTGGCATTTTGACGGATAACAGTGGTCTATATGAGAGGTTAAGTATTGAGGAAAATCTGGAGTTGTATCGTAAGTTATATGATCTTCCCAAATCTGCGGTCGACAAGGTGCTGCAGTTTGTAAACTTAAGCGGGGAGCGCAAAAAGAAAGCTAACCTCTTATCCAAAGGGATGCGTCAGCGTGTCATGCTGGCATGCGCGATTATCCATGAGCCGGAATTATTATTCCTGGATGAACCAACTTCGGCTCTAGATCCGGTAAACACAGCACATATCTATAAAGGCTTACGCTACTTAAATGAGAAAGGAACTACGATTTTTCTGACTACGCATGATATGTCTGAAGCAGAATTGATATGCAACCGTGTAGCGATTCTGTATCAGGGTCAAATCCAAACCATCGGTTCACCGAAGGAACTTAAACGGCAGCACCGGGAGAACGTAATTAGTGTGGACTTAATCAATGGGGAAACCTACGAGCTCCCGATCGATGAGGGGGCGGCTGACCAAATCGCGGATTGGATGAGGCGGGGGCTAATTGACCGGTTAGAAACGAAAGAGCCAAGTCTAGGTGATATTTTTATTAAAATGACAGGAAGTGAGCTACTATGAGTATCTCATACAAACGTGCCCGGGCGATATTTGTGAAGGATTACAAAGAGTTTTCACGTAACTACGCGCTGTCCATTATGCTGATTTTTCCTATTATTATCGCTCTGATTTTCAAGAGGGCAGGTGCGTCTTTACCTGGAGCCAGCGGTTTTCTTTTTAATAGTTCGTTTGTATTGCTAACATGTTTCGCACAAGCCTGCTTGATTGCGGAAGAGAAGGAACGTAACACTTTACGGTCATTAATGATGACACCGGCTACGACCATGGATGTACTAATCGGTAAAAGCAGTCTGGTCTTTGTCATGTCTGCTGTTGTTCTCGCTATTTCTACATTATTATTTGGCTATGAGCCAGCTAATATATGGGCATTTGTGGCAGTAATCATTCTTTCGATTATTCTGTACACTGCAGCCGGGACGATCTGCGGTTTATTCTCCAAGACGTTGCTTGAATCCTCATTATCTATACTCCCTGTGGCGTTCATATTTATGGGGGCACCGTGGGGAGAAGTACTAGTGAAGGATTATCCGGTCTTCAAAGTGCTGGATTACATGCCAAGCAGTCAGCTTGTGCATCTGCTGGGTCTAAGCAATACAGGTTATACGACGGGCGATGTAGTGAAACCACTCCTCATTAATTTGGCATGGACGGTTGTGCTAACAGTAGTGTCTGTCATTTTATATCAGCGGCGGTTGAAGGACGAGTAAGGGAGCTCTGAAGGGACTTTAGCCAGCCTTCGGTGGGTCTTTGGTAGGGTTGAAACAAGCGGCCGACTGAGACTATACGACGATTATTTTCCAATTGAGGCTGTGATGTTGTCATGACGGGGCCTGCCGGGTAATAAAGATGATTAGAACTTTCAAATTTGGCTGATTTTGGATTGGGAGCCAAGGAAACGGGGGAAAGATCATGGCGGCACAGACAGTATCAGGCATCAGCTCCGTACAGACCATTGCGGCCTACGGCGGTACACAGAGTGATGTCAGTTCTCTGGAGAAACAGCGAAACCGGCTGATGATGGAACTGGATAAAGTGAATGCGGCACAAGGAAGTGAGATGCAAACTCCTTATCGCAGGGAGCAGCTGCAGCGGCAAATCCGGCTGCTGGAGTCCCAACTGGTACAGAAAAGCGGGAGCAGTACCTCCGTAAATTTTGTGCCTGCTTCTCCGCTTCAAGATCACCTCCCCCTTTGGGGAAATGAAGGAAAGGGAGGCCTCAAGGGCATCGGCCTGACTGATCCCCGGACGGCGACGGTGGACGCGGAGGGTCATTTCGACGCGTTAATTTAGGCAAGCGAGCGAAGGTGCGGAAAGCGTCAGGTGATAAACTGACACTCCATAATCATGAGGCTAGCTAGCCGAGCTTCCCCCGAGAAGACCCGCAGCACGGTAAAAACAACAAAATAGGCGAGAGGGAAGCTTCAACACTTCCTCCTCGCCTATTTGTGTTCATGCAGTTGCTTAGGGTTCAACTATTTTATTCTGGTGTTCCTTGGGTTACCCCATGGATATACGAGAGCGTCGGGGAATCGACGGCCCCTTGTCCCGGATTATAGGTGAAGGAGTACTCGATGGTATCCCCGTGTTGCAGGTGATTTACAGGGTAGGTATAGCTACCGTTCCCTGCCGGGGTCATGGCTACGTTTAGCTGCCCACCGTTATTCAACTTATAGTGTAAGTCGGCAAAGGTTGCGCCGTTCACATAGAACAGCAGGTCGTCACCTATTTTCTTCAGGCCCCGCACCTCATCGCCGACAATGATAACACCGGATGATGCTGCCGGTACAACAGTGATGGTGGAGAGGGCTGTTTTATTACCGTCGGCTGTTGTAGCCGTTACGGTTGTTGTGCCTGGAGTGAGTCCCGTCACGAGACCGTTCGGATTCACGGAAGCGACGTTGGTACCTGATACGGTCCAAGTGACCTGCTTATTGGTTGCATTAGACGGGGCAACATTGGCGTTCAACTGCACAGTCTGTCCGACCTCCACCTGCGCAGTGGTTTGATTCAGAGAAATACCGGTAACCGGCACGTTTACCGGATTCTCGCTGTTGCCTTCTTTATAGACACGAACATAATCCACTTGCATTGTTGCAGGAATATCCGACGGATCTGGGGTATGACCGCTGTCGAAGTGACCGCCGATCGCCAGATTCATAATGATGTAGAAGGGTTGATCGAATGGGGCGTTCGGATTGTTAGGTGCAGCTACGGAATACCATTGATCTCTACTGACTTTAAAGAAGAACTTGCCGTCCACATACCATTTCATATTATCTTCTTCCCAGATCATGGAGTACACATGATAATCATTGGCGAAGGTCTGACCTTCAGGGAAGTGATATTCACCAGCAATATATCTGTTTACAGGCCATTGTCCGCCAAAGTGTATGGCCCCGCTGGTCGTGCCGGGCAAGCGTCCTTTGGCTTCCATAATATCAATTTCCCCGGATGCGGCCCACGCTCCATAAGCGGCATCTTCCGGAAGCATCCAAAGTGCTGGCCAAACGCCGTTACCTGTAGGCAGCTTAGCACGAATATCTACTCTGCCGTACTGGAAGGACAGCTGATCTTTGGTGTTAATCTTGCCGGATGAGTACTGGGCATACCGGCTTGGGTCCTGTGGAAAGGATTTTGAATCGTTCAAAGCTCTGATATTCAGCTTTCCGTCCTGTACAAATACATTTTGTGTACTGTCTGTATAGTGCTGCAGTTCCGCGTTGCCCCAGCCCCAGCTATTCGGATCGTCAGTAATATAATAACCTTGTTCGTAGCTCCATTTGCTCGTATCGAGTGCTGTTCCGTTAAATTCATCCTGCCAAATGAGATTCATGCCCTCTATCGCCGGGTCGTTTGGTGTTCCGATGGCAATGTCATCATGATCGGATACATCCGGACGTGGGGCATCTGGATTACCAATAAAGGTATAGTTGACGTAATTGTTGCCGACACTTCCGCCCGCCTGTCCATTTAATGGATAGCCAATACGGATTTGCACATCCTCTTGGACAGGCTGGAACCAAAGCCCATAGATGTAGTCAGCCCAATATCCCCACTGGTTGGCATCGGACATGTTGTTATAGCCATTGCCGGCGTATACAAATCCGCTCTGGCTGGAATCACTCATAGCAACCCATTGTCCGTTGATGTTAATTTGGTATACGTAATTTCCTAGTTCAGTGCCTATTGGAGCGCCCCCATCAATCTTAGGTAGCGGTACACCTATTACACCTTTTGCATCTGCGGTAAAGGTCGTTCCCTCATAAGGAGTTAAGACATATGAATTTCTTACAGGTTTATTAAAGGTGAGGGTATAAACGACGTTAGCCGTTGAGGTTTTCGATTCTAACTTGACGTTGATAGACTCTGTTACGGTGAACCAGTAGCCACCGCCGCCTTCGGTGAATTGTCCGAAGTTGTTATCATAGATCCAGCCGCTGGCTGCATTATTGTCAATATCAATCCATGTACTGCTGCTTACAGGTTTTACATATACCTTCAGATCTTCAGCTACGGCTTCATAGGTAACGGCCGGATCATTGTTGAAGGTAGGATAAGTAAAGCCTGCACTTCCTGTAAATCCTGCTGAAATCTGCGGCCCTTGTGTAGGGGCCATAGCAGTAATGGTCGTTTTGTTTATGTTTTGAAATACCAGGGTGTAATCAAGTGTAACTCCATTAGCCTTGGAGAACAGCTGAATCTCCGTTGTTGCGGAGAGAGTGAACCAATAGCCATTCAAGCCACCGTCGCTCCAGTGTCCCCAGTTTTGGTTGTAGGTATAGCCGCCTGCATGGTCAATATCCACCCAGTTTCCAGCAACTTTTACTTTTACACCGACGTCATCGGAAACATCATTCCAGGTGGCAGAGCCCCCATTGAATGTGGGCATGACGAAACCATAGCTAGCTTGCCCAACCCCTGATTTTGAGATGACAGGACCGTCTGCCGCTGAAAAGTAAGACATAGAGGTAACTGTGGTTCCTGCTGCCTGCACCTTAGAAGTCGGCAATAGACCAACCCCAGCCAACAGTACTACTGCTAAGAACAAACTAAATACCTTCTGCTTAAAACCACTTTCCGTATTGTAAAGTCGTTTCATACTTGCCCTCCTTTAATAAAATAATGAAGAAACGAAACCGCTTACATTTAGGGTCATCTCTATTCTATCGAATATAATAATCAGCTAAAAGGTACAATTATTTTTGTTATAACCCAATTTTTTGGCTTTTGATTATTTATAGCGCTGTGTCACGGAACTTTTCCTCGCTGTCGTGCTTCCGGCGCATCATTTGCCGGTATTCTGTGGGCTGCATGTCCATGACATCCCGAAATGATCGTGTAAAACTTTTGTAGCTTTCATACCCTACCATGGTGGCTACCTCTACAATTTTATGATCGGTTTCGGCCAGCAGCCGCCGGGCTTTATCCAGGCGCACATCGCGCAAGTATTCTGCAAAGCCTTTGCCGATATTTTTTTTGAACAGGTTAGAAAAATAGGCATAATTAAGCGACACGTGGTTCGATACCATCGCGAGATCCAGGGGTTTATGATAGCTTTCGTGTATAAAGCGTATGGCTTCATTCAAATCTTGCGAGTTGCGATAGCTGCACTTATATTCATAATAAAATTGGTTCAGCCGAAGCAGCTGTTGTTGCAGCGCCTGAATATAATCGCGAATACCCGGATAATCGAATAGATTACGTAAACATTCGCTGTCCAGCGCTTCTTCCCCCATGTACGGGCGGATTACACGCACAGATTCCTCCAGCATCTGTACAATGGCACGGCATAGCTGCTGTGTGTATTGGATGTGATAACGTTGCAATGTATCTTTGTGAAATATCATAGAAATGCCTTGGGTGATTGTACCGCTGTTTTTGGTGCCGATTAACTGGAACAGGGCATATAACTCCTCATAGGGAAGCTCCCACTGCTGCTCCAGTCGCTCAATATGTGTTGGCAAGATGCAGCTCTTCTCTGGAAACAGGTAACTGTGGCGATAGAGCTCTAGCGCTTGTGTATAGCTGCGGGGCAACTCCTTCAATCCTTGCTGCGGGCTGGTCATGGCAGTAATGGCATCTATCTGTCCTGCTTTGAGGGCGGCCGGGAAGGCTCCCGTATCTACGGCTGCATCAACCGCGAGAATCAGGTACGGGCGGTGTTGCAGGCATATACACCCTCGTCTGCCATACACACGGTAGGCAAGGGATTCCATACTGTGGCTACTGTCGGCCCCAGGTTGGTTAATCCATAATTCCTCCCGCAGCAGACACAGGCGGTAATTACTCCACAACTCTGGATTCTGTTGCTGGGTTTGGAGAACCCACGCTTCATCAATCATTGCACCCTGCATGAACATACTCAGTTCTTTGCGGTCTGTCTCCCGGGCGCGGCGGGAGATATGCTCCATATTACGCGAGAGCGCCTGCCGTGTTTTTATCTCATTTGCTACATGTTCTACTGCGGTTTGCAGATCTTCACGTTTCACAGGTTTGAGCAGGTAGCCTTTTGCTCCAAGTTCGATGGCTTTTTGAGCATAGGCAAAATCACTATAGCCGCTAATAATCAGGTAATCTACCTCAATATGCTCCTGTTTGCTCTTCGCCATCAGCGTCAGTCCATCCATATCGGGCATCCTGATATCAGTAATCACCAGTTGGATGTTGTGTTGACTCAATATATCTAAGGCCTCAATTCCGTTTACTGCACAGTAAATATTGTCCAGCTGCAGCGGAAATTGACGCAGCATCGCCTGCAGCCCATCACGAATGTGCTTTTGATCGTCCACAATTAGAATATTGATCATGCCCTACCATCCTCCAAGATTCACATTTTCCCAAGGCAAACGTATGGTTACACAAGTATAGGCACCCTGCACACTGTCAATCCAAAGACCGCAGTTCTTACCATAATGAAGCTGTATGCGCTTATGCACGTTCTCCAAGCCCAGTCCGTTTTTGCTGGTAACAATCGGTGAATCTGAGTCGCCCCGCAGCACAGCCTGCAGACTGGACAGCATTTCCGGGTCAACACCTGCGCCATCATCTCGTATCTCAATTAGCAGAAGGCTTTCATTTTCTACCGATACGGTAATATGGATACGTACGCTGCCGCCCGAGGGTGCTGCATGATGAACGGCATTTTCGACGATGGGCTGCATGCACATTTTAGGAATTGTATAACGCAGTACCTCCTGCGGGAGATCCGCCGTCAACTCAATGCTGCCACCCTCCATAAAGTTTATGAATCGGACATAGCTGTGTATGTTGGCAAGTTCTTCGCTAAGCGCAACCGTATCGCTGCGCCATTGCATGCTGTATCGCAGTTGTGAGCCTAAAGACACCAACGCTTCGGCGATAGCGGGCTGTCGCTGAACCTCCGCGAGCATACGGATGGATTCCAGCGCGTTATATAAAAAGTGTGAATTGATCTGCGAATGCAGCGAGTGCAGCTGTGCATTTTTGGCAATCAGCTGCTTATCTACCACTTGGGTCATCAAATGTTTGATTTCGTCCAACATATTATTGTAGCTGACGGCCACCTCGTCGATTTCGTCACCGGTTTCGTTTTTATCCAGGCCGGTATCAATTTTCGCATCCAGTTGGCCTTGCCGCACCTTGCGCATAGAAGCCAGCACCCTGTCGAGCCGGCGGAAAATGCGCCGAGTGGTATGTGAAACGAGCAGTAACATTAGCAGCAATACACACAATGTGATCGCTACTACGAGCAAATACCAGCTTCGTGGGCCTTTCATCAGCGCTTGATGAGAGGCAATATCCACTACATAGGCGTTCAGTGGGGCGATGTAGCGATACAACGCGTAGTAAGTATGGTCGCCTACCTTGACCTTAATGGGGCTACTCTGCTGCAGCACATCCAGCCGCTGGTGAATGCTACCTAGAATGTTATCCAATTCCTCACCGGCATTTTGTGAAAAGATATGCTCAGGATTGTATACAGATCGGGAAGAGTCGGCTCCATCCATCACTACAGAAAAGAAATCCCCCCCGCTATCCTCAAGCAGGTCACTGAAAAAGACGCTATGCTGGGCGCGGATTTCCATAATGGTAGGGAGTTTCTGCTGTTGCCCCTGAAGGCGTACCAGCCGGTAATAGGATAGCGTATGCTCTCCATCTTTAAAAGCAAATAAGCGGTATGCCGCACCGCCTTCCTCCCGAAGTGTCACCCAGTAGTCCTTCGGCCAGAACTTGTCATAATGGTAGATTTCAGGCCAAATCTCAAATAGGTTTGGATTATCGACATAGAAACTTAGCTCGCTGATCATCTCGTAGCTTTGAATGATATTATGCATTTGCTCAAATTGATTTTGTCTAAATTTTACGAGACGCAGGCCATCCCCGCGCATATTGGAGTGAATAAAATCTACAAATGCCTTTTGATTCAGCGCAGTAGAGGAAGCGTTCTCAATAATGCCCATTTTGCTGCGCAGTTGTTCGTTAATTCGTGAGACATGGCTGCTGCCGGTAGCCATAGCGTCCTTGTATAGCTGACTTTCCTGTGTGCGGATAAATAAAAAGGATACCACAATCGCAGGGATGGCAATCATCATGCTAAAAGCCAGAAACAACTTTTGGGAGATTCGGGAATTACGGTACAGCTTCCTCATTTTAGTCAGCAGATACTTCATTTAAGTAGCCTCCTACCCTTGTAATATACCATATATTACAAACTGCCCGGTAGGTAACTAGGCTGTTTTGTTAAATGGTTAAAGAAGCGAAAAAGGGAATACCGGCCACCCTTTCGGTGGCCGGCAGCAATCTTAATACGGGCATTATTACTCTGCCATTTTGGATTTTCGCACATCCAGTTCAGCCTGGCGGTATTCCATCACCTTGCCAAAGTTGTAATTCTCGCGGCGGTCAAGGAAATTGTCGAAGATTTTATCAAATTCAGCCTCATTTTTGGCCGTAATTAGCTCAGGGAGTACTTCCTCCCAATTTTGCGAAATACGGGACCAGGCTACCGACACATCAGAATCGCCCTGTGGATCTAAGCCCTTATAGATACCGCTATCAATATCGGCCTGCTTATTGGCGAAGTCTTCCATTTGCTTAATGACAGGAGATTTCTCCGGTCTCCACTGGTTGACGATTACAGGGTTTCGCATCATCCAATAGGTATCCATGATGCCGTATTCTTTCTCCAGCTTCTCAATATCAGTGTCGAGTAATTTTACCATTTCAGGCTTCAGTTGCGGCTTGCCATCTACCATCTCCCATGTTTCGCCTTCCTTGCCAAGGAATAAATCTCGCTGGCCTTCTTCGCTGGCCAGATAGGTCAAAAAGCGGATGGCTCGTTCAGGGTTTTCGGTTGATTTGCTAATCATCGTCACCATCCAGCCGTCCATGTTGCCAGGGAATAACTTAGGGTTATCGCCCTTGCTGTTCTTTGGCCCATCGACTGCGATGTAGTAAGAATCCGGGTTGCCGCTAGCAGCCAGCATAGGATTGACAGCCGACATACCGGTCCACTCGCGGACCATCATGAAATAGCGGGCGTTGTTTGTTTTTTCCTCTACCTGAGTATCGGAATCCACCAGGAAATCCACATTAATCAACCCGCGCTCGTAAGCCGTACGGAAGGTTTTTAGCCAGGCAATATAATCGGGATCGGTAATGCGGTCGTATACTTTTCCGTCTTTCTCATGCGGAACGGCCAGTAGGTTCTGCAGATATTCGGTCATCCCGTAAGGGACGTTCCCTTGTGCAAAAAAGGGACTGATGGGCTGGCCTTTATATTGGGAGTACTTATCCTTTACCAGTTGCAGTGCGTTCAGAAAGCCCTCTGGAGTGCTAAGGTCCGGGCTGCCCATCTCCTCATACAGATCTTTCCGCACCAGGAAAGTCTGGTTAGCCGCCGTCATGCCAGTTTCATGCATCAGGTTGGGGCTATATGAATCATTCGGAACGCCATAGGTATTGCCATTTTCTTGACGATACCACTTCAGTGTACCGTCCCCGGCCACCTTGAAGAAGTAAGGGTCATACTTGTCAGCTAATTCATTTAAGGCGTAGACATGATCGCCTTCCCACAGCTTTTTGACAGCGGTTTCCCACGAACCCATTGATATCAAGTCTGGCAGCTTGCCCGAGGTCATCATCAGGGTAATATGTTCATTGGCTTCACCGGAAGGTACTTCAAGCTTGATGTTTACGCCTGTTTTTTCCGTTACGTACTTGGAGGTCAAGCTGTCTCCCCAAGTGTGGGCATACCAGTTAGCACCTACGAACCAGGTTAAATCAACAGGGCTGGTATCCAGCTTCCATGCCGGATCATCGGGATTGAGCTTTGCTTCACTCGGCAGCGGCTGTGTACTATCTGTAGGCTGCGGTGTCGGCTTATTTTCACTATTCGCTGAATTAGAACACGCGGCTATGCCTAGCATCAGGCTTGCGGCCAGAATGAGGGTTAACCCCGGCTTAATGAGATTACGTTTCATGACATAATCATCCTTTCTTTGCTGCTTCTGAATTTTTGTATACCAGTTTCTAGACACTCACACTCTTATCCCTTAATGGCGCCAATCATCACGCCTTTGACCAGATAGCGTTGAATGAAAGGATAGACTATCAGAATAGGCAGTGTGGCCACCATCATGGATGCAAATTTAATAGAGTTGCCGGGAAGTCTTGCGCCGAATTGCGCCATAGCTTGCTGCTGCATGAAGGACATAGAGTTCTCCGCAATGATTTTGTACAGCATGGTCTGCAGTGGCAGTAATTCCTGCGAACGGATGTAGATGACACCTTGGTAATAATCATTCCAATGATAGACGGCTGAAAAAAGCGATATAGTCGCAATGACAGCCATGCTATTGGGCAATACGATTCTGAACAGGACACCATAGTCTGAAGCACCGTCTACCTTCGCAGATTCCTCCAGGCTATCGGGTATGGTGCGGAAGAAGCTCATAAAAATGACCATATTAAAAAAAGTGTACATAGAGGGAATGATGAATATCCAAAAATTATCATATAAGCCCAGCTTCGTCATCAGAATAAATGTAGGGATCAGCCCGCCTGAGAACAGCATCGTAACCAATGCGATTTTAAGATACAGCTTGCGTCCGATCAGATTAGACTTGCTCATTCCGTAAGCAATAATGGCGGTAAACAACACATGCGTTGCTGTCCCGATCACTGTGCGCAGAGTGGTAATGTAAAAACCGTTCATCATAGTCTTATCATTGAACACAACGCTATAGCTGGCCAGCGATAATTCTTTGGGAAACCAGTTGACGGTGCCCAGGGATGCCTGCTGCGGAGCATTAAGCGAGTTAATGAATACAAACCACATCGGGTACAGTGTTAAAAAGCAAACCGCCAGCATCAGCAGGGTGTTGCAGACCTCAAATACTCCAATTTGCCGAAATCTTTTGCGTCTTTCCATACCTCTGTCCTCTCCCTTCTAAAAAATGCTGTCGCCGGTTAGTTTTTTGGATGTGTGATTGGCCAAAAACAACAAACCTAGCGCCACAATAGAGCGGGCGAACAGGACGGCTGTTGAGAAGGAATGGCGCCCGGAGACCAACCCCATGTTGTAGATATACAAGTCTAGGCTTTCCGCCATCCTCATGTTCATATTGTTCTTCAACATAAAGATCTGCTCAAAGTTACTGCCGAGTATCCCGCTGACAGCGAGGATGAACAAAATAGCGATGGTGGGGCGTATGCTCTGAATGGTGATATGCCACATCCGCTGCCGCCGATTTGCGCCATCCAGCTCAGCCGCTTCGTACAGCCCCGGATCAATGCCGGATATTGCCGCTATGTAGATAATGGCGCTCCAGCCGGTTTCTTTTAACGTATCGGTGAAAAAGGTGATCCACCAAAAGTACTTAGGGTCGCTGTTAAACAGGATTTCGCGTTCCTGGAACCCGAACGCCATCATCAACTGATTGATCACACCGCCCTCGCCCAGCCAATTGAGCGCAATGCCGCCAAAAATCGTCCAGGCAATAAAGTGCGGCAGGTACGAAATGGTTTGTACCGTTCGCTTAAATCGAAGACTCCGTATTTCATTCAGCAGCAAGGCGAACAAGATAGGAATGGGAAAACCCAAGACCAGCTTGATGCTGCTCATTCCCAGAGTATTGCGAATCGAACGCCAAAAACGCTCATCCGTCAAAAAATCCTGAAAATGCTTCAGCCCGACAAACGGTGATTCTAGTAAGGGTTTGGCGATGCTGTAGTCCATAAATGCAATAATGAGCCAGAACATAGGGATATAACAAAAGATAAACATCCAGATGATTCCCGGGATAACCATGCTTTGCAATTGCCACTGCTTAAAAAGCGCTTTCATTTGTTCCGTTCTGTATTGGAACATTTTCCGTGCCCCCTTTCTATTTCATCGTATGAAAAAGCGTATAGGAAAAAAAGCCCATGATTATCGACCCTATCCCATTTTTTTAGATTTGTTTGACCAGCCGCAAAAATTAAGTATGCTGTGATTAAATGAAGGGAGTGTGCAAAGGATGAATAAACCTATATGGGAACAGAATTTCTTAGATAGAAATGCCGATTTAAAGCTATGGAATGTCCGCCTTGGCAACGACTTGTTAGATAATGAGGGTAATCCCATAGACCCAGGTTGGGGCAACGGAGAGCAGCAGTATTACACGGATCATTCCAGCAATCTGTATATCGATGAATTTGGCTTAAACCTGTGCGCGCGCAGCGAATCCATTGAAAAGGATGGGCGCAATTTTGCATATACCTCGGCTCGTTTGGATACAAAGGACCATTTTTCCTTTTGTTATGGCAAGTTGGTTGTGCGTGCAAAACTGCCGGTAGGGCAAGGGGTATGGCCTGCCATCTGGTTGCTTCCGCAGGAACAGGCTTACGGGCCTTGGCCAGCTTCCGGCGAGATTGATATCATGGAAGCCAAAGGCCGCTTGCCTCAGCAAATATCCGGAACACTGCACTACGGAAAGAATTGGGAACATCAAATCGTTGAGGAGTTCTCGCACCATTTTGAAAGCGGAACCATTAATGAATTCCATGATTATGCACTGGAATGGAATGCCAGTTCGATTCGATGGCTGGTAGACGGACATTGCTTTGCCGAGCGTTGCTTGGAGCCAGGCATTATGCCCTTTAACGAGTCATTTTATCTGGTGCTGAACCTTGCAGTGGGCGGCTGGTATGACAATGTAGCGGTTGACGAGACTGCACTGCCAGCGGTGATGACGGTTTCAGGGATATGGCTGTATCCATAATTAAAAATTTTGGAGATGCCCTCTTTTTCGATTTTCAATACCTACATCCCATCTGGTAGAATAGGGAAAACCATATTTCTCTATATTCTAGTAACTTAATTATAAGCTTGGGGAGGTAGACTATGGACAAAGAACTAGTGGCACAGCTGACACAGTGGCATGAAGATGATGAACACCAGAAGATTGTAGACACTCTGATGGAGATTCCTCCAGCGGACAGAGATTACGAGGTAGTCAGCAGTCTGGCAAGAGCGTATAACAATGTGGGATGTTATGAAGAAGCCCTTGAACACTTCGCGATGATTGCGGAACAAGGGCAGAATGATTATCTGTGGCATTTTCGTGTGGGATATTCCTACTATTATTTGAATCGATATGAGGAAGCGGTGAGAGTGCTGAGTATTGCCCATGACCTCGATCCGGATGATGAGAACACGGCCATGTTTTTGAAATTCAGCCAGCGCAAGCTTCGCAAAGAACAAGACGCCGCAGCCAGACGGGCAATCAGAGAACAGCATAATGATTCGGGGACGACTGCAGCTCCTTTTGACGGGATGGATCTCTCCGGCTTTTGGGACGATAGCGATTATGCGCTAAAAGAATATGTTTCTTCTCCGCCTACGGATGAGCTGATTGCTTCTGTAG
The DNA here is from genome assembly GCF_037969975.1 of Paenibacillus sp. FSL R7-0163. Classification (NCBI taxonomy): domain Bacteria; kingdom Bacillati; phylum Bacillota; class Bacilli; order Caryophanales; family Paenibacillaceae; genus Paenibacillus; species Paenibacillus sp. FSL R7-0163. Next base: position 6,270,728 of record NZ_CP150224.1, read on the forward strand.
AAGAAGAACTGGGTTACAAGCTTCCTGCCTCTTATATCAGTCTGATGAAGCAGCACAATGGGGGAGTGCCTTATAATACTTGTTTTCCGACCGAGGACGCGACCTCATGGGCTGAGGATCATATTGCGATTACGGGCATTATGGGCATCGGACGCGAGAAAAGCTATTCCATCTGCGGCGATCTCGGCAGCCCGTTCATGATTGAGGAGTGGGGGTATCCCGACATCGGCGTGGTAATTTGTGATTGCCCTTCGGCAGGCCATGATGTCGTGATGCTGGATTACCGCAATTGCGGGAGGGACGGCGAACCCGAGGTAATTCATGTGGATCAGGAAGATAATTATGAGATTACGTTTCTGGCCCAAGACTTCGAGACGTTTATACGCGGCCTGGTGAGTGATGAGGAATACGACACCTCTGAAGAAGATAAAGAGGAGGATTTGCGCAAAGTAGCCGTAGGCCAATTCTCACCTTTGCTTGCGAAGCTGTGCAGCGATGTGTCTGAGGTAGATCAGCTTGAGCAGAAGATCCGTAAAGTCTGTACCCGAATCGTTGAAGAGAAGGGACACTTCTCCTTTCATGCGGATGAGCTTTCTACTCTGATGTACGATGTGCAGTTCTGGCTGTACACAAGCTCTTATCCAAATACGAGCCGTCAACAATATCTGGATGTATATGAGAAAATGATCGCTTTTGGCGGCGAGTTCGGGCAAGGAGGATACGCTCCGGGATGGATCAGCGACTGGCTGGATGGGCGAATACGGGAAGAGCTAATCGTCCAGGAAAACGGGGTGCTTCGCTTCACAGATCAAGTCCGCTCTGAGGTCATTGCACGGCTGGAAGCGGAAGCTGCAAAATAGGAGACGTTGATTCGGGGGCTACTCTCCCGCACGGAGCTCGGTTGATCACAATCGTATTCAAGGGTCATCCCACAAAGGATGGCCCTTAAACTTGCCGTTTCAGACAGTGCACTCCGCATAATAAGCGAAAGAAAATTAAAGCGCTTACTCGTGAAGTATTTATATATAAATGTAATTATTAACATTTTTCGACAACATTCACCTTACTTTTACATGGTAGTTATGATATATTCTGGGCGAATATGGATAACAAAAAAGAAAGGGGAATGAGTATGGAAGCGTTGGTGTGGACATCTAATCATAAGCTGGAGCTTTGCGAATGGGAAGAGCCGCAGATTGCAGCACCGGATGAAGTCAAGATCCGGATTGAGATGACAGGTGTATGTGGAACAGATTTAGCAGTCATAACTGGGAAAGAGGAGGGGGTTCCAGGGGTCATTCGTGGTCATGAGGCAGTAGGGACTGTAATCCAAATCGGCAGCAACGTTGACCGTGTTAAGGTAGGCGACCGCGTAGTTATCGATCCGAATCAAAGCTGTGATGAATGCTATTTTTGCTTGAAGAAACAGCCGCACCTCTGTACGGGCATCGATGGAAATGGGATGCCTATTGCGGGTTTGAATCGAAATGGGACATTCACTTTTTTTTACTCAACTGCACAAACGTTTGCACACCGTCTTCCCGATCATATGAGCTGGGAGACGGGGGTTTTGATTGAGCCGCTTGCCTGTGTACTGCACAATTTCAAAGAAGCCAATGTCACAGCAGACGACAAGGTACTCATTCTTGGATCGGGTCCAATGGGACTGTTAAGCCAAATTGTGAGCAAGTCGAAATCTGCGCTCACGGTAGCGACTGAAGTTAATCCCTATCGGCTAGCTTTTGCCAGAGAGATCTCAGATTTTGCTTTAACCCCTGCCCAATTAAATCAAGCTACCGTAGACAAAATCTGTGCGGGACATAAGTTTGATGTGATTATCGATACGGTGGGCACTCAACTCGAAATGGCGGAAAAGTGGATTGAACGTGGAGGCCGCATCGTTCCTTTTGGTATTAATGCGAAGTATCGCTACACCTTTTCCCCTACTAAATTCGTGCAGCATGCAATAAAAATTATAGCAGCAGGTGAATACCGCTACATGTTCGAGGAAGCTTTGCGGTTTGCCGCTGAAACTCCTGAAATGGAGAAACTAGTGACTAGAAAAGTTAAGCTCAGTGAGCATGAAGCAGCGATAGACGAGTTGATCGGCTATGAATTGAACTCTTTGAAGGTGGTTGGGAGTGAAACCGTAAAGACGGTTTTTGTTCCCTAAACGTAAGACTACAATCAATGAGAGGTGGCACTGTTGATGAGCAATGATAGCAAATTCAGATTAATTAAAGATTACTTGTCTACACAAAAGGCTAAAGACATAGAGCCAATTTGGATACCCGCAGTGTGGAATGAGTGCCAATATGAGCGTGTTCTCTTAGAAAAAGAGGGTGAAATTTGTGTACACCCGTATGATTTTTTGACAGATCATTTGAATTATCTGGACAGGCTTTCGTGGAGATATCTGCTTAAGGAACGCACAAATCTGGACGATAGCGCGATCTATTCTTCGCTTATTCGCTATTCTACGGCTTGGGATTACAACCATGACGGAAAAATTGAATCGGGTACTTTTTTAAGATTCTTTATTCTTCTGCCTCTGCTAAAGAAAATGGGCATCAATATTCTGTACATGCTTCCAGTTAACCAGTACAGCAAGTTGAATCTGAAGGGGGATATTGGGTCCCCTTACGCAGTGCAATCGTTATTCCATTTGGACGAGAACCTGCACGATAGCCTATTGGATGATATGGAGGAGTTTACGATCCACGATGAGCTCAGCGCTTTGGTAGAGGCTTGTCATTTACTTGATATTAAGACTGTTGTTGACTTCATTCCCCGTGTGACGGCGAAAAACAGTGCGTTCATTACCGAGCATCCTGAATGGGTGTATTGGATCAAAATGGATGAATTAGAAGGCTTTGCGCCGCCCGCAATTCCCCAGCTTGGATTTTTTGAGGAGTGTACGCCGGACAAATTGGAGACGGTCTACCGCAGCCAGGAGACAGCAGTATTTCTGCGGAAGTTCACGCCACCGCCCAATGAACTCCATCCAATCCTTTGGCAGCACTTGAAAGAGAAAGCTGCTAAAACAGGAGAGGAGCTATTAACTTTGGTGGAGCAAGAGATGGGGATAACGACTGCTCCAGCGCATTCGGATTGGATAAATGATGTGCAGCCGATTTGGACAGACATTACGTTCTTACGCCTCTACCAGGATTTCTCTCCGCAAGTGAGACATCTTATAAGTCCGGATCAGGCGCCATATGTCCTTTTTGATACGATTAAATGCAATGACTACCCGGGAGAGGAGCCGAATCTGGAGCTGTGGGATGTTCTGGAGGAGGCAGTACGGGTTAATCTCGAAAAATATGGGATTGACGGCTTCCGCATCGACATCGGACACGTGCTTCCTATTCCGTTGTTGACTCGTATTTTTGACACGATTAAAGAGATGAATCCAAATGCGATCTTAATCAGCGAAGATTTGTTCAATCGCAACCACAAGAAGGCAGCAAACACCGGCTATAACATTATGCTTGGCAGTGGATGGAACGTCATGACACAAATTACTAAAGAGAATCTCATTTCATTCTTAGAAGAGCTGCCTGAGTTGAATATTCATATATTTGCCTGTGCAGAAACAGCAGATACTCCTCGGATCACCAGCCGTGGCGGTGTAGAGGTTGCTCGGATGATCGCGGTATTTAATCAATTTCTTCCGAACGCAATTCCATACGTGACGACGGGTTATGAAATGAATGAGGAGCAGCCGCTCAACTGTGGTCTTGGAGACAACACGAACGGAAAGGAGATTTCCCGAGCTTTTTTTAACGTTATGCAAATTAATTGGACCAATCCTACACCGATGCTGCCGCTGTTGGCGGAGCTAAGTGAACTCAAGAAAGATTGGCGCCACCTAGTGAAGCCGGAAAACTTTTTCGTGGCTCAATCCCCGGAAGGTATTGTTCTGTACGGGTATATGCAAGGGGATGAAACGCTGCTGTGCTGCTTTAACTTGAGTGCTGATGCTTTCTGCCAAGTTGATTTGAAGGTTGCCGTACCTGGCCGATGCCCAATGACGGTAACACTGGATAGTTCCTTAACGGGTAGCAGCGTAGGTCAGGCGTTCGATTGCTTGCTGCTTGCGCCTAATCAGGCTTTAGTGCTCGTAAACAATCATAGACAATTTAGGTAAGGGAGAGAGGCTGCAATGGAAAAGAACAATAAGGAAGTCGTGGTATGGCATGAGTTTGATGGTCCGGGAGATACCTCGATTGAGGTGCTGGAGGGAATTTGTAAGCTGTATACAGAGCGCTTCGGCGTACAAATTACACCACAAGTGATGAATATTACGGAGCTGACTGCGCGCCTGAACCAAATTAAGGACACCCAGCAAGGTCCGCATCTGGCGATGGTTCCTGCTGACATGTCCTCCTATGTGGAGAACGGTCTTTACTCCGAAGTACCGGGCGGGCTATTTGACGATACGCTGACTGAGGGAGCCCTTTCAACGATGCAAATGAATGGTGTTCAGTATGGTATCCCTGTATTGCGGGGTAATCATCTGGTTGTGTATTACAACCCGTTGATTTACTCTAGTGCGCCGACGACATGGGACGTGTTCGAAGAGGCAGCAGAAAAGTTATCCGCCCAAGGTATCATACCGATTGGAGCAGACTTACAGCAAGGCTATTGGTTTATTCCGTTCCTTACAGCTTTCGGCGGTTGGCCTGTACAGAATGGAAAGCCGAATATCGTCACCTCTGAAATGAAGCAGGCGCTTCAGTTTATTCGCGACAAGATGGATCAAGGCGTGCTCGTCAGTCTCGACGGCTCCACAGGACTGCTTGAGCAGTTCATTGACGGTAAGATCGGCGCCATTATTTGTGGCGAGTGGATTTATAACCATCTAGATAAACATATGAACAATAGGCTTGCGGTTTGCCAGCTTCCGAGCATCGAAGGGTGGCAATCATTATCCATGTCTTCTTCTATTGGCCTGATCTACCCTAATCATTCATTAACGTCCGAGGAGCGGGAAGATATTTTATCATTCACGCGCTTTATGCTGAGTGACGAATGCCAAACTATGTGGACGCTGGGTGTACAGCGGATTCCGGCTCAGGAAGAGGTGCTGAACCATCTAGCTGCCTCTGCTGCGCCTAACAAAAAGATGATTTTATCGCTTTTGGATCACTCACGGCCGATGCCGACTTATCCCTTCATGATCCATGTATGGGAGGCGTTAAATGCGGGTCTTATCGAGCTGCCCTTGAGCAATCCTGAACAAGCATTGAACAAAATAGAACAGACTATTCAAGCCTCTTGGGGCGCATTTAAAAGCTAATTAGAGATGGGGAGAGCCAAATGAAAACAACGATATTCAGCCAAATTTCTATTGATGGAAAGCTCACTATGGGCGCTGGTAATTCGAGTAAAGAGCTTTTTTCTTTATTTTCCAGTGAGGATATGGAATTTATTCATCTATTCCGGGGGAAGGTGCAGGGAATTATGGTCGGCAAAAATACAATTTTGACGGACAATCCCTTCCTTACTAATCGGTATGAGGAAAATAAAAATCCAATTCGTATCATTCCGACAACTACCTTGGATATTCCGCTAGATTGCAATGTACTCTCGGACCAAGGGAAGACGATTATTGTCACGACCGAGAAAGGACGGGATGAAGAAAAAATCAAACAGATCCGGCAAAGAGGAAAGGAGTGCCTTATCTGCGGCGAGGATAAAGTAGATTTTGTGGAGCTTGAACGTCAGTTGGAGGAGAACTATGGGATTACCAGTCTGATGGTCGAAGGCGGCGGATTCTTAAACTGGCATATTTTCAATCAGGATATCGTCGATGAGATTATTCTAATGCAGCTTCCAATCATCGTAGGCGGCTCCACAAACATTACTTTAGTGGATGGAGACGGGTATCAGCAATTGAACTTTGCGAAAAAGTTCAAGGTTGTAGAAATTCAACCAAAAGATAACTACACGCTCATGCGCTACAAAAAGGTGATCTAACCTCAAACTAAGTCATAGACTGCGAATGGCTATAAGTTCTGGAAAAATCGAGAATATGGGGGTTGTGAACGATACATGTCAGAGAAAGAAGATTTCTACAAAAGTGTGTATAAAATCGCTGTGCCCGTTACGCTTCAAAGCTTGCTGATGGCATTGCTTAATTTGACGGATCAATTGATGGTTGGGCAGCTGGGAGATGTGGCAATTGCCTCGGTGGGGATGTCGACCAAAATATACGGGATCATCGCGGTTGTCTTGGCCGGTTTATCGACGGGTGTATCCATATATGCAGCCCAGTTTTGGGGAAATAAAGATTCCAAAAGCGTCTCTCAAGTACTGGGTCTCGGACTGATCACTGGCTTTGCGTTCTCGTTCCTGTTCTCTGCGGCTGTCTTTATCGATTCGCCGCTCTTTCTGAGCCTATTCACTACAGACATGAATGTAATAGAAGAGGGTTATATCTTTCTCCAGATAATGTCGATCGGTTTTGTGCCTGTCATGCTCACGATGATGTATTCCGCGATTTTACGCAGTACTGGCCATGCCAAATGGCCGATGTATGTAAGTCTAATTGCAGTTGGCTTGAATATTATACTGAATTACGTACTTATTTACGGTCATTTCGGTGCTCCTGCGCTTGGTCTGAAGGGCGCTGCCATTGCTACTCTTATCTCTAGGGTCTTCGAATGCTTGTTGATCATTGGTGCCGTGTACCGGTATCGTTTACCGGGAGCTGTCGGGTTAAAGAACTTATTCATTGTTCCTAAACCGCTCATTCGCAAGTTTTTTGGAACGACCTATCCGCTGCTACTGACTGAATTAATCTGGGTATTGGGCGAAACAGCATATGCGATTATTTATAGCCGTATGGGGACGATGGAAATGACTGCGATGACCATTACCTTCCCACTTCAGGGTCTTTGCATTGGCCTATTATCGGGTCTGGCTAGTGCAGCAGGGGTAATGGTTGGCAACCGTTTGGGTGCGAATGAATCTGATATCGCACTCGATCATGCGAAAAGGTTCATTCGTCTAGGCATCATTATCTCTCTGATCGTCGGGGTTATCATTGCGGCAGGCTCGAAGCTGTATGTCTCTGCGTTCAATATCTCCGAGGACGCTAAACAAATGAGCATGTATATCGTTATCGTGTTTGCTGGATTTCTTTGGGTCAAAGTATCCAATATGATTATAGCCGGCGGTATACTAAACAGCGGAGGAGACAGCAAGTTCGTATTCGGCATGGAGTCTACCGCAACGTGGCTGATAGGAGTCCCATCCGGGCTGTTGCTGTCATACATTTGGAAGCAACCTGTCTACCTTGTGTATCTCGTCATCTCGCTGGAGGAGGTTGTCCGCTTTGGCTTCGGCTACGCCCGGATTTACTCCCGTAAGTGGATGAGAAATTTAGTTAGCGATCTGGCTGAAAAAGCTATGTAACATACGACCTGATTGAATTGATGCGGAGGATTAATCTCCCCCTAAATTGGATATCTCTTCACTTAACAATGCAAGAGGTACTGCCTCAAGGTAGTGCCTTTTGCATTGTTTTTTAAATATCCAGTTGTTAACTGCCAAATATCTTAACCACTACGTTTTAAAGCACTAGTTACTTTTTTTACTGGTCAACGGCAATATGAAGTTACGGGTAAACTGAAAATTTAGTAAATCTTTAAACGATCTTTAAAGGAACTTAGAAACTTACGTCTTCTGAGATATGCCCATATCAAAAATACCGCTACTAGAGCAATAATGGCGCTAATGGTGATAGACCTTGTTAGGTGATTATTATCGTCCGCATAATAAGCGGAAGCAAGGGTTCCCGACCCATCCTGCTCGTCATCGGAAGAGTCGTTCTGCATCGTCTGCAATACCTCTATTAAATGTTCTGGTGTATGAGGCTCCAAATTACTGGGTAACCCTTTTGATTCTGCAGCTGAGGCTTGTTGTGGAGCAATGATTAGTTCCTGATTGTCTTTCTTGAAGGCAGCTATATATTCATCCCGCTCACGGATAAGTGTAGGCTCACTCACTGCACCCTCAGCATGTAGAGATTGAATAACATAGGCCAGAGTATCAGGATTTCCTCCAAACTCAGTAACTTGATAGGGCCCGGTTGAATCCTTTTGAATGATCATTTTCGATTTGGGTACTCCGCTCGATAAAACAAGAAACTCCCAGATCTCTTGGGGGATGACCGTTTCAATCAGACTATTGGAAGCCTGCTTAAGCTTAGCGCCATCAATAAAATAAATTTGCATTCCTTCGCCTATAGTAATTTCACTAATCTCCGCATCATTGGCGTATCCGTATCCTTCAGGATCCTTGGACAACCCTTCTTTAATCAATGTTAATCCTTCTGTACTCGCAAAAGAAACAACATCTTCAGCTACGGCCTGAGCCCATGCAGGTGAGGAAATACTCAGAAATAATAAGAATGAAGCTACGGTTAACAGCAGCATTTTCTTAATGGGAAGCCCCCCTAAAAAATATTTCTAGTAGCTGAAAAATACCATATATTCACTTATATGTGAAGTTTCAATGTTTTCATAATCTACAAGTGTATAAACACAACCCCTACCTAAATCTCATTCCTTAGACCGAGAGAGTATCCATCTGAAGCCAGTTATCTAAAACTAGATACTTAAATAAAATGAATTTAACAATGGAATCACCCTTTATATCGTACAGGAGAGGATGGTTATAAGGTGGAAAAAATTATTGAAGTACGGGGTATTAGCAAAGTGTACGTGAAAAGAAAAACGAAGGAGAAGATCCATGCCGTTCGTGATGTTTCTTTTCATGTGAATCGTGGAGAGGTGCTCGGTTTATTAGGGCCTAATGGGGCTGGCAAAACTTCAACCATAAAAATGCTCTGTGGTTTGTTAGAATCGGATGCGGGTTCTATATCTATTAATGGCTTAGATATTTGCAAGAAGAGACTCAAAGCTTTAGAGCATATTAGTGCTGTATTAGAGGGGAATCGAAATTTATATTGGCGTCTTACCGTTCGGGAGAATCTAGAATATTTCGCGGGCAACCGGGGGTATTCTCGGAAGCATGTTTCCAATCAAACCGATAAATTATTAGAGCAATTCAACCTTAAAGAGAAGGAGCATGAGCTTGTCAATGGATTGTCCCGGGGCATGCAACAAAAGCTAGCCATCGCTGTAGCCCTTTTAGCTAATACGGATGTCATCTTGCTGGATGAGCCAACACTTGGTTTGGATGTTGAGGTAAGTTATGAACTGCGTAACATTCTAAAAACGATCGTTAGGGAAGAAAAACGCACGATCATTATTAGTTCACATGATATGCCCGTCGTTCAGGAGTTGTGTGACCGGGCCATTATTATTAATAAAGGTGAAGTTGTGATTGATGACAAGGTGGAGAATTTGCTTAAGTTATTTGAAACAAGGGCCTATTCCATTAAATTGGGTGAGAGATTAAGCCTAAAGCAGGAGAATAAACTGTTGAGTAGATTCCCTTTAAGCACTTATAAAGTAAGCTCCCATGAAAACATCGTAGAAGTGAATTTAGAGCAGGGTCAAGATATCTACGAGTTGTTCGATCTTTTGAAAGAGGAAGGAACCATGGTGGAGAGTATTGATCGTATAACTATTGATTTTGAACAAGTGTTTATTCAGATTGTAAAAGGGGGGGAAGACTCATGAAATGGCTCCATTTATTTAATGCTAACTTTCGTAAGGAATATATTGAAATGAAACGATATCTACCAAACACTATTGCGTTAGTAGCCACTTTTTATATTATATTTCTGGGGGCATTTTTTGGAATTATGTTCATAGGTGATCCGGCCAGTTTTGATATGAATGTTCAATATTCAATCGTAAGTGTGGTCTTTTGGAGCTTAACTATGATGACGATGAACTTTATTGGTTATTCGGTAATCACTGAAGCTACGCGTGGAACATTAGAACAGTTATATATGTCTCCCATGGGGGTTTGGAAAATCATGCTCACACGGATCATCAGTCAATTGGGCTTACAGTCTGTTGTTATGATCCTCTTACTCTTTGGTGCGATGTTAACCTCCGGACAGTGGTTGAGTCTTAACCCCATGACAACGATCCCGATTATTGTAGTTACTATGATAAGTATGGTAGGCGTTAGTTTTATGATTGCTGGTTTAGCTATTATCGTGAAACAAATACAAGCGTTTTTACAGATTTTTCAGTTTGTTTTGATGGGACTAGTGTTTGTTCCGTTAACTGTAGCACCGTTTCTAGCTTTTGCTCCTTTCGTCAAAGGAGTGAATATGGTAAGAACAGTGATGCTAGAGAATCTGACGTTAACACAATTGCCTTTATCAGATTATGGCGTACTATTTTTAAATTCGCTGGTATATTTGATTTTAGGGCTCGTTGTGTTTGATCGCTGCGAGAAAATAGCCATCAAAAAAGGTCTTTTAGGGCAATACTAGCGATACAAAGGCTTGCGGAGATGATTTTATAGGATCAGCTCCGCAAGACGATGAATGCCCTGCTCGATCGCTGCCTCATTTACTTTTGCAAACCCTAATACCCATCCTTTTCTTTTGCTATCCAAACAATAGGGCCCAAGAGGGTACACACGTATTCCATGTTGTAGGGCTAACTTTGTCACAGCTTCTTCGTCGAATGTTTCCTCAGCTTCTAATAACATATGTAATCCAGTTTCTACTCCACTGAGCGTGAAGCGCTCCCCTAAACCGCTAGCCATAATAGCTTTTGCCATGACCTCGTGTCTTCGACGGTACACATTTCTGACTCTTCGCATATGGCGCATAAAATGACCATTTTTAATGAAGTGGGTTAGTGTTAGCTGATCCATAATCGGAAGATGACGGTAAGTCAGCTCCTGCACCTTCGCTAGCTGAGCAATCGCCTCGACTGATCCAACAATAGCCGAAATACGAATGCCTGGTGCAATCATTTTAGAGAAACTCATGAGGTACAAAGTATTATTAGATGCCTGACTAAACAGCGTTGGCAGCGGCTCCCCGCGATATCGAAATTCACTATCATAATCGTCTTCAATGATCCAAAACCGTTCTTGAACGGCCTTATGCAGCAATTGTTGCCGGCGGGGCTCCGACATAACGACCCCTACTGCGCACTGGTGGGAAGGGGTGGCAAAGACCAGCTTGGATTGCGGGTGAATATGCTCAACCACTAGACCATACTCATCAACGGGAATGGGTACCACATTCATACGGCGGTATCTCATTGCCATCCAAGCAGCTGGGAAACCTGGATCTTCTACTGAGACAGTGTTCCCATCAGCTAAAAGTGACTGTGCGATTAAGTCAATACTATGCTGAGCTCCTGAGGTCAACAGAATCTGATTTGTTTGGACATGTATGCCCCGTTCAAGTGATAAATAACGCTGTATTTGCTCGCGTAATGGTGTGTACCCGTAGCAGTTACCGTAAGCCCAGCTTGATAAATCCATTTCAGCGGATGCCTGGAGCAGCGATTGCCGCCAGTTTTTTTGAAATTGTTCATCCAAATAGGGTTCATGGGGACTGAAATCAATATCCACTTCTAGCTGTTCTTTACCTCTGAACCAGTCATGTAATTGATCAACAGCTGAGTCTAGCAAGGAGAGTGACGGAGGTGTGGGGCCCTCTGTTTCTATTTCCTTCGTGGACATAGTGACTTGCTTCCACGTACTAACTCGCGTCCCTCCCCGGCGGGAGGTAACTGTATAACCTCGACTTAACAATTCCTCATAGACGATCTGTATAGTTGAGCGGGAGACACCTACGATGTGCGCAAGTTCGCGGGTAGGAATCAGTAATTCTCCTGGTGCCCAGACTCCGCTAGTAATATTATGAATCGCTTGATCAAGCAATTGCTGCCAGATCGGTCTCTTATCATTGCGAATTACTTTCATCATCGTACATACCTCCAAATAGAAACTCCAATCATAAAAAACGAATTATGGATTGCTCTAAACAGCGAATTTTGGATATTTTAATGCAATCCATTCATTGATATACTACCGTAACAACGCTGGTATCCGCAATTTAAATAAAAGGAGAGATTCGATATGAATTCGGTTCGTTACAAGACCAGGGAATGCTTAGATCAAGAGAAGATTGAAAGGTTCCTTCACCAAACGAGATTAGGTTATCTGGGGTTGGTTGATGGGAACCTCCCTTATGTTGTGCCACTTAATTATGTATGGACTGAAGGGAAACTGTATATTCATGGGGCTGGAGATGGAAGACGTAATCAGGTCATGCGTGATAATCCGGAGGTATGTTTTACGGTATGTGAGGAATACGGAACTATTACAGACCCGGTACCAGCCAAAACGGATACAGCTTATATGAGCGTAATGATTTTTGGACAAGCAGAACCGATTTCAGATTTGGATGAAGCCACACACGTACTTCAGGAATTGATCAATAAATACGTACCGGGTTATTATAATCGCCCCTTGTCCAAGCAGCATGTGGAAAAGTATAGATCGGCTGTATTTGGCGGTCCGGTTCAAGTTTATCGGGTAATTCCGTATCATATCACGGCAAAAGAAAGTCCTATTGAAGCAGAAAAAATGTATAAAAGGGGCATGGGTACTGGACGAGATGTTTAGCCGCAAGATACCATTACAAATGGTGTTATGCTAACGAGGTCTTTGACAGCCTTTATGTCCTAATCATATGGGGAGAGGGAGGCTTTTTAGAGGTACTATCTATCAAAGTAGGCCGCAATCCAATGAAGGAGGGCGGCCTACTTATTTTTACATTTATTTAGGTTGTTTACGTCTTCTGAGATAGGCCCAGAACACAAATACCGCTACTAGAGCAATAATGGCGCTAATGGTGATAGACCTTGTTAGATGATTATTATCGTCCGCATAATATGCGGAAGCAATGGTTCCCGACCCATCCTGCTCGTCATCGGAAGAATCGTTCTGCATCGTTTGTAACACATCAATTAAATGCCCGGGTGCTTGAGGCTCCGAAATATTGCTTAGTCCTTTTGTTTCTGCTGATGAGGCTTGTTGTGGGGCGATGATTAGTTCCTGATTGTCTTTCTTGAAGGCAGCTATATATTCGTCCCGCTCACGGATAAGTGTAGGCTCACTCACTTCACCCTCAGCTTCTAGTGAATGAATAGCATAGGCCAAAGTATTAGGATTTCCTCCAAACTCAGTAACTTGATAGGACCCGTTTGAATCCTTTTGAATGATCATTTTAGATTTGGGTATTCCGCCCGATAAAATAAGAAACTCCCAGTTGTCTTGGGGTGTGACCGTTTCAATCAGACTATCGGAAGCCGCCCTAAGCTTAGCACCATCAATAAAATGAATCTGCATTCCTTGACCTACGGTAATTTCACTAATCTCTGCTTCATTGTTGTAACCATACCCTTCAGGATCTTTAGATAGTCCTTCTTTAATCAATGTTAATCCTTCTGTATTTGCAAAAGAAACAACATCTTCAGTTACGGTCTGAGCCCATACAGGTGAGAAAAAAGTCAGAAATAAAACGAATGAAGTTACAGTTAACAGCAGCGTTTTCTTAATGGGAAGCCCTCCTTAAATATATTTGTTGAAGCCATGAAGTCCCCATCTCCAGGTTCTATCGTAGCTGGAGCCACCTTTAATGTTGGTGTATAACATGGAGGTTTTTGTGCCCCCACTCGGGTTCATGTGTTGAATCCAATCATTTCCACTATATGTGTCGTACCCATAGATAACTACTGCGTGCCCGCCACCGGTAGCACTATTCCATTTCCAGCTTACATATATAGGACTGCCAACATTATCAATCTGGTTTTTTACATCGCTGTAAGATAGTGCTCCTGTATGATTCCAACTGGAGACACCATAATCATGAATGCCTTCTTGAACAGTTCCATAAGATTCACTCTCGTCTGTTGTACAGCCGGAGGTTCCCTTCACATGATCATAAAAAGAACATTGGCTTACAGAGATTCCGTAATATTGAAGTATGGTAACGCTAGTCGCAGCCCAGCACCAATTATTCTTAGCTTGTGTAGCTGTAGGGTAGCCAATTAAATTAGTCGCATATGCTTGGGAAACAAAAGAAAAAAGAAAGACTGAAACAAAGGTTCCAACAAGCATCAATCTCTTTTTTAAAGATAGTTTCATGAATGGAATCAGCTCCTTATTATGGATTAATATTCCTTTTAATAACACTATTAAAATACCATATATTAACTTATGTGTAAAGTTTAAATATTTTTTCGTTTTTATAATAGATTCTACACATTTGATATGGAGAGGGGGATACTGATATGGATAAGGAAATATTGATGCTCGTAGGAATACGTGCTCCAATGATCCAAAGCAAGCCATTCATAACAAAAGCCACTCCGCTAAGGAATGGCTTTTCTTCATATACACTGCAATTACTAGTTACAACGGAGGTTCTTCTTTGCTAACTAGGTTTGCTTTCCTTTCAATCATGAGCTTGTTTTTCGTGGGCATAAATAATGTTATAACAAATGCGGCAATGGATAAAATCATCATGAAGTAGTAGGCGTCACTTGCCCCAAGAATCGATGTAAGGGATTTAAGGATCTCAGGAGTAGCGGAGGGATTATTCTGCATCAGTGTAGTTACATGACTGGTTGCCTGCACTGTATAAATTGTAATTACGACAGCAGTACCAATGGCCCCGGCAATTTGGCGAACGGTATTATTCACAGCTGTACCATGAGTGCCAAGTTGTTTGGGCAACGCATTTAGTCCGGCTGTATTGAGTGGCATAGTAATGAAGCTTAATCCAATTCGCAGGCCTATGGTACGAATCATTAGATAAGTATACGTGGTCGATTCAGATAAATCTGTTACCGCCCACATAGATGGAATAATAAACAATAGGCCAATGATGAACAGCGGTTTCGCACCGAAACGGTCGTATAATTTACCGGTGACGGGTGACATGAACGCATTTACGAGTGCGCCCGGCAACAATAGTAGTCCTGCATCAAATGCTGTAAACCCGCGACCATTCTGCAGATAAATAGGCAATAAGATCATATCTGCGTACATCATCATTGTGATTAATACGTTAATAAGAGATGTCATCGTAAACACTTTATTTTTGAAGACCGACAGGTTTAGCAGTGGATCATCCGATTTGATTTGTCGAAGACAGAATACGGCTGTTACCACGACCCCAATCCCTAAGGTTAGGATCACGATTACATCATCCCAGCCTTTACTTCCTGCACTACTGAAGCCGTATAAAATTAAGCCGAATCCGACGGTTGATAAAAGAACACTTACCACATCAAGCTTCGACTTAGACGTCTCAGATACATTCACTAAATACTTGAACGCCAACGCTATAACAATGAGGACAAGTGGAATAAGCCCGATAAATAACCAGCGCCAAGAGTGGTATTCGACAACAAAACCCGCGAGCGTTGGCCCAATAGCAGGAGCGAATATCATCGCCAGCCCAAGCAGTCCCATAGCGCTGCCACGTTTTTCAACGGGGAAGATCGCGAGCACAACACTCATCATGAGCGGCATTATAATCCCTGCACCGGCAGCTTGGATCATCCGTCCGATTAAGAGTAGACTAAAGCTCGGCGCTGCTACACAAATTATAGAACCGATTAATAAAAATGACATGGCACTTATAAATAATTGCCGTGTTGTAAAACGTTTCATTAAATAGGCCGTAATCGGAATCAAAATCCCGTTGATCAGCATAAATCCTGTTGAAATCCATTGTACGGTTGTTGCTGTGACATCAAAAACATCCATCAAACTACTTAAGGCGACATTTAAAAGCGTCTGATTGAGTGTGGATAAGAAACAACCAAAGATTAAGATGGTTAATAAGATCCCTTTATTTATGTTCTTAGTGTCTTCTTGCATGTTGCAGTCCTCTCTTCATTGCTTTTTCGACATAGTGTCAATAAAATAAATCATATCAGGATTTAAAAAGTATTCCTATTTGCAATTTTATTGAAAATGTCGACTAATCGACAGAATAGGCAAATTAGTTGATGAAAGGCCATTTAAACGATAATAGAGGGATGAAATGACTGAACATAAAAGAGTTGACCCACGAGCCATTCGCTCAAAAAAGATGTTGAAAAACGCTGTTTTTTCATTATTGTCCGACAATGTGGAGATTTCGCAATTGACCGTCCAAAAAATCGCCAACCGCGCGGAACTAAATCGCGCAACGTTTTATTTGCATTATGAGGATATTAACGATTTATTGCGCCAGATCGTACATGAAATCTTCGATGACCTATCCATGAAGGTTGAACCGCTATTACAAATGAAGAGCAACAACGAACAGGAGCAGCTGATCACCTTTTTAAATTATTTTTTTGAATACCGGAAAGTTTTTGCTGTATTGATTGAGCATAAAGGCTTCAAAAACCACTTGACCAACCTGTTAAAAAATACTGTCGAAAAACGAAGAAACGCGAGGAACATTGACTCTACTAAGGAGGTAGTCTCCGTTGATATTATTGCAGCCTCACTACTGGGGATTATTATGTGGTGGATTAAGGATGGCAACCAATATAGCGCTGAATACATAGCGGGGCAAATTACCTTGATGTATAAAAGAAGATATTTATAAGGGCTTTTATGATATATTCAAGTAAAGTTTGAGTCCCTAGCCAATATTCATAAAAAAGGAAGTGCGAACAATGGATTTAGAAACGGTCATGCAAGAGCTTGAAGCTCTCGGCAAGGAACGCACCAAGAAAATATATCTATCCAATGGCGCGCACGAACCGCTTTTTGGTGTGGCCACAGGCCAGATGAAGCCTATCTTCAGAAAAATAAAACATAATCAACCCTTGGCCGAGCAGCTTTATGCTACGGGAAATTACGACGCTATGTATTTTGCCGGGGTGATCGCGGAGCCTAAAGCAATGTCAGAGTCGGATTTTGAGCGGTGGATTGCTGGGGCTTATTTCTATATGCTATCGGACTTTGTGGTGGCAGTAACGTTGGCGGAGACGGATATTGCGCAAGAGGTTTCTGATAAATGGATTGCAAGTGATATAGAGTTGAAAATGTCGGCGGGCTGGAACTGTTACTGCTGGCTGCTCGGAAACCGCCCGGACAGTGAATTTTCCGCAGAAAAATTGGCCGCTATGTTGGAGCTTGCTAAAAATACGATTCATGATGCCCCTGAACGAACGAAATACGCAATGAACAATTTCATCTACACTGTGGGCGTATCCTATCTGCCGCTTCATGATAAAGCGGTTGAGATTGCAAAGGAAGTTGGCCCGGTGGAAGTCCATACCGGTAGTGCAAAAAGCAAGATTTTGAATGCTTCAATTAATATTCAAAAGGCAGTTGATAAATCGCAGCTGGGCTTCAAACGAAAACATGTAAGGTGTTAGTCAGTCATGGAGTGCTAAGGAGAGCGTATTGAAGGTTGTGCCTGCAGACAGAAGAATTGGCGGCTTGGCTGACAAGCCCTTAATTGTGTGCAATAAAAGTTAATGGAACAATAATAAAGCGGTAATTAATGTTATTGACAAAATATTTGACAATGATTAGTATTGAAAAATATTAAAAATGAAGTTAGCGACATAAAAATTAAATAATTCGCAAGCTATGATTGCTATGGATCACACTATAGCAGGAGCAGCTTCTGGAGAGACCGTGGGGGAATCCCCCGGCGCCGAAGGGTTCACAATCTCAGGCAAAAGGACAGAAGAGTACTAGATAATTCATTTGTTATTCTGATCATCGTCAGAATAAATAAATGTATTTTATTTATTATTCTTATACCTAAGAGATTGGAGCGTATCCAATCTCTTTTTTGTTATCATTTTTACTTGTTATTTTTTTCACATAAGGGGGAGTTCGAAATGGCAGCACAAGAATTAAAGAGAGATTTAGAGAATCGACATGTTCAGCTCATTGCGATTGGTGGAACCATCGGTACCGGATTATTTCTAGGATCTGGAAAAGCTATACAGCTGGCAGGACCATCGATCATTTTTGCTTATTTAATCGTGGGTATCGCTATTTTCTTTGTGATGAGGGCATTGGGAGAACTTCTGTTGTCAAAAGCAGGTTATCAATCTTTTACAGACATTGCCGAAGATTATCTTGGACCGCGGGCGGCGTTTGTAACTGGATGGACCTATTGGTTTTGCTGGATCATGACGGCTATGGCCGATATTATAGCTGTTGGGGTCTATGTACAATATTGGTTTGATATCCCGCAATGGATACCCGCAGTCATTTGTTTAATTATTTTATTAGGACTCAATTTATTAACTGTAAAAAGCTTTGGCGAATTGGAATTTTGGTTTGCTTTAATTAAGGTAATCACTATTCTCGCGTTAATTGCCATAGGGGTAGTTTTACTGGTGATTGGATTCAAAACAACTACCGGAACGGTTGCGCTCAGTAATATTTGGGCACATGGGGGAGTATTTCCAAACGGGATTTCCGGGTTCTTACTTTCATTTCAAATGGTTGTGTTTGCTTTTGTGGGTGTGGAATTGGTGGGGGTATCAGCAGCGGAAACATCCAATCCAGAAAAAACTATCCCATCGGCGATTAATAAAATACCTTTACGAATTCTATTTTTCTACGTGGGTGCTATTATTGCCTTATTATGCATCAACGCTTGGACAGAACTAAACCCGGCAGAAAGTCCTTTTGTTAAAACATTTAGTTTAGTGGGGATTCCGATTGCCGCGGGGGTTATTAATTTCGTTGTATTAACTTCAGCTGCTTCCGCTTGTAACAGCGGGATGTTCTCAACAAGCCGGATTCTATACAATCTAAGCAGAAATGACCAGGCTCCAGCCAACTTTGCAAAGCTTAATAAAAATCATGTACCAAGTAATGCTTTATTCATATCCACGCTTGTCTTATCTGTAGGGGCTTTGTTGAGTAAGCTGATTCCGGAGACGGCCTTTGGCATCGTGACAACGATTAGTGCCATTTGTTTCATCTGGGTTTGGGGCGTCGTTCTAATTTGCCATTTGCGATATAAAAAGACGAAGCCGGAATTGCAGGCCAAATCAAAATTCAAGGCACCGTTCACACCTTTTGTGAATTATGTTGTTCTAGCCTTGTTTGCAATCATACTCATAATTATGCTGTTTGCTGATGAAACTCGTCCGGCATTATTGTTGACGCCTTTATGGTTTATTTTATTATTTGTTTTGTATTCGATAAATAGAAGAAAGAGGGAAAGAGATAATAAAATAATCAGGACCGAAACACCTCTCTAGTTTATGAGGAAAGCTTTAACCGGCGCAGAAGCCGTGGTTATATTCAACCGCGACTGGGCAGGGAGCCCTTGCCGGTTTCAAGCGTTCCTACATGGACGTTTGCTTAAAGAATATGCAAAGTTAAACAGAAAACCGGAAGATACTGTTAAAATGGTATCTCCCGGTTTTTTAGTTTTTTACAAACTATAATATCATCGAGTTTACAGTTTTTTTCAGTTATTGTTTATTACTATTTCAACTGATATAATTCTTATTTCGACAATAAGTTTACAAGTAAGATAACTATCGTAATGGTAAAATCAATTTAAAAGTGGTGAATTCATGAGAGAGTTCTACAGTCGGGTGAATCGAAAAACCTATTACATATTAATGTTAATGATCATCGTTCTTATGATGTTTGGATTGATACTATCTACCCTAGAGTTAGATGGGATTGATTTTGGTTATATCATTCATTTTTTATGTGTGGCGTTTCTAACGGTTTGTTTATGGATTTACCCTAAGCATGAGACACATACTTTTAGAAAGATTATCATTCTATTTGGATTTGCGTATTTTTATACGCTATTCTTTTTATATCCTCAAACATGGACTACCTATATCCTCATTTGTCTTATTCCTGCACTGTCTATTCTATTTTTTGATTTAAAATTGTTCTATTTTTCCTTCATTATAAATGGGGTACTAATGGTAGTTACATTTGGCTATATCCTCTTGATTGATAGAGGGGATTTATATACATATTTACATTATGATATGCTAGGCAATTTCATTAATATAATAGCGGTTCAAGTGTTATTATTTTTCATTTTTCAAATATCATTTAAACGGATGAAAAAACAGCAGCTTTATTATGAACAATTACAGCAATCTGAGCGTTTAAAGATGGTTGGACAATTAACAGCTGCCGTTGCGCACGAAATTAGAAATCCAGTGACAGTGGTTAGAGGTTTTTTGCAGTTTTTTGATGAGGATCCTTCATTTGATGATCCTATGAAAAGAAAATTTAAATTAATGATTGATGAATTAAACACAGTAGAACAGATTATCTCGCAATTTCTAACCCTTTCAAAGCCAAATGGAGAGCAAAAATTAGAAAAAGTAGATGTGAAGGATGTACTTGAAAGTGTTACAGGATTGCTCCATTCCTACGCAATGTTATCTGATAATCAAATCGTTACCTACGTAGAAGAAGATTGCATGATTTCTATTAATAAAATTGAATTTAAGCAGCTGCTTATTAATATAATAAAAAATGCTTTAGAGGCTTCGGAAGTTGGTAAATCTGTCTCTATTATGGCGAATAGGAACAATAATTTTATTGAGATAACAATCATCGATGAAGGAAGCGGGATGTCGGAAGCTGAGGTTAAGTCGCTAGGCACTCCTTTTTATTCATTAAAAAGTAATGGAACAGGTTTAGGATTAATGATTTGCTTTAATATCGTAGAAAAATACGGCGGGGAAATTTATTATAGTAGCTCTGAAGGTAAGGGGACAACAGCTACTATCCGCTTTTTAGCTATAAATGATCAGTAATAATGAGCCTTCTTTCAATTGAACAAAGGGGATTACCTCAAGCCTTCGGCTGGAGAGGTAATCCCCTTTTCCTAGCTGCGTTAACGATTATTTTAGAGGGATTTTGATCTCCAGTTGCTTGTTATAATTTTTAACTACATTGCCTTTGGCATCTAATTTATAGGCCCCGGTGTTGCCTTTTTCAAATACGGCTTGATAAGGTCTGATAACTAGATATTCAGCGGCTGAGCGAGGCGCTTCGAACAATAAATCTTCAGAAACCGTATTTTGAGTTGCTGCAATAGAATCTCTTGCAATAGATTCTAATTTATTGCCCAGATTATCATAAATGTCATATCCTAAAGCCTGGCCTTGGGTGGCAACCCCTTTAACCGCTAAAGCGATACGCACAGAAGTCTCTCCCGCAGCAACACGGGTGGTTTTGATTTCAAATTGGTTGTCTTTCTTTATAGCAGGTAGCTGAATATTACGCACTAATCCTGCTTGCTTGAGGGAAAATTTAAGTACATACGGGTTTTCGATTCCGTTAAGCTTCACATAGATACTCAATTCAGAGGAAGCCAGGCTTGCCTTTTGTTGCTCGGTTAGCCATCCGGTCTGCAATACAACAACCGCCTTGTTGGCATCTCCGTCACTGATCCAGCGTGGTGTTTTTAAATCGATGCCTCCTGGTTGAGCGAGCTTGGCGTCTATTCCCACAATAGTACCTTCTGCAAGATAGGGTTCGCCTTTATCATTTAAGGTTACTCCTGCGAGCATTCCTGAAAATAGCGATCCCTCACGGCTCAGGTCGATCTTAATATAATTACCGTCAAACTGTGCACTGCCCTTTAAAGTAAGCTGATCGTGTGAATCGGCCACTTTTGTTGTATTCAGGGAAGCTTCAACAGCGGGTTGAGCACTGGATGCTTGGGTTAAAGCTGGCATTCCCAACGCTCCTAGGCATACAGCAGCACTTAAAATTACAGACATCTTCTTAGTCGTTTTTTTCATGATATTATCAAGCTCCTTAATTTTTATTTAACTAGCACGTTTATCTCTAGACCGTCAATATAATGCTTCACTGGGTTTCCAGAACTGTCTGTTTTAAATGCTCCATTCTTACTTTGTGGGTTCTCAAACTCATAAAGATAGCCACGGATTGTGAGCATATTAGGGTGTTTCTCAAATGGCTCAGTAAGCAAATCGACATTAAGTGACCTATTGGAAGTCGAGAGGACTTTCTGCGAAATATCTTTCAGCACCTGTCCTTGTTGATCCTTTACTTCAAAGCCCACTAAACTCAATGCTGTATGATCTTCGTCTGTATCCTGTTCCAGCATGAGCGACAGGCGTGTCGTTAATGGACTATATTCCAGCTTTTTCAGGATCAAACTCCATCCTCCAACTTGTGCGCGTATATCAGGTGTGGAAATTTTATTAATCGTAGCCTTCCGCGCAGGAATTTGGAGAACAAACGGTTCATCAATACCGTTTAAGTCAAGGGTTACGGTCAATACAAATCGATCAGGAAAAGGTTTGTTGGAGATCCCCGAATTCGAGGAATCCACTAGTCTAAAAATAGCTGTGTTGCTTTCAGCACCTTCTATCCAGCTTAGAAACGGCATAGCTTTCCAGAGACCTTCTGAAAATTTCTCCAGGGAAGCCCCGTCGATCAATACTTCTGCAGAGGTTATCGCACCTTCCGCTAGAAAAGGCTTCCCATCCGCTCCAATCGTTACTCCGGCTAGCTTACCTTCCAGTTCTTCTCCCTCACGCTTCACCGAGAATGCCAACCGGCTGCCATCAAATACAGCCTCTTCGGCAGACAAGGTGATCCCTTCATGCGTATCACTGCTGTTTAGACGGGAAGTCAGTCCCAGACGCTGGGCCGCTTGTAATCCTATATCATCTGCCCGTTCAAAAATACCACCTATCAAGGGAAGCTGCTTGAGCGCATTGGCCAACGTAGGCGGATAGATAGCCGTTAGCATAACACTTAACAATATCGCCGCAGTCACAGCAGCTGTGATTTTTGGATAAATCCGCTTTTTCTTTTCCTTTTCCACAGGATCCTGGACAATGGTGGCCAGCGATGCATAAATCGAATCCTGCCGTGATCGTAGTAAAGGAGGAAGCTCCTGTATATTAGCTTTCCCTAGCTCCCTGATCTGCTTTTCTAAATTGTTATTATTCATTAGCAAGACCCTCCTCCGGCACAGGATGTATCTGTTTGGACAACAATCTCCGTGCGCGATGGAGTCGTGCCCTGACCGCTCCCTCGGAGATGTCGAGCACATCTGCAATCTGCTTAATGGATAAATCGTCATAATAAAAAAGCACGATAGCAAGCCGCAGGGATTCGTCCAACTGATTAATGAAGCTTTGCAGGTCTACGTTGCCTGAATCTTCAAAATGCACATAGGAAACGACCGGTTCCTCGGGAATTTCCGCCACAGCTATAGTTCGTTCTCGCATACGAAGTAACTGATTGCATTCATTAATCAGGATGCGTATAACCCAGGTTTTAAAAAACTTAGGCTGCTTAAGGTTGGCCAACCCTTTATACACCTTCAGTGTTGTTTCCTGAAGAGCATCCGCGCAATCTTCATCTTTTAGCAGAATGGTTTTGGCTAATCTGTACAACTGGGATTCCAGTTGCCTGAAAAGACGGGTAAACGCCTCGTGGTCGCCTTTCTGCGCTTTTTTGATATCCAGTTCGTTTTCCAGCAAATGATTTTTCCTCCTTGAGGGCCCTCTGTATAATTAGATGGAGAAGACATACAAAAAGTTATATTTAGGATAAAATTCATTCTCCTGGACAAATCACTTACCTCGGTAGTGGTATAAAGTCCGTGCAATTCATTGTTTTGGCAAGGGGAGTTTCAAGTGGATAAACTGAAAAAAATCCAGAATTACCACCTTAACTGAAAAGAAGTAGTGGGGTAATCCTGAATTAAAAAGTGTATACATATACCTTGGTACGCAGTGTGTCCGTGCATGTTATGGTACGGACAGGCTGCATGCCTGGAAGGGCAAAACAAATGCTAATAACCACCGCACCCGGCAGTAGCTCACGCTTGAACTTTTCCGCCAGCCGTTTCATCGCTCCGGGAAATAAGTAACAAAGAACAATATCCGCATGCTCGTAAGAACTGCTATAAATATCCCCACGTACATAACGGAGCCTTCCGTGGAGTAGATTCTGGCCTTTGGCTGCTCGCAGCATACGTGTGCCGAACCTAGTAAGCAGCTGGGATGTCCATAAGGGAATACTGGAATTTTCAATGCCTGTCAGCCTTTTGCCTGGACATTGGCGAATAACATCCATACCAAGTGTTCCCCAACCCGATCCCGCCTCCACAATGCTGCTATATCCCGGAATCCGATTCACCTCAACGGCAACAGCCGAGCGTACAGATTTTGACGTAGGCATCGGCGATATCCCGTTCCTCCAGCTCACCAGCACAATCGACACCATGGATAACAAGGCTGCGAAGGCGATGAGCCAAGCGATGGCTTGAATCACAATCAATACGATCATTCCTTCTTCATCTGCTAGAAGTTGGCTTCAAATTCTCTTACTTTCTCCCAGCATTTCGTTTATCAACTTGATATTTATAAAGATCCTGAATTTCCTTGCTTTCAATATCTTGACCTACATAAAAAATCAGAGTGGGATCATTTACTGGATGGGCATAAGAAAGGTAAGTGCGATGTATAAAATCAAAATCCATCTTACCCAGCTGGAAATCGATTTGATATTTATCTTCTAAATAGATTTCAAATTGCTTTTTTAAAGCCAGAGACTTCCACGGAAGTCCAAAGAATAAAAAGTAGACTCCTATAAGAAATATCAAAAAAATTAAGAGGAAAAGCGACTTTTTACTGAGAATGGTATGTTTTATAATTCATAACCCTCCCTAGCGTTTATTCTACATGAACTTTGCTGGAAATATCAAAATCAACCTCTTCAAGAAATTCAATAACTTCTCCATTGGGACTGTGAATGATCGCGTTTTTTATTAGAAGAGGCGGTTCGCCCAGAGACAGAGAGTCCGGTGCTATAAAAGCTTTTGCCCCATGTGCCAGGGCTTTTTGATACATCTCCTCTACATTATCTACATAGAAGGCAAGATGTAATAACGCTCCGTGCGCTATATCTTCATCAGACAAAGCTTTTTTTCCTTGAGCGGCGATGACTGCATCATTATCAAAAACCTCAATACAGGTTCTTTGGTCAGGTGAAATCAGCATGGAGGCTTCTTTGATCTGAAAGGATGGCAGACTCCAATGATGACCTAGCTTAAATCCTAAAACGTCAATATAGAATGAAATAGTTGCTTTATAGTCTTTGGCTTGAATTGCTACATGTGCAAGGCCTTTTACACTCATTTATAATCGCTCCCAACTTTAATATATATTTATTATAGTTGTATTAAAATATGAGATATATATATAAGATAAGTGTTTTGTAGTAATATGGTTATTAAATTTATGGTATTTTAGTGGAATCAGTTTATTTTATAAAATGGGTCTAGGAGGCGCTTGCTATGGAACAACTTATAGATGACATTGATAAAAAGATTATGCAATTACTTCAGTACAATGCCCGAATGTCCATTTCACAAATCAGCAAAGAGGTTTCGATGTCACAACCCTCTGTTAAAGAACGAATGATCAAGCTGGAGGAAAGGAATATCATTTCTGGGTATCATACAGCTTTTAATCTACGAGATCTGGATCGGGGCACAACTACGTTTATTCTATTAAAAACAGAACATTGCCAAGAGATTACGGATTTTTGCAAACATGCTATGGAAGTTACCGATTTATATCGGATTAGCGGTGAATATAATTATCTCATAAAGGTGCAAACCGCGTCGATTGAGGAGTTAGCTGAATTCCAAGACAACCTTATAAAGTTTGGACCTTCAAAATCTCATATCAGTCTGAAAAATATATTGGAAAACAGGGTGTTGCTCTAAAGCCCATTTTCCAAACACAATATCTAGTAACCGCTTTCATTCCATTGTAGAATGGATGAAAACAACGTTAGCATTGACTCGGATACAAGGGAGCATGGGTATGGAGAGATTTTTATTTAGTAAAAAGTATATTCCGTTCACCTATAAGATGATGATACCGTACCTCATTCTAGTATTGCTGACAGATGTATTGGTGGGTTATATAGCTTATACGATGCTCGTAGAGTCCAGAACGGAAATGGCGGAAACGAATGTCCGGACAGCTTTGAAGCAGACGAGGAACAATATCGAATATCAGACAGATGAAATCAAACGAATGACTAACTCGCTGTTTCTCAATACGAATTTTCAGAATGCTCTGCAGTTTAGGGGAGATGCATTGGAAAACATGCTCAAAATGAGGGATGACATCGTTCCTTATATGAAAGCCCCTCTGCAATTGTATGGGAACAATCTGAGACTTGTGCTTTATACCGCGAATGAGACGATGCTTGAAATCCCCGGTGATGATATGTCTGTACCTATCGGTAGAAGCGATTATTATATTCTTTCTGATCAGGTTATTGAAAATAAGGAATGGTTCAAGTCGATCGTTGCCAATAACAAAGACAGCTTGTGGCTTCAGGCGGACAGCGACAGTGAACTAAGCAATATTTCGTATTTCCGCAAGCTGGTTTCTTCCAAGGGAGGCCCGTCGATTATTGGTTATATTCGTGTCACGGCGAGAATTGACGAGCTTTTTGGCAATTTCGATACCTTTCCAATTGAACAGGGCATAGACCTTCGCCTAGTGGATAGGGTTAGTGGATTAACGCTTTATGAACAAGGTATTGTCGATGAACATGCGAAGCAAGATGCTTATCTGATCATTAGTGAAGATATTCCGTTGTCTGACTATGCTATCGAGGTACGGGTGCCGCGTGCATACTTAAATAAAGATGCTAGCCGAATGCAGAAGGTGATCACCACTGTTTGTTTGATCAGCTTTTTAGTCATGGCGGTGATCGGCTTCCTCGTTGCCCGCATATCAGGCAAAAAAATTAAGCGAATCGTATATTTGGTCCGGTCGTTTCAGGAAGGGAATTTTTATAAAAGAATTGGGTTTGCCGGGAACGATGAATTTGTCTACATTGCTAATAGTTTTAATCAGATGGCGACTAGCATCCAGGACTTGATCCAGAACGTCTATGAGCAAGGTATTCAGAAAAAGCAAGCAGAACTGGATGTGCTTCAAGCTCAGATCAGTCCGCACTTTTTGTACAATACATTGTCGACCATTGGCAGCTTGGCCAATTTGGGCGAAGTTGAGAAGGTTACACAGATGGTACAAGGTCTTTCTAAATTCTATCGCCTCACCTTGAATGAAGGACATGTCTATATCTCTCTTGAAAAAGAGCTGGAGCAGGTAAGGATGTACCTTGAAATTCAGAGGGTAAAGTATGCCGATGCTTTTGAGGTTTATTATGATATTGATCCTGATATTTTACAGGTTCCCATCATCAAGCTGATTTTGCAGCCATTTGTAGAAAATATATTCAAGCATGCTTGGTTTGGGGAGACGATTGCGATCCGGATTACCGGAAAACGGCTGGGTGAACGCATCGAGCTTAAGGTCATCGATAACGGAATTGGTATGCGGGCGGACACACTGCGAAATATGCGTTCGAGCTCATTCCATTCGAGCAGCTATGGACTGAGAAACGTGGAGGAACGAATCAAGCTGAGATACGGCAATGATTTCGGCATTCATATCGGCAGTTACTTTGGGGCAGGAACGACCGTTCAAATTATCTTACCGGTGGATAATGCGGAAATCCGGGAAGTTATGGGGGAGTAAATAGTATGGCGATGGAGATCAACGTTCTGCTGGTGGATGATGAAGTGATCGATTTGGAATGGCTGAGACGGCGGGTGGCGGGCAGTGATCATTTGCCTTTGCATAGCGTGAGAACGGCAACGAGCGGTTTTTCCGCTTTAAAAATGATGGAGCAGCACCGCGTTGATATCATTCTCTCCGATATCCGCATGCCGATTATGTCAGGTGTGGAATTTGCCCGG
Source organism: Paenibacillus sp. FSL R7-0163 (assembly GCF_037969975.1). NCBI lineage: Bacteria > Bacillati > Bacillota > Bacilli > Caryophanales > Paenibacillaceae > Paenibacillus > Paenibacillus sp. FSL R7-0163. The sequence goes on from NZ_CP150224.1 coordinate 6,298,500, forward strand.
AAAGCGAAGGAGATTAACCCTGAGGTCCATCTGCTTTTTATTAGCGGACATCAGGATTTCAACTATGCCAAAGAGGCGATTCAATTAAATGCCTCCGGTTATTTGCTTAAACCCGTCGATGATGACGAGTTGAATAAGACGCTGACTGAACTCTGCGCCAAGATTGAGAAGGAGAGGAAGCAGCATATTTCCTTGTCGGAAACACTGACGCTTGTGAATCAGGAGCTGCTGCTGCGCTGGTTTAACGAGACTGCCCCGGGGCAGGTCGAGACGCACATTCACAACGTTCTCACGTTATACTTACAAGGCGCGTCGGCGGTCGCCATCGTCGAGATCGACGATATGGCACGGAAAATCCAAACTTGGACGGAAGAAGAGCGGAGTTTATGGAGCAGCACCGCCAATCAGTTTATCCGGAAGTTCGCGCAAGATCAAAATTTAGGCATGGTCATCACAACCTATGACTATCATTTTGTGATCCTAGCTGCGGTTCAGGAACAATATTTTACCGCTTTGATGGAAGAGCTCATTCGGTCATTCTATCAGGAGTTCTCCTGTTCAATTACGATTGGAAGAGGGATGTACACAACAGAACTGGGTAAGCTGCATGATTCCTATCGGCAAGCTCAGGCTGCTTTAAGTATTAAATGGATTGTTGGGAAAAACAGAATCATCCAAGATGCTTCGGAATGGAGCCCGAAGGAAAAAATCGCCTCAGATTTAGAGGTTATTGTGGACCGGATGCTTAAAGCGATGCTCGACTACGACCTTACCACCATTGATGATTGTTTGCTGAAGCTGTTTGCCGGGGACAGTCCGCTCTCCCAGAAAAACGACATCTACGATATCATTATTCGAATTACCTCCAAGCTTCATGCCGATCTGCAGCAAATGAACGAGCATCTATACGAGATTTTAAATTGGGATTCGCATCATCCCTTTGTGCTGTTTCAGTTCGAAACGGTGCATGATATTCTCTCGTGGCTGAGAAGAAGGTTCTTTGAGTTGTCGGAGCTGCTTTATTTGAAACGGCAAAGACAAAAGCGGAAGTTAATTGATGAAATCACGGAATATGTGAAAGAAAGATTAGATCAAAAAATAACGCTGAACGAAGTGGCCGCCCACTTCGATTTTACGCCTAACTATCTGGGTCATTTGTTCAAGCTTGAAACCAACAGTTTATTCAGCGATTTTTTAAGTGAATTACGGATGAAACGGGTATGCGAGCTGCTCGAAGATCCGACTAAGAAAGTGTATGAGATTGCGGAACAAGCCGGATATAAAAATATTATTTATTTTAACAGACAGTTCAAGCACTACATGGGCATGTCGCCCGGCGAGTACCGGAAGAAAAATAAAATCTAACAAAACAGCGGTGAAATGAAAACCCGGCGATGATTTTTCTGTTATTGGAGAATCGCTGCCGGGTGTTTTTGGTTTATCCGCTAACCTTTTTTTGTCGAATCGTTGAATTAGTATTATGTTTAGTTGTTTCGCTGAATTATCTAAGCGTCTCCGCCCTTTTATAATGAGAGATATAGAGAAGAGAGGGGTGCAAAGATGAAAGGGCATACATTTTGGAGCGATTTGAAAAATTACAGGGTTCTCTTGCTGATGCTGGCTCCGGCGGTTGCTTTTTTCCTTCTGTTTGCCTACGTCCCGATGGCGGGTATTATTATTGCCTTCAAGCATTACGATTACGCGGGCGGTATTTTTGGAAGTGCCTGGAACGGACTCGACAACTTCCGCTTTTTCTTTGAATCAGGCGATGCTTGGCGGGTAACACGAAATACAGCACTATATAACATTGCGTTTATCGTCGTCAATAACAGTTTGCAAATTTTTGCAGCGATTATGTTGTTTGAGGTCGGTGGTAAATGGTTCCGCAAAATCACACAATCGGCGTTGTTCCTGCCTTACTTTATCTCATGGGTCGTTGTCGGAGCGATTGCTTATAACCTGCTCAATTATGATATTGGCACCGTGAATGCTTTGCTCAGAGGTATCGGACTCCAGCCTGTCGATATTTATAATACACCTTCCTATTGGCCGTATATCCTGGTTATAGTTTCTGCATGGAAAAGTCTCGGATACGGAACGGTAATGTACTTGGCTGCGATTACGGGGATAGATACAGAAATGTATGAAGCGGCCGAAATTGATGGGGCTAATATTTTTCAGCGAATTATGAAAGTAACCATTCCAAATTTGTATCCGACGATTATTATTCTGGTGCTGCTGGCGGTCGGAAATATTTTCCGTGGTGATTTCGGGATGTTCTATAATATGATCGGCAACAACGGCTTGCTGTTCTCCTCGACAGACGTTATCGACACTTTCGTATTTAGGTCACTGATTACTTCGAATGATATCGGCATGTCAGCTGCAGCTGGTGTTTTCCAGTCCGTTCTTGGCTTTGCGACGATCATGTCAGTGAACTATGCTGTCCGTAAATACGACAAAGACCGCGCTCTGTTCTAATCGTATCAGGAGTTAAGTCTTTCATAATGGAGGTAACGATATGAAGCAGCTCGATCGTAAAATATTTTCAGGTATTGGTTATGTGTCCCTGATTTTTCTCTCAGTTTTATGTATTTTCCCTTTTATACTTGTCGTATCTTCATCCTTTACGGAAGAAACCAAAATCCTAACGGATGGTTATCAATTTATACCGACGGCCTTCTCAACCGAGGCCTACAGCATTTTGTTTAAGTATCCCGAACAGATGATTCAAGCCTATATAGTGACAATAGGGGTTACTATACTCGGCACGGTGCTTGGCTTGTTTCTGACTTCGATGACTGCTTATGCGCTATCCCGAAAAGATTTTAAGTGGCGCAATAAATTTTCATTTTTCTTTTTCTTTACGACTTTGTTCAGCGGCGGTTTAGTTCCGTGGTATCTGCTTATGGTCAACTACCTGCATATGAAGGATACGCTGATGGCCTTAGTGGTTCCGATGATGCTCAATGTCTTTTATATCATTGTTATGAAGTCTTTTATGGGCAGCATTCCGGAAGCGATTGTAGAATCAGCAAAAATTGACGGCGCAGGCGACTTTAAGATCTATGCTCGTCTAATCCTGCCGCTGTCCAAGCCGGCGTTAGCTACCATTGGATTGTTTCTAGCGCTAGCCTACTGGAATGACTGGTACAATGCATTGCTGTTTGTATCGAATGAAAACTTGATGCCGCTTCAATATTATTTGTATAAAATGCTAGGCAATATGGATGGCATGCGCAAAGCGATGATGGGTGCAGGGGCAGTCGTAACGACATCGATCCCAACCGAGAGTTTGAAAATGGCGATGACAGTTGTGGCCACTGGCCCGATTTTGCTGGCTTATCCATTCGTGCAGAGGTATTTTGTCCAAGGTTTGACGATTGGTGCTGTGAAAGGATGAACCCGGGGACACTCGGTTTATCAATATAATTAAACACAAGGGGGAAGGCTTGAGATGCTGAAGAGAAATAGATTGATAATGCTAGCGCTCGTTTTAACCTTCGTAATGATTCTAAGTGCATGTGGTGGTGGAAACAACAATGCTAATACTTCTGCACAGGCTACAAATAATGCGTCAGAGGGGGGAAGCGACACTACGAACACCTCAGAACCTGCAACTACCTCAGACACCCTTGATACCTCAAAAGAAGTGAAGCTGAAAATGATTTTTGTTGGCCCTAAACCGATAGACTATGATAGCGTTTTTGCTGAGATTAATAAAAAGCTGAAAGAAAAAATTAATGCTACTGTAGAGGGCGAGTTCCTGGATTGGTCGGACTGGGCGCAAAAATATCCGTTGAAGCTGGCAGCAAATGAAGATTTTGACCTCATCTATTCGGCAAACTGGGCTGGCTACAATGACCAGGCGTTGAAAGGCGGATTCCTGGAATTGACTGATGAGCTGCTTACCAAATATATGCCGCAGACTTTAGCAGCCATGTCTGATGTGAGCTGGGATCAGGCTAAAGTAAACGGCAAACTGTACATGGTTCCACAAAACAGAGGGGAATCCGTTGAAAAACTGATTTTGTACCGTGAGGATTTGCGTAAGAAATACAATCTTCCTGAGATCAACAGCCCAGAAGCGTATGCCACTTACTTGAAAACCATAGCGCAAAACGAAAAAGGAATTACACCGTTCACTCCGGAAACAGGAGACTGGAAATTTCATAATTTGGACCGTGTATTGCTGAAGCAGCAAAACGAATGGAATATGTTTGATCTCGACCTTCCGTTTGCTTTCAAATTGACGGATGAAAAAGGGCAAGTATTTAACGTATATGAAACCCAAGAGTTTAAAGATCTACTCGTATATTACAAAGATCTTGCTGATAACAATGCATGGTCGAAAAACGTCCTTAACAGTAAAAATGATCATCAGGCCGATTTTAAAGCAGGCAAAACAGCATCGATTACACACAACAACGGAACACTTGGAGCACTTATGGCTTTGATGCGCCAAGAGAATTCCCCTTATGAAGTAGCTTTGGCTGACATCAACCAAGGCAAGAAGAAATCAGTGGCAATTTCAACACAAAACGGTACTTCGATCCACGCTACTTCCAGAAATGTGGAACGCTCCTTGATGTTCCTCGATCTGATGCAAAATGATAAAGAACTGCACGACCTGATGATGTACGGCCTTAGCGGTGTACATTACGAAGCGGTTGGCGATGACAAATATAAAGCACTTGAAAAGAATCCGAACTTTATGGGCTTCTCTAACTGGAACTTCAACTCGCCACTTAACCGTGACAATGAAGCATTCCCGCAAGAAGCAAACGATCTGGCTAAAGGCTGGGAAGCAAATGTCTATCACTACGCGCTTGAAACCTTTGTATTCGATAACAGCAAAGTGAAAACGGAAATTGCCAACATTGGTAACGTAATGCTCCGTTATGCGATTCCGCTCGAATACGGCGTAATTAAAGATATCGATAAAGGCCTTGAAGATCTGAACAAGCAACTGAAGTCCGCTGGCATTGATAAAATCCAAACCGAACTGCAAACTCAAATTGATGCTTTTTTGGCAAACAAATAAGATAAGGAATAAGGGAGACCTAACAGTCATCAAATGGCTGTTAGGTCTCCCTGTTTAATTGAACTCATCCGCGGGTGAAGTCGCTATCGGACACAGCGGACCCCACAGTCGCTATCAGCCTAAAACATGCCTAGAATGAAGCTCAGGATAAAGAATAGCTGCACTGGAGTCCGAAAGTCTGCTTTAAAGGCTGAAAATCAGTAAACTCAGGAGAACGGATACTCTTTGTGAAAAGGAATAAAAAAGAAGAACCAGCATGAGCTGCCGGTTCTTCTTAATATATAATTTGCGCACAACGAAATAACGTGATAATATGAGAAGATCACTGTTAATACGTGTATTTTAGACAGATTTACTACATCTTATTTATACATTAATAATACCATGCGGATTAGCAGTTTGTCAAATTTGTATTTTTGCTTCTTGATAACAACCTTGAAAAGGAGCGTGTTAGTAAAAATGTTAAACGAAAAAGATTGGCAGGGAGAACAGAAACGGCTAGATTTGGTCACGGAAGAATTGCAATCAAAGATTGGCGAGCTGGAACCGGAAGTGACAGGATTACGTGAACAGGTGACGGACATCCGCAAGCAGTTTTGGGAGGAAGTTACGGTCAATACGAGCACACATGAGGATTTCGAGGAGACCTTTTACAGTATAAAACAGCAGGAAGCATTGTTGTCTGAGCGGGAGCGTAGCCACCGCCAACGGATGCAGCGTTATAAGAACATGAAACGGCTGCTGCCGTCACCCTATTTTGGACGAATGGACTTTCAAGAAGATGGATTGAACTCTAATGAGCAAATCTATATCGGGGTGGCGTCTTTCATCGATGCAGAAGGTGTCAACTTTCTGGTATATGACTGGCGGACACCTATTGCAAGTATGTATTATGACCATTCGCCAGGCGCCGCCTCTTACGATACACCCGGAGGACAAATTTCGGGGACAATGATGCTGAAGCGGCAATACCAGATCCGTCAGGGTCAGCTTCAGAACGTGTTCGATACGAGCTTAACGATCGGTGATGAATTACTTCAGCAGGTGCTTGGTAAGGGTGCGGATTCACAAATGAAGAGCATCGTGGCGACTATTCAGAAGGAACAGAACGCTATTATCCGCAACGACAGTAGCCATATGCTAATTGTGCAGGGGGCGGCGGGCAGCGGAAAAACATCCGCAGCGCTGCAACGGGTAGCCTATTTACTATATAAACACCGTGATAGGCTCAAGGCAGATCAGATTGTTCTTTTTTCGCCTAATCCGATGTTTAACAGTTATGTATCTACGGTGCTTCCCGAGCTTGGCGAGGAGAATATGCAGCAAACAACCTTTCAGGAGTATGTTGATTATTGGCTCGGATCTACGGTTCGTTTAGAGGACCCGTTCGAGCAGATTGAATTTGTACTGACGTCCAAAGCTTCTCCAGAGTATGAAGCGCGCCTAACTGGAATGCAGTATAAAGCTTCAGAAGCTTTTCTGCATGCTCTGCAAAACTATGCGTTGTGGTTAGGGAAGGAAGGGATGTTGTTTCATAGTATCCGTTTTCGGGATCGCGAGTTGATTACTGCGGAGCAGATGAAATCACAATTTTACAGCTATGATAGCTCCATTCGTTTGGCTAATCGCATCGTTTTATTGCGTGAATGGCTACTGCGTCAGTTGGCTTCGCTGGAGCGTCAGGAACAGGAGGCATTCTGGGTTCAAGATGAACTCGATTACCTCGATACCGATCAGTATGCCGAAGCTTACAGTGAGATACTTAAGAAATATCGGCGGGAAGAAGCCGTCTTTGATTTTACGACTCAGTATCTTGAGAACTATGGGGATTTTCCTAATCAGGATCAAGGGGAAGAGAATGTTTTTGACTTTGGTCTGCAGGAAGAAGAACTGCTGCGCCGCATGATTGTGAAGGAGCACTTTAAACCGCTGAGACGGGATACCAAACGGCTTAAGTTCATAGATACGATTGGGTTATACAATCAGTTATATAGCGACGATGTCATTTATCGAAGAATGACGAACGAGACTGAGGTACCTGCTCAGTGGCTGGAAATTTGTAAGCAAACGAAGGAAAAGCTGAGCCGCGATGAACTCTTTTGCGAGGATGCGACTCCATTCCTGTATTTAAAAGAACTTGTCGAGGGGACTCGTATGAACACAGAGGTGCGGCATCTGTTTATCGATGAAGGCCAGGATTATTCGCCGTTCCAATACGCGTTTCTCAAACAGCTGTTTCCCCGCGCGCGCATGACTGTGCTCGGCGATTTCGGCCAAGCGATTTTCCCGCAAGCAACGAATTTGCACGAGGTGGATTCGCCTTTGATCCGGCTTTATGGGGAAGATGAAACGAGCCTGATCCGTCTAATTCGAAGTTATCGATCAACTCGTCAGATTGTGGAGTTTACGAAGGCGTTGCTGCCTAAGGAGGAGATCGTACCTTTTGAAAGAGAGGGTGAGAAGCCGTTCCTAGTGAAGGCGAGTAGCGACGTAGAGCGGGCGATAAGAATTAAAGAGGATCTCGCGGCGCTGATGGCTGAAGGGCTCGACTCTATTGCCGTTATTACCAAGACTGCAGCTGAAAGCCGTGCGGCCTATGAAGAATTAAAGAAACAAGGATGCGAAGCTCTGCGGCTTATTACGAAGGAGACGCTCACTTTTGAGAAGGGCATTTTAGTAATTCCCGCTTATCTCGCAAAAGGGGTTGAATTCGACGCCGTACTGATTTATGATGCTTCCACACAGACGTATGATCGGGAAAGCGAACGCAAGCTTTTTTATACAGCCTGTACGCGTGCGATGCATCGGCTTCTGCTGTACACAACGGGTGATTGGTCACACTTTATTCAGCGGTTAGAGGTATCTTTATATGAGGTCGTGCAATGAGATTGGAGAGATAAATGAAAAGCATATTGTATAAGTATATGAGTAAATTTACATCTCTTAACGAAATGGAACAGCAGGATATTGTTGAAGGTATTCCTATTGAGGAATACAAGAAGGGAACGGTACTCCTTAGACAAGGAGACGTTCCCTCAAAATGTTTTTTTGTGTTAAAGGGATGTGTGAGGCAGTCCTCGGTAGATGAATCGGGCAAAGAAGTCACATCTAATTTTTATACGGAAGAGCAAGCGGTTTCGATTTTTAATCGGCATCAAGAGAGTAGACCCTCAGCGTACACCTTAACCTGCCTAGAAGACAGCATATTGGTGGTTGGTGATCTTAATGCGGAACAGGATATGCTCCATAAACACGCTCAGCTGGAAACCATGATACGCAAAATGGTAGAGGAAAACCTGGGTGAGGTTCAGGATGAGTTGACTTCCTTTATTGCTTCCAATCCTGAAGAACGTTACAAAGCCTTGTTACAAAAAAGACCTCATTTACTTACCCGTGTCCCCCAACATCAACTAGCCAGTTATTTGGGGATTACGCCAGAGTCATTAAGTAGAATTAAGAAGCGGGTTCATTCCGGTGATGAATAGCAAAATCGTTATACACTTTTGGGGATTTTTCCACCTCTAAGCAGTAGCCATATCCCAAAGCCTAGTTCTCCTACAATCATAGGAATAGTAAAAATAAAATTAAGTGTTGTAATGACTGCCTCATATTGTGTGAGAAACATTTTGCTTAGATGAATGATAATATAGCCTATTGAAGCAAGCAGCAGCAGGATGCTGATTACTTTAGGAATGACATCGGATTTTAAAGCCACATAGCCCACTATTAACAAATGCCCGCCAAAAACGACTAACCCCATAGACCAAATGAATTGAAATGCATCCAGAAATAACATCATAAATGCTTGAGTTTGTTCGATTGTTAATGTGGAAAAGCCATTTGTGTTTCCCGTGAACAGCAGCACAAATATCAAGGTTAAGATAGAGATTGCCAATATAGCGGAATAGGTTAAACGGAGCCATGCGCCGAGTAATGAAAGATTTTGGTTGACGGGTTCTAGAAACATATAAAACGCCCAGGCGACCAGAATGTCAGCAATCATAATGATGATCCAGCCCAAGATTTCCCCTTTGAAAAGGTTGTTGGAAGATACGATGTTAATAAATGTGGCACTGGCATCGCCTTGCACAACAAGAGTCCCATGGACAAAGCCATATGAAAAAAATGAAGCAATGGTCATGATGATCAGTGATATTCCAGCTGTTAAAGCGGACTTGCGCTGATTCGACAGGTCTTTTTCTGAGATAGCCATAAGATAGCCTCCTAAAGGACTTTTATTTCATTGTAATTAGGAGTACTATGTCGGGCATTGACTTAAATCAAGACTCTGAATTTAATCAAGCGAAGTAAGTATCATTGTTATCGCGTTATCAACAAAGGATCGCTCTGGGCGAGATTTCAAGAGTACAGTAAGCCCTATTAGCGATACGATTAGTGCCTGTGCCAAGGCCTTCGCATTTACACCACCCTTAAGCTCACCTGATTGTATACCGCGTTCAATAGTTTCTTGAAATATGACCGATAGATACATTTGATGTTCTCTTGTAAGGATCTCGAATTTCTCATCATGAGGTGCCAGCTCGACCATTGTATTGATGCAAAAACATCCTCGGTTCACACTGCCTGAATACTCCTCCGCCACCACATCTTCAAAAAAACTACGAAAGGCTTTTTTCACGGATGGATTGCTTTGAAGTTGGGCTCGGACACGAGAAGCATGGGACATCGTATATTTACGTAGCGCAGCTTCGAACAATTCTTTTTTGTCTCCAAAAGCTGAGTATATACTGGGGCGTTGAATGCCCATTCTGGAAGTTAAATCACTTAATGAGGTAGCCTCATATCCCTTTTCCCAAAATAGCTCCATAGCTGATTCTAATACTTTTTCCTCGTCAAATTCACGGGTTCGAGCCATTATAACACCCCTCTTTATATTTGATTTCAATAATTGATTACCGAACAGTATTTTATAATACTAGAACTAGTCGTATAAATTGTCAAATGAAAGTCGGTGGCGTCAAATATTTATGTTGACATCATTTGTTTTGTGAGATAAATTTACTGAGCACAATAACATACTGATCGGTATGGAAAGTGTTTGCGATTTAAATTTAACAGAGAAAGGGTGTGTCCAAAATGCAAGGGACTAAAGAGAAGCTTTCGTCACAAGAGACGCATACGCCATCTGATTCTATTCATGCTTCCTCGATGCCTCGTTATATGACACTTTTGTTTGCCGTTGTCTGCGGGATGTCGGTTGCAAACATCTACTTTGCACAACCATTGCTTGATCATTTGTCGAGAGAATTTGGTATTGATTATTCAACCATTGGTATTCTTATTACTATCACGCAGATCTTTTATGCAGTGGGGCTGTTACTGCTCGTGCCACTAGGAGATTTACTGAATCAGCGCCGCCTGATTATCGGCCAGATGTTATTATCTGTGGTGGCTTTGATTATCGTGGGTACTGCCTCTTCCAGCACGGTACTATTCGTAGGTATGGCCTCAGTGGGACTACTCGCTGTTGTAACACAGACGCTTGTTGCGTTCGCGGCGACAATGGCTGCCCCTGCCGAACGCGGGCGAGTCGTAGGCATGGTCACAAGTGGAATTGTGATTGGAATACTTCTTGCGCGATCCATTTCAGGAATACTTACAGATCTTGCAGGTTGGCGTTCCGTATACCTTTTTTCTGCTGCTTTAATGCTTTGTATGGTGTGTACATTATTTAGGGTGTTGCCAAATGTGGAACGTGAGGTAAAAACACTGTCATACGCTCAGCTGCTTAGTTCAGTGTTTATGTTGTTTGTGCAAGAGAGAGTATTGCGTATCCGCGCTATTCTGGCTTTGCTGATTTTTACTGCTTTCAGTATTCTGTGGACTTCTGTGGTCTTGCCTCTCAGTGCTCCGCCGTTATCACTTTCACATACTGCAATTGGGGCATTTGGTCTGGCGGGAATTGTGGGAGCATTAGCTGCTGCGCGGGCGGGAAAGCTAGCTGATCAGGGTCATGGACAGAGAACGACAGGCATAGCATTACTTCTATTGTTGATATCATGGTGGTTTATCAGTTTTACGGAGCAGTCGCTGTTGGCATTGGTCATTGGTATTGTTCTGCTTGATTTGGCTGTGCAGGCGGTGCATGTCACCAATCAAAGTATCATACTTACCTTGCGCATGGAGGCACGTAGTCGGCTCACCGCAGGGTATATGGTTTTTTACTCCATTGGAAGTGCTACCGGATCGATTGCTTCCACTCAAATATATTCTCACTATGGCTGGAACGGGGTATGTTGGCTTGGAGCTTCTGTTAGTGCTGTGGCTTTTTTATTTTGGGCTGTAACCTTGCGTGCTACGAATGCCGCGTTGCAACGGCGCCCTGCTTGGAAATAATCGGGGCAAGTCAATAAGGGTGGAGGTTCCGTTTTCCGGGCATGTTATTTAAAACAGGTTTGGGAGGGGATAAGGATGTCTAGAAGAAACAGGAAATATGCAGTGCCGGGAGCCAGCCGCGGAATGCAAATTTTTAAAGCGGAAGTGATGCGGCGCGAGGGGTATGATGTAGATCCGGAGCGGCCTGATGATGTGAAATACGAAGTCGCAAAAGAACTGGGTGTCCCTTTGGAGCACGGTCAAAATGGTCATTTGAGCACAGAATCGGTGGGCCAGATCGGCGGTAAAATTGGTGGATCGATGGTCCGCGAAATGATTCGTCTCGCACAGCAGCAATTGGTGGATCAGGAAAGGCAGTAGCATTTTTCTAATATATGTTGCAGAGATCGCGGGAGGCGGTTTTCGTCCTATATTGTACGGGACTGAGGCCGTCCTTTCGGTGTTTGCGTTATTTTATAATTGTATAGTAAAAAAATTCCTGAAATTCCCTAAAACAACCTGATTCATGGTAGAATTTTACCGATGTTCCACGGTATAGTGGAGAAGGATATATCATCATTCAAGTCTGTAGTGGGAGAGGAATTATCAGATGAATCAGAGATATCGCAAACGCAACACGGCTGCTTTTACGGGGGCATCGTATTTTGCATTGGGGGCAGGACTTTTTCTATTCTGTTTGGGAGTGTACAACGACACTTGGGAGCTAAACGTAAAAGGGTATTATTTGCTTTGTATGGTGTTAATTACGATTTCCTGTATCGTTGTGCAAAAGGTGGTCAGGGACAATACAGAGGATAAAGAATTTCGTTTGGATAACCCTAAACACAGGATGAGAAACACAGGGGCCTTCACAATTATGGCTTTTGTGGGTTTGATTATCGGGTATGCGATGTTTTTTATTGGTCTTTACAATGCTCCATTTGAATTAAATGTAAAGGGGTATTACATAGCTGTTATTCTCTTGATTTCTTATAGCGCTATTGGCGTTCAGAAAGTGACGCGGGATAACGCGGAAGATAACGAGATTCTTGCCGAGCAAGAGGCGAGACGGGACATCCAAGGATAAAGAGGGATATAGCCAGCTTTCTCGCTGCCAACAGCAAGCTGCTTCAACTTTACTTACCATCATAAATTGTAAACAGGAGCTTCGTGTATTAACGGAGCTTCTGTTTATTTTTTTGAAATAGCAGCAATAATCTTGCCGATCTAAATATTATGAGGACTATTTGTTAGAACAACATCCTTAGTTTGGATTGTTTTTTACTATACGGTTCTCTATACTCTTCATAATACTTGAAGTAGGAGTGGATAATGGATGATCCGTCTGAAGGATATAGGGAAGTTCCAGGAACTGCCGCAAATGGCCATGCATATTTACAATGGAAACATTCCGGAATTAGAGGCTGCCATTAGAGCAGGCTGGGATATTGAAGAGGGCATCGTCCTTAGCCAATATACTACGTTAACCCCGTTAGATTTGGCGCTTATATCAGAGAGAATGGATGTCATAAAGCTGCTGGTACAGCACAGTGTAAATCTGAATGTGAAGAATAATCCGGCTTTTTTGCTCGCGGTTCGCTATTGCAAAGAAGATATCGTCCGCTATATTGCAGCACAAGGGGCTAAACTGGACAAGCTTAATCAGGTCAAGTCAGGTGCATATTCGCAGGCCTACTATGGCAACAAAAACAATATCCCGCTCATACATGAGCTAGGATTAGATATTAAGCAGCATGGTGGGGGTGTATTACGCAAAGCGGTGTCAGATCATGACCTTAAGACCGTTACTTATTTACTGGATCATGGGGTGGACATTAATTACAACAAATCCGATATGGTCTATCCTTATCAAGCGACTCCGTTAACAGTTGCCACGAGAATTGGTAATCAAGCGATGGTACAATTTTTGATTGAACGTGGCGCAGACGTTACCTTGGCAGAAAAAGATGGCGATCGCCCGTACACCATTGCAGTGAGTAATAAGAATACAGCTTTGGCTGACTATTTGAAATCGTTAGAGCCGGCTGAATTTCATGATATCGAGAACAAGAAGTTTGAGCTGAGAAAATATAAATTGTCTGATGAATTGGTTAGCTTTCTTACTGGAAAAAATCTGCGTCTTGAGCTAACACAAAATGAATATGAAATTAGATATATCGACTTTTTCACATTAACTGATACCATTGAAATGAAAATCGGCCGGCAAAAGCTGCTCCGTCTGTCAGCCGATATAGATAATTACTCTGATCTGCTGCTTATGTGGAATCCGAAGAAAAAAGGCCTGATCGGCTGTTACGACGTGGAACATCAGACGTACGCGGATTTATGTAGTTTTGCAGAATTTCTCACGCAGCCGGAGATATACCTTATTAATTTTCTTGAAGGAACATAGTTGTTAATATCTCTTGATCTGCCTATTTCTTTTGCAGGAATCATTCTATTCGTCGTTGAATATATCCCGGTAACCGTATTACGTATTCAAAATACGTAGCCACAGGAGGAGAACAACATTGAAATCGATTACCGTTCAAAGCCTTACGGAAACGTTTAAGCTGGAAGTGCTTGCGGGTGCTAGCTGCATGGACCGTGAGATTACTCGCTCAAAGACACATAGACCTGGCCTGGAGTTCGTGGGTTACTTCGATTTTTTCCCCATGAAGCGAGTACAAGTATTGGGCCGCAAAGAAATCAATTATCTGCTAAAGCTAAGCGTTGAGCAACGCAAGTTACATATTGGCAATATTGTTAAGTATCATCCCCCATGCTTTATTGTGACGACGGGTCAGCAGGAGATTCCTTATTTGACTTTATTCTGCGACCAAGAAGGTATACCACTACTTCGAACGGAAGAGACGACGTCAGAGTTCATCGCAAAGATTGATACTTATCTGGTGAAGGCGCTGGCGCCTGAACTTTCAATTCATGGAGTGTGTGTGAACGTGTCCGGCATAGGGGTCCTATTGAGGGGCAAGTCCGGGATCGGAAAAAGCGAAACCGCTCACACGCTCATTAGAAGAGGTCATCGGTTTGTGGCCGATGATGTAGTTGTGCTTAAGAAGCTGGGACCGGCGACGCTTCTCGGCACGCATAATGAAACGACCCGTGAATTCCTAGCGCTGCGCAGTATTGGTCTGATCAACGTTGTACGGCAGTACGGGCGTAGAGCTTTTCAGGAAGAGACACGAATTGTACTCGACATCGAGTTGTCACCATGGCGGGAGAATTCCTTGAATAATGAGCTCGAAATCGAACCCCAGTTCACAGACTATCTTGGCGTGCAAATTCCGCATATTGAAATTCAGCTTCAGCCTGGCCGTGACGTGGCTGGCCTGATCGAGGCGGCTGCGAACAATTGGTACCTTAAGCAGCTTGGCTATAGTGCCGCTGAAGAGTTCCTGCAGAGGATCGAAAACGGGATGCAGTCGTAAAGGCAGGATAGAAGGCAGCAATTATAGTTACCCATAAATAAATGGTTTTCTGTATACTCAAAACAGACCGCAGATAAACGCTGCGGTCTGTTTTTCACAGCAAAAAGGGAAGTTGTCTTTTGATTGATATGGCTAGGACATGCGTTATTGGCTGGGCATAGGTTAGAAATGGTATAATTTCTAATAGGTATTTTGAGTGATCGTTAATAGGAGGTATTAATGATGAGTGATGAGTTATTGGCAAAATTGGATGAATGGCATGAGGAAGATGAATTTCAAGAAATCGTGGATGCAATCACGGAAATTCCTGAAGAGGAAAGAGATTATGTTCTGACTAGTCATTTGGGCAGGGCGCTTAATAATCTCGGGCAATATGAAGAGGCTTTAGAGCAGTATTTGAGCATTGAAGAAGAGGGTGAAGGTGACCCGCTCTGGCATTACCGTATCGGGGTTTCTTATTATTATCTGAAAAGATATGACGAAGCTTTAAAAGCGTTTACGATTGCCGATCAGCTGGAGCCTGATGATGAAGACACACTGGAGTTTCTGGGCTGGATCAAACGTAAATTGGCTAAAAAAGCTGCGAAAAAGCCTGTAAGCAAACCTGCAAAGAAGCCTGTAATAGCGTTGGATACCACTAATTTCTGGGATGACAGCGAGTATGCGTTCTCAGAATATATCTCTGATCCGCCTTCAGATGCGTTGATTACTTCAGTACAAGAAGAGCTGGTCTTCAAGCTGCCTGCTTCCTATGTGGATATGATGAAGTTACATAATGGGGGAATTCCTCATAACAATCGTTATCCGATTCCGGGAACAGGAGAATTTATTACGATTTCTGGTATCCTCGGAATTGGACGAGATAAGAATAAGTCGCTGTGTGGAGCTTCAGGCAGCCGGACTGTGATTGAAAATGGACGTTATCCTGAAGTTGGCGTGGTGATTTGTGATTGTCCTTCTGAGAATGAAGTGGTGATGCTGGATTACCGCGAATTCGGGAATGATGGCGAACCTGAGGTTATTCATGTAGATCGGGATAACAAATACAAAATCACGCGTTTGGCTGATAATTTTGAGACCTTTATCAGCGGACTGGTGAAATAGTCTATTTCGCTGGCTAAGAATACTTATAATCAAATCAAGGCATTCCTTAAGAGGAGTGCCTATTTCTATTAGGTGATTATAAGGGGAGCGTCTTTCGGACTCAGCTGACCTTAAATGCAGCTTTTTCGCATATTTGAAATGCCAACGGACCGCATAGCAGCTATTGGCATAAAAAACACCCAATATGAACCCGATTCATAGGAATAGCGTCGCTGGAGTCCGAAACTACGCACAAAAGGCTAAAAATATGCCAATAACGTCATCTGGGTCCGAAAGCCTCAGTGGACGAATACGATTCGGCGATTTAGCTGAAGGTGGGGCTGATTCGAAGTCGTTGGGTTTTACTAGCCAATAATCGGTCTTGAGTCAGCTAACCAACGACCCAAAACACAGAGCAGCGGTGCCCCCATTAATGGGGAACCGCTGCTCTGCTGTCTTTTTCTCGGATCATTGCTGGGTGCTAAACACCTTAGATTGCAGGATATCGAGGGCATGGTTAATCTCGGCTAATTCCTCTGGGGGAACCTCTTTAATCCGGTTCAGAAAACGTTCACCGATCCGTTCAAAAGCCTCGTTCATCATCGCTTGTCCAGCATCAGACAACCGAATCATTTGCTTACGCCGGTCCTCGGCGACATCAAGCTTCTCACACAGGTTTTTTTCTGTTAATTTCTTGAGCTCACGGCTGGTATTCGGCATAGAGATATTCTTACAATCGCTGATTTGGCTGAGGGTAACAGGCTGGCTAACCGCAATATATTCCAGAATACTATATTGAACGGGCGTAATGCCTTCCGGTCTAACATCTTTGGTAAAGTCAAATGTTACTTCATGGACTGCTGTCGTAAAGGTAACAATTTTCTGAAAAAACGCTTGTTTGTCCATAAGGATCACCTCTTATTGTAAACCTTAACAAAATAATTATCATAATACAATTATCATTTGACAACTAAATAACGGTTGTGATACCATTTTGTTATCAAATGATAATTAAAGAGGTGGAGCAATGAACGTTTTAGTCATCTATACACATCCGAATCATAAAAGTTTAAGTTATGCTTTTTTCAATAAAGTCATTCAGGGAAGTAATGAGAATCAAAAGATCACGAAGATAGAGGTCCTTGATCTTTACGAAGAGCAATTTGATCCTGTGCTGGTCTTTAATGAAAATAAACGTAGAAGAGACATGCATATTGATCCCAAGCTCGAGAAGTATCGGGAGCAGATTCGTCAGGCCGATAAAATTGTGTTTGTGTATCCAATCTGGTGGGGACGTCCTCCCGCGATGTTGCTCGGTTATATTGACCAAATGTTTGCTTCTAATTTCGCTTACAGAGAAAAGGGTGGCCTCATCCCCGAAGGGCTGCTGAAAGGAAAGTCAGTGGTTTGCATTTCCAGCATGAAGGGGCCGACCCTCTATCCTTTATATTGGTTGAATAATTCCCATAAAGTGCTGATGAGAAAAGCATTATTTCAATATTGTGGCATCAAGAAAGTGAAGTTTTTCGAATTTGGGAATATGGAGAGTCCGAAAGGGAAACATGATAAGAAGTTAAATCAGGTGTACCAATATTTTAAAGCTGTGGCTAATTAATACCTCGAAAATATCTGCTCTATGATTATTCGAGATAACACTGGAAGTGGATGTCTCAAGCGATCCCATAGTTGGATGGTTCAAAACAACGGTGGGATCAAACCAAATGTTCTCCACGATATAAATACGCGCATACATTGTAGTCATACATTTCTTCCACCGGCTGCTTTTTTTATTCAGCCTCCTTATTTACTATTAATTGTGAAAGCCTTAATTATATACAACTCGTATGTGATTAAATATAATTAATGTAAAAAAAGCCTATATTATTCTAAAGCAGCTTGTGGCTCAGATGAAGATGGAGAAATAGCTCTCACACCGGTGTAAGGTATGGTGTTGCTGGCTAATTTTTTTTGTTGGCTTTTGAAATAAGGGCTGTTATATTTGAAAATACTATGTAACTTAAGGTTCAGCAACTGGGTATCGACACAATGGAGAGGCGGATTCACATGCAACAAATGTTAGACAGTATGATTAGCGCAACAAATGACTTTCTTTGGTCGAAAATTTTGGTGGTTCTGCTTATTGTTTGTGGAATTTATTTCACCATTCGATCGAAGTTTGTTCAGTTTGGCATGTTTAAAGAAATGTTTAGGGTCCTTAAAGAGTCCAATGAAAGGTCAAAAGATTCCATTTCGTCGTTTCAGGCTTTCTGTATCAGTATGGCAGCAAGGGTTGGGACAGGGAATATTACAGGGATCGCAATTGCTATCGCAATAGGTGGACCAGGAGCTGTTTTTTGGATGTGGGTCATAGCTATTATTGGATCAGCGTCCGGATTTATTGAAAGTACTCTGGCACAGGTGTATAAAGTGAAGGACAAGACTGGATTTCGTGGTGGTCCCGCCTATTATATGGAGCAAGGCCTGAAAAAACGCTGGATGGGCGCGGTATTTGCGGTTTTGATCACGTTATCCTTTGGTCTTGTATTTAATGCAGTTCAATCCAATACGATTACAGTGGCCTTTGAGAATTCATTTGGCACTAATCGGGTGATTCTTGGACTTGTAGTCGCTGCTGCTTTTGCGGCTGTTATCTTTGGTGGGGTTAAACGTATTGCTAGAATGTCCGAATATATTGTAGTGGTAATGGCAGGGATCTATATTGGGGCCGCTGTTATTATTATGTTAATTAATATTACGGAAATACCGGCGATTCTGGCGCTTATTGTGAAAAGTGCTTTTGGATTTGAACAAATCGCGGGGGGATCTTTTGGGGCAGTCATTCTGCAAGGGGTGAAAAGAGGACTATTCTCCAACGAAGCGGGGATGGGTAGTGCTCCAAATGCTGCGGCAACTGCAACAACTAGTCATCCGGTGAAACAAGGGCTGATGCAAGCGCTGGGTGTACTTACAGACACGTTACTTATTTGTTCGAGTACTGCTTTTATTATCTTGTTATCTGATGCGTATAAACAGCCAGGGCTGGATGGAATTAAGCTGACACAAGCGGCATTAAGCGAACATATTGGTTCGTGGGCCTCTGGATCCCTAGCGATCATGATTTTGTTGTTTGCTTTCAGTACGTTAATCGGAAATTATTATTATGGTGAGACCAATATAGAATTCTTGAACTCCAATAAAAAAGTATTACTATTCTATAGATACAGCGTCTTGGCGATGATTATTTTTGGCTCCGTAGCTAAGGTTCAATTGGTATGGGATTTGGCTGATTTATTTATGGGCTTCATGGTCATCGTGAATTTGATCGCTATTCTTCTATTATCTAAGGTGGTCTTTGCCGCCCTGCAGGATTATAAGCGCCAGAAGCGTGCAGGCAAGGACCCTGTCTTTTATAAAGATAGCATAGAGGGTTTGGAGAACGTGGAATGTTGGGACAATTCTTCAGATATAAAAACATAGTAGGGTAAGTATTTGAGGGCTCAGGAAACTGAGCCCTTTTTGGTATAAAGGGGTAGTTAGAAAAACGAGCCTTTAGAATCGCTTCTAAGGCTCGTTTGGTGTACAGAAAATTAAATTACTCCCTCTTGATTTAGGGTTTAACCAGCAGCCCATACATCTAACTCAATTTTTAATTCAGGTAACCCTAATCCTTTAATATAAGCAATTGTCATTGAAGGAGGTGTCATGCCGAATACTTTATTCCAAATTTCATAGAAATGGTTCCAATCGATTTCTTCCGTAGCCCAAATGTTGATTTTGATTACATTATCAGGTGTTAGCCTTTGAGAAGAAAGGACTTCAACAATATTACTCATCGTATTTGTTACCTGTTGGTTAAAATCTGTAGGGATATGATTGTTTTGATCGATTCCAATTTGGCCAGAAAATACATACATTTCAGCATTTCTACTTATTTTTGTTACATGACTATAGTTACCAACCGGTTTAGCAATATTCTCTGGATTATATCTTGTAATAACATTATTATTTAAGTTCATTTTGTGAATTCTCCTTTAAATAGAAGATACATACCGATATCTAAGTTATATATCTCCGCTGTTTTTTAGTTTCTTTTAATTTTTGACAGACCTATCCTATCAATAATTAATTCTAGAAAAAAACAGCAGTAGAATACCCAATACCAAAAGATAGATATTTTAGCGATCTCTTTTTCACCGGGTATTCCTCCTTCATATTTAAAGTAAGATAAGTTTCCTCAGAATGATATCATTAATCCAAGTGATACTGCAACAATTCCACTTTCGACACAATTTTCTAAGCTTTTTTTGCTGTTATAAATGAAAATAATGAAATATTTTTTGAAAAAAAAGCAAAAAAGACTTACATTATTCTTTTTTATATTGTTATAATAACAAACAGACCGGTTGGTATGTTAGGGGGAGTACGTTATTGTGGATACAAAATCGCTAATGATTGAGACGGCGACACTTCTTTTTCAGCAAAAAGGATATAAAAATGTAGGCGTGAGTGAAATTTTAAAAGCCTGTAATGTGACCAAAGGAGCGCTTTATCATCATTTTCCAAATGGAAAAGAAGAACTATTAATTGCTTGTTTAAAGGGCTTAAATGAAGCAATTACGATAGATATTGAGGATATTTTTAAAAAGCATCCATCGACGTTAGAAGCTACACAATCCATGATTGACAAGTTAGTTCACAACTTAGAAACTGAGGGCACGATTACCGGATATACCTTTAGCAGTATTGTCAGTGAAATGGCTACGGTGAGTGAACCTGTTCGCCAGGCATGTAGCTTGCTCTATGAGAACATGGAACGAATTTACTGCGATAAGCTTGTAACTGAAGGTTATTCGCAGGAATCAGCCTCCGATATGGCTTTGTGGATGACGGCTTCGATTGAAGGGGCGATGATGTTGTGCCTAACGCAAAAATCTACAACTCCCTTAAAAACTATCGCCAAACTATTACCGACAATATTGAAAGGAAGAACATCATGAATCAAGAAGCAAGATTACCAAGAAACGGTAAGGAGGGGGCATTATATGGTGCAATCATTTGTACACTGACGGTACTGTTTATGTCTTCAATAAATATCATTTTAGGGGTTGGAGAATTTAATGGTGAGGTTGCCTTAACGATTCTTAAGGTGTTTCCGATCATTTGGGTAATTGTCATGATTATTGAGCCTGTTGTTATTGGCCGTATTGCCGAAAAGCTGACAGCTACATTCACACAACCCACAGATAGCTTCAACGCCAAAATCCTATTCCTTATCTTGTTCACCGTACTAGGGATGTCATTTTGTATGACGTTTATTGGAGACATTATCGGAAACGGGTTGAGTTCTCAAACGTTTAATCACTTCTTAGCCAATTGGCCAAGAAATTTCCTGATTGCACTGTTCGCTGAAAGTATATTAATACAGCCGTTTGCAAGATTTGTGATGGTAAAGCTACATGCTTCTCAGGACAAAAAGAAATCCAGCGCTGTTGGCGTAACTATACATGGATTATCAGAACAAAATTCCTAACATAAATAAGCTCTCAGGCGAAGCGATTCGTTTGAGAGCTTTTCTATTACCGTGTATAATGATGTTTTGGTTGAATAATTGAAACTCAAATCTTTGCCCGATATCTTTCGGGTAAGCCCTCCTATATAACAATGAAAGCATAACAATGAAAGGTGATTTTCTGACATGATGATCTATAGTCGTCTTGCCATAATGATGCCCCCATTTCCCTAGCTAGGCTCATATTCTTGTAGTTGTTCGAGGATATAAGCTTGTAGGAGGGCGAAAATAAGATGAAAAAATATGCAGCACCATCGTTACTTTTAATGATTGTTCTTGTGGCTTTTCCGCAAATTAGTGAGACGATTTACACCCCATCGTTACCGGATATCGCAGTAGCACTTGGGGCCACCAATAGTTCTGTACAGTTAACGTTAAGTATATATTTTATTGGATTTGCTTTAGGTGTTTTTAGCTGGGGTTGGTTGTCTGACTTCATCGGGCGGAGATCTTCCATGCTGGCTGGACTTCTTGTATACGGTATGGGAAGCCTGATGTGTTTTTACTCAGAATCCATTCATCTGCTGTTAGTCAGCCGGTTTATACAAGCGTTTGGAGCAGCAACAGGTTCGATTATTACCCAAACCATTCTTCGTGAGAGTGTCTCCGGGAATAAACGGCATGTTATGTTTGCCCAAATCTCGGCGGTCATTGCTTTTACTCCCGCAGTAGGTCCGTTAATTGGCGGATGGGTGGATCAAGCTTTTGGTTTTCGAGCGGTTTTCTTTACATTAGTGATGATGAGTGTGTTGTTATTTATGTATGCTTTTTGGAAGCTGCCAGAAACCACTGATGTTTCCATGAGAAAAAAGGTGGCTATTCTGCCTATAGTCAAAAAAATGCTCGCATTGCCACGTGTATTGGTGTTTGGATTACTAATTGGAGGCATTAACGGAATCTTATTCAGCTATTATGCTGAAGCTCCTTTTATATTTATTGAACACTTTCAGATTTCGCCAGGAGTCTATGGTTTTCTCGGCATTATTGTGGCTTTGGCGTCGATTGTAGGAGCAATGATCTCCAAAAGGTTATTAACCCTCTATGCCCCAGAAAAAATAATCCATATCGGCTGTCTAGTAATGGCGGGCGGAGCCTTGCTATTAACAATCGCAAGCAGTCTTGACTCGCTGCCGGACATGATAGTGATCGTATGTATTCTAATAGCGCTGTTTGTCCTATTAATGGGTGCAGGGATTGCTTTACCTAATTGTCTAAGTCTTGCTCTTGTTCAATTTCAGGATGTTGTAGGAACAGCAGGCGCAATATTTAGCTTGGGCTATTATTTGCTTGTTAGCTTGGCGACGTGGGGAATGAGCGCTCTTCATAATGGTTCATTACTGACGATGCCTATTTATTTCTTAGGGATTAGCGGCGGAATGTGGTTATTAGGCAAAAAATTTATTGTAGTGGAATAGAAATAACTTCTTAGTCATTTGATTAGTAGGAAGATATGGATCGGGGCGTCCATAAATTAAGGGCAGCAGTCTGGAACTTTTTGAGTTCCGGACTGCTTTTTGTTTGTTAGTCCACTTCTGGCACAATGACTTGGATATGACGAGGGAGAACACTTAGTGTAATAGGCAAAGTTGGACCTTCTTCGCCATCTACATTGGTTCTTACGGTTTCTAGAGAGCTTACACTTACATTGTGGGCTGTGAAATAGACAACGTCTTTATGATCTTTGAGGGTACCCAGCAGTAAAGATATACTGGCTGTAATGGTATTGAATATACTGAGGTCCAAAATAATAAAACAATGAAGCAGACCGTCGTCAACCGCAGCATCCGGTATTAGATTCTCGAACCCGCCGACTGAGTTGGTTAATACGGCGAGAAAGAGTAAGGAGTCTCCTTGCCATATTTGTTCATCATGGTGAATGACAAGGGGGTGGGCTGTAGGGCTTGTAAGTTGTTTAAGACCTTCTTTCAAGTATGCCAATGAGCCGAGTTTGGTTTTATCTTCGGAGGATACAGAGGATAATGATCCGGCAATTGAACCTACAGCAACAACGTTGCCGAATAGGCGGTCATTTAAGCGACCGATATCTACGTTTTTTAGGTTAGAGGAGGCAAGGGTTTGAATGGCTATTTCGGGATTCAGTGGAATTTGTAATGCACGGGCGAAATCATTAGCCGTTCCTAAAGGAACCACACCTAATATTGGGTGGTGTTCCTGATCGATAAGACCATTAATGGTCTCGTGAAGCGTGCCATCCCCGCCGATAGAGACAACCAGGTCATAACCTTCCTCACAAGCAGTGATGGAATAACGAGTGGCGTCTAGTTCTTTTGCCGTCTCGTTGATCGTAACGGAGTAGTCTTTGTCACTTAGGACTCTTGTTGCGTATCTGACATATTGGCTGGCTTCCTCTTTACCGGATGAGGGGTTAATAATAATCATAGCTTGCCGCATAAGGATAATCCTCTCTATTGTGATCTAATAGAAGTTTATTCTTACCATTACCCCAAAGTAGGCCAGCGGAACTCGTTCTCATAAAAAAAGGTGAGCAAGATTGACCTAAGTCATCCTGCCCACCTGTGTATTCAATTAATAGACTTTATCTCCATTAAAAATGGAGTTCTTAACGATAACGTAATCCACATTACGGATAGCCTCTAATTTATTGCCACCTGCATAAGAGATGGAGGATTGAAGATCCTGCTCCATTTCTCTTAGGGTTTCTGCTAAAGCCCCCTTATGCTCAACCGCAATTTTCTTACCTTCGACGTTCTTCTTTTCACCTTTTTGGTATTCTGAAGCGGAGCCAAAGTATTCTTTATAGAGCTTCCCAGCGATTTCGATGGTTTCACCCGGAGATTCTTCATGACCAGCAAATAGTGAACCAATCATGACCATAGAAGCGCCAAATCGTACGGATTTAGCAATATCACCGTGTGTGCGAATGCCTCCATCGGCAATAATAGGCTTGCTTGCAGCCTTGGCACACAAGCGTAGCGCAGCTAACTGCCAGCCGCCTGTACCGAATCCAGTTTTGATCTTAGTGATACATACCTTCCCTGGTCCAATCCCAACTTTAGTAGCATCAGCCCCAGCGTTTTCTAATTCTCTAACGCCTTCAGGTGTTCCTACATTTCCTGCAATAACAAAACTAGCAGGCAGGTATTGTTTAATATGTTTGATCATCCGAATGACTGCTTCGGAATGGCCATGTGCAATGTCAATTGTAATGAATTCCGGAACCAGCTGTTCTTTGGATAATTGTTCGACGAAATCATACTCTTCTTCTTTAACTCCGACGCTGATGGATGCGATTAATTCACGGGAGTGCATGTCTTTGATGAAAGACGTACGTTTCTCCGGTTCAAAACGATGCATAATGTAGAAATAGCCATTTTGCGCCAAGGAGATAGCGATCTTCTCATCAATGATGGTTTGCATGTTGGCAGGTACCACCGGCAATCTAAATTTATGCCCACCGAGGGTGACTGATGTATCACACTCCGAACGGCTGTTTACGATACATTTTGCAGGAATTAATTGAATATCTTCATAATCGAATACTTCTTTCATAATTTACACCTCTAAATGCGAACATTATAGTATTTTGGTTTGTTAATTGTTCGTCCAAATTGTAATGTACCTCATTCTGCGCCGTAAGTCAAAATTCTAGTACATTATGGTGTAAATTGGACATAATTATACGGCAAATTCGTGTACGGCATTCTTTTTCCTCCATTTAAAAAAGCTTGAAGGCAATATAAGCAGCAACGGTCCAGATAATGATCGCGGAGATCTTATTAATGATCCGCATGATTTTGCCACTTGAGTCGATTTGTCCTACGGTTTTTCCGGCTACAGCCAGCCCAAAGAACCAAATCCATGACACTAGGATAGTCGCGCCAGCAAATACAACTTTGTCTACACCTGTGTAACTAAGCGAGCTAGTGCCGATAACGCCAATAGTATCCAAAATCGCATGTGGATTTAATAAAGAAACGGACAGCGCGAACAGGATTTGTTTTTTGGAGGATAAAGGGGTTGCGTCTTGCGCTGACGATGCCGGTGTACTTTTCCAGATAGACCATCCCATATACAAAAGAAATAAAAGTCCTACAGCAAATAAAGCGGTCTGCAGAACGGGGATGGCAAACACAAGGACTGAAACACCTAATACGGCTAATAAAATAAGCAGGGTATCGCATAAAGCGGCTGTAACAATAACGGGAATGGCTTTTTTAAAATGTGGCTGCGAGGCCCCTTGGTTAAATACAAAGACATTTTGTGCGCCAAGTGAAAGAATTAATCCAAAGGCTAGTGCAATGCCATGAAGTAGTGCGGCTAACATAGTTATTATTCCCCCGATACTGGTCATACGTTATAAAATTTACGGACCTATTGGTTTGATTGGTCTACTACAATTTTATGGACAAATAATATGTACTATCATACAGTCTGGGCTTTGCTTTAAAAAGCTGCTTATTCAGAGGGACATTGAATGATCAATTACACTAATTACACCATTAGTAAAAATGTCATCTCAACTCATGACTTTTTGTAACTAGTGAGTCCTTAAGGGGTTACACTATAATAAAGATTAAGTCAGCAGAGTATATAGGGGGAAATGTCTTGTTTAATCTGGTCAAACAGTGGTTCTGGTACGATTGGCTCGTCCTCCTGTTTCGGATTTGTTTTTCTACTTCTTTTTTGGTCACCATGTGTTATCTTTCGGAGGATTTTACGATTCCGTTCTGGATCGCGTTTGTTTGGGGCGTGGTCTCTTTTTCTGTGCCTTGGTTTTGTTTGCAGCTGCACTACAAGTATTATCTGATGGCGGAGATCCTCTTTTCGGGTGGACTTTGCTTATATTTGGCTGCTTTGTTTCCTGAATCGTACGTAACTTTTCTGCCTATCGCTTTTATGATTGCCAGCAATAGTGCAGAGAAGTCCTATCGTTGGACAGCTCCGATCACGGTCATTTTGATTCCAATTATGTTATCTAGATTGTCACAACAAATGGATGCTGTATCAATGATTTTTAACATGGGTTTAGTGTATACGCTTGGGTTCGCTTTTCATTTACTAGTGGTGAATCACAAGCAGGGTAGAATTATTAAGGAGCAAAATGCTGTTTTAGAGCAGTATATCTCGCAAGTTGAACGTATGACACTTCTGGAAGAACGAGATCGTTTATCCAAAGATCTGCATGATACGGTGGGGCATTCTTATACTTCAATTATTATGGGGCTAGAGACTTTACGTTCGGAGGTGAACACCTCTGAAGGAGAGCACAAAATAGATGCCTTGTTAAAGCTAACCCGCAATGGCTTGGATGATGTTCGGCGATATTTGCACCATGTGGGCGCTTCGGAGGATGCATTGACGCTTATGCAGTCCCTACAGAAATTAGTGGATGACTTCCAGACCTTCTCCAAGGTTAAGATTCGCTTAAGAACATTCGGAGAGCCGTATACAGTATCTAAGCAGGCCCAAATGGCACTATACAGATGTTTGCAGGAGTCGATAACCAACGCTGCACGTCATGGTCACGCCACTGAAATTGTTATCAGCTTACATTATGAAGAGAAGTTGATTCGGCTGGATGTGCAGGATAATGGATTAGGCACTGAAGATTTAAAAGCAGGATTTGGTGTCAATGCGATGAAGGAGCGTGCCTCCAACTTGCAAGGACAGGTGTATTTCTACTCTAAGCCAGGGGAAGGAACCTTAGTGACCTGCAGTTTACCAAGGCTTGAAGAGATACAGGAGGAAACGGTTCGTTTATTGCTGGTGGATGATCAACCCTATATCCGCGATAGTCTGCGAATTATTCTAGAGCAGGAGCCGGATTTTGCGATTATTGGGTTAGCTGAGAATGGTGAACAAGCAATAAGCCTCTGCGAGCAGGAACAACCTCACGTGGTGCTGATGGACTTAAATATGCCAGGCATGGACGGTGCAGAAGCGACTAAGCTTATTAAGCAAAAGTGGCCAGGGGTACGAGTGTTGATCCTGACTACTTTTCAAGAAGCAGATATGGCAGTCGAGGCACTGCAAAATGGGGCAGATGGTTACTTGTTAAAGTCTACCGAGCCGCAGGAGCTGTTCGAAGGAATACGTCTCGTACATCGGGGCGTAAAGATGATTACACCCGATATTACGAATGTATTAATTGATCACTATGAGATGCATCCAGCTTCAGAGGCGCCGCCGACGGAGAAGAATAATGAATATGGGCTGACCTCGCGTGAGCTGGAGATTCTAGAATGCCTCTCGAAGGGAATGCGTTATAAATCTATTGCCGCTAAACTATATCTGTCCGATGGAACGGTGAGAAATTACGCGTCCACCATCTATGCTAAGCTCGGGGTACGAAACCGTGAGGAGGCAGTCGAGAAGGCTTTTGGCATTTCGGATTAATGCTAACTAAATCTAAATCAGTTAAAATTGAGAAACACCTTATTGTTTGCTTTCCCTTGTGGGAGTAGGCAGTAGGGTGTTTTTTTTGTCATATGACATTATGGCACTGGTCGATTTTACACCAAAAGCACTAGCATAAGAGTTGCTTAGATATGAACAATTTTTTATTGCAGAGAGGGAGAGAAAAGCATGAATCAAATGATCCGGAAACATGTGAGAAATTTCTGTTTCTTATTAATTACTTTTGCCACAGGGCTATTTTACTTTTGTTTTTATTTGGTGGGTATTACCTTTGGAGTTGCGATGTCCTTCACCTTAGTGGGGATTCCGATCCTCTATTATGTTTTGCGTTCTACCGAGACTTTTTTACAGTATGAGCGAATTCGAACTAAAGTCTATACCGATATCTCCGTTCGCACGCTACCAACCCGATCTCACGAAGAAGGCAGCTTGTGGGAAAAGGTGAAGATGGAGTTGCAGGATAATCATAACTGGAGAGCGATTATAGGGTTGATGTTGCAACTTGGCATCGGCATGGTCAGTCTCATTTGTGCCACTCTTTTTTACTTGACCCCTATTATTCTCCTGTTGTCACCTATCCTGTATTTATTAGATGTATCCTCTATAACGCTATTTGGGATTGAAAATAAAACATTCAACATCTCACTTTTCTTCATGTTGTTAGGTGCAGTGTCTCTATGGATAGGTGCTTATCTCGGAAACAGTCTGGTAAAGATGATCGGCAGGTATACGCGGCGTTTAGTGAAGGATTTTGCTAGAAGATAAACTCAAACAGGAAAGAAGGAAAAATGATGATAACCTCAGTTCCATTTATAAAATTATTCTCACAATCCCTTTGGATGATGTGGGAGAACATATTTGCTGTCATCACCAAATTTCGTAGTCAGTCCGTGCGTAGATACGGGATATGTAAATTGGTAGTGTTGAAATATCACGGAGAAATTTTGGTCTGCCAAGATGGGCAACGGATACTTCCTGGAGATTGGGTGGGTGAGCTTCATTTGGACAATCGCCAGATCGTGCAGCTGACACGGACGCTTGGTGCAGATCGGGCCGGAATTCGTACGGCACGCATGCTTCGCGAGGCTATGAAGGAGATCAGTCGTGATCTAGACAGCAATCCGGAACTAAGCAAAGTAAATGCGCTAACCGGGATTACGCTGCTTCACCGGGGGATTATTCATGGAATAGGTTTTGAGCAGCGCCCCATCAAGTCCAAATGGCAGCGGCACTGGTTCGGGATATACCTTCGTTTCTTACTGCGCATGCTGCATCCGGAAGGGAAACATCGTGTAGAGGACAGCACAGAGAAGTTATCTCCCATGATGCTTGTGCTTAGTAAGCAGTCCTTGAAAGCGCGGTTTGCCCCGCGTAAGACAGAGGCGGCTTCCTAATGTGGGCCTTCATAATTTTAGCAGTGGATGTGATTGTTCTTTATATGATCGTTCCTTTTGCACTTACCCGAATATTGGGATGGGGGGTTCACTCGGACGTAGGTGCAGAGAAGGAAATTGCCTTTACGTTCGATGACGGTCCGGATCCTTGTTATACACCTGAACTTCTAGATCTATTAAAAGAGCATGGCATAAAGGCGACCTTCTTCGTATTAGGCAAAAAGGCAAAGCAATATCCGGAATTGATCGAGCGTATGCACAGAGAAGGACACCAAATCGGCATTCATAATTATACTCATACACCCAACTGGATCCACTTCCCCTGGACCAATAGACGGAAGCAAGTAGATCGCACAGCAGACATTGTTGAGCGAATTACAGGAGAGCGGCCTATCTTTTACCGCCCACCTTGGGGGCTTCTTAATTTAGGGGATTTCTTTTTGCTAAGAGAATCTTATCGAATCGTATTGTGGTCTGTCATGGTCGGAGATTGGAAAGCTTCACTGAGTGCAGAACAATTAAAGGATGCCTTAATAAAAAAAATAAAACCAGGCTCAATCATTGTTCTACACGACAGCGGAGATACACCGTGGGCAGATGAAGAAGCGCCCTTGAATATGATCACTGGATTAGAAGAAGTCTTAAAAGAAATGGATAAAAAGGGTCTGAAGTGTCTTCGGATGGATGAACTGCTGAACAAGGAAGTTAGTCATAGTAGAGAAGCTAGATCCAGAGTCAAACATCGGGGGCAGATTGATCTGTAGCTATTGAAATTTCTCAATCATTTTTTATATGGCAAGGGCTATGGTAACATTTAGAGTAAAGCGGTCCGTACCTATATAAATTGTTGAGAAAAGGATGGGGTAGCATGTTGAATGCTTCTTACTGGTTAACCAATATAAGATTAGAACAAGGTTATGTTATTGAGGATGGGCAAGTAGCGGGTACGAATACGAAGATTTGTCATCTCCGCATTGACGGGGATAAGATATCAGAAGTTGTTGGAGCAGACATAGAGCTTCAGAGCCAGCTCCCGAAATATGACTGTAAAGAGTTGTTGATGTTGCCTTCTTTCGAAGAAGCACATATCCATTTAGATAAAACGTATTACGGTGGACCATGGAGAGCGGTAAAGCCTGCGTCCAGTGTTTTCGAACGGATTGAGGAAGAGAAGGTATTATTGCCTAAGCTGCTGCCCATGGCGAGACAACAAGCAGAGAGCATCCTGACGCTTATTCAGGGGTTTGGTGCCACACATGTGCGTAGCCATTGCAATATTGAGCCTGTCAGCGGTTTGCAGCGATTAGAGGCAACTGTACAAGCATTAAATACATTCGCGGGCACAATTTCAGCTGAAATTGTGGCGTTTCCCCAGCATGGCCTGCTGCGCTCGGATTCTGTGCAACTGGTAAAACAATCTCTGGCAGAGGGGGCAACCTTTGTAGGCGGAGTAGATCCTTATACGGTGGATGGAGATATCGAGAAGTCACTTCAGACGATGGTGGAACTAGCAGTGATGAGTAATGCCGGCATTGATATTCATTTACATGATGGAAAAGAAGCGGGAAAGAAAACACTGACGCGGTTAGCTGATCTGACGGAAGAAGCTGGCTTGCAAGGAAAGGTCACGGTCAGTCATGCGTTCTGGTTCGCAGGAGCTCAGCAGCAAGAGGCAGAAGAGGTAGCTAAACGGATGGCATCACTGGGTATGACTATTGCATCCACAGTGCCTATTGGAAGAATGATGATGCCACTTCCGATGCTGCATAGCCAAGGGGTAAAAGTGAAGCTGGCAACAGATAGCCTTACCGATCACTGGTCCCCTTTTGGTAATGGAGATCAATTGGAAAAGGCAGGACGTTACGCGGAGTTGTACGGCTGCAACGATGAATTGGCATTATCTCAATCCCTCGGATTTATAACAGGAGGATTAACACCCCTTGATCCAAAAGGCGAGCAGGTATGGCCAAAGGTTGGCGACACTGCTAGCTTTGTGCTGTTGCATGCCAGCTGTTCGGCAGAAGCAGTAGCCCGAAGAGCGCAGCGCCAAGCTGTCTGGTACGAAGGCCGTCTGGTGAGTGGTTCGATAACAAATAGAGACCTGTGAGGCAGATGATATGCTCCTCTCTAACTATCTGCATCAGTATAAATCGGCGATCCTCTCACTCCCGAAGGGTACAGTGCTAACTAAAGAGGATCTGCAGGTGGATAAGCTTCTAATGGAGCGTAATGGCAAGGTGGAAATGTATTATGCCCCCCATAATGAATACATTAATCCTTCTGCTAAGATGATCATTATAGGGTTAACGCCCGGGTTCACACAAATGGGCATAGCGATACAAGAAGCGATCATAGGTCTGGAAGCTGGTTTATCAGATGAAGAGGTATGTAGGACAGCGAAGGAAGCGGCGAGATTCGCAGGCTCCATGCGGAACACGTTAATTCATATGTTAGATACACTTAAACTGCATCAACACTTGAACCTAACCTCTTGTGAAGAACTATTTCAGCAGCAGCAGACGATCCTGCACACCAGCTCTTTATTGCGTTTTCCTGTGTTCGTGGATAAGAAAAATTATAGTGGGACCCAGCCCAAGCTACTTTCAAATTCATTCCTCAGGGCGCAGGCATTATCTTCCTTGCGTGAGGAGCTGAACATACTGAGCCGGGCCTTAATTATTCCCTTAGGAAAAACAGTGGAAAGTATACTTCAACTCCTTGTGTCCGCAGGTGAGCTAGATAAACAACGCTGCTTATGGGGATTTCCCCACCCCTCGGGCGCCAACGGACATCGATATAAGCAGTTCGCCAGCCATCAAGAACAGATGATGAAGATACTGCATAATCATTCATGGAAGGGCTGATTCAAGCTCACAATCAGATAATTTACATGAAGTCGAAAAAATAACGAATGACATGAAAAAAGACCGGTGAAGTGTAGGTCAAGCTATCGATCCGGCTTAAATGGCTTTGCTTCAAAGCCACGAATTTATCGCCATCGCCGATTAGCAGATCCCGCTTTAACACGGAAACCGTTAAACTGCCAAAGAAGCCGCTCAAGCTGACCAACATGCCTGACAGTAACCCGAAGATTGGGTTGAGCGGCGTCAGGTAGGGATAGATTAGATAGGAAACTCCTGTCGTGATGACAAATGCGAAAGCGAAACCCTCCCAAGTCAAATACGGATTGGCGGTGGGAACTATTTTACGCTTCCCTACATAAAGTGATGCCAGATAGTGGACCACATCATTGAGCTGCGTTAGCACTACTAGAAAAAGTACAAGCCCGGCTCCATACTCCGGTGTAGCAAATTGAAAGTAGGCCAAGTGACTAAGCCCGAATACCATCAGCATTAGCCCCCATTGCGTGGAGCTGACACTACGCATAAAACCAACCGTGCCTTTATTAATCATTCTGGGCAGTGGTAGGAGCAAGAATACATAAACTGGGATGAAGACAATAAACATTCCGTACCACTCGATATAAATCCAGTAGAACTGTAACGGAATGGATAAGTACGCCCACAGAAATAGCCTGCGGTCGGATTTTCGTGATTTCATCATGGAGAAATACTCCTTCAGTGCAAAGAAGCAGAGCACCATGAGAGAAAGAAGAGAGACGACGGGATTAAATAGGGTAGCTAGGCAAAAGATAAAAAGCATTCCCCACCACGTCTTGATGCGAAAGCCAATGCCCGTATAATCTTTATTTGGCTGTAGCTTCCCTATAACTACATACATCAAGTGAATGGCCGATAGGGCCGCAAAGATAAGAATTATAGTTAATAAAGAGCGGTCGATAACTGATCACCAACTTGTCCTAGAGTAGATTCCATTAATGGGTTCATATGTTATTATGAAGGAAACGTTCAAACTTGATAAGGGGAAAATTGTAAATGGCAGCAGATCCATCGGTCTTTATATTACTGACGAATACCGGGACGCTTTTTACGAAGCTCATTCAAGGCTATACAAAAGCACCCTATAATCATGCCTCGATCTCCTTTAATCGAGAGCTTTCCGAGCTGTATAGCTTTGGCAGGAAGCATCCGAGCAACCCCCTGAATGGAGGGTTTGTGAAGGAGGATATTAAGACAGGTACGTTCAGCAAATATCCAAATACAACATGTGTCCTATATGAACTTCAAGTTACAGCCCGCGAAGTGGAGAAAATGGAGCGGGTCTTGCAAGTCTTTATCCGAAGCCGTCAAAAGTATCTCTATAATATTCTCGGCGTAATTGGCATTGCCCTGAAGGAGCCTGTCGAATTCAGCAACTCTTATTTTTGTTCGCAATTTGTAGCGGAAATTCTAGAGCGGTCGGGTATTAAGTTATGGAATAAGCTGCCTGCACTCGTTACTCCGGATGATTTTCGCCAAAGTGATCGGCTGAGATTGGTTTACCAAGGTAAATTAAGTGAATATGAACCTGAGCGCCTAGGAGGAGACGAAGGATGAATAGCAAAGAAATATTTTCTAATCGGGTAGATTCGTATGTGAAATATCGGCCGAGCTATCCTGGAGAAGCCATTAATTATTTGTACAATACTATTGGGCTCCAACCCAATTGTGATATTGCTGATATTGGTGCAGGAACAGGAATATTCTCAGCATTACTTCTGGAGCGCGGGAGTTGTGTGACTGCCGTTGAACCCAATCCGGAAATGCGTAGAGCTGCGGAAGAGAAGTTCGCAAAGGATAACCATTTCTCTGTATCGCCGGGGTCTGCTGAACATACAGAATTATCTGACCAGTCGATGGACTTTATCGTATGCGCCCAAGCGTTTCACTGGTTTGACAGGGACGCAACGCAATTGGAATTCAAGCGGATTCTAAAACCTGGCGGAAAAGTGGTTCTGATATGGAATTCCCGACTCACTTACGGTACCCCATTTCTGGAGGAATATGAGCAGCTGCTGCAGACCTTCGGGACGAACTACACTCAAGTTAATCATAAGAACATTACCCCTGAGATCCTTAGTTCCTTTTTCAAAAAAGGACAGATGCAAGTAGCGCATTTTAGCAATCAGCAGGTGTTTGATTTGGAGGGCTTAAGCGGGCGGCTTCGATCGTCTTCCTACACTCCGGTCCCCGGAGATCCAAGCTATGAGAATATGATGACTGAGCTGCGGAATATATTTGAACGAAATAACCAGAGTGGGCAAGTGTTTTTTGATTATAAGACCGAAATTTATTGGGGCGAAGTGTAAAATAAATAAAAAGACTCAAACCTTAGTGATAACAGGGTTTGAGTCTTTTTTATTTGTAGTTATGAAAGATGTACGTAAAACGTGGTGGACTCGCCGACGAAACTTTTGGCATAAATTTTTCCTTTATGCTGTTCAACAATGGATTTGGCAATCGCCAGTCCTAGGCCATATCCCCCTTGTTTACGCGCCCGGGAGGCATTTGTACGGTAGAATCGGTCAAAGATGCTCGCTAAGTGCTCCGGTGCAATGCCCTCCCCCGTATTAGTGACTGCTAACACCATGTCATTATGCTGTTTTTTAAGGGATAAGGTGACTGAGCCTTTAGGGTTCGAATATTTTACAGCATTGTCCAAGAGGATCATAATCACTTGTTTGATCTGTTCACTATTGCCTAGCACTGTCAGATCAGGCTCGATGTCATATTCAAGGGAGATATGCTTCTCAAAGATTACAGCTTCCATCGTTAAAATGATATTTTCAACCACGTCGCTCAGATTGAATTTCGAATAAATCATTCTCGATCTGGAATCGTCCATCTCGGTCAGGTACAGCAGATCATTGGTCAGGCTGGTCATTCTCTCTGTTTCCGATTTGATATAGTGCAGCCACTTGGACTGATTGTGAATGGTGTCATCACTGTTGGACAGGAGAACATCCGCATTGGTGTTAATAATGGTCAACGGCGTCTTTAACTCATGGGAAGCATCCGCAATAAATTGTTTCTGTTTCTCAAAAGCCTCCTTTACCGGCGCAATTGAACGATTAGCAAAAAAGCGGCTAGCGAAGTACAAGATAATCAGCATCACCGAACCAACTACAGAGAAGGTATAGATTAAATTGGTGAGGATTTTTTGCTCTGCAGTGATGTCCAGAAATACAAGCATCGCCCCATCACTCGTATGCTGGATGTTGAAGATCCATTTGCTGCTATCCAAGGTGAACCTTCCGGTATCTTTACCGGCACTTAGCGCTTCTTGCAGAGCCGTATTATAAAATTCATCGTCCATAGTAAATTTGGAATCTTTCCCTATGAGGTTCGACGCTGTATCTATCTTCAGCATAAATGAGACTGACCGTTCAGGAGGTGGAGTCCCGTTATCCATACGTTTATTATCAGCATGGGGTAACTGGGAACTTCCCTTAGTTGAGCCCATTCGTCCTGTATCACCACCGGGAGACTTGTAGTTTTCCATGATTCTGTGAAGATCCATCTGAATATTGTTTTGGACATCTTGGTACGTAATTACATAAATCGAGATGAAGGCCACCAGCATGATCACCGAGATAGTGACTAAGTTAACAATAAGAAACCGATTTCTGAGCTTCGTGAACATTAGGTCGTCACCTCTAATACATACCCTACGTTTCTGATCGTACTAATACGTACGGTCGAATTTAAGAAGGTCAGTTTTTTTCTCAAAAAAGAAATATACACCTCTACATTATTGTGCTCAGCATCAGAATCGAAGCCCCACAGCTTCTCAATAATTTGTTCTTTGGAGGTTACGGCTTGTTTCCTCAAGATAAGAAGCTCCAATAGTTCACATTCCTTTAGATTGAGCTTGATCTCTTTGCCACCCACGGTAAGCTTCAGATTGGATGTATTCAGTTCAATATCCCCGAACTTTAAAGCATCATCCGGTATCACCTCGCCTTTACGTCTTAGTACAGCCCTTATTCTTGCCAATAAGATCTCTGAGGAAAAAGGTTTGGCGATATAATCGTCAGCCCCATAGTCCAGCCCAGTGACCATATCTGTAATCTCACCCTTTGCAGTAAGCAGGATAACGGGAGTGGGTATCCCCTTTTTTCGCAGCATCTTGAGGACGCTAACCCCATCCATCTCAGGCAGCATAATGTCGAGCAGCAGCAAATCATAGATTCCACTCAGTGCATAATCCAGACCCGACCTGCCGTCATGGACTGCATCCACCGAATAATTATGTTTTTTTAATATTTGAGTTAAGGCTTCAGCGAGATGAAGCTCGTCTTCTACTATTAATATTCTCATGGTTTTGCCATCCCCTACATAGAACCAGTATTTGTTATTGAGGTCATTATATCAGTATTACCTTTATTGAACCTTAATGAAGAGAGACAACAGCGGCCGGAAGTCCAACATACACCGCAGTTACGATGTACACCTGTGTTAAGGGAATGTAAAAGATAATCAATAATTTGTAAAACCATTTAAGATTCATTAAAGGTTTGGGATCTAAGATACATTCATAAGCACACGAGACAACGATAAACAGAAAGGATTGATCACATATGGCGATTGAGGTATTCAACCGTTATGAGAACAAATATTTGTTGGACAACGAAGCCTACTATAAATTTTATAACCAATTGCTTGAATACATGGAACTGGACGATTTCAACAAGCAACATGAGTTTTACTCCATAACCAACTTATATTATGACACGGAGCACAACACCCTGATTCGTAACAGTCTTGCGAAGCCCAAGTACAAAGAGAAGCTTCGTTTAAGAGCTTACGGTGTTCCAAATCAAGATACGAAGGTGTATCTGGAAATCAAGAAGAAGGTATTTGGTCTTGTTAATAAAAGAAGAACGTCGCTTAAATTAAACGAGGCTTATGATTTTGTCGCCACCGGTATGGAACCGGAATTCAAGGATTACATGAATAAACAGGTGATTGAAGAGATCAAATATTTTCTGACACGCTATGATTTGCAGCCCAAGGTGTATCTGTCTTATGACCGAAAAGCGTTGTTCTGTAAAAACAATCGCGATCTAAGAATTACATTCGATACAAATATTCGCAGCCGCCGGTACGATCTGAAGATGGAGCAGGGTGTTCATGGCGAACCCTTGCTGGAGCCGGGGCAGTGGCTTATGGAAGTAAAGGCTGAGAACACGATTCCGGTCTGGCTGGCCAGAATGCTCTCAGAGCATCAAATGTACCGTACAAGCTTCTCTAAGTACGGCAACGAATATAAAAAAATGCTGAAGAACAGTAAAACAGAACGGGAGAGTGCCCTCTATGCTTGATTCATTATTTACCGTAGCAACTAGTACAGAGTTAACGTTTACCAACGCACTGCTAACTATTTTTATAGCTATTGTTCTTGGCGGAATCATTAGCTACACCTATATGAAGACGAATGCCAGCGGCTATTCGCAAAGCTTCACACTGACGATGGTACTGCTGCCCGTAATTGTGGCAATCATCATTTTGCTTATCGGCAGTAATGTTGCCAGAGCTTTCAGTCTTGCCGGGGCGTTCTCCATCATTCGCTTTAGAAGTGCGCCGGGCGATCCGAAGGATATCACATTTGTTTTGTTCACCATGGCTTCTGGACTTGCCTGCGGAGTGGGTTCCTTTGGATATGCAGTTTTGTTCACCCTTATCCTATGTGCCCTTATGTTTATCCTTAACCGGACTAACTTTGGCGTAAGAACAACGTCGCAAAAAACATTAAAGGTAACCATCCCGGAGAGTCTGGGATATGAGGAAGCCTTCGCTGAAGTATTCAATAAATATAATGTTGGGTACGAGCTTAAAAAGATTAGAACAACTGAGCTTGGCAGTTTATATGAGCTGGTCTACGCTGTAACGCTGGGTGAGGCTGTGAACCAGAAGGAATTTTTGGATGCGATTCGTACCCGGAACGGTAATTTAGACCTCTCGCTGACCATGACTCCAACTGTTAATGACTATTAAGATAACGAAAGGATGGATGAAAAATGGATAAATATATAACCGGAAGTAAAGTAGGAATCTTGCTATTGTGTGCATTACTTATGTCGGCTTGCAGCACCAATTCCACAACAACACAGTCTGAAGCGGCGGGTACAGCAGCAGCCTCGGGAACAACGATAACTCAGAACGGGGCTGCCACGGGAGTACAACTGGCAAGCGCCAAATTGTCCGATCTGGTGACGTTCGATGAAGAGGATTCTAATACAACTTGGACGGCTGACCAATCGACGGAAATTGCTTTGGCTGGAACAAGTGCGCTTGTTGACGGCACCGGGGCCGAGTCTAAGGATGGCTCAGTGACAATTACTGCAGCAGGAACTTATGTGCTGTCTGGTAAGCTGAGTGATGGACAGATTGTAGTTAATAATCAGGATGAAGGTAGTGTGCACTTGGTACTGAACGGTGTGAACATCACGAACAGCGATAGTGCTGCAATTGATATTAAAGAAGCGGGCAAAGTAATCATTACCTTGGAAGACGGGACGGAGAACTCCGTATCTGATGGAGCAACTTACGTGTATGCCGATGAAACTACAGATGAACCAAGTGCGGCTATCTTCAGTAAAGCGGATTTAACGATTAATGGTACCGGGAAGCTGTCTGTTTCCGCTAACTATAATGACGGAATTACGAGCAAGGACGATCTGAAAATTATGGGTGGCACTATTGAAATTAAGGCTGCCGATGACGGGATTGTAGGTAAAGATCTTGTCGCTGTACAAGACGGAAATATCAGCATAACGGCAGAAGGCGATGGTATGAAATCAACCAACGATACTGAGACGGACAAAGGCTTCATAGCAATAGCAGCAGGAACATTTGATATTACGGCTGGTAATGATGGAATTCAAGCTGAGACTTCACTTGTAATAGATGGCGGAACATACACCTTAGTTACGGGTGGGGGCAACGAGAAGGGTGAAGTGAAAACAGGTGATCAAGGGCAAGGTATGGGCATGAGAGGTGGCCGAGGTCAGGGAACAGGGGATCAAGCACCAGGAACAACAGGAACCTCAATACCTGAAACAAAACCAGAGACGATGCCAGAAACAAAACCGGAGGTACCAACAACGGAAGCACCAACAACGACAACAACGGCAACAACTACAGAATCGGAAACACCAAGTACTAAAGGATTGAAGGCTGGAGGAGATATTAGCTTAAACAACGGAACCTTTACCATCGATTCTGCTGATGATGCAGTGCACAGCAACAGTAACATTGCTATAGCTGATGGAGAATTCAACATCAAAACTGGCGACGATGGAATCCATGCGGATGCCTTGGTGGCGATATCTGGTGGCAAAATTGATATTACGAAGAGCTACGAAGGGATTGAAGGAGCAAACATCGAGATTTCCGGTGGCGAGGCTCATGTGGTTGCTTCTGATGATGGAGTGAATGTAGCAGGAGGTAACGATGAGGCGACTGTAGGCGGCGGCCCTCAGGAGCAGGATCAATTCAGCGATTCTGCTAGCAATATGCTAACGATTAGTGGAGGAACACTAACGGTGGATGCTTCAGGTGACGGGCTGGATTCGAACGGCTCCATCACAATGTCGGGTGGCACGGTTATTGTCAATGGACCTACCAATAGCGGTAACGGTGCACTTGATTTCGACGGTAGCTTTGAACAGAGTGGAGGAATTTTGGTGGCTGCGGGAAGTTCGGGCATGGCACAAGCACCGTCTGACACCTCTAGCCAACATGCAGTGAGCATGACTTTCCCTCAGACCCAGGAGGCTGGAACCTTGGTTCATCTAGAGGACAGCGAAGGCAACACAATCCTGACCTTTGCTCCTTCGAAGAGCTATCAAACGGTGGTGATTAGTTCACCGGATCTGAAGGACGGAGGTTCTTACACCCTCTACTCGGGAGGTACCTCGACTGGTAGTGAAGCGAACGGACTGTATACGGATGGTGAATACACAGGAGGAACAAAAGTAGTAGCGTTCGAAATTACCAGCAGCGTAACTTGGCTAAATGAATCAGGAGTAACAACCGCAAACACTAATCAAGGTCCAGGTGGCGGTGGTGGAAACAGAAGACCTTAGTTTATAAATTGCATATCAAAAGCCACTCCAGCATTATTTTGGAGTGGCTTTTGATAGTTTGAGGTAAATCAGTCGCCGTTAACAGGGATGGAATTCTGTTTAATCGGTTGATTTGAAGTATTGATGATCACATTATGTGAATTAAAAGACAGAATCTCAATCAGCTGCTCTGCCATATGGTTAGCTGTATATTTAAATCCGCCTTTTACCCATTCTATGATTAATCCAAATAGAGCATAGGCGGTATAACTGGAAAACAATTCGATATTAACATTGGTATTAGTGTTATTAACTGCGACTAAGTCCCGCTTGGTGAGCTCCTTTAAGAGGTCGCAAATCCTATTTTGGAACCCTGGCAGAACATTGGAATTTATAATGATGGTATAAAAATTAGAGTAAGAGACCACATGTTCAAAAATCTTGATGCTCGAGGTGGTCAGCTCACTAACTATAAATTTATCGGTATGAAGATAGGGTTCTTTATAAGCCTTAATTAAATCCTCCAACACATCATCAATTAGCTCATTCAGAAGTTCTTCTTTGGTTTGATAATGTTTATAGAAGGTTCCGCGGTTTAAATCGGCAAGGGTAACGATATCGGTTATCGTAATGGTGCGGAAATTCTTTTTTTCCATGATTAATATCAATGCGTTTTTAAGCTCTTTACGCGATTTGCTAGTTCTCCGATTATTTTTAAGCAACAGAAGACCACCTAACTGTCTATTTTCTAATCCTATTTGAACAGAATCCTGCATTATATATATTTATGAACATTTGGTGTCCCATTTGTATATTGATAGTTAAATTTTAGAGGATTAAACTTGAGTAGTATAAATTTTAAGCGTTAAAGAGATTTTATATATTGATATTTACATTATAGATAAACGTAAAGGAGACTTCCAACATGAAACTTCAAGACAGAGTTGCAGTGGTTACCGGGGCGGCATCAGGTATGGGGAAATCTATCGCAGAGTTGTACGCTAAAGAAGGGGCGAAAGTGATTGTAGCCGATCTTAATCTCGAAGGTGCAGAACAAGTAGCTGCAGGGATCAACAGTAATGGTGGAGTAGCTAAGGCACTGAAAGTAAATGTTGCCCTAGTTGAAGATATCGATAGCATGATTGATACCGCAGTAAAAGAATACGGAACACTAGATATTCTTGTTAATAACGCCGGTATTATGGATGGGTTTGAGCCAGTTGGCGACATTAGCGACGAGAAATGGGATCTTATCTTTGATATCAATACCAAAAGTGTAATGCGGTCCACTCGTAAAGCAATGCCTATTTTTCTGGAAAAAGGAAAAGGGGTTATCGTTAATACCGCTTCTACAGGTGGCGTAAGTGGTGCCCATGCGGGAGCAACTTATACTGCCTCTAAACATGCTGTAGTAGGCTTGACGAAAAATACAGCTTTTATGTATGCCAACAAAGGGATTCGTTGTAATGCTATCGCACCGGGAGCTACTGCCACAAACATCAGTGCTTCAATGAAAAATATAAATGAATTCGGCGTGAGCCGTACACAATTAACACAGGCTGTGATCCCTCGTGTAGGTACACCTGAAGAAATCGCACAAGTTGCGTTATTCCTGGCTTCGGATGATTCCAGTTTTGTGAACGGAGCTATCATCGCTGCTGATGCGGGTTGGACTTCTGCATTCTAAATGTTGGTTGTCTACCTCTGCCTCAACAATTTATCCACGGAGTCTTAGGGACCCAGATGACGTTATTCGCAAATTTTCAGTCTTTTGAGAAGGGATTCGGACTCCAGAGACGCTATTTCATATAAATCGGCCCATATTTGGTGTTTTCGCGCCAATAGCTGCAGTGGAGTCCGATAGCAATTCAAATATGGAATAATGGCGCATTTAAGGTCTGCTGGGTCCGCCAACCAATTTTTTCGGGCAAAATGTTATCGGATTAAACGAAGGAGTGCCCCAGCACGCTACCATTATGCCAAATGATGACCCAAACGGGATGTTACATAAAACTCCGCTAGAGATTAATCTAGCGGAGTTTTTTATACGCTTGATATTTCCAGGGGAACCCTGCAAAATAGAGAGAATGCTAACTATAGAGGAGTTATATGAAATGAACGATGTTATGGTGCGGAATCATGTAAAAGTCATTGGAGCAGGAGAAAAAACTATCCTTTTTGCGCATGGATTTGGGTGTGATCAAAGCATGTGGCAGTTTATTACGCCATCATTTGAGAAAAAGTATCGAATCGTTCTATTTGATTATGTAGGCTCAGGCCATTCAGATTTAAGCGCATATACATCGGATAAATATCATACTCTCCATGGTTATGTACAGGATGTACTAGATGTCATCGAAACATTTGAACTCAAGGATATTATTTTTATAGGCCATTCTATTAGCTCTATGATCGGTTTGCTTGCTTCAATCGAGCGGCCGGATTATTTTGATAAAATGATTATGATCGGACCTTCCCCACGTTATTTAAATGAGGGAGATGCTTATTTCGGGGGCTTTGAAAAAAGTGATATTACTGAGCTTCTGGATATGATGGAGATGAATTTCGCGGGCTGGGCTAGCTTTATGGCTCCACTTGCGATGAATAACCCTGACCCAATGTTGACTAAACAGCTGGAACGAAGTTTTATTTCGGCCGACCCTATTATCGCTAGAGAATTTGCGGAAGTTACATTTTTTTCGGATCATAGAGAAGATCTGCCTAAAGCGACAGTGCCTACACTCATATTGCAATGCTCGGATGATAGTATCGTTCCTATAGAAGTAGGAGAATATTTACATAGACACTTGAATAATAGTACGTTCCGGTTAATGGAGGCCAAGGGCCATTATCCGCATATTAGCCATCCACAGGAGACCATTACTTTGATTAATGAGTATCTTAGGTGAGATGGAGAAGATTATGGTGTTGAAAGGATATTTAGACAATGGATGACCGGTTAAAATATGCGCCGTGCGGATATGTTTCCATTACCCATGAAGGAATGATCCTCAATGTGAATCAAACCTTTTTGGATGGGATGGGATATCAGCAGGTTGATTTGGTAAATAAACATTTTGAATCTATCATGTCTACGGCGAACAAGCTTATTTTTCATTCATACTTCTATCCTTTTATCAATCTGAATGGACATGTAGAAGAGCTATTTATCAATTTGAAGGACAGCAAGGGACAAGCCGTCCCTTACTTGTTAAATGGTAGACGCCTCGAGTGTGAAGGTGTAGAGGTCATTGATTGTATTCTCGTACAGATGGGCAAACGTATTGATTATGAGCTAGAGTTACGATCTGCGAAGAAGCAAATAGAAGAGGCCTATTGGGAAAAAGATCAGGCACTGGCAAAGCTCAAACAAATCCACCTTGAAATCGAGCAAAAGCAAGCTGAATTGCTGGAGATGAATGCCGTTTTAGTAGAGCTATCTACTACAGACAAGCTTACTGGATTAAAGAATAGAAGGTTCCTGCAAGAAAAGCTGGAAGAGCAGATTGCAGCGTATCACCGTGATCAGGCGCCTTTTTCATTATGTATTTTAGATATTGATCACTTTAAAAATGTGAATGATACCTACGGTCATCAGATGGGTGATTATGTCCTGGAGAAATTGGCGAGTATCCTGAAATCCCAATCTCGTAAAGAAGATATCGTAGCTAGGTATGGTGGTGAGGAGTTTATCCTTCTGCTGCCTAATATAGATTCATCGGATGCCAAGGCTATAGCGGACAATTTGCGGCAATTCATTGCCAGCTCCACTTGGGAGATTGGCAGGGTTACGGTAAGCGTCGGCATAGCTACTTTTGAAGCAACCGATACAGACATCACTCTTCTGGAAAAAGCTGACCATGCGCTTTACGCTTCGAAAGAACAGGGGAGAAATCGCGTTACGC
Organism: Paenibacillus sp. FSL R7-0163; assembly: GCF_037969975.1. NCBI lineage: Bacteria > Bacillati > Bacillota > Bacilli > Caryophanales > Paenibacillaceae > Paenibacillus > Paenibacillus sp. FSL R7-0163. The sequence goes on from NZ_CP150224.1 coordinate 6,342,648, forward strand.
ATATTATGGATTTGAGTGAAAAGCTTCTTTAATCGGAGGCTTTTTTGTTATTTATAAACGATACATCCTCTTTGCTCTAATTGCTCTAATAATTCTGTTCTTCTTAAGCTGTGATTCCATCTTAAATCCAGTTTCTCTAATCGTCCAAGTTGTAGAATCGAATCCGGGATTTCTTGCAGATTATTATCTCTTAAATCAAGCTCAACAAGGCTGCTTAATTGACCTATTTCCTCAGGAAGCTGATTAAGTTTATTTTTTCTAAGGTTCAGTCTTCTTAACTTGCTTAAATTACCGATAGATGAAGGCAGCTTAGTGATTCGATTATCACTTAAATCAAGTATCCGAAGTTCTTCTATAGCACCCAAATGTTCTGGTAACATGACCAGTTGATTACCATAGAGATGGATCTCTCTTAGCCCTTTTATTTGTGTGATCGAATCAGGTAAACATTCTAGCTGATTATAATAAAGCCGCAATTCAATCAGACTGCTCATTTCGCCTATACGGGCAGGCAATTGCTTGAGATGATTATCTGTTACGTTCAGATACTTAAGTTTCTGGAGAATACAGAGCTGCTCCGGCAGCTGTTCGAACTGATTATTGCTTAGGTATAGAAAAGAATCCAACCCCTGCAATCCGCCAATGCTCTCCGGCAACACCTTCAGCCGATTATGGCCTAAATCCAGCATTCTTAGGTGAACTAAGCGACCGATGTTCTCGGATAACTGTTCGATTTCATTGCCCGCATAATTAAGTACCTCTAATTCGTCATGAAGGAAGAGCTGATCGGGAATCTCTTTAATATGATTGTTGTACATGCTCAGTTCTAGTAGCGGATTGCTCTCAAACACGACATCTGGCGTTTCAATAAGTCCTTTTCCGTCAAAATTATATTTCATGAATGGATCTCCTTTGTAATTTGTATTGGCATCAAGCCTATGTGACAACGTTACGATAGAATATAACAGGATGATGATTTATTATCAGTATGTTGGCATACAAAACTATGGAATGTGTTAGAAAGGAATAATGAGATGGAAGCTTCTTTTTGGACTGGCACTCGCTTTTTTCAAGGTTTACCCTCGGAGAAGATCGAGGCGGTCTCAGGATTATTCACTTATAAGGCATATTCTAAGGGGACCCTGGTGTTTGCAGAATCAGATCCGGGGGATTATGCCTACATTATCTATTCGGGGATTATAAGGGTGTACGCTACCACGAAAGGGAAAGAGCATACCGTAGATCTTTTTGGAAAAGGCGATTTCTTTGGCGACCTGGAAGTGATCCATCCCTCCAATATAAGAGTGCTGTCTGCGGTGGCTATGAATGATACTGTATTATTTGAGATTAAACATGAGCTTTTTAAGCAGATGCTTGCCGATTACCCGTTGATTAAGGAGCAATTGATGCTGCTGCAAATGGACCGTTTATTTTTATCGAATCGGTTATTACATGAAATGAAATTTCATGATGCGAGAGCGCGTGCGATATTTACGCTGAGAAGACTATACCAAAGATTTGGAGTAGAGGAGCAAGGCAAACAGAGGATTGATCTTCGATTGACCCATCAGCAGTTCGCGGATATGATCGGAACGTTAAGGGAGACGGCTACCCTTGTGCTTAAAGATCTGCAAGAGCAAAAGATTATTGAGATTCAACATCAGCAGATCACCGTGTTAGACGCGACATATTTACTGGAGTATACGGATTTCGATTGAGAAGAGCCGTTCCGGGATCTTTTTCAGAGAATCGATTATTAAAGGGGTTATGAATATGGCTTGTAATCATTGTGTAGTAAGAGAGCTGAATTTTCAAATCAAGGCTCATGGTGAGCTTAATCTTAGGGTTTTACCTGAGGTTATTCATCACTTGAGTAGAAGTAATACGATACATAAGGTAGAAGAAAATGTGATTACGATTAAGGAAGCTGAAGCGCGAGATCTTCTAGATTTCTGTAACGATCATATGGAGTCCGGGAAAATTGAATTTCGTATAGATGACCAAGCATGGAGACCTCTATCCGAGATGTCTACTGTAATGGATATGAAGTGGATTGATGAGGTTATCACTAAGGGTCTTGTTACTTGTTACTTCCAACCGATTGTGAACGTAAGGGAAGAGATTTTTGCATACGAGCTCCTATCCAGATTTAAAAAAGAAGACGGATCCCTTATCTATCCTAATGAGATTTTTGCGGCGGCACGGAATCGTGGGCGTTTATATGCTTTAGACAGGTTATGTAGAATGACCGCTGTAAAATATGCTGCACCCTTAAATAAAAAAACGTTTATTAATTTTATCCCTACATCAATTTACGCTCCAGAGTTCTGCTTAAGATCAACGGTTGAATTGGCTAATCAATTAGGTGTCGATCCCTCTCTTTTTGTCTTTGAAGTTGTTGAAACGGAGAAAGTGGATGATCTCGCTCATTTGAAAGCTATTTTGACATATTACAAGGATCGGGGATTTGAATACGCTTTAGATGATGTTGGGGAAGGCTTCAGCACAATCGAGATGTTATTGGAGCTTAAACCTCATTACATGAAGTTAGATATGAAATATGTTCAAGGCGTGTCCAGTGATCCGAACAAACAGAAAATAGCTAAACAATTTTTAGAAAAGGCTTTAGAAATCCAATCTGTTCCTTTAGCAGAAGGTGTGGAGTTTAGAGAGGACTTTGAATGGCTTAAGCAGAGTGGTTATCAGTTGTTTCAGGGATATTTATTTGGAAAGCCTGATCCTATTCCCAAACAGTAATCCTAATGAGTATATATCGGTCCAGAGGATGAGAAGAATTTCAGGTCAGAGTCTGAGTACAGCCAACCCCCGGGGTTGTATAATTTAGGTAATTTGAAAAGGGGGACGGGATGGATATGAAATGGCATCAATTTGTAACGCGCTGGGCGGATTCTAGGGGCTTTGATGGACGAGAAATTGATTATCAATGGCCTTCTCCCTCATTTCCGGTCATCAGTATTCGTAGTAATTTAGGGCGATACTCAGGTCAAAAGTATGGTCATGGAAGTAAACCCCGTGTAAAGACAGCCGTTGGTTTAATCGCTATTGGAGATGTAGCTGTCGGATTGATTTCCATAGGTGCGATAAGCGTGGGCGTACTTTCCTTAGGAGCAATATCACTGGGAATGTGGTTAGCGATTGGAGCAATAGCACTTAGCTGGCTTGGCTTCGCAGTGGGAGCGATTGCGATTGCAGGAGTGGCTGTAGGAGCGATCGCAATCGCGGAAAAAGCGTTGGGGGCCATCGCCATAGGGGATACGGCGTTTGGTGCGATAGCGATAGGCAGGATCGCTGGGGGTGCCATAGCTATCGGACAATGGGCATATGGTGTAATCGCAGTTGGCGAACATGGTTTCGGATTAATTCCCATCACGGGCGATGTGTGGAATTGGTTCCGGCGTTTGTTCGGATCGGGGAGTTAATTAGACCTCCAGTCCTAAAGGATCCCATTCTCTTCCGGGATAGTCGATAAATAATATCTATCACATGAGAAAAACTAATTGCAATTACCTATACTCATTTCATACCAATTAATCATGCGATCAGATCTAGGCTTATGTTACTCTTTGAATGTATTCGAAACTTCATAGGCAAACCTATGGAAATGTAGGGACGCAAAGCTATAGGGACTAAGGTTATCATAACTATTGTCAGCCAGCTGCCAAAGAGTGTGTAACGCTTTTTGTTAAAATATAAGAAAGTATAAGTTATACACCTATACTTAATATCTTATATTTCTCGCTTAAACGCTTACCGTCCTTATAAGGACGCCGAAGGCGTTTATGCTTGTTAAGGTTTAATAAAAATTAAGTCTTAATTTTTAGGCGACTTTATACGCAATCAAGCTACTCTTTTGGGGTAGTTTTTTTTGTGCCCATTTTTGGGCACTGGAGAGATTCATATGACATCTGGGGGTAAGAAGAGATGAAGAAAATGATTGCGATCGCTACATCGGCGGCCATGTTGGCCAGTTTTTCGAGTGAGGCAGGTTATGCTTTAGCAAGTGAGGCAAGCAAGGTAAAGGTAACAAAAACAGTCGCGCAAAGTAAGGTCAACTTATTAAGCAACGCTTCGGTTATTCCGTTTGAGCTGTACGGCAAGGATGTTCTAAATGCCTATAATGAGGTTTTTAGAATGAATCCAGCAAATATTAAAACCATCACAAATAACGGTGGCAACTACTCAGGCTCACCTATAGCTAAGGCTATGGATGGGGATATGAGCACGCATTGGGAGACTGGCAAACCGAATAGTTCAACGTTTACGAATGAGGTTGTGTTTGTTTTCAATGAGTCCGCTGAATTAAATAGAATGGTATATGCCGCTAGGCAATCCGGTGCTAAGGGTAAAGGCTTTGCTCAAGAATTTGATATCTATGGCTCCACTACAGATGCGGGCGATTTCACACTCGTGTCTTCTGGGGAATATACAGGCTCAACCGGTGATGTAGTGGAGATTCAGTTCGCACCTACGGCCTTTAAGAGACTTAAATTTGTCTACAAAAAAGCAAACCAGGATTGGGCGAGTGCAGCTGAGTTTTCTTTTTATAAAGAGGATAGTGTCTCTGCTAAAATGAAAAATTTATTTACAGATGATACCTTGAGCCAAGTTAGTGCTGCCTTTAATACGACAGAGAAATTAACAGCTTTAGAGAATGAAGTGCAGGCACATCCACTGTATACGCAGTTTAAAGAAGAGATAGAGAATGCAAAGATCCTTTTGGAGAACCATCAGGTAGACGCAACGGCAGCCAAGGTTTCGAAGCTAAAAGGGTATGGTACAGCCTATGAAAATGCCTATAGCCAAGCTTATAGAATGCCAAATGCAAACGTATCAAAAGTAACGGTGAACGGTGGAAGCTACCCAGGTACGAAGCCTGAATATATGCTGGATGACCAGCCCACTACGCATTGGGAAACGAACAAAAACAATGATGCAAGCTTCACGAATGAAGTCGTGTTTGAACTAGCGCAAGCGGAAGTGCTGGACAGAGTGGCTTTTTTGGCTAGAGATAACCGCAAAGGATTCCCAGAGGCTTTTGAAATCTATGCATCAGAGACGAGTAAAGGAGAGACCTTCCAACTTGTATCTAGCGGAACCGCGATTAGTACCAATGATTTTCTGGAATTTAAATTCGAACCGACGAAGTTTAAAAGATTAAAATTTAAGTTCACAAAAGCTAATATTAACAGACCTTTTGCGGCTGAATTTAGATTTTATACAGAAGATAAAGTAAGCGAAGCTGTAAATGGTATTTTCACAGATGGAACGATGAGTGCGGTTGTGTCTGCTTATAATAACGTTGCAAAAATCAATGAATTGGAGGAAGCGGCAAAAGTACATCCGCTCTATCCAATCCTGAAAGATTCTTTGGATTTAGCTAAGAGGCTAGTGAATGGTGAAGTTCAAACCGAAGGCACCATCATTGAGGCGGAACAACGTGGAGATATGAAAAAGCATGCGCAGGAAAACCTGAGAATTGGTTTTGGTACGAACAACCAGCCTACAGGTCTCGTTGCAATGCCTGGAGATACGATCAACGTTTATGTGGATGCAGCTTCTAACGATAAGCTACCTTCTTTAGTCTTTTCTCAACAAGAGGCCGCTTGGAATGTTTGGGCTAGAGGTGTGCAATTGCGTCCAGGTAAGAACATTATAACCGTTCCTGAATTTGCTATGAATAGTTATTATGCACATGAAGTGACTAAGGGCGGCACCGTTTATATCGTAAATCCCTATACAGCAGAGGAACAAGGGAAAGCGCCATTGATCCGCTTCGAAGGTTTAGAAAAGATTCCTTTTATGACCAAGACCACGGATCCAGAACAATTCAAAACCTTCTTAATCACATACAAACAAAGACTAGACGAAGATAAAGCGGCTCATCCAAATGTTCAAGATCGTAAACTCATAGATGTGGTAGAACTGGCCAGCGATCATGTTATTTTCACAGGAACGGCGACGGAGGCGTACAACAAATATATTACGCAAGGAAATAACCCGCTGGACACCGTAACTGGGTATGACACCTGGATGAAGAGTATTTTTGCCTTCTATGGCCTGGATGGCAGTAGCGAGATTCATGATGCCAAGCTAATTCGTGAGAATATTCGCTTGATGCAGCCTTATGGTGCGATGTATGCAGCGGGAGATCATACAGGGATCCAACTTGGAACAGTAGGAACCATGTTAGGTGATTTTAACAAAGCTTATCCGGGCTGGGGACTGAATCACGAAATCGGGCATCGCTTGGCTATGGGTGAACGGGAATATGGCGAAGTAACTAATAATATGGTGTCTATGTTTATGTCTGTCGCGGCGAATTCGATAGATAATCGTATACCGTATGAATCAGATATCTATAAATATGTCCTCGAAGAAAACAAAGTGGTTATGAATCAGCAGGGCTTATTTGCACAACTCGGAGCCTATTGGCAGCTGGAGCTGGCACATCCGGGATACTGGACAGAGCTGACCAAGCTATATCGGGAGCGGAAGGTCATCCTTACCAACGGTGACAATTCTAAGCAGCAGTATTTGGTGGAGTTCTCCTCCGAAGTACTGGGATTAGATTTAAGCAGCTATTTTGCCAGACATGGCTTCACTGTGAATCCTGAGACAAAAGCGAAAGTAGCCAAGTATCCGGCACCGCAAAAGTTATGGTATTTAAATAACTCGGTGATTAATTATGAGGGAACTGGAATAGCGGATAAAAATCTGGCCATTAAGGTTAATATCACACCTAACACCACGGCTAGAACGAACACGTTAAGTTTCAGTATAGATAAAGAGCTTAAGCAAGACTTTTTAGGATATGAAGTGTATAGAAATGATGTGTTAGTTGGTTTTACAGGAACTGAGCAATTTGTGGATCAGAATGTAGATGCGAGTATCAACTATACGTACAAGATCGTCGGTTATGACAAAAAGCTGAACCCACTGAAGCCCGTACAGGTTAAAGCCTTTAAGCCAGCCTTGTCTGTTGAAGATCAGCTCACTTTAAAGCTTAATCAAACCTTTGATCCGATGAGCTATGTAAAAGCGGCTAACTATCTAGGAAACGATATTACTGCAGATGTCTCTCTGAAAGCCAATAACGTTGATGTAACGCAAAAAGGCAACTACGAAATTGTATATGAAGTGAAAAGCGAAGGGGTTACGGAAACGAAAACCACACAGGTTACGGTAACGAGCGACTACGCCTATATTTCCGATCTCAATGCCAAGTCAGTCGTTGTAGGCTGGGGTGAATTAAAGAAAGATAAAGCCGTTTCCGGGGGAATCATAACCCTTGTTCGCCAAGGGTTGGCTGCGACGTACGCGAAAGGGATTGGTGTTCATGCCAACTCTGAGGTAGTTTACGATATTGAAGGTAAGGGTTACGACTTCTTTGAAAGCTACATTGGGATTGATCAAGCCATGAAAGGGAAACCTTCCTCGGCTACTTTTGCAGTGTATGTGGATGGAGAACAGAAATTTGAGAGTGATGTTTTCCGGGCAGGAACAGAACATCAATTTGTGAAAATCCCTGTGACTGGCGCAAGAGAGGTGAAGCTGGTTACAACAGATGCTAAGGATGGCAATGCTTCAGACCATACGGTATGGGCCGATGCGAAGTTCTCGAATAATTCAAGCAAACCTATCATTACAGTGCCGGAAGAGACAACCTTCGTTAAGCTGAACAGCGAATTTGATGTGTTGAGCGATGTTACGGCTTTTGATACGGAAGATGGTAACTTAATTGGAGCCGTTGATGTAAACCCAAATGGGTTCACATCAAGCAAAACAGGGACTTACAACGTCGAGTTTTCAGTCACAGACTCAGATGGGAACTCCGCTGTGCAGGCCAGAAAGATTGTTGTATACAGCGCTAGTAAATACCTGAGTGATATAGATTGGCAATCAGCAAAAACGGATTATAATGTGGTTCGAAAAGATAAGGCTAGCTCTAACAATCCGATTAAGCTGCTGGTAAATGGTGAGGTCAAAGAGTTCGCTAAGGGCTTAGGAACCCATGCCAGCTCTGAAATCGTGTATAATCTGGCGGGTGCAAACTATGAATATTTTGAAACGTATGTAGGGGTTGATAGAAATATCCCTGAGCAGAGCAACTCCAGTGTAATTTTCAAAATCTTTGCCGATGGGGCAGAGGTTTATAACAGCGGACTGATGAAATTTGTTACAGAAGCCAAGCTTGCGCGGATACCTGTTAAGGGTGTAAGTGAATTGAAGCTGGTGTTAGATAATGCAGGTAACGGAAATGCTTCAGATCATGGTGATTTTGCTGATGCTAAGTTTATGATCTTGAACAACACACCAGAGTTTACCATACCTAAATCTGTCTCAACCAAAGTGGGCCAAGCAATTGATATCAATGAAAGCTATTCGGCAATGGATTCGGAAGACGGTGACTTGACGGCTCAAGTGAAGGTCACAGGCCTAGAGCAGGTTAATTTCAACCGGGCTGGAAAGTATCCAATCACTTACACAGTAACAGATAGTGATGGAAATACGACCACGAAGATTAGAACGATAGCCGTAGTAGACATGACGGACTTTACGTACCTGACGGATTACGACTGGAATTCTACTCAGAACAGCTATACTGCACCTTTGAAGGATAAATCTATTAGTGCCAATACGCTGAGATTAACAGATGAGAACAATCAGGTAGTGTCCTATGAAAGAGGAATTGGAGCGCACTCTAACTCGACGATTGTATACGATCTAAGCGACAAAAACGTGGACTATTTCACTTCCTATGTAGGTGTAGATAGACAAATGTACGGTTCTGTTGGTTCGGTGAGCTTTGAGGTGTTTGTCGATGGAGAGAAGAAATTCGATAGTGGGGTCATGGGTTCGAGAGATCCGCAGAAATTCATCGAATTGGATATTAATGAAGCAAAAGAACTGAAATTAGTCGTCACAGACGGGGGAAATGGCAACGGATCTGACCATGCTACATGGGGTGGAGCCAAACTACATTTCGCGAATGGAGATCACTTATTCACTAGAGATCTTGAACAGGCGATTGCAGCGGCTAAAGCAATTTCTCTAGAAGGCTTCACACCTGAGAGCATCGCGGCATTTACGTCCAGCCTCTCGATAGCAGAGACAGTGTTGGTTAACTCTTCTGTTACGCAAAGTGAAGTAGACGAAGCTGTAGCAGCGTTGCAACAAGCAACCGAAGGTTTGGTCCAAATAGATCTTACGCAAGTGATTACTGTGGCGGACCCGTATTTAAGTGCTTCGATCAAGACTACATTGGGCGTAACTGGAGAACTAACGCTAGGGGATATGTATAGCCTTACAACGTTAACCAGCGAAACCAGAAGAGTCAGATCCTTGGAAGGTTTGCAGTACGCAAAGAGCCTAGAGACACTTGATATTACTGGAAATGAAATTACAGATTTCTCCCCATTACAAGGGTTAACTAAACTAACGAGCTTATTGGCCGACCCACAAGTGGTAGAGGTAGGAGAATTTAAGGGACCTGTGGTTGAAGTAGCTAATCTGGTGAAAGGGCTCGATGGCAGCAAAGTGATCCCTAATTCCGCTGGGGTAAGAAACACTAGAACATCTAAAGAAATTGTGTTTGATATGAAGGAATGGGCTGCTAATCCGGATGTGTTCACTATTGACCTATCGAACGAGGAGAAAGGAACTTACATGCTGGGGTTAACTTACCAAGTCGCAGGTAATCTCGTGCAAATCATTTCTTTTATTGATAATAATTAAATTCCCAAGAAAGCAGGCGGATTGTGGTCTCTATAACCATGGTTCGCCAGTTTTTAAATGAGGGGTTTTTATGTAAAAATATCCATTTTGTCATATGACAAAAGAAATGACAACGCTCACTATAAGCGGTGTAGTCTTTTAACTATACTTAATCAGAAATGCGTCAAATTTAAATGAATACTCTAATTGAAGCTTTTTATACAAAGAAGTAAATAATGTATGCGGTTTAGAGAGAGGTGTTTCTGTGAAAATCATCATTGTAGATGATCATCCTTTAGTTAGAAGAGGGCTGGCATCTGTCATTGCAATGCAATCGGATATGCAATTTGCAGGTGAAGCTACGACTGGCCCGGAAGCACTTGATGTGATTGAAGAGACAAAGCCAGACATTGTCCTCATTGATCTTAAGCTTGCTGATGAATCAGGACTGGATGTCATTAAGATAGCACGTACCCGCGGCATGGTTAGTAAATTCATACTGTTGACTTCCTCTGCGAGCAGAGAGGATTTTTTGAGGGCTGAAGAAGTACTGGTAGACGGATATGTACTGAAAGAGGCACTGCCGGAGGAATTACTCTTTGCTATCCAGTTGGTGTACAAAGGGAGAAAATATTACGATCCTGGCCTAATGGAAGAAAAGATGCGAATGAGCGCCAGCAGTCCAACAGATGAATTGACACCAAAAGAGAAGGAAGTCCTGATTCAGCTTGGACAAGGTGCTTGCAATAGAGTGATTGCCACACGTCTTTTTATCAGTGAATTTACGGTGAAGAAGCATGTCAGTCAGATTTTAGCGAAGCTGCAGGTTACTGACCGGACACAGGCGGCACTGTGCGCCAACGCGATAGGATTAACGAAATATGAAATGTCTTACGAGTAGAACGGCAAGATCAGATGTTATAATGGCTTTAACTACTTTGCAAGATTGAGTATTCTGTCTAATTGTAATTAGGGAGTGCTGTTGATGTTTGAATTGCCAGGATACCAAACCTTAGATCTGATAGATAATACCGCGGATATCAGATTATACAGACTCCTACGTCAAGAGGACGGCCTAAGGGTTATCGCTAAGACAACAATAGGAGAATACCCGGGAGCTGCCATGGTCGATGCTTTTCGTCATGAGTATGACATGCTTAAGCGACTTTGCGGACGTGGTGCAATAGAGGCGTACAGTTTGGAAATTATGGCGGACCGACCAGTCCTTCTCTTAAAAGATATAGAGGGGAGTACTCTTGGGCAGATCCTGCGTATGCCTGTTAATTCACTGGGTCTTCCAGCGCTGCTTCGGATCGCTACAGCTATTGCTGATTGTCTTATGCAAATTCATCGTGAAAAAATAACACTAAATGAACTAACCCCCGCTCATCTAATCGTCAATCCCATTACTTTTGAAGTGAAATTTATTGATATAAGAATGTGCTCTACCGAAAACATCACGAGTCCTTTGTCACCGTTAAGCGGTCGGCCCGATGTTCTGCTTCCTTATATAGCTCCAGAACAAACGGGACGAACCGGAGTCAAACCGGATTACCGTTCTGACTTTTATTCGCTTGGGATCATCCTGTATGAATGTCTCTCAGGCAGCCGCCCCTTTGAGCTGCATGATGTTGTTGATATTGTATATCGTCATCTTGCAGATACACCTGAGCCTCTGCACCGCAAGTTCCCCACTATCCCTCTATCGGTCTCTGATATTGTTGGTAAATGCATGGAGAAGATGCCTGAAGCGAGATACGCCAGCGCATTAGGCATTAAATCGGATCTTGAGGAATGTCTATCCCGTCTAGAAGAATCCGGGCATATTGAGCCTTTTCCACTAGGAAGCTGGGATATCCCAGAGCGGTGGATGGTATCAGGACGCTTCTATGGAAGACATCTTGAGCAACAAAGCTTAAGGGAAGCGCTGCAAAGAGCATCACAAGGTGCCGTAGAGACGGTCTGGATTAGCGGGGAGAGTGGTATCGGCAAAACAACCTTTCTAAAGGAGACCCTTAGAAATACAGTCTCTTTGGATGGTTTCTTCGCCAGAGGCAAATTCGAATCCCGACATACCTCACTCCCTTATGGCATCTGGCATCAAGTCATAGAAGAGTTGGTTAGTCAGCTGCTGATGGAAACAAAGCTGCAAGTGGAGGTTTGGAAGCTGCGTATTCTACAAGCAGTGGACAACTACGGTCAGTTGCTGATCGATTTTGTTCCTAAGCTTGAACTCTTGATTGGCCCACAACCCTCCGTGCCTTCACTGCCACCGCTGGAAGCTCAGCATCGCTTTCAATTAATCATGAGCCGATTTATTCAACTCTTTCCTCATGAGGATCATCCATTGATCTTGGTATTGGATAATTTGCAATGGGCTGATGATACGTCGCTGCAATATCTCACTTCGCTTATAGAGGATACGGCAACGACTCATCTGCTAATCGTGCTTTCCTATCGCAATCGGGAGATTACAAGGCTGCACCCACTCAGTAGGCTGGAAAAGCATCTGATTGACCGCAACGTAGCGATGAGCAGAATTTCTTTACAAGCGCTTGAACTCACCGATTTAAAACAACTGCTACTTGATGTTATGCGTTACGAGGCAGCTGACTTGGACGAGCTGGCGCGTGTGCTGCTTCATAAGACAGATGGAAACCCGTTATTTATTAAGCAATTCCTTCAAGATTTGATAGATGATCAGCGAGTGGAATTTGATGAGAATATTCGAAGCTGGAAATGGGATCTCCAGCGTATTACTGAATTAAATGTTCCCGATAACGTAGCTTCATACCTTTCAAGTAAATTGAAACAATTTCCTGAACAGACGGTATATGCACTTAGCAGAGCCGCATTCATAGGCAGCCTATTTGATTTACGTACACTTGCTGATATTACGGAGACCCCGATAGAGGCATTGAGCGAAGCGTTGGCGGTTGCTGTACATGGGCGCTTGTTGCAGCCCGTTAACGGGGAGGAATATCCGCATTATAAGTTTCAGCATAACCGCATTCATCAGGCAGCATATGCCTTTATTTCCGAAGAGGAGCGTTCCGAGCTGCATTGGAAGATTGGTCTGTTATTGCTAGGCCGCAGCCCGCTAAGTGAAGGAACGACCCTATTTGAAGCTGTCCAGCATTTGAATCAGGCACTTACATGGTTAGACCGCCCTGAACAGAGGCTTCAACTGGTAGAGCTGAACTTACAGGCAGGGGTAAAAGCGAAGCAAACAACCGCACATGAGACAGCCTTGCAATATATGCTTCAGGCAACGTCATTATTAGCGGAGCAGAGCTGGGAGGCGCAATATGGGCTAACCTTCCGGGTATTTCGTGAGAGGGCGGAGCTCGAATATTTATGTTCCCATTTTGATACGGCTAATGAATTATTCCATCTGTTAATTGATAAAGCTACGACAAATATGGATAAGGCTTACGTCTACGCAATGAAGGTGCAGTTGGAAGCAAGTAATGATAACCACGAAGAGGTGATCTCCTTAGGCCAGCATACCTTATCGTTACTGAAAGTGAAGCATCAATTTGATCCTGGTTATGTTCAATTGACGCTTCAATGGTTACGATTGCGGCGTAGACTCAAGAAGGTCTCACTCGAATCGCTTACTCTTTTACCTCCAATGACTGATGAAGCACGTAGAATCGCAATGTCTACTTTAGATCATTCGAGCAATGCTTGTTTCTACGTCAATCGAGAAGGGTGGCTTGCTTCTTCCTTCACCATGATTGAATTAACGCTTGATTATGGGATGACTCCGGAGGCTTCCATTGGATTCATAGGTTATGCAATGTTTCAATACTATTACTTCCGTAATGATGAAGAGACATTTAAATGGGCCATGCTGGCGTTCAGCTTATCCGAACCCTATCCGAAACAGCATATGACAACCTTAGCCGCGTTCGCCATGTGCTACGATAGCTGGCGGCATTATGATCCTGCTATGCTCCATACATTTACCGAGAAGGCTGGTAAAGTGGGACTGGAATCAGGTGACTTATGGAAGGGCAACCAGAATGTGCTGATCAACTGTGCCTCCCTTTTGCAATTTGGTCATCCTCTCGGCGATATCTATGAGCGATTAATTACTCATTCCGGAGATTTGCTGCGCCATAACAACAGTCTTCATTGTAAGCAGGCTATTGTAGCGGCGGCCATTCTTGTTCGACTGACAGGTTATCGCTCTATAGATGATCCCTTTCCTATCGCGGAGATTAGCGAGCCTGATTTTGCACAGTCGGTTCATGGGGACACCTTTGATTTTATACAAGAAATGGTCTGGATCTATCAGTATTTGACGGGCTATGTATTTGGAGAATACCGAGAAGCCAGTGAGGCATTAGCCAAATCAGCGGCCATTATAAAATCACGCGAAGATGGCTTAGACAGTCCCATGCAGATCATGTATGAATGTTTAGTCTGGGCTCAGTTGTATGAGGAATATAACGCTGAAGAGCAACGTACATATCGGGCAAAAATGCGTAAATGCTTGAAGAAAATGAAAAATCTTGCCAGGCGTTGTCCGGGGAATTATCAGCATAAATATCTGTTGATGAAGGCTGAGTTAACTCGTCTATCGCGAGATCCCCGCCAAGCTGAAGCGTTGTATGAGCAATCCATTGAGACCGCCCGGGTCCACGGTCATATTCACGATTTAGCGATGGCGGCGGAATGTTATGGCAAATATGGGCTTCGTCATGGCAAAATGCATCTGGCAAGAATCTATATGACTGAGGCCTATGAGGCTTATCTGCAATGGGGCGCAAAGGCTAAAGCGGCTGACCTGGAGCAGCAGCATCGCCATTTGCTGCATATTAAACGAGAGCCCGGGCTCGATCGTGTGGATTCCCTTTCTGTGGTAATGTCTGCCCAAGCATTATCGGGCGAGATGGAGATGAGCCGATTATTGGCCACGCTGATGCGAATCATGCTCCACAATGCTGGGGCAGAATATGGGGCTGTTATTTTTGATCATGACGGCAAATGGATGGTGGAAGCTTATGGGACCTCAGAAGCCCAGCATATCGAATCTGTTCCACTTGGGGAAGAATCGGGGTTGGTCCCGGCAGCGATTATAGCTTACGCGGCAAGAACACAAGAACAGGTTGTATTACATGATGCGCTCAGTGAAGGGATATTTACACGTAATACTTACGTTAGGAATAATAGACTGAAATCCGTTCTATGTCTCCCCATCATGAATCAGAATAAATTGGTTTGCCTGCTCTATTTGGAGAATAATCTATCGCCGGGTGTATTTACTCCAAGCAGACTCGATGTGCTCAAGCTGCTTGGTTCACAATGCGCAATCTCAATCGCTAATGCCAAGCTATATTCGGGAATCCAATATCTCAAAAAAAATCTGGAGGATCAAGTGGTAGAAAGAACTCGCAGCCTGGAGCGTTCGATGCGGGAAACATCTGCGGCTTTGGCCGAAGCTACTGTTTTTGAGGAACGCAATCGTATTGCCCAAGAGATTCATGATATTGTCGGGCATACCCTTACATCGACGATTCTGCAGATTGAAGCTGGCAAGCGGCTGCTTCAGAAGAAGGAGATAGACAGCGGCTTTCAGCGTCTGGCAGAAGCCCAGGATCTTGTGCGGCATAGCTTGAATGAAATCCGCGGCTCTGTCCATATGCTGAAAGAGGACAGGTATTCTGACCTAACCGTGATGCTGAGGCAGTTGATTAAAGATACAGAACGCAATGCAGGCGTTGTTGTTCATGCAGTTATTTATGATCTGCCGGAAGCCATGTCAACAGCCTATAAAAAGGCAATCTATCATGCTTTGCAGGAGGGCTTAACTAATGGGATCAGACATGGAAAGAGTGCCGAGTTCCATTTCAGTCTGGAGTCTGTTGGAGCGAACTTGCAGTTTAGACTCAAGGATTGTGGGCTAGGGATGAGTCCAATCGTGATGGGATTTGGACTTAGGACGATGAAGGAACGGGTTGAGCAACTGGGAGGCAGCTTATCCATCGATTCAGAAATGGATGAAGGCTGTTTACTGGAGATTGATCTGCCCATGCGAAGGGTTGTGGATAGAACATGAGTAAAATAAAAATTGTAATTGCCGATGATCAATTGTTGACGCGGGAAGGACTTCGCACCATTTTGGATCTGGAAGATGATATGGAAGTGGTCGGTGCTGCCAAGAATGGAGAAGAGGCTTGCGAGATGGTGGAGGCACTCCAGCCTGATCTGGTGCTGCTTGATATTCAAATGCCAGTTATGGATGGCCTTAGCGCCTTGAAACGAATAAAGCAGATTCGGCCGAACATCTTCATTCTGATTCTGACTACTTTTATAGAGACTGATTATATTGTAGAGGGAATGGCCTACGGAGCAAGCGGTTATATGCTGAAGGACATGGACGCAGATAAAATGATCGCTTCGATTCATGATACGTTATCCGGGCAATTTATTCTGCCAGCTCCGGTAGCAGCCAAACTGGCGTCGAGGATGAACAGGTTAACAGAGGACTATGAACATTGGCAAAGATCGGGTCTGGATCGTATCAGTCTGACAGAACGGGAAGAAGAGCTGGCACAGCTCATTATCCGGGGACTGAATAACCGTGAAATCGCCGATACATTACATATTGCAGAAGGTACGGCGCGCAATTATATTAGCAATCTTTATAGCAAATTAGAAGTGGTTGATCGGGCCCAAGCGATTGTGCGACTGCAAGCTATTTTGTAATAGTTGTTGCTGTTAACGAATTACTGTCGGGGCCAAATATTCAAACAGCGGGAGATTCCTCAGTATTCCAAATGTAACGGTCAGAATCAACATTATAGTCATAATTGCCTGGCTAAGAGGCCGGATTTGCTTCTTATTAGTAATCCAATACAACATATACAGAGGTGCTAAAATAAACAGCAACGGGTTAAATCTAAACGCTTGAATAACGTCGAACTTCAGCAAGGAAAGAATAACTCTTGTGACTCCACATCCGGGACAATACAATCCAGTCCATTCATGAAATGGACAAGGGATACTAATCTTGGTTAAGGGTATCCATGCTTTGAGATAAACTACGCCGACGAGACTTAAGGACACACCCCAAAATAGTTTAGGATGTGTCCTTTTATAAGTCGTAAACTTATACCAGTTTATTAACATCGGATTGTACCAAGGCATACGTGACAATACCCAGACCAAAGAGTGTCAGGATCACATAAAGCACTGAATTATCTGACGGGTATTGGCCGCGCTGTCTTTGAGCTTCAGCAATATGTTTACCTACCTGATAGGCCCAAATGAAGCTCCAGATCCCACACGTAACCAACGTTAAAAGAAAATGTTTTCCTCCTGTAAATGTATAGTCCCCACTCAGTTCGCCTACCTCATTGGTTAGAACAATAAACCAATATATTGTATAGAGCCCACATGTAATTAATGACAAAATAATGGCGAATGCAACACTTCTGCGACTAATCATTACTCACTCTCCTATGTATTTACATAAAAATTCGACATTTCCATCTTATTGAATTAGGAAAAAATATACAAGACAATATTTGAGAATTACTGTCCGCTGTCGAAATCTAGACAAACTTACTGCTGATATCTAGTGGAAACCTTACCAAATATGAAATATACTTTTGAGGCTATGCACTGGAACCACAACTAGATTTACATTAACGAATGGAGGACACTTTGATGTCTACTTTGCCAAATTGCCCGAAATGTAATTCAGAATACACTTATGAAGATGGTAGTTTGCTCGTCTGCCCGGAATGTGCGCATGAGTGGAGCCTCGACACAGAGGCTGAAAGCAGTGAAGAGAACAAGGTTGTCAGAGATGCCAACGGAAATATTTTAAATGATGGAGATGCTATAACTATTATTAAAGACCTTAAAGTAAAAGGAAGCTCATCCGTTCTGAAGATAGGAACAAAGGTGAAAAACATCCGTTTAGTGGACGGAGATCATGATATTGATTGCAAAATCGATGGTTTTGGAGCTATGAAATTAAAGTCCGAGTTTGTTAAAAAGATCTAAAAAATAAGAATCAGCTTAACTTCAACAGAAGTAGGCTGATTCTTTATTTTAAACGTTATCTATTAATCTCAACAATCTGATTTCGTCCGGCATTTTTTGCTTGATATAAGGCTTTGTCCACAGATTCGAATAAATCATTTAGTTGATTGGTCAGGCTTTCTGTATATTGAGCTGCAAAATTACTAATGGACAGCAGTCCCATACTAACAGTAATTGATAGGGCATGAGCAACATCCTCTACATGTACTTTATTAGCTTCTATTATAGATTTGATATGCTTTGCCAAGTGGTTTGCTTGTGTTTGATCTGTATTTGGCAAATAAATGATAAATTCTTCTCCGCCATAACGCGCCAGAATATCTGTCTCCCTCAGCGTTTTTTTAATTACCTCTACCGTGCTGCAAATAACTACATCGCCAATCAAATGGCCGTAATTGTCATTCACTGTTTTGAAAAAGTCGATATCCAGAAGAATGATAGCAAAAGGCTGCTTGAGTTTCATATTTTCTATGATTTCATGCTCTAAGTGTAACGTTAAGTAATGACGATTATAACAACCGGTTAAGCTGTCCGTTATGGCCATCTGCTTAAGTTTTTGGTTGGTCTGAGATAGTTCATTCTGGATTTCAGTTAATGCAGCATTACGCTCTTGCAGGGTCTCGTTCTGGTGATTGGTCTCGGCTATGAGGCGATGCAGCTCGCTTCTGTCCTGAAAAGTAAGAATGCGTCCAACCCTGATTCCACCTACCACAATCGGCGCGGCAGTAATGTTAATGTATGCATTGAGTGAGGTGTAGAATAGTTCAACCTCGGTTCTCTCCATGGGCTGGTTCAAGTATGTATGAAGGAATAAATCGAAAGCTCCGGAAGTTTGCTCCATGGGTGCGATGGTCGACACGTCAAAGCGAGCACCGGTTTGTAGATTGATTCTTGGGAAAAGCGAGCGATTGATTTCTACTACAGTCTCACTATCATCCAGTACAAGAATTCCTTCTGTAATGGTGTCAATGATATCCTGATGGGCGATGGTTACGAGATCAAATATTTTATCCCGATGAATAGCAATTACGAAAAAAATTGCCGAGATTAAGATCCCCAGAGAGGTCAGCCCCGGAATAACTGGATCAGATTTAAGCAACACCACATTAAGAAAAACATCCAATAATATAAATACCGTTAGCACCAGCACCCCTTTGAGCACATGAGCAACCTGTTTTTTGATCCGCTGTGTAGTGTTTGAGACTAGGGCTGAATAGATGATATACAGAGAAATCATTACGCTGGTGGTTAAGAAGATAATAAGCAGCCAAAAAATCGGACCATAATATCTTTCGATATATCCGCCGTTCATAGGGAGAACAAAATTTCCGTTTGGATTAGCGATCACTACTACTATGATCAATGCTGCGAGAATGTATAGGATCAGCGTGTTCTTTTTTCGAAGGAGATGTGAATTTCCAGTGAGAAGTATCGTAAAAAGAAGCCAGCCAATCGTTAACAGAACCGAGTCGATAAATGCGAGCTTCACATAAAACAATTGAAACCTGGGATTGTCGGTTGTTTTGATAGCAAATTGACAGAAGGGCCATAACATCATAGTAAAATGAAATACTAAGTATGCTTTATGTAGGTTAGTGATGGTTACAGACGCAAATATGTAGATGAACAAAGCGAACAAAACAAAAAATAATAATAAATCAATCCATGTCATGATATTCATTTCAGTGACACCTTCTCCCACCCGGTTAACAGTTCTTTCACGTTACCTTGAATTTTAATGGTTTGCCATATGATCATTTGTTCTACGAGAACGGCTATTTGTTTAAGAGTGTTTCAACATATTCCTTCAAAATCCTCTATTTGTAAGCGTGGTTTTGCAAATTTTAAGGATGAGTTTCTCGACAAACTGGGGTTGGACAGAATGATTAGCTTTTTTAACCTTAACTTGTGTTATAATCAAACAAACAATTTAAAGAGGAAATTATAGTTAAGGGGGATTTGTAAGTGGAAATAGGAATAAGCACGTTCGTAGAAACAACACCGGATGTCCAGACAGGTGAAGTGATAAGTCATGCGCAGCGTTTGCGCGAGGTCGTAGAGGAGATTGTGCTTGCAGATCAGGTGGGTTTAGATATATTTGGCGTGGGCGAACATCATCGTAAAGATTATGCGGCTTCTTCTCCAGCAGTTTTGCTTGCTGCGGCGGCCTCACAGACGACACGGATTCGGCTGACCAGTGCGGTTACAGTACTTTCCTCTGATGACCCCGTACGTGTGTTTCAGGATTTCGCTACTCTTGATGGAATCTCAAATGGACGCGCAGAGATCATGGCAGGCCGGGGTTCTTTTATCGAGTCGTTCCCGCTGTTTGGGTATGATTTGAATCATTATGATGAGCTGTTCGATGAGAAGCTGGACTTGCTGCTCAAAATACGGGAATCCGAAAAAATAACATGGAGCGGTGCGCACCGTCCTGCCATTAATAATCTGGGGATTTATCCGCGTCCCGTGCAGAATCCTTTGCCAGTATGGATTGGCAGCGGGGGAAATACAGAATCTGTAATTCGTGCGGGGTTACTAGGATTACCGCTTGTGTTGGCTATCATTGGTGGCAGTCCGCTACAGTTTGCTCCGCTAGTGAAGCTCTATAAGAAGGCTGCAGCACAAGCGGGACATGATGTGTCGAAGCTGCCCGTTGCTTCACACTCACACGGCTTTATTGCAGAGGACAATCAGCAGGCTGCCGATATGTTCTTTCCTTCTACGCAAGCTAGTATGAATGTAATTGGCCGGGAACGCGGATGGGGTCAATACACTCGTGCAAGCTATGATGCGGCACGTAGATTTGAAGGCGCTTTGTATGTAGGTGACCCGGAGACCGTTGCTGAGAAAATCATTCACCTGCGCAAGCAAGTAGGCATCACACGTTTTATGCTGCATGTGCCGCTTGGCACGATGCCTCATAAGGATGTAATGAGAGCCATTGAGCTATTGGGTACCCAAGTAGCACCAATTGTTCGCGCTGAAATATCGAGATGGGAAGCAGAGGTTGAAGCTAAGTAGTAACTATGATCTTACTAAATTATTGATGCTGTTGATAATGGAGGGGGAGATGGATATGACAGAGCACACTATAGCGAGCAGACTTGAAGCATTAGGAATTGTCCTGCCTGAGGCTAGTGAACCCGCGGCAAAATACGCTAACTACGTAATTGTTAATGGCTTATGTTTTGTATCGGGAAAAGGACCGGCGGGCCATCCCAAAGGAAAGCTGGGACAAGACTACACTACCGAAGAAGGCTACCATTTTGCACGTTTAACGGGTATAGAGATCCTTGCCGTCCTTAAGACAGCTTTAGGTTCTTTGGATAAAGTGAAAAGAGTAGTCAAAATTCAAGGCTTCGTTAATGCAGATCCCCTCTTTGAAGAACATCATAAAGTGCTTAACGGTTGTTCAGATTTAATGCTGGAGGTGTTCGGAGACAAGGGTCTTCATGCTCGTTCTGTATTGGGTGCTGTTTCTGTAAGGGACAATCTTCCGCTCATTATTGATTCCATTTTTGAGGTAGAGGAACCTGTCTAGCGGGCTCCATGAGGGCATACTTAAAAAGAGGACTGTGGTACCGAAAGGTGATCGCAGTCCTCTTTTTTTAGGTGCTTATGCTGTAGCTAGATGCTCACCCCAATATTTGTAACAAAACTAATTACCCTTTTTTTAGTAACAATAGGTGCACATATCAATCAACGAGGTGATGACATCATGAAGTTTCAAAAGAAAGCTATGTTACTTTTACTACTTACATCTATGCTCTATACTGCTCCGGCCTATGCGGCGACAACGCCTCAGACTCCGGTTACAGCCGTCTATCTGGATGATCAACAGCTACAATTAGAGGCTCAGCCCTTGCTCGTAAACGATACAGTACTAGTCCCTATGCGCAAGTTATTTGAAGCTCAAGGGGCAAAGATTACTTGGAATAATGATACCAAGACCGTTAAGGCAACCAAGGGAGACCTGGTGCTGACCTACCATATTGGCGATCAAGCAGCGAATAAAAATGGCCATTCCTTAAGCGTAGCCGTTCCCGGCCAGATTGCCGGCGGTTATACGATGATGCCACTGCGTTTTGTCAGCGAAGCTTTGGGCAGCACTGTAAAGTGGGATACTGCTACTCGTGCTGTTCGTATCTACTCGGCAGTGGATTACGATACGACAATTCTATATGGAGTTAATCTGCGAAGTTTGCCAGATTCGTCAGCCCAATCAACGGTTCAGCAAATGTTGTCGGCAGGAGATAAGGTACATGTGGTTAGAGAAGTAGATGCTTTATGGTTAGAAGTGCGAACGCAGGATAACAAGAGTGGATATATCTCTGCTAAACCCAAATATAGCAATTATACGAGTGCTGCTCTTGTAGAGCGGCAGGGAAACGAGCTGCTTGCTTACGGAGAAAAATATCTGGGAACGCCTTATGAATTTGGCGCTGCTACTGACCAGACGTCAACCTTTGACTGTTCTTCTTTTGTAGGACATGTATTTAAGGATATGTTGGCAATTGACCTGCCACGTGTCTCTTACAATCAGGCCAAAGAGGGCAAAGAGGTTGGAATTAACGAGCTGCGCAAGGGGGATCTGTTATTCTTCAGTGCACGTGGACTTGATATTGGACATGTGGCGATTTACGCGGGAAATAATCAGATCTTACATACGTACTCCAAGGAGCTTGGCGTTCATTATGAAGCCTTAAGTGACAAGTGGAAGAAACGTTTGGTGACGGCTCGCAGATTGTTTTAGCTAGGTAATAATTAGGCTATAATTATCACGGTGAAGAAGCATCCGAATACATTTGGGGGATGAAGCAGATTGGCTAAGACCATAGTAGAAAAGTTGAAATCCCCTCTCCATTAAAATTTATCAGGAAAGAACTCCAGCAAGATGTGTGGAAAGCCTTAAACACCCTATCAGAAGCTAACCGTATAGTCACAATTCTCTACTATATCGACAATTACAAGGTTAGGGAAATCGCCGATTTCCTTGATTTATCCAGCGAAGCTGTTGAGAGTAGACTCCGTAGATCAAGAGCGATCTTAAAAAGGGAGATGTTGAGTACAGTGAATAATAATCTTAGTGAAAACAAATTACAGGACGAATTTAAGAAGAGAGTCTTTCAGGATGAAAGAATGACTGAAACGAATTTTCGCCGTGTGGCTATGGGCCAGAGTGAATTTGATGATATTGATATGCATAAGACAAACTTCTCCAATGTAAATATGGAGGGGACCGGATTCGATAATATTAATATGAGCAGTACCACCTTTAATGACATCAATATGCATTCTGTTAAGTTTAATGAAGTGGGGCTGTGGGAAATAGAGGTTAGTAACAGTGAACTAGGAGAGGCTTATTTCCACGATATTCATTTGTACGGCAAAGGCAATAAGTTTGAGCGATGCCAGCTGAACGGGACATCCTTTGTAGATTGTGATCTTTCGAACGTGGATATAAGAGACTGCAATCTTTCAGGCGTCACAGTAAATGGGATTTCATTAGAGCTATTGTTAGACAGCTATAATAAAAGGAAATAGACTATATAAATCATAGATTTAATCCGAAACCACTTCTTTCTAGGAGTGGTTTTTGAGTTTAGGGTATAATGGATGAAGAGTGTACAGCACAACCTATAGGAGTGAAAAATAGATGAAGCGCATCACCATTTTAATTGCGGATGATGAGGCGGAAATTGCCGACTTGGTGGCCTTGCATTTGCAAAAAGAGGGGTATCATATCCTCAAAGTGTCCGATGGAAGGGCAGCGGTACAAGCCATTGAGTCGCAAACGATAGATTTGGCGATTCTGGATATCATGATGCCGGGGCTGGATGGTTACGAGGTCACCCGCCATATTCGGGAGCATCATCATCTGCCGATTATTTTTCTGAGTGCTAAAACTTCCGATCTTGATAAAATCACCGGACTGGTTATGGGCGCAGATGATTATATGACCAAACCATTTAATCCAATGGAGCTGGTCGCCCGGGTCAATTCCCAGTTGCGGCGCTCCATACAATTCAGTCAGCCCGCAGCCATACCTAAATCGGTGCTAGAGGTTCGGGGATTGATGATTTCACCGGATGAGCATACGGTTACTCTTTATGGTGAGGTTATTGAGCTAACTCCAAAAGAGTTTGATATTTTGCACTTATTGGTCAGCCATCCTAAGCAGGTGTTTAGTGCGGAGAACATTTTTCAACAGGTGTGGGGCGATGCTTATTATGAGAGTGGGAACACGGTCATGGTGCATATCCGTACCTTGCGCAAAAAGCTCGGTGAAGACATCAATAAGAATAAATTCATTAAGACGATCTGGGGCGTTGGATATACTTTTAATGGGTAAAGCCCGTGAAATTTATTTATTTTAAGAAAAACTTTATATTTGTCCCGCCTTTTCTTTAAAGTGTCTTCGTTATTCTATTCCTATCAAGGAAATGGGAGGACATTGCTGATGAAGAAGTGGGGCTTTTTGGCGTTGGTTGTGTTGTTGCTTGGGTATGCAGCGGCTCGTTATTTACCGAATACGGGTAATTTAGGATACGATGATAAGATTCGCAAAGAATCTATTAGAAATAACAATAGTTTAGAGGTAGTAACACAAGATCAAGTGTATCAAGGGGATTTGTTGCTGGTGAACAAACAATACCCGGTACATGAGGATAGTGTGAAGTCTGATATCGTGACCTTATATGAGCAGGCGGATCTGGTGCAGGGTTATGGGCTGCTGGATACCTCGATTCGTTTGTCTGAAAGTGTAGCGCATAAATTCAATAAGATGGTCAAAGCTGCCGAAAAAGAGGGTGTGAATCATTTTTTAATTAGCAGCGGGTACAGGGACTTTGAAGAGCAAGAGAAATTATATCAGGAAAAAGGTTCGGACTATGCTTTACCGGCGCAATATAGTGAACATAATTTAGGATTATCTCTGGATATCGGGTCGTCCCAATCAGAAATGAGTAAAGCGCCTGAAGGAAAATGGCTGCAAAAAAATTCCTGGAAATACGGCTTTATTCTCCGCTATCCGAAAGACAAAACCGAGATTACGGGGATAAAATATGAACCCTGGCATTTCCGTTATGTAGGGTTGCCGCACAGCGCCATTATTCATGAGAAGGGGCTTGTGCTAGAACAATATTTGGATTTCTTGAAAGAGAACAAAGAGATTTCAACAACAGTAGACGGCAAAGCTTATACAGTAAGTTATTTTCCGGTATCCAAATACACTACGATCAAAATTCCACAGGAAGGGCAATATATGACGTCAGGCGATAACATGGATGGCATAATTGTTACTACATATTAATGACTAAAGAGCCGAAAAAAAAGTCTGCTATAAACCTTTTGCTGGCAGCGATATTTATCGTCTATATGTATTTTTTAATCCGAATTATTTTATTTAAAGGTGCACCGGTGAACTTATTATCGCTTTTGGATCAAGCGGGACGTATGTTTGAACATCCAGACAGGATTTTTAATCGGCGTGGCAACTATATCCCTTTTAAGGAGATCTCACGGGGGATGGACAATCTGTCACTTTCAGATCCTTTTTCATCTATTAATTTAGTAGGGAATCTGTTGGCTTTTATTCCATTTGGGATCTTGGTGCCTATGCTGTTATCGCAAAAAGTAAGGCTGTTTCAAAGAGTCTTCTTTCTCTCACTGGCGCTGAGCTTCTGTTTTGAATTCACGCAATTAGTATTGTATATCGGTACCTTTGATGTGGATGATCTTATTTTGAACACTAGCGGTGGGGTGGTTGGTTACTTTATCTATAGACTGTTGACTTCTTTCGGATGGATTGCATCTATATCAAAGCGGTGTTAGTATTTGTGGATATAGATCTAGGGTAGAAGGGGCATCGTATGAAAAAGCGTATTTCGGATATTGTTTCCATCATTGTAGGAGCTTTGTTATTCTCCTTGGCCGTTAATTTGTTTGTAATTCCAAACGAGTTCGGTGAAGGCGGGGTCACGGGACTGACTATGATTACTTACTATTTGTATCAGTGGTCACCCGGTATTGTTAGTTTGATTCTTAACGCTTTATTATTAATTGTGGGGTACAAATTTCTAGACAAAACTACGACGGTATACACGATTATTGCGGTGTTTTTCAATTCGTTATTCCTGATTCTTACGAAAAATTGGAATATTGGCAGTGATGAGTTGATAATTAATGCAATATTCGGGGGTATCTTCTCAGGTGTGGGGATCGGGCTGATTATACGAGTGGGTGGAACGACTGCAGGGTCAACCATCATCGCCAGAATCCTACATAAATATTTGGACTGGAACGTTAGTTACGCGCTACTGCTCGTCGATTTAATTGTGGTGTTCGCTTCGTATTTCATCATTGGAGTACAAAGTCTGATGTTTACGATCGTGATGCTCTATGTAGCCACTAAGATAATGGACTTCATTATTGAGGGAGTGAACCCTAAGAAGGCTGTTACGATTGTATCCCAAGAGCAGGACAAAATTGCTGAACAGGTTAATGGAATTATGGATAGAGGCGTCACAGTAATATATGGCCGTGGGTACTATACCAAGACACCTAAAGAGCTGCTGTATATTGTGATTAGCAAGCAGGAAGTGACTATGCTTAAGAAAATCGTCAAATCCATTGATAAAGAGGCATTTATTACCATACACGATGTAAGAGATGTATTCGGAGAAGGGTTTGTGGAGCTGTCAAAATAATAAGATAAAAAGCTATCCCGGAAGCTATAATGGCTGCTTGGATAGCTTTTTTTGATTTTGGGTACGTTATTGTGATGGATATCATTGCAATTATTGGTTCGTTCACATTTTTTCAATTTCCCGTGTGATTGAACGCACACTATGGCATGCGAAGCTTCTATATGCTTTTTATAGAGGAATTAATTTATTGCAGGAAAGAGGGTATTTAGATGTTAGATCAACAAACAATTGAAATCATAAAATCAACGGTGCCTGTCTTGCAGGTTCATGGGAAGACCATCACAACTACTTTCTATCGCATGTTATTTGAAAATCATCCGGAGTTACTAAATATATTTAATCACGCCAACCAACGGGAAGGTAAACAGCAGACTGCACTTGCTAACGCCGTACTCGCGGCGGCAATGAATATTGATCAGCTAGGAAATATCTTGCCTGTGGTAAAACAGATTGCGGAGAAACATCGGGCATTGGGAGTATTACCTGAACATTATCCCATCGTAGGTGAGACTTTGTTAGCTGCCATTGGGCAAGTACTTGGCGATGCGGCGACGCCAGAAATTATTGATGCTTGGGCAAAGGCGTATGGCGTGATCGCAGATGCCTTTATTGGTGTCGAAGCAGAGAAGTATCGTGAGGCTGCCGAAATTCCCGGGGGTTGGAGTGGATTTAGAAACTTTGTGGTTACTAAGAAGGTTAAAGAAAGTGAACTTATTACTTCCTTCTACCTTTCTCCTGAGGATGGAGGGGCTATAGCTTTTTACTTGCCGGGTCAATACATCACGGTTCGTGTTCAGCCTGAGGACGAGGAATACACCCATGTTCGCCACTATAGTTTGTCCAGTGCGCCGGGACAGTCGTATTACCGCATCACAGTTAAACGGGAAGGTGAGGGGCCCGATAAACCGGCTGGTGTCGTATCTACTTTCCTTCATGATGTTGTTCAAGTGGGATCTATATTGGAAGTGAGCTCGCCAGCGGGTGATTTCGTACTAAATAAAGATAGTGATCGTCCAGTGGTTCTTATTAGCGGTGGGGTTGGACTAACCCCTATGGTAAGTATGCTGGAGACGTTAATTGCTACGCAGCCAGAACGAGAGGTAACGTACATTCATGCAGCCATCAATGGAAGCTTGCATGCTAT
Organism: Paenibacillus sp. FSL R7-0163; assembly: GCF_037969975.1. NCBI lineage: Bacteria > Bacillati > Bacillota > Bacilli > Caryophanales > Paenibacillaceae > Paenibacillus > Paenibacillus sp. FSL R7-0163. The sequence goes on from NZ_CP150224.1 coordinate 6,370,299, forward strand.
GAAAGAAATGGTGGCGGATTTGGAGCAGTCCCATCCTACCCTACGATCCTATGTATGTTATGAAACCCCAAGTGAAGGAGATACGTTCCATAAAACAGGTTATATTGATCTAGCTTGGTTGCAAGAAGTAACAGACGTAAACTCTGAATTCTATTTCTGCGGACCGACTCCTTTTATGAAGGCGATATATAAGGCTCTTAAGGAATGGAAGGTGGCTGAAGACAGAATTCATTATGAATTCTTCGGCCCGGCTGGAAGTTTGGAAGCATAAGCTGTAAAACCAAAAGAGCGTCACAGTCCTAATGACTGTGACGCTCTTTTTTTACAATAGAAGTTTATTTGAAGGCAGCGAATGGGTTAGTTCCCTTTGGTAATATTGAACTGAAATTAAAGGTGTACGTAGGAATTCCAGCCGCATAAGGGGCAATTTCATACTGTTGGTAGAAGATTGCAAGGCCACTCTCGGAAACGTAGAAGTTTGGTTTTTCTGTTAGTCCGCCAGGTGTATCTGGAAAAGCTAGCTCCTTGGTGCTTTCCTTCAACATTTTATCTAATTTTTGTTTGTAGTTTGGCTCTGCCTTCAGCAGGTCCTTAAGTTCTATTGGTTTGCCGTCTTTCAGCGAGAAGGTAAATCCTTCACGAAGGGCTCCACCATGAGCTCCACCTGTATAACCATACTGATCCGTCACTAAGCTTAGTACACCTTCACGGTTAAAGGAGACAACAAAAGTTTGAGAGAAGTCATATTTATTCTCTATAGTGCCATCTCTATGACTAGCCTGTTCTTCGCTCTCTGCGACGAATTGTTCAGCTTGCTTTTTGAAGATTGCATTAATCTTAGTTTGTACTTCATCTGTTAAGCCGCTGATTTTTGGATATTGCACTTTGATACTAGCATTTTTATTACTCTTATCTAAGGTTTCAGAGGTAATTTTGATGTCATTCATTACTTTTTTACTTAGATCAAGTGATTTCAATGAAGGATTATAAACGCCTTGCACTCCTAAATAGTCAGACAAGAGTTTGAATGGAACATAAATCCGGTCGTTGATGACCTTCACATCATGACTGCCGGTCATGCTATAAATGTAATAGCCATTCAGGGTTGTACTAACACCGTAATCTGAGACCTCCATGTCCAGCTTCATGGAATCGCTGCCCACACTATAAGTTTTAGTGCTTGCATTATAGTTAATGGAAAGGCCAAAAGCATCCCGTAGTACAGTTAAAGGGATCATGGTATTGCCGTTTACTATTTTCGCTTGCTGCGATAAGGTCTGGCCTTTATATTTAAGCACTACAGAGGGTTGCTGTGCGGCTTGTTTTACCGTATTTCCTCCGGTAGTTGCGGCTTGAACTGAAGTTCCTCCTACTAGTCCCGACCCTCCAAGCAATACTCCAGCAGCCAAGATGGCTGAGGTCCATTTCATACTTTTATTCATAACTTAATCTCTCCTTCCCAAGGATGGGCTTATGTAGTTGCAATATGATATTTTTTCCTCTATCACTCCTACAATTATACCTAGGTCCTAAATAGATTTGATTACAAAGGCGGTTACAGTGTTGTTGCATAGATATGCAAAAGGTATATACTTTTTAACCATTTTGTACGATTAAGACACTAGCATTAAGAATGTAAAGTAATTACGGTGAGCTCGGGGCGACAATTAAAACGAACAGGCATACGAGTTACTCCTATCCCGCGAGTGGTATAGACCTGAAGTTGGCTGTTGGGCAGTTGATATAATCCGCTTGAATATTTACTTCCGTGAGGCGGGGTATATAAAGCTCCTACAAATGGGAGTCGCACTTGTCCTCCGTGGCTATGGCCAGACAATTGCAGATCTATAGGCAGCTTACAAAAGTCATCGGCGAAATCAGGTTCATGGGCAAGGAGAATTGTGCAAGCCTCTTCCGGGATATGAAGCAGCGCTTGGGCAATGTCTGCTTTTCCGACCCAAGGATCATCTATTCCGGCAATATAGAGCTTGTCCGTACCTTGGGTTAAGACGATATGTTCATTATGGAGCACGTGGAAGCCCGATTGTGTTAGCCCTTTCGTTACAACCTTTCTGGTCCCAAAAGCATCATGATTGCCTAATACTGCATATTGTCCAAAAGGAGCCCGCAACTGAGAGCACAAGGCTACGGCTTCTGAAATATAATCGGCTGAATGATCTAATAAATCGCCGGTGAAACAGAGCAGATCTGGATTTACATGTTGAATTTGCTGCGCTAACTCCGTTAAAGCTTGCGGCTTGGAATATACCCCCTGATGTAAATCACTAAAATGAACGATACGAAATCTATCGAAGGCTGGAGGAAGTCTAGGAAGTGTAATGTCTACATATTTGATTTCCAGCCAGTAGGGTTCGATCCAATGTGAATAGATGCCGGATGCACCGGCTGTCCCAAGAAGCCCTAGAGTTACTTGAGCGCTTTTCTGTAGAAATTGTCGTCTGCTAATAGTATTCATAAACAAATCATACGTGGGGATTGTTACTCTACTATGACAATATTCATTTAATAACCCATTGTGACGATAAAACTACATATACATTTTTTTTATATGGGAGATGAAGAGATGAGTATTATCGATGCCTTAGTCCTCGCAGCACCTTATTTCAAAAAGATTCACTCGCAGGATATTATGATTGGAATCACGGACAGGGAGATCTTCCATTATTACGCACCAAGTAAAGTTATTGATCTCGGATTGGTTAAGGGTAACCCTATCCCTCCTGAAGATCTGTCGCTTTCAAATGGACTGAAAGGTATAGCAAGCTCTAACCGAATCCCAGCAGAAATTTATGGAGCTCCTGTAATCTCAACATGTGTACCTATCTACGGAACGGATGATGATGTAATCGGGGTTTTTGCCATTGCCTATACACTAGAGAACGAGAATAAGCTTGAAGGATTCACAGATGAGATTAATGAGATAAGCAGTCATCTAATGGAGATGGTGCAGAGCGTAGCTGCCCAATCTCAGGAATTATCAGCTACTTCGCAGCAAATATTAGACAATACGCGTAGAGCCGTAACGGAATCACAAGAAGTGAATAAGGTTGCCGGCTTCATTCGTGAGATTTCTGAGCAGACGAACCTGCTTGGGCTGAATGCGGCAATCGAAGCCGCGCGTGTAGGAGAGCAAGGGGCAGGTTTTGGGGTGGTTGCTACGGAAGTACGCAAACTATCCGTTAACACTAAAGAAGCAACCCATAATATTGAAAAATCACTGAGTGATGTTCAAAAGTCCATTAAGCAAATGGAGCAAGAAATTGAAGCGATCTCTGCTTCTTCACACTCACAAGCAGAATTGGTCACTGAATTCAGCGGTGTCATTGAGCGCCTGAATAAAGCGAGTAATGAAATGACGTCCTTTATGCAATCCATTATCCAGTAGATAGTGAATGCATAAGATTACTTCACCCAAACCATGCTAGAAGAGAACAGGCGCATTTCAGAAGGGAGCGTATTTCATTTATGAAACAACCCGATTCCAGTCTGCAAGCGAATGACAATGTAACTCAAGCCAAAAATTCTTTGGGCAAGCTTCATTTCTCTGTCTCTCAGGCACTTAGTCATCCAACAGAACAGACTTTGGCACAGGCTGAGAACCGCCTGGCACATACTGAGCAGGCGATTCAGCAAGCTCAGGACTGGCTAGGTCCTCAAGGTGTGGAGTTGGCTGAAGAACTGTTGGCCGAGGATAAGAGCAGACTTGCCTCATTGAATAAGCAAGGGAAACGTTCAGAGCGCTAAATGGTCCTGCCGCGACCTGTGAAGCTCCAAGCTTCACGGGTTGTTCTTATGCGCTGTTCCCTGAAAGATGTGGCATAGGAAGAGGGATGTTATACTGGATTGAGAGTTTAAGCAAGGGTTTAGATGGGGGATAAGGGATATGGATGGCAAGCACATCGAAGAATTAACCCGGCAGGCGGAAGTTTTCATTCGACAATGTTACGCTGAACTAGACAAGTCTGAAGCCGAGACGGATCATCGCATCCTAGCCGTACATGAGGAAATTAACCAATCAGGCAGTTACACACATACAAAGGAAGAATTAGCGCATGGTGCAAGAATGGCCTGGCGCCACAATAGCCGCTGCATTGGGCGTCTTTTTTGGCAATCCATTGAGCTGATCGATGGACGCCAAGCAGAGACTGAGGAACAAGTTGCTGAAGCGTTGCTGCGACATCTGGAAAAGGCGAACAACGGAGGACGTATTCGTTCACTCATCACGGTCTTCCGCAGCGGGGAAGATCCGAATCGGCAGATTCGGATCTGGAACCACCAATTGATTCGTTATGCCGGGTACCCTGGCGATGGAGAACACGAACGCGCTGGCGATCCGGCATCGGATGAATTCACAAAAATATGCCAGCAACTAGGTTGGCAAGGAACGGGTGGCGATTATGATGTGTTGCCGTTAGTGATCAGTATTGGCAACGGGCATCCCTACGTTTTCCCCATTCCTGATCACTTAATTCAGGAGGTACCGTTAACACATCCTGAAATTGAACGTTTTGCTGAGCTTCAGCTTCGTTGGTATTCTGTACCCATTATCGCGGACATGCAGTTGGAAATTGGCGGTATTCTGTACACGGCTGCTCCTTTTAACGGTTGGTACATGGAGACTGAAATCGGCTCGCGTAACTTGGGGGATACCGGACGATACAACACTTTGCCAGCTATAGCTGATGTGATGGGGCTGGATCGCTCCAGCAATACAACGCTTTGGAAGGATAGGGCGCTTCTTGAGCTGAATCGCGCAGTGCTGCATTCCTTCAAGCAAGCAGGTGTCAGCATCGTGGATCACCATACAGCAGCTGATCAATTTGTTCGATTCCAGCAACAGGAGAACGAGCAGGGGCGCAAAGTCTCAGGGCGCTGGTCCTGGCTGATTCCGCCTATGTCACCTTCGTCTACACCGATTTGGCATGATCGTACGTTAAAAGAATATGATTTCAGCCCTCGTTTTCTTTATCAACAATCACCCGTGGCAACCTGCCCATTTCACTAGCAGACGAAGGCAGTATAGGTCGCAACTTGAATCTGGATAGAGGCATTTTCCTTGGAGATGTCTCTTTTTGTTTGACTATAGAAAAAGCGCCAAGTTCCCCTCCTAAGGAAACTGGCGCTTTTTAGGCTTTTAAATGATCCAGAAAAATTTGTTTAAGCAGCTCAAGCTGATCGTCGGAGTCTAGATCCGATTCCAGCAGGAGAATATTTTTTTTCATCGTTAGTTTTCTGGAAAAGAGGGCAAAGCTATTCATGAGCGTAATTAAGGTCTCTTTTACGGGGAGACCCGCACGAATAGAACCGTCTTCTACCCCATTTTGAATGATTCTGGAATATTCATGCCAAATTTTGCGGTTGAGTGCATTGAAACTCAGAACATCCTCAACAGGCTCACTTGAGTGTGAGGCGTAGCTTTCGAAATTGACCATAAAAATAATACTTAGATGATTTTGATCCTGAATAAAGAAATCAAATAATTTCTCGATTTGTTCAAGACAAGTAAGGGGCAAGTCCGCTACGTATTTAAAATGATCGAGCATAGGCTCCAGCATTCGGGTGGCTACAGCCACTATGAGCTTTTCTTTTCTAGGAAAATAGCGAAATAACGTCGCAATCCCGATATTGGCTTCGCTTGCGACATCTTGCATCGTCGACTTTTCGATTCCTTTTTGTGAAAATACTCGTTCTGCGGATTCGAGGATCGTAATTAATCGTTGCTGCTTACCTTCGGATCGTTCTTTTTCATATCGTGTTTTAGGATTCATGAGGGCTAGACCCTTCCATTTTTTGATTGGGATTTTCAATTATTAGTATTATATCCACCGTTTATTGGATTAAGCAAGGAGTAGTTGTAGTTCTTTTACAAAAATGATATGATGTATATCACAGTGATAGTATGACTATCATCACTCAAATATTATATCACAATACGATTATAGAGGAGACCTAATTATGAATCGTCTAACTAATAAAGTAGCAATTATTACAGGTGCAGGCAGTGGCATGGGCCGTGAAGAAGCCCTTTTATTGTCCAAAGAGGGCGCTACAGTTGTGGCAACTGATATTAACGAGGCTGCCGTACAAGCAGTTGTGAAGGAAATTGAAGCAAATGGTGGACAAGCAGCAGCTTATGCACATAATGTGGCTTCCGAAGAAGACTGGATCAAGGTTGTAGAAGATGTGATTAGCAAGTTCGGGAAAATCGACATTTTGGTAAACAATGCAGGGATCTCATTCCCGGTTCAATTGCTCGAATCCACTGTTGATCAATGGAACAAAGTAATGAACATCAACGTGAGCAGCGTATTCCTTGGCATGAAGCATGTTGTTCCTCAAATGAAGAATAATAAAGGTGGTTCTATCGTTAATATTTCATCCATCGCAGGTTTGACTGGCAGCAGCGGTGCTGGTGCTTATACAGCTTCTAAAGGTGCAGTTCGTATGCTAAGTAAAGCAGCAGCTGTAGACTTTGGTAAAGATAACATTCGTGTGAACTCTGTTCACCCAGGATTTATCGAAACCCCAATGAGTGCTGAATTTGTAAATAACGAAAAAATGCATAGCTTCTTTATGTCTCAGACTGCGCTGCCACGTGTTGGTCGTGCTTCTGAAGTAGCTGAAGCTGTATTGTTCTTGGCTTCTGATGAAGCTTCTTACATTACAGGTGTTGAGCTGCCGGTTGATGGCGGAGTCGTAGCTAAATAATAATCTTTAATTAAGAAACACTAAGAAGCCGTCCCATACGTAGATTTTCTCTACGCGCGGGACGGCTTCTTTTGCTGTTTTAGGCCCATTTCTACCGAACATTAGCCTACACCCCTGCATACCATATAGCACTCGGATAGTAGGAGAAGGGTGTGGTGCAGAGATGGGCATCCAGTTAACAGCGCTCCATTATGTATATCTGGCATTTATCATATTTATAATGGCACTTCTGATCAAGAGACGGGACACAACGATGATCTGTATTGCGGGCATCTTTGTACTTGGGTGGTTAGCCACGGAAACCGTCAGTGGTTCAGTCACAGGTGTATTCAACTCTTTTGTATATGCAACCAAGGAGCTAATGGGTACGATCATGATTATTTCGATCATAGTAGCCATGAGCCGGGTATTAACACGCACGGGGATTAACGAGATCATGGTTGCTCCACTTACCCGCTTTTTGCGCACACCGTTCATAGCCTTTTGGGGGATCGGTCTGATTATGATGGTCACCTCATGGTTCTTCTGGCCTTCACCCGCAGTGGCCTTGATCGGGGTTGTGCTGCTGCCGGTTGCCATTCGAGTGGGACTGCCTGCTCTTGGAGCGGCGATGGCAATGAATTTATTTGGCCACGGGATTGCACTCTCAGGTGATTATATTATTCAAGGTGCGCCTAAATTAACAGCAGATGCGGCAGGACTTCCAGTGACCAGTGTCATGGAGGCGAGTGTTCCGCTTGTAATTGTTATGGGCGTGGTGACTACGATAACGGCGTATTGGATGATGCGCAGAGATCAGAAGAAGGGAACTTGGCGAGACGGGCTTATTGCCGGGAAAAGTGCCGGGAGTGCGTTATCTGCAGAGAATGATACGGCAGAGGATCCAGCGGTGATTCATCCAGCATTGAAACAATGGCTGGCCATCGCCATTCCCATCCTGTTTTTAGCCGATGTAGCAGGCATGTTCCTGCTCGATTTGCAGGGTGGAGACGCAACTGCCTTAGTTGGTGGTACTGCGGTATTCATTCTGGTTGTAGTCACCTTGTTGGCACATCGTAATAAAGGATTGGAGCAAGTAACCTCTTATCTGATTGATGGACTTACGTTTGGCTTCAAAGTATTTGGTCCTGTGATACCGATTGCCGCTTTTTTCTATCTGGGGGATTCGGCGTTTGCTGAATTATTCGGCAAAGTGCTGCCCGCCGCATCTCAGGGGATTGTAAATGATCTAGGGGTCGCTCTAGCTCATAACGTTCCTCTGAACGGCGCTGTGGGTGCAGTAACCGCGACCATAACCGGAGCCATTACAGGCCTAGATGGTTCAGGGTTCTCGGGCATTTCACTTGCCGGGTCCATTGGGAAATTGTTTGCTGTGGCCACACATTCCGATGCGGCGACTTTAACTGCGCTAGGTCAGGTAGCTGCAATTTGGGTAGGTGGAGGCACGCTGATTCCGTGGGCATTGATTCCGGCCGCCGCTATTTGCGGAGTAAGCCCCTTTGAGCTGGCGAGACGGAATGTTAAGCCTGTATTGATTGGGCTGGTAGTCACGACGATTGTCGCCATGTTTCTGGTGTAGAGGTTGGATAACTATAGGAAACCAAAAAAAGGCTGCCGAGAGAATCTCGGGCAGCCTTTGGGTGTGTTTAATGTATCCCTTTCATGAAAGTCTGAATTTTGGAAGAGAATAGGAAGAGGATAAGCGCAAGGATAAGGGCCACTCCACCAATTACTCCAAAATACATCATTTCGGTATCCGGGGTATAGAACTTCACAATCTGAGCATTAATTGCTTGGGCAGCGGCATTCGATAAGAACCACATACTCATCATTTGAGCGGTAAAAGCCGCCGGTGCCAGTTTGGTCGTTGCTGATAAACCCACAGGGGACAAGCATAACTCCCCGATTACGATGATAAAATAGCTGAGTACCAGCCATAATGGATTCACAAGTGAATTAGCTCCACCGAAATAAGCAGGTACTAGAATCACCAGGAAGGATAAACCTGCAAACAATAAACCAAGCGAAAACTTTTGCGGAATCGAGGGTTGACGGTTACCGAGCTTTAACCACAACCAGGCAAATATAGGTGCAAGAGTGATAATAAACAGCGGGTTAAGCGATTGGAACCAAGCAGGAGAAATGTGTAAGCCTGCAAAATCCAATTGGGTCCGTTTATCGGCAAAACTAGCTAGAACTGTGGAAGTCTGCTCTTGAATCGCCCAGAACATAATCGATGCGATAAATAAAGGAATGTATGCGAGAATTCTTGACCGTTCAACGGCTGTTGTTTTGGGACTGCGGTACATCATAATGAAATACATCGTAGGAATAAGTAAGCCTAATACCCCTACTATTTTTATTAATGTTTCAAAGGTAAGCACTCCGGTAAGAATGCCGATCGTAATCAAAATCGCAAGTACAACTAATCCTACACCAATCCAAGTAAAGATTTTTTTCTTCTGATCTGCAGGAATAGGGTTGTGTACAATCGTACCGGCCAGACCCAGATTTTTTGTGCGAGTCATAATATAAACGACTAGTCCAATAAACATTCCGACTGCGGCAATCGAGAAACCTAGATGGAAATTATTCATGCCTACTGCACCAACAATTAGTGGGGAGAGAAATCCTCCCAGGTTGATGCCCATATAAAAAATGCTGAAGGCAGCGTCACGGCGGTTATCCTGCTCGCTATAAATTTCGCCGACAATACTTGAAACATTGGGTTTCAGTAGACCCGTTCCGAGTACGATTAAAACCATCGAAGCAAAAAACAATGTGGTATTGCCTGGAATAGCCAGTAGTATATGCCCGAACATGATTAAAACGCCGCCGTAGAAAACAGCCCTCGAAGTCCCGAGAAGCCGATCTGCAAGCCAGCCTCCGATGATCCCTGACATATATACAAGCGATCCATAGATAGACATAATAGAAAGTGCCATATCTTCAGGTAATCCGAGACCGCCTTGGCTCACTTCATAATACATGTAGTAGACAAGGATAGCTCGCATGCCATAATAAGAGAAACGCTCCCAAAATTCTGTGAAGAAAAGGGTGAAAAGTCCCTTAGGATGTCCGAAGAAACCCTTTTGCGGGACACTATCTACTATTTTTTGCCGGTCTGTTACTGCCATGAATCAAATCCTCCTAGATGACAAATATCTATATATCATGATGCAAACGCCTCTATTTTATTTATAATTCTCTCCTGTCTAAGACCGCAACCCTTGGGCAGGAAGGTTTTGAATAATGCCATATTTTTTAGTAATATTTCCATTAGATCAATCGAACTTGCTTTTATTGTATTTATTTGACTGCGCCAGATTGAATGGTCTTACTTAGCGATTTATGATACTATTTACTCCTATATAGAAAGAGGACGTGAGCTAATGATCAACATAACGATTCCCAAAGCGGATGTTAGTATTACTAAACAAATTAACCCGCAGTTAAGCAATATTTACGGATTTACTGATTTTCACCTGATTCCGAGAGATTACGGCGGTATCTTTATGTTCTACAATGATCAGGATGAGTTGTTGTTTGTAGGTAAAGCGAGAAAGTTAAGACCAAGAATTAAAAAACATTTTGAAGACACCGTATCTGACATCAAGCAACATCGGGACGAGGTCACCAGAATTGATGTATGTTTAATCGAAAGTCCAGTTCATAGAGAGATCTACGAAACCTATATCATTAATGAACTGAAATCTAAATACAATGTAGACAAAGTGATGTTTAGATAATAGTTAGACTCAGGCGCCGTCCACGTGATGGTGCTTTTTTTGTGTTCTGAGATCAGCTGTGTGAATGAAATGGAAGTAAAGGTGCACAATATACAAGATATTCAAATCCATTACTGTTCACAAGGAGATAGGTCATATTGAAAAATAAGAATTTGATGTTGAAGCTAACCTTATTGTGTATGTTTCTGGTTGTAAGTGTTACACCTACAATTGCTGATGCTGCAGCAGCTAAAGAGAAAAAGAGCTCCCACAAGCAATGCTTAACCCCTTCCGTAATTGAGCTTAAGGATAATCTTAGGAAGTTATGGATCGATCATGTGGTATGGACAAAAAACTACATTGTTAGCGCCTTTGCAGATTCCGAGGATAAGGAGAAGGTACTGGCAAGGCTGTTACAGAATCAGCAGGACATAGGGGATGCCTTTAAACCGTATTACGGTGAGGCAGTTGGAGATAAGGTAGCTCAATTATTGCGGGAGCATATTCTTATTGCCGGAAAAGTCCTAGATGCTGCGAAGGCTGGAAATCAGGCCGATGTGGAAAAATACAATAAAGAGTGGTATACCAACGCCGATGACATTGCCAAGTTCCTTAGTAGTCAGAATCCCAAATATTCTTATGAACAATTAAAGGAAATGCTTCATGAACATCTGGAATTGATTACTGATGACGTGACGGCTAGAGTTAAAAAGGATTGGGATGCCGAAATTGTCGCATTTGATAAAGGGCTGGAGCATATGATCATGTTCGCAGATATTTTAACCGAGGGATTGATCAAACAATTTCCCGATAAATTCAATTGAAATCAAAGCACCCGAAGGGGTGCTTTTTTTATTTTGCAGAAGAAAATAGGTCTTTAGGTGCATTTCAGAAAGTTAGATATAAAGGCTCACTTACATACAAGATAAGTAAACTATAATAGACTCGTGGGCACTCGACATTTTTTGACATTTTTTTATAATTGAGGTGATAAAATCGATGATTTCCCCCTTTTTTAAAAAGAAAGATTCAGTGGATAAGCAATCCAAGTCGGATATGGTTCAAAAGGTACAGTTATTAGATGATCAGGTCGAAGAAATAGAAGAAAAGACCTCGGACGAGACTTTAGCTGGATTGGTTACGACAGGCAAAGCTCAGCTTGATAAAAAATCACTCGATTTGATCTTCTCCGTGGAGCAGATTATTCAGGCCAGACAACATGCGGAGACCAATATTAATGAGCTTCAGGATCGGTTGACCCATTCCAGCAGTCATGTGGAGCGATTAAACCGGGATATGAAAAACCTTAATAAGGTCATTGAGGAAAGAGAAAAGAATGTCCGCGAGCTTGAGCATAAGTTGATTGAGAGAAATTTGAAGGTCGATCAAGTGCTGGAGGATTACCGCGAGCTTCAAACTGCGCTCACAGCTGAGATCGAGGAATTAAAGAGTACCATTGAGCTGGAGCAGCAAAAATATGTAAATCTGATTCAAAAACATAACGAAGCCCATGCAGAGAAACTTAAAAAGATGAATGATCTGGAAGAGAAAATCGGACGGGTTGAGATTGAGAATGCACATTTAAAACAGAAGTACGATACGATTCGCCAAGAAAAGGCGTATCTCTCGGGTATGATCAGCGATTTCACCAATCGGATGACGGTTCCTTTTGGGAGTGGCAGTAGTCTGACGGATCGAAATGATGGAAACGGAGATACATAGGATTCATGGCATCTAAGGAACCGGACACCATTCTAATGATTGAGTTACTGTCGCTTGAGCATGAACAGGCCGGTTATCAGATTGAGGTAGGTCTAACCCGTAATGTTGGGTACGCAAGAAGCAAGCTCACCATAGATGAATTTACATACGAACAATTGAAGGCGCTAGGTCCCTTTTCCGGAGGGAGAATGAGATTGTCGCTGTATCCGAAGTGGGATCCTTTTCGGAATAGTTACTACAGCACACTGATTATAATGAACAGAGCATACAGCGAAACATTGTATTTTGCCTGTTCTGAATATTATGTAACCCAACTTCTTCAATTAAAGCAGCAGGACTATCCTCAAGCAGAAGAGGAGAGGGTAGTTCAGACCATGCTTCCCTCTACAGAACCAGGGCATAGGATAAGCAGAAAGAAGACCAAACGAATTGGACTGGTTGCACTGCTGTGTCTCATGTTCGCTTGTTTGATATTTGTGTTACCTCTGCGAATGGATGGACAACTCGTAGATAGTGCTGAAGCGCTGGAGGAACCCGTATTAGGGGCCGACTCTGAGCCATTACTTTCGGTGCCGTTCGTTACCCTTGCGCAGACGATATCGGTTCATAACCAGCAAGCCGAGCCTACACCAGAACCTTCGGCCCCTCCTCAGGAACAGACATTGCCGTACGAAAAGTATGAATTACCCGAGAATGAATTTTTGTATAGCTTGCCAAAGGGTTACGTTGCCTTGTCATTTGATGATGGACCGTCAAAGTATACGAAAGAGATCGTAGATATTCTAGTAGAACATAAGGTGGCTGCCACCTTTTTATTCATTGGGAATAAAGTAGCTCATAATGCGGAAGCCGTTAGGTATGCTGATGAGCATAAGATGTCGGTTGGGAGTCATTCGTGGGATCATAGCAAAATGACTGCTAATAGCGTTGAGGAGAACCGGAATAACTTGGCGAAGACTAATCAGGCGCTGGAGCAAATTACACAATCGCCGATTACTATTTTTCGGCCGCCATATGGGGCGATCAATGACAAGTTAACCGCCAAGGTGACGGAACAGCAGATGAAGGTATTATTGTGGAATCGTGATCCCGAGGATTGGAACGTCAAGAACCCAGAGGATATTCTTCAATATGTTCATCATGCCGATCCGTCCGGCGGAGTCTATCTATTTCACGAAAAGAAGATTACTGTAGAAGCTTTGCCTGCTATCATTAAGTATTTTCAAGAGAAAAACCTGAAATTTGTTGTGTTTAAATAGAATCAGAGAATCCATGTTATTGCAGAATAAAAGTGGCTGTTACAGGGTTGTGATCACTGTGTTCGAAGGATAACTCATGACCCTGTACGCCGCTTATGCTGACGTTTGGTGAGACTAGAAAGCCATCAATCACTGCGCGGAAATTCACACCTTCTGTATAGGCAACATCGAGCGTCCGGACGGAGGGTACCTTGGCATCTACAGCCCACTGAAAGTCCTGTTGAAAATGTTCAGGGAATTCTTGCAGCCATTGCGGCCAATCCTGCGTTGTCTCGAAAGCATCAGGAGCTGTACCCGGAAGGGAATGGTTCCAATCTCCCCCTAAGATGAGGTAATTCCCTTTGTCATTCTCCTTCTTGATATAAGCCGATAAATACTCCAATTGCTGTTTGCGAATCGTTCCGCCTTGGTCAAAAGCTGATAAATGAAGATTGACTAGAATCAGTTCTTTTCCATTATCAACGGGGAATCTGCTCTCCACAAAAGCACGGTCGAGATCAAATTGTTGGCGAGGCCAGGTTTCTTTGCCCGGGAGATCATATCTAATATTACTTGTGCTGTTAAAACGGGATAAAGTTAATAAACCGCTGTTCACCGAGCCCATCGGATCAAGAACTGGAAGCGGTACCCAAGGTACCTTGTAGTTGGTCGCGAAAACATTGCTGTAATCAGCGAACTTATTCGACAAGAAAGAGACTTCATCTATACCGTTGCTACGGGAAGAATCGACGTCGACCTCCTGCAACATGAACAGGTCCGAGTCTGTAGTTGTCATAAGGGACGCTACGGCCTCAAGGTTTGTCTTCGTTTGTTCCCTACTGCTTGAGCGTGACTTTGTTCCGCCATCCATAAAGAAATCTTGGCCTTTATCCAACCCGGCGTAGCCAATATTAAAGGTGGTTACCGAGAAGGACTCTCCCTGCTTCAGTACTTGCTGCGGATTATTGTTTACAGTAAGGGTAGTAATCTCCTGTGGTTTATAGTCAGTGAGAGTAATATACACTAAAAAACCGCCAAGGATTAGAACGGCAGCTAGAAGGGTGAGGCTGATTGCTTTTATTCTTGTTGAACCCATATGATTCCATCGCTCCTTAGATACATGTTCATAGAACAGACTTTAATGGTGTAAACTTCGACACAACCCAATAACTCCCCTTGTTTTAATAAAAAAAATTTGAGACAATGAGTAGTGATGGTCTGAACTTTAACGTTTTGAAAAGAGGATAACGAATGAACATAGAATCCATTTATGGATTAACTTTTGATCAACTGGCGGCATGGCTGTTAGAACGTGGACATAAAAAGTTTCGGGCTACGCAGGTCTGGGATTGGCTTTATCGGAAGCGGATTACAGACTTTTCGGAAATGCTCGATGTAAATAAAGATTGTGTAGAATTATTAGAGCAGAATTTTGTCATTCATACCTTGGAAGAACATGTGAAGCAGGAATCTGCGGATGGAACGATTAAGTTCCTGTTCCGCCTAAAGGATGGCAACCTGATCGAGACAGTGCTTATGAGACAGAAATACGGCTTGTCTGTATGTGTAACCACGCAAGTGGGCTGCAATATCGGCTGCAGCTTCTGTGCAAGTGGGCTATTGGCGAAGAGCCGGGATCTCTCCAGCGGAGAGATTGTGGAGCAGATTATGAAGGTCCAGCAGCATCTGGATGCGGCGAACCTGGATCAAAAGGTCAGTCACGTCGTAGTGATGGGCATTGGCGAGCCATTCGATAACTTCAAGAACCTTCTCGATTTCCTGGCGATTGTCAAAGATCACAAGGGACTAGCAATTGCGGGTAGAGGGATTACCGTATCAACGAGCGGATTGGCTAACAAAATCGTTGAATTTGCGGATGCGAATACGCAGGTGAACCTGGCGGTTTCTTTGCATGCCCCTAATAATGAACTGCGGACGCAGATCATGAAGATTAACAAGGCCATTCCAATAGAGAAGCTAATGGAGTCTATAGATTATTATTTGGAGAAAACCAAGCGGAGAATTACGCTGGAATACATTCTGATGAAGGATGTAAACGACGGCAGAGAGCATGCGCTTGAACTGGCTGAGCTGATTGGTGATCGACGTCCGCTCGTCAATGTGAACTTGATTCCATATAACCCGGTGGATGAACACAGCCAATATCAAAGAAGCGAGCGGGAGACGGTGCGGGCCTTTTTTGATACCTTGAAGAAGCAGGGTGTCAGCGTAAGCACTCGTCTGGAGCATGGTGTGGATATTGATGCTGCCTGCGGACAGCTGCGAAGCAAACAAATCAAGAAATCCAAAGCCATGGCTTGATGGACTACCTCGACAACAATATGTTACTTTTTGTGATACAATGACGTGGCAGGTATTAGGAAAAGAGGTTGATTGAGTTATGTTGACATTTACGGGCTACAATGTGGAGAATGTAAAAGATCCTTTCGGTATACTAACCGGTAAACGGTATGAATTTGTCGTTCAACTGGACGTTCCAGAGGATGATGAGCTGTATGTAGAGAACGGAGTATCCGCTAGAGCGATTATTAAGGTGGATGAAGATCAAGTCAGCATCGTAAGTTATGATCTACAGGAGACAACTTCAGGTCAACTGCTCGATTTCGATATGGAAGAGGACGAGGAAGAAGCGTTACTCCTTTTTTGTAAAGAGCATTTGCCAGAATAATTAAGCAGCATTGACCTCCTTGCCCAATGTTCAATTGTGGCAGGGATTTTTTTAAAATATAAGCATTTATATGTTCAAGCTGTAAATTATCTAAATAGGAGTTGTATACATGTCTAATGAAGAAGTGTTCTTGACCAAAGAAGGGTTGGCTCAATTAGAGGAAGAGCTGAAGGAATTGAAAGGCGCAGGGCGTAAGGAATTGGCCGCACGGCTTAAATTGGCGATCAGCTATGGAGACTTGAAGGAAAATAGTGAGTACCATTCGGCTAAGGACGATCAATCGTTCATGGAGACTCGTATTATGATTCTGGAGAAAATGTTGACCAAAGCCAAGATCGTGGATGAGAGCCAAATGGATCTGTCAAAGGTTAGTATGGGTTGTATTGTTATTCTGAATGACATCGAATATTCGGAGAAGATCGAATATAGAATTGTTGGAGCTGCTGAGGCAGATGTTCTTAATAACAAGATTTCCTATGAAAGCCCGCTAGGCAAGGAATTGCTGGGTAAAAAGGTCGGCGATATTGTTAGTGTAAATGCACCGATGGGCATCATTAAATATGAGTTGCTTGAGATCAAAATGATGTAACAATATACCGAAAAGCTCTCAACCCTTTGTAAGGGTTGAGAGCTTTTTTGTTGGCATGATAGGTTTTGGCTATGAGGTATATTGATTTCATATCTTAGACGTTCTGCGCTGTTACGCTTATAGTTTGAAGTAACCTACAGCAGAGGAGTTCTATTCATGATCCAAAGTGTGTTATCGACGTTATACCAAGTCATCGTGCCTTTGTCCATTCCTGTGATCGTGGGTGCGCTACTTGGGCGGTTTAAGAATCTGGATACGAAGCCGTTATTGACACTTTATCTATACTTTTTAACGCCGGCAATTATTTTAAATACATTGGCTACTGCCGAGATTTCCATGGATGATATTTATAAGACGCTCGCCTTTTCGCTTCTGAATCTAATCTTCTTATGGGCGATTGCGAATATAGTGGGCAAATTATTGAAGCTAGATCCATCCGAAGTATCCGGTCTGACCTTGATTTCAACGTTTACGAATAGTGTGAATTATGGACTTCCGCTGGTGCTGCTAGCTTTCGGACAGCTTGGTCTCGATAAGGCCTCTGTATATGTGATCGGACAGATGATTATCGTGAATACGATAGGCGTTTATTTTGCAGCAAGATCTCAGTTCTCGGTAAAAAATGCAGTGAAATCGGTCTTTTCGCTTCCTGCCATTTACGCAGCTCTGTTGGCCCTTCTTCTCCGCATCTTTGGCCTGCATTTGCCTACAGAGGTGGCTACAGGGGTTGCCTTGGTAGCTGGAGGATATTCGCCGGTGGTACTGGCGATCCTTGGCGCACAGATGGTTAAAGTGAGAACCATGCCATCCGCACGCAAGGGCCAGTCTACTTTTTGGACAGGGATGTCGATTCGATTAATCTTAGCGCCGCTAGTGGCTTACCTCGGATTATCGATCCTGCAAATTACCGGGACCTTGTTCTCTGTGCTGCTGATTTTGGCTTCTATGCCAGTTGCCGTCAACGCCGTAGTGTTAGCCGAGCGCTTTAATGCCTCACCGGAGCTGGTATCCAAATGTATTTTGTGGACGACGCTTGCTTCGTTTCTCGTGTTGCCGGTGCTTATAGTGTTAGTGCAAGGTGCGTAAGCCCTTAGAAATCAAAATGATCTGGGTCTGGACCTACCCGTTGATCTTGGTTGAGAGAGTTAATTAGAGTCATATCCTCGTCAGATAAATTGAAATCAAACACGTCTACATTTTCGATGATCCGGTGTTCTTTAGTAGACTTAGGAATAGTGATAATCCCACGTTGCAGGTCCCAACGGACAATAACTTGAGCGACGGATTTGTCATGTTTGGCGGCAATTTGTTTCAGTACAGGCTGATCGAACAATTGACCTTGCATTAATGGAGACCAAGCTTCTAATTGGATTCCTTGCTCTTTGCAGAAGTCTAGCAGCTCTTGCTGATTCAAATAAGGATGTAATTCAACTTGATTGACCATAGGCTTAATCTCAGCATCCTTCAGTACATCTTCAAGATGGTGAATCTGGAAGTTG
This sequence comes from Paenibacillus sp. FSL R7-0163, assembly GCF_037969975.1. NCBI lineage: Bacteria > Bacillati > Bacillota > Bacilli > Caryophanales > Paenibacillaceae > Paenibacillus > Paenibacillus sp. FSL R7-0163. The sequence goes on from NZ_CP150224.1 coordinate 6,388,493, forward strand.
CTGACCCCAATGGCTTTTACCCGGCCCTCTTTATACAACGTTTCAAGCGCTCTCCAAGACTCTTTATATTTTCCTTTTACAGGCCAGTGGATAAGGTACAAATCCAGGTATTCAAGTCCGAGTTTAGCTAAGCTAGTCTCGTAGGCGGCGATGGTCTCTTCGTAGCCCATATCTGCGGTCCAGACCTTTGAGGTTACGAAAAGCTCTTCTCTGGACAAGTTGTTCTCTTGTAGAGCCTCTTGGATGGCTTGTCCCACGCCTGTTTCATTCTCATAAATTGCGGCAGTGTCAATGCTGCGGTAACCGTGTTTAATAGCGGACTTGATCGCTTGTATCAGTTCTGCGCCTTCTTCTACTTTAAATACGCCAAGCCCTAGCCAAGGCATATTTACACCGTTGTGTAATGTAGTTGTATCCTGTAGATGTTGAGCCATAATAAAGTAACCTCCTAAGATATTTAAAAGTTTGTTTGGGTTGTTAATGGACTGCTGTTTAAGCAGCTTTAGTCTGGAGAGGAGCCTCATCTTTCTTCTCCAGAGCACGGCTCCATGCGGTCAGTAATACTGCGGACAGAACCATGATTGCACCTACCCAAGTGGTATGAATCAGTCCCATATGATCTGTGACGATGCCGCCAAGGTACGCACCAATGGCAATACCAGCGTTAAAAGCAGCAATATTTAATGCAGAAGCTACATCTCGTGCACTTGGCGCATATCGATCTGCAAGCGTAACAACATGTACTTGCAAGCCGGGCACGTTCATGAAAGCTAACAGTCCCATAAAGAAGATCGTAATCAGTGCGGCAACCTTATAAGGTGCGGTAAAAGCTAAGACAAATAAGACGACAGCTTGGACTGCAAACATATAGAATAGAGCATTCATCGGTTTGCGGTTGGCGGCTTTACCTCCAATCACGTTCCCGATGGCAATCGCAATGCCGTATACAAGCAAGATTACGGCGACTGTATTCTCTTTGAAGCCGCTGATCTCATGCAGAAGGGGCGATAAATAAGTAAAGACTACAAATGTGCCCCCATAGCCCAAAGCTGTAATCGCGAAGGCAAGCAGTAAACGCCCATTGGTGACCAGCTTAACTTGCTCACGAAGGGGTGTGTGGGTACCTTTGCGCAGCCCGGATGAAGGAACAAGGATCAGATTGCCGATGAGTGCTATAAGCCCGATAGCAATAATAGCAACAAATGCAGCACGCCAGCCGAGTTGTTGGCCAAGGAACGTACCTAGCGGAACGCCAGTAACAGTAGCTACTGTAAGTCCTGTGAACATGATGGCAATGGCACTGGCCTTACGATCCTCAGGCACGAGGTCGGCGGCAATGGTCGAAGCAATCGACATGAACAAGCCATGGGCCAGTGCGGAAATTACTCTCGCGATTAACAGCAATGTAATCCCGTCCGCAGCCGCCGCAAGACTATTGCCGATAATAAAGACGATCATAATGCTTAGCAGTAAGGTTTTGCGCGATATCGACGTGGTTAGCGACGTTAAGATGGGTGCGCCAAAAGTTACTCCTAAAGCGTATAAAGTAACGGTCAACCCGGCTGTGGTTACCGGTATATGCAGATCCGTGGCGATTAGAGGCAGCAGCCCCACACTGATAAACTCAGTGGTACCAATGGCAAAGGCACTAATGGCTAGAGCTAAGAGCGCCAAGGTGCTTCTTTTTTTATCTAAGGACATTTCTTTCACTCCTACGCTGTGTTAATCACCGGCCGGTAAGTGCTATTATGAAGAGATCTGTCCATTTAGTATAGTACGTACTTTAAAGTGCTATAGGTACTAAAAAGTACCTATAGCGCAACTCGCCAAACCGCAAAAAGCATGGGCACCCTGATCTCGTCAGGTTTGCCCATGCTTTTTTGCTATGCTTGTTATATAGTCCCAATAGGATTAACTAGACCGTTGTTTGAGGTGGCGCCGTTTAGTTGTGCCTTTGTTAGTGGCGTGCCCACCCGATCCTCCACCAACCGCCTGCTGCTGTCTTGTTCCTGGGCTTTCTATAGCGGAGTTTGTTCCACCGGTGCTGAACGTTCCGCCTCCGCTTGCTACCTGAGTTGCGGAGGCATTCTGGCTCCGTTTAGGCAGTTTAACCGTCTGGGTATTGATAACGACCACAACTTCTTTGCGATACGGATATAATAAAAGGGGCTTAGCTTTGCCGCGTTTGTTGCCCCCACTGCCTAGGTTAGTCGCATCACCGCCTGCGCCGACACTTTGTTGTTGGCGTGTATAGGGAGAAGCAATGGCGGCATTATTGCCGCTTGCGCTGCTGCGTCCTGCACCGCTTGCAATTTGTGTAGTGTTGGGGGCGTTCGTATATTGATTGTTGATGACAAAGACTAATCTGTCCACTCCGTGGAGTGGGGTCCTTGTAATTATGCGCCGTTTTCCTTTTTGAATAATGACAACGATCCGGTCTCTTTTATAGGCCACCCATATTCACTCTCCCATACTTTGACTTCATTAACATTAATGCAGATGGGGGGATTAAGTGATGAATACGGGCGGACCACCTCGAAAAACAATCATTTGCCTAAGTTGCTGCCTAATAATCGGTTTATTTATTCAAAGCTATATTTGATCCCCCATTGCTCCCGGACATTGCTCATAATGTCCATGACATCCAAGGAGAGGTCGAGGGTCTCTTTATGGCTTTTATCTGCAATATACCGCCGCATATCTTCAATCTCGTATTGTAAAGCCTTGGCTGTATCTCCAGCCTCAATCGTCTCTACTGTGCCATCCAAATACTGAATGGTGGCTTTGCTGGCCCGCGGGAAATTGTCTACGGTAATAAAGCCTAGTTCTCCTGCAACCACGCCCCGTTTAGGCATTTTAGAGCGCATTGTAAGGGAGATTACCGCCATTTCATCTGCAGCATTGTTAAGAATAATGCCGGATTGCTCGTCCACTCCTGTCTCGAATCGTTTTACCGTAGTAAGAATCTCATGGGGCTGTTTGGACAGGAAGAATCTTGTGAAGGACAACGCATACGTCCCAATATCCAGCAGGGCTCCGCCCGCCAGATCTTTGCTGAAGAAACGGTTGTTCACATCATATTCTTTATGGCTGCCAAAGGAGACCTGCACCATTTTGAGGCGCCCGATGATGCCATCCTCAATGAGCTGCCGCAGTTTTTTATACAGTGGCATATGGTAGATGGTCATAGCTTCGGCCACAACCAGATCCTTTTCAGCAGCAAGTAGGGTGACCTCTTGAAGTTGTTTGCTGTTCACTGTGATTGCTTTTTCGCAGAGAACATGTTTGTTATTCTGTAAGCTTTCAATGATGTATTCATAATGATTGCTATGTGGCGTAGAGATGTACACTACATCAATTGCGGGATCCTGCAGCATTTCACTGTAACTGCCATAAGCTTTCGTGGCTCCATATTGATTAGCGAATTGTTGTGCTTTCTCTAAGCTCCGCGATCCAACCGCATACAATGTTTCCCCCGTTTCATTCAGCGCAGCCGCAAATTCGGCAGCTATACTTCCCGGACCTACAATTGCCCACTTTAAGGGATTAATTTCCAGCACCTCACCTGTTTGGATTGTTTGTTTTTATTTAGAGATAACCTTGATTCCATCTGAACCATTCATCTCCATAAAAGTTTTGATATTAAGCACATTTGTGCAATATAATGATAAATGTGCAAAACAATCGTCTACAGTATAGCGGGGGGTTCTAAATCCGTCAAACTGTTGAATATAGCGGGGGCGTTGTAACATGGATCGAAAAGAAGATAAGAAGCTGCTCATTAAAATAGCACAAATGTATTATGAACAGAATTTAACGCAGAGTGAAATCTCTAGCAAACTTGGTATATATCGTACCACCATCAGCAGGATGCTAAAGAGGGTACGTGAAGAAGGTATCGTTACAATAACTATTAATTACGATACTGGCGATCATTTTACATTGGAGCAGGAGCTGAAGGAGCGGTTCGGGCTACGGGAAGCCATTGTTGTGGAGGTAGACCCTGCACAGTCCAGTACGATTAAACGCAAAGCTATAGGACAAGCCTGTGCGAGATGGCTCGAGCAAGTGCTTCAGCCGAAAGATACGATTGGGTTTTCTTGGGGAAGCAGCTTAGCTAGCGTTGTAGAAAGCCTAACACAAGCCCAGAGACCTTTTGTAACCTGTGTACCTACGGTTGGCGGCCCATCAGGAAAGATGGAGAGCGGGTACCATGTAAATAACATCTGCTATCAAGCTGCCCTAAAATGGGGTGCGCGCTCGTTAATGATTGATGTTCCAGCGATCACGGAGCAAAAGGAAACTAGAGATCAACTGATGAATTCACAGTATTATCAGACCATTGCCAAGGCGTGGGACCATCTGGATATCGCTGTGTTCGGCATCGGATCACCGGAAATGAAAGGGGAAGAGGCGTGGCGCGGATTTTATGGTGATGCAGTGATTGCTGAGCTGGAGAATGGAAAGGTTGCTGGTGATATCTGTTCACGATTCTATGATGGGAACGGGATTCCCGTGCATACCGGAATATCGGATCGAACGCTGACTATTGAGCTGGAGCAGATCAAGCAAGCTCGGTATTCGATTGGTGTAGCGGAGTCACTTGAGAAGGTTACAGGGATCCGTGGTGCGCTAAATGGCGGTTATATGAATGTACTTGTAACGACCCAAGAAACAGCGCAGAAGATATTGGAGTAACAACTACTAAATGTAAACAATTGAATTTCGTGAAAATAACCTGAAAATAACCTGAAAATGGCATGCAAATTGCTTAAAATTTTGCTTGTAAGCACCAGACAGAGCGTGTAAGATATACAAGGTATTCATATCGAATATTTATAAAAATATAAGTTTCACATTATACATTATCTTTATATTTGCTTATCAACTCATATAATCTTGGGAATATGGCCCATAAGTTTCTACCGGATAACCACTGTAATTATCCGACTATGAGTGAAATAGCGCATCTAGGGTTCCGCTTCCTGACTATGGAAGGACTGGACCGAGCGATGCGGACACTATGCAGTGTTACACCACTAAGGGACAAAAACCCAGAAGGACAAATTCACTTGAGAGAAACGACTCAAGGGATTTGTCCTTTTTTTGTTTTTAATTCAGAAGGAGAGATCAAGTTTACTATGAAGGTACTTCAAGAGCGCATCAGACAAGAGGGTCTTATTTTATCAGATACGGTACTAAAGGTAGATTCATTTCTGAATCATCAGGTGGATACGGAGCTTGCCTTACAAATTGGACAGGAGTTCAAGCGGTTGTTTGGACATTTGCCTATCACTAAGATCATCACTATTGAAGCAAGTGGCATTCAATTCGCCATGGCTACGGCCATCGCCTTAGGCGTACCGTTTGTATATGCGAAGAAAAAGAAAGCAGTGACCTTATCTGAAGCGGTCTATTCCGCGCCGGTACATTCTTTTACACGCAAAGAGGATTATATGGTTAGTGTCTCGCAAAAATATATCGGACCAAGCGATAAGGTGCTTATTGTAGATGACTTTTTGGCTACTGGTGCTGCTCTTGTTGGACTGGTTGATATCGTGCAAGAGGCTGGCGCTGAGCTCCTTGGCGTTGGTTGTGTGATTGAAAAATGCTTCCAAGAAGGCCGGAGTCTACTCGAGGATAGAGGGATAGAAGTCCATGCTTTAGCCCGGATCACATCTATGTCACCAGGTGAAATTCACTTCATTGATAATGAAAGTTCAAAAGAGCCAATCAAGGAGAGTGCGAGATGTTAAGCAAGAAAAAAGTATTTGCGTTAGGATTTCAGCATGTACTGGCGATGTATGCCGGAGCAGTTGTTGTTCCGCTGATCGTAGGGAACGCGCTGAACCTGAATGCCACCCAAATGGCCTATCTTATCGCAGCTGATTTGTTTACTTGCGGGTTAGCTACTTTGCTGCAGATTATGGGCACTAAGTATTTTGGCAGCAGGCTGCCGGTTATTCTTGGATGTACCTTTACGGCAGTAGGGCCGATTATCGCTATCGGCAGTGCCAACAATTTGGCAACGGTGTACGGAGCAATTATTTTATCTGGTCTATTCGTGGTACTGGCGGCCCCGCTTTACGGGAAGCTGCTGAGGTTCTTCCCAACGATAGTAACGGGCTCAGTCGTGACCATTATTGGGTTATCTCTTATTCCTGTAGCTATGAATAGCGTAGCTGGCGGAGAAGGCAGCGCTGATTTTGGGAATCCCCGCAATTTGTTGCTTGCACTGATCACGCTGCTGGTCATTTTAGCGGTTAGCCGTTTTACTACAGGATTTCTTCGCTCGGTCTCTGTCTTGATAGGTCTTTTAGTGGGTACAATTATTGCTTATGGAATGGGCATTGTTAGTTTCTCTACAGTAGGTGAAGCCTCTTGGGTAAGTGTTGCACAGCCTTTCTACTTCGGATGGCCTCAGTTCAATCTTACGGCTATTTTCACTATGATCATTGTTAATATTGTTAGTATGGTGGAGTCCACAGGTGTTTACTTTGCGATTGGTAAAGTAACGGATCAGAAAGTGGAACAAAAGCAGATCGTAAACGGGCTGCGTTCGGAAGGTTTGGCGATTATGCTGGGCGGGATCTTTAATGCATTTCCGTACACAGCATTTTCGCAAAATGTAGGATTGGTCTCGCTAACTCGGGTCAAAACTCGTAATGTTATTTTTGCAGCCGGCGGGATTATGGTTGTGCTTGGATTACTGCCTAAATTGGCGGCTCTGACAACGGTTATTCCCAATGCCGTACTGGGTGGAGCGATGATCGTGATGTTCGGATCGGTTGCTGTTTCCGGGATGTCGATTCTGTCAGAGGTAGATCTGCGTAAGGATGGTAATCTGCTGATTGCCGCTTGTAGTATCGCTGTTGGTTTGGGTTCGGCAACTGTACCTGCGATGTTCGATCAATTGCCTGAATTCGCCCGGATGCTGCTGCAAAACGGTATCGTATCCGGTTCCCTTACAGCGATTGTGCTGAATATCTTCCTCTCGAAGACAAAGGATAATGTTCTGGCAGAAGATCCTGCTGCCCCTGTTCTAACGAAAGAAACACAAGTCTCATAATACGTTTAATTCATGTTAAAAGACCAAGCTCTGGTGTGCTGAAACCTAAGCTTGGTCTTTTTCTCATGCTCAGTGCTTGTGCATATGCACAAAAAAATAGGTTGTCCCGTCAATATTATTGGGTTTGTAAGCGCAGTATACTCAGTTTAGAAAGCGTTATCAAATTACACACTGTATAGTGTCAAATTCTTATACTAGGGGGCAACTAGAGATGGAAGGCACAGTAATTAACTGGATGGGCGCAATTGCGGGATTGATTCTGGCCGTCGTATTGATTTTCAAAAAGGTTAACCCGGTCTACGCACTCTTTTTAGGCGCGATTGCTGGAGGAATATTAGGCGGGGCATCCATTGCAGAGACAGTACAATATATCATCGACGGAACGAATAGCGTTATGGGTGCAGTTGTACGTGTACTCGCGGCAGGTGTGCTGGCGGGGGTATTGATTGAATCTGGGGCAGCCGAACGAATGGCCGAGACCATAGTAGATAAGCTTGGTGAAAAGAAAGCCTTATTATCTATAGCGCTGGCTACTATGATAATTACAGCAGTGGGCGTATTCATCACAGTCGCTATCATTATTGTCGCTCCAATCGCTTTGTCCGTAGGTAAGAAGATCGGCATTTCCAAAACCGCTTTGCTGCTCGCACTGGTCGGTGGCGGTAAAGCCGGTAACATTATTTCACCGAACCCGAACACCATTGCCGTAGCTAAAGGCTTTGATGTAGATTTGGCTCAGGTCATGATTCATGGATTCATCCCAGCCGTTGCGGGTCTGATTGTCACTGTTATTATTGCTAATCTGTTAGTCAACAAAGGTGTAAAAATTGCAGAGGGCGACGTTGTAACTAAAGAGGAAGACAGCACTAAGGTTAAACCTAGCTTTGGCCGTGCTATCGTCGCTCCAGTTGTCGCTATTTTGCTTCTAGCCATTAACCCAATCGGAAATATTCTAAATATCGAATTGCTGAAATCATTTAAAGTCGATTCTATGATCATCTTGCCTCTTGCCGGCATTATTGGATTGATTGCTATGAAACAAACGAAGAACATCATTTCTTTTACAACCTCAGGGTTAAATAAAATGACAGGTACAGCCATTATCCTGATTGGTGCTGGTGCTATCGCTGGTATTATCTCGAAATCGGATCTGAGCGCTACTGTTGTAGATGCAATAACGGCTATGGGGATTTCCGGAACGTTCCTTGCTCCAATTGCAGGGATCCTGATGGCGGCTGCTACAGCATCAACCTCTACGGCTTCTATCGTGGCTGCCGGATCATTTGGTCCCGCTATTCTTTCGATGGGCACAGCGCCGCTAAATGCAGCAATTATGGTGCACACCGGGGCTACAGTTATTGACCATCTGCCACACGGTAACTTCTTCCACGTGACCGCAGATTCCGTTAAGATGAACATCAAGGACCGGATGTCACTGATTCCTTATGAAAGTCTCGTGGGTCTGACGATGGCTATCGTCGCCACTATATTATACGGCTTCATCCTATAATTTATATTTGCAACTAGAAGGGACGGATATTCTATGAATAAAGACTTTGTCATCGTATTGGCACCGGATTCTTTCAAGGAAAGCATGACAGCCAAAGAAGCTTGTGAAGCCATGGAAAAAGGCATTCATAAAGTAAATTCTAATATTACTTGTATTCATGTACCCATGGCAGATGGCGGCGAAGGAACGATGCAGTCCTTGGTCGATGCAACGGAAGGTACAGTATATATAACAAAAGTTAAAGGGCCACTGGGCAATGAAGTTAGCGCATCCTACGGAATCACAGGAGACGGGCTGACAGGGGTGCTGGAAATGGCTAGTGCGAGTGGCATTCAGCTGGTATCCCCTGAGACACGTAACCCATTGATTACGACCACCTACGGGACAGGACAGTTAATCAAAGCATGTCTGGATCGTGGGGTCAGCAAGCTGCTGATCGGTATCGGTGGCAGTGCCACCAATGACGGAGGCGCCGGGATGGTGCAGGCATTAGGCGGCAGGCTGCTGGATGCCGAAGGCAATGAGTTGTTATTTGGTGGTGGTGAGCTTGGCAGATTAGCCCGTGTTGATCTGAGTGGATTTGACCCTCGCCTGAAGGATGTACAGGTTGAAGTGGCCTGCGACGTTACGAATCCATTATGTGGTCCGACCGGGGCTTCCAATGTATTTGGTCCGCAAAAAGGGGCTACTTCAGATATGATCAAACAGCTGGACAGTAATCTGCATCATTATGCGAGTGTCATCAAAGAGCAATTGGGTTTCGATATTATAGATATGCCTGGAGCTGGTGCAGCGGGTGGACTTGGGGCAGGACTGGTAGTGTTCTTAAACGGAATATTAAAAAAGGGCATTGAGCTTGTGATCGACTATACTGGACTTGAAGAAAAGGTGCAGCAGGCGGACATGGTGTGGACCGGGGAAGGAAGCATCGATTTCCAGACCCAATATGGCAAGACCCCGCTTGGCGTTGCTGAGGTAGCTAAGAAATATAATAAACCCGTACTGGCCTTCGCGGGACGGATCGGCGATCAGACGGAAGTGCTGTATGATAAAGGGATCGATGCTATTTTTGGCATTATGCCAGGCGCAGCTTCATTGGAGGATGCTTTGAATAAAGGGCAAGAGAACCTGGAAAGAACGGCTGAGAATGTAGCTAGGTTAGCCATGCTGAACCAAGGAGGCTGATTGAATTATAGAAGGTGATAGAGGGGCTGACTGAACGGAGTCAGCCCCTTTTTTCTTTTTTAAGGTAGAAGCTTTCTGAGTAGAATATAAAGGAACAGGAGGTACAGTCATGAAGATATCGAAATCACTCGCAGGACAAATAGCACAAGAAATGATGAGCGTAGTTCCTTATAACATTAATGTTATGGATGAGAGCGGCTTTATTGTAGGGAGCGGAGATCTGAAACGGGTCGGAACTTTACATGAGGGAGCGAGAATAGCCATTCAAAGTGGGCAGGTCTTTGAAGTGTACGAGGATGGCAGCGGCATGAAGCCGGGGGTGAATGAACCCATTATTATAGATCATAAAGTTTTGGGTGTGGTAGGTATTACGGGACATCCAGATGAGGTTAGGCCGTTTAGTAAGCTGGTCAGAGTCACTACTATATTACTTATTGAGCAGGAAGCAAGGAACAAGCTGGAACAGGATGAGCGAGTAAAACGTGTGAAATTTTATCATGAATTGTCTTATCGTAAAGAAGCATATGATCTTGAGTTTCTGGAACGGGCGGGCAGCTATGGGCTTGACCTTAAGAAAAAATGCTGGGCGATCCTTGTGGAAGGCGATGTGAACGGAAAAGAATTCAAAAATGTATTTAGGTCTTATCCACATTATTGGAATTTGGAGAATGATAAGGCGGTTTTTTTCATAACGGATGCTTTTCTTTATAAAGAGCTTATAGGAAAACTAAATTCATGTACGAATGTGGGGCGAATAGGTTCTGGCGAAGCGGCGGAGTTAGCTGCTTATTCACTTGAACAGGCCCAGGCGGCGATTAGTGTTGGCAGCAGAGTCGACCCGCTCAAGAAACTGTACACTTATGAGGAACTAAAATTCTTGATTCATCTCTCTTATGACGGTGCTGAACGGCCCGGAACGATTTATGCTCTGCTGGATCAGTCGGGCGATAAGACAGGCCTGATTGAAACGCTGCAAGTATTTATTGCTGAGAATGGGGACCATAATCGTACTGTACAGAAGCTGAATATTCACCGAAATACACTGAACTACCGGCTTAATCGCATTCATACATTGACGGGCAAAAATCCACGCAACTACATGGAGTTGTTTGAATTGTTGTGCGGATTGATGTGGCGGAAGTAATTTAAATCCCCCTATTCCAATTGCCATCCTGATTTTATAGGCATAAACTTAGATAAGCTTGTATAGATAAATTAGGACAGGGATGGATAGGAATGAATGAGAAAGTAGTAATGAATGATAAAGTAGTCATGCCATTATGGACCATGTGCCTTTTTATCGTAGTGATGAACACAACGATGTTTAATGTATCACTTCCAACCATTATTCAGGATCTCCAAATTTCTGCTGATCTAGGTTCATGGGTAATTTCGAGCTATTCGATTGGATATGCTTTATCGACGGTTATTTATAGCCGCTTATCAGACGTATTGCCGATTCGGAGACTTTTGACCGTTGGCTTAATTACTCTTGGGTTAGCCTCAGTGTTTGGATTATTTGCGCATGACTTTAATACATTATTGATAACGAGAATAGTACAATCTGCCGGCGCGGGTGCGATGGCTGGATTGGGTCTCGTACTGGCCAGCCGTTATGTGCCTATTGAAAGACGTGGTGCGGCTATCGCCATGATCTCCGCAGGGAGTGCAATGGCCTTTGGGTTGGGCCCTATTTTCGGTGGCGTCATCAGTCAGTATTTTGGCTGGAATGGGTTATTCGGAATTACTTGCCTTGTGCTTGTTGTATTGCCAGTGCTGCTGCGGTTATTACCTAAGGAACAGCCTCAGCCTGCAGGCTTTGATGTTATTGGGGCGGCGTTGACCGTTGTAAATGCGGCAAGTCTGCTGGTAGCCGTAACTACCCAATCTCTGGTATGGTTAGCAGTGGGCATAGTATCTATTATCGTGCACGCTTGGTATTTGAAGAAGGCGAAGGAATCCTTTATTAACCCGCAGTTGCTAAAAATGCCGGGATACTTGAAGCTAGTTACCATAGGCTTTTGTATTCTGGTGCTGAACTTGGGGAATTTGTTCCTGATGCCGCTTGTGCTCGCTAATCTATTTGGTAAATCGGCGTTGATGATTGGTTTGTTTATCGCACCTGGTGCGTTATTATCCGCATTTCTTACCCGTTTTGTTGGACGTTTTATTGACCGGTATGGCAACTTGCGCTTCTTAATCATAGGACATTGTATCCTTGCCGCTGTTATGGCTGCATTTGCGCTGAACCTTTCTGTATCTCCTGTAGTTCTTCTGCTTGGTTATCTTTGCTTCTCTCCTGCCTTCTCGGCGACAATGGCATCCTTAAATAATGAAGCTTCTCGGGTTCTTCCGCGAACTTGGATTGGTTCAGGTATGGGGCTTTTACAACTGATTCAGTTCTTTGGAGGTTCTGTATCTGTTGCGGTCTGTGGGCTGTTGCTGCATGCTCAGCGTGATCTTGCGCCGGCAAAAGCATATGAGCATGTATACGGACTGTTGCTCCTTGTCAGCTTGTGTTCGTTAGGAGTTCTCCTTTTATATAGACGTTCTCATTCCAAAAGTAATACTGGGCAATCTATACAAGCTTAGAACTGAAACGAAAAGGTGATAAAAACGTATCAGATGCTATAGCAGATATAAGGAAGGAATGGTAATAATGGATAACGGGATGAGTGTAGTTTTAATCGAAAAAATGCCAGAAGGTGATCTACGAGTGATTGAAGAGCGTACGTGGAGCATGAATATGATAACTGCACTTGAACATGTCAATTATATAGTGGTGGGCAGTAAGGAATATGAAGCGGTTGAAGGACGGCTGAATGTGGATGAAGGCAAGCTGGAGCTTTTGCTTGTTCCGATGCACACTGAGGGATAGAAGATCATCAGGGAAGGAGAACCTTACGATGGCTAAAGAAGAAAGGGATAAGGAATTGCCTGCATCAAAATTATTTACCGCTGATGGCAAACCCATCCGTGTATTATCAACATCGCTAGGCATAGCCTTATTAGCGAATGCTATGTTTATTCCTGGCGGAGCGGGGGCTAGCGCGAATACTTCTGCGGGCGAACCACAGCTAGTCTCTTGGTCTAATGAAGAGGTTAAAGCTTATTTTGATAAAAATGTGGATTGGAATATTCCCTACCCCGAAGAAGGTACGAAAGAGGTAGAGGAGCAAGGCCAAGGCGTAGTAACTTCAAACGGAACAACGGTAGTGAATAACTATGGCGGTTATCATTCAGGTTTTGGCTGGACGGATTTGCTTCTGTATCACATGTTGTTTAACAGTGGTGCCAATTACTCTTCCAGAGGATGGGCTAAGGACCGTCCTACCTATTATGGAGGCACGAGAACCACTTATAAACCACCTACTTATAGCAGCGAAAAGTTTCAGAATAAAAAGGTGCCCGGTTCTGTAGTGAAACCTAAAACCTCAACCTCATCCACGGGTTCCATCACGAGAAGGGGTTCCTCTTCGAAGACCGGAATCGGGGGCACTTCCAGTGGCTTAAACTCTTCGAAGAACTCTAAATCAAGCTCAGGCTCGAAATCTTCATCGAGATCAGGTTCAAGCAAGAGTGGTTTCGGCGGATGAGTGATCAGCAGAGCGTGTTTGAGATCCTGGATTTGTCTGATCTGGAGCGGGGCCCACGGGTACAAGCGCTGTATGAGCTTGGGTTCACTTGGGCAGATCTAGAGGAAGAAGAGTATTGGATGGATGCAATAGCTGTGATGCGCAGCGACATTTACAAGGAGCTTGAGGAAGCCTCCGCAAAGCTTTGGGATATCCTCGATAAGGCGGTTCGGTATATACATCTAAAACGCGATTTGTATGAGCTACTGGGCATTCCCCCTGTTCTTTGGGAGATGCTTGATGGGTCTCCTATTCCGGAAGAAGGCTTAATCAGCCGGTATGCAAGGTTCGATTTTGCGATAGCTCATGATGGAACCATCAAGCTTCTGGAACTGAATGCCGATACACCTACAGGTTATGTGGAGGCTTCCATAGCAACACCTTGGATCTGTGAACAGGCGGGTGTGGCTAGTCCAAATCATGCGATGAAGGAACAACTTGCCGCAGCATGGCAGATAGAACGTCCAGATACCGCAGCTTGTGTTGCTTATGGTTCCCATCTTGAAGATTCAGGTACGATTGAAGCCTTGGTCAGACATAGCGGACTTACTATTCAGTGTGTGGATTGCCTCGACCTGTGGGTCGATGAGGGCATTTTGAAGGATGGGGAGGACCGGGTGATACAGCGGATGTTTGCTCTATATCCTAAAGAGTGGATGGCCGTCGATGAAGGTGGAGATGCACTTGCCTATGCCGTTGAGCAGGGAAATCTTCAGCTTTTTAATGGACCTCACAGTATCCTGTTGCAGTCTAAGGGATTGATTGCAGCTGTGTGGGGAATGTATGAGCTTGGCTTATTATTTGACAATGAAGAGCGTGAGGCGATCTCACGTTATATTTTGCCGACTTATAATAAGCCTGTGTTCTCTGGCAGCTTTGTGTCCAAATCTGTATTTGGCCGCGAAGGCGGTTCTGTACGTCTCTTTGACGATAGTGGAACTCTGGAAATTGAGGACGAAGAGGGTTATGATAGCAGTCAGCTTTTTCCCTCTGTATATCAAAAAAGAGCTGAACTAGCCCGAATACACACCGCCGAAGGTGAATTCCACCTACTGACAGGCATGTTCGTCATTAATGGGAAACCGTGTGGGCTGCTCGGCCGGGCTGGCGGACTGATTACGGGCAATGCCAGTCATTTTATCGCGTTGGGAGTGAGATAGTTGGATAAAAGTAAGGCTATAAACAAGTCGTCTACTAGATTAGTAAAGGCCCGGATCGGCGCTTTATGTATGATGCTTCTAACGGTGCTGCTGCTTAGTGCATGTTCCAGTAATCAGGGGAGTGTGTTTGATTCAGGCACTGCCGAAACTTCTGATAGTGTTGCACGGGTACCTTGGGATTACCGGGTTGTGGAGAGTACTGTAGGTGATCTAATTGGCAGCGATATGACGGTGTTGCCGGATAATGAGCTGCTGCCGAATGATGAGAATTATGCTACTGGCGATAAAATATGGACATTGCAGTTCATGGACGCTGAGCTGATCACAGATGCTGACCAGCGCAATGAAGTCCGCCTATCTTCCTGGACGACCATTAAATCGTATCCCGATGAAAAAACAGCAGTAGAGGACCTTACCAACCTTAAGGTATCGGTAACTACGGATGTTGATCTTGTAGGAGTATACAAGACAAAATATAATGAGAAGACAAGAAACTTTGCCGTCCTTGAGCTGCCTTCCGGCAACCGGATCAAGCAGCCGATAGACGATGAGCGTTATGCAGCATTAGAGAAAGAAAAGACCGCTTCCGTAGTCCTTGAGGAAGTACATGATTTCGCCGATTATGACTCGGCATATGCGAAATTTCGGGGGTGGGCAAAGTGACGATTGTTGTTAATTTGATAGTCAGTATATTTGTGATTATTCTTCTGCAATTGTTGGGTATGGTTATCTTTGGCTTGATGACCCCGTTCAAGGATATGGAAGAGCTGAAAAAAGGGAATGTGGCTGTAGCTCTAGCGCTTGGCGGCAAATTTCTCGCCACAGCAATTATCATTGGAGTAGCGGCGTATACGAATACCTCTATTCTGCATATGATCATTTGGTTTGCTGTCGGTTATGTGTGCCTCATCGCTGCTTACTGGATTTTTGAATTGGCGACCCCAAGCTTTAAAATTTCAGAACATCTGGAAAAAGGCAATGTGGCAGTAGGCACTATGCTCTGCTTGGTGTTTATCGGCACAGCGTTTGCAGTCAGCAGTTTGATTGTTTAGATCAAAAATCGCAGATGAACATGGATAAGGCTGCCCTCAGTAATAACCTCGAGAGGCAGCTTTATTAATGTGAGGAAGGGATGGCAGATGCATTTTTTTCTGAGAATATCCACCAGGATGATGCGTTTACGCAAACGGTCGATCGGTTTGATTATTTTGATCTTTATAATTCTTAGCGCATCGATAGCTTACCTGCTTGAACCGAGTACATTCCACAACTGGTTTAATGCCTTCTATTGGGTCATGACAACGATGGCCACCGTTGGGTATGGGGATTATTTTGCCGAGACTGTAGTTGGTAAGCTATTCACCATGTTTCTGTATATTTTTGGGATTGGTCTTCTCAGCTTGGTTATTGGCAAGGTCATTGACTCTATTGCAGAAGTGCAGAGAAGGAGAGGAGCAGGAACATTGAGCTTCCGGGGAAAGGATCATGTGATATTAATCAATTGGAGTAAGAAAGCACAAGCTGCGGTAGATGAGGTGTTATGCTATTCACCTAAATGTCATATCGTCATCATTGATGAGATAGGACGGCATCCGCTGGAGCATATGGAACAGGTCCACTTTGTGAGCGGTGATGCTTCCAGCGATGAGATTCTCCTTAAAGCTAACATACACGAAGCCCGGGCAGCCATTGTGTTCGGAGACACACGGATTGATGAAGCATCGCTAATTGACGGGAAGTCTCTGCTTATCGCCTCCAGCATTGAGCGCATAGCGCCACAAGTACATACTACCGTAGAAATTATGCAGGAGAAGAATATACAGAATTTCAGGCATGTTCAGGTCAATGAATTCGTTCTGTCGCATGATGCCATTTCTAGATTGGCTGTCCGATCCGCTCTACAAGAGGGGAATTCAGAGGTGATTACGCAGCTGCTGAGCCGCCAGTATGGGGATGATATTTATGAGATTCCAGTGAATAGTGCATGGAAGACCTATGGGCAGGCGTTTCAGGAATTGCTCCTTCAAGGTGCAACTTTACTCTCGGATCGTAGTGACCTTAGCATCAATCGCAAGCTGGGCCAGCCTATTCCTAAAGAGGCTAGATTATATATTGTTTCGGATGAAGAGACGTACCGGAGAATTAAAGGTTAGGTCAGAGATAAGCGAGTAAGCGGATTTTCGGGAGAAGGGCTTCTCGGAATTCCGCTTCTTTTTGTTTGCCGTTCCTTCCTTAAGGGTAAGAGATGAATATTATCGTTACTCTACCTTTCGGAAGGAGCCATTGTTAATGAGTGAACAGCAAAAAGTGAACGGAAATAGCAAAAATGAGCATCTGGAACAGTTTCGCAGTAAGGACGAAGGTCACGCTTTAACAACCAATCAGGGATTGAAAGTGTCCGAGGATGAGTTCTCCCTAAAAGCCGGTGACCGGGGGCCAACCTTGCTGGAGGATTTTCATTTTCGGGAAAAAATGACCCATTTCGATCACGAGCGGATTCCTGAGCGGATCGTGCATGCACGCGGATTTGCCGCCCACGGGGAGTTTGAAGTATATAAATCGTTGAAAGAATATACGAAGGCGAAATTCCTTCAAGATCCGTCCGTAAAGACCCCGGTGTTTGTCCGATTCTCAACGGTAGCAGGATCACGGGGTTCAGCCGAAACTGTGCGGGATGCCCGGGGCTTCTCGACCAAATTTTATACCGAAGAAGGCAATTATGATTTGGTAGGCAATAATATGCCGGTCTTTTTTATACAGGATGCGATTAAGTTCCCTGATCTAGTGCATGCGCTTAAGCCGGAGCCGCATAATGAAATGCCTCAGGCGGCATCAGCCCATGATACCTTCTGGGATTTCATCGCCAATAACCAGGAATCGGCCCATATGGCGATGTGGCTGATGTCTGACCGCGCCATTCCGCGAAGCTTCCGGATGATGGAAGGGTTTGGAGTTCACACCTTCCGTTTGATCAATGAGCAGGGGAAAGCACATTTTGTTAAATTCCATTGGAAACCAGTGCTTGGTGTACACTCTTTGGTGTGGGACGAAGCACAGAAAATATCAGGAGCGGACCCTGACTTTCACCGACGTGATTTATGGGAATCGATTGAAGCTGGCAACTTTCCGGAATACGAGCTGGGCATTCAGCTTCTTAGTGAAGAAGATGAATTCAAGTTTGATTTCGACGTGTTGGACCCTACAAAGCTATGGCCAGAGGAAGACGTGCCCGTGCAGATCGTTGGGAAAATGACCTTGAACCGCAACGTGGATAATGTTTTTGCCGAAACGGAGCAGGTGGCTTTCCACCCTGGACATGTAGTGCCTGGTATTGATTTCACCAATGACCCCCTACTTCAGGGCAGACTATTCTCTTATACGGATACACAGCTGATTCGGCTTGGGGGTCCTAACTTTCATGAATTGCCGATTAATAGACCGGTGTGTCCTTTCCACAACAACCAGCGTGACGGATATGGGCGGCAGACGATTAATCAGGGCACTGTGAGTTATCATAATAATTCTCTGGCCCAAAATACACCGAGACCTGTCCCAGAGGCTGAAGGCGGTTATGTGCATTATCAAGAAAAGGTTGAGGGCCGTAAGGTACGGAGCCGGAGTAAAAGCTTTGAGGATCATTTTTCACAAGCCAAGTTATTCTGGAATAGTATGAGCCCTCCGGAACAATTGCATATTATCGAAGCTTATTCTTTTGAGCTTGGAAAGGTTAAGAGTAAGTCGGTCCGACAGCAGGTCGTAAATATGCTTGCTAACATTACCTCCGAGCTTGCTGTACCTGTGGCAGAAGCCATTGGAATAGTGGCTCCAGAAGTTGGCGGTTCTGAGGTCACTCAAGCTTCCCCAGCCTTAAGTCAAGCTAATACGAAAAAACATCCTAACACGCGGAAAGTAGGCGTGATTATCGGGGATGGTTTTGATGAAGCTGCGGTAATGCCTGTATTGGACACGCTTATGGGAGCTGGGATTCAACCGGAGCTAATCAGTGATAAGCTTGGATTTATTAAAGGCTCAAACGGCACAGAGCTTGAAGTCATCCACACCTTATCCACTACAGATTCGGTGCTCTTCGATGCGATTTATGCGGCTGGTGGAAATGCAGAGCGCAAGAAATTCCATAAAGATGCAGCGCTATTCCTCAACCAAGCATATGCACATTTTAAACCCATCGCGATGACCACAACACTTGCTGAGCTGCTTGCAACAGATGAACACAGAAGCAGTCCGGGCGTCGTAATAGGCGATGGTGGGGAAGTTTTTGCGGCTAGCTTCGTTGCGGCCATTTCTGCCCATCGTTTTTGGGAACGTATGGAATAAAGTAAATAGATGATAGAAAAAGAGGGGTCTGCTCGTCAGAAGGCGTGTGGATGCCTCTTTTTTCCATCTAATAGTTTCATAAATTTAACATTTGGATTAAGTATGTGATGTATATTACCGTTATAGATAATACTAGGCAATATAAGCAGATGCTTAGGGAGGTGATTTTTTGAGGAAAGAGATAGCTGTTGCTGTAGTGGTACTTATAGGTTTTACAGCATTAACAGCATGCGAGCAAACAGCAACGCCGGCATCAACACCCTCGCCCTCCGCGAATGTTCATACAACAGAGCCACCGAATCCTACGGGTTCGGCTAATAATGATGTGGGGGACCATTCACAGGAATTGGATGCTTTAGAGCAATTTATTGTTACGAAGCTTACCGGCTCGTCCGGTGTTTATACGAATTTAATTGAAACAGAGCAATCCGGGGAAGCGGCAAGCGGCCATGAGATTCTAAGTGAGTCTGCCTCTCTGAGGATGCTGGCAGCCGTACGGAGTGGTGAGAAAGAGCGATTTGCAGAAGAATGGGCGCTGGCTAAGCAAACCTTTGATATGAAGGGCGGTTTTAGCTACCGATATAGCCCTAAACAGCAGAAATTATATCCTGTGAATGCTGCCGTTGATGACTTACGTATCATTCGTGCGCTTTATGAAGCGGGGGATACGTTTAGGGATAAACACTATACAGAGGAAGCGGATAAGTATGGTGAAAGATTTTATAACTATAATGTAAAAAATGGATATATGTATGACTTCTATGATGAAAATTACAAAAAAACCAACACATTCGTTACTTTATGTTATATTGATTTAGGTACAATGCGAAAATTGTCGGTTTCTGGAGAATCTCGTGAATTTTTGTTGAATAATATGAGCGTTATACTGAAAGATGGATATTTATCAGATGAGTTTCCCTTCTATGAAACAAGGTTTAATTATGAGAGTGGAACCTATACTTCGGAGAATATCAATACAGTAGAATCGCTACTGTCTATTCTGGCTTTGGCAGAGGTAGACCAGCAGAAATCCTCCAGCATTGATTATATCAAGCAGCAGGTCGAAGCTGGCACATTATATGGACAATATTCGCGTGAGGGAAAGCCGCTTAACGATATTCGCTCAACAGCCATTTACGCTATTACGGCTATGATTGGTGCCGAGATCGGAGACGATGCACTCTATCGCAAAAGCATTGAAAGAATGAACGAGTTCAGAATAACCGATGCCGGCAGCTCACTGTATGGAGGCTTCGGCGATGTAGCTAGTGGCCAAGCCTATTCCTTTGATAATCTGATGGCATCATTGGCCTATGTCTATTAATTTAAACCTATAGTAACGAAGGTGAATCTGCATGATAAACAACACGGTGAAATCACCTCTGAGGCAGGGGATGACACTCGCTAACCTACCGTTGCCATTGTCCCCGGCTTTTATCACTGCTGTTGGAGTGTTGCTTATAACCATCATAGCCTTATTTACCGCCCCGTATGTCGGAATGGCGGATAATGGTGATTTTTTTCGCAGCATCTATAGTAACGGAATTTATTTCAATCTGCCGGATTATGACGAGCAATACTTTGGTTATTTTGTAAAGCAATATGGAATCTTTCAATATTTTAATGAGAATGGCGCGACATTATTTTCTTCGCAGTCCCTATTTATCAAGCTGGCCATTGGACTTAATAAGCTGTTTTTTAGCAGCGAGGTTTTCGATATCCGGTTTCAAGCAGTCATTTATACGATTTTATATGTTGCGGCGATCTACTTATTAATAGAGGCTGTTACATGGGGGATGACCCGCAAGCAGGGATGGGTCACTGCAGGTATTGCTATTTTTATATTTGGAGATACCGGGTATACCGCTTATTTCAACTCCTTTTACGGCGAGAGCGTCGTGATGATCACGATGATTACTATGTTCGCAGCTTGGTTGTTGTTATATCAAAAAAGATACAATGACTATGTGCTGCTGGCCCTGTTCTTGATCAGTACGATCATCCTGACTACTTCCAAGCAGCAAAATGCGCCAGTGGGTATAATCATTGCGGTTCTGGGGTGTTCGCTCCTTTGGATTCGCAGGGATAAAATATTTCGCATTCTGACAATGGTTTCCCTTGCTTTGATCCTGTTCGCGGGTGTGTTCACCTATTTGAATATCTCGGATGAGTTCGTGAATATTAACCAGTTCCATGCCATGACCCGCGGGGTGCTGAAGGATTCCTCCGATCCGGAGAAGGCACTGAAGTCATTCGATATTAATGAACAATATGCCATCTTGAAGAATAGCATTTACTACGAGAAATACGGAACTATTGATGTGAATTCACCGATCCTCCAAGAGAACTTTTACAGTCGTTACGGATTTGTTTCGATCCTTAAATACTATATATCGAATCCGGATCAGCTTAACTCGATTCTTAATGTAGCTGCTCAAAGTGCATTCTCGATCAAACCAGCGGCGATGGGCAATTACGAGCAATCCGTTGGGAAGGAATTTCGAGCACAGAGTCACTTTTTTACTGGATACAGTCAGCTGAAAAAGGCTTTGGCACCACGAACGATAGGTTTTATCTTCCTTTGGACAGTGCTTGTCATCGGTCTGTATATGCCTTCCTTCGTAACAGCCATTAAGGCACGTAATTTTAGAGGATTGCAGCGGATGGTATTGATTGTCGCTACGATAGGCATTGGTCTTTCAGGCATTTTTGTATCGATTATCGGTGCTGGTGATGCCGACATTTCCAAGCATGAATTCTTGTTCACTTTATCTTTTGATTTGGTGACCTTTCTGACAGTATCTAGTGTGATCGGACGCAGATTCTCCAAAAATCGTAAAAAGCCGGTTAACGAGAGTTCCACCACTTCTAGTCCATATACAAAGTCTCAAAAGGATGTGAGTGTTTGAAGCGCAGAGGGATCTTATACTGTATATTGCTGCTGACGCTGAGCTTAACCATCCTATTGCTTCCCGCCACTCCTGTTCAATCTGCTGCATCGCCACAACAAGTCTTACTGCTCTATGACAGCCTTGCCAAGGGGACCGCTAAGGATGGAAATGTGACTGAACTTCAACGTCTGCTGGCAGCTTACTCGACAAAGGTTACACTTCGAAGCCTAGATCAATACGAGCAGGGGATGCTGAAAAATTACTCCAGAGTGATCATGGTCCGTAACGAAGCGGATATTTCGATCACGAATAAATCCTATATAGAGGATTGGGAGCATTATCAGGGGCAGTATTTGCATATTGGGTACAACCCACCTGCTAGTCTAATGAAGGCGTTACAGCTAACCACTGATGTGATCTATGACGGGAGTGCTGAGCTCGAAATTGGACAGTTCTCCGGAATTCAAGCTAAGGTGCAGGATATGCCTTATATTGCAGCGAGTCAGGCGTTCAAATCCTTTGGGAAACTCTCTTTTGCGGAGGAGGGTCTGCAAGCACCGTACGCTGTGAGTAAGGGGAATGATACATATGCCCCATATTTTGAACAAGGGAATGTCAGTACGCTGGGGATGGCATATGTTCTGAAGGATTGGCTCCATATCACTGCTGCTCCTAAAATGTACCTTGCGATCAAAGAAATCTATCCTTTCTCCGATCTGCGACTGCTGGCAGAAACGGGTGAGCGGCTGTATCAACTGGGGATTCCGTTTCTTGCAAGTGTGCGGCCTGTGTTCAGCAATACCGATTATCCCGCCATGCAGCGTTATTTAGTGGCCATGAAAAGTGTGCAATCCAGCAATGGAAGCATTCTGGTCAATGCCCCAGTGGTGATGCCAACGATAAGCTCCAGTGACCATACGCTTAAAGGAAAGATGAATGATTTCATCAATCTGTTGGCCGAAAACGGGCTTGGGCCGCTTGGAGTCGGGGCGGAAATGCATTGGTCGTATGACAAGGAGTATTCAGAAGCGGGGATGAGCTTTTTTGATTCCGTGGTGTTATATCCGGATGAACAGATTGATTATATGGAGCAGAGCGACACCTCAAGATCCTTTCCATCCTCTTTATATAGCGTTCCGTTGGAATTTCTTCAGGCTTTGCCTACATCCAATAAAGTGATACCGCAATTGCCGATGGATACTGTAATCACCGTCGACATGCCCGAGGATGAGCGTCAGCTTGAAGAAATGCTGCAAAGTCTGGAACGGAATTGGGTTTCTTTTGCCGATTATAAGCAAGAAGAGCACCAGGTCGTTACTGATCAGAACACAATCTCCTCACTAGATGGAATGATTTCTATTAATGGACAACCTCTAAGCCTGGACTATACACCGGAAACAGTAGATAGCGATTATCGCTACACAGAGGAGCAGCAAAAGAGCTTCACCCGACTTTTTAATATTCAGAATCAATTTTTTATTGTTGTGATCATGATTTCTCTGCTGCTGTTTGGCGGATTGTTGATGATCGGATACCGGTTATATCGCAGAAAGTTTTTGAAATGAGACAACTAATCGTGATTTGGAGGACCCTATGACGATTTCAGACGTGCTGATGGTGATTGCGGTGATCTGTATTTGGTCTCTGCTGCTGGTGAATGTGACCCTCATTATCGCGGGCTATCTATATTACATTAAATCCGAAAATGAGGACATACCAGAGATAGAGGGTGAATATCCTTTTGTTTCAATTATGGTTCCCGCTCACAATGAGGGGGTAGTGATTTGTAAGACGGTTGAATCTCTGCTGGCGCTGGATTATCCGCAAGATCGGTATGAGATTATTGTGATTAATGATAATTCCTCTGATAACAGTGCTGAGCTGCTTGCGGGCATACAATCCCGAAATCCGGGGCGTCAGCTGGTAGTCATTAATACGGATGCAGTTACAGGAGGCAAAGGCAAATCCAATGCCTTGAATATAGGCTTTACCAGCTGTAAAGGGGAGCTAATCGCCATTTATGATGCCGACAATACTCCGGAGAAAACAGCTTTGCGTTATCTGGTTGCTGAGATCATGCATGATTCCAGCCTCGGTGCGGTGATTGGGAAGTTCCGGACCCGTAATCGTGATGCAAGTTTACTGACCCGGTTCATTAATATTGAGACCTTATCCTTTCAATGGATGGCTCAAGCGGGGCGCTGGAAGCTGTTCAAGCTTTGCACTATTCCGGGAACAAATTTCATTATGCGCAGGTCTATTGTGGAAAGCATCGGTGGCTGGGATGTCAAAGCGATAGCCGAGGATACAGAAATCAGCTTCCGGATTTATATGATGGGTTACCAAATCAAGTTCCAGCCCAAATCCGTCACGTGGGAGCAGGAACCACAGACCCTGAAGGTCTGGTTCAAGCAGCGAACCCGCTGGGCGAAGGGCAATATTTATGTCATTGTCAAAAATATCCCGCTGCTGTTCAATAAATCGGCCGCAAAGGTGCGGTTCGATATTCTTTATTTTCTATCCATTTACTTCTTGTTGCTGCTGTCGTTAATCACCTCGGATGTGCTGCTGATCCTGCATGCTTTGGGTTATGTGCATACTACTATTGCAGGTCTTAGTAATTTCTTATGGCTGCTCGCTATTATTTTATTCGTTGTGGGGACCTTCATTACGCTAACAACAGAAAAGGGCGAGATGAGCTTGTCCAATCTAGGGATTGTAATGTTGATGTATGTGTCTTATTGCCAGCTGTGGATGGTTGTCGCGGCTAACGGATTATATCTATACCTGAAAGACCTCATCTTCAAAAGAGAAGCCAAATGGTATAAGACGGAGCGCTACTAACGAGGCACCAAAAAGTCATATGAGAAAAATGTAATCACAGGAGAAACAGAACATGAAGATAAAAAAACAGCTGGTTATACTGTTAACCTGCCTCTCCCTTTTGTTAATTCCAATCCATCCTGCTGCCGCAGAGACGTTGCCGCAGGATCATAAGTCTACTTATACAACCTCATTTACGGGAACAGACTCGTCCTTAACAGGTTCGAGTGCCCAGCAGCAATATTTTGAGGTTCTGGATTATTGGAATGTGGATCAAGTAAAGATCAAACTGCATTTTCAAATTTCACAAATTACCGAAGAGCAGATTTCTAGTGTTACCTTAACGCTAAACGGCAGCCCGTTCTATACGTTTCGTCCGTCACTACAAGACAACGGCGAACAGCTGTTGACCCTTGCGGCGCCCAAGGGGTTTCTGAAAAAAGGGACGAATACGCTGGGCATTCAGGGCTATTTAAAGACAGATCGTCAAGATGACCTCTTTTGTTCGGTCGATGAAACGTCGGATAATTGGCTGCATCTGTTCAATACGTCCAGTGTTAACGTGATTTATACCGCAAAGCCCTTGAGTGGAGGGATCAGTGACTTCAGCGAGCGATTCGCCGGGATAGATACCTTAACGAAGAATCAGAGTATTCTGACTGTACCGGACAAAAGCACGGCGGCAGAAATGGAAGCAGCCACTTATGCGCTCTCCGGGTTTGTTAAGGGGATTACGTTAAATGATAAGACTATTCCCTTGCTTCCCTACCGGGCAGACACTGTGCAGAATAAGGCCGCAGTTGTACTGGTAGCTATGTATGACAGAGTACCAAGCGGGCTGAAAGCTCAGCTAAGCTCCACTGAAGATTTGGGTACGCACGCGTTGCTCCAGCTAGTGAATAAGGATACCCAGCCCACCTTGGTTGTAACCTCGAAGGATGAGAACTTGCTGATTAAAGCGGGTCGTTTGATTGCTAATCCAGAGCTGATCGGGCAGATCACTAGTGATCTGAAAACAGTAACGGATGCTACAGAAGTGTCAGCACCTGCGCTTTCGATTAGCTCTAACATCACGTTCACTGAAACAGGTGATAAACTGACCGGGGCACATCATCAGGAGCAGACGTATTTTATTTCATTGCCAGCGAACCGCTCGATTGCCGATTCCGGTAAAATCAGCCTGGATTTCCGTTATGCACAGAATTTGGATTTTACTCGTTCATTGGTTACCGTGAGCATCAATAATACTCCGATTGGCAGTAAGAAGCTGACCAAGGAACTGGCGAATGGCGATATTCTTAATCTCTCGGTGCCTCAGAACTTGAATATATCCGGAAATTTCTCGGTGACAGTGGCTTTTGATTTGGAGATCGAAGGAGCCAGATGTATTATCGATCGGGATCAAATGCCGTGGGCTTATATCAGTAAAGATTCTGTAATGCAGCTGAATACGAAGGATCGCACAGATCTCTTATTTAATAACTATCCATATCCGTTCATCCGCGATGGGATCTATAATCATGTGGCGGTTGTACTGCCCGAACAAATGGATGATTACGCCTATTTAAGTGTATCGAATATCTTTAATCTGCTTGGTAAATATGCCAGCGGAAATATAGGGAACATCCAGTTCTATACCGATACCGTCAGTGCCGATCATTTGAAAAATAATAATATCATCGTTATTGGTGCTTATAAGAATAATAAGGTGATCCGTGATCAGAATGCTAAGCTTTATTTTCAATATAACGGAGATGGAACCACAATTCGCTCCAATGAGAAAATGAGTATTGAAGAGCAATACGGCGCACGAATCGGAACACTGCAGCTGATTGATTCGCCATTTGAGGCGGGACGTGCATTGCTCGCGGTTACGGGAGTCAGCTCGGAAGAGTATTACTTAGGATCGAAGCTGCTCGCTACAGAACGGGACAAGTGGAAGGTGTTTGGCGATGGTGCAATCGTTGATAAAGACGGTAATGTCAGCGCACACCGTTTCAAAACGATCACTGGAGCAGCCGAGGACTCTGTGGCCCAGAAAATAATGGAACGGTCGGATGTACTCAGTTTTATCATCGTGATTTTACTGGTGCTGACGCTGGTAGTTCTATCGCTGATCCTACTGCTTCGCAAACACATGAAGAAACGTGGTGATAAGCGTGAGACGTAATCGCAGCTTAGTGTCGGACATCGCTCTCTTATCATTCCTGGTGTTATCGTTCCTCTGTATCGTCTTCATTGCCGGGGCACCGGATGATTACCTCCAGAATATTATCATTTTAACGGTGGCTTTTATTCTGGCCATTGTTACGTATTTTACAACGGTCACTGCGGGTCTGGTCTTGAATCTGGTGTTTATCTTTGCTTACGGATTCTACACGATGTACCAGACGATAACGCTAGGGGAAACGATTAGCCTGAATACTTATTTCTGGTTAATTATGACTCCGCTATTAACGGTCGTTCTATGGGTATTCACTTTAAGCAGCCGTGATTTGCAGGTGGAGAATGAGCAGCTACGCAAAAAGACTGCCAATATGGCTATCGTCGATGAAAACACAAATTTGCGGAACAGTATTTCTTTTCAGACGGATGCTACATTATTTACAAGCATTTCGACCCGCTATCAGATTCCGCTCACCCTGCTAGTGGTGAAGGTGAAGTATTGGAAAGAGATCAGACGGATCATTCCTGAAGATCAGCTGGCAGAAGCTATCTATGATGTGTCTCAGCTTAGTCAGGCGAGTATTCGTACCAATGATGCACTCTATCTGCTAGATAAGGATGAAGCAACATGGGGCCTGCTGCTGTTCACGGACAGCGATGGGGCGAAGATTGTGATCGAGCGGATTAAGCTCAAGCTTCAGGAGTTGAATGACAATAATTTCTCCAGAAAATATAAGGTCAGCCTGGGTCTTAAGATTGGGGCGGTCGAATACCAAGCCGGCACGATTGAGAATCCGCTGGATTTCATTGTTCAGGCCAAAAAACAGCTGGAGTACGACGTGTAGGCCAGCTTAAAAATCAACAGTTTCACTATCAGCCTCTGTATGGATGGCGATGAGCACGCTTGCCGGCTCATCGCCTTTATTTATGACCAGATGTGGCACACAGGCATTCCAGCTAAAGGAATCCCCCGCTTGGAACATCCCGAAATCTTCACCTTGCTCCGCATAAACCTCACCTTTTATCACTAAATGGACCTCTTTGCCTTCGTGCGCCTGCGGAGTTTCACCCGTAGAAGTACCCGGAGGGAAATGGACAAGCACCATTCGTACACCACCTGCCGAGCTTAAATGTTCAACTTGCAGTCGATCACTTCCACTGCTGGTGATTTGCCGCTCCTTGGATCGTACCACCTGCATCCGCTCTTCCTTTTTTAACAGCAAATAAGCCAACGGAACGTTCAGTGCATCAGCAATCAGGCTAAGGGTAGCGATCGAAGGAGAGGTCTTATTAGTCTCAACCTGGCTCATAAAACCTTGTGACAGGCCAGTAGTTTCACAGATTTGGGCAATCGTTATATGTTTTCTTTTACGGATTGTACGAATGTTTGAACCTATATTCATAAGTAAAGCCCCTTTTAATATTAGTAATAGCAAATATATTTTTATATTAACAAATTATTAATTGACATACTAGCCAGAGGTTTATAATATTATCCTTACAAATATTATTTTTGTATTACAAATATTTTGAAGGAGTGTTTAGTATGAAGGCACCTTATATATATGATGTCAGTCTACCTTCCGGCTACGATGTGAATCGGGTTTATCCGGTTATCTTCACCTTGCATGGCAAAGGTTCCAATGAGAAGAATATGTTCGGACTTGTCGAGCCCTTGTCTGAAGAGTTTATTATTATCGGGATTCGGGGAAATATGATTTTAGGGGCTGGATTTCAATATTATGATCTCAAAAGTCTAGGTCATCCCATCCGTGAGCAGTTTGATCAGGCTGTATCGCAATTGCAGCAGTTTATCGAATACGCCACCGACAAATATCCTATAGATGCTAAACACCGTTATCTGCTTGGCTTCAGTCAAGGAGCCATTTTGTCCATGACACTCGCTCTTACAATGGGGAATTCGCTTCGGGGAATTGTGGCGCTGAACGGTTATGTTCCGGGGTTTGTGAAGACAGATTATGAGCTGAAGAGTGTGCAGGAGGTATCGGTATTCATCTCGCATGGTGAATATGATTCTGTATTTCCAATTTCAGTGGGGACAGAAACAGCCGCTTATTTCGAAGGTCTAACCCCATTATTAACCTTTAAAACTTATCCTTCGGATCATGGTGTATTACCGCAGAATCAGCAGGACCTGATCGCTTGGTTACTGCAGAACTTAGGGAGTGATAAACTATGATACCTTCTTACTTTATTGCCCACGGTGCTCCTTCTCTGGTACTTGATAACAATGCATATACGAAATTTCTTGGGGATCTCGCTGAGAGGAATGTCAAACCTAAAGCGATTGTTCTATTTTCTGCACATTTTGAAGAACACACACAGTCGGTTGGAGTTATGGAGACTTTCGACACCATCTATGATTTCTATGGCTTCCCAGATGAGATGTATCGAATGACTTATCCTGCCAAAGGAGACAATGAGGTTGCACAGCAAATTATGTCTCTGTTCCACAAGAATGGGATTGTCAGCAAATTAAATACAGAGCGTGGACTAGATCACGGAGCTTGGGCTATTCTTAAATTAATCTATCCGAATGCAGATATTCCTGTCGTGTCTTTGTCAGTTAATCGAGAGCTGTCCAATGAACAGCAATATTTAATGGGTAAGGCTTTATCTGAGCTGCGTGAGCAGGATATTATGATTATTGGCAGTGGTGGAACCGTCCATAATTTGCGTAGCGTGAAGTGGGGAATGGAGAACGTCGAGAAATGGGCGGAGACATTCGATGACTGGCTGCAGCACAGGGTGGAAGCTTGGGATACAGAGTCACTATTTAGCTATCAGGAGCTTGCTCCCTATGGTATTGATGCTGTGCCGACTAATGAGCACTTTATCCCTCTGATAATAGCTATGGGAGCTGGCGATAAAGGGAAAGAAGCGAAGCTGCTGCACCGAAGTTATCAGTATGGCAATTTAAGTCTTAGCTGTTGGGAGTTTAATTAAGAAGGAGGCATTAATGATGGACTTGGGACTTCGTGGGAAATCAGTTTTTGTAGCCGCAGCAAGTAAAGGGTTAGGACTCGCAACTGCGCTGGAGTACACCCGTGAGGGGGCGAAGGTAATGATCGCCAGCAGGAGTATGGAGCAGCTTGTAGACGCACAGAAAGAGATTCAGGCAGCCACAGGACAGCAGGTCAACATTGTTCAGATGGATGTGACTGTCCCAGAGGATATCGTACATGCTATTCAAACGGTTGTAGCCCAAAACGGTGGGCTTGATGTTGTAGTGACCAATGCGGGGGGGGCCTCATGGCGGAGGTTTCGCTGATATGGAAGACGCGGATTGGAACCAAGGATTTGAGCTCACACTGATGAGCACCATTCGTTTGATCCGTGAATCACTGCCGCATCTGCGCTCTTCTGGGGCAGGGCGAATCGTTAATATAAGCTCGATTTCTATCAAGCAGCCTATTGAGGGACTAATTCTTTCCAATGTTTTTCGCGCTGGCGTGTATGCCTTGACCAAGAGCTTGGCTACTGAGCTGGCTGCGGATCGCATTTTAATTAATACGATCGCTCCAGGGCGTATTGCAACCGACAGGATTCTTCAACTAGACGGCAAACGTGCACAAGCCGAGGGGATCCCTATGGAGCAGATTCAAGAGGAAGCGCTGCTGCAAATCCCGTTAGGAAGATTGGGCACGCCCGAAGAATTCGGCAAGGCTGCTGTTTTTCTAGGCTCTTTTGCGAATACTTATGTTACGGGACAATCTCTTTTAGTCGATGGAGGAATGGTGAAATCGCTCTAACCTCCGGCGTTATGGGTAGGCTTTGAAAGGTTATGGAAATATTAGTAATTTCAATATTAGTTGCTTTGTGCTCTAAATAAGCGTATGATGGAGCGGTGGTCTAAATCGTAAGATTTACGAATTTTCCTACGTTTATTAGGTTATACTATATATAAACCTACAGATCATTTGGATAATTTACCATAAAGGCTCCACGAATTTATTCAGAAGGAGGACGATTAGAATGAGAGAAGGCATACATCCTAAGTACAACCAAGTGATTTTCTTGGATGCAAGCGTAGGCTTCAAATTCTTGAGTGCATCTACTAAATCATCCAATGAAACTATGGAATGGGAAGACGGCAACACTTACCCAGTGCTCCGTGTGGACGCAAGTTCCGCATCCCACCCATTTTACACTGGTAAACAAAGAGATACAGAACAAGGCGGCCGTGTTGACAAGTTCAAACAACGTCTTGCACAAAAGAAATAAGAATCCTTACGGATTGAAGAGGGACAACCCATGTAGAAGCAATCGCTTCGGGGATGTCCCTTTTTTGTGTTCAGGCATGTTAAAATGAGATGAATTTAAAAATATACATGGCGTCGAGGGAGCGATCAG
Organism: Paenibacillus sp. FSL R7-0163; assembly: GCF_037969975.1. Taxonomy (NCBI): domain Bacteria; kingdom Bacillati; phylum Bacillota; class Bacilli; order Caryophanales; family Paenibacillaceae; genus Paenibacillus; species Paenibacillus sp. FSL R7-0163. The sequence goes on from NZ_CP150224.1 coordinate 6,419,641, forward strand.
TGATGGAAAATGTAATAAAAGTAGATACAGTCCTAAAGAGTGAAGACGTTCAGGAGTTTAACTTATGGTTTAGCTTGAATAGCCGGATTATACTCAACTCTTTTAGCGTAGTCGCTTACTTTATGATTTTGTTATTAATTACTAAGGATTACAGTACTCAAAGCATCTCAATCCTGGCTGTGACTGCTATAATTCTTGCCGCTGTCTTATGGTATATGACCAAGGCAAGCTTGATCAAAAAATCCAAGAAGGCGTTCAAAACAGATAGCCTAATTCAGCAACCGCAAAATTATACGATTTCAGATGAAGGCATATCTTATCTTTCCGAAGCGGGCACTGGACAAGTGAAGTGGGAAGAGATACATAAGATAGGTGAAACTACGAACTTGTTTGTGTTTTTTGTGTCCACACAGAGAGCGCTGATTATCCCTAAACGTTTCTTTGAATCGGCACAAGATAAAATAACATTTAAGGATTTAGCCAGAAAATATATGTTCTCCAATCGGGTGAAATTTAAGGCATAAGATGTGCTGTTATTGTTGATTCATTTGTACCAAGGATTAGGCTATAATGATAGGAGTGACTTGAAAAATAGGAGAAATATGGCATGCCATGGATTCAGGGATATCCGTATTACTTATTAATGGGCAGTGTTCTAAGTCTGTACATGGGCGTCAGCTCCTATCGGCACCGTAAGTTAGCAGGCAGACGCTATTTGTGGATCTTAATGCTGTTAGTCAGCCTTATATTTGTTGCAACGGCCGGAGAGATTATGTCACCCTCTTTTCAGTCTAAGCTGTGGTGGAAGAATGTGCAGCAGGCTCCGCTTTTTTTTAGTGCGCTCTTTACTTATGCTGTGGTAAAAGAATACGTATCTCCCTCCACAGGGCGCCTGCCCGTGAAGCTTGCCATCTTCTCTATCCCTATTGTTATGGATGTACTTCTTATTTTTACGGATAGCTATCATCATCTGATGCGCAGTGAAGTGGCCGTCCTGACGGTCGCGGGTGTTAGTGGAATTGCTGTAAAGCCTACGCTCCTTAGTATGGCTTTTATTGCGTATGATCAGCTTTTTGGGCTATATGCAGTCTGCTTGCTGGCAGTTTCCCTACTGAATACCCCGAGAGTTTATTTGCGGACTAATTTGCTGCTGTTGGCGGGTTTGCTAGTTCCGGTTATTTCCGTCTTTTTACTTCCCCTCTTGAAGATTACCATTACAGGTTTTACGGCGTTTACTTATTTGCCTGCGATTATAGCGGCTTATTTCGCACTTTTTGTTAGCTCCAAATTAACCATCTTCCCTCTAACCAAAAACAAAATTCTAGAGCACATGAAAGACGGCGTAGTTCTGACTGACCGTTATGATAATATCATTGGCATAAATGATGCGGCGACTGCTATTTTATACGACATTACCGGAATAGCGAACGATAACTGGATGGGAAAAAACTTTGATCTTTTTATGAAGTCTCACAAAGACATTGCAGCTCATTACAGTCAGAGGACGGAGGGACAGTTTGAGGTAGTTTGTTCTGGCGCAGGGGAGCTCTGTTATGGGGTTTCTTTAATTGCTACGGAACATGCGACAACAGAGAATAAGGGTATGCTTATTGTGTTTAGTGATCATAGTGAGAAGAAGCGGTATGAGCGTGAGCTGGTCTATCAGGCAACGGTTGACGATCTGACAGGGCTTTATAATCGCAGGCATTTCATGCAAAGGGTCCAGAATCAAACGATCCCGGATGGATTAGGGTTGGCTCTGCTGTTATTTGACATCGATGATTTTAAATTAATTAATGATACTTATGGTCATTTAGCGGGCGATCAGGCGTTAGTTGATTTCTCGAATAAAATACTTCAGGTATACCAGAATAAAGGTATTGCTGGAAGAGTAGGTGGCGAGGAATTTGCCGTATGCTTTTTCGCTGAAGATAAATGTGCAGCCTTAAAAGAAGCAGAGAATTTTCGTACAATGATGAGTGATTACACGATAATCTTGAATGAACAGGATAGCATTCATCTTACCGCAAGTATCGGAATCTCTTTTACGGAGCGTAGAGAGGTGACTTTCGAAGATTTATATCGGGAAGCGGATGAAGCGTTATATCACTCTAAGAATACAGGGAAGAACAGAGTTACGTTAGGTCGTGAACCGATCATAAGAGAAACAGTAAAGGGATAAGAACATCGAAGATAAGGGAGTGGCCTAATGAATCTGACTGTTGATGAAGTGATGAGCAAGCTTGAGGAGATGGGTACAGAGCAGACGAAACGTACCTTCTTACGACATGGCGCAGTGGAACCTTTATTTGGAGTAAAGGTAGGGGATATGAAGAAGCTGGTTAAGGATGTGAAAAAAGATCAGAGTCTGGCAAGGGCTTTGTATCAGACAGGCAATTACGATGCAATGTATTTGGCTGGGCTAACCGTCAATCCCAAGACTATGACGAAGCAAGAGCTTCAAAGCTGGGCTTCGGCGGCCAGTTGGCATGCGGTAGTGGAATATATAGTATCCCCTCTCGCCGCAGAGAGTCCATATGGATTGGAACTTGCGAGAGAGTGGATTCGTTCCTCGGATGAACTAATAGCCGTTTGCGGCTGGAGCACTTATGCAAATTACATTTCAATTACACCGGATGATAAGCTGGACATCGCTGAGATTAGGGAGTTGTTACAACAAGTAGGCGCTACTATTCATCAGGAGCGGAATCGTGTCCGTTATACGATGAATACTTTTGTAATTATGGTGGGCAGCAGTATCACAGAACTGCATGAGGAGGCAGCAAAGATCGCAGCAGGTATAGGTAAGGTCCAGGTGAACATGGGACAAACCGCTTGTAAAGTTCCCATGGCTGTTGATTATATTGCTAAGGTTGAACAGGCTGGGAAGCTAGGTGTGAAAAAGAAAACTTGTATTTGCTGAGTTAGATATTTAGGTAACCCTTCAAGGAGAAAGGCACTTGTGGGGTTTTTTTTTATTCCGGGAAAAACAAGTGTTTCAACCCTGCGGAAATTGTTTAAATTAGCAGCAGTCAAAATTTACATAGAAGAATTAATGAAGCCTTATTCAAGTAATCTTTTGCAATGATGTAGAATAGAAAGGGGTTTATAGTTAGAAGACAGGACGGAGGCTAGTTGTGAACAAACGTCGATTCACTTTGCAGTATAAAATACTGTCAATTACAGTTTTAATCGTGATCTGTCTATTAGGATTTGTTTTTGTCATGCATGGAAGAATCAATGCTCTACAGCGGGAAACCAGCTTCATCTCTCATCAGGATCGAGAGATTACTAATTTGGCTAATCTAATTGAGAAGAATATTTTAGATATGGAAACCGGACAACGTGGATATGTCATCACCGGCGATAACAAGTATCTGGAGCCCTACAATTTGGGTAAGGCTGAATGGGAAGCTAATTATGATAAGCTTTACGTGCTGACTGCTAATGATTCTTTACAGCTACAGCGTCTGTTGGGTATTGAAAGTAAAATTAAGCAATGGATCGAACAGTCCGGAAATTATGTGATCCAGTTGAAAAAAGAGGGACAGGACGCTGAGCTCCTAAGATACTTCAATTCCGACGACGGCAAAGATCAAATGGACCGGATTCGTAATCAGATCAGCACTTACCGCGAGACGATGAAAGAGAACACCAACAGTCTGATTGCTAGACAAGCAGACAAGAATAAATTATTGCTAGAGCTTCTTTATATTGCTTGGGCAATTATAGCGGTTACCGCGATGGTCGCTTCGTGGATCAATTCACGCGCCATCGTTAGTACGGTTCGTAAAGTTACCCATACGATTGCAGAATTGGAATCTGACGAAGATATGAAGACAAGGATAGAGATCACCACGAATGATGAGATCAGGGATCTGAGCGTAGCTACGAATCATCTGATAGACACGCAACAAGAGCGGATATGGATTCAGGCTAACGCAAACGAATTGTTGGCGAGGTATCAGGGCATCACACATATCTCGCAACTGGGCGACATTTTTCTTGGCAAAACCGCAGAAGTCCTCGATTACCCATATGGTTCCTTATATGTTCGAACACAGGACCATGATCGAGATTTCTTTAAGAGAGTCTCTACTTTTGGCGGAAGCAGTAACATTCCAGATCAGCAGGCATTCCAGATCGGAGAAGGTCTAGTTGGACAATGTGCTAAAGAGGCGCGCTTGATGCAAATACAGGATCTGCCGGAGGATTATATTAGCATACAATCTGGGTTGGGTATTTCTGCGCCGAAGGCGCTTCTACTAATGCCGATTTCTTTTTCGGGTGAGGTAGTTGCTGTGGTGGAAATCGCCGCCTTTGCTCCACTTACGGAATTGCAGGTTAAGTTCCTAGGGTCTATTTCGAATGCCTTTGGCTCCGCAATTAACAGTACGATTAGCATTATGAAGATTGACCAACTTCTGGCACAATCTCAGCGTCTAAACGAAGAGCTACAGGTATATACCGAGGAACTACAGACTCAGTCTGAGGAGCTGCAAATCCAGACGGAGTCACTGCATGCAACGAATAGAAAGCTGGAGGATAAGAAACTGCTGGCGGAACAAAAGTCACTAGAGGCGGAAAGAGCTCAAACGGAACTCAGTGAATACACAGAGTTATTGCAGCAAAGCTCACAATATAAATCAGAGTTTCTGGCTAACATGTCTCACGAACTGCGAACTCCGCTTAACGGCATTCTGCTGCTCTCCGAATTTCTTATGGAGAATCAGTCGGGAGCTTTAAGCGAAGAGGATATTGAATTCTCAAAAGCCATTCATTCTTCGGGACAAGATCTGCTGGCGCTGATTAATGACATTCTGGATTTGTCCAAGGTTGAGGCAGGAAAGCTGAATATTGAAATTGAAGCGATAAATATATCGGAGATTCCGGAGGCAATGATCCAGAACTTCAGTCAGCTTTCCCGTAAAAAAGAGATTCCTTTGCAAATACAGCTGGGAGAGAACTTACCCCCGCTGTTTTATTCGGATGCTCAAAGAGTGCGGCAAATTATTATAAATTTGCTGTCCAATGCGTTTAAGTTTACAGCGGAAGGCGCAGTCACTCTGGAAATCCGTTCAGCAACTAAGGACGAGCTGCTGGATTTGGCAGATTCGTATACAGGGGAATTTATTGCCTTCGCCATCAAGGATACTGGAATTGGGATTTCAAAAGAAAAGCAGTCGATTATCTTCGAGGCTTTTCAACAGGCAAATGGAAATACAGAACGTCAATATGGTGGAACAGGGCTTGGGTTATCCATATCTAGAGAGCTGGCAACCCTGCTCGGTGGTAGAATTATAGTGGAGAGTCAAGAAGGAGTGGGTAGCGTCTTTACAGTGTATTTGCCCTTGAAGCTTGAGGCCCCAAGCCTTGAGGAAGTGGCTGATCAAGCGACTGTTATTCAAGAGATTGGGAATGGAGTGGTACTTGCCGCTACAACGGCTGAGGATACACGTAATGACTTCACTTCTCTGAATCAAAAGCATGTACTTATCGTGGATGATGATGAACGGAATTTGTTTGCTTTATCAAATACCCTAAGAAAGCGCGGGCTGCATGTAACTACAGCTACTAACGGAGAGAGCGGCCTGTTTGAACTGGAGCAAGCGGCTTCTATAGACATCGTTCTTATGGATATTATGATGCCAGTGATGAACGGATATGAGGCAATCAATCGGATCAGACAAATGCCCGCAAAGAAGGATATTCCCATCATTGCACTGACTGCAAAAGCGATGAAGGAAGATAAGGCTAAAATCCTTCAGGCAGGGGCAACAGATTATCTTAGCAAGCCGATTAACCTGGAACGTTTATTAGCGTTGATGCAATTGATTCTAGCTAGCGATTCATGAAATAGATAATGGACGGAAACAATCATGGGGTGTCCTAGTAGTCATGACAATGGCTGCTGGGGCACCCCTGTTTTGTTGACGTTGAACTAGACCTCTAACTTCGGATAATTCAAACGAAGTTGCACGAACGAAGTAACTATAATCTGCTATCGGACACAGCTGACCGTTAACGCAGCTTTTTACCACATTTGTAATTCTAACGGACCCCACTGACGCTATTGGTATAAAAAACATCGAATATGCCCTCTTTTTAATGAATAGTGGTGCTGGAGTCCGAAACGCTGCTCTGAAGGCGGAAAAATCGCAAATAACGTCAGCTGGGCCGTAAGGCTCGCGATTATGATCATCCAAAACTTTGCAGCAAGGCGAGCAAAAGTGCACCTAGACGTTCAGCCGGCTTTCGTTTGCCTCAAATGCTCTGAAGTGAGTCACCCACCCTATTGCCCAAAACGCAAAACAGCGATCCTCCGATAACGGAAGGATCGCTGTTTTAATGTCTCTTTGGAATCTTTTTAATAAGATTTCAGTCTCTCACTTATTGTTGCGCAGAATCTACTACAACTTTGACAGCTGTGCCGATTGGTGGCAGGCTTCTGGTCAGCACTGGGCTGTAGAATCCGATAACTTTTGTACCTTTAACAAGCTCGCTGCTTTTAACAGCTTCGCCGTCTTTATTAATGAGTACTGTGTCTTCGTTAATGCGCAGTACTACTTCTTTTTGTGACAATTCGCTCAGGCCACTGCCTTTAACAGTGATACTGATATTTCCTTCATCGTCTTTTTGAACTTCTTCAATAGTGCCAGCAGTACCTAGAAGATCATCTTGTTTCTGCTTATCCAGAACGGTGATTTTGTAAGTTGGTGTTTGTGGCGGAAGACTCATAGTCATGACCATGGAGTGTTCTGCTTTTACAGTCATACCGATATGGAGATCTTTGAGTGCAATTTTAGTACCGTCTGCCATCTCAATAGCCGTATCTTCCCCTACATTTAATACGATTCCATCCGTACCTACACCTTGGATTTGAACGGGTTGGTATTTACCACCATCATAGACTGCTGTAATCACACCAGTCTTAGTCATGTGCTGCTCGGCGGCATTTGTGTTGATCACAATGGAATCTCCCTTCACAGTCATGTTTTGATGAATTACTTCGCTTAAAAAGGAAGCTGGGACATACAAAGTGGAGTCAACCAATTGTGGTGCAGTTCCAAGTGTTGTATACATTTTGTTGATACTATAACGATCTTCTCCAGCTTTCACTGTAGTGAATACAGCGCCATTGATAAGTTCAACGGATTTATTCTGTGCATTCCAGGTTAATTCAAATCCAAGGGCTTCAGTAATCGAACGTAGTGGCACCATCGGCTCTTTGCCATTTGTGCTTTGGAAGCCTGTTTCTTTAATAGTCGATCCGTTGATTTCAATCGCAAACGTCTTTTGATTAACGCTAGCGGAGGTTTGTGTAGCCTCATTTTTAGCAGAAGTTGTGGTGGGTGCAGCATAAGCTGCTCCTGTAGAAAGTGCTAGTGACAAAGTTAAAAGAACTGTACTTGTTTTTAAAATGTTGTTCATGGTTGTGAGCTCCTTTTAAAATCTTTTGTTAGTGTTGTTATTATTCTGACGGGACACCCCTCCAAAATGTTGCAGTTTTTTTGCATCCCGATCGTAATCTTCATTCACTGCAAATATAAAAAAAGCATAAGACCCCACAGCTATATGTAGTAATATGTAAGTATTAACAATCGCTCACATAAGGAGGCGCTATGGAGTCATTCAAAGATCGACTGAGATTCATGAAGGTACAGCAGGACGGGCTTATTAAGGAATATGAGGCTCTGATTGCGGAATATGAAAGTCACGATCTGGTCAACGAGAATGAATACTTGAAGAAGCAATATGAGAAGCATAAGCTTGCTTTGGTCGAGCTAAAGACTCAGGTAGGTAAGCTTCAAGAAGAGAATACTGAGCTAAGAGTTGCGCTAACGGAACAGATTTTAGATGAAAAGCTGGGCATTCTTAAAGTGTCGAGGCAGAAGCTGCAGACTTATTTTGCCTCTAGAAGCCATGCTCATACAGATCGTCTGACGGCTTTTGAAGTGGAGACGAAACGTCATATTCAGCAGCTGTACCATACAGCCTCCAGGCAGCTGGGTGAGGAACAAGCAGAGATATCCAGTCGACTTGGGGCGTTGGCGGCAGAATTAAATGAGCGTGTGCTGGCACAGCGGCAGAGAATGAGGGAAGCGGAACTTCGCCTCAACTCGGGCATGGATAATGGATTACATGATTTTGCCTCGGAAGAGATCAGTGAAGAGGTGCTGAAGCGCCGAAGAAAACAAAATCAGATCGAAATGAAGATTGGACTAAGCTGGATTAACAAGCTGGGTATTCTGCTGTTGATTTTGGCGGTGGGGGCAGGCTTCCGGTATACCTATTCCAACTGGTTCACAGGTTATATGAAGGGAAGCGCCTTTTTTCTACTGGGATTATTGATGCTGGGAGGCGGGGAGTGGTTATACCGCAAAGGAAAAGGCACCTTCGCTTTAGGGCTGCTTGGCGGCGGGATTTCGGTGCTGTATGGCTCTATTTTTTATAGCTATTTTCTGCTTGATATTATTAGTATATATGTAGGGTTATCCTTGTCTGTACTCGTTACTTTAACTGCGGTACTCCTGTCTTTAAGGTATGAATCACGGAGTATTTGTGCGCTGGGCTTAATCGGAGGATATCTGCCCTTATACTCTTATCTGGGGGCGTTTGGCCTTTCGGGCAACGCGGTTTATGTAGCTATGGGTTACTTGTTTCTATTGAATTTATTCATCTTATTGATTTCTTTCCGCAAACGCTGGAACGTTGTCAATTATATCAGCTACTTATTTAATACACCCTCCATGCTCATATTAATAGCTTTGTCGGATAGCAACGGAATTAATATGTGTTATGCTGTTTTGACTTTTGCGATGTATCTGGGAATTACCTTGTGGTACCCGTTCAAATATCGTTCCAAGCTGTCCTGGTGGGATTTCTCTCTCTTAGGATGTAATACGTTTATTAGCTGTCTCACCTTGTATATTTTATTTATGGATGCAGGACTGAAGGATTACAATGGTGCACTGGCATTGCTTTTCTGCCTGCTGTATCTCGGTCTGGGTCGAGGGCTTGAGAAGCTGATGCCACAGGAAAAAGAAAGCATGCTGCTGTTCTACGCCACTTCACTGACCTTCGGCATATTGATGATTCCATTTCAATTTGGAGCGGCTTGGTGGTCCATCGGTTGGCTGATTGAGGGCGTCGTTCTTACGTTGTATGGCAATCTGAACCGCTTTAAGGGGATGGAAAGGGCAGGCTGGGGCATTATGATGCTCTGCCTTGTAGTATTCTTCTGTCTAAATGTACCGACGCAGTGGGTCGCAGACTATCAATGGACGAATTTTAGAGATGTCTACTTCCCGCTAAAATATGTCTTTATCACAGCAGGCATGCTGATTGTCGCGGTGTTGTATGCAGTTCAGCATAACCGCAAGGATGCTCTTCAGCGCAGCGAACCTTATGAAATCACCTTAGCGTTGTGGTTTAAATATGCGGCGTTATTAAATTTTTGGATTTACGGCTTGTATGAATCGAGAAGATTGTATCATCTGGTTGTACCGGAGGACTTTGCGCATAGAACCTTCTATAATTTACTGCTGTCCGCTGTATGGACCTTGGTTCTGGCGTACGTGCTGCCAAAGGTGAAGGTGCTGTATGACACGATTGTTAAATATTTTGTGAGATTTCTGTTTGGGGTTGGCTACGTCATTTGTATAGTAATTACAGTAGGCCTGCCAAGTCTGCAAAATAATCTCGCGCAAAATACAGCAGCTGATTATATCGCACTAGCCGTACTGATTATCTTTAATATCTTTGTTTGGTTTAGCGGACGTGATCTGCTGATTGCAGCGCTGAATCGCCAGTTTAAGAGTATGGAGATCTATCCTGTTTTCATGGCGATTTATCTACTCGGCATTATCACCGCTTTCCTAGGAGTGCAATTGCAATTGAGTGATGCAGGGTTAATTTTTAGTCTCATTTATCTACTATTAGCCGTTCTGTTTATCATGTATGGCTTCCGCAAAAGGTATGTGTACATCCGGCGCTTCGGCCTTGGATTAACACTGCTGGCTACGGGCAAGCTGCTGCTCTATGATTTGGGTCTGCTGAACACTGGCAGCAAAATCATAGCTTATGCCAGCTTTGGCATCTGCTTGCTCGGTATCTCTTATCTCTATCAAAAGGTGTCAAACCGGATGGAGGAGGGCCAGACAACCGCCGATAATGGTACTAAAGGATAAAACACAGAGAGAATAATAGGAAGGAAGACGGTGGATGTACGAGACTTATATTTTCGACCTGTATGGCACATTAATCGATATTCAGACAGATGAGGAGAAGCCGGAGGTATGGGATCGATTATCGCTCCATTTCGGATATCAGGGGATGTCCATAACAGGGAGTGAGCTACACGCACAATTTCTGCGGGAGAGAGATTTACAGCTCACCGAAGCCGCACGGAATTGTCAGTACCCGGATTTCGTAATGGAGGACGTGTTTCGTTCTGTTGCCCGTCAATTGGGCGGAGAACCGGATCAAGCGTGGTTACATGAAACGGTTAGATGGCTGCGGACATTATCGATGATCCATATCTCACTTTATGAGGGTGTGGTTGAAATTCTGCAAACATTAAGAGAACGTGGCAAAAAGGTGTTTTTGCTCTCCAATGGCCAAAAAACCTTTATAGAAGCAGAATTAACGATGCTGAATATTCTTCCTTTATTCGATGGCATTGCCATTTCCTCCGAAGCAGGAGTGAGTAAGCCGGATCCGCTATTTTTTCGTTATTTAGTTGAGCATTATGGAGCGGATTTGCGTTCGGCCATCATGATCGGGAATGATCCCCGTACGGATATTGCAGGGGCACTAACGATAGGAATAGATTCCTGTTACATTCGTACGGCTTCTTCACCCCCCAATACGACTGCGGAGAGTACTCAATCGATAGGGGACGGGGATTTGCGGAAGATCCCCGGATGGAACGCTTAGACATACAAAAAGTCCCCGTTACCGGATTCTTACTGACCGGTTACGGGGACTTTTGTATGTCGGCGTTCGTGACTAGAGCGCCGGTAATTTATTTAGATTACACCTTCAGCCAGCATAGCGTCGGCCACTTTTTTGAATCCAGCGATGTTCGCTCCTGCAACAAGGTTGCCGGACTGTCCATATTGCTCGGATGCATTTACAGATTGTTCGTAGATGGAAACCATGATTTCATGCAGCTTCGTATCTACTTCTTCAAAGCTCCAGGACAACCGCATGCTGTTTTGTGCCATTTCAAGCGCAGATACAGCTACGCCGCCAGCATTAGCAGCTTTGGCAGGTGCGAATAGCACGCCAGCTTGTTGGAACTGATGAATAGCTTCAAGGGTGGATGGCATATTGGCACCTTCGCCTACTGCTTTTACACCATTCTCAATCAGTTTCAATGCCATGGCTTCATCAATCTCATTCTGAGTAGCACTCGGAAGGGCGATATCACAAGGAATGGTCCAAATTTGCGTGGAATCTTCAGTATACACAGCGTTAGGATGTTCATTCACATATTCACTAATCCGTTTTCTTTCGACTTCTTTTAGGCGGCGGACAGTTTCGAGGTTAATCCCATTTTCGTCATAGATATATCCGGCCGAATCACTACAAGCTACGACTTTAGCGCCTAGCTGTACAGCTTTTTCGATCGCATAGATCGCTACATTACCAGAACCGGAAACAACAACGCGGCTTCCTTCAAAAGAAAGGCCTTTTGCCTTCAGCATCTCGTTTACGAAATAAACCGTACCGTAACCAGTAGCCTCTGTCCGAGCCTGACTTCCGCCGTAACCAATACCTTTACCAGTCAATACGCCAGCCGGATATCCTCCGCGGATCCGCTTGTATTGTCCGTACATGTAGCCGATCTCACGACCACCTACACCGATATCTCCTGCAGGAACGTCTTGGTCAGGACCGATGTAATTTTGCAATTCAGTCATGAAGCTTTGTGCAAAACGCATGATTTCGCCTTCGGATTTACCTTTAGGATCAAAGTCGGATCCGCCTTTACCTCCGCCGATGTGTTGGCCGGTAAGAGCATTTTTGAAGATTTGCTCGAAACCAAGGAATTTGATAATACTAGCATTAACGGATGGGTGAAAACGAAGTCCACCTTTGTAAGGTCCAATTGCACTGCTGAACTGTACACGATATCCACGGTTAACTCTGACCTTACCTTGATCGTCTGTCCAAGGAACACGGAACATAATCAAACGTTCTGGCTCAACCAATCTTTCCAGAATGGCATTTTCCTGATACTTAGGTTCAGCAGCAAGGATTGGAAGCAAAGATTCAAGGATTTCCTTTACGGCCTGATGAAATTCGGGCTCAAAAGGATTACGCGCAACAACCTGTGCGTATACGTCTTCGATATAACGATGTGCCTTGTTGCTGTTTGTGTCTAATTGCTGGGTAGATACAGAGCTCATGAATTCAACCGCCTTTTCTAGTATTCATTTGGTCCAACACTTTTTTTATATTTTGGCACAAGTCAATGTTCCTCACAACTGTTTTTATTAAATAACTTACTTCAAGTGGAACGTTATAGACGCTGGGATGATAAGAAAAGTGTGAATAAACCGCGGTATACTTCGCGTAATGACGCGTTAAAGCGCGAAATATGCTACAATGATTGTGTAATAATTGTAAGGAGATGAAATTTAAAAAATGAGTGACAAAGTAAATGAGCAGGAGCTAGTAAATGTATTATCTGCCAAAACCAAAGTGGATCCGCAAATCATCCGCTTAGTATTGAAGCATGAACAGACCTTTATCAATAAGGCCAAGGCGAACGCCAAGGGTGAGGTAGACATCGACAGCGATGATCTGGTCGACTATGTCACTACCCAACGTGATGTGAAGCTGGATGAAATCACAGTAGAGACCATTCTTGATGCAGAAATGGATTACCTGATGGATAAAGGATTGGCAGGTTATATCGACTAACATGGGTATTCGTCCGGCTCGGCTGCTGCTGTTTACAGGCAATAAGAGCCGGAGTGAAAATTAAATAGGCATACGCATTGCTTTTAGTGATTTAGTGTGGTACAATGAAATCAATCATAAATTTAACCCTTAATTCACATATTGTAAAAGGTTATCATTTGTGCGTATGAGTCCTTTTCCAATGTGTGAATTTTTATTTGTTCGTACACTACGTAGGAATAAAAGGACATGTGTTAAATAAAATATTGGAGGTAATATCATGCAAACAGGTACAGTGAAATGGTTTAACGCAGACAAAGGATTCGGTTTTATCGAGGTTGAAGGTGGAAGCGACGTATTCGTACACTTCTCCGCAATCACAGGCGACGGATTTAAATCTTTGGACGAAGGCCAACGCGTTGAGTTCAACGTAACTCAAGGCGCTCGTGGACCACAAGCCGAAAACGTTGTAAAACTGTAGTTTAAAAATCAGGCTGCCCTTAACACAAGTTGAGGGCAGCTTTTTTATTTTCATAGTATGAATCTGCCCCTAATAGGGTAGCGATATCGTCTCGATTCGATCCAAGGAGGGGTACTTATGTATTTTCGTAAAAAAGCACTGGAGGAACTTCCGCAAGAAGACACAGCAATTTGGTCCTGTACCAAGGAAGGTTGCACAGGTTGGATGCGCGATAATTTCGCCTTTCAATATGTACCTACCTGCTGGCAATGCAACTCTCCCATGACTAGAAGTATGAAGATACTGCCAACGCTTGTGAATACGAATGCAGACATGAAGGCCATGAAGAAGGGCATTTCGATTAAGTAATCGAAGAAGCTAATATACTCAAACAGCTGGACCCTTGGACGGGAGCAGCTGTTTTTTTGTTTGAGTATTTTATTTACTGTACAGTAATTTCTCCCATTCCGTTAAGGTTATGTTCTCTGAAATAGGCTTCAGATGTTCAGGGACCTCTACGTGGCACATAAATTCCAAGCTGTTGCCGTCAGGGTCGTTGAAGTAGACAGAAGCATTTCCTTGATAAGCCCGGATAAAAGGCTCAACAGAAGTCCGGTTGCGGAACGGAACAGCCTCTACCCCAATCGATTCCAGCCATTGCAGTGATTGCTTCAAGTCCTCGTAAGTGACACGGAAGGCAATATGCCGCAAGGACGGGTGGTATGGGGTTTGAACCTCCTGGCCTTCCCAAAGACCAATCCAGCTCCGACCTTCCTCGATCCAGAAGAATACAGTTTCTTCATCCCGCCAAGCCATTTTCAGACCTAATTTCTCATAAAATTCGATGGATACCTCAAGATTGCTTACTGGTAAATGTGCTTCATATAGCCCTTTGATCATTGGATAGCACCTGCCGATCTGTCGATTTTGCGGGCTAAATTCAGGAATGCTTCTAATACTAGGTGGATGCGATCTTCGATTTCTTGCCCACCCTCGTATCCGTCATACCCGACCTCGAACCGCTTGCGTTGCAGTCCGCCGATGGAGATCCAGTCTGGTGTATTAATGCCGTGCAGGTTACGTACGATGGCTTGCAATTGAAGTAATGAGCTTATCCCTACCGCTCCCCCGGCTGAACTGGCGGATAACACAACTTTACCGTTGAAATGCGCCTGGCCTAGATGATCAATCGCATTTTTTAATACGCCACTTACCGAGCCGTGATATTCCGGAGTAACCAAGATTACTGCATCCGCTGCTAACATCTCTTGTTTAAGCTCGTTTAAATGTTCATGCTCTGTGTAAATCTCGTCTGGTGAATAAAAGGGAAGTGGGCGTTTGTAGAGGTCAAACACGGTAACCTTTTCCCCATGCTGACTAATGAAATGGGCAGCATGTTCTGCCAGCTTCGTGCTAGTTGCTTCTTTTCGATTACTGCCTGTCAGGATCATCACTTTCATCTGTATCCACTCCTATGTGAGGTCAATTGCTATAAACCAATGATAGTTGAATCGGCCTCTGTTAACATCAGCACATGGAATGAACATACATAATAAAAACGCTCAGCCATTGTGCTGAGCGTCTAAGACTAAAGTTGTAGAGGAGTTTTGATTCTAGGCGTTATAGCCGCCTTTCAATGCGAAAATGGCAGCCTGAGTCCGATCCGCTAAGTTTAGCTTTCCGAGAACGTGGCTGACATGGGTCTTAACGGTTTTTTCGGTGATGACCAGCTTGCTGGCAATCTCTTTGTTACTCATACCGAGCGCAATCAGGTCTAATACTTCTTGCTCGCGTGGAGTAAGAAGCTCTAATCCGGTGATCGCAGCAGGTGTTGCGTTTGGGCCGTTCGGATCGGAAGCATTAAGTTCCAATTGCTCTAGTGTAGAGGTCGCCATTAGATTCATCAGTTGGCTGGCAGCCTCGGAATGTAGCTCCACTTGCCCGTTATGTACCTTGCGGATCGCAACTACCAGCGCTTCTGGTTCTATATCTTTAAGCAAATAGCCTTTGATTCCTACGCGGATAGCCGGGAGTACATGATCCTGATCCGAAAAGGAGGTCAATACAATGACCTTGACCTGCGGGTGGGAGATCCTCAGTGCTTGAGCGGTCTCAATGCCGTCCATAATGGGCATATGCAAATCCATTAATATGACATCCGGGTTCAATTCAGCTGTTTTTTCCAGTGCCTCGCGGCCGTTGGAGGCCTCCCCAATAACCTTGATATCGGGTTGTGTGGAGAGAAATACTTGCAGCCCACGGCGTACCATTGCATGGTCGTCTACTAATAATAAGTTTATCGTCATTTATGATCACCCGACTTCATGTAGATTGGATGGGCAGAGGTATGATTGCCTCAACCGTTGTGCCTTGATTTTCCACACTGTGGATATGAATACGACCGGAGAGAGCTTCTGCTCTTTCCTTCATAATATGCAGACCAAGAGATTCATTAGTGTCTGTGTTAGAACGCCGTTTGGCCCCGCCTTTACCTTGGTCGGCAACGCTCATTACCACCTCGGCTGCATTCAGATGCAGAGATACCTCCGCTTTAGAGGTTCCAGAATGCTTTCGTACATTATTGAGCGCTTCTTGGCCAATGCGCCACAGCCCTTCCTCCACGTTGCGGGGAAGTTCGTGAACACCGCTCCGTTGCGTCTGTATCAGCAGTCCTAGCTGCTGGCCATGAGCCTGCAGCGCAGTCAATAAACCGGCTTCCAGTCCGGCAGGCCGAAGCTGCATAATTAATGCACGCATTTCTTTGAGTGCTGACTGGGATAAAGCTTGAATATCGCGGACAGCTTCAGTAGCAGGATGGGAGATATGCTCCTGCTTCAGCATGCTTTCCACGCCTTTGGCGGTCATTGAGAGGGAGAAGAGGATCTGGTTCACGGAGTCGTGCAGGTCACGGGCCAGACGATTCCGCTCGTCAAGACGCGCAATTTCGCGGCGTTTCTCTCCAAGCTGAGCACTTTCCAATGTAGCGGAAATATGTTCAGCGACAGCCTCAAGCACCTCTCCATCCGCAGTTGCGGAGGCTAGTGCTTTAGGTGAGGTGATCAGTAGAATTCCTGCACCTTGTGCGGCAATCTGCCGAAAGGGCACAGCGAGCATCACAACACGCTCCGCAACAGGTTGTTCAGAACAGCAGGACTTCGTAATTTCCTGCTCTTCATCAGGGGTTAATGTCGCAAAGCGTTGTCCTTTTGCGATATCTCCTAGACGTACTTTAAAAGAATCCGAGAGCTGGAAGGGAGCTGTTTCCGGCGTTATATTAGCCGCATAGGCAGCATGGACTTCGAATTGTCCCTCATGCTGCCCGATAATCGCTGCAAAGGGCCAATCGAAATAGTCGCCAATCAGGGCGGCGCTTTTCTCGATTAGAATACTGGGCGAGATACATTGGTTGGCGGTTAGATTTAAAGCTGCGCTGAATTCGCCTAATTTGGCGTACAGATTCGCGCGGCGCTGCTCGGTGCTATATAACTGCATCCGTTCAATAGCACTGCCAATTTGCAAAGCCACGGATTGCAGCAGAGCCAGCTCGCTGTCGGCGTAATGAGCTTTGCCTGGTGCGGCCACATTCATAAGTCCCAAGTAACGCTCACCTGAATGCAGCGGGACGGTAGCGTGGTGGGTGATCCCCAGCGTGTCGCCCCAGTTATACTGCCTGGCGTTACTGAGCCGCTTGCAGCTTAGAATGTTGACGGCATGCTCGAGCCGATCATCCCATAGGCGGCTTAGGCACCAGCAGCTTCCGCACTGCATTGGTTGTTTATTGTCGCGTTGTAGTGCAGGTGGCAGACCTCGATCAGCGGCACACTCATATTCCATGTATTCTTCGCTCAGGAAGATCCAGCCTGCAGTGTTTCCGGTTAACTCAAGTAGCTTGCCCATGACTGTATCGAGCATGGGTCTCAGCTCATTGGAACTGTTCAAAGTCTCCGCAATCGTTTTGAGCGTCAGTAACTCATGAATTCCGGTTTCCTCCGGCATGAAGCTCTCTCCTTTAGCTTTGTTAATTATGTTCTATCTATTGTAACGTAGAATGGTTCATTCATTCTCAAATTTTATGTAATTATGGCGTAAATAAAAAAGAAGGTTCCTTAAGATCTGATATGACCTTAAAGAACCTCTGAGTATACATGTTAATTTACAGCTGCGGGAGTAGCGGGAGGCGTACAGTGTTCTGGAGCTTCGTGTTCAATAAGTCCATGTTTCTCCCAAGCTCGGCTTTTCCAACGGAAATACATAATGACGGCTCTCACCCACTCGTCCACCGCAGTGGCAATCCACACGCCGGCTAACCCGAGATCAAGTTGGAACACCAGGAAATAACCAAGAGGTAAGCTCATGCAGACCATAGAGATCAGTCCCATATATACAGGGAATTTGGCATCGCCCGAGGCGCGTAAAGAGTTAATGATAACCAGATTGGCTGTGCGCCCGGTTTCCAGGAAGAAGCTAAGCAATATGACCTGCGCCCCCATCCTAATGATGTTCTCATTGTCTGTGAAAAGCCCGAATAGCGGTACCCGGAAGAAAATCACCACAGCATCTATTATTACGGTAACCAGCAGCGCCCACTTTACACTGGTGAATACACGCTTATAGGCTTCATCAGGGCGTCTAGCTCCCACGAGATGTCCTACAACGATGGAAGTTCCCATAGAGACAGCTACACTGAATAAATAAATATAATTGGAAATATTAAGCGCGTACTGGCGAGTAGCCATAGCTTCAGCGCCTAAATAAGTAATATACAGTGTGAATACAAGCTGGCACGATTGATAAGTGATGGATTCAAAAGCGGACGGGATGCCGATTTTGAGAATTTGCAGCACGTATTTTTTAGAAAGATGAATGTAATAGGTTACTTTCACCCGTACCTCCATCACTCTGTAGAGCAGCAGGAAGAAAAGGATCAGGCAGATAAATCGACTCATCACTGTTGAGATAGCCGCACCCTCCACACCTAACGCCGGAAGTCCGAAATGACCATAAATGAGCAGGTAGTTGCCCACCACGTGAATAATGTTCATCAGCAAGGATACGACCATCGTCTGTTTGGTGAAACCGTGAGTACGGATAGTAGTCGCCAGAGCATTGATTAATGCTTGCAGGAAAATACCGCCCCCAACAATATTCATATAGGCTTTGGCGTAAATGAGGATATCCCCTTTTACATTTAGCGCAGTCAGTAGCGTCCCTCCGAATATCAGCAAAAACGTACTTAGAAGAATGCCGACTAACAGGTTTAGGGTAATGGCATTGCCGGTCACTTGAGCGGCTTCCAGAGGTTTTTTGGAACCGAGATATTGGGAGACCACAATAGCTGCACCGTTACCAATTACACTGAGGACTAAAATTGCTATCGCAATGATCTGATTCGCTGCGCCGACACCAGACACGGCATCGTCGGACACTGAACTGATCATAAAAGTATCCACACTACCCATGAGCATAAAGAGGAATAGCTCGAGGAAAATCGGCCAGGTCAGTTTGACCAGGTTGAATTCCTGGTGATTATTTTGCTTCATTGTGCACCTTCTTATATTATGATGTACTTCCTAAAATTTCATAAACAAACTGTAATATTAGCACAGCTTTCATGGAAATGCAGTATTTTTACAGAAAAATGACAAAACGTTTTTAATTTAGGTCGAAAAGAGCCCTTTAACCGCGCATTAGTATCCTCCAGGTAACTACATCACAATAAAGTGCCTACTTCCCTAGAGGGATGTAAGGAACTACAATTTGTACATGACTTACTAAAATATATTAATGAGGAGTGCAAATAAATATGAAATTACAATTAGCGTTGGATTTAGTGGACATTGCGGGAGCGAAAGAGGTTGTCTCAAAAGTTGCCGAATTTATAGATATCGTTGAAATTGGAACACCTATCGTTATAAATGAAGGTTTGCATGCAGTGAAGGCAATCAAAGAGGCTTTTCCTGCTTTGACTGTGTTGGCAGATTTGAAAATCATGGACGCAGGTGGATATGAAGTGATGAAGGCCGTGGAAGCGGGCGCGGATATCGTTACTGTACTTGGTGTTTCTGATGATTCTACCATTAGAGGTGCAGTGGAGGAAGCGAAGAAAACCAATAAAGAGATTCTAGTTGATCTGATCAATGTGAAGGATATCCAAACAAGAGCGGCTGAAGTAGACGCACTTGGCGTAGACTATATCTGTGTGCACTCTGGATATGACCATCAAGCGGAAGGTAAAAATTCTTTTGCAGATTTAAATGCGATTAAGAGTGTGGTTAAGCAGGCAAAAACAGCTATCGCTGGAGGGATCAAGCTAAGCACACTTCCAGAAGTGATCGCCGCGAACCCTGATCTTGTCATCGTTGGCGGAGGCATCACAGGTGAAGCGGATCAAAAGGCTGCCGCAGCAGAAATGAAACGTCTAGTTAGTCAGGCTTAAGATTACAATGGATACAATGAAATACGCGCAGCAAATTATAGAGGAGCTCCAGCGCTCCATATCTCAGCTTGATGAAGAAGAGACTGAGCGAATGGCTGAGCTGCTGCTTCAGTCCAACAAGATCTTCGTGGCTGGAGCGGGCAGATCTGGATTGATGGGACGGGCCTTTGCTATGCGGTTAATGCATGTTGGTAAAGAGGCTTATGTTGTAGGCGAAACGGTGACTCCGGGGATTGAACAGGGGGATGTGTTAGTCCTCGGTTCCGGTTCCGGTGAGACGAAAGGGTTGATCTCTATGGCTGAGAAAGCCAAAGGGGTGGGTGCAGAAGTTGTTGCCGTTACCATTGCGCCGGATTCGACGGTTGGACGTTTAGCGGGCTACACAGTGAAGCTGCCGGGATCTCCAAAAGATCCGGCCAGTGGAAGCTACAGCACGATCCAGCCGATGGCTTCTTTATTCGAACAGACGATGTTGGTCTTTTATGATGCTATTATTCTGCGAATGATGGAGAAGACGGGGCAGACGAATCAGCAAATGTTCGGCAAGCATGCTAATTTAGAGTGAACGTACAGAAACGAATGCCTTCCTATAAGGAGGTTATTCGTTTTTGTGTTAGTATGATAACAGGAGAGAGGAGGCACTTTAGGAATGGCAACCGAGATTAAAGATCGCATAAACTTGAAGGAAATTAACTGTGAGAAGGAATTAACGCTTGCGGTGATCGGAGGGAAATGGAAGCTGATTATCCTCTGGCATCTTGGGCTTGAAGGGACAAAGCGGTTCAGCGAGCTGAAAAAGCTAATTCCTCATATCACGCAAAAAATGTTGACCAATCAGCTTCGCGAGCTTGAAGAGGACCAGTTGGTTCTAAGAAAAGTGTACGCTGAGGTTCCACCAAAAGTAGAGTATTCCCTGACTTCATACGGCCAAAGTCTGCTTCCCGTCCTTCGATTGATGTACGATTGGGGTAAAAATTACGGAGAAAACGTGATCTGGAAGGACACGCCGCCGGAAGAAAGATGCTAATCGAATAGTCTAAGAACATTAATAATCCCTGAGAGGTCTGGATCGGCCTCTACAGGGATTTTTGGTGTTTTAAAGGAGTGATGCGGATAATGCTTTAGGCTTTCTGTTCGAATAGCTTAGCAATCTCCACGATAACATTTACCGCTTTTACCATATTGTCCGCAGACGCATATTCGAATTTGCCATGGAAATTCTCGCCTCCGGTGAAAATATTAGGTGTCGGCAAGCCCATGTAGGAAAGCTGCGAGCCATCTGTACCTCCGCGAATCGGGCGGATGATCGGTGTGATGTTAAGGTTCTCCATCGCCTCATGGGCAATATCGACGATATGACGCACAGGCTCGATTTTTTCGCGCATATTGTAATATTGGTCCTTCATTTCAAGCACGATGTTCTCTTCGCCATGGATGCTTTTGAATTCTTCTACGACAGCTGAGAGATAAGCTTTACGTGCCTCGAATTTCTCACGGTCGAAGTCGCGGATGATATATTGCAGCTTGCTGAATTCAGGTGTGCCTTCTATAGAGCTTAGGTGATAAAAGCCATCATAACCGTCTGTATATTCGGGCGCTTCCTCAGCAGGGAGTCTGAGATGAAGTGCCATGGCGATTTTGGCGGAATGAATCATCTTTCCTTTTGCAGTACCAGGGTGAACATTAACGCCGTAGACTGAGATTTTAGCAGACGCAGCATTAAAGCTTTCATACTCTAATTCTCCGAGTGGACCTCCGTCTACAGTGTAAGCATAGGAAGCATTAAAAGCGGCTACGTCAAATTTATGAGGCCCGCGGCCGATTTCTTCGTCTGGTGTGAAGGCAACTCTAATCTTGCCGTGTTTGATTTCTGAATGTTGAATGAGGTAATGCATGGCGGTCATAATCTCAGCAATACCGGCTTTATTATCTGCGCCAAGCAGGGTCGTGCCATCAGTTGTAATTAAGGTGTGGCCTTTGTATTCCGCCAGCTCCGGAAAGCTCGCTGTGGACAATACAACATTCAGCTCTTTATTCAAAAGAATATCTTGACCATCATAGTTCTCGATAATCTGTGGCTTCACATTCGTTCCGGTAAAATCAGTCGCCGTATCCAAATGGGCTAAAAAACCAATGGTCGGAACATCCTTGTCCGTATTCGCAGGGAGTGTCGCCATAACATAGCCATGCTCGTCCACCTGGACTTCCTCCATACCGATTTCCTTAAGCTCTTCAACCAGCTTGTGGGCCAGAACCATCTGTCCCGGAGTGGATGGGCAAGTCTCATTATCTTCATTCGATTGGGTATCCATTTGTGCATACGAAATAAACCGTTCTACAACCTCTTTCTTCACCTTGGGTCATCTCCTCTTTACTATTGTATATATATAGTATCACTTTCCATATAAGGTCTCATCCCCGAGGAAGAAGATTGAGGTAATATTTAGGTTTAATGCGGTAATATTTCTTGTTTCACTAACTTCGCTGAAAGTAAATAACGGTCCGGTGCAGATCCCACATATGAAAAGGGATAACAGGTAATCAACGTGAGGATGGCCTTATCACTTGGCTTTATAGCACCACGTTCGTCCCCGTCAACAATTGTGCTGCCTGTTACTTCATAGGTAAAAGTCCCGTCCGTACTTTCCAGCTCGATAAGATCTCCAGCCACGAGTTCTCCCAGATTACGGAACACTGTATCGCGGTGGCCTGCGAGCACACTCTTGCCGGTGGCACCGATAGCTGCGCTGCCTTTATAATGTCCGGCTCCCTTTTTTAGCTCGGGGCTTTCCGTGCCTTCTAGCACTGCGATCTTTTTGTTTAATTTGGGGAAACGAATCTCTCCTATGATTTCACCTTCTGTATAGGAATGAGCGGGGGGCGGCTGTTCCTTGGCTGAACTGACCATTCCCAAGGGAAGAGGGGTTTCTTCGGCAGAACGGGAGTGGGCGACTGTTTCCTCCCTCTTTTTTGCCCAATCATTTAAAGCCTGTTTAGCTTCGATCGGTGCTTTGACCACCTGTACAACCGAGTAAATCAACACAACTAAAGAGAGTATGAAGATTAGCTTCACGGCTAGCAAGACACCATTACGCTCCTTCATACTCTCTCACCTCCAGACTTATGCTGCAAAATGTGGTTATTTCTTCGATTTCAATCTGCGCATGATAATCACGCTGAGTACCGCAATGGCTAAGCTGGCAAGAATCAAGTTATACCAAGGCTCAGCGGTATTCGGAAGCTTGTTGCCAACCTCTGGTGCCCCCAGTGGAAGCTCATCATCAGGCAAGGCGATTTCATTGCTTGGCTGCGGTGTTGCGCTGGTAGTTTGGCTGCCAGCACTTGGTGATGCTGTTGGCTCATTATCGCCTCCACCCAGTGGGATCGGTGCTTCAGTAACACTAATTTCATCTACTACTGTTGAAGCTGTAGGTGTTGGCGATGGTGTTGGTGTCGTTGATTGCCCTGGTGTGGCGACTGCTGTTGCAGTTGGTGAAGCGGTAGTTGTCGGTGAATCTGTCGGTGTCGTGGTTGGTGATGCTGTTGCTGTCGGCGAAGCTTCAGGTGTAGCTGTAGCCGTGGCAGTAGGTATCGAAGTTGGCTCTATTGTAGGCGTAGTAGTCGCTGTCGGTGTTGGCTCAGGTGTAGGCTGAGCTGTGGCCGTTGCTGTCGGTGAAGGACTAGGTTCAGCGGATGGCTCCGGTCCTCCAGAAGCGGAGAACTCAAAGGCTACAGTTGTGGTTTTACCTTGATATTCGTTCCCTGCTTCCCACGGGAAAATTACATCCATTTGGATTACACTTTGTTCTCCCCCGGCAAGTGAACCGATGGTAACTCTTCCGGCAGCCTCGCTCATCACCCCTGAATAGATGATTACTCCCTCTTTTTCGAGTGTCATTTGGAGAATATCGTATAATTCTGCGTCTCCAGAGATGAATTTGAAGTCCACATAGTAATTAAAGCCCTCACTACCTGCATTAATAATTGTGTATTCTGAGTTCGTTTCATCACCAGGCTGCATATTGTTCATGGTGGCTGTGCTCGTCGTATGCGAATTCACCGTAAGCTTAATGGTATCTTGCGCACTAACTCCGCCAGCATGCCAGATGACTCCTGCTAGAATAGTCAGGATATAAGCAGCTATGAAAGCCGAGCGATATTTCTTCTTCACTTTACTCGCTCCTTTCTCCTGAACCCCATATTAAATTTTGTAGACATCATTTGCGGGTTTCCGGCAAATTCTTCTTTTCTAATCGTATTTTCCATCAAACATTGTCGAAATAAGTAGTATCTCACAGAACCACTTTTTTTGTGCGCATGCAGGAATCTCCGTGAAAGCGGAAGGAGAGGGTAGAGATCTACCGTCAATTCGTTCGTTATAGCGAATAACTAAAGTATAATCAAAATAATATCTAAACAAAAATGGGATATTAGAAGAAAATTCATCATATTTGATCAAATATCAGTTATATTAATGGATTTACACCAGTTTTCTCTATTTAACTCTTTATTTTTATATAATTCATTGTTTTAATTGTGTTTTATTGAGAACGATTATGAATGCAAAATAAAAAGGCAAGACATACATCTGGAATAGGGCTCAAACCCCGATACCAGACCTATCGTCTTGCCTTAATTATGATGATAAATTAGATTTCCTTCATAGCTTCGGCTACAATCTCATAAGAGCGTAGACGAGCGTTAGGATCATAAATTCCACCAGAAACAATCAATTCATCGGCCTGTGTCTCTTGCAGAATTTCTTGAAGCCGTTCTTTAATTGCTGCTTTATCACCAGCGAAAGAGTAACGCTGCTTCTCAAGCATGGCTGCTTTTTCTTGCATCGTCCATAGCCCCTCCATACTATCAACCGGTGGTTGTAACTTCCCCGTACGTCCGCGGATGATATTAAGGAATTGCTGCTGCTGCGAGGTAGCCAGTCGTCTTGCCTCATTCACAGTATCGGCCGCTGTAATGCCAACTCCGACCATCACATAAGGCTTGTCTAGTGCTGCTGAAGGACGGAAATTGCTATGATAGATGTGTAAGGCCTGTAGTAAATACTCTGGTGCGAAATGGCTGGCGAAAGCAAAAGGTAAACCTAGTTTTCCTGCCAGCTGAGCACTAAAACCGCTGGAGCCCAGCAGCCAGATGGGGATATTCAAGCCTTCACCGGGAACCGCACGAACTCCGGCCGGTCGTGATCCTGCACCTGCAGGATCGAAGTAGGCTCTGAGCTCACTTAACTGCTCGGGGAAGTCACTGCCGTCGCTTCCGAGACCACGGCGTAGCGCACGGGAAGCCGGTTGATCCGATCCCGGGGCTCTGCCCAGTCCTAAATCAATCCGTCCTGGATATAGGGATTCGAGGGTCCCGAATTGTTCAGCAATGACAAGTGGTGCGTGGTTGGACAACATGATGCCTCCAGAGCCTACGCGTATGCTTTTTGTGCCGCCAGCAATGTGGCCAATTAAGAGTGAGGTAGCAGAACTGGCAACACCAATCATGTTGTGATGCTCAGCAAACCAATACCGGTGATAGCCCCATTCCTCAGCATGTTGAGCTAAAGCTAAAGAGTTATGAAAAGAGTCTGCCGCTGTGCCACCCTCCACAATAGAGGCTAAGTCCAGTACGGAGAATCGAATATCGCGCTGTTGCTTCAATGTAATCCCTCCTATAATAAACGCTCAGATAGTCTAGAGCAGTATTTGTAGCTGCGAATAATGCTACTCGCCTAGTATACCATGTAATAAAACCATATACACACTTTAAGTAAGTTATACGCACTTTGTAATGTTTAGATAAGGAATAAGTATGTCTTTTAAATAAAATGTAAGCGCTTTAAAAAATCTGTTGTTATTTCTTAACGGGCTTGCTATAATCACATCGAAAAGTTACCTGAAAAAAAGGAAGTTATCGTTATGAAGCCAACCATAAGAGATGTTGCCAGAATGGCGGAGGTGTCGATCAGCACCGTATCGCGTGTTATGAATGCACCGAATACGGTCGTAGAGAGCAAACGGAATCGAGTGATGGAGGCTGTAGAACGTTTGCAATATCAACCAAATGCGTTTGCACGGGGCCTGATCTACAAGAAGTCTTTTACACTGGGCCTGCTGATTCCGGATATTGAGAACCTGTATTTCGCAGGGGTTATTCGGGGAATGCAGGATGCATGCATCAAGCTTGGATACAGTTTAATGATCTGCAATACGGACCGCGACAAAGAACGGATGTTGTCTTACATTGATAACTTCCATGAGAAGCAGGTGGATGGGATCGTGTTCGCCAGTGATGTCCTTTATCCTGAGACACATGACAAATTAGTCGGTTGTAGAATTCCTTTTGTGTTGGTATCCTCGCATTCTGATGAGTACGACATTCCATCTGTGGAGGTAGATGATGAACAGGCGGCTTACGATGCGGTAAAGTTTCTGATTGATTTAGGGCATAAGGACATTGGCATGATTGGTTTTAACCATGATAACTCCGTATCCGGCCCGCCTCGTTATGAGGGTTTTGTAAGAGCGTTAACAGAGTTTGGACTACAACAGAATATTGTGAAGAGCAAGTATGCCAATCACCGGTTCGAACACGCTTATCAAGCGGCGCATGAGTTGTTTACTGATTATCCCGAGCTGACTGCCGTTTTCTGTGTTGCTGACGAATTTGCAATGGGGACGATTTCTTATCTGAAGGATCGTAATATTCTAGTTCCGGGGCAGGTATCTGTGATTGGATTTGATAATTTGCGAATGTCGAGTATGTTCATTCCAAAGCTGACCACAATTGCACAGCCGATTTATGAGTTAGGTTATCGGGCGGCGGAGATGCTGCATGAATTGCTCACAACAGGTGGTGTCCAGGTATTGAATGAAAAGATGGAGCATAAGCTGATTGTGCGGGAATCCACGCGGGAAAAATAAAGGCCCTTTATTTTTGTGACCTTCTTCTGAAAAGCTTTTCAGAGCTATGTATCGGTCTTAATTAAAATTTAAATGTTAGGATAGAAAATAGTATGAATTCTTATGAAAAACATCTCATTTTCCGATTGGAAACGGTTACTAATTATGATAATATAAAAAATGTAAGCGCTATTATTAAATTACATTTGTGATGGAGTTTGATTTTAGGATATTTACCTGTCTTCTGAAAAGCTTTGCAAGGAGGTGATCTGCTACAAGCTGCTAATACATGCCAGGGTGCCCGGATGATTGAATAAGATGTTATCTCTATAACCATTAAAGGGGATGTACAAAAGATGAAGAAGATCTCAGGACGTAAAAAGTCGTTGGCTTTAGTACTGTGTTTATCCTTCACAATGACGCTGAGCGCATGCGGCGGAGGCAACAATAATGCGGCGCCTACAGATCCACCGGCGGCAACAGTCAGCCCAACAGCAGATAACACCGAGAAAGCGACAAACACACCTAGTGCAGAACCTTCGGGTTCCCCGTTAGATTTAGCGATGAAAGGTGAATATAAAGGGACTAAAGTAACAATGTTTGGCCCCTTCGTAGATGCTGACCAAGTGAAATTTGAGAGCAGCATTAAAGAATTTGAAGAGAAGACAGGGATCGATATTCAATACGAGGGCTCCAAGGAGTTCGAAGCTACAATAAATATTCGTGTGGACGGCGGTAATGCTCCTGATATCGCTGACTTCCCGCAGCCGGGACTGCTGGCGTCGATTGCTAAGACGGGCAAGGTTATCGATTTGACCAGCGTGCTGGATCAAGATAAATTGACGGCTAATTACAACAAGAGCTGGCTCGATATGTCTACGATGGACGGAAAAGACGGGAAGATCATGGCGGGGATTTGGAACCGCAGTAATGTAAAAAGCTTGGTATGGTATCCAAAGAAACAATTTGATGATGCAGGCTACAAGGTTCCTGAAACTTGGGATGAGCTGATGGCGCTGACGGAACAAATTGCTAAGGATGGCGATCCTGCCTGGGCTATTGGCATTGAGAGCGGTGCTGCAACGGGTTGGCCAGCAACAGACTGGGTCGAAAATATAATGCTTCGTACGACTACGCCTGAGAACTACGATAAATGGGTAAAAGGTGAACTGCCATTTACTTCACCAGAAGTAAAAAATGCTGTTGAAATCATGTCTAAAATTTGGCTCAACAAGGATTATGTTTACGGTGGCGCTAAGTCCATCGTGACGACATCCTTCGGGGATGCCCCAGCGCCAATGTTCACTGATCCGCCTAAAGCCTGGTTTAATATGCTTGGTAACTTTATTACAAGCTTCTTCCCTGAAACGGCAAAGGTTGATCAGGATTATGATTGGTTCTACTTGCCACCAATTGATGCGCAATATGGTAAACCAGTGCTGGTCGCAGGTGATATTTACGCTATGTTCAACGATCGTCCAGAGGTTCGTGCAGTCATGGAATTCTTCACAACTGGAGAGTCGATTAAGAGCTGGGTACAATCTGGCGGCGTAATTGCTCCTATGAATGATGCTTCCCTTGATTGGTATACCTCTGAATCCGATCGCCGGATGGCGAAGTTGGTTCAAGATGCTTCCACACTGCGTTTTGATGGCTCTGATTTGATGCCAGGTAAAGTGGGTGCAGGAACCTTCTGGAAAGGGATGACCGACTATGTGAGCGGTACAGCGACACTGGATCAAGCCTTGGAACAAATCCAGTCCGGCTGGAACAACTAACCTAATATTTAAAGCGCACAGTAAAAAGAGGGGCAGTGGGAAAAGAGGATTGTCTGCCCCTCTTTTTGTTTTCTAACTAGTGAGTTCGATGCTTATGATAAGAGTTTTGCTCCGCAAAACTTATAGGAGGAGCTGGAGCTAATATGGGTGCACAATCACAGCCACAGCCACAAATGCCAACACAACCACAAGCTAGGCCAACCGTCAGCCTGAAGGCGGTAATGCTGTCCCTAGTAGTGTTGTTAGCGAATATTGTTGTTAACGGCGCAATCTTTTTATTCTTCCGGGATTCCACATTAAATCCGCTGCTAACAGCGGTTCTGGCTGTCCTCTGGGGAGTTCTAGGTGTTTATCTGATTTACTATACACTGACTTGGGCGGTTGAGCAGTACCCTGATCATATCCGGCGAAAGGTGCTGCCTTATATCTTTATTGGTCCGGCAGTGATTATTCTGGGCTGGTTACTGGTCCTGCCTGCACTGCGAACATTATATTTGAGCTTTTTTAATGCTTCTTCAGAAAAATTTGTGGGCCTGAGCAATTATGCAGCGATCTTTAGCGATCATCTGATGGCAACGGCATTGCGTAACAATTTACTTTGGGTATTCGTCGGTACGCTGGCCTGTGTAGCATTCGGGCTCTTAATTGCTATTCTTGCCGATCGCAGCAGCTATGAGAAAATTGCCAAATCGATCATCTTTATGCCGATGGCTATTTCCTTTGTAGCGGCAGGGGTCATTTGGAAATTCGTATATTACTATCAACCGGGTGACGAACAAATCGGGCTGTTGAACGCAATCGTTACTTATTTTGGGGGAGAACCCCAAGCCTGGACGAGTATGCTTCAGCCGTGGAATAACTTTTTCCTCATTATTATTTTGATCTGGATGCAGACTGGATTTGCAATGGTGATTTTCTCGGCGGCAATCAAAGGGGTTCCTGACGACATTTTGGAAGCTGCACGAGTGGATGGAGCAAATGAGGTGAAGATTTTCTTTGGAATCATGATTCCATATATTTCATCAACCATTCTGACAGTGACAACGACCATTATCGTCTTTACGTTGAAAATATTTGACGTCGTCATGGTGATGACAGGAGGTCAATACGATACAGAGGTTGTTGCTACACAGTTCTACCGGCAATTCTTTATGTACCGTAATTTCGGCTACGGCTCCACGCTGGCTATTGTTCTACTGATCGCGGTGCTGCCTGTAATCATAATCAATCTACGTCAGTTCCGTAAGCAGGGGGGATTCTAATGGCTGGCAAAAAGAAGAGAAAAGGCAGCAAAACGGTTGTAAATATCGTGCTGGGTGTGATTTGTTTTATTTGGCTGCTTCCGACTCTTGGGCTATTTATTTCCTCCTTCCGTCCGGCTGCTGACATTCTGCAGACTGGATGGTGGAAAGCTTTCCCCCATCAGGAGTGGAAGGCTGGAGAGACGATTCAGCTATCCAAGGATGTGGATCTTCGGGAGCCAATTGAGGTGAACGGTAAAACTTATACAGATGATGAGCTGAAGGCTGGCGTGAAGGCTGATGGCAGCCGGCTTATGTGGGAGAATCGTAGAGCACGTACCGTAAATGAACAGATACAAGGTTGGAAGATGACACCGGATCTCACGCTGGATAACTATAATAATGTGCTTTCCGGTAAGGAATACAAGCTGAAACAGGCTGATGGCAGTGAAACGGTGCAAAAAGGCTCCGGATTGTCACAGGCCTTCTGGAATACGCTAACGATCGCTGTTCCAGCAACGGTTATTCCGGTGTTGATCGCTTCTTTTGCTGCATATGCTTTTGCCTGGCTGCGGTTTCCTGGGCGCAAAATTCTTTTTGTCATCATTATTGCAATGCTCGTCATTCCAATACAGGTTGCGCTTATTCCAGTGCTTAAGGATTATACCGCACTTGGGCTAAACGGAAGTTATCTGGGAATTTGGCTGGCGCATACGGCTTTTGGATTACCGCTGGTTACGTACTTTATGTACAACTTTATCAGTCAATTGCCGAAGGATTTGTTCGAATCGGCTTTCATGGATGGGGCAAGTCATTTCACTATATTCAGCAGGCTAATTCTGCCTCTATCAGTGCCAGCACTGGCTTCTATCGGGATCTTCCAATTCCTATGGGTGTGGAATGACTATTTAGTCTCATTGATTTTTATCGGCAATCAACCGTCTGTGCAAGTTATGTCGATGAAAATTGCCGATTTAGTAGGCTCACGAGGCAACGATTGGCATTTACTTACTTCGGCTGCATTTATCTCCATGCTGATGCCGCTCGCTATTTTTTTCCTGCTGCAAAAGTATTTCGTCAGAGGGCTTATGGGTGGGTCGGTGAAAGGTTAATGATTTAGAACCCGAATGAAACTGTGATCAGGGGGAGCTTAGAGAGATGAAGATGAAACCATACGTACATCCGGCGGCGGTATATCCTTACCGGGAGTGGAGTCTTGATGAGGAAGCTTATAGTGAAGAGAACAATCAAAGAAGCGAGAGTATTTTTGCTCTTGGCAATGGATATATTGGCATGCGCGGTAATTTCGAAGAAGGTTACCACGGCAGCTCAGGCTCGTCTGTAACAGGCAATTATTTGAATGGTTTTTTTGATTCGGAGCCCATTGTATATCCAGAGGGAGCCTACGGATATCCATCCCGCAATCAAGCGATGCTGAACGTAACAGATGCCAAGATTATTGAACTGAGTATTGAAGGGCAGACCTTTCAGTTAAACAGTGGGCAAGTGCACCATTATGAACGAAAGCTGGATATGCGAAGCGGGGTTCTGCATCGGCAGGTAGATTGGGAATCTCCAGCTGGTCACCGGGTACAGCTTCATATCCGGCGGATGGTGACTTTGCAGCACAAACATCTGGCGGCGATAGATTATGAGGTTAAAGCGCTAAATTTCAGCGGAGTGCTTACCTTCACTTCATCCATCGACGGCAAGATCCAAAAACCTAAGGTAACGGATGATCCCAGATTGGGCTCGGGAGGCAAGGAGCCCAGTCTGCTCCTGGAGGATACCGGTCATGAACCGGTACAGTCCTTCTTATGGATGAAGCAGCGGACGCGGCATACCCAGTTTGCCTTATTAACAGGGGTAAGTCATAAGCTCGATTCAAGATCTGAGGATAAAAGGACCGTGCAGCATGAGGGGCAGAAATTATCCATGCAGTTTGTCGTCCCGGTGGAGCGTGGGGAAAGCGTCTCACTAACCAAATATATCTCTTACCATACCTCTAAAGATTATCCGGAAGACGAACTACTCAGTAGAAGTACTGAAATATTACACTTAGCAGACCATAGCGGGTTTGAAGCACTTGCCCAGGAACAGCAGGCTTATCTGGCTCGATACTGGGCACATACGGATGTGGAGATTCATGGTGATCTTGCGCTTCAGCAGGGGATTCGCTTTAATGCTTTTCAACTGCTTCAATCCGTAGGCCGTGACGGGGTTACGAATATTGGGGCCAAGGGATTAACGGGTGAAGGATACGAAGGGCACTATTTCTGGGATACCGAGATGTATATGCTGCCCTTCTTTACGTTCACACAGCCGGAGATTAGCCGAAAGCTGCTCGAATTTCGTTATGCCACGTTAGACAAAGCACGGGAGCGTGCAGCGGTAATGTCGCAGAAGGGTGCCTTGTTCCCTTGGCGGACTATAGACGGGGCAGAGAACTCTGCGTATTTCCCGGCAGGCACGGCGCAAATGCATATTAATGCGGATATTGCGTATGCCATCAAGCAGTATGTACTGGCTACCGGAGATTATGATTTTTTGGTTACGAAGGGAGCGGAAATTTTATTCGAAACTTCCCGCTTTTGGTTGGACTTGGGGTACTTTAATCCGGCTAGGGGCGGTGCCTTTTGTATTGATGCAGTAACCGGTCCTGATGAATATACAGCTATTGTCAACAATAATGCATACACCAACTTTATGGTCCAGGATCAGCTTTATTATGCACACGAGATGGCAGGGATATTGTCTAAACAGTATCCGGAGCATTTTGAACGCCTGAAGCAAAAAATCGGTCTGACTGGGCATGAGACATTAGTGTGGCTGGAAGCGGCGGACAAAATGTTTATCCCCTTTGATGAGGGGCTTGGCATTTATGCTCAAGACGACACGTTTCTCTCCAAGAAAAAATGGGATTTCGAGCATACACCAGCCGATAAATATCCGCTGCTGCTCAACTACCATCCGTTGGTAATTTACCGGCATCAGGTGTTGAAACAGGCGGACTTGGTAATGGCGATGTTTCTGCTGGGTGACCAATTCAGCTTGGCGGATAAGATCCGGAATTATAATTATTATGAGCCGCTGACGACGCATGATTCTTCATTGTCACCGTGCATTCACAGTATAATATCTGCTGAGATTGGTGATTTGACGGGAGCCTATTCCTATTTTGACCGCACGGTACGGATGGACTTGGATGACATCAACCGCAACGTCAAGGATGGGCTGCATACTGCTGCTATGGCAGGCTCCTGGCTGTCGATTGTGAATGGTTTTGGCGGCATGCGCTTATGCGGCGGGATGTTATCATTTAATCCTAGTGTGCCAGCGCAGTGGGAGAGCTATCGGTTTAAAATAACAAGTGCTGGACAGCTATTGGATATTTTTGTGAGTGATACAGAAGTGATCTATACGCTGCTGGAGGGCGAAGAGCTTGAGATTATGCATAAGGGAAACCTTATACAGTTGTCTGCGCAGAAGCCGCTGAGGCTTTCGAATGTGAAGCAGCTTGAAGCTGTTATTTTCGAGCTGGACGGGATAATTACTGATACTGGAGAGTATCATTATGAGGCTTGGAAGGATCTGGCGGATGAGCTTGCACTTTCTTTTGATCGAGAGAAGCATAAGAGTCTCAAGGGCCTAAGTCGAATGGAATCTTTAGAAGTCATTCTGGAGAGTAGTGGACTGAATTTGCCGCAACCGGTAAAGGGAATGCTCTGCAACAAAAAGAACGAGAAGTACAGACAGCTTGTTCAGCAAATGACGCCTGCTGAGCTGTATCCGGGTATCCACAGCGTGTTGTCCGATTTACAGCAAAGAGGGATCGCTATCGGACTGGCCTCAGTTAATGAGAATGCGCTGCTGATTCTCGAACGCTTGCAGATCGGGCATTGGTTTCAGGCGGTGGCTGACCCTGGCAACTTGCGTAGAAGCAAGCCAGATCCAGAGATTCACTTGCAGGTTGCAGAGATGCTGGGCATATCCCCAGACTGCTGCGTGGCGATTGAGGATACCGAGGAGGGAATAGCCGCAATTAATGCTGCTGGTATGAAGTCAGTGGGAGCTGGAGTGGCGCTCGTGACCGAGACAGCGGATCTATGTCTGGCTTCCACCGCTGAGATAAGTGTTGAGAAATTGTTAGAGCTGTTTGCGTAGTTACCCTGATAAGCAGCAAACCTCCCGATCATGGGAGGTTTGCTGCTTTGTTTATTTCATTACTTTTCGAACCAGCTTCACTTTATTGCCATAAGGAGGATACACGATTCCGAGGTCGATCCGTGTTCCTCGCTTGACGATGCTTTTACGATGGGAGAAGACCTCAAAGCTATACTTCCCGTGATAACCCCCGATTCCGGAGTTTCCTACTCCACCAAACGGAAGATAAGTGCTCGCCACATGTGAGATCGTATCATTGATACAGCCTCCCCCGAATGAGACCCGGGACAGCACCTCTTGTTCTACACTCTTATCCTCCGTGAATAGGTATAGTGCCAGTGGCTTTGGGTGTTCATTAATGCTCTGAATGGCCTCATCCAATTGATGATATTCTAATATAGGTAGAATCGGACCGAAGATCTCATCTTCCATAGCAGCATCCGTCCAAGTAGCAGGATAGATTAGAGTTGGCTCAATATAACGTTCTTCTGGTACGATGGTGCCGCCCATAATCAACTTGTTTTGATCACGCGCAATGAGGTCGGCAAGTCTTTGCAGCTGGCGATCATTCACGATCCGGCCGTAATCTGTATTAGGCTGTGCATCCTGACCGTAGAACTCAGTGATGTGATGTTTGATTTTGGTGATCAATTCTTTGGCAATATCCTTGTGGACCAATAGATAATCCGGTGCGATACAGGTTTGACCCGCGTTCAGCAGCTTGCCCCAGACAATCCGTTTCGCTGCAACATCGAGATTAGCGGTCTTATCAACAATAACCGGGCTTTTCCCGCCAAGCTCCAAGGTTACAGGTACTAAATTTTTCGCTGCCGCTTCCATTACGATTTTGCCGACAGGCACACTGCCCGTAAAGAAAATATAATCAAACTTGGCGTGGATCAGCAAATTAGTGGTCTCTTTTTCCCCCTGAATTACGCGGATATACTGCGGCTCGAAGGTCTCCTGAATAAGCTGCTCAACCACGGACGAGATGGCAGGTGTGCTCTCAGATGGCTTGAGGACAGCGCAGTTACCAGCGGCAATGGCGCCGATCAGGGGCTCAATTAGCAACTGAAATGGATAATTAAACGGGCCAATAATGAGCGTTGTGCCGTAAGGCTCACTTAAAATATAACTTTTTGCAGGAAATAAGTGCAGCGGGGATCGAACCTTTTTAGGCTTCGCCCAACGCTTAAGATGTTTCATCATGTAGCCGATACTGTCCAGCGTAAAGCCGATTTCTGTGGCATAGGCTTCGAACTCACCTTTTCCTAAATCCTGTTGTAGTGCGGTGATGATTCGTCCTTCGTATTGTTTAATAATATTCTTAAGCTTGAGCAGCTGCTGGAGACGAAAAGAAACCTCCTTAGTTACGCCGCTATTAAAAAAATCCTTATGCTCTTCAAGCATTCCTTGAATGCTGTCAGCAGTATAGGTTGTCATTAATCTTTCCTCCATCCTTGTAAGAAGTTAGAGCACGAGACTCTATGGGAGTCGGTAAAAGGCGAACGGCTCGCCATAACGGAAGGAATCGCTGGCTTCCTCCAGCTTGGCCGAAGTTTCTTCATTAAGTACAAGCGAGGTACTAAGCAAATTTTGTTCCAGCTGTTCCACACGTGTAGCCCCGACAATAACCGTCGAGACGGCAGGCCGATTCATAAGCCAAGCTAAGGAGAGCGCAGTAGATGAGGTTTCCATTTTCTCAGCAATTTGGCTCACTTGGCTTCCGAGCTTGATCCGGTCATCATCAAGGAATCTTTTGAAATTAGGATCGGTATCTGCTCTGGACCCTGATGGGGCTGAATCGCTTGTATTATATTTGCCTGTGAGAATTCCGCCAGCTAGTGGAAAGTAAGGAATGATCCCTACCCCTTGATCCAGGCAGAGCGAAAGAAGCTCATTCTCCGGTGTCCGGTCTGCTAAGGAGTAGCTGCACTGAATTGAAATGTACTTGGTGAAGTTGCGTGCTTCACTAATCCCAATCGCCTTCATTAATTGCCATGCTGTATAGTTGGAGGCCCCGATATAACGGATTTTGCCCGAGGATACCATATCGTCCAAGGTTCGTAAGGTTTCTTCAAGCGGCGTGTAGGGATCAAAGGTATGAATCTGGTACAGATCGATATAGTCCGTCTTTAGGCGGCGAAGGCTATCTTCAAGCTCCTGCAGCAAATGGCGACGGGAGGAGCCGCTGCCGTTGGGACCCTCATTTTTAACTAAACCTGCTTTAGTTGCGAGAACAGCCTCCTGTCTCCTACCTTCCAAGGCCAGACCAATGATTCGCTCGGATTCTGAGCCAGCGTAAATATTAGCAGTGTCTATGAAATTAATTCCATGATCAAGCGCAGCATGTACAATCTGAATGGAGGTCTCTTGATCCGCACGTTTGCCGAAAGCGTTCGTTCCCAGTCCTAATGCGGATACCTGTAATCCGCTATTTCCTAGTCTTTTAAAGTTCATCCTCAGCACTCCTTATCATCTATTCATTAATCCATTTATTTTTGAGTGAAAAGATCCAGCGCTGTCTCAATGAAGAGCTTTACAGCAATTGAAGTGTCGGCAAGCGAGCTGACCGCAATTTGGATATCTCTATAAGCATCCGGCTGCAGCTCACGGGTAACCACATTTGGAGGCAGAGATAACAAGGACAGTTCAGACATCACGCCGATTGCCAGCCCCTCCTGAACCATATTAAGAGCTGTTGCAAAGTTATTAACCACATATTTTACATTCAGATGGCTATTACTTCTGCGGAATAGCTCTACAACAGGCGGTTCATATCCTGCTTTGCAAATCAACATGGGCTCGTTCGCTAATTCCTGCACACATACAATGGATCGCTTTTGCAGGGGATGGTCATCTCTAAAAACGGCAAACAATTTCTCTCTATATAATGGAATGGTTTCGAATTCTGCACTGGGAGCGAGCAATAAGCCAACATCAATTTCTTTTGAATCCAGCCATTCTCTGACTTCAGCGATAGAGCCCTCCTGTAGGCTAATCGTAATGTTTGGATATCTTCTAGTGATAGAGCTAATAATCTTCGGTAGAAAATGAGCAGATGCCACAGGAAAAGCCCCAATGCGGATACTCCCTTTTTCAAGACCTCTCTCTGCATAAATCTCCTGATTGACCTTATCAAAGCCCATTAGAATTTCACGGAAAATAACAAGAATACGTTTGCCGATATCCGTAAGCATCAGGCCATTACGCCGGTCTCGAAGCAAGAGCTTCACGTCTAATTCGGCTTCGAGGGACGAGATCGCCCGGCTGACCGCAGGCTGGGTCATATTCAGTTCTACACCAGCTTTAGTAAAGCTGCCGCTTTCGGCGATTTTGACGAATAAACGAATTTGAGTATTGTTCATAACAAATATGATATGCCCCTTATGATTATTATTCATTTCATTTATGCTCTTGTTTATTGTATCATTTGTGATGAATCTACACCAAGGAAGTGAACAAATGAATCAGCAGAAGAAAAGTATGATCCTTCTTATTTTTTTGGTGATTGTATGGGGCATTAATTGGCCTATATCCAAAATCGCCTTAGACTACGCTCCACCTCTATTATTTGCAGGTATTCGAACCGTCGTAGGCGGTATTATTCTGATTCTAATTGCACTGCCCAAGGTGAAGGAGCTTCGCTTCAAGCAGCTCTGGCCGATCTATCTGATCTCGGCGGTCCTTAGTATTGTGTTTTATTATGGATTTCAGACGATTGGCTTGCAGTATGTTCCGGCGGGATTGTTCTCATCGATTGTATTTTTGCAGCCTGTATTGCTAGGGATTTTTTCTTGGCTGTGGTTAGGTGAGAGCATGTACGGGCTTAAAATGGCTGGTTTGCTGCTTGGTTTTCTCGGGGTAGCCTCTCTTAGTATCGGTGGAATTAATGGGAGTATCTCCATATGGGGAATTGTGCTGGCTCTAGCCAGTGCCTTAAGCTGGGCATTAGGAACAATATATATGAAACGGAATGCTGTACGTGTGGATATGCTGTGGATGACGGCTATGCAAATCACGATTGGTGGCATCATTCTGCTACTTTCGGGATCAGCTACGGAGAAATGGTCGGATATCACCTGGAGTGGAACCTTTATTGTGGATACCTTGTTTATCGCAATTTTTGTCATTGCTCTGGGCTGGCTAATCTATTTCAAGCTGATTAACGAAGGAGAAGCAGGAAAAGTAGGTTCATTCACCTTCTTAATCCCCCTGATCTCGATAGCTACCAGCGTAGTTTTTTTGAAAGAACAGATTACCATAAACCTTGTGATTGGATTATTACTGATTGTTAGCAGTATTGTTCTGGTAAATGTGAAGATAGGGCGTGCCGCCAAACAATCAGTCTAGTTAAATTTGTTGGATGGTTGTAGTAACCAATCGAGCAAAAGGGCATTATGTCTAATAGGGATTGAACATAAAAAAAAGGACACTCCCAAGCTTAGAGCTTCTGGGAGAGTCCTTTTTTAATTAAGCGTATAGCGCGTGTGATTTCAGCTGTTGAAGGCCGAGCTGCAACTACGTAAGTAGCAGAACTAGCACGTTCCACTTCTTCGAGTACCCGGTTTAAGTGACTGAAGAGCGCACCTAGATCACGAACGGAAGTCAGTGAGCACCGTCCTTGCAGTTCAGAGAAGCTGGCCGCCTGCAAGTCGCGGGCACGATGCAGACAATCTGTAAGTGAACGTTGGCATTCAACCTTGGATAAGGTCTTCGTACCATAAACAGCTATACAATCGGCTGTTGCCTCCAGCACTTCCAGCATCCAGTCAGAATTGGCATGATGTGCTGGCAGCAAGCAAATATCGTCGGAAATTTCTTTAACATAGGAATGAATGGTCTTTAGATGTGCTGTGGCTTGTATAAGTCCCTTTAGATCACCACGACACTGATAATGAGCAATGGTGTAGAACATTTCCTTCTGTTGTTGATTGCTGGCAGACAGCAGTTTACCTGCTTGCTCCAGCATATTATTATCCTTTGAAGAGTCTCGTCTTATGCCTACGAGGCCTTTTAATGCTTCCGAAAGTAGAAGGCTTCCATCGAGTGCCAATGCTTTTACCTTGACGAACCTGTTTGGTGGAACGATAATCATATTGATGATCAAGGCAATGAGCACACCAATAAAGGTTTCGGCGACTCTCCAAAGCACGTAATCATTGTGATAAAAGGTAAGGGCCAGAACCGAGGTCACCCCGACCTGCGAAACCGCTTGGATATTCATCCGACAGGCAGTGGCAATCCCAATCCCGATGAGCAGAATTAGCAGAATGGAAAATGCACCTACATCGAAGAATTGGCCTACAATCAGGCTGACGATTCCGCCGATAATAATGCCGATCAGGCGGTAGATTCCTTTTTCAAGTGAAGCCTTCACACTGGCTTGAGTAATAAGAATGGCTGCAAGCGGTGCAAAGTATAAATATTGGTCACCATATAAACTGTGTACGGCTACCCAGGATAGTGATGCGGCAAGCGTAATTCGTATCATGTAAAGTGAGAATCCATATTTTTCAAGGCGGTCTAGTAACCCCTCGTTCATTATCATTCATCTTCTTTCGCAAAAATAAGAAAACCACACTGGCTTTTCAGTTCGTTTTCATTATAGCACCTCAAAAAGGGCATGGAAGACTGGACTTTTTACAAACTTGTTAAGTTTATGCTTAGCATTTAACAATGTAAGCTATCGCATATAATGGTACAATCTAATATGCTATATCTATTGGAGCGTCGAAGGAGAGGGGAAATTGTCGCTTATTAGCGCTGAGCATACCCATTTCGATTGTTCTCCGCAAGATGCGGGTAAAATAGTATTGTATTACTAAGGTAAGGGAGGTTGTTAGCTATAGCTATTCAGGAAGGTACCATCATTTCATTTGAAGAAGTTACTAAGCAATATGACGACGAAGATCCGGTGTTAAAAGGAGTCAGCTTTGAGATAGAGCGCGGCAAATTCTATACACTACTTGGTCCATCTGGCTGTGGTAAAACAACTATTCTTCGATTGATCGCCGGGTTCGCTGAGCCAACGAGCGGTTCTATCTATTTAAATGGAAAAGTAATTAA
Organism: Paenibacillus sp. FSL R7-0163; assembly: GCF_037969975.1. Taxonomy (NCBI): domain Bacteria; kingdom Bacillati; phylum Bacillota; class Bacilli; order Caryophanales; family Paenibacillaceae; genus Paenibacillus; species Paenibacillus sp. FSL R7-0163. Next base: position 6,459,606 of record NZ_CP150224.1, read on the forward strand.
CCACATTCCCGCCAATGAGCGGCAGGTCAATACGGTATTTCAGGATTACGCATTGTTTCCGCACCTGAACGTATTCGAGAATGTGGCTTTCGGACTGCGCATTAAGAAGCTTAAGAAGGACGTAATCACGAAGAAGGTACAGGAAGCGCTAAGCTTCGTTAACCTTGTGGGTTATGAGCAGCGTGCGATTAACGAAATGTCCGGCGGTCAGCGCCAGCGGGTCGCCATTGCCCGGGCGATTGTGAATGAGCCACAGGTTCTATTGCTGGACGAGCCTCTATCGGCGCTAGACCTCAAGCTGCGCACGGAGATGCAGTACATACTGCGGGAAATGCAGCAGCGGCTAGGGATTACCTTTATTTTTGTAACCCATGACCAGGAAGAGGCACTCGCGATGTCCGACTGGATTTTTGTCATGAATAAAGGAAAAATCGAGCAAAGCGGCACTCCTAATGATATTTACGATGAGCCGATTAACCGTTTTGTGGCGGATTTTATTGGCGAATCGAACATTGTGCCGGGAGTTATGATCGAGGATTATCTGGTGGAGTTTAACGGCCGCCGCTTCGAATGTTTCGATGCCGGGCTGAAACCGAATGAATCCGTAGAGATTGTTATTCGTCCTGAGGATTTGGAAATTTCTACGCTGGAACAGGGTAAACTACGTGTGCGGGTTGATTCCCAGCTGTTCCGGGGCGTGCATTATGAAATCAGCTGTTATGATGAATCCGGGCATGAATGGCTTGTGCATTCTACACGTAAGGCGACTGTAGGCAGTGAAATTGGCCTTTATTTTGATCCGGAAGCGATCCATGTTATGCGTTTCGGTGAAACGGAGGAAGAATTCGACAGACGTCTGGAAGCTTATGGCGAGGTGGAGAGTCATGAAGAATAAGGGCAAATCGTACTATCTCATCCCTTATTACCTCTGGATCGCATTGTTTGTAATTGCACCGGTAGTGCTTGTCATCTACTATTCGTTATTTGATTTGGATGGCCATATTACTCTGGATAATTACGTCAGTTTCTTCACCCCTGTATATTTGAAAATGACGCTGACCTCGTTCTGGTACGCGTTTCTGATTACAGCATTCTCTTTGCTGGTTGCTTATCCGGCGGCTTATCTACTGACAAGAACCAAACATAAGCAGCTGTGGTTATTGCTGATTATTTTGCCGACATGGATTAATTTGCTGCTAAAAACCTACGCTTTTATAGGGATATTCGGTACATTTGGTCCGATCAATAATTTCTTTGATCTGCTTGGAATCGGAGAACAGCAAATTTTGTTTACGGGCTTCAGCTTTGTATTTGTATCTGTCTATATTTTTATCCCGTTTATGATCCTGCCGATATACAGCGCTTTGGAGGATTTGAATTTATCCTTGCTGGATGCGGCACGTGATTTGGGGGCTTCGGGCTGGACCACGTTCAGACGTGTTATTTTTCCGCTGACCATTTCGGGAGTACGCTCAGGCTGTATGGCAGTATTCATACCGGCGCTGTCCCTATTTATGATTACCCGTCTGATTGCAGGCAACAGGGTCATTACGCTGGGCACCGCAATTGAGCAGCATTTCCTGGTCACTCAGGACTGGGGCATGGGTTCTACAGTTGCAGTGTTTCTGATTGCCATCATGGCGCTGTTTATGATTATCACAGGCGGATCGCGGAAAGGGGCGCGGAATGAGAAATAAAAATGGATTCTCTAACCTCTACCTAGTTCTGGTGTTCATTGTTCTGTATGCACCTATCTTCTATTTAATGTACTATTCGTTCAACAGTGGGGGGACGATGCATAAGTTCGAGGGCTTTACGCTGGATTACTACCGTGAGGTAGTCCAAGATAAGCGCCTGATCATCATCGTAATCAATACGCTTGTGATCGCGCTGCTATCCTCGGCTATTGCGACCCTTATCGCTATTATTGGTGCGCTGGCCATTAAAAGTGTGCAGAATCGCCGCGCTAAGAACACCTTGCTGTCTCTGAATAACGTGCTGATCGTCAGTCCGGATGTCATTATTGGTGCTTCGTTCCTTATCCTGTTCACCATTGCTGGCATCAAGCTGGGCTTCGCGTCTGTTCTGCTCTCACACGTTGCATTCAGCGTACCGATTGCCGTATTGATGATTTTGCCGCATCTACAGGAAATGAGCCCTACATTGACGGATGCAGCCCGTGATCTTGGGGCAAGCCGTAAGGATGTGCTGACTAAAGTTATTTTGCCGATTATTAAACCAGGGATATTCAGCGGATTTTTTATGGCGCTTACGTATTCACTGGATGACTTTGCAGTTACATTCTTCGTAACAGGCAACGGTTATTCGACGTTATCGGTTGAGATATACTCTAGAGCTCGACAAGGGGTATCGCTATCGATTAATGCGCTGTCGACACTGATCTTCCTGTTCACCATTCTGCTTGTGGTTGGTTATTACTTCCTGACCCTTAAGAAAAATCGTCATAACACAGCAGAAGCTGTGGCGGAGCCTGTTGCAGAAGCGGGGGTGCCTAGATGAAACAGCTGATAAATGCTTTTCTGGCGATCCTTATCACGGCATTTGCGCTTATATACTTGGGCTCTTGGATGAATTCGAGAGAGGGATATTCGGGTGGAAACACACTGACTATCTATAACTGGGGCGACTATGTTGATCCGGATCTATTGAAGGAATTTGAAAAAGAGACCGGCTTAACAGTCATTTATCAAACCTTCGATTCCAATGAAGCTATGTTGACCAAGGTTGAGCAGGGTGGAACTACCTTTGATGTTGTAATCCCTTCGGATTATGCCATTGCTAAGATGAAAGAAGAAGATCTGCTCATCCCGCTGGATCATAGCAAGATTTCAAATCTAAAGAATATTGATTCACGGTTTATGGACCTTTCGTTTGATCCAGACAACAAATATTCCGTGCCTTATTTCTGGGGGACCGTCGGGATTATTTTCAATCCGGAAATGACCAAGGGCATGGACTTCACCAGCTGGGATTCTCTCTGGGACAGCAGACTGCATAATAGCATCTTCCTGGTGGACGGAGCCCGTGAAGTGATGGGCATGGCTTTGAACAGCCTGCATTATTCTGTTAATGACAAGGATGAGGCGCATCTGCAAGAAGCACTGACCAAGCTCAACAAGTTGTCTCCTAACGTGAAGGCGATTGTCGGTGATGAGATCAAGATGCTGCTGGCAAATGAAGAAGCTGCGGTTGGGATTGTCTGGTCCGGCGATGCTTCCGAGATCATGGACGAGAATGATAAGCTGGATTATGTAGTACCGGAAGAAGGTTCGAATAAGTGGTTTGATAACATGGTTATCCCTCGGACAGCGAAAAACGTGGATGGAGCGCATCAGTTCATCAACTTCATGCTCCGCCCAGACGTTGCTGCTAAGAATGCAGAATATGTAGGTTATTCCACGCCTAACATTCCTGCGCTGGAGCTGCTTCCTGAGGAAACTTCTGAGGATACCCGTTTCTATCCACCTGCTGAAATTACGGACCGGCTTGAAGTATACGACAACCTTGGCAAACGGATGCTTGCTCATTATAATGAGCTGTTCCTAATGTTTAAGATGAATAAGAAGTAAGCTGACTAAAGCTAGAGCTAAAGCGAAACGACATTAAGAGCGTCTACATACGGGTAACCGTGTTAGACGCTCTTTTTCGGTTTGATCATCGTGTAGTCTCAAGACAACAGACAGTTTAGCCGAAAGTATAATATAGTATAATAGTAAGAATGGACAACAGGAAAAGAGGAAACGAATGCCTACTATACTGGTTGCTGACGACGATGCGAACATTCGCGAACTTGTCTGTTTATTTCTCCGCAACGACGGATTCGAAACAGTTGAAGCTGTGGATGGCAAGGAAGCGCTCGCCGTATATGCTGGAACACATGTCGATCTTGTCGTGCTGGATATTATGATGCCAAATATGGATGGTTGGATGCTTTGTAAGGAGCTCCGCAGAGCTAATCCTGATCTTCCATTACTTATATTGACTGCCAGAGGCGAAACCTGGGAGAAAGTGAAGGGTTTCGAATTAGGCACGGACGATTATTTAACTAAACCCTTCGATCCTTTGGAGCTGACGGTTCGTGTTAGGTCATTGCTGAAACGATATCGGATTGGCTCCACGCAGATGATCCAAATTGGCAATGTAATGCTTGATCGGCAGACCTATAAGGTGATGAGAGGCACGGATTCATTTGCCTTACCCCTCAAGGAGTTCGAATTGCTGTACAAGCTTGCTGGGACACCCGGACAAGTCTATACGCGCGAGCAGTTGATCGATCAAATTTGGGGAATTGATTATGCTGGAGATGATCGGACGATTGACGTGCATATTAAACGCCTGCGTGAACGGTTTGCGACTACCCCTGATTTTCGTATTGAGACGGTGCGTGGACTTGGCTACAGGCTTGAGGTGTACGAATGATTAGATCCATATATACACGCGTTGTACTGACCTTCCTAGCCTCCGTAATCGGGGGCACAATCATTGCTTTGTTTGTGGCAACTTGGGTATTCGAAGATAAACTGAACGAGAACACGCGAATTCCCTTATTGCATTTTGGACAGGATATTGTCAGGGTTTACGAGACCTTCCCATTTCGTGGAGCCAACTCTTTCGTAAGTGGAATGAAGCAGCTTGATTCCTACCACATCCGAATTTTCGATGAAGCGGGTAAATTCCAATCTTACGGAACGCTTAATGGGCACAAGCCGGTCCCTGTAACTATGGAAGAAATAAAAAAAGTTCTCGCAGGAGAAGTATATCAACCTCATAACAGGAATATTTCTGCGCTTCTCCTAGGCTTACAGCTGAGAACGGAAGACGGCACCAAAGCGATGTTTGTGGAGACGCTTAATCCCCCTTCCGTCACTGCCAGAAGGAACTTGGTATTAAATTTCTTGCTCTATTCATTGATAGCTGGAAGCCTCTTGATTCTGGTAGCTGCAATGTTCTTAGTCAGACCGATCAAGAAGCTAACCAAAGCGACCAGACGGATAGCAGCTGGTGATTTTAACGTCGAGCTGAATATTAAACAAACCGGTGAGCTAGGTACCTTGGCTCGCAGCTTTGAAGAAATGATGCACGATCTGCAGCAGCTTGAGCAGATGCGTAAGGAGTTTGTATCCAATGTGTCGCATGAGGTCCAGTCTCCGCTCACCTCAATATCTGGGTATGCGATTGCGCTCAAGCGAGTAGATCTTGCAGAACAAGAGCGAAATCGTTATCTGGATATTATTATCGCTGAAGCAGAGCGGATGTCTAAAATGAGTGACAGCCTGCTGAAGCTGAGTTTATTAGAATCGCAGTCCCAGCAGCTACGGCTAACTACATTCAATCTGGACGAACAGATAAGAAGAGTAATCGTAGCAATTCAGCCGCAATGGTCAGCTCGTAACATCAGCTTCGACCTTGATCTGAAGCCTATTATCCTACTGGCTGATTATGACCTGTTAAGTCAGGTATGGACCAATCTCCTTGGCAACAGCATCAAGTTTTCTAAGGATAACAGTGTAATTAACGTCAGCCTCAAACAAGATATCAACAACGTGACCGTTCGGATAACAGACACTGGCATCGGGATTTCACTTGAGGATCAGCAACGTATATTTGAACGGTTCTTTAAGGCTGATCGATCCCACAGTCGTAAATATGGTGGCAGCGGGATGGGACTTGCCATTGTTAAACAGATCGTAACGCTTCATAAAGGGGATATCCGCGTGGAAAGCGAACCCGGTCAAGGAACGACCATCGTTGTCACCCTGCCAATTATAGCGCCGACAGAGTAATTAGCTTCCAGGCGGTGCCTTGCGAGGGCTTGGATGCATCCCGTATTTTTCATTGCTACAGCAGTACTGGCAAGTTTTCTTGTCTTGTGCTGCCGTAGCATTTTTTTTACCTGTTCATTTTCAGTTCATATTGCCGTCATGAGGGGTACATCTTTGTTAGTTATGATCTCATTAGCGAAACATTAAGAGAGCTTAATAAACAGATTAAAGACAGGAGAAGATGAGGGTGACACAACAAGCGGACAAAAAAACGGGGAATGGACAGAAAAAACATAAACTGCGTAACCTGTTGCTCAAAATACTAGGAGCAATAGTGATCGTGGTCGTACTTTTTCTAGCCGTTGTCTATACAGTTAATGTGATCAGCAACAAAACAGATCAGAAAAAAATACAGCACTATGGTCAGTTAGTCCCTGTTGACGGGAAAAATATGAATGTTTTGATTCAAGGAGAAGGTAAACAGACGATCGTGCTCATACCAGGCTTTGGAACAGGAGCACCAGCACTTGATTTTAAGCCGTTGATTGATGAGTTATCACCATTCTACAAAGTGGTGGCGGTTGAACCGTTTGGGTATGGACTCAGTGATGAAACGAAAAAAGAACGAACCACAGAGAATATCGTTAGTGAAATTCATGAAGCCGTTCAGAATCTTAACATTGACCAATACATTCTAATGGGCCACTCGATTGGAGGTATTTATGGATTGGAATATGCGAAGAAATATCCAAACGAAGTGAGTGCTTTTGTGGGTATTGATAGTAGTGTTCCGGAGCAAGGCGGTATGGATGTTAAATTCCCAATTAAAAAATTAAAGCTGCTTAAAGATTCAGGGATTATAAGATTGGGCTTGCAATTAAGCGGTGACCCTTATGATGGACTGCCATTTGATGATGAAACCAAAAAACAAATGAAATTGATTTCGCTTAAAAATATGAACAATTCCACTACCTTAAATGAAATGGAACATATTTATCCTAACTTTGTTGCCTCCAGAGGCTTAAAATTCGACAAGAATCTTCCCATTATCTTCTTTATACAAGCAAATAATACTACTGTGAAAGACTGGATCCCTCTGCATGAAGGGCAAGTCAAGGATTCTGTGCATGGAAAAGTAATGACATTTGAAGGCGGACATTACTTACATCATTCAAAATCCAAAGAAATCGTGGAGAACCTAAGGGTATTCATGGAAGAAGTTAAATAAAAAGAAGAAAACGCTCCGAACTCCTCATATGAGGGGGCGGGGCGTTTTTTTGGTTGCGATCGAAGATTATTTGATGCCGATTCTCATTCGGTAGCTGATCAGAACCTCTAATGTTCTGCCTTTAAAATGCTGTTCAACTGCGGCGGTGTAATCGGCGATGTCTTGTTCAAGCAAGGTGGCGTCTAGCTTCATTACGGTTTGCACTCCCCCTTGACTTAGGGTTAAACCGATATATCGCTGGGCATCGCAGGACTCTAGGTTGTGGAATACGATTTCTCTGGCAAAAGAGAAGGCCCCACTAGCTTTGATCCGTGACAAATGGCCTTCTTTGTCCCATTTATGTGCTCTCTCCTCATTAGGTAAGAGCGAGGCCAGTAATTCTTCTGTTTTGGAGATTAGCTGGTTGTATCGTTCTTCTACATTTTGCTGAAGAGATAAAGGCCAATCGCAATCGTAGGCGGCAAAGACACCGCCTTTTTTTAAGACCCGGGAGATTTCTTGCAGTGTACTCTCAGGGTCCATCCAGTGGAATGATTGTGAGCAGGTAACTATGTCTACACTATCTGATGCAAGCGGAAGCTGGTTAGAGTAGCCTTGTACAAAAGTAATTGATTGGGGTTCTTCTAATCTGCTAAGTTTATCGATTGCTTTTCCCAACATATCTGGATTGGGTTCGATACCGATTACGCGGTCTGCGACATCGTTCCAGAGAAAAGTAGACAAACCCGTACCGCAGCCTATATCTGCGACGAGTGAAGGGGTGGTACCCAAGTAATCTGTTAGCAATTTGATAATCATCACAGGGGCTTCGGGACGGTAGCGGTCATATTCATCTTGAAACCCCAGAAAGCGGTCGATATTTTGTTTGCTGTTTTTTTCAGGTATCATGTGATCCTCCCTCATAGATCATGTTTATAGGTCTATTGTATAATCACTGGTTCGATAAGCCAAATAATGGCTGGCTGGGAATGTTACGTAGAATAAATAAAATCCCCGGAGAACACCTTTTAGGTGTAGCCGGGGATTGTTAAACTATCTAGTAAATGTTAACGAAGCAGTGCTGGATCAATTGCAGGCACAAGTCCTTCTGCCGCAGCACGATCAAGCAGGGCAGAGATTGCGGCATAGCCGTCATCACCCAGATTCATCGAGAAGTCATTCACGTAGAGATCGATGTGGGATTTAGCCACTTCAGGAGCCAACTCTTGAGCATGGCTAAGCACATAGTCTCTGGAATCCGTTGGATGATCCCACGCATACTGAAGAGAGCTGCGAATCCAGCCGGTGATAGCATCGGCATCTAAATCACGGCGGGCAATGATAGCGCCGAGAGGAATGGGCAGTCCGGTATCGCTTTCCCACCAGCTGCCTAAATCAGTCAGCATATTAAGACCATACGAGGCGTAAGTGAAGCGGGCTTCGTGAATTACCAGCCCCGCATCGATATGGCCATCCCGTACGGCAGGCATAATCTCATCGAAAGGCATTACGACTATTTCGCCGATGCCTCCAGTTACATTTTGTGCTGCCCATAATCGGAAAAGCAAATAAGCCGTAGAGCGTTCGCTAGGCACAGCAATCCGGCGTCCGGCTAGCTTTTCTGGGCGTTTGATCGCATGGGGTCCACTTGCTGTGAGCAGCAGCGGGCCGCAGCCGCGACCTAAAGCGCCGCCGCATGGCAGCAGTTTGTACCGCTCCAGAACCCAAGGCAGCGCAGCGTAGGAGATTTTGAGGACTTCTGGTCCTTCTCCGTCAGCGGCCAGCGTATTGGTAATATCAATGTCGGCATAGGTTACATTCAGCCTAGGTGCATTCGGGACAAGCCCGTGCGCCCAGGCATGAAATACAAAGGTATCGTTAGGGCAAGGGGAAAAAGCGATATTAAGCTCAGTTGTCATTACAGCACCTCCAGTAATATAGCGGCTGCCGCCGTTAATGCTTCCATTGCATCACCGATCTTCCATGCGGCCCGGTCGCGGGGACCGACCGGGTTCGAGATGGCGCGGAGCTCCAGTACCGGGAGCCCCAGCGCCTGGGCGGCCACGGCGACTCCGTGGCCCTCCATCGCTTCCGCGACGGCATGGGGATGCCGCGCGAGATGGGCGGCGGCCGTCTCCGCGGTGCCGGTCGCCGTCGAGACCGTAAGCACGGTGCCCGTGCTTACGGGTAACCCGGCCGCTGTCAGCGCGGCCGAAATCGCTTGCACCGTGCCGCGGTCAGCCGGCACGGACACGCTGCCGAAGCCGAGCTCGGCAGCGCTGCGGAAGCCCTCCGGCGTCTCGGCCCCGAGGTCGGCGGCAATCATCTCGCTGGCTACAACCAGCGAGCCTAAAGGTGCCAGCCCCGGGAATCCGCCGCCGATCCCGACGCTCAATACGCAGCCGTAAGAACCGGCTGCGAGTGCCGCAGCGGTTCCCGCCGCCGCCGCTGCCGGCCCTGCGCCGGCAGCGATAACATGGAACCTGTCGCTGCCTTGCAGGCCGCGCAGGACCGCGTCACGCTCCGCGTCTACGGCTGTCACGATCAGCACGCGTCGTGCTCCAGCCTGCCCTTCCATAGCTTCTTCGGTAGGGGTTGGATTGAACGAACTCATCAGGTCGCCTCCTTTAGGGTATTGAAATCGCTTACTAAAGAGTCATTCGTAAAGACAAGAATACGCCCTTTTATAGGTCAGGTCAAACTTGGGGTGATTTTTATCACTCCCTGTAAAGTGTCAAAGGAAACTTACCGGTCTCTAGACGGAAGTGACTTTTTTAGCGATGAGGTTGACAAGGAGGATGGGAAGTCGTATAGTTATCTTAACTTAAAGATATTTAATGTAAAGACAAATAAATGGATTGAATACAAGTTTGATTGAAGTGGAGGTGGAATTGATGAGTGATAAACAAGTAAATCTGCGTAATACAGAGAGTGCACCTGACGAAGAACAAGCCGCCTCACTGAAATTGTTCGTAGTCTTATCTAAGGCTTATAAGAGCCTAATGGATCATGCGGTGAAGGATATGAAGAGTTATGGCTTGGCTTCGGCTGAATTCATGGTGCTTGAAGTACTTTACCATAGAACGCGGATTCCGCTGCAACAGATCGGGGAGAAAATTCTCGTTACGAGCGGAAGCATTACCTATAATATCGACAAGTTGGAGAAAAAGGGACTGCTGAAACGTGTACCCTGTAGCGAGGATCGCCGCGTTACTTATGCGGAGATTACGGATGCAGGCCGTGAACTGTTTGATGAGATTTTCCCTCGTCATGTAGCCTCAATTCATGATTTGATGGGTGGATTAGATAAGGAAGAGAAAGTCCAGGCTATCGAATTAATGAAAAAGCTTGGCAAAGGTGTGTAGGCGCTGCGAACATGACGAATAACTAGGCGCCTCTATAAGGTTGGAAGTAGTTCGGCTCCATCCTCATTCTCCCAACTCCAGTAAGTATAAGTGAAACCCTGCTTTTTTGGGTATATCACTAATAAGATATTTAACTTAACGAAGCCAGGTAGCCATTTACTTAAGATTACCTGATATTTCGACTGGGGGCTTGGCCATGAAATGGCAGGGAAGAAGAGGGAGTTCGAACGTGGAGGACCGCAGAGGCATGAGCGGCGGCGGCAAGATGATTGGTGGCGGGATCGGAGGAATTATCCTTGTCCTGGTCATCACGTTACTCAGTGGAGGCAATGCCGGGGATATCCTGGGAAGTTTGACTTCCACAGGCTCCAGTTCAACGGCCCCTTATGAACAGACCGCAGAGGAGCAAGAGCTTGCGGAGTTTGTATCGGTAGTTCTTGCCGACACAGAGGAGGTTTGGGGTGAGATTTTTCAGCAGCAGGGAATGACCTATACGGACCCCACCTTAGTGCTATACAGTGGGAGTGTAGACTCTGCTTGCGGAACAGCGACCTCGGCAGTCGGTCCGTTCTACTGTCCGGGTGACGCCAAACTATATATTGATCTGAGCTTTTATGATGAGTTGCAGCAACGCTTCCATGCGCCGGGCGACTTCGCCATGGCTTATGTTATTGCCCATGAGGTTGGACATCATGTACAGACATTACTAGGCACCTCGAAACAGCTCGATTCCCTTCGTCAGACGTTGAGTGAGAAGGAGTACAACAAATATCAGGTTCGTTTTGAGCTGCAGGCTGATTATTTCGCCGGTGTCTGGGCCAATCATGCTCAGGGTATGAATCTGCTGGAGGAAGGCGACTTAGAGGAAGCTCTGGCAGCTGCAAGCGCCGTCGGCGATGATACGATTCAGAAGCAGGCTCAGGGCTATGCAGTGCCGGATAGTTTCACTCACGGTACCTCAGAGCAGAGAAAGCGCTGGTTCTACAAAGGTTTTAACTCGGGTACGATTAAGGGCGGCGATACGTTTAACGCCTCCGAGTTGTAGATAGAAGAGGGAAGAGGAGAGCAGCCCATAGGTTATTCCGGTTCGCCGGGCGCTCTTTTTTACCCAATATCTTAACATTAAGATAATTAAATCAAAGGAATAGGGGAATGTAAAAATGATAAGTGTAGGACTGTTATTAATGAGATTGGTGATTGGACTTGCGTTTATAGGACATGGTGCACAAAAGCTATTTGGATGGTTCGGAGGTTACGGTCCGAAGGGTACGGGAGGCTGGATGGAGTCCATCGGAATCAAACCGGGTGTGACTATGGCGATTTTAGCAGGGATTATGGAGCTGGTGGGCGGATTTATGTTCGCGGCAGGACTGTTAACGCCTGTTGCAGCGGTGTTGATCGCTGCCACGATGCTGGGGGCAATCGTTAAGGTTCATGCTCCAAATGGTTTCTGGTCCACTTCGAACGGGATTGAGTTTCCGCTCACGGTTCTGGTATTTGCGGTAGGTGTGGCGCTTACGGGACCAGGTTCGATTTCTCTAGATGCATTGTTTTTTAACTAAGAAGGGAGTTTATAATAATGACACTTCAAACTGCAGGAATACACCATATTACAGCTTTTGTCGGAGACGCTCAGCGCAATGTTGATTTCTACGCCGGGATTCTGGGCCTACGGCTCGTGAAAAAAACGATTAATTTTGATGCTCCAGAGGTCTATCATTTATACTTTGGGAATGAGCAGGGTGCTCCGGGAACGATTATTACATTTTTCCCTTCACCTGTAGGGCGTAGAGGCAGAATCGGCAGTGGTCAAGTTGGCGTAACGATCTACGCAGTGCCGGTTGGTGCTCTGCAATTCTGGGAACAACGCCTTGCTGAATACGGAATTTCGGTTACAAAAGGAAGTCGGATCTCGGAACCCTATTTAGCTTTTGCCGATTACGACGGTCTGCGGATTGAACTGGTGGAACGTGAGGAAGGCCCGCTCAGTAAGTGGTCCTTTGGTGGGATTCCTACTAAATACGCGATCAAAGGTTTTGGCGGGGCTGTGCTGTATAGCAGCAATCCGTTGCAAACAGCTGAGACACTTGTTCATACGCTGGGTATGGAACATATTGCTGACGGAGATGGATATACTCGCTATAGAACCAATGGGGAGCTAGGTAATATTATTGATTTGAAGACATCACCCGTTCCGCTCGGAGCGGGAGGTGCAGGGACAGTTCATCACATCGCGTGGCGGGCAAAGGATGATGCAGAGCAACTGGAATGGTCGCGCCATGTACAGAGTCATGGGCATAGACCTACACCCGTTCAAGACCGTCAGTATTTTAATGCGATCTATTTCCGTGAAAGAGGAGGAATCCTGTTCGAGATCGCTACAGATCCTCCGGGTTTTGCCCGTGATGAAGCCCCAGATGCGTTGGGTGAAAAGTTGATGCTGCCGTCCTGGTTTGAGCCGCATCGCGCGGCCATCGAAGAAAACTTAACGCCTATTCAAGTAAGAGAAATTGAGGTGAAGCAGGGATGATTCATGTATTCCGTAAAGGTAAAGATATAACTAAACCTACGTTAGTGTTGTTTCATGGTACAGGTGGTAATGAGCAGGATTTGCTGCCGCTGGCTGAGATGTTATCCCCAGATTCATCGGTGCTAGGTATACGGGGCAATGTGCTGGAGAATGGCATGCCACGATTCTTCCGTCGGCTGGCAGAAGGAGTGTTCGATGAAGCGGACTTAGTTTTCCGTACCCATGAGATTAAGAAATTTCTGGATGAAGCGTCAGAAAAATACGGGTTTGATGCCAACAATCTGGTAGCGGTTGGTTACTCTAACGGTGCAAACATTGCTGGTAGCCTTTTGTTTCATTATAAGGACATTTTCCGCGCGGCAGTGCTGTTGCATCCGATGGTGCCATTACGCAATGTGGAGCTTCCTTCTCTTGAAGGGGTGTCTATCTTTATTGGGGCAGGTACGAATGATCCGCTAATAACATCTACGGAAACTCAGGAGCTAGAGGGGATTCTGCAGAAAGCAGGCGCTGAGGTTACAACCCATTGGGGCAACCAAGGTCACCGCTTGAGTATGGCGGAAGCCGAAGCCGCCAAAGATTGGCTACAGGGGTTTAGTACATCTCAAAATGAATAAAACAATTAGGATAACCGCCTTTTGGCGGTTATTTTTAAGTTATTAGCCCCGAATGAGGTCTTATAAAAGGATTGATCATTTGAGTTCCTTTACGTTAGTATGAAGAATACAAAAAAAGGCCCCCGGGTTGCTTTAGAAAGGTTGACGTAAGGATCATGATTGGAATGCAAAATGCTAATAAACTTGCTGTAGATGGACCCTCTAGGAAGCAGAGATTGCAACTTGCTGTTATTCTGGGCTCCATTACAACCATTGGGCCGTTATCGATTGATATGTATTTGCCGGCGCTGCCTACACTTGTCGACGATTTCGGTACGACGGCTGCTTTGGTGCAGCTAAGTCTCACCTTCTTTTTATTGGGACTGGCCTCAGGTCAGTTAGTAGCTGGACCACTGAGTGATGTATATGGACGTCGCCGTCCACTGCTTATAGGGATGTTCATCTATGCCGTTTCCTCAGTGCTATGTGCTTTTAGTCCTTCGATTGGACTTTTAATTGTTTTGCGGTTTATTCAAGGTCTTGCTGGTTCAGTGGGTGTAGTTGTCTCTAGGGCGGCTGTGCGTGATCTGTATAGTGGCTCTGAACTAACGAAATTTTTCTCTTTATTGATGATTGTTAATGGTCTGGGTCCGATTTTGGCTCCAGTCATTGGAGGACAGCTCTTAAGAGTGACTACATGGCAGGGGATATTCCTCGTATTATTTGCTGCCGGAATTATCTTCTGCTTGACGATTCTCCTGCGCTTGCCTGAGACATTGCCGAAGGAGCGGCGCTCCAAGAGCGGGTTGAAGGGTACTCTGCTTACCTTTAAGGTGTTACTTGGCAACCGCAAGTTTATGGGTTATGCCTTGTCCCAAGGTTTTGTTACAGCGTCTATGTTCGCTTATATCTCAGGGTCATCTTTTGTTTTGCAAAATATTTTTGCGGTTACTCCGCAGGTATACAGTTTGATCTTTGCTGTGAACGGGATTGGGATTATTATTACAGGTCAAATCGCCGGCAGACTAGCTGGTAAGGTGAGTGAGACGAAGCTACTGCTTAGCGGGTTGCTGCTCTGTACAACGGGGGGCGTCTTGCTGCTGCTTACGATCCTGGTAGGGGGAGGGCTGATCCCTATTCTAATCTGTCTGTTCGCCGTTGTCTCCAGTGTGGGGATTGTCGGAGCAACCAGCTTCTCACTTGCAATGCAGGACCAAGGAGAAGCCGCAGGCAGTGCTTCGGCTTTAATCGGACTGTTACCGTTGCTGCTTGGTAGCTGTGTAGCACCGCTTGTGGGCCTTGGGGGCGTAGACTCAGCACTTCCGATGGCGATTGTGATTGCCTGTACGGGTGTTCTCTCTATTCTGTCTTATTTTCTGTTGGTCAGACGGGGAAACACCAATTCCTAACAGCTTATCCTTATAACCTTGAAAGTGAGCAAAACTTTCAGCAAACTTTCAGCGGGTTTTAACGTTCCTTATCTGCAAAAGGATTATATTGGAGGTAAGGAAGGGAGGGATGATTATGAGTATATCCGCAGTCTCAGGTTCTACATCGTATACCACCTCGACGTCTAGTGCTACAGATACCAGCGCGCTCGAGAAACAAAAAGCGAAGCTGGAAGCCGAATTGGACAAGATTGATGCCAGCTCGGATGACGCGAAGACCAAAGAAACGAAAACGAAACAAATTGAGCAGCAGATCAAGCAAATCGAGGCACAAATTTCCCAGAAGTCGCAGAGCAGTGCTTCCGCAGCAAGCAGTAGTGCAGAAGCACCTGCCAAACCTGCAAACAACGCGCTTGCTGCGGCAAGCCCGCAAGAGATCGCTACCGCAACAACGAATAGCCAAGGCAGATTTGATATTCGTGTATAAACCATACTAAGTCGTGTTACATAACAAAAAGGGCATCCTTTGCCGTGAGGGATGTCCTTTTTGTTATGTATTTTTAAGTTTAGACTACAATTTAAATGTTCTTTTATCACATTGTTGGCCAATACTAGAAAGATACCGCTAAAATAAAGTTCCGTCATATTGATCTGTCCAGCTTCGTAATATATTAACTATGCTTATCCTCATTTCCCAAAAAATCTTTAACTGTTGCAGGGGTTAGGGATTTGCTGGCAGTCTAATAGAGTAGGTGTTGATTATCACGGGTCTTCTATTCCAAGAATTGCTATAATGGACTAGTTGTAAAAATTGTCTAGCACAACGTGTGTCAGCGGTAAAGGCAGGTGGGCTCATGCATTCAAAGCAACAGACATTAGAAAGATTCAAAATTGTAAGACTGATCTTATCTATCTATCGGATCCGGGCGGTCAGAGCCCTTTTTCCAGTGGCTATCATAGCGTTCGTATACTGGGAGGGACAACATGAGCTGAAGCAGGTTCATTTAGGACTTATAATGCGTGAACTAAGGCGAGTACCTACGTCTGCTATTTTGCAAATGATTGGTTTTGCACTTCTTTCCGTAGCTGTGATGAGTGCTTATGATTATTTGATTCGGGCACATTTTCGTTTAAAAGTAGGGCTGTGGAGTACCTTTCGGTATGCATGGATTGCTAATACATTTAATAACTTGATTGGGTTTGCGGGTCTGGCTGGAGTTGGTTTAAGGACGCTGCTGTATAAAAAAAGCGGGGTGCCGACCTCCGTGCTAACACCCGCCATTGTATTTCTGTCGCCGCTTATGATTACCGGGTTATCGCTACTTTCGTGGGCGAATATCTTTGGTTTACTCCCGGCAACGGCTTTGATGGAAGAACATCGCTGGCTGGTGTTTGCAGTATGGGGAATGGCGCTTTATTTGCCGGTTTTTGTGTTTGTACAGCGCTCATCGCTTTATGCGAAATGGATTAACCGGGGAAAAGGTAGAACACCATGGCTTACAGTCGTTAATTCCGTCGGTGCTTCCTTTCTGGAATGGAGCTTTGCTGGCGTGACGTTTTGGACCATCAGCAGCCATCTCTTGGATGAGGTCCATTTTATAGCTATCTTTGGTATATTTACGATTGCTGCCATTGCCGGCATCTTGAGTATGGCACCCGGCGGTATCGGTGCATTTGACCTTATTGCCTTGCTCGGGCTGACACAGCTTGGCTACCAGACCGATAAGGCGATGGCGGTGCTTGTCATCTTTCGATTGTTTTATTATGTCATTCCTTGGTTGATCGGATTGGTGCTGGCTGCACTGGAAATTGGCCTGCAAGGAAAAAAGGATCAAGATCGTTCAGTTCCAGGGTTCGAACCCTCTCTTAACAAATGGCAGAAGATCTGGGGCTGGCCGGGTCAGTATACCTTTCTGAGCGATCTTGGGATGTGGGCTCTTGGCAAGCTGGTACTAGCTAGCGGGCTTATTCTCTTACTATCTGCAGCAGTACCCGGATTGCTGTATAGGTTGAAGATTACGGAGGAAATATTGCCGTTTCCGGTAATGCAGCTATCTCATCATCTGTCAGTACTTATTGGTTTTATGCTGATTTTATTGTCGCGGGGCATTACATTGCGGGTTCATAGTGCATATGTATGGACTAGCGTACTTCTGTTTATTGGATCGTTGTTTGCAGTCACTAAGGGTTTTGATTATGAAGAGGCGCTTTTGTTACTTATAGTAGCGCTTATTCTTTGGATTTCCAGATCGCGGTTTTATCGGATTAGTGCGCCAATCAGCAGACAGAGCGCGATCTGGTGGTTTGCCCTCACCTCAGTAATTGCACTAAGCTACTATCTGATGGGCTGTTATGTACATCGTGGATTTCTGAAGCATCTGCCTCCGGGTGTACAGCCTGAATGGTTGCAGCGGTATAGTCATGTTGCATTTACGGCAGTGGGAGGATTGGTCTTGTCTTGGGTACTGCTCATAATGTGGGTAAACCTCAGGCCCCATCATAAGGAGAACGAGCTGTTCGGGACCTTGGATGTAGCTAAACTGAAACATTTTCTAGATGGAGTTCAAGGCAATACCTTAACGCATACGTTATTTTTGGGTGATAAGGGCTTCTTCTGGGCTCAGAACGATAAAGTGCTGCTCGCTTTCGCCAGAGTTAGGGATAAGCTCGTTGTGCTGGGTGATCCGCTGGGAGAGAGAAGCTTAATAAATGAAGCCATCAGTGAATTTAGACAAGCTGCAGATCAGTATGGTCTGGTTGTAGTTTTCTATCAAGCTTCACCTGCTTTTTTATCGGTCTATCAGGAGCAGGGCTATCGCTTTTTTAAGCTGGGTGAAGAGGCAGTGATAAGCCTTGATAACATTGCACTCAGTGGTCTGAAGAAAGGTGATCTGCAAAGTGTAAGCGATCGTTTTGAACGGGAAGGCATGTTTGTTGAAATTACAGAAGCGCCGCTTGCTGATAGTTTGCTGAGAGAACTGCGAGCGATTTCGGACGAGTGGTTGAATGGCCGAGCGGAAAAGGGTTATTCGTTAGGCTGGTTTAAGGTCGACTATCTGCAACTGGCTCCCATTGCGGTGCTGCGGAACGCCAAAGGTACAATACTGGCATTTGCTTCTATTGCCCCGGGGTATGATCAAGGATTGACTCTGTCTGTAGATTTGTTGCGCCAGCGGAAGAATGTCCCAAACGGGACGGTAGATTATTTATTGGTTTGTATGTTGGAATGGGCGAAGTCCAAGGGGTATCGGCGATTTAATCTAGGCAACACTCCTCTATCATCCAGTGGGGGGCAGGACCCCGGAGCTCTGAAGGAGGAGAAGCTGGCTCATCAAGTGTTTAATAGAGGTGGGCATGGGCATGGTTACGGTTTTGCCAGATTGCGTCGTTACAAGGAAAAGTTCAATCCAGAGTGGGAGCCGCGTTACTTGGCTTATCCAGCGTCCCTAACATTACCCGTCTTAACGCTGGATCTGGTGAGGCTTGTATCCCGACATCCGGAGCATAAAGCGAATAACTAAAAAAGGTGCCCAACGCCAAACGGCGTTGGGCACCTTTTTAATCAGGTACAAGTGATTTACTTCTTGTCAGCTTCTGCATCCGGCAGAGCCCAGACGGAGACGCTGCCGCCATTGACCGGGAAGGTCGCCCAACCATCTTTTTCAATGGTTATGGTGGCTTTATGGTTATGGGTGAAATCCACCCATGCTTCACCGGCGCGATGTTCTCCTACGAACATTCTCTTCTGGCCATTCTCACCATTACTGATCACAACCGCACAACCGGAGTGTTCAATATCCTCCACGCCGAGCCGTGTCCAGCCAATCGTGTTAGGATGATCGAAATAATCCTTCTGTTCACCATAAGCTTTGTGATAGCGGGTATACAGCAGAGGGTCAATCGCATCTTTTTTACCTGCTACAGGTGTTGGTCCTTCGATCCCATAATAATCCCCGTAAAAGACCACAGGATATCCATCCCGTCGCAGCAGGATAAGCGCGTAAGCACTTTGCTTGAACCAATCATCTACCCAGGATTCCAGGGCTTCGTGAGGCTGAGAATCATGATTGTCAACGAAGGTTACAGCATTGGTGGGATGGGTCTGCACCAGTGTGTCATCAAGAATTTTAGTCAGATCATAGTTTCTGCCCTCCAAAGAAGCTGAATGCAGCTTGTAGTGAAGGGATACATCGAAGAGGTCAATTTTATAATCGACGGTATTCAGAAATTGTCGGCAGGACTCTAAGTCGGAATTCCAGAATTCACCGACGATATAGAAGTCCTTCTCGCATTTATTAAACATCTCTACCGCGAATTCTTTAACAAACTCATGGTTGATATGTTTGATGGCGTCCAAGCGGAAGCCGCTGCAGTGGAGGGTGTCCACCAGCCATTTTCCCCATTGGATCATTTCTTTTTTGACTTCGGGATGGCTGTAATCAATATTAGCGAACATTAGATAATCATAGTTTCCGAACTCGTCGTCAACATTCTGATTCCACGCTTTATTCTCGCCTACTATACGGAATACGCCGGTTCGCTCTTCTTTGGCGTCAAAGTCAGTGCCGTTAAAATGATTGTGATTCCACTTAAAGGCAGAGTGTTCATTTCCGCGGCCAGGGAAGGTGAATTTTGTCCAGCCCTCAATCTCGAAAGGTTTCGAAATTTCTTTCATCCGATCATTGGGGTCGACCTCGATGACTTGGAATACTTCCTTTTCATCCGCGCCTGCCTTATGATTCATGACCAAATCAACGTAAACGGCGATGCCATTCTTTTGACATTCCGAAATTGCGTTGATCAGTGCTTGTTTGGTGCCATATTTGGTGCGTACCGTACCTTTTTGGTCATATTCGCCCAGATCATATAGATCATACACGCCATAGCCTGTATCTTCTGCGGAGACGGCCTTTGTCACAGGAGGTACCCAAACAGAATCAATGCCTACGGCTTTTAGCGCGGGTGCAGTTTCTTTTAAGCGATCCCAGTGTTTCCCGTCCGCAGCAACATGCCATTCAAAAAACTGCATCATTGTATGGTTCCTCATTATTTCTTACGCCTCCATATCCCATCAAGCAAATTTTACTCTCAACACTCTGATTAGTTTTTCAGATAACTCTTATTAAACTTAAAAACAGACTATGAAAAATAAGGCCAGTTGTTGAATGCGCAGGAAGGGACATGATTGTCATTAAACAGGTTTGAAAAGAATGATTTCTGACCTTTGGGAGAGATGCACAGCGTTGCGTCCATTCCGTTTAGAGCTATACAGAGCATGGTCGGCTTCAGATAGCAGCTCTTCTAGAGTGGCCTCTGGATTTAGGGCCTCCACAACTCCAAAGCTGGCGGTCACATTAATGGGCCCGATGACGGTATATAAGGTGCTTTGTTCAATATCCGCGCGGATAGTTTCGCAGAGCAATGCAGCTTGCTTCAGCGACGTCTCTGGCAGACAGATCACAAATTCCTCGCCACCATAACGGCCAAAGAGATCTCCCTCCCGCAGATGTCTGCTGCACACTTGGACAATATGCTGGAGAGCTTGATCTCCGTATTGATGTCCATAGCGGTCATTAATGCTCTTGAAGAAGTCCACATCCAGCAAAATCATAGATAATGAACTTCGCAGGCTGGCGGACCGGGCAAGGAGAGCTCGACTCAGCTCCAAAAAATAGGAGCGGTTATAGATACCGGTTAGGCTGTCCATCGTAGCCAATTGGCGCAGCTTCTCCTGAAGCAGTATTCGTTCAGTCACGTCAATCAGCATGATCATCTGTCCTGCTATGTGCCCCTCTTGTTTTTGTACCGGAGAGGAACGGATTTGATAATAGCAGACCTCCTCTGCTTTGTTCCAAGCCACTTCCCGTTCTTCGCGCAACAGCGGCTCGGCGTCCATCACATAGGACAAGGCGTCTTTGCCTGCGTTAAGAAACAATTGCGCTAGCGGTTTGCCAATCGATGAGGAGTTGAGCCCCTCTATCATATCCGCGGCTGCACGATTGTAATCGACGAGCATGTCCGAGCGGTCGGTGACAAGCACTCCCTCCCGCATGCTCTCGAAGAGATTCTCACGAGCAATAGGCGCAGCCGTTAACATGCCCCGGGATAAAATAGCCCAAATATATAGGGAGGAGGTCAGGCTCATAATGATCGGGACGGGATCCATTCCGTAAGGAGTCAAGCCCATCAGATACAAAAAAGAGCCAAGTGTTGGAAGACTTAACCCGATTATTATTGTGATGATCTGCCTGCGGTATACCCGCTTCATCCGGTTCCACTGCCATATCATGAGGCAAATGGCTGCCAGCAGACAGCCAAAAGTAAAGCTGCCGTGAACGATATACCAAGGTCCCATCACAACATCAACGAGTGGGGTGGGCGTATTTTCCCGTAAATAAATGGATTTATAGAAGAGATGATGGTAATCATTGGTCCAAACCAGCAGCGTTGTAATGAACGGAATGATAAATAACGCCGCCCGTATGCCTTTTTTAAACAGCGTCTCCAGCCCAACGAAATGGATCACCATGATTAGACTAGCTGGCGCAATGAAGGGCATCCCCAGATATTCTAACTTAATCCAGAAGCTGATTTCCTCCAGGGTTTTCCCCGATAACTCTAATGCGAAGCCGAAGGTGTAAATAGCAGAGGTAAAGGAGCTTATAACAAAAGCCCTGATTCCTAAGAAATCAGTTTTTTTATAATAGGCGAAAAGGGCTAATAAGACGCTCAGCACACCTGATATAGCAACAATTACAATATAGTTCGAGATTATAGATCCCATGGGTCTATTGTCACCTGCCGAGGAAAGATATGGATAAATATTACCACATATCTACGGATATAAAAAAAATACTTCGGGTTTGTAGTCAAAAAAATGTCTCCTAGACAAAATGACGCAATTTAACAGGAGCTATTTTACTAATTGTCTAGTGAGAGTCCAGTGAGCAGCGTGTAACATGTTAGTTAATACTACATGCGATAGAAGTTTTCTTGATCTTATCTATATCACGTCAGTTTATATAACATTATAAACATGACTTATTTTGAAAAGGGGGGCTGAGGATGTCATCACTAGCGACAAATATTCCTGAGATTCAGCTGGAGAATGTTGAAATGCGTTATCGGACAGAAGCTGCGGAAGTGCTTGCCCTGCATCAGGTGAGTCTTGATATTGCTAAAGGGGAGTTCGTCTCCCTGCTCGGACCTTCCGGATGTGGAAAAACGACGCTGCTTAGACTGATGGCCGATCTCATAGCACCAACAGGCGGGAACATTGTGGTAGCTGGGAAAAGTGCCAGAGAAGCCAGGCTGGCGCAAAAATATGGCATTGTTTTTCAAAGTCCAGTGTTATACGACTGGCGGAAAGTGAAGCATAACATCACATTGCCGCTGGAGCTGATGGGGGTAAAGAAGTCAATCCGTGAGGAAAAGGCGATGGAGCTTCTTGATCTGGTGGGGTTGCAGAGCTTTGCGGATAAATATCCGTGGCAGCTCAGCGGCGGGATGCAACAGCGTGTAGCGATTGCCAGAGCGCTATCGATGGAGCCGGAAATTCTGCTCATGGATGAGCCATTCTCTGCGCTGGATGAATTTACGCGTGAGCGATTGAATGAAGAGCTATTGTCTGTCTGGAGTAAAGTGCAGAACACAATTGTTTTTGTAACTCATAGTATTCCTGAATCTATATTCCTCTCTGACCGGGTGTTTGTTCTTTCCCCGCATCCGGGTCGCTTGTCTGCTGTGGTCGAAATTCCTCTGCCACGTCCGCGAACGGCGGAAATGAGAAATAGCCCAGAGTTTTTCGAACTGATCGCACGTATTCGCGACAGCTTCGAAGGGGTGTAGTGATGAAAGGGGGCAGTATCTTTGTGCGAGGTCGTCTGCTGCCGTTGTTCGTCTGGATTTTTGGCCTGCTGCTAGTCTGGGAAGGCACTTCCTGGATGCTGCTCCATGTGGTGGAGACGCCGTTAGCACAGTCCAAGCTGCCATATGTTCATGAGGTGTTAGCTACCTTGTGGCAGTATGGAGGCACGCTCTTGAAGGAGGGGGCTGCGACCTTCGGTAATGCTGGTGTTGGCTTCCTGATTGGAGCGGTAGCTGGTGCCTCATTGGCGGTGCTGATGAGTTTGTCGAAGACAATAGAGCAATTAACTTTTCCTTATGCTATTGCCTCGCAGATGATTCCGATTCTGGGGTTGGCACCCATCATCTACGGGATTGTGCGCGATGAGCAGACCTCGCGGATTATTATTTCGGGATATATCACCTTTTTCCCGGTGGCTCTGAACATGCTGCGCGGCTTGCGGAGTGTAGATCCATCAGCGCTCGAATTGATGCATTCTTACGCGGCCAAACCTTGGGCGGTCTATTGGAAACTAAGATTCCCAGCGGCTTTGCCGGGTTTGTTCGGTGGGCTTAAGATAGCTGCCCCACTTGCTGTGACTGGAGCTATTCTGGTGGAGCTTATGGGTGCCCAGCATGGCATTGGTGTAATTATGCTGCGCAATCTCTATTATGGAAGCTCTCACACCTATATGTTCTGGTCTACGGTGATTGTGGGTGCCTTGCTGGGGATCGTAAGCTACTGGTTAATCAGTCTGATAGAACGCCTGGTAACGCCTTGGCAGCCTGAATATCGTCCGAAAGGAGGCAGCCGCTAATGGAAACTAACTCCGTTCGGGAGACCTCGTTTATAGGCTCTACTGGTAAAGAAATGGCTCAGCCGGCGCTAACGGCTACACAAAAGAATGCTGTAGCCGTTCCGAAACCTGCGGAAGCTACGGCGAGTCGAGGCGGCTCACGAATGCTGAAGAGGATATTTAGTGCAGGGGTGCTGCTGCCTGTACTGGCAGGTCTGTTATTTCTTGCACTATGGGAATTTCAATTCTTTCATAAGATCTTTGATCTGAAAAAGTATCAACTCCCGCTGCCTACAGCCATCGCCGAAACTATGCGAGATAATTTCAGCTTGTTGTTGTCCTATACCGGATACACGCTTGCTGAAGCTGTGCTGGGAATGTTGGTTGGTTCTGCTATCGGCTTCCTGATCGCTTTAGTCGCTACGGCTTGGCCGCGCTGGGGGAGTGGAAGCTTGACGCTGGTTGCCGCCCTAAATGCTGTGCCCATCGTCGCCCTCGCGCCCATCATGAATCTGTGGTTTGGAGATGGGATAGGCTCACGAATTGCCATAGTAACAGCAACTACAATGGCAGCGATGGCGATCAACGCCTATAAGGGCATGGCGGCGATTGATCCATTGGCGCTGGATCTGATGCATTCTTATGCGGCAGGTAAACCGGCAGTGTTCCGTTATCTGCGGATTCAGAGCAGTCTGCCCTATGTATTTACAGCACTGAAGATTAATGCTACTGCCAGTATGATTGGCGCCATTGTTGGGGAATTCTTTTTCTCCTCAAAGGGGCTTGGATATCTGCTCTCCAATTCCATTAAAGTTGCCAAAATGCCACTGGGCTGGTCCTGTATTGTGCTGGCTGCAATTGCAGGCGTGCTCTTCTATTTAGTGGTTGAGCGGCTGGAGAAAGTATTCATTAAGTGGCATCCTTCGCAGCGTACTTAATCTCGCCCTCATTACATCCGGCCATAGTGGGAATGGAAAAGAGAAACCGCCCGCGGCTGTATGCATAAACGCACCACGATGCTTGTCCATACTGTGCTTGTTACAAACTTAAATTACGATAGGGGGAGTTCGGTTGATGAACGGGAAAAAACGCAAATTTCGTGGTGGTTTGTTGGCAATCGTGATGATGTTGAGTGTTTCTTTAATGGCGGGTTGCGGTGGCAACAATAATAACTCGGCAGCTGAAGCTACGACTGCCCCTGAAGTATCAGCAGCTCCTGACGCAAGTGCTGCTACTGAACCGGCTGCTGATCCAGTTACAGTGAAGCTACAGCTGAAATGGGTGCCGCAGGCACAATTCGCTGGGTATTTTGTGGCGCAGGATAAAGGATATTACAAGGAAGAAGGCTTGGATGTAGAAATTCTGCCGGGTGGGCCTGATATCGTTCCGGAACAGCAAGTGGCAGGCGGCTCCGCAGATATCGGTGTGGGTTGGGTAGCCAGCTTGCTGCCGAGTCTTGAAGAGGGAATGCCGCTGGTGCAGATCGCGCAAATCTATCAAAAGAGCGGATTGGTCCTGGTTTCCAAAAAATCGGCGGGCATCAACTCAGCCGCTGATCTTAAGGGTAAAAAAGTAGGCAACTGGATGGGCGGCAACGAGTTTGAACTATTAGCGTTATTCGATAAATATAAGTTCGATCCGAATAAGGATCTGAGCTTTACGAAGCAAGGGTTCACGATGGATCAGTTCTTGGGCGATCAGATCGATGCGGCCTCAGCGATGACCTATAACGAGTACCAAGTAGTGTTGGAGTCAGGCATTAAGGCTGAGGATCTGAATGTCATCGACATGAATACGGAAGGCGTTGCGATGCTTGAGGATAACTTGTTCGCCAATAAGGAATGGCTTGCGGAGAACAAAGAGACTGCGGCAAAGTTCGTACGTGCCTCCCTGAAAGGCTGGAAAGATGCAATTGCTGATCCTGCAGCCGCAGTGGACAGTGTGATGAAGCAAGCGGAAGACGGCAGTACAACGAAGGAACATCAGCTGACAATGATGACTGAGGTTGCCAAGCTGATTCTACCTGAAGGCTTTGACAGTGCCAAGATGGGATATACCGATGCGGCGGCGTTCCAGCAAACTGCTGATATTTCGCTTAAATTTGGTGTCATTAAAGAACCGGTTAAGGTAGATGAGGCTTACACGAACGAAATCGTAGAAATGGCGGCAAAATAACCAGTTGAGCTCAAATGTTACAGTGGATGGCCGCCTGATCTGGCGGTCATCTATTATAATCAGCAGTCCATCAGTGCATCTGAAACAGAGAAAGAGGTGCGAGCTATGTCTCTCCTAGTAACGCAGGCTGAAAGAGTTAAGAATTATGTGAATGGAGCTTGGGTAGAATCGTCGTCCGGGCGAGATGAAGAGGTATATAATCCGGCGACGGGTGAAGTGATTGCCTATGTGCCCATTTCCAGTAGGGAAGAGCTGGGTGCGGCGGTAGATGCGGCTGCAGTGGCATTTCAAGTGTGGAAAAGGGTCGCTGTGCCGCGTCGTGCCCGCTACTTTTTCCAATATCAACAGCTGCTGGTGAAGCATTGGCATGAGCTGGCCGAGCTGATCACGCTGGAGAATGGCAAAAGTCTGGAAGAGGCGCAAGGTGAGGTGCAGCGTGGAATTGAGTGTGTGGAATTTGCCGCAGGCATCCCCACGTTGATGATGGGCAGCCAGCTCCCGGACATTGCTACCGGAATTGAATCCGGGATGTACCGCTATCCATTGGGGGTTATCGGGGGAATTGCCCCTTTTAACTTTCCGATGATGGTTCCTTGTTGGATGTTTCCGCTTGCCATCGCTTGTGGAAATACCTTTGTGCTGAAGCCTTCTGAACGGACACCGCTGCTTGTTAATCGATTGGCAGAGTTATTTGCCGAAGCGGGCTTTCCTCCAGGTGTACTGAATGTGGTACATGGGGCACACGAGGTTGTGAATGGGCTGCTGGAGCATGATGAAGTGAAGGCGATTTCGTTCGTGGGTTCGCAGCCGGTTGCGGAATATGTATATAAGGCAGGGACGGCGCAAGGGAAGCGGGTTCAGGCATTGGCAGGCGCTAAGAATCACTCGATTGTGCTGCCTGATGCGGAGCTGGACAATGCGGTCAAAAATATCATTGCGGCCTCCTTTGGCTCGGCAGGTGAGCGGTGTATGGCTTGCTCGGTCGTAGTGGTTCATGAGGATATCGCTGACGAGCTAGTGAACCGTCTGGCTGCGGCTGCGGATGAGCTTAAGATTGGTAATGGCGCCGATGACGGGGTGTTTTTGGGTCCGGTAATTCGCCAGTCGAATAAGGAGCGGACGCTTTATTACATTGAGACTGGTGAAGCTGAGGCAGCCAAGCTTGTGAGAGACGGGCGGAAGGATGCTGCTACGGGTGGTGCGGGTTATTTTATCGGGCCGACGATATTTGATCATGTACAGCCGGGAATGACCATCTGGAAGGATGAGATTTTTGCACCGGTATTGTCAGTGATTCGTGTGAAAAGTCTGAGTGAAGCGATTGGGGTAACGAATCAGTCCCCATTCGCGAATGGGGCTTGTATTTATACAGACAGCGCAAAGGCGGTTCGTGAATTTCGGGAAGAAATTGATGCAGGGATGTTGGGTGTGAATCTGGGCGTGCCTGCGCCCATGGCATTTTTCCCCTTCTCGGGTTATAAGAAATCGTTCTATGGAGACCTGCATGCCAATGGGCGTGATGGGGTGGAGTTCTATACGCGTAAAAAGATGATCACTGCCCGTTATTAGAGAAAATGAGCTGCTGAGAGGAGAAAATGTTATGCAGAGTCTGGGGAACGATAGCGAGCTTGCGGTGAAGAAGGATCAGGAATATTTATGGCACAACATTACGCCTTATAGTGAAAAGAATCCGCCTATGATTGCCGCCTCGGCGAGTGGGTCGTGGATTACGGATATACAGGGCAATCGATTTTTGGATGGGATGTCTGGCTTATGGTGTGTAAATGTGGGATACGGGCGCAAGGAGCTGGCGGAAGCTGCTTACAATCAGTTGCTGACCCTGCCTTATTTTCCTCTGACACAAAGTCATCTCCCGGCGATTGCGCTGGCGGAGAAGCTGAATGAATGGCTCGGAGGCGATTACGTGATCTTCTTTTCCAATAGTGGATCGGAAGCCAATGAGGCTGCTTTCAAAATGGCACGCCAGTACCAGCAGCAAATCGGCCAGCATTATCGCCATAAATTCATTGCCCGTTATCGTGGATATCACGGCAGTTCGCTGGGTGCATTATCTGCAACAGGCCAGGCCCAGCGCAAATATAAATATGAACCGCTGGCGGGTGGGTTTCTGCATGTAGCTCCCCCGGACAGCTATCGCCGCCCGGCCGGGATGACTGTGGAAGAATTCAACCTCCAGTGTGCACAGTCCATAGAGGATATGATCATCTGGGAAGGCGTGGAGACGGTAGCTGCGGTGATTATGGAGCCTGTAATTACGGGTGGTGGCGTCATTGTACCGCATCAGGTTTATTTGGATCGGGTGCAGGAAATCTGCCGTAAGCACGGTGTGTTGCTCATTATGGATGAGGTGATTTGTGGATTCGGGCGTTCTGGACGTAAGTTTGGTCATCACAACTTTAATGTGAAGCCTGACATCGTAACGATGGCTAAGGGACTGACTAGCGCTTATCTTCCTTTATCCGCGACTGCTGTTCGTAAGGATATCTATGAGGTATTTAAGGACAATAGCGATGACTATGGCCATTTTCGCCATGTGAATACTTTTGGTGGCAACCCTGCCTCCTGTGCGCTGGCGCTGCGTAATCTGGAGATTATCGAGCAGGAGAAGCTGGTGGAACGTGCGGATCTTTTAGGTAAAAGAATAAATACAGAATTTACCGAGCTGCTTGATCACAAGCTTGTAGGTGATGTCCGCAGCTTTGGTTTGATGACAGGGGTTGAGCTGGTTGAAGACAAGGTCAGTAAGAAGCCGGTTGATCTGAATATTGTGAAAGGAATTATTGCCGAATGTAAGTCCAAGGGGCTTATCATCGGCAAAAATGGCGATACCGTAGCTGGGTTCAACAATGTGCTTACCTTCGCCCCGCCGTTATCCTCCACGGATGAAGATATAGAATTTATTATCGATACCTTTAAATCTGTGCTGAACGGGGGCTAGGTAAAGTGATTTTGTCTGGATATAGAAATTGGTAAGCGCGCAGGGCGACTTGAATGGAGATCCGATTCTCTGGCTGCATGAAGTCTTCACCCAGTAGCTCTGTTATTTTGTCCAGGCGATAATAAAGTGACTGTCTGACAATGAATAAGTTTCGAGCGGCAATTTGTTTGGAACCATCATGATCCAGATAAACACGAAGGGTAAGCAGCAGCTCGCTGCCTTTGGTTTGGTCGTGGTCGATTAGCGGGCCGAGATAACTGCGAATGAAGTTCTGCAACGTTTTTCCGTCATTTAAGCTCAACAGCAACTGGAATACACCCAGCTCTTCATAGAAGAGCAGTGACTTCTGGTAACAGGAGTATAACGACAATGCCTGTAGGGCTTCCTGATAACCGGAATAGGCTCGTTTTAGGCGCTTATGCGATTTGCTGACTCCAATGACGAGCTGCAAATCCTTGAGCTTCTCATCGGAGCGGATGTTCTGCAGGGCTTCAAGTGCTTGTTGAAGTCGCATTTTGCCAGGCATTTTTGATTGGATGTCGAGGGCGATGACGGTGAGGCGATTGTTCTTAAGGGTGATCAGCGGACGTAAAGAATATTTCTCAAAGATGGAACGCAGGATGAGCGAAAGGTGGAAGGTGATGGACTCCCATTCGTTCTCCGAGCTGTTCCATTTTACATCTCTGGGGTTCTTGATCTCTATAAGGCATACACGGTAAGGGAGCTCGTTGACCACGTTGAAATTAGAGCCTATCAGGCCCTTTAAGCGGTTATCATCTTCGATGCGGCCATTGATCAGCTCGTCGACCCATAGATTTTCTGAAAAAAGCTTGCGCTCCTCCATATACCGGGTTCGCAGCAGCTCCTGAGCAATGGACAAAGAGGCGGAATCCAGCAGCAGACAGTCGAATTCCTGTGGTTTGTGATTGCATACCATCAGAATGTAAGCCCAGGTCTGATCCAGCGCACCTACAGGCTTGAGCGCGATGGTCTTCTGTCCATATTCCCGGATATAGGGGGCAGCGTCAGGTTGAATTCCTTCCAGCTCGTCGCCGAAGGCGGTGAAAAAATTCAGCAATGGAGCCTGCTCTTCCGGCGAAAGGGCCGGGAAAAATAAGGGTTTGCCTTGTAGCTGCATATAGACAATTTGTGTGCGGGTGCTTTTGCACAATAATTGCAGCACTTTCAGCGTTCCTTGTGAAGTTAAGGTCAGACGGTGGAATTCACGTGAGATTTTTTCAAGTTCTTGGAGCATCCGGTGATGCCGGTTGATGATAATCGAATGAAGATCCAACGTGATATCTACGAAACGAACCGTGCGGGTGAAGATGATTAGCGGAAAGTCATGCCTATCGGCTAATTCGATCATCTCTTGCGGGATGGTGCTGAAATACGTACCTAACTCAATACATAGGCAAGCTGCATTTTTGTCGATCAGGTTCTGCATAAACTCCAAGGAGGAAGGGAGATCGACACTTGCACCAATCCCCGTAGTCAAAATCATTTCTTCGCCATGAATCAGAGTCTCGAAGTTGGCACTTTCCAGCACATGCACCCAGCGAATGGCACGGCTTAGGCCGCTTTTCCCGCCGATCACCTCGGCTTCTGCGAATAGTGGTCTTTTTAAAGCGTCACGAATGGTTAATACAAGCTCCCAGTCCATAGTTACTCCCCCTCGATCTTCTGCGCTCTGGCCTTCGGTTAATGCCCTGTTATTCTCAGCCTATTCTCACACGTAAAAAATACAGTTTTGAAATTAGACAAAGTGTCTAATGCAACGAAAATTCGAAATGACTATAGTTTGATTAACGGATGTCAGTATATATAACCTAATCAGGGAGAACGTTGAGAGATAATTTCTGTTAAAGCTTATATTACTACAATAATTAAAAGATGTAAGCAAAATATTCAGACAAAACTTGAAATAATGTTATATTATATAACACAAATATGAAAAATTACCCATAAGGAGGGACTAGTGATGGAGCATTCTTCTCCGTTAACAGCATTTACACCTGATATGTTCATGCGTAATTTCGCCGAGGCTGAGCCGCCTCTGACCCATAAAGGTGCCATGGATGAGTCCAATCGCTGTCTATATTGCTATGATGCCCCATGTATAAAAGCATGTCCGACCAGCATTAATATTCCCTCCTTTATCAAACGGATCGCCACTGACAATCTGAAAGGCTCGGCACAGACGATTATGGATTCCAATCCTGTGGGTGCCAGCTGTGCTCGTGTTTGTCCTACAGATGAGCTGTGTGAAGGCGCCTGTGTGTTAAATGATGCCTCGGCGCCGATCCAAATCGGACTGCTGCAGCGTTATGCGACAGATTGGGCGATGAACAGCGGAGTTCAATTATTTAAGGCTGGCATTCCTAATGGGAAAAAGGTAGCCGTTATCGGCGGTGGTCCTGCGGGATTGTCAGCGGCTAGGGAACTCGCCCGTGAAGGTTTTGCTGTTGTGATCTACGAAGCGAAGGCGTTAGCGGGTGGGCTGGATACACATGGGATTGTATCGTTTCGGCTCCCGCAGTCTGTATCTCTTTGGGAAGTAGAGCAGGTAGAGAAGCTGGGTGTGGAAATACGTACAGGTGTGAAAGTCGGAGTAGATGTTTCTGTAGATGAGCTGAAGTCGAATTATGATGCCATCGTTTTGGCAGCGGGTATGGGTTATGTGCCTCCAATAGGGATTGAGGGTGAAAAAATGGCTGGAGTTTATGATGCTATTGCGCTCGTAGAATCCACTAAGACGGGCATTCCTCTACTAGAGCTGATGGGTCAGCGGGTCGCTGTCATTGGTGCAGGGAATACGGCTATTGATGCAGCGACTTGCTCAGTGCGGCTGGGAGCCACCAATGTGAAAATGGTCTACCGCCGGACCCGCGAAGAGATGACGGCTTATGACTTTGAATATGAATTTGCGAAGCAGGAAGGTGTGGAGTTCAACTGGCTTACCTTACCGAAACGTATCGTGGGTGATGGGCTTGGGAATGTAACTGCACTGGAATGTGTGCAGATGAAGCTGACGGAGGAGCTGGGCAAAGATGGGCGTCCAATACCTATGCCGATCGAGGGTTCTGAGTTCTTGATTCCTGTAGATGCAGTTGTAATAGCTATTG
Source organism: Paenibacillus sp. FSL R7-0163 (assembly GCF_037969975.1). NCBI lineage: Bacteria > Bacillati > Bacillota > Bacilli > Caryophanales > Paenibacillaceae > Paenibacillus > Paenibacillus sp. FSL R7-0163. Next base: position 6,491,376 of record NZ_CP150224.1, read on the forward strand.
GTCAAAAGCGTCGTCTGGATCTAATAGATTCCTTAGGTCTTATGCATGACCGTGGGGTTGTGAGGGTGAATGAGGTCACCTGCCAAACCTCCGATCCGCAGATTTATGCCGCTGGGGACATCATATTTGGTTCAGGTAAAGGCGAGGCCATGGTTGTATCAGCGGCACAGCAGGGAAAAGATGCAGCCCATGCGATTGTTAAACAATTCTCAGGCCAGCAGGAGGTCGTTGTTAGATCTGCGGGCTGAGCGTAGAAATCATATTGGATTTTACATGACAGGGAGGGAACATCAATGGCAGATTTAAGTATTAATCTCGCAGGAATCAAATCACCGAATCCGTTCTGGCTGGCCTCCGCGCCGCCTACGAATACAGGTTATCAAGTGCAGCGGGCCTTTGAAGCAGGTTGGGGCGGGGCGGTGTGGAAGACGCTCGGCGATCCGATCATTAATACCTCATCGCGTTTTGCGGCAGTAAATTTCAATGGGCAACGGGTTGCGGGCTTTAACAATATTGAACTGATCACCGACCGTCCGCTTGAAGTTAATCTGAAGGAAATCTATGAAACGAAAAAAAGATTCCCGAATCATGCGATTATAACCTCCCTGATGGTAGAACCAACGCAGCATAAATGGCATGAGATTGTTAAGCGGGTAGAGGATGTGGGTGTAGACGGTCTGGAGCTTAACTTTGGCTGTCCGCACGGGATGGCTGAGCGTGGAATGGGCGCTGCTTCGGGGCAGCAGCCTGATCTGGTGCAGGCACAGACCACCTGGGTAAAAGAAGTTGCGACGACCCCGGTGATTGTGAAGCTGACGCCTAATATTACGGATATCACCGTCGTTGCCCGCCATGCGGTTAAGGGTGGAGCGGACGCGATTAGTATGATCAACACGATCAACAGTCTTGCTGGTGTAGATATTCATAGCTGGAACACCATTCCGAATGTTGGGGGTCAGGGTGCGCATGGCGGTTACTGCGGGCCGGCTGTGAAACCAATTGCGCTTAGTATGGTGGCCGAGTGTGCCCGTGACCGGGGAGTCGGCATTCCTATCTCCGGTATTGGAGGGATTTCGACCTGGCAGGATGTTGTTGAATTCATGTTGATGGGTGCAACGGGCATTCAAGTATGTACAGCGGTCATGCATCATGGCTTCCGGATTGTGGAGGAAATGATCGATGGCCTGAACAACTATTTGGATGACAAAGGTTTGGCTTCCGTAACAGAGTTAATCGGTAAATCGGTATCCCGGTACTCCAACTGGGGTGATCTGGATCTCAACTATAAGGTCGTTGCCCGTATTAATGAGAACAACTGCATTAACTGTAATAAATGCCATATTGCCTGCGAAGATGCTTCACATCAGTGTATTGATATGTTAACTAATGCAGATGGGAAAGCTATTCTACAGGTCCGCGAGGAAGATTGTGTAGGTTGTAATCTTTGTTCTATTGTCTGTCCAGCAGACGGCGCGATCGATATGGTTCCAGTCGATACCGGGGCAGCCCCACTGACCTGGAACCAGCGGCAGAAAGTGATCGGGAGTTTGAATGGCACCTATTCGGAAGTGGAGGTGGTGTAAGGATGAAAAAGATTATTAAAAATGGCATCATCGTTACCGCAGCAGATACTTATACAGGCGATGTGATGATTGAAAACGGGGTTATTACGGAGATTGGCCTTCATTTGGATGTCCCTGGTGCGGAAATTATAGATGCCTCGGGGTGTTATGTTTTTCCTGGAGGCATTGATCCTCATACGCATCTGGATATGCCTTTTGGCGGCACGGTTACAGCTGATGATTTTGAGACGGGAACCATTGCAGCTGCATATGGCGGAACGACCACTGTCATTGATTTTTGCTTAACCACCAAAGGACAACCGCTACAGCAAGCCGTAGATACATGGCATCATAAGTCGCAGGATAAAGCGGTGATTGATTACAGCTTCCACCTGATGGTCTCAGAATTAAACGATAAAGTACTGGGTGAGCTTCCGGAGATAATTGAGAAAGAAGGCATTACCTCGCTCAAAGTATTTATGGCTTATAAGAATACTTTTCAGGCGGATGACGGCACACTTTTTAAGACCCTTCAAGCCGCGAAAAAAGAAGGTGCGCTCGTTATGGTGCATGCGGAGAATGGAGATGTCATTGAATATCTTGTTGAGCAGGCCTTGGCCGCAGGCAACACTGATCCGATCTTTCATGCGCTGACCCGCCCGCCGGAGCTGGAGGGTGAAGCTACGGGACGCGCAGCTTATCTAACCGAACTGACAGATTCTCAGCTGTATGTTGTACACGTGACCTGTGCGGAAGCCGCTTGGAAGATTGCTGAAGCGCGTAAAAAGGGACTGCGCGTATACGGTGAGACTTGTCCACAGTATTTAGTGCTGGATCAGACGGCGCTGGAAAAGCCTAATTTCGAAGGTGCCAAATACGTGTGGTCTCCGCCCCTGCGTGAGCAGTGGAATCAGGATGTTCTGTGGGATGCGCTATGGAGCGGCAGCTTGCAGACGATTGGCTCTGACCAGTGCTCGTTTGATTTCAAAGGACAAAAGGATCTGGGGCTTGGCGATTTCTCCAAAATCCCGAACGGTGGGCCGACCATCGAGGACCGGTTTACGATTCTATATTCGGAAGGTGTGCAGAAAGGCCGGATCTCATTGAACAAATTCGTAGACATTATTGCTACCTCTAGCGCCAAGCTGTTTGGCTTGTATCCGCAAAAAGGCACGGTCGCAGTAGGTAGTGACGCTGATCTGGTCATTTTTGATCCTTCTGTAGAAAGAACCCTTTCTGCGGACACGCACCATATGAACGTAGATTATAATGCGTTTGAGGGCTTTGAAGTGAAGGGAGAGCCTGTTTCTGTTCTCAGTCGAGGTGAATTTGTTATTCGTGACAAACAATTTGTCGGCAAAGCAGGTTCGGGAAAATATTTGAAACGCAAACGTTTTGCAGCGGAGGCTCCTCTTCCTTCTAAGGCAGAAATCAGCGGAGGTGTAGTCTAATGTCTGCTTTTGCGGAATATGCCAAAGAACAGCAGGAGATTGATGGGCTGCTTTTTAAAGGGTATACGATTGCCGGCATCCAAGAGGATTTGGACGGTGCCCGAATAAAGTTTGTCAGAGGGGAGCCGGCTAAAAGCTCGGTAGAGCTGTTACTGCTCACAGCGGATGCCCGTAAGTACGTGACAACCCTTGTGGTTGCGGGGTTGAGGGCGGAAGGTGAGCAGGCGGGTTGTTACAGTGGAGAGGTTTGAAGGGAATGGAATTGAAAGCTGAGTAGTGAGCCCACGTAGGATAGGGAGCTTGCCGCTCGGCTTTTTATTGTGCCCATGAAAGGGTGCGAGGAGATAACCTACCTGAAAATAGCCGATTATCGTCTCGGAATATACTTTTTGGGGAAATCCTCCCTAAAAAGTAGCTGATTAGGGTCCCAAAATAGACGTTTTAGGGAAAATATCCCTAAAAATCACTGAAATACGCCGATTTTGCGCAAATTCGTTGAATATTAGGGAAGTTTTCCCTGATTTGCAGTTATAGGCACCTGAAAGACCAAAAATCAGGGAGGATTTCCCTAATCTATTTCTTCTTCTGCTGCTGCTCACGCTCTATATACTCATGCCGTAATATGGACATGATATGCAGAGATTCAAAATGTCCCTCAACCTTTATACAGTCACGTAGAGTGCCTTCCAGTGTAAAGCCGCAGCTTTCATAGACATGGCGAGCCCTGTGGTTGTGATCTCTAACATCCAACCATAGCCGATGCGTCTCGTGTGCTGGAAGATCCAGTCGCTCACGAGATGAAGCGACAGTTTGCTATAACCAAAGCCCTTGGAATGGATCACGATTCTTTTTTGATACGAACGATAAGATGAGTATCTTGAAGTCCTGTTACGATGATATAGCCGACTCTTTTCCCGGAGCTCTCCCAATTTGTAAGGTGCAGGATATCTGGATCATGGATAGCCGTAGAGTGCTCCGCTTTACTCCATTGTCCGATATAGGCACGATTAAGCTCACTTTGTTCAATGGCTAGAACGAACGCTAAGTCCTGCTCGGTGGTAGTTTATAGATCCAACGTTTCTGAATGAATGATCATAACCTTATGCACTGTAGGAATGAACGCAACTTCGTGTATAATTGAGACCAAGTGTTAAGAATTCCAATCGGATGAGGAGATCAGCTGGTTATGTATTTTCTTGATATTATGTCTTGGCTGACAGAGGATAATCTGCGGCATCTGCTGGAACAATATCGTTCGTTTGGGCCCTTTCCGGGCATTGCGTTAACGTTTATGAAATCATTTATACCACCACTACCAACTATTGCGATCGTAGGGCTAAATGGGGCCGTATATGGTTTATGGTTAGGTTTTTTGTATTCTTGGATCGGTCTGGTTGCAGGTTGTGTGACTACCTTTTGGATTATCCGCAAAGTAGCCTCCCATCGTTATTTACGAAAATGGGCAGCGCGGCCCAAAGTAGCCAAAAGCATGACATGGGTACGGCAAAGCGGATTTAGCTATGTTTTTCTGCTTAGTATATTTCCGGTAGGGCCTTTTGTTGTGATTAATATGGCAGCGGGGCTTGCCGGGATGAGGTTCCGTTCGTATCTTCTTGCGCTCACGGTGGGCAAAGCGATTATGGTATTCGCAGTTTCATACATTGGCAACGATCTGGAACGTTTCATTCGCCAACCGTGGGAGATTATCTATGTTCTGTTGTTTATCGGGCTGTCGTTATGGGGAGTCAAAGCCATCGAAGCGCGTTTTGCTAGAACAGCACAGGATGGGAACAAGATAGCTTAGTATAGTATCAGAATTAACTTGAATTCCTAAATCTAAATAGAATAAAGGAGGAAATGATGATGAAATATCGTAAGCTTGGCAGTACAGGAATGAATGTCTCGGTGATTGGCCTAGGGACTTGGCAGTTTGGCGGAGAGTGGGGCAAGGATTTCACTCAGGCTGAAGTCGATGCCATGTTGGATAAGGCTGGGGAGCTGGGGATTAACCTGATTGATACGGCAGAATGTTACGGAGATCACTTGTCGGAGAAGTTCATCGGGGATTATCTGGCGCGCCGCAAACGCGAGGACTGGGTTGTAGCTACGAAATTTGGCCATCATTTTCAAGGGCATTTGCAGCGGGAACAGCTATGGCGTGCTGAGGATGTGCTTAAGCAGCTGGACGACTCCCTACGCGCACTCCAAACAGAGTATGTCGACCTCTATCAATTCCATTCCGGAACGGATGAGCAGTTCGATAATGATAAGCTGTGGAGTATGCTCGACAGACAGAAGCAAGCCGGTAAAATCCGTCATTTAGGCGTGTCGATCAGTGCATCGGGCTCGGGGGTGCATCAGACCTCTGCGGCAGCGGATGTGCAGGCAGAGGCCATACAAGTAGTATATAATCGGCTGGATCGTCAACCTGAAGAAGAGATTCTTCCGCTGTGCATCGAGCATCAATTAGGTGTGTTAGCTCGCGTTCCGTTAGCCAGTGGTTATTTGAGCGGCAAGTATAAGCCAGATGCGATTTTTGCTCAGGGTGATGTGCGAGCGAACCATAAAGAGGATGTAAGACAAAAGCAGCTGCGCGCAGTAGCAGAAATTGCTGCCAATGAAGTGCCATCAGGTCTGGATATGGCGCAGTGGGCTTTGGCTTGGTGCCTCCAGCATTCCGCAGTAACCAGTGTAATTCCGGGCTGCAAAAATGTAGAACAAGTCATCTCCAATGCCAGTGCTGCCGATTTGGACATGGTGAAGGGCAACGTGTGATAAGTTAGAATGTTACACGGTGAAGAGTTCTTGGAGCTTCATCTCGGGTGAATGCTTCACGTAGATATGATTCCAGCTGTTCGTGGAAGTATCGTAAAGATAGTCCTGCTTCCATTGCTGGACATGGGTCGCAATACTCCTTACAGCGGATACAATTCTCTCTACTTCCTGATTAGTCATAATGGGATGTAGAGAGATGCGAATCCACCCTGGTCTGAAGGATTGGTCGCCGCTCATGATTGCTCCGGCAATCTGAGCGGATTGCGTCCACCCTAATCCGAGCAGGTAATGTCCGTATGGACCTGCACAAGAGCAGCCGCCTCGAGCTTGTATGCCGAAACGGTCATTCAACAGCTGGACAGCAAGGTTGTAATGAATATCGCGCAGTGTAAAAGAGACGATTCCATGACGTTCTGTATGATCTCCGGCCAGCAGTGAGCACTCCGGTATGTCGCTGAGTCCTGCCAATAATTGCTGACACAGCTCGTGCTCTCTCATCACCATATATTGACCGTTTCCATTCATCTGCTCCTTCAGCTTCACGCAAAGTGCCGTGCGAAAAGCCTGTAAAAACCCCGGTGTTCCCCCGTCTTCCCGCATCTCAATCGCATTAGTGTAGCGGCGTCCTCCCCAAGGGTTGACCCAGGCTACTGTACCTCCACCCGGTTCGTCAGGAATACGTCCATTGTTCAGCGCTTCATCAAAGATTAGAACGCCGTTTGTGCCCGGCCCACCCAGAAATTTATGCGGAGAAAAAAAGATCGCATCAAGCTTCTCCAATGGGGAAGGTGGGTGCATATTGATAGGCACGTAGGGAGCACTGGCGGCAAAATCCACAAAACACACGCCCCCATGACGATGCATAGCAGCCGCTAGCTTTGCGTAAGGCGTCTGAATTCCAGTCACATTAGAACAAGCTGTAAATGAACCAATCTTGAAACGGCGATTGGGGTATAATCTTAGCTGGTCTTCAAGCTGCTGGGGGTCAATATTTCCGTCCTTTCCGGCGGGAATGGTAACGACGTCACCAAGCCCCTCCTGCCAAGGAAGAATATTGGAATGATGCTCCATATGGCTGGTGAAGATAACGGGGCGATCTTCCAGCGCGCGGTTATTATGTTCCTGTAGCCATTCCGGGAGCCTTAATCCCATGATACGTTGCAGCTTGTTCACGGCTCCTGTTGTTCCATTGCCGCAGAAGAGCAGTACATCCTGAGGGCCGGCATTTACATGGTTCTTAATGATTTGGCGAGCTTCATTATAAGCCTGCGTCATGATTAGTCCGGTGGTGTTGGAATCTGTATGTGGATTGCTGACGTAGGGACCGAAGGCTTCCTGCAACTTGCGTTCGATCGGTTCATATAGGCGCCCGCTTGCGGTCCAATCGGCATACAGAAGCGGTTGTCTGCCATATGGGGTGGTGATCTGATGCCGAATGCCGATGGTGTGACCACGAAAAGTATCAAAATGGTCTTGTAATGAAGCGGGCGTCTCTGCAGAAGAGGCGTGGATGATGTTTAGCACGGATATTCCCTCCAGCCCGTACGCCGTCAGTGCTAAGTTAATGGGGTGTATTTTCGGCGTGCCAGTAGTTTCTATGGCAACAGTATATGCCTGCATGGGGGATTGGGTTAAAGCCTAGTCAGACTTTAAATAAATAACTGTACATCACTTTCTAAAGCATCTTTTAAATATGCCGCAGCATCGATGATTTCGACCTCTGGCAGCAGTTCCTCGGGCTTAAAGCCCATGATCTCCACAGAAAGCTTGCAGGCATAGAATTTGATGTTTTTTTTACGAGCCCCTTTTAGAAAATGAATCAGCTTCGGTGCGCCTTGTTCCTCCATCATTTCCTCCAGCATCATTCGTCCCAGCCCGCTAAAGTTCAGATGAGAGAGCGGCAGCTGCCCAGGGCCCTTCGGTGTAATAACATCCATCAGCTTCTCGTAGATACTCTTGTCCTCAAGGGTCATTTTCTCCGGATCACGCACCAAAAATAGACCCCAGAATGAAAAAAACATAGTAACCTCGACATCGATATCTCTTGCGGCATTCGCTAGGATCAGTCCAGCCATCGCTTTGTCGTATTCCCCACTGAACATTAGCAGATTGATTTTTTTGCTCACCCTGATAATCCTCCCGTTACTTTTATTAGAATGTCATTAGTATGGTTGTGGTGGGGAGAACTATGCGAAGAAGCTTTCTGAAATTATAAAAAAAGCCCCCTTTCGGGAGCTTGAGATTTACTAATGTACTTCAGGATCTTTAGATTCTGGATCTGCATTGCGACTGATGTCGTAATAACGGGCGGACAGCCAAATAGCTCCGGTAAATAACACGATGAGTCCAAGGACGATAGAAAAGCGCCAATCGCCTGCCTTGAAATTTAATTGAAGCACCGTTAGTACCAGTGAAACTTGGGTCCAAACCAGTGTTCTTTTGCGAAAAGCCGCAATATCGCCAACCATCTTCGGGATATTCCGAATGATCAGATAGGCAATAACTGCGAGAATAAGGGCGAAAATAGCAGTTACCGCTAATTCAGAAGAGGACAGGACATGCATAGTCTCAGCATCCTTTCGGCTTGCAAAAGTATTAGTTTCAGATCAGAACAATTTCTATTTTTTGAAGATGCCCAGCGGAGCTCCAATTGGTAAGAAGCTGCGGCCGAAATGAGCGTTTAGCACGGATGCTCCACATCCGTAAAGGGACACAATACCAATACCAAGCTCAGCACAAGCAGCAAGCTTATGGAAGAATTCTGGAGCGATCCCAAAGGAATCAAAGGTTAGTCCGATAAAAAGAAAATCTATCAATACAAAAATGATAAGCAGAACTCTATTTGCCTCAACGGCACCAATCGTCATAAAGAGTGTGAAGATCAAGTAACCCAAAAATACAAATCCGAGCTGCTTAGGATCTACAGCCTCCGCAAGCGTTGGACCAAATACGCCAAGCTTGATCAGCCAGCTGCTAGCCATGCCGAACCAAAAGAAAGCGTAGGCGCCAAAGGCGGTCATACCAAAGGTATTGTTGTGCTTAGCATCCTGAATGGCGGCGAATAGCTGCGCGAATGCTCCCAGGAAGATAGCCCAAGGAATAACATAGCTAAGTCCTGTTGTAAATTCAAGCTTCTGTGAAGAAGCGACCAATGTGACAATAGCCAGTCCGAATAGCCCGATGGCGCTAGGGTCGGCAGTGACGATTTTGACAGATTGGGTGTTAGGGGATTGCGCTGACATGACAGTAAAAGCCTCCATTATTATATATAGTTTTACGCTCTTAAAAACAGCCCGTAAGGGGCGCTGTTCATAGGCTTGCCTATCATATCATATCGGTATGTGCTTGCCTATAAAACAACACTCATTTTTTGTCGTAAAATAGGGGTCCTGCGTGAAATAAGGAATTGTTTACATTTTTATCTTCCATTATCAAGTTACTTGACCAAACAAACGGAAATATTATGTCAAGAATAGACATTATATGCAGTGATAATCTTCACAATCTATCGAAAATTGATGTATAATAGTCAGTGATAATTATTATCAAATCATATGAAAAAGGCGGTAAGCTTGAAGTGAACAAATGGACATTATTTACCAAGGCGACCCGGTTTTGGAGTTTTTCTGTTATGCTCATCCCGATTGTTTTGGGGACCGTTGGGGCATATGTATGGGAAGGGACATTCCATCCGGTTTTATTTATTCTTACATTAATAGGGGCGATTTCGGCGCATTTGTTCTCCAATATGGTGAATGATCTGTGGGACTTCCGCAACGGAACCGATACAGAAGCAAAGAATTCCGCTGGTGAAATCAGCACAAACTCCGGGCTACTGACAGGTGGGATCCTCTCGGAGTCTTTTTATGCAAGGATGACCTGGAGTATGCTGGCGATTGCCCTTATCTGTGGTGGGATTCTTAGTATATATAGCGGTTGGAATATCCTCTGGTTTGTACTTGTTGGTGCTTTAATCGCTTATTTCTATGTGGCTCCGCCACTGCGTTATGGCTATCGCGGCAAAGGTTATAGTGAGATGGCCATTTTTATTGCTTTTGGGATTATGCCTGTATTAGGCTCCTATTTCGTACAAACCGGTCAGTTTAGCATGAAGCCTGTAATTCTCTCGCTGCCTGTCGGATTTTTAACTACATTATTGTTGTTTAATCACCATTTCCTACATTGGAAAGCGGATGAGCAGGCGGGTAAGCTTACGCTTGTTGTAGTATGGGGAGAACAAAAGGCACTTGTATTCTCACGTGTACTTCTTTTCACTGGCTACGCTTCGGTGATAGTCTGTGTGCTGTTGGGTGTACTTCCTGTTTACGCACTGCTGGCGCTGGTTACAGCTTTCTGGCCGCTGCGCATTTACAGTAGTCTCAAGCAACATAATGCTTCGCCGGCTTATATCCCGCTGATGGGTGCTTCACAAAAAGCCTCCGTACGCTGCGGAGTAGTAATGGCAATAACTTTATTAATTCAAGGCTTGATCTGATACTAATAGATGGACTACAGAAGGAGTGAGCTTTCATGGAAAAGAAGGACAAGGTACTGATGGCAGAAGAACAACAAGTTAAAGGCAATCGCATGGTTCTTGGGGATTTCCACTCCATTTTAGAAGAAGGAAAGGTCTGGAAGACGGGTGGATTTACACTGCCTGACGGATCATTTTGGGCTTACCGTGAGCCGGAGGCTGTAGTTATCGTTCGTAATGACACCCTGTATGTACGTGCGAAGTTATCTCGCGAGAATCATCAAGTGCAAATTCTGGACAATGCCAAGCACATGTATTATTCAGCCAAGCCAGTGGAGATTCCGGAAGCAGGAGAGATTAGCATTGAGCTGCAAATTCGTTGCCGTACACAAGGAACTGCACCTGGAGATCTGTATGATGGATATGTATCGCTGAACCTGCTGGATTTCACGACAGGCGCTGCGCTTGATTTCTTCGCGGGAAATGATAAATACGCTAGTGTATATGGTATTTTGCCGTTCCCGGGTGTACAAGTACCAGAAAGCACTGGAACGAAATACTTCTGCATCTTTAAAGAAGATACGGATTTCAAACCACGGGAATTCAATACGTACCGTATTACCTATCACCGTGGCAATGATGAGGCTGTATTCTATTTGAACGGCAAGGAAGTACGCCGCGAGAAAAATATTCCGCTTAAATTCAATAACTTCACTGTAGCGCTCGGAATTATGACAGAGAAGGATCTGAGTCCTGAAGGCAGTGTGTCTGTACATGGACAAACAGTTATTGCAGAATGGTCCCCAGTGACGGTTACAACAACTGAATAGTAATGCCTCGCAGGCTCATTTGACAGATAAGGGTGTATGGTGTGAATATTAAAAGCTTTCTAAGATTTGTGGAGCTGCCGACGAAGGTAGCCAGTATTATTCCGTTTCTAATGGGAACGTTGTACGCCCTGTACCGGTTTGAGGATTTTTACGTACTGCGTTTTGGATTGATGTTCGTGTCTTTGCTTAGCTTCGATATGGCGACGACGGCGATTAACAACTATTACGATTTCAAAAAAGCTTCTAAAACCCACGGCTACGGCTACGAGACGCATAATGCGATTGTTCATTTTAAGCTAAAAGAGCGCACCGTCGTGGCGACGATTGTGATTTTGCTGGCGCTGGCAGCAGGGGGCGGGATTGCGCTTGTCACTCAGACGGGTTTGCTGGTCTTTTTGCTGGGTGGACTGTCGTTCTTGATCGGTATACTTTATTCGTTCGGGCCGATTCCCATCTCGCGGATGCCGTTAGGTGAGCTGTTCTCCGGTTTGTTTATGGGCTTTGTTATTATTTTTATCTCTGCCTATATCCATACGGATGAGCATGTGGTTTCACTGCTGCTCCAGAACGGCTGGGTCAGCTTGAATATCAACATCGTGGAAGTGCTGTACCTTTTCTGGTTTTCCATGCCCGCTATTTTGGGGATCGCAGGGATTATGCTCGCTAATAATATTTGTGATATTGATGAGGATGTGGAGAATCGAAGGTATACGCTTCCGGTGTACATTGGCCGCCGCAATGCGCTTGTGCTTTTTAAATATCTCTACTATGTCTCTTATCTGGATCTTGTAGTGCTGCTGATCTTAGGGATTAACCCTATTCTGGTTCTGTTGATTCTACTTACGCTGATCCCGCTGCGCCGAAATATTGCCTTGTTCACAGAGAAACAGGAGAAGGCGAGTACCTTTATTCTTGCCGTCAAAAACTTCGTATTGATGAACCTTGCACGTATAGTTGTGCTGGGTGCGGCTGTGCTGTTAAATGCACTAATATAAACATTCATATTTTATAAAAAAGCAGTGTCTATCGGGGTTGGAGCTCCTTTTGGCACTGTTTTTTCGCAATTTGCAGGTTTCTTTCTGTTAGAGAAACGTTTCATTCTATGATAAGGTGGCTTTAAGTATAGTAAGTAATCTATAAGGAAGAAGGTTAGCAACGATGGTGCAAAAACTTCGCTGGGGAATCATGGGCTGCGCGCAGATTGCGACAGGTTCAGTGATGCCGGCTATAATGGATTCGGAGACGGGAATGATCACAGCGGTAGCCAGTCGCGGTTTAGAAAAAAGCAGCGCTGTAGCCGAAGAGTTCGGAATAGATAAAGCTTACGGCAGCTATGAGGAATTACTGGCGGATAAGGATATTGATGCAGTGTATATTCCACTGCCAAATCACCTCCATCGGGAATGGGTAATCCGTGCGGCGGAAGCTGGCAAACATATCTTATGTGAGAAACCGATCGCGCTGAACAGTGAAGAAGCGGCTGAGATGGTAAAAGCTTGTAATGATGCTGGAGTCCATTTGGCAGAAGCTTATATGTATCGGCATCATCCTCGGATTGCGGAATTGCAAGAGATTATCTCTAGCGGTGAAATTGGCGAATTACGCTCCATTCGAGGCACTTTTACTTATAATGACGCTACAGATACCTCTAATATTCGCTTTAAATCCGCTTGGGGCGGCGGCTCGCTTTATGATATCGGCTGTTATCCGCTAAGTGCAGCACGACTGCTGTTCGGAGCTGAGCCGGAAGCCGTGACAGTACAGGCTATGTTCTCTCCGGAGCATGACAATGTAGATATGATGGCTTCAGGGCTGGTAGAGTTTCCGAAGGGGCTAAGCCTGATTTTTGATTGCGGGATGTGGGCATATAACCGCCAGCTGTTAGAGATTCTGGGGACCGATGGAATGATTGAAGTGCCTATGCCTTTTAATGCTAGAGATGAGGATGCCGAATTTTTTGTGCATACGGGAGAAGGGGTAAGACGGGTTGATGCCACCGGGGCGAATCCCTATACACGGGAGGTCGATGATTTTGCCGCCGCAGTATTTACAGGAAAAAAATTATTTGCACCTGAGGATGCAGTGCTGGGCATGCAATTGATCGAGACTTGTCTAGCTTCTGCTAAAAAGCGGGAAAGAATTAGTATGCTATAAGAAGATGAATCCAATATGAATCTATGCAAAAAAAACCTCCGGGCGCTCTCCTTTACGCAGCTTCCGGAGGTTTTTACAGTTTCAGCTTTTAAACGGTGCTCAAGAGAATATCATCGTCATCATTGCTATTAAACGCTTCGCGGTCAAATTCACCTTCGGAATTAGCTACTAACAGAGCTGTTACAGCTGTTCCAGTTGCGTTTACAGCGGTACGGCCCATATCGATGAGCGCTTCAACACCTGCAACGATAGCGATTCCTTCAAGCGGCAGGCCGAGAGCAGTTAAGACTACCGTGGTGGAGATTACGGCAGGTCCAGGTACGCCAGCTACACCAATGGAAGAAATAATACTTACTAATACCAGTGTAATATAGTCGGTCCAGTTCAGATCAATACCGAATACTTGAGCGGTAAATACAGCCACAATAGCTGGCCAAATCCCACCGCACGCATTAAAGTTCACAGATGCCCCTAACGGTGCGATAAAGCTCGCGATCCGTGGGGAGACATGAAGCCGCTTCGTAATAACTTCGAGATTGACCGGAAGTGTTGCATAGCTGCTTCTGGTTGTGAAGGCAACAGTAATGGTTGGATACACTTTGCGGAAGAAACGAATTGGATTCACCTTCGCTACTAATAGAACCAATCCGCCAAAGATAAGTACAAAATGTATAATCATTGCTACGTACGAGGTTATAATTACACTGCCTAGCTCCTGCAACGTCTCCCAGCCATAACGTGCGGTGATTCCGGCAATCAGTGCGAATACGCCATAAGGGGTCAGGCGAATAATGAATTTCACAACCTGATGCAGTATCAGTGTTAGGGATTCAATAAGATCACGTACAGGTTTGACTGCTTCGGGTTTCTTGGAGCCAATCTTGATTATAGCTACTGCTAAGAAGATGGCGAAAATGAGTAGAGGCACAACCTTACCCGTAGCTGCTTCATTAACAGGGTTAGATGGAACAAGATCGAGGATAACCTGGGAGAAGGTCGGGATTTCCCGGGCTGCAAAATCTGCGGGTACATCTTGTTGTATACCTAGGCCGGGATTGAACAGCAGCGCAACCGATAGGCCGATAATAGAAGCGATGCCAGTTGTTCCGAGGAACCAGGCGAAGGTTTTGATCCCGATTTTGCGTAGATACTCCAGATTGGTTAAGGAAGAAATACTGTTTAATACGAGTACGAATACTAAAGGAATGACGAGCATGCGGATCAAGCTGACATAAATGCTGCCGAATGTGCTAATTGCTTTGGTCTCTAAATCGAAGTATTGAAAGAATATACCGGCAATAAGTCCGATGCCAAGTCCGATGAGTACCCGGGTGCCAAATCCAATTCGTTTACGTGCCAGTAGAAACAAAATTGCAAACACAAATATGGAAGCGACAAATCCATACCAGTTCGTTTCGATGGCGGATAATAAGTTGTTATCTATGTTCACTACCAATACCCCCTTAAACCTAGTTTTTTAATGTGATTAATCCTATTGAGATCAATCTATATAGAATTTATAGTAAAGTCAATGTAATTATATGTTAAAAATAATTAATTCCGATAAAAACCATGTGAAAAATAAAAATTGATTGACAAGGCACTATGGCATGAATAATATGGAACTTAATCACAAGCCAATTGGAATCGACTGGACAGCCGGAGATTCAACGAAAGACGCGTAAATTGCGTCCCGTTGAGTCTCTTTTTTTTAACTTTAGAGAAGGGAGAGTTACGGATTTAAGGTACAAGAATGTAATGAAGGGGTCTCTTATTTTATTTGAAAAGGATGGTACACATATGAAAAAGCTTTCGATTTCTTTGGTTGCCGCCGCTATCGTCTTCTCCGCATTGACGTATGCCGCGGTATCCGCTAACAAAAAAACAGCAGAGGCAGCACCCATTCAAGAGAGTAGTAATACAGCAGTAACCGCAGCAGCTTTACCAGTAGCTACTTCTGCGGCAGCAGTTGTTGTTCAGGCAGAAGCTACTGCAGCTCCTGTAACAGAAGCTGTCCAGCCGGAAGCTTCGGCTCCAGCAGCAGAGACAGTCACGGCAGAAGCTACTGCGGCCCCAGCAGCTGTTGATTCTGCGGCGAAGGTTATTGCTTCAGCAGCTCCAGAAGCGGGCGCAGCTCAGCCTAAAGCAACCGCATCCCCGGCTGCGGACACCGCTAAGACGGCAACAGCTGCAACAACGGTATCTGCATCTGTTAAACCGCAAACCAGCGCGGCAACGCCTGCGCCAACTGCTGCGCCTACGACTGCTCCAAAAGCAAACGTAACCGCTAAAGCCGTTCAGCCGACCGCAGCTCCTGTTGTATCTGAACAGCCTAAGGAAACCGCCGCTCCTGTAGCAAAAGCAACGGAGACACCTTCCAAAAAAGCTATAACCTTCTCTACAACAGAGGTAGTTAAAGCGACCCCGGCTCCGGTAGTTGAGTCTTCTCAACCGAAAACATCGTCTTCTGCACCTGCATCCACGGTCAGCGCACCAGCAGCTGCTCCAGCGGAAACGGTTCAGGCACCCGCACCGGCACCAGCCGCTGAGGAAGAGGTTTGTCCTTGATGAGCAGCAGGCTCATTCAGGATTCCTTTCAGCCCATTCATCCCATAAACCTATTTAAGGCGAGGTGCACATAATGATACGACCATTAACCTTCAAAAAAATTGTAACGCTGCTGCTGGCAGCCTCCCTGCTAATCCTGCCTACTCAGGCAGGAAGAGCTTATGCTAATCCGGATACCGCAGAAGCGATAACCTCTTCCCAAGGCGGCGTTAACCAGTTTGACTATTTCAGTCATGTCTATGACCGTCTAAATGATGCTAACCATGTATTTAAAACAGCAACGTATGAAGATATCGTTCATCTTTTTGAGAGTGAAGGCACATACGCTGTTCTGGTTGGCGGCGCTTGGAGCGAGAATACACAGGCCGATATCGGCTTTATCAACGAGGCAGCCAAGGAATATGGCATCTCTACGATTTATAACTTTGATACTAAGCTGGACGGGGACACCCTTCAGATTGCAGACAGCAATAATAAATTTGCCTATAAATATGTTGATCTGGTCAACAAGTATTTGAAGAATTTAAATCTGTCTTCCAAAGATGATCCAGAACGCAATGTCAGCTATACCAATAAAAACGGGGAAGTTGTGACTGCTAACAAGCTCGAGTCTCCATTCTTATTGGTATACAACAAGGATCACAAGGATGCACAGGGAAATAGTGCTCCTGTCGTATCCTACCTGGATAAGAGCTATTCGTGGAATGAGTTCCTGACGAACGGAACACTTGATGCGGCGAAGGTTAATGCGTATAAAACATCAGTAAGTGAGGTGCTGGGTGCCGCTTCCCGATATGACACTATCGACGAGTCGGCTTATATCAAGGCTGCATTTAATAAGAACTATGAAGGGGAAAATGAGGGAAAACCTACGATCTTCAACGAAGCGGATGGCACGCTTGTTTATGAACATGTGACCTATCATCAGCTGAAGCAAATTTTAGCGAGTGAGGGAAACTATGCGATTTTGTTAGGCGGGTCGTGGTGCCCTAACACGCAAGCGGTGATTAAATATATCAACGAATATGCCAAAAAACATAATATCAATAAGATCTACTTCTTCGACACTAAGTTGGATGCTGGTGTGACCGTTGCTGAGCCTAATAACAACAGCGGCACTAAGGGCAGTGCAAATCCGCATAATAATAATGAGCTTCAGATTAGAACCACTAATCATCCGTATGCGCAGCTTTATGTTGATCTGGTTCGTACTTATCTGACCAATATCAAGACCGAAAACAATTCAGCTGCCAAACCAACTGTAATTAGTTATGTAGATGGACTTGGAAACACCGTGAGCGGAGACAGACTTCAAGTTCCATATCTGTTCACTTATAACAAGGACAACAAGGATGCAGGAGGCAAAAACTCACCGATTCTAGGGCATGTTGAACTTATGTACAGCTGGACGAATATCCAACCGGATTACGTGCAGGCTAATTACCCAATCGGAGCCAGATACAATAACACTACAACAGCGCTGGATAAAATATTCTCCAGACTCGAAGCTGTGCCGGCAGGACTTACCGGTGTAGCACCAACAGCGGCCGACAATAAGGATGGGCAAATTGTAGGCACCAGTGCAGCATTGGAATTTAAGCTTGCTGGAGACGAGGCTTACACCCCAGCTTCGGGATCAGCCATTACAGGGCTTGCACCTGGTGTTTATAAGGTAAGATATGCCGCTACATCGGGCTATCAAGGGCCAACTTCCGCAGCTGGACCCACAATCATTCCTTATAATGCTGGCGAAGACGTAAGTGTGGAAGTTCCTGCTTACACCCATCAACAAGCAGCCCCGACAGGACTGGTAGGCGTAGCACCTACTTCTGAAGCTAATGATGATGGGCAAATTACGGGTTCTGCTGAAGGACAGGAGTATAAAGGCGTTGGAGAAGCTGATTATAAGCCTGTAACAGGTACAGCTATCACTGGTCTTACTCCGGGCTTCTATAATGTGCGATATGCGGCAAAAGAGGGATACAGCGTAGGTAAAGACGCTACAGTTGAAGTCCCGGCATATGGTGAGCAAGCGGCACCTACAGGATTAGTAGGTATAGCACCAACCAGTGCAGCCAATGACGACGGTAAAATTATAGGAACTACGAAAGCGCTGGAATATAAGCTGTCTACGGTTACCGATTATGTCTACGCATCAGATGTAGAGATCGTTGGACTGGTGCCGGGTATCTATCAGGTAAGATACGCAGCTAAAGAAGGATTTAACGCGGGTAGAGCAGCAGAAGTAATCGTTCCAGCATTCACTGCGGAACAAGCAGCTCCAACTGGGTTACAGGGAGTTGCTCCTACCTCAGCAGCGAACAATGATGGAAGAATTACGGGAACCACGACAGCCTTAGAATATAAGCTGTCGAGTGTAACTAATTATGTGTATGCACCAGATAAAGAAATCACAGGATTAATACCGGGCACGTATCAAGTGAGATACGCAGCCAAAGAAGGTTATAAGGCAAGTCCAGCGACTGACATTGTTGTTCCGGCCTATGTGCCTATTTCAGATCCTGGAACAGGTGGAACAGGTGGATCGGGTGGATCGGGTGGCAATTCTACACCGAGCACGACTACACCAACACCATCGGCAAGCCCTCAACTGGTTGCTACGGCAACAGCAGGGAGTACCGTGAACCTATCAGCAACAGCAGCAACTAAAACGGATAAAACCACAGGAGTGACTACTGCAACGATCACAAAAGAAACGGCTGCTGAATTCGTGAGTCTCGCTAAGAAGGCAGAAGCTGATGGGAAGAAAGCTGTTCTTGAAATTAGTGTTGCAGCTACTTCAGATACTCAAACCGCTGAACTTACTCTTCCAAGAAGCATAATTAATGAGTTAGCCGCCGGAACGAAGGCGGAGATTACCATTGATTATGAGAATGTGGGTACGATTACGTTTGATGCCAAATCATTGGCAAGCATTAGTGCAGCTTCAGATGCCGGAGAAATCATTATTAGAATCGCGAAGGTGTCATTAACGGCAGAAGGCAAGGCTGTTCTCGGAGACAGACCGGTTTATGACTTGTCGGTTATAGCGGGTGAAAGCACGATTTCCACCTTCGGTGGGGGCAGTGTTCGTGTCAGCGTACCGTACGTGCTGCAAGCGGGAGAACGGTCAGATGCGGTTATTGTGTATCACATTAACAGCACTGGAAGTTTGGACAATGTACGTGGAAATTACAATACCGCTAAGGGAACTGTAGATTTCGTAACCACACATTTCTCCCAATATATTATTGGATATAATCAAGTGAGCTTTGCAGATGTTCCAGATGCCTCATGGTATAGCCATGCAGTAGGTTTCTTGGCAGCACGCAGTATCACATCTGGTACGGATGCTGAGCATTACAGTCCTAATGCCGCAATAACCAGAGGGCAGTTCATCGTCCTGTTGCTTAAGGCATATGACATCGCACCAGATGAGGTTGCCGCAGATAATTTTGCAGATGCGGGCAATACGTATTATACGAATTATCTTGCTGCAGCTAAGCGCCTTGGGGTAGCAACGGGTTCGGGAGATAATCAATTCCAGCCAGAGGTTCAGATCACTAGGCAGGAGCTATTTACACTCTTGTACCGCTCGCTTGTAGCGCTAGGTGAACTGCCATCTGAGAAAACAGCGGCCACGCTTTCCGGCTTTAGTGATGCTGGACAGATCGCTGGTTATGCACAAGAAGCCCTTCAAGCGCTGGTAGAGAGAGGCGTAGTGACCGGAGCGAACGGTAAACTCAATCCGGAGGAAGTCACTACAAGAGCAGAAGCAGCACAGGTTATTTACAATTTGCTATCCAAATAATCAGCGACTAAGACATAGCGGACGTCACGTAAGTAGCGTTCAACTATGAGTGCGGCGACTCGGCTAAGACAGCAGAGCAGCGATTCCTCTTTTATTGGAGTATCGCCGCTCTGTTTTTTTGTTTGTTAGCTGGCTGGTTGCCCTTGCCCTGTCCGCTTGCACGCTTGCCCTCTTGCCCGCTTGATTCAGCAGCTCATTCATTATCGGCGCGACTTTCGGACCCAGATGACGTTATTTTCCACATTCCAGCCTTTGGGGCATAGTTTCGGACTCCAGCGACGCTATCGCTTAGAAAAAGGTGCGTTTATGGTGTTTTTCATGCTGATAGCGACTATGGGGTCCTTTAGCACTCCAAATGTGGTAAAAATCCGCGTATAAGGTCAGCTGTGTCCGATAGCGTGCTCGCTCTCTTACGCAAAAATGCTACCCCACCAAACGGACTCTGATCTTAGCCCGGTTTACTAAAATAAAGGGGGTGCCAACAGCCATTTCGTGGCATCGGTGGCGCTGCCTTTCGCTATAAATCTCTAGGGGGTGGCCTAATGGCCACTCTTTTTTTAACTAGACATAAGATTAGCAGACTAAATCATGGAAGAGGATTCTACTAAATGATACAATTATTGTAATTACATAAAGTAGTAATATTTCACATTATTGATTAGTTACTAGAAAGGGGACTGAGATATGGGTTTAGCTGACGATCCGGTCATAGCGATTTCAGGTTTATGGATGAACTATACAGACCGAATGGTGCTAAAGGGAATTGATCTTAAGGTATATAGAGGACAAATTATTGGTTATATCGGCCCTAACGGGGCAGGTAAGAGTACAACGGTGAAGATTATGCTCGGTTTGGTAGAAGGATATAACGGTAAAGTGGAGATTTTCGGTAAGGATATTGCTGATGGAGATGTTTCTTACAAGAAACGTATAGGTTATGTGCCGGAGGTAGCCGAATTATATGATAGCCTCACTGCAAGAGAGTATCTAACCTTTGTTGGCGAGCTGTATGGGCTAGGTCGTGCGGAGGCGGACTACAAGGCCAAAAAATTAACCACACTGCTAGGTTTGGAGAAGTCTTACGATATGCGGATTTCTTCGTTCTCAAAAGGGATGAAGCAAAAGGTGCTGCTTATCTCCAGCATGCTGCATGACCCCGATATTTTATTCCTGGATGAACCGCTGAGTGGTTTGGATGCTAATAGCGTGATGATAGTGAAGGAGATTTTTGCATCGCTGGCGGCACGGGGGAAGACCATTTTTTACTCCTCACATATCATGGATGTGGTTGAGAAAATCAGTAGCCGGATCATTTTGATTGATGGCGGGGATATTGTGGCGGACGGAAGTTTTGCGGAGCTGAAGGAGAAAGGCCGCGAAGGGACGCTTGAAGATATTTTCAATCAATTAACCGGATTTGATAAATACCGTGATATCGCTGGTGAATTTGTTGCGGTCATGCAAGAGCAAGAGGTATCCTCTTATGACTGATTTCTTCGTGCTGAGGCTGTTGGATAAGCTGCGGGGTGCATTTATAAGATTTGGAGTCGATTATGACACCATGCGGAGTATTCTGCAGATCAAACTGACCATGGACGGAAGAAGAACGCCTACAGCGCTTGCAGGTATGCAGAAAAAGGAGAACGTTAAAGAAGGTTCGCCTTTGCGATTGCAGTGGATTTACTTACTGTTTGGTTTAATATTAATTCCGCTAACGCTATCCAATGATCACTATATGCTGCAAATGAGCTTAACCTTTGGGATCATTATGTTTTTTGTCTCCACAACCCTGATCTCTGATTTTTCTTCAGTAATGCTTGATTTACGTGATAAAAATATTCTTTTTTCCAAACCCGTCAACCGAACCACCTTAAATATGGCCAAAAGTATCCACGTTCTTCTCTACTTAGGGACAGTTACATTGTCGATCACTGGTCCATCTTTGGTATTTAGCCTATTTAAGCAGGGGATCGCTTTTTTTCTGATGTATGCGGTGACAATTGTCTTGTTAGACTGTTTTATCCTCGTAATAACTGCACTGCTCTACCTGATGATCATGCGGTTTTTTGATGGGGAGAAGCTCAAGGATATTATAAATTATACGCAAATCCTTCTAACGATCGGAATAATGGTGGGCTATCAATTCATCTCCAGGTTGTTCAACCTCACTGAGCTTGGTGCTGCTTATCATCCTGCTTGGTGGCAGTACTTTATTTTTCCGGTTTGGTTCGCGGCTCCGTTTGAACTGTTGCTTGGTGGAGCGAGAGAACCCTATTACTTCATTCTCTCATTGCTGGCTTTGATAACCCCACTTGTACTGATCGTAGCTTATATTAAGCTGATGCCACAGTTTGAGCGGAATTTGCAAAAGCTGGCAGAGCAAGGCTCCGGTGGAAAAGACAAGGGCCAGATCGCAGAGTGGCTCTCTCGCAGAGTATGTAAGGAACCGGCAGAGGGAATTTTCTTTCGGTTTACTTGGTCCATGATGAAGAATGAGCGCGATTTTAAGCTGAAGGTCTATCCTGCACTTGGCTTTTCTATCGCATTCCCGTTTATTTTTATATTTGGTATATTACAGAATAGTTATGATGGTTCCCTTAAAGGTTCAAAAGTGTACTTGTTAATCTATTTCTGCACGATGTTAATGCAGACTGTAATACAGATGCTACGCTACTCTACAAGTTATAAAGGAGCTTGGATTTATAGGCTGATTCCTTTACCCGATAGCACGCCTATTTACCGTGGGATGCTTAAGGCGGCGCTGCTGCGGCTAGTCTTACCTTTATTTGCTGTAGATGCGGTATTGTTCATTCTGTTGTTCGGTGTGCACATTGTACCTGATTTAGTAGTGGTATTATTCGCCATGCTGATTTTCTCAGTCATCTGCTTTCGTGTTTATCCGCGGAGCTTACCTTTTTCAGAGCGTTATGAGGCAGCCAAACAAAAGGATTACACTGGAGTCGCCTTCATGCTTATGTTTTTGCTGATGGGGATGGCGGGTATTCACTATGTCTTCACTTTATTTACCGGAGGAATTTACATCTATCTGTTAGTTCTGGTAGTTTTGAATCAATGGTTATGGCGAAAGACCTTCCCCAAAACCCCATCAACCACAGGTCACATATCCAACTTTCCGGGGTGAGTGAATGCGTCAAATATGGACATTTTTTGCCGACATAAAAAAAGGGTATAAATTCCAGTATTTTCTTAGACAATCGGCTGAATACAAGGTAGAATACATCTAAAGTTGCTTTTCAGGGATAACCTATAATCTTTACGCACTCTTCCATTTATCTGATATTCGTGTACTGATTTTTTACTTGAGAAATACGCTGCAGCGATTACGGTATTCAAAACCGGTGAAGAGGTTAACTAATGGATAAAATGGGAATCCACTATAACGTTTGGATTGTTTTACTATCATTTGCGCTAGCGGCGACTGCAGCTTATTCCGCGCTGAATCTGATCTCGCAAGTCCCTCGCTCGTTTGGGAAAGTTCGTCGCTTATGGTTAATATCGGGGGCATGTGTACTCGGCAGTGGCATATGGTCGATACATTATGTAGGGATTATGGCGAGCCGTTTTCCTTTTAGCGTGAATTATTATCCAGGCAGGGCTGTATTATCGTTATTGGTTGGTGTATTGTGCTGCTATTCGGCATTCCGGATTACGTTTGTGCCACGTTTAAGAAAAAGTTGTTTAATAGTTAGTGGTGTTCTACTGGGCAGCGGGATCTCTGCTATGCATTATATCGGGATGTCCTCCATGAAGATCGCAGCGGAGATCCATTATGAGATATGGACTCAGACATGTGCTGTAATCCTCGTTATGCTCTCGTCTTTTATCGGATTATTTCTATTTCACAAGTTTAAAGACTATGTGGGTTTTAACCGCTGGAAGTTATACTCTGCTCTCTTTATCGGATTTTCGGTGACTGGATTGCATTATACGAGTGTAAGGGCGACTCATTTTGAATATAACGGTCTGCTAGGCAATACAACTTTTTTTATGGAGACTGATGTTATTCTTTTAATGGGAGTATCCTTGGTAACGCTATTTATGCTTGCGATTTCTGGTGGTGCTGTATTTCTGGACCGGCATGTGCTGGAACGGATGGCTTATTATGATCCACTAACTGATCTTCCGAACAGACATGGTCTGGTACGTTATTTTAAAGATGAATTTTTCGGGAGTAGATCCGGCGCCGTATTTTTTGTGGATCTGGATCGGTTTAAGTCGATTAATGATACGCTTGGACATGATATAGGGGACTTGTTACTGCGAGAGGTCGCTATAAGATTAAGACGCTCTGTAGGAAGTAAAGGCAAGGTCTTTCGTTTGGGCGGAGATGAATTCCTGATCGCTCTTCCAGATTGTACTGTGGAGGATGCGCAAGAGGAAGCAGAGCACATTTTATATGAACTTAAGAAATACTACAGCATTCAGGGTAATGAGCTATATGTTACTGCAAGTGTGGGGATCAGTATGACCCCTATGCATGGAACTGACCGCTCAGCATTAATGAAGGCAGCCGATACAGCTCTTTATACCTCTAAGGATTCGGGTAAGAATAAATTCAGTGTGTTCGATCAGGAGATGAACCGCCATCAGCTGCGACGGATGTCGCTGGAGAAGGATCTTCGTAAAGCGCTGGCACGCTCCGAGTTTATGGTTGTTTACCAGCCGAAATGGGATTCTTATATGAATGTTACGGTTGGTCTTGAAGCACTGCTGCGTTGGCGGCACCCTGAACATGGGATAATTTCCCCCGCAGAATTCATTCCCATCGCAGAGGAAACGGGACTAATTGTCCCTATTACCTATTGGATGCTGCATGATGTATGCAGCCAGAACATGCTTTGGCATAAGGAAGAGATAGCAAATGTCGCAGTCTCTATTAATATGTCAGCGCGGATGTTTGAGGGTGGGGGCTTATACGATGTCGTAGAAGAAGCACTCACACGTTCAGGCCTAGAACCACATTTCCTTGAACTGGAGATTACAGAGTCCATTGCGATGAATAACATGGAAGAGACGGTTGCGCAGCTCTCCAGACTTCGGGCACTTGGGGTAAGGGTATCACTGGATGACTTTGGGACAGGCTTTTCGTCCCTTGGTAATTTAGATGAGATTCCAGTCAACACACTCAAAATTGACCAGGTATTTATTCGTAAGAGCAAGATGCATTCCAAGAAAGCCATTATCAGTAATATCATTGCGATTGCCACCAATCTTAATATGGAGGTCGTGGCGGAAGGTGTGGAGACACCAGAGCAGATTGAGCTGCTGCAATCCTTAGGCTGCAGAGTGATGCAGGGTTATTATTATGGGCGGCCAATGCCGGTGCATGAGCTGGGCCAGTGGTTTATAGCGAATACAGCAGTATCGTGACAGATGATCTCAATACATAGAACAAGGGGCTAGCGTCTAAGCAGAATTTCTCTGCTTGGACGCTAGCCCCTTTGCTATTAAGAAACCTTAAATCGTTCAATCAGAATTTGCAGCTTCTCAGCTAGTGAGGACAGGAAAGCTGCTGCAGACTCAACTTCTTCCATTGCGGCAAGCTGTTCTTCTGAGGAAGCGGATAATGTCTCTGCACTGCTGGCTGTCTGATTAGCGACATTTACGATATTCTGAAGGGTTGTAACGATACGGTCGGAAATTAGCGAAAGCTGTCGAACTGTTCCGGAGATCTGCTGACTTTGTGAGGCCATTCCCGAGACAGACATTTCTATCTCCGAGAAGGACTGGCCTGCCGTGGCAATCATTTCTCTGCCGTGCTCCATCTCTTCTGTAGAGCGTTTCATTGTTTCTCCTGCTTGATCCATCTGGTTCACGATGATGTTTACCAGCTGGCCAATTTGCGCAGCGGAATGGGCTGAACGCTCAGCAAGCTTACGCACGGAATGGGCAACGACCGCAAACCCTCTTCCTTCTTCTCCAGCTCTTGCGGCTTCAATCGCTGCATTTAGGGACAGGAGATTGGTTTCCTCTGCGATGCTGGCAATAGTACCCACGATATTTTCGATTTCTTTGGAATAACCACCCAAGGTTTCAATAATGATTGCTAGGTCGGTAATGCTGTCACTTACGACTCTCATCTGCTGTGTGGTGGAATCCATTGCTTCACGGCCTGTACGGGCTTTATTAGCGTTGCTGACCGCATTATTCATCGCGTTATCTGCATTGCCTGCAATCTCTGTGATGAAGCGAGACAGGTCCTGTACAGACTTATATTCGCCCTCCATATTCTGCAGCTGTGAATTCGCGCTATCCGCAAGCTCAATTGTAACATTGACGCTGTACTCACCGGCCCGGTTGGTTTCCTGTGCACTGGCAGAGAGCTCTTCGGACGAGGAAGCTACCTGCATGGAGGTCTCATTGACCTCGGTAATAAGCAAGCGCAGGCTTTGGGTCATGTCATTAAAATTACGGGCTAATGTACCAATCTCATCCTTACTGTTGAATAAAATAGGATTATGAGTAAGGTCGCCTTGTGCAACAAGATTGACCCCTTTAGACAGCTTCGTTAACGGACTTATCATTCGGCGGATTAACAGATAAGCTGCCACGATAGCTATAACCAGAATGGAAGCTCCGATAATAAAGGGCTGAACTATGATATCTTGGGTTCTTTCTTGAATTATGGAGCCATCGAAATTAATAGCCATCAGCGCAACTATAGGTTTGGATGGATCATGATCCTGATAGATGGGGCCGTAACCTGTCTTAAGTGAGGTACCTTCGTATGTATAAACCTTGGAGTAGGAGGAATGCTTGGACTGAGTGATATGTTGCTTAACTTCATCTGGGAAATAAAAAGTATCGCCTGCTTTATAACCTCTAGCCTGGAAGCTTGAATCTGCGGCAAGTACTTTTCCGTCTAAGGATAAGATGAATGCCTCTTTAAAAATAGCCTTATGTGCCACAATCCAACCGATTCGATCCTCTACAGCCTCCAGTTTACTTTGATCGCCTGCCAACAATGCGGAAATATCTGCGGGGTCAATCAGGCCGGTTGTAATATTAGCGCATCCTACCAATTCGATACCTGCGGCTTCGTCTACTTGCTTATAAGCTGTACGGTATCCGAAGAACCCGATGGATGATCCTACAAGAAGTAAGACGATGAACATCATCCAAGTTAATTTAGTTGCTAATTTCATTCTTCGCACCAACCTTGACAAATTATGTTCTCAGTGATAATAGCTCTCACCTCTACGATTATATCGCATTGATATGCTCATAACCTTACATGGAATATAGTATTTCTGTGTCGGAAATTGGAGATTCGTGGAAGTTTGCGCTTTCCAGCATGCTTTCAATGGTTTAGTAGACAAAACCATTGAATCATTACCAGTTCTAGTGGTACGCTTGAGTTATTAAAAACGGATTGGGGTTGAACAAATATGCCACATCAAATAGATCCGTTAATTGATCGTCTTGGACTATCCATGTGGAGAGTACAGCGTAAGATTATGTCTCAAATGTCTTTGCACAAAGAACTCGGACTTACGGTGCCTCAGATGGGTCTGTTAAATATGATAGCGAAAGAAAAGAAGTCGCGGGTGGTACAGCTGGCAGAAAGTATGGAGGTCAAATCCAGTGCAGTGACGGTGATGCTGGACCGTTTGGAGGTGCTGGGTTATATCAAGCGTGAGCCGGATGGGAAGGATCGGAGAGCGGTTGTAGTAACGATCACCGAGAAGGGTCAGCAGGTGCTGGAAGAAGGACATTTCCGGTCCAAAGAACTGCTGGCTGAGCATTTGTCCATACTGAAGCCCGAAGAACTACGCAACTTTGCAGAGTATTACCGTATGATCGAGGATCAGGAGCGTTAGTCAGCTAAGCTTCGGAATGGATATCTTTATAAAAAACAGCAGAGCAGCGGTTCTCCATTATTGGGGAATCGCTGCTCTGCTGTTTTTGTTCGTTGGTTGCCTACGCCCTGTAATTTATTGTTTAGGTTGTTTGTCGGGCAACTGAGTGATATAGCTGTGGGAAAGCTGTAAAAGCCTCAAGGCACGGTTATATTCGTCCTCAGTGGCACTTGGTGTTGTTCCATCGTTATAAATAGAGTACTGAGTGTTGTCTTCAAAGCTGTTACCAGGAATAAGCAATCCTGAGCTGGCAATGAATGAACCAGAAGGTAAATAATATCGTTCTGGCAGCAAATTATAAGTCTGACTGAGTAGATCTTGACCAAAATATACGTTATTCTCTAATGAAATCCCAAGCAGACTTGCAGCGGTTGGCATGATATCCACTTCTCCGCCTACTTCATCAATGGTCTGCGGCGCTACGCCATCACCTGCATGAATAAGCAGAGGGATGTTCATCATATCCGCATAACTGTATTCATGACCATAGATTTCAGTCATCAATTCTTTATCATCATGATCGAGGGAATAAATCGGCAATCCCATATGATCTCCATAAATCATGATTACACTATTGTCCCAGACACCTTTCGCTTTAAGCTCTTCTACAAAATGTCCAAAAGCATCATCCGCATAGTTCTGGGAACGGATATAGTCACCAACAAAAGTACCTTCATAACGCTCTGGCAGCTCCATACGGTATTTTTCTTCCGGAATAGTAAAAGGGTGATGCGCTGACATTGAAATGACTTGAGCGTAAAAAGGCTGCTCCTGTTGGTCCATTTCTTTTAGTTTGTCGGCTGTCTTACTGTAGAGCGTATCATCAGAAGCGCCAAAGAAAAAGACATCATCTTCACCAAAAAATTTGCGATCATAATAATGATCGAAGCCCAGGGAGTCATACAGCTCGCCGCGGTTCCAGAATTCTACGACATTGGTGTGGAAGGTTGCAGTCTGATAACCATTTTCTTTAAGCACACGTGGCAGACTCGGCAGTACCTTATCTACATAGGACATCGTTGCCGCTCCACGTGGAGGGATGTAGAAGGAAGTATTAACTACGAACTCTGCATCCGACGTATTCCCTTGACCAACCATTTGATAAAAATTAGGGAAGTAAAGACTGTCCTTCATCACCTTGTTCAGGTTCGGTGTGATTTCTTGACCGTCTAATTTAAGTCCTAGCAAAAAATTCTGGAAAGATTCCATTTGAATAATAATAAGGTTCTTATCTTTCGCGATGCCTTGAAGTGGAGAACTAGCCGTAGTATTAATCCCCTTCAATTTGTTAATGGCATCTTGTGTAATGTCACTTGAATTGACTAGCTCAGGCTCTTCTTTAGCGAAGATCGTATAGGCTTCATAATTAAGAATTCCCATTTCCTGGGCTTTCTTAATTTCGTTCATGCTGGCCTTATTAGGCAAGATGTTGAACAGGCATAAAGCAAGTGAGACTGCAAACAGAACGCTGTACTTAAGTTTTCCGCCACGGCGGCGGTTGATATTCTCTTTCTTATAGACCCGGCCTTTTTTATTAAAGAAGAAATAAACTCCGAGAATAATGATGTCTGTAAAAATCAGCAGGTAGTATGGATCCATAAGTGAGAATACGCTGTTGCTGACGGCGGTGACTTGATTCACCTGCTCCGCTGCATGGTAAGTCACAATAACACCATAATATTTAAAATACATAATGGCTGCGAAGAAAATGGCTGTCACTAATAAATTTACGGTCATGTAATATCCGAGCTTGCGCTTGGAACCAAAACGTTCAATGATACAGAAGAGCGCCCAAGCAAAGGGGATTTCAGTTAATAATGATTTCCAGGGCAATATATCGTCAAAGATTACGCCCCATGCCAAGAAAGCTTTTAGAATAAAAATTATTGTGAAAAACACAAAAGGTTTAACGATCCACTGTTTAAAGTTAAAGGATGACACAGCTTCGCCTTCTTTCTACATGATAAAACGCTATTTCCCGGCTAGGAAGAAACAGCGCCCCAGACAAAATAATTCCATAGTAATAAAATTTATTATGCAGGGCTAGCTATAGAATGTCAAAAATCGAGATCCTAAGTATAAGCTTAGCGGAGCGCGTAAAGTTAAACACATAGGGTTGAAGCTGACGCTCCTGCTCTCATGCAGGGTTATACAACGAATTCAGGACTAAAATGGCGATTGGGAGCAAAAAGAATATATGGAAAATTAAAGGATGTGATGCCGGATGGGCTCTACAGTAGCTTTATCAGTTAGAACTCTCGTTGAATATGTTTTTCGCAGCGGAAGCATTGAGCCTGGCTTTCATGGAACGGGCGCTATGGTCGAAGGCACAAGAATTCATCAGAAAATCCAAAAGCAATATAAGGAAGGTGACCGCAAAGAGGTTTATTTGAAAACGGAAATTTCTTATGGAAACCTGCTTTATGTTGTAGATGGGCGATGTGATGGATTGCTTGTCTCGGAGGATGGGAGCTTTACGGTCGAAGAAATCAAGTCAACCTCCGGACTGCTGGATTTACTGGATGAGGGACATGAGGTTCACTGGGCACAGGCGCTGATGTACGCATATATGATAGCTCTGGAGCAAGAGCTTTCTTCTATTCAGGTTAAGCTTACCTATGTCCACCGGGCCACTGATGAGCAAAAAAGCTTGTACCGAACGTTGTCTTTTGAAGAGCTGATTTCATTTGTGAATGACACAGTAGCTAGATATGCTCCGTACGCCGAGATGATGGTTCATCATGAGGCTAAGAAGGAGCAGAGTCTTCGGGAGTTGAGCTTTCCGTTCTCCTCTTATCGAAAGGGACAACGTCATTTTGCAGGAGCCGTATATAAGTCCGTCGTGGAAAAGGTCAGTCTGTTCGCTCAAGCACCCACAGGTATTGGGAAAACAATGTCGACGTTGTTTCCTGTCCTTAAAGCGATGGGCGAAGGACAAGCTAAGGGATTGTTCTATTTAACGGCAAAGACGGTTACCCGTTTTGCCGCGCAGGAAGCCATCTCGCTGTTGCTAACGCAGGGACTTCAGCTGCATGTCATCACTATTACCGCTAAAGAGAAGGCCTGTTTTCGCGAAGAGGGGGTTTGCGGTAAGGATTCCTGTCCTTATACGGATGGTTATTATGACCGGATCAACGAGGCGTTGATGGATCTGTTAGAGCACGAGACGCTCATGAGCAGAGACACCATTGCACTGTATGCTCACAAACACAAAGTGTGCCCATTTGAGTTCTCATTGGATGCGGCCTATGCCTGTGATGCTGTGATCTGCGATTACAATTATATATATGATCCTCGCATCAGTCTGAAACGGCTAACAGAGGAAAGAAAGAGAGAAACGGTACTTCTAGTAGATGAAGCACACAATCTGGTAGACCGGGGACGGGAAATGTTCTCCGCCTCTTTGCTGAAAGCCCCTTTCCTGGAGATCCAGCGCCAATATAAAGAAATGAACCGGAGTTTGAGTAAAACCGCTAAATCGGTGAATGCTTTTTTCATCTCCCTTCGCAAAATTTGCAATGAAGAGGGGCAAGGGCAGTGGGACTCGTTCCCGGAGGAGCTGCCAGCTTTGCTTGAGATATTTTCTTTGGAGGCGGAACAGGAACTTATTCACCCCAGCTCCAGCATTGTCTCTCTGAATGGAGAAGATGAAGGGGAAAATGTCCTCTTGGATACATATTTTGCAGTTCAGGGAATGCTCCGCACCTTTAAGACCTATGATGAACGCTACATTACCTATGCTGAGGTTCGTAGAGGGGATGTCTATCTCAAGTTATTCAATTTGGATCCCTCGCATCTGCTTCGGCAGATGTCCAAGAGCTTTCGCAGTCAGATCCTGTTCTCAGCTACACTTTCTCCATTATCTTACTACCGGGATATGATTGGTGCGGTGGAGGAAGATTACAGTTTAACTGTTTCTTCTCCTTTTCAGAAGGAGCAGTGGGAAGTAACCGTCTTACCTGTCTCCACACGTTATCATGACCGGGAAGCTTCCCTAGTTCCGTTGACTAAAGCACTAAGCCAAATGGTCTCCAAGAAGGGCAATTATCTGGTGTTTTTTCCTTCGTACCTCTATTTACAAAACGTATATCAGGCCTTTACGGAGAATTACCCTGAAATCCGGACATTGATGCAGGATACGGGCATGAGTGAGCAAGCTAGAGAAAGTTTTTTAGCTGCATTTAGTCCAGACAATGACGAGACGTTATTGGGATTTGCTGTACTTGGAGGAATTTTTTCAGAAGGTGTGGATCTGCCAGGGGATCGCCTCAATGGGGTTATGGTTGTTGGCGTTGGCCTGCCACAGCTTGGTCTTGAACGCAATCTGCTGCGTCAATATTTTAATGCCAGAGGAAAAAATGGCTTTGATTATGCCTATGTCTATCCGGGAATGTGCAAGGTACTGCAAGCCGGAGGCCGGTTGATTCGCAGCGAGACGGATACGGGCATTATCGTGTTGGCTGATGACCGTTTTTTGCAGAGTCCATATATGCATTTGCTCCCCGAAGAATGGAGAGATTATCTTATCCGCTCGTAAGAGGTTATAATCTACGAAAGGGTATTCATAATCAATCGGCAGGGGGAAATAATATGACATTAAAAGTGGGTATTGTGGGTACGGGTTGGTTCTCTAAGGTACATGCTGATTTGCTGGCAGGGATGGATGATGTCCAGTTGCAGGCAGTCTGTGGAAGCAGTAAAGCCAAAGGCGAAGATATGGCACGTCCATACGGAGCTGCTGGATATGGTGATATTACAGAGATGTTGGATGCAGAGACGCTTGATGCTGTTTATATCTGTGTGCCTCCACAATCTCATGGTGCGATTGAACGTTCATTAATCAAGAGGGATATTCCTTTTTTTATAGAGAAGCCGCTTAGTATGACTACTGAAATTCCTGCGAGCTTGCTGCAAGATATTAAAGAACATAATTTATTGACCTCGGTAGGTTACCATTTCCGTTATCAAGAGAATGTCAGACGGCTCAAGGAAACACTACGTGGTGATAAGATCGGTATGGTTATGGGCCAGTGGATGGGCGGCATGCCGGGCGTAGCTTGGTGGCGTGATCAGGAGCAATCCGGAGGACAGTTCACCGAGCAGACTACTCATATCGTCGATTTAGTGCGTTATCTGGCAGGAGAGGTAAAAGAAGTATACGGCATGTTCGGAAACCGAATTATGCATGAGCAGCATGAAGGTGTGAGCGTAGCCGATGTAGGTACCGTATCTCTGAAGCTTGAGAATGGAATCATAGCTAATATTTCAAATACATGTGTACTGCCTGATCCGGTGGGAAGTGTAGGACTTAGTTTCTATAATGATCGGGGATTGCTGGATTGGAACCCGGATCGTCTCTTGGAAGTGCGAAGTGGCAATAGCACCGAATTTGAAAACACAGGAAATCCATATTTAGTGGAAAGTGAAGCTTTTCTGCATGCTGTACGGACAGGTGATCGTTCACGTATTCTCAGTGACTATGAGGATGGATTCAAGACGCTTAAAGTAACCTGCGCGGCTTACGATTCAGCACAAAGTGGACTTCCGGTTAAATTCTAGGTTTAGATCTCTTAAAAAAAGAACATGTCGCCTTAGATGTGCTAAAGAGACATGTCCTTGGCTCAAGCTGGGTTAGCCTAGTGGAGGAATACCGCGAGTAAAGCTGGCGCCACACCTATGGATAACAGCGCGGACAGAATCATCGCAATACTGGAGATGGTTCCGGTCAGTGAACTAAGCTCGAAGGCCTTGGATGTTCCTGTACCATGCGCAGCGGTTCCCAGCGATACACCACGCGCGATTTCATTGTCAATGCGGAAGATGCGGAGCACTGTAGGGCCCATCATTGTACCGAGTATCCCGGTAATGATGACGAAGACTGCAGTAATACTCGGTACACCGCCGATACTTTGCGAGATGCTCATAGCGATCGGCGTAGTCACCGAACGTGGAACCAGACTGGCTGCCAGATCGCCGCTGACATGCAGCCATTTGGCGAGCAGAATAGAAGAGATCACCGCTGTTATCGTCCCTGACAGCACGCCTGCCGCAATTTCGGCGGCGTGCTTTTTGAGCACCTTGAAGTTTTTATGCAAAGGGATTGCAAAGGCCATAGTTGCCGGTTGCAGCAAATCCGTCAGCCATTTGCCTCCCGCATTGTAAGAATCATAAGTAATGCCTGTGATGAGTAAGAAGATAATCATAAGCACTGGTGTAATGATCAATGGAGAGGTGTACACTTTGCCACTAGAAGCATAAATGCGTTTCGCCAGTAGATACACAGCAACCGTAAGACCGAAGAATAACAGAGCGTTTAACATGATCCTTTCCGCTCCTTTGCTTTGTAAATTCTACTGGTAAGTAATCCGGAACTGGCCATTACAACAATCGTACCCAAAATGACCACCGCGAGGATTCGTAAACCATCAGTTTCCAGAATATTCGCGTATTTCATTACGCCAATAGCAGATGGAATAAAGAACAGCAAGAGCTCAGCCAGTAGCCAAGAAGCACCAACTTCAACCCAATTCAGATGAATGACACCAAACTCAAGCAAAAGAAACAATATAATCATTCCGAGTATGCTTCCGGGAATAGGGATATGCAATAATGGGGTTACAGCATTGATTAGTAATGAGAATAGGGTAAGTCCCGCTACCTGCAGCAAGCCTATAACAATCTTTTTCATAAGGCTTCGCTCCTTTCATGATAATGAAAGTTTACATCAATTGTTTTCATAGGTAAAATGAATAGATTGAATAAATGACATTCCTTTTGTCTATGTATCGGAGGTTGGAAGATGGATATCCGACAATTAGAATATTTCGTCCAAGCAGCACGAATGAAAAGCTTTACTCGGGCTGCCGAATCCTTATATATTTCTCAGCCAACGATCAGTAAAATGATCCGGAATATGGAGATCGAGCTGGAGGCGGATTTGTTTTACCGTGAAGGGAAAAGTGTCCGGCTTACAGATGCGGGGGAAATTCTGTTCACCAAAGCGCAAAATATCGTGGAGTCGTTCGCCAGCTTGTCTTCTGAGCTGGATAGCTTACGAAATTTGGAGCAGGGCCACATCCGCATCGGTCTGCCTCCAATGGTAGGGGCGAGCTTTTTTCCTTCGGTGATTGGTCAATTTCATAAACGTTATCCGCAGGTTACTATTCGTCTGCATGAGGATGGCGCGAAAAAAGTGGAAGAAGATGTAGAAACGGGCTTGCTGGACATCGGAATGGTTGTGCTGCCTGTAAATACAGCCAAACTTCATTGTTTCACTTTTGTTGAAGAGAAGCTGAATCTTATTTTACCTGTAGGACATCGGCTGGCCGGTGCAGACTTTGTTCCGTTAAGTGAACTGGCCGAAGAGGAGTTTGTGCTGTTCCGGGAGGATTTTACGCTGCATGATCGGATTATTACGGAATGTGTGAAGGCGGGATTTCAGCCTAAGGTAATCTATGAGAGCTCCCAATGGGACTTAATTAGCCGCATGGTGGCTGCCGGTATGGGAATCGCATTGCTGCCAGAGACCATATGCCGGGATATGGATCGATCACGGTTAGTTGTTGTGCCTTTGACGGATCCGGTAATTCCGTGGCAGCTTGCTATGGCGTGGCGTAGAGACCGTTATTTATCTTTTGCGGCACGCGAATGGATTTCTTTTGCAAAGGGACTTTTGCGAGAACAGTATCCCAATGAGCTCCCTGACCAGCATGCGGAGGACTCTGAATAAATAGTAATTCCGTTTTTGTTAGAAGCTCTACAATTTTTCTTTTTTTTGAAAATATGTTTTTTGGTATCATGACTTATGATAGGAGAAGATGTTGATAGAGAGAAGGAGAGAGATGTGACACAAAATCCAAATTCCTCCAAGAATAATCATAGAAAAGATTATAAAGAAGATGAGCTACTTGTAACTATAGAGAGTCTTAGATGTGAATTGCTGGAGGTTGCAGAGCAACGGAGTCTTAGTGACCGTGCTGTTTTAGAGCTCAGTGAGCGATTAGACAGCTATATTTTGCTGGCACAAAATAAGATGATGGAAAATTTGCGCAACCGGAAAGCCGGCATTACATCCTATAGTAGAAGTTCCAAAACCGCCATCACTGTTAGCTAAACTACCAACAACATAGAATTATAATACTATGAAGATGTTACTGATCTAGAGGAGCGTATTAGGCTCCTCTATTTGTCGTACAATCTATTTGTTGTACAATCCATAACTTTCACCTATAATGTCAATTAATAGAATCTTTTCAAGTCAAACTTTGGGGGTGCCGAGTGGAGGGAAAGTTAACAACTATACGCTCAGAAATTGAGAAAAATTTGTCCCGCTCCGGCCATAATCTCGCCTCATTTTCAAAAATTTGTGGCCTGAATCGAGGCAGCCTCAGTGCAATTCTGCATGGAAATCCGCCGAAGCCTATGTCCTTGGGACAAGTAGATGCAATTATAAAAGCCTTTGGTTTTCCAGAAGGTTGGTTATATCCTCTATATGTTGATGAATGCTTCAATGATGAGAAGGTCTCACGCCGTAGAGTGGAGCCTTTTTTGATTCGTTGTGCTGAATTGGGCAAACAGCCTTGTATTGAGGACACTTTAAGCAGGTTATTAGAGTCTACCAAGCCGCTGGATATCATTTATTCTGTTGCTGATAAATTATTCAATAAAGGCAAAGTTCAGGAATCCATGTTTTTTTACAAGATTGTAGTAGAGAACGAGTCGGATAGTTATAGTGAACGTCTCGCGATCAGTCATTATCGTAATTTTAAATTTTTGCAAACACTTGATATGGAGGAGAAGCTACGCGCAGTCATTAGCTTTAGTCCTTTTAGGGGACGCCTTCCGGAAAATTTGCAATTAGATGGTTTATTGATGCTGACACAGCTATGTTTCGCTCTTCGCAGATGGGAAGAAATGGAGATCTATGCTGATGAGTTGAGAGCTTTAGCCAATGCAGTTTACCGCCAAGAACTGCGGAGGAGCGGAGACAAACGAAGAGAAGAACTCTGTACGGAACGTCCGCTCGTTGTTTATTATGGGCACGGATATTTACTTAAAGCAATTTCGTTGACGAAGCAAGGTCAATATGAAGCTGCGAAGAAATATACCGCTGGTTATGCAGACTTAGGCTGGTTTGAGATGTTGGATGAAGTAGGCCAGCAAGCTGTAGAACAATTCCGATTATTTGCAGTTGGGAACAGTTTCACACTGGAAATGCTGGAGGGGAACGTAAAGGTTGTACCGGACTATGTAGCTTTTTTGGCTGAGCACCCCGGAGAAATATTGCCAGGACTCATTATTATTATGGAATCGGCTAATCATTACAGATTTTCTGTAGATGATGTGCTTAAACGTTTTGCACGGGAAATGTTACGATTTGAACAGTTTGAAGATCCCATTAATATTGACCGATTATATCGGTTGTACTATCAAATAGCCATGTATCTAATAAACAATGGACAATATATTACGGGTGTGGACTATATCATACAGTCTTTAGAGTTATCTATTAAGACTAATAATGGAATAGACTTCATTAAGTGCGTGACCTTATTTGAGACCAATAGGGACTATGCAACTCTAAATCAACAGGAGAAATACAGAAAGCTGATAAGGGAGGTGAGAAAAGATGAAAAAATCACTATTGATGATGGCAGGCATTTTAGCATTGTTTAGCTTCATCATTATCGGCCCAGTTGGTTCCGGAAGTAATGGACCAATCACAACTTATGAGCACGGAGCAGGATTCTAAAGGTTATCCTTGGCAATATTTTATATACAGATACATAAACCGATAACTACTCCCTTGCACTCGTGCTGGGGAGTTTTCTTTTTCGTAATAATTGATAGCGTATTCATAATTTGACAAAGCAATCCGGCGAAAATATAATTAGGTAGCCTAAATAATATAGTGTTTAATAATTAGTTGACCTAACTAAAATAGAGGTGAAGGAAATTGGGATAAACGGAGGAAATACAGAAAATACTGAAAATTCAGTCGCACACGGGCTTTTTGCGGCGATGAAACGCCTGCATAAAGCTCAATGGCAAAAGGGCGTTGAGGGCCACAAGCCAAGTGAGATGACTTTAATGATATGCATTGAAAAATGGAATCATTCTGATGAAGAGGGTCTTAAGGTGTCTGAAATCAGCCGACTACTTGGATTCACTCCTCCTACCATCACGCAGCTGATTAACAGTCTTGAAGCGAAACAGATGGTGGAAAGACACGCGGATCCTTCGGACCGAAGAGTTGTACGCGTAAAATTGACGGAACGTGGAAAAGAACTCACACGAAAAGCGGAACATTATCGTGATGTGATGCTTGATAAGCTTGTACAACACTTAGGCGAAAAAGACACTAAACAGCTCACTGAGCTATTGCTTAAGGTACATGAATACGTTGAGGATAATCCACCACCTGATTGGGATAGGCTACAAATGAACGGAGATGAGAAGCTTGATTAAATTATTTAAACAACTGAAGCCTTTTAGGGTAGCTATTGGTGCTGTATTAATCCTTGTATTTTTGCAGTCCATGGGTGATTTATACCTTCCTACTCTGATGTCTGACATCGTCGACAAAGGGATCGTTCAAGGAGATCGCGCTTATATTTGGAAAATAGGTAGTTTCATGCTCATGGTTGCAGGTGGCGGTGCTTTATGTTCGGTAATTGCCAGTTACTTATCGGCAAAAGTGGCGGCTGGGTTTGGTAAAATCACGCGTGCTCGAGTCTTTAATCATGTAGAGAATTTCACTCTGCATGAATTCGATAAGTTAGGTACAGCATCTTTGATTACACGTACAACAAATGATATTACACAAGTTCAAACCGTACTTACTATGATGTTGCGCATGATGATCGGGGCACCGATGATGATGATTGGTGGTATCATCATGGCAGTATCTGAAGATGCTAAATTATCATTGATTTTTGTAGTCGTTATTCCTGTACTTGTTGGGGCGATCTTCTTTATTGGGATGAAGGGTCTGCCACTGTTTAAAGCCATTCAGATTAAGCTTGATAAATTAAACCTGGTGCTGCGTGAGCATCTGACAGGTATTCGTGTTATTCGTTCTTTTAACCGGATTGATCATGAGAATAGACGTTTCACCGAAGCTAACCGTGATCTTACGGATACAGCTATCAAGGTCAACAAAATCATGGCCGGCCTGATGCCGCTGATGATGATTGTAATGAACTTTTCTATGATTGCTATTCTTTATTTTGGTGGAATTCGAATTGGTGACGGCGATCTGCAAGTTGGGTCCCTGATGGCATTTATCCAATATGCGATGCAAATTATGTTCTCTCTGATTATGGTATCGATGATGTTCGTGTTAATTCCGCGTGCTTCAGCTTCAGCCGTGCGTATCAATGAGGTACTGGATATGCAGCCTGAATTTACAGATCCTACTGAGAGTGAACTGCATACAACAGCTCAAGCTACTAAAAAAGACGGACGCGATTCTTTACGTGGTTTTGTTGAGTTTGAGAATGTATCTTTTTCCTATCCAGGGGCAGAACAGCCTGCACTTTCGAAAATTAGCTTTAGTGCTCGTCCGGGTGAAGTTACCGCAATTATCGGGGGTACCGGATCGGGTAAATCTACGCTGCTTAGCCTGATTCCAAGGTTCTATGATGTTAATGAAGGTGCTGTACGCGTAGACGGAGTGGATGTGCGTGAGATGACACAGGAAGAGCTGCGGAGCAAAATCGGTTACATCCCTCAAAAAGCAGTATTGTTCTCGGGTACGATTAATGAGAACATCCGCTACGGTAAAGAGGATGCTACGGATGAAGAAATCATTCATGCATCCAAGGTGGCTCAAGCCTACGATTTCGTATCCGCGATGAAGGATGGGTTTGACTCGGAAATTGCCCAAGGCGGGAATAACGTCTCTGGTGGTCAGAAACAGCGGTTGTCCATTGCTCGGGCGCTTGTGAGAAAACCTGAGGTGTATCTGTTCGACGATAGCTTCTCAGCTCTTGATTTCAAGACAGATGCCAAACTTCGCGCGGCTCTCAAAGCTGAAACTACGGAATCCACCGTATTGATCGTAGCTCAGCGGGTTAGCACCGTTATGGATGCGGACCGGATTATTGTAATTGATGAGGGTGAAATTGCTGGAATGGGCACTCACCGTGAACTGCTCGAGAGCAGTGATGTGTACCGCGAGATCGTATCCTCGCAGCTGTCAGAGGAGGAAATAGCATGAGCGAACAAAACAGAGAACATAAGCCTGCAGCTCCCCGCGGCCATAAAGGTCCGGGTGGACCGGGTGGCGGTCCTGGAATGAGGATGCCGGCAGAAAAGGCTAAAGATTTTAAAGGTACACTTCGTCGCTTGATCAAATATTTACGCCCACGTATGGTTCAATTGATTATTGTACTAATTATGGCGATTGCCAGTACGGTGTTCAGTATCTTCAGTCCGAAGGTTATGGGTAAAGCTACAACCAAACTGTTCGAAGGTGCTTACGGCAAATTGATGGGTGTAGAGGGTGCCTCCATTGATTTTGGATATATTAATGATATTCTGATCCTGCTCGCGGGATTGTATCTGCTTAGTGCTTTGTTTAGTTACATTCAGCAATATGTAATGGCTGGAGTAGCGCAGAAGGTAGTTTATGACATGCGTGAGCAGATCAACAGCAAGCTGGAGCGTTTACCTTTAAAGTATTTTGACTCCCGTACACACGGGGAAATTCTCAGCCGTGCTACGAATGACGTGGATAACATCAGTACCACGTTGCAGCAAAGTTTAACGCAGCTGATTACCTCAATCGTCACTATTATTGGTGTTATTGTGATGATGCTTACCATCAGCCCATGGCTGACTTTAATCACGATTACTACGTTGCCACTCAGCTTTATTGTGATTATGGCGATCTCCAAACGTTCGCAGACTTATTTTGTGAGACAGCAGAAATCGCTTGGTCAGTTGAATGGTCATGTAGAGGAAATGTATACAGGGCACCGGATTATTAA
This sequence comes from Paenibacillus sp. FSL R7-0163, assembly GCF_037969975.1. Lineage (NCBI taxonomy): Bacteria > Bacillati > Bacillota > Bacilli > Caryophanales > Paenibacillaceae > Paenibacillus > Paenibacillus sp. FSL R7-0163. The sequence goes on from NZ_CP150224.1 coordinate 6,531,873, forward strand.
AGCTTTCGGCCGCGAACCGCAGTCGCTTAAAGATTTTGATGAAATAAACGATAAGCTATATGATTCTGGCTGGCGCTCCCAATTTATGTCGGGTATGATTATGCCGCTTATGATGTTTATCGGTAACTTGGGTTATGTGCTTATCTGTGTTGTGGGTGGTATTTTTGTTACTAAAAAAATGATTGATGTCGGGGATATCCAAGCCTTCATTCAATATTCACGTCAGTTCACCCAGCCGATTGCACAAACGGCTAATATTGCTAACATTATTCAATCCACCATTGCTTCCGCAGAACGTGTATTTGAACTTCTGGATGAAGAAGAGGAAGTCAAAGAAGTTAATACTACACTTGTGAAGCTTGATGAAGGTGCTCCGGAAGGCTCCGTTGAGTTCCGTCATGTGAAATTCGGATATAAAGAGGATGCTATTCTGATTGAGGACATGAATATTGAGGTTAGTCCAGGTCAGACTATAGCTATTGTCGGTCCTACTGGTGCTGGTAAAACCACTTTGATTAACCTGTTGATGCGCTTCTACGAGCTTAACGACGGGGAAATTATCATTGATGGCGTCAACATTACCGATATGAAACGGAGTGACCTACGCAGTAAATTTGGTATGGTGCTTCAGGATACCTGGCTCTTCAACGGTACGATTCGTGATAACATTGCTTACGGTCATGAAGGTGCATCAGAAGCTGATGTGGTGCGGGCGGCCAAGGCTGCGCATGCTGATCACTTTATCCGCACACTTCCGCTTGGCTACAATACGGTGTTAAATGAAGAAGCTTCTAATATTTCACAAGGACAGAAGCAGTTGATTACTATTGCTCGCGCTATTCTTGCTGATCCATCGATCCTCATTCTTGATGAAGCAACGAGCAGTGTCGACACACGGACTGAATTGCTGATTCAAAAAGCGATGAATGCGCTGATGCAAAACAGAACAAGCTTCGTTATTGCCCACCGTCTCTCGACGATTCGTGATGCGGATCTCATTCTTGTCATGAACCAAGGTAGTGTAATCGAGAAAGGCAACCACGAAGAACTGCTGGCACAAGGCGGATTCTATGCGGATCTCTATAACAGTCAGTTCTCTGAAGGGGATTTGGACGTAGGCTAAATTGAAGTGAAGAAAAAAGTATAGTTAATCATAAACCCCTCTTTTCACATGATGCTGATTTTTTATGTGAAGAGAGGGGTATTTTATATGTGATGAGGTGCTTTAATTTTTCTGAAAAATAAAAAAAGTTTGATTAAAAATTAAAGCATATATATGATAGAATAAAAAATGACCCGCGGCTCATTTTTAAGGCTGCAAGGTAAAGGAGAGGATGAAGGGAATGTCAGGCTACGGAAAATGGGTGGCAGGAAAAAAGACGAAGTGGATTACTCTTCTCGTATGGATAGTGCTTGTAGGTGCACTTACCCTGTTATGGCCTGCAGTGAATTCTCAGGTTGCTAATAATGCGCCTAACCTCCCAGATGATTCACAATCGGTACAGGCAGCAGCTATTGCAGAACAAGAATTCCCTAGTGGAAGTGGAGTGCCGGCGCTGCTCGTATGGCATAGAGAAGGTGGGCTTTCACAAGATGATTTAGTACATATCACTGCTGTGTACAAGAAGTTGGAGCAGCAACCATTGCCCCATCAGAATTTTGTTCCCCCATTAGGACAACTGCCGCCACAAGCATTACAAGCCTCGTTATCTGAGGATCTTAGTACGCTGGTAACCCCAGTGCTTTTTGATAAAACGGCAGATAGTGATCAGCTCGGCGAAGCTGTGACAGAAATGAAGAAGATCATAAACACGGAGACGGGCGGAGACCCCTCTGCTGCTAAGGTAGATGGAAAAGACCTGAGTTTACGTGTTACGGGTCCAGTGGGCATCTCCATAGATGCTACAGGGCTGTTCAAAAACGCAGACGTTTCCTTGTTAATTGCTACGGTTATGCTTGTTCTGGTGTTCTTATTGGTGATCTATCGTTCGCCGATATTGGCGTTTATTCCGCTTATTGCGGTTGGGTTCGCTTATGGCGTAACTAGCCCGATTCTTGGAAAAATGGCGCAAGAAGGCTGGATCACAGTGGATTCACAGGCGATCTCGATTATGACCGTTTTGTTATTCGGAGCTGGTACGGACTATTGTCTGTTCCTGATTTCACGGTTCCGGCAGTTGTTGAAGGTAGAGGAGAGCAAGAGTCGTGCCCTTCTTCGCTCCATTACCGAATCTTCAGGTGCAATTGCTATGAGCGGCTTCACCGTCGTGCTCGCGCTGTTCGCATTATTGCTGGCTAAGTATGGAGCTTATCATCGTTTTGCCATTCCATTTAGCGTGTCGATCTTCATCATGGGAATTGCCAGTCTAACCCTCGTACCAGCACTGCTGGCGATCTTCGGACGGACCTCGTTCTTCCCATTCATTCCGCGCACACCGCAAATGGAGGTAGAACGGGCTAAGGCTAAAGGCAAACCTGTTCCTGAGCCCAAGGTTTCCCGTAAAAAAGGCATTGGCGGCTTGGTAGTAACCCGGCCTTGGGCTATCGTAGGTGTGACCGTTATCGGCCTGGGGATTCTGGCTTCATTCTCCAGTGGCATCAAATTTACCTATGATATCCTATCCTCTTTTCCTAAAAATATGGAGTCCCGCGAAGGGTTCGACCTTATTGGCAAACAGTTCTCCCCCGGAGAATTGGCTCCAGCGAAGCTGATTATTGATACCCAAGGAAAAGCGAGCGGAGAGGATCTAAAGGTCATTCTGGGCGGACTCACCTACGTGGACACGGTTTCCGATCCGCAGCAGGGGGCAGTAAACAAAGATATTGTTGGTTTTGATATTGAATTTAAAAGCAATCCTTACTCACTAGAAGCGATGGGGCATATTCCCACCCTTCTTGCTACCGCAGAGCAGGCATTAATCGATGTAGACGTTGCGAACCCTGCGGATCATGTGTGGGTAAGCGGACAGACGGCAACACAGCACGACACTAAAGAGATTGGAGATCGGGATACCGATCTGATTATCCCCGTGGTCATCGGAATGATCACCTTACTGTTGTTGATATATCTGCGTTCAATAGTGGCCACCATCTATCTGGTCGGCACCGTTATTCTCTCCTTCTTCTCAGCGCTTGGCTTAGGCTGGATTATCATTCACTATGTGATGGGAGCTGATGCCATTCAGGGAGCGATCCCACTGTATTCCTTTGTTTTCTTGGTGGCACTTGGAGAAGACTACAACATCTTCATGATCTCGAATATCTGGAAAAAGCGTAAAACCATGCCGCTTAAGCAGGCTATCGCGGAAGGTGTGAATGAGACCAGCTCGGTAATTACCTCTGCCGGCCTCATTCTGGCAGGTACATTTGCTGTATTGGCAAGCTTGCCGATTCAGGTGCTTGTGCAGTTCGGTATCATCACCGCTCTTGGTGTTCTGTTGGATACCTTCGTGGTGCGTCCGTTCCTTGTACCAGCTATTACGACGCTCTTTGGTCGTTGGTCGTTCTGGCCGGGTAAACATCAAGAGGTGGAGACTCCTCAGCCAGATGTAAGTAAATAATGAGTTTATAAACAACAAACAGGGATGTCCCAGAGCCATATTGGCTCCGGACATCCCTGTTTGTTTTAGGCTTAGGTCCAGGACATCGCTGGATAATAGTGCTGCTTGTACCAACTAATTGAACTGTATCTAATAGGCTAATCAATAAGTCTGCTGGACGATAATTACTCTAAGTTTTTACTGTAGCAATTAGCATTTAGAAGCGATAACTGTGTTAATTAGCCCGCTGCATTGGTTAGCCAAGAGGTAAAGATAATTAGCCCGCTGTATTGGCTAGCCCGGCGGTAAGAGTTAACTAGCGCGCTGCATTGGTTAGCCAGGAGGTAAAGCCAATTAGCTCGTATCACCGGTTACCTAGCAGTAATAGTCAATTAGTTAACTGTACTTATCGGGCTACCATTCCGTACACACTGCTGGTTCAATCTAGCTACTGCTCTGTTTGGGTGGTCCAAATCCTTAGTTACTGGGCGTGCGGCTGATCATTAGCTCATATTTATCGATGGAAGCACCCAGGATTGCGTCATTACCACCAGCACCACGGTGCGACTGACGGAAGGACTCGCTGGAGGTCCAGCCTTTGAACGCATCCTCATTCTCCCATACGGTGCAGATTTTTAATTCCTCGATACCTTCTTTGGCATTTCCGCGCCATACCTCCATACGTACAAACCCAGGCATATCCTGTACACCATTATTTCCTCCGAAACGTTGAGCAATAGCTTCGCCATGACCTTCTTTTACTTTAATAGTATTAGTTACTACCAGCATGATAGATAAACCTCCGATCAGAAAGTTAGTATATTCTCAGGACATTGTGAATCGAAATAATATAACATGAGAACCTCGGAAATTAGTATCAAGATCTCAAGGTAACATCGTGATTCTCAAAAGCACATTACACCCGAAAGTACGGAGCAATGGTATATGACACAAGGCACAAGACACAAGGACAAGGCGCAAGGTACAAGACACAAGGCGCAAGGCACAAGACACAAGGACAAGGCGCAAGGTACAAGGTACAAGGTACAAGGCACAAGGCACAGAACACAATACACAAACCACAAACCAACTAACAAAATAAAAGACTACCCCAAAAGACACAAGAACGCGGGCGCTTAATTGCACTTTGTACACTTAAATTATCCGTCACACCAGAAACGATCGAATAAGTGTATTCTCTGCAACTAATTTGTGCGAATCTGGTGAATCGACGAGAATAGCCTTCTTTTAACTGTATAGAGTGCAACTAAAGTATGATTTCTCCTCTAATTGCGCTGAATAGATGTACAAAGTGCAACTATTATCTATTTAAACGTTAAGTATTGTGCAAACTCAGGTACCTGCGAAAAATCAAAGTGTCTACTGCAAGTAAAGTGGCTATAGCAAGTTAAAGTAACTACTGCACGTTAAAGCAACTACCGCAAGTAAAGTGCCACCTTAACCGTAATGTTACTCTAAGCCAAAGTGCCAACCCAACTCCAAAGTTTTTACTCAAAACCACCATTACAGCTAGCACCTAATTCCAGTCCCAGTTCCCTAATAAAGCCCCCAAATGAAGTTGCATTGCAGAATGTGCAACAGAATAGCCTGAATGTTATCTGAATAAGGCAGTCTGTTGCATTCTGTACAATAGAATCAAGCCCAAATCGCCTAAAAAGGAGGGGAGCCACTAAACTGATTGCACAAAGTGCAATCACCCAAGGCCTCATCCTCGTCTAGAGCGATTCTATTGTACAAAGTGCAATTAGATAACGGAGCAGAGCAAGCCTGAGGCGTTATCCCGCACAAAGTGCAATCACCCAAGGTTTCACCTTCGACTAGTGGGATTCTATTGCACTAGTGCAATCACCCCAGATCATCCGGCTCCCTACGCGTCCAGCGCGATTTTATTGCGGATTGGTGGTCCACAGTCCTGCTGTTTTTAGGAAGACGCGATCCGGCAGCTTCAAAGCTGTCAGTGCCAATTCAGCAACATCTTCAGGTTGCATCATGCGGTCTTCGTCACCGATTTTAAGTCCAGCATTGGAAGCTAGGCCAGTGTTGACCGTGCTTGGAGTCAAGGCTACGACGCGAATATTGTGTTTGCGCACTTCTTGTGCGAGGGCTTCGGTCATGCCCATGAGAGCGAACTTGGACGCGCAATAAGCAGAGCCTGTCGCGAAGCCGCGTTCTCCGGCTGTGGATGAAATATTGATGATATTTCCGCCATTTTTCTCAATCATCGCAGGCAGCGCAGCACGGGTTACGTAATAAGTGCCGTAGAGATTAACTTGGATGTGGCGCTCCCAGTCTGCAGGGTCCATTTCTACTAAAGTGCCGAATTTTGCGATCCCGGCATTGTTGATTAATGCATCAAATGCTCCCAGCTCATTTTGCAGGGAAGCAACAGCACGTTCAGCTTCTTCGCGTACGGCGATATCGGCCACGGCAATACTGACTTTAACGTCATATACTTCCGTTAAGGCTGATTTTAGCGCTTCGAGATCACCTGAAGTTCTGGAGATCAGGCCTAAATTAGCACCTTCCTTAGCCAGTGCCATAGCCAAGGCTTTTCCGATCCCTTTGCCTGCACCAGTAATTACAACACTCTTTCCTCTCAAATCCATCTCTATCGTCACTCTCCTTCAAACTTTTTTGAAGCAGCTGCTTCATTCAAGTCTTATTATACCTGAATGCTATAGGGCAATTACAATCGCCCCTTAGAAAAGGGACTGCAATTTTTCATGAATCCGAACTGCCTTTTCATGAAAAGTATTATTCATGGAGTTTCGTCAGCGGTACCGAAGCAGGGCCCTCTAAAACTTCGCCATCGTAGGAGAAACGGGAGCCGTGGCAAGGGCAATCCCAGGAACGATCCCCGTTGTTCCATTCGCATTCACAGCCCATATGGGTACAGGTTCTATCCACCAGATGAAGTTTACCTTCTGGATCCTTATAAGCTCCTACACGTTTGCCATCATGGAACACAACGGCTCCTTCGTCAGCTTCCAAATCAGTTGTCTTTTTATGGACGATTTCCACTTTGCCCGCCACGAGCTCTTTTGCCACATTGGCATTTTGCACGATGAAGTTTTTTAGGCTGGTGCCAGCTTTGAAGCGGGACGGATCGTACAATTCGGTATACGGATTATCTTTGCGCTGAATCTGATCCGAGATGATCTGTGCGGCCAGCGTACCGCTTGTCATGCCCCATTTTCCAAAACCTGTAGCGATATAAATCTCTTCGTTGTCCGAAATCTTGCCGATGTAGGGCACTCTGTCTAGGGTGATTAAATCCTGTGCTGCCCAGCGGTAAGGGATTGTTTTGATGCCGAGCAGATTTCCTGCGAATAGCTCCAAGTTCTCATAATGTCCTATCGTACAGATGCCCTGGCCTGTCTTATGATTGTCTCCCCCGACAATGACCAGATTCCTGCCTTCCCACTCTACTGCACGCAGAGAACGGGTGGGTTCGCTTGCGCTTAGATACATTCCACCCTCAAAATCCGTTTCAGGCTGGATCGCCAGACAGTAGGAGCGTTCAGCATGCAGCCGCGAGAAATATAATGCTCCTCCATCGTAGAAGGGGAAATGAGAAGCTGAAACGGCGTAGCGGCAGGTGATCCGATACCCGTCCTTTTCAGTAAAAAGCGTAAGCTTATCGTTCTTCTCCACCTTATCTGCCATCATCGTATGCTCATAGATTACGCCACCTTTATCCTGAATGACCTTCAGCAGGCCCTTCAGATATTGCAGCGGGTGAAAGCGGGCTTGTCCTGGTAATTTAATGGCACCACTGGCCATCAGAGGGATAGAGACGTTATCTAGCCACTCTCCGGGCAGACCCAATTGTTCATAGGCTTTATACTCTTCCTCCAGTTGTTTAAGCGTCTTATGATCTTCAGCATCCGCGTACAGAAAAGCTGCCTCATGTTTCATGCCGCAGGATACTTCAAGTTCCTCAGCCGTATTCTGGATCCAATTCATAGCCTCGCTGTTCGAACGATAATAGAGCCGGGCTTGTTCCTGCCCAAAATGTTTTATCAAATGATGATAGATTAGCCCGTGCTGTGCTGAGATTTTTGCACTGGTAAAACCCGTAGTGCCACTTAGAATTTCCCCTGCTTCCAAGAGCGTGACTTTGTAGCCTGCTTTGCTGAGGAGATAGGCTGTTGTAATGCCTGTAATTCCACCGCCTACCACTGCCACATCTGTAGAAATATCTTCAGCCAGCTTTGGAAAAGTCGGTAAATCCGTGGTATCTCTCCATAATGATTCCGGAAATTGTGGAAGACTTTGCGTTATCTTACGGTTTGGGTCCATCTATTATCCCTCCATCTGTACAATCCTCATCTCATTTATTACCACAGTCCTGTGAAAAGAAACTCCCCGTTCAATTGTGCAGTGCATGAATTCAAAGAAACAGTGCCAAAATAAGGGGGGATCCGGGACGTAAAGGACAAATAGGAGGGATGATGTTCCATGTCAGTTCAACAGGATAAGGACAATATTTCTCTGGAATGGATCAAAGACCAGCTGAACGGGTTCGCGGATTTAATCGATAAGACGATCGTTACCTCTTTTGGGCAGGTCGACCTACTTTATATCAAAAGCGTTGCGGATTCGCAGATCCTCAGCCGAAATGTAATCACACCGTTCTATGAGATGGAGAATATCAACGCTTACCAAAATTACATTATGACGTATCCGGGCAGTGAAGAGGCGACTACGAGAGATAAAGCGATCGAGCTTTTGCTCAGCGGTTATATTCTTCTGGGCTTGAAGGATACGTTCTGTTTCTTTGATGCTATGAATACGGAGATTAGTGGGGTTAATGAAACATCTGCAGAAAGCATTTCTCAGGGACCTTCAGATGCACTAACTGAGGATATTGCAGTGAATATGAACATGATTCGTCGGCGATATCAATCCACCAATCTCAAAATGGAGACCATGGTCATCGGCGATGTCTCCAAAACAAAGATAGCGATTCTATACGATGACAGTCGGGTGGATAAGAATGTTTTAAAGGAATTACGTGAGAAAATGGGGACGTTAAAGGTTGATATTTTGCAGGCTACAGGCGAACTTGAGAAGTTTATAAGCAGTGATAAATTAAGAATACTCCCGAAGTCCATTATCACCGAAAGACCGGACAGGGTTGTGTTTAATTTGTCTGAAGGAAAAGTAGCGATAATGCTTGATACTACGGGTTATGCGATAGTGCTCCCGTCTATTTTTAATGACTTTTTCACATCCATGGATGATAAAATCCAATTTCCTATCGTGGGGCGTTTTCTGAAGCTTTTGCGGATTATCGGTGTAGGCATGACACTTTGGCTGCCTGCGTTCTATGTAACCCTCACCTCGTATAATCCAGAAATTATTCGGGTGCAGATTGCACTGCTTATTTCGGGTAGTCGTGCAACAGTACCTTATCCATCTTTTGTGGAAGTGCTTTTAATGCTCATGATGATGGAGTTTCTGACTGAGGCGAGCTTACGGCTCCCCAAGGCGATTGGTCCAACGGCTACAACTGTAGGGGGGCTTATCTTGGGGCAGGCAGCGACGGCAGCAGGACTTGTAGGGAATATCATGATTATATTGGTTTCAGCTGTTGCGATATCCAATTTTCTAATTCCGCTGAATATGATGAGCTTGTCCATACGTGTGCTGAAGTATATTTTTCTTTTTGCCGCAGCTTTTTTAGGATTGGTTGGGGTAGTGGTCTGTGTCGTGGGATTTGCCATGTATTTATGCAAACAGCGCAGCTTCGGACAACCTTATTTCAGATTGTTTTTTCTCGATAATCTCGGCAAGAAGAAGGGTGGAGAGCATTGATGGCCAAAAGCCGTTATTTCTACTGTCTTTTTCTGATGAACAGCCTGATCAACATCATTAATTTTGTTCCAAGGGAACTAATAGACAGACGTTTTGGTGGTGCTTTGATGTCCATCCTAATCGGAACGATCTTGGGCACTTTGTTTGTCTATATATTTACTGTACTGATTGCTAAATTCCCCGGCAAGGGATTTCCGGAAATATTTGACTCTTTGCTTCCTAAGAAGTTAGCCAGAATCTTATTGGTCCTTTTTGCTGGCTTATGGTGTGTGGCCGGGGGAGTTACATTGCTTTCCTTTGTAGATATCACGCTGCGGTTTATCAGTCCGGATTCGAATCCCTATACGGTTGTGATCAGTTTTTTAGTCTTGGTCTGCATCTGCTGTCGCTTCGATTCTTTATCACTCTTGTATGGGCTTGAAATCATTCTCAGCGTAACCTTACCGTTAATTATTTATGGCCTCGTAAAAGCGCTAATCAATCCGGACTTCAATTGGGATTCTGTTCTGCAGGTCACTACATACTTCTGGCATAAGCCGGACCTAATGAGCCTTTCGGCGGCCACCTTTTCGTTTAGTGGTTACTTAAACCTGGCCATATTTAATCGGGTATTTCATGGACTGAAGCTGAAGCATGTCTGGATTTTAGGGGTGGAGGGACTGTTCGTATTGCTCTTGACTTTGTTAGTTCCCATCGGTTATTTCGGAACCGTTGCTATTGATAAACATGTGTATACATGGTTCTCGACGGCCGACAGTATTCGGATGGAATCCTTTATTATTGAACGGATGCTGTTTATTTTTTATTTTGCCTACTTGAGTTTGTCTCTGGTAAGTGTAATTGTTCATTGGCATGGAGGTTTAGAGCTTTTTAAAGGTGCCCTTTCATCTGTAAAAAAACATTCCCCAAAAGCAGAACGCTGGAAAGAGTGGGGCATTCTAAGCTTGTTTAGCGCGATGGTTCTGTCCTTAATGGGGCTGGATCAATATCAGCTTAACATGTTTGGTGCCTGGTTTCTGCAAATTCGCTGGTTTGGTGAGATGTTCATCATCGCTCTGCTGTTTTATTGTTATCGCAAAGTTAGGAGGGGGAAGCTGTGAGAAGAGTACTTGCTGGAATTGGGATTACCTTACTCCTTCTTCTTCCTGGTTGTGACTTCAAGGAGATTGATTTGCGGATTTTCGTGTTAGCAATCGGCGTTGACCAAGGTGCAGAAGAAGGGAATTTTAAGATTAGCTTAAAGCTTGCCATCCCTCAGGGGGATGTTACCAAGATTGATGAGAAGATGCAGATCTTGACGGAGGAGTCTCCAAGCATTTCGGAAGCCCTCCGTAGAATGAAATCCAGAGTGGAAAAGGAGCTTGATTACTCCCATTGTAAATCAATTATTTTGGGGGAGGAGGTTGCCCGTAAAGATATTCTCCATGTTATGGATTGGGCCGTGCGACGTAGAGATATACAGCTTATTATTAATTTTGCAATAGGGCGTCCGGAAGCACTTCAAGTGCTGAAGGTAAGACCCGAATCAGAGCGTATCCCATCGAATTCTCTTATCCTGGCTATGAGTGGACAAGGCACGGAGTCTCCATTTATTTCTAGTGTGTATTCCTATCAGCTGATGAGAAATGTTTTTGAGGAGGGGATTGATCCGATCCTGCCGATTATCGAGACTAAAGGGGAAAAGGAGTTTTTAATTGATAAAATTGCTCTGCTGAATAATGAGAAAATCAAAATGGTTCTTACGCCAAATGAGACCCGGCTATATAATCTGCTGTCACGCCCGAATCTTAGGACTAACTTACCCGCCCATTCCGAGGGAATTATGTTTCAATATTACACAGAGAGGTCATCCTCGCACTATAAAATCGTGACACCAGAGCAAGGGAAAGCTACTATTCGTTATCATATTAAGATAAAAGGTATTCTCGAAGAGAGTAGTAGCCCAGATCTGGTGACTCATAGCATGCTGGAGAAAATTGCAGTTGCTGGGGGAAAAGAACTGGAAGAGGATATCTTAGCATTGCTGACCAAAATTCAAGCAAGTGGCCTTGATCCCTTTGGTTGGGGGCTGCATTATGGAGCAAGACACTTTAATAACGATACGGAAATGAAAGTGTGGAAGGAGCTCTATTCTAAACTTGATTTCCAAGTGAAGGCTGATGTAGATATTAAATATTCAGGAATGATTAGGTAGCTTGTAAAGTAACATGTGGATAAAAATGGGATTGACGTTCCCATCCACAAGATTTATACTTGATCTAAAAATAAGTTAGAGGATGATAGGAATGAAAAGTCTAAATTTGACCTCCCAACGTCAAGCCGTTTACGATATCGTCCTTAATTCACATGACCATCCTACTGCTGCGGAAGTGATGAATCGGCTAGTAGAGCAGGGACATAGCTTAGCATACGGTACTGTATATAACTCTCTGCGTTATCTTTCAGATAAACAAATGATTCGTGAGCTTAAGCTTGGTGAAGCTGCCAGCAGATATGACGCACGTATGGATGATCACCAGCATATCATTTGTGAGGTTTGTGGAGCAGTAGATGAGGTTATGAATCAAGTTCCGCGTGAATGGATGGATACAGTGGCCAAGGATACCGGTTATACCATTGGTCATGCCCATGTAGTATTTGGGGGCGTCTGCCCGAACTGTAAGAACAAAAAGAATAATTAGGATAGAGGTGCCGGAGCCCTGTGCCGCGGCAATAATAAGTATATCGGAAGAGACCGCTTTCATTGAGGCGGCCTTTTTTGTTGCATTTATATGACAATTCTCAAAAAAAATGAGAAAAACGAAGAAAGATAGGAGGAAAATCGGTTCCTAAAAAAGATATAAAATTATATATTAAGTCTGGTAAATGTATCCTTGCCTAAGACTCAGATGAGAGAGAGATGATGACATCTATGAAAAAAAATGCGGGTATGACTATCCGTACCAAGTTAATTCTTACATATCTAATAATACTGCTGCTGCCCAGTATTATAATAGGCTGGCGAACCTATCAAGCTGCCAGCCAGGAAGTGGAAGATCAACTGGTGAACAATGCTACCGAAAGTGTGCTGGCCGTAAATGAAATCATTAACTCTAATATTCAATCCAAAATAGATGCGATTTCTTATTTTGCCGCGGAATTTTCATCTGAGGGGATTAACAGTGAGGGATCTGGGGGGACTTCCTCTGCTGTAAAAGCCAGATTGAAGGAATATGTGGCGCTGCATCCGGATGTACTGGATATTTATGTGGGTACAAGCAATGGCAAGGCTATTCATGCTTTAGATGCTAAGCTGCCAGAGGGTTATGATCCAAGGCAGGAAAGCGCCTATATTAATTCTCTGAAGCAAGGAAAAGGGGCAGTGATTTCTCCGGCTTTTCAAACCGCAAATAAGGAAACCGCGGTTGCGATATCAACGGTTCTTAAGGGCGGTGATGGGGTGATCACAATGAATCTTAACCTGTCTACTTTAGGGGAGCTGACCTCAATTAAGGTAGGCAAGGAAGGTTATATCCTCATCGTTGATAACAGCAAGAAGTTTCTAGTTCATCCTACAGAAGCTATCGGGCAGGAATCGTCTGATGATTTTGTTAAGAAAATGTTCGAAAAAGAACAAGGGGTCTTCGATTATGTCTTCAAGGATACGTCTAAAAAGATGACCTTTATGGTCAATGAACTGACAGGTTGGAGAATCGGAGGTACGATCAGCATTGATGAGGTTAACTCAGCAACTAGTGGAATCCGCGATACAGCTCTGCTTGTTATTGTAGTTTCCGTTCTGCTTGCGCTGGTTGTGATCTATTTTAATATTCAATCGATTTTGAGACCGCTTTTCCGGCTGCGGAAAGCAACTGCGGTGATAGCCAAAGGTGATCTGTCGGAAGACATGGGTGTTTTCCGTAAAGATGAAATAGGGCTGCTGGCAGAGAATTTTCAATTAATGGTGATCAGCTTGCGCGAGATGATCATTGGCGTGCAGGAGATGACAAGCAATGTCTCCTCCTCAGCGGAAGAACTGACGGCTAGTGCGGATCAGACTGCCCAAACGATTGAGCAGGTGACCATAGCGATTCAGGACGTAGCGGCAGGGACGGAGCGACAGGTGGTTAGTGTACGAAAAGGAATGGAGAGCACTGCCGCTACAGCTAGCGAGGTCGAGCAGATTTCCACATATATGGAGCAAGTATCCACAATGATGGACAAGACTTCACTCTCAGCATCAGAAGGCAATGATTCGGTTATCAGCGTGGTGGACAAAATCAATGGTATCCATGAAACGGTCGGAGAGCTGGGCAGTGTAATTGACAAGCTGAATGAAAGGACCAGTCAAATTGAGGGCATTGTTGGTGTCATCACCGGGATTGCCCGCCAGACCAACCTGCTGGCCCTCAATGCTTCCATTGAGGCAGCCAGAGCCGGGGAACAAGGGCGTGGATTTGCGGTGGTTGCTGCCGAGGTGCGTAAGCTGGCAGAGGAATCAGAGAGATCCGCACATTTGATTGCCGAACAGATTACCGCTATTAATAGTGAAATGCTGCTGGTAACTCATACGATGGAAGACACCAGACAGCGCGTATCCGAAGGTATTGAGGCTGTGGATACTTCCGGACGTTCTTTCTCTCGTATCCGAAGAGCAGTAAAGAGTGCCGCGGAGAAGATTGAAGCCATGGGCGGGGTTGTGCAGACCTTGTTGGTGGAGTCTAATCATATGGAGAAGGCTATTGGGGAAATTCGCGGCATATCGGAAGAGGCGGCTGTGAATACGGAAACTATCGCAACTGCCGCACAAGAGCAGCTTGCTTCTGTAGAGGAGATGGCCTCTTCGTCTACCGACCTTAGCCGTCTTGCAGAAGAACTGCAGAAGCTGGCGAGCCGCTTTAAGATAAACGCTTCTGGTAATAAGAATGATTTCTGATAGGAGAACCGTGCTTTTTATCTTCCCTTTTGAACTCCTTTGCAAGTATACTGATAAACAATAATGTTGGGTTAGGCAATGGAGAGAGGAGAGATAATAGGAAATGGCAGAGCAATTAAAAGGGATCACTGTCGCCTTGGCGGGTCCGCGCAAATCGGAAGAAATGGCCAAGTTGGTTCAGAATATGGGGGGGACGGCAGTATGCCGACCTGCTCAAGGGACTGTATTTCTTGATGATGAGGCATTGCAGGAAGGTTTGAATGCATGGATCAATCAGCCTCCCTACTTGGCGATCCTGACTACAGGGATGGGACTTGATGCTCTCTTCGATATGGCTGAGCGAATGGGGATCGAAGAACGTTTCTTAGAAGTACTTTCTGGTTCTATTATTGCCGCACGGGGTTATAAGACAGTGAATGCTTTGAAAAAAAGAGGACTTACGCCGGAGGTTCGTGACGACGACGGAAGTACAATCGGATTGATTCGTGGGCTTCAATCCCTGAATTTGCAGGGGAAAGAAGTCGTTCTTCAGCTGCACGGAGATCCAGCTCCTCATATGCTTGCATGGCTGCAGGAGGCTGGGGCTACTACCCGCCAAGTGTTGCCTTATCGCCATACCCCACCTGAGCCGGGCGAACTGGAAAGATTGCTTCTAGAAATCATATCAGGCAAAATTGATGCCGTGGCTTTTACGAGTGCACCACAGTTTCGTTTCCTCTGTCAATTTGCCCGGGAACAGGGAAAGCTGGACGAAATGCTGAAGTCTTTCGAGGATAAAGTGCTTGCTGTTTCTGTAGGGCGGATTACCTCTGAGGCTCTTAAAGAAGAGGGCGTACAGCGTATCATTATGCCTGAGCATGAACGGATGGGAAGCATGATTGTAGAGCTAGGCAAATATGTGGCGGCGAATCGCTAAGTCACAAGTTGCGTCAGCTTTACACGAATGACGTTATCACACAGAAGCATTCCCGCCTGTTATCATGGCCGGGGATGCTTTTTTACCCGGGAAAAATAAGTCCAAAGAGCAATATACCTGCCATCTGCATGGACATTCGCGGCAGTTTTCCTTAGAATATAGGCAACATGTGACGAATAATAACAACGAATAAGGAGGAGGATCCCATGGACAAGAGAAAATGTCTATTACTTGGTGATTACACCCATCCCCGGTTTCATCCACTTCAAGGAGTGGACCAACAAATTAGCGAGATCTTAAATGATTTATTAACCGTGCAATGTTCAGAAAATAAAAAATTAATGCGCATTGAGCATTTAGCAAGTTATGACCTATGTATCGCTTACAATGAATTGTGGAACGAAACAGTCTCCCCTCAACAAACGGCTGGTTTGCTCAGCTATGTAAGTGGAGGAGGAGGACTCATTGTTCTTCATACGGGAGCTTCGTTGACGAAACGTAACGAGCTTGCTCAGCTAATCGGGGGTCGTTTTAACGGACACACGGCTTACGAACCGATGAACTTCAAGGTGCTGGAGCATGACATCACCGAAGGTGTGGAAGATTTCCAATTGGATGAGGAGCCATATCATTTTGAATTTGACCCGTTCACAGAGCGGACTATTCTGCTTCAATATGAATCGGAGGGTCAATGGATTCCAGCTGCATGGTGCCATAGCTACGGTTTAGGACGAGTAGTATTCCTAATGCCTGGTCATCATGAACCCTCCTTCCGTCATCCGGCACTACGTAAACTAATTCTACAGGCGGCTACTTGGGCTGCCCGTATTCCGGTCACTAACTAAGGAATGTTGTGTTTTTTTTGAAATACGTACACAGTGGGGTATACTTTAATCATAAACTCCGTTATGTAATGAAACGGAATCTTTGGGAGGAAAGTGCCATGAGTGATTTGTTTAAAAAAGCGATCTCTTTAGGAGTGGGCCTCACCATTGTCAGTAAGGAAAAAGTAGAGAAGGTTGTTGAAGAACTAGTGAAACGCGGGGAGCTTGCTCCTTCGGAATCTAGGGCTCTCGTCGATCGGTTGATTGAACGTGGTGAGGAAGAACGAGGCATGTTCAAGTCTGCTGTACAAGAGCAAGTACAACGCGTGCTGAAGGAAATGAATGTGCCTGTACAAAACGATATTGCCGAGCTGGAAGGGCGAATTGCAGTATTGGAGCGCCGGTTGGCCGAGCTAGAGGGAATTTCCCATCTAGAGGGAACATCGGCGGAAACGCGTTCGGACTAAATGGCAGTACGCATTAGACATGCCGGACGTTACCGGGCAATCGCCATGGCGCTTATGCGCCATGGTTTTGGCTATATGGTGGAAGAGCTGGGGCTCTATCACTTACTATCCCTTCCACGTCGTCTTGTAACGCAGGAAGCACACACAAGCCTTACGCTCGGGGAGCGGATTCGGCTGGTGCTGGAGGATTTGGGTCCAACCTTTATTAAGCTGGGACAACTCGCCAGTACCCGTTCAGATCTGCTGCCTGATTCTATTATTCAGGAATTGGTAAAACTACAGGATAATGTGCCTCCTTTTCCTGTCGACCGCGTGCGCGCGATCATTGAGCAGGAACTGGATCAGCATATGGATGAAATCTTTAACTCTTTTGAGGATACGCCACTTGCTGCGGCATCCATTGGTCAGGTGCATAGGGCTGTACTTCACAGTGGACAAGTCGTAGCTGTTAAAGTTCAACGTCCTGGTATTCTGCGAACGATGAGCAGGGATTTGGAAATTCTCAAAGATTTAAGCACGCTTGCTGAAAAGCGGCTCAGCTGGGCGAGGCAATATCAGCTGTGCCGTATGGTAGAGGAGTTCTCTAAATCGCTGCTTGGCGAGCTGGATTATAGCCAAGAGGGGCGTAATGCAGAGAAAATCGATCAGCAGATGGATTATGAGGGAGTGTACATCCCGGATATCTATTGGGACTATACGTCAGCACGAGTGCTGACGATGGAATATGTGGTAGGGACAACGCTGAGTCGTCGCGATGAGTTGCTGAGTAAAGGCGTTAAGCTTAAAGCCATTGCACAGCAACTTGTGGAGATGATGCTTAGACAAATCTTCATTCATGGTTTTTTCCATGCTGATCCTCATCCGGGCAATGTTATACGGATGGGTGATGGAAAGCTGGCCTTGATTGATTTTGGCATGATGGGTCGGTTGAATGAGGAGATGAAGGAGCAGCTGTCTGCGCTTATTATCGCTCTAATGCGCAAAAATACGGATGCAATGGTCCGGGCAATTTTGCGTCTTGGAGTCATTCCTGAGGATGCTGATCGAAGTGCGCTGCATGATGATATGGATCGGCTGCGGGATGAATATTATGATGTTCCATTTAGCAAAATGAGTATAGGCAAAGCCCTGAATGATCTGTTTGGCATAGCGCGAAAACATCGTCTAGTGCTGCCGCCAGATTTGACGATGTTAGGGAAGACAATGCTCACGCTGGAGGGAGTCATCAGCAACTTAGATCCAACCATCAGTATTTTGGAAATGGCGGAACCCTTTGGGCGGGAACTAGTAAAGCAGCGCTTTAGCGGCAGTCGTTTGCAGCGCAAGTTTCTGGGAGGCGTAGCGGATTTAACAGAGAGTCTGCTGGAGCTTCCTGGGCAGGCTAAGCAGTTATCCGCGCTGATCAGTAAGGGAAAGATTAAGGTGGAGATTGTGGCACCCGAGATGCAGAATCTGGAGCGTAAGCTGGACCGGGTAGGTAACCGTTTAGCATTCAGTATTGTGATGCTCGCGTTTAGCATCATCATGACAGGACTCATTATTGGTACTGCGATGCGTGGACAGCCTTCAGTGTTATGGAATTTCCCTACAGTGGAGATTGGCAGCGTGGTGGCACTTCTGATGTTCTTATGGCTGATCTATGCGATTTTTAAATCGGGAAGGTTCTAGCTTAAGGGATTTGAATAATTATTCTTCAGCAGTTTCACACAAATGCCTTTCTATCAAGTACAATATAAAAGATAACTTTCTAAGCTTAACTTTACTTCTATTGTATAAAGTGGAATGGAACGCAAATGGAGTGCCGTCTTAACGTCCGGTGGATCGCTGCTGCCCAGAAACCGAACTTTGACCGCACTCTTTTAACGGGTCAAGGGATACATGGGACGGAAGGATGCCGGTGACGGTGTTCTTCCGCTTTTGTTTGAATATAGCTGAATCTGAAGCATATGCCCCAGAACAGGACAGCCTATGCAGGCTGCCTCATACAGGGCTTTTGAAGACGGAAGTTAAGAAAGAGATGTAATCAAATTAAACCGAGAAAATAGTGAGGTGGAGAATTTGCCGGGATTTAAAGATTTAGGAGTTTCAGAATTACTGTGTACATTGCTTCAAGGTCAAGGCATTGTTAAGCCTACGCCAGTGCAGCAGGAAGCCATTCCGCCATTGGTGCAGGGTTTGGATGTAATAGCTAGAGCGAAGACAGGTACAGGGAAGACTTTGGCCTTTTTGCTGCCAATTATGGACAAGATCCATACGGAGCGGGCTTATCCTCAGGCGTTGATTATGGCTCCTACACGTGAGCTGGCTTTGCAGATTACAGAAGAGGCACGCAAGCTGGCGCGTCATACGGATATCAAAATATTGGCGGTTTACGGTGGTCAGGATGTAGAGAAGCAACTGCGCAAGCTGGAAGGCGGCAGACATCTTATCATCGGTACACCGGGCAGACTTTTGGATCATATGCGCCGGGAGACGCTGGATCTTAGCGGCGTAAAAATGCTCGTTCTGGACGAAGCCGATCAAATGCTGCACATGGGCTTCTTGGAGGATGTTGAGACAATCATTACGGCTGTGCCTTATCGTCGTCAGACTATGTTGTTCTCCGCGACAATGCCTGATCCGATTAAACGTCTCGCTGCTAATTACATGAAAGAGCCACTGGATATCATCATTAAGAGTGGTTCTCCAATTCCGCTGGATAATATCAAACAGCAAGTAGTGGAATGCTCGGACCGTAATAAAGAAGAAGCGCTCAAATCCCTCATTGAACGGGATCGTCCTTACTTGGCTATTATTTTCTGCCGGACGAAACGGCGGGTATCCAATCTGAACGAAGCGCTGCAAGCAGCCGGTTATGAGTGTGACGAGCTGCACGGTGATTTGTCCCAAGGTAAACGTGAAGGTGTGATGAAAAGATTCCGTGATGCGAAGCTGCAGCTGCTAGTAGCGACAGACGTAGCAGCTCGGGGTCTGGATGTTGAAGGTATTACTCACATCTTTAACTATGATATGCCGCTTGATGTGGATAGCTATATTCACCGGATCGGACGGACTGGCCGTGCTGGAGGCAAAGGGCTTGCAATTACTTTCGTATCTCCACGTGATCAAGAGGGTCTGGATTTGATCGAGCATGGCATCTCGCAGCGGCTGGAACGCCGCCGTTACGAGAAGGATGAATTCGGCGTTGGCGAATTCATCCCTGTGCAAGGCGGCGGACGCCACGGCGGTCGCCAAAGCGGCGGCGCTGAGGCAGCGCGCACGGGCCGCGGGCCGAAGACCGGCGGCTCTGGCCGCGGCGGAGCTCCGCGCGGCGAAGGCGGAGCGCGGCAAGGTGGCCGTGGCCGCGGTAAAGAAGCAGGCGGCTGGGGCGCGCCTGCAGAAGGACGCCGCGGTCGTTCCGATGCGGCGGCTGGCAAGCGTGGCGGCAGCGGTTATGACGCTGCTGCTCCTAAGGGCGGCGGCAAGGCTGCCGGCGTAGTGCGAGTAGGCGGCGGCTATGGCGCCTTCGCCTCCAGAGGCGAAGCGTCTGCCAGCGGCAACGCGGCAACGCCTAGCACCGGTTCGCGCGGTGCGAACCGGAAGGGCGGCCCAAGCACTGGCTACAGTGAGAACGTAGCTAGAGGAGCGGACGGCGGTGCTTACACTGGAGGCACTCCACGTGGCGGCTTAGGCAGCGGCTATGGTTCAGGCCCGTCTAGAGGCGGCAAAGGTGGTAAAGGCAGCAAAGGTGGATACGGCGGTGCCAAGGGTGGCGCTGCTGGCAAAGGCGGCCGCAACAGCGGTGGTGGATCTTCACGCGGTGGCCGTAGCAATGGATCCGGTGGCTTTAAAAGCGGCGGTCGCGGCACTTCCAGATAAAGTTAGTAGAGTTTTATAGATGAAACTTGTTACCATAGGGTAGTTAGCGCTGAAGCTAATGACCTATGGTAACCTTTATTTTATAGCGTGAACATATTGATTTTTATTTTTAAATTAGGTTCTTAGTGAAACATTTATGAAGGAAAGCCTGTCTAATAGATAAATAGAATGTTCGGCTTCGAGGAGGAAGAACTTACAGATGTCAAAAAAATTTAAAATTATAATCTTGTTAATTGTCGTTATTGCTGTCGGTTGGGGAATAGGAAAGTACACGTCTCCTTCTGCTTCGGAGAGTAACGGTTCTAATATAAATGTGGGGGATAATCTTCAAGGTGAGCCTGGGAATACGGGGGAAAGTGATGGAGGGGGGATTACAGACCCGGCAGTAGCTGATCCATCTGATACTCCAGATTCATCTAATCCATCTGAACCCTCTAATCCGCCTGAATCAGGCGGTGATAATGCGGGTAGTGTTCCAGATCCTATTTCTGCAGAGCCTGATAGTATTACAGTGATGGTAAATAAGCAGTACGGCTTGCCTGATAATTATAAACCAACGGATCTTGTCTATCCTGATGTCCGTTTTACATTCAAAGAGAAAATCGAAAAGCGTATGATGCGAAGTGAAGCTGCCAAAGCCTTGGAGAAGATGTTCGCAGGTGCAGAGGACGACGGAATTTATTTAGCAGGCGTTTCTGCATACCGGTCACAGGCAACCCAGACGACTTTGTATAACATTTATGTGGAGAGAGATGGGGAAGAAAAAGCCCGTACTTACAGTGCAGTCCCCGGCTACAGCGAGCATCAGACCGGGCTGGCTATTGATGTCTCGGGAAGTGATGGCAAGTGTGCCGCCGAGAGCTGTTTTGGTGGGACGAAGGAAGCCGAGTGGTTGGCCAAGCATGTAGGGGAATATGGTTTTATCATCAGATATCCTGAAGGTAAGCAAGACATTACCGGATATAAGTACGAGCCTTGGCATATCCGTTATGTAGGTAAGGACATTGCTGCCTATATCAATGAGAAGGATATTACGTTGGAAGAATATTATGACGCAATTCCGGTATCGAAATAACATAGACGCAGAGAGCAGTCCTATGAAATTTGTAGGGCTGCTTTTTCTATGGCAATAAAAAGAGTTCAGAAGTTGCATTCCCTTACAGTTCGGGTAAGATACGTAGTGTAGTCCAAGTACAAGGAAGGAAGGGGAATAAAGATGTCGATCTACAATTTTGCCGGCGTTACACCTTCGGGTAAAGAAGTGCCGTTTGCGGAGTATGAAGGTAAGGTGCTGCTGATTGCTAATACGGCTAGTAAGTGCGGACTTACACCACAGTATGGAGACCTTCAGAAGCTATACGAACAGTATAGCGATCAAGGACTTGTAGTATTAGGATTCCCCTGCAACCAGTTTGCGGGTCAGGAGCCAGGTACGAGTGAAGAGGCTGAGGAATTTTGTCAGATTAATTATGGAGTTACCTTTCCTGTCTTCGCCAAAGTTGATGTTAATGGACCGGATGCCAGCCCGCTTTTCAATTATTTGAAGGAGCAGCAGCCTGGTGCTGGAGACAGCAGCGACATTAGCTGGAATTTCACGAAATTTCTTATTGATCGCAGCGGCAATGTAGTGGCTCGTGTGGAGCCCAAAGAATCGCCGGAAACGATGAAACAACATATTGAGTCACTCCTGTAGACCCTTTATGGGGTTAGTTGCAGAGTGATCTTCCAAGTATCCCTTCGACTCGGTTTCGACCGATGCTCGCGGGGATTTTCTTTTTTTAAAAGGATTAATGGAGATTGCCTTGAATTTTTATTGTGATAAATTATACTTGACGCTTTAAAAAGACCATGTATCCTTTGAAGAGAATATAGCAACTGTGCGAACATGCATAAAAAAGTGGAGTACAGCAGGATAATAACGGCAGGAGGGTTTTATACAAGCATGAAGTTAATTACAGAGGTAGCAGCACAAGCAGGGATCGACGAGCAGCATCTGGAACTATACGGCAAATATAAAAGCAAACTCTCGCCATCCTTATGGGAGGAAATGAAAAACAAGCCAGATGGCAAGCTGGTTCTGGTCACTGCGGTGAATCCCACCCCTGCTGGCGAGGGTAAGACCTTAACAACCATCGGGTTGGCGCAGGCAATGAATGCAGCAGGTGTGAAGACTGTGGCTGCTTTACGTGAGCCGTCGCTCGGGCCTTGCTTAGGGATGAAGGGCGGCGCAACAGGCGGCGGGAAGTCGCAGATTGTTCCGGCTGATGAGATTAATTTGCACTTTACCGGTGACATTCATGCGGTAACTTCTGCACATAATTTATTGTCCGCAATGATTGATAATCATATCTTCCAAGGCAATGAGCTGGGACTGGATCCGCAGCGTATCGTTTGGAAACGTGTCATGGATATGAATGACCGCAGCCTGCGCAGTATTGTGACTGGGCTCGGAGACGGAAACGGAGCCGTACGGGAAAGTGGCTTTCAGATTACAACGGCTTCTGAGATTATGGCTGTGTTATGCCTATGCGATAGCCTCATTGATCTCAAGAAGCGTTTGAACCGTATTCTAATTGGTTATGACCAAGAGGGACAACCGGTGACAGCCGAGCGAATCGGGGCCGTTGAAGCGATGACAGCGCTGCTTAAGGAAGCAGTTAAGCCAAACTTGGTACAGACTCTGGAAGGTACGCCTGTTATTGTGCACGGGGGTCCGTTTGCGAATATCGCTCATGGCTGCAGCAGTGTTATTGGCACTCGTTATGCCCTTAAGCTAGGGGATGTTGTGGTCACCGAAGCAGGCTTCGGAGCGGATCTTGGTGCAGAGAAATTCATGGATATCAAATGCCAACAGGCCGGGTTAACCCCTTCTGCTGCTGTTCTTGTCGTAACTGTTAAGTCCTTGAAATATAACGGTGGTGTGCCTAAAGGTGAGCTTCTAACCGAGAATCGGACGGCGCTGCGCGCGGGATTGGTGAATTTAGAACGCCATGTAGAGAATCTCGGTAAATTTGGAGTCCCTGTTTTAGTTGCCATTAATCATTTTGAAGGGGACAGTGAGGGCGAGATTAACGATGTACTGGAGGCCTGCCGCAATTTAAACGTGCCGGCTGCAATCTCAAAAGTATGGGCGGAAGGTAGTGCAGGTGGACAGGAGCTGGCTTCTGAGCTGAACAAGCTCTTGAATAATAGTGGCACGAGCCACTTTGCTCCTTTGTATGAGAAAGATCTCGACATTTCATCCAAAATCAACAAAATTGTCCGTGAGATTTACCGCGGGGCAGAAGTGAACTTTTCTCCGGCGGCTAAGCGTAGTCTGGCGGTTATTGAGCGGCTTGGGCTAAATGATCTTCAAGTATGTTTGGCGAAGACGCCTTATTCCTTCTCCGACCAGCCTAGACTCCTCGGAGCACCGGAAGGTTTTACGATTGGTGTCCGAGATATTACTCTTTCGCTTGGTGCAGGCTTTGCGGTAGTTATTACAGGCAATATCGTTACGATGCCAGGTCTGCCAGCTAAGCCAGCTGCTGAGGGACTATGGATGGACGAGGACGGAGAGATTCACGGTCTGGTGTAAAAGTGTTTTAATAAAAGGCTTCTCCTTACTGGTATTAGAGGGGAAGCCTTTTTTATGCTTCCTTTGGATTCCTGCAAATGCGGATCATAATGTACCCCTCACGTGGCAAAGCTAATGAGGTCGTCGCATTCGGCAGCAGTGGCGGAAAAAACTTAAAATTGTGAACAATTTGAGGATATAGGCGGAAAAGACTTGTAATGTGATAAATATCACAATATAATCAATTTATAAAGTGAAATAAATCACAACTAACCCATTGTTGATCAGATTCCATCATTGATCGGTCATGCAAGTCAAATATATAACCCGATTGTCCATTTGAAGGAGGAAGAAATAATGAAAGTAGCTGTCATTGGATGTACCCATGCCGGAACCGCCGCAATTGTGAATACTGCTCAGCTTTACCCGGATGCCGAGATTACTGTATATGAGCGTAATGATAATATTTCCTTCTTATCCTGTGGAATTGCCTTGTATGTAGGTGGAGTGGTTAAAGACCCAGAGGGGCTATTCTATTCTTCACCAGAAAAGCTTGCAGAGCTTGGCGTAAAGACCAATATGCGTCATGAAGTAACTGCAGTGGATACGAAGTCCAAAACATTGCGTGTACGCAATCTGGAGACAGGCCACGAGTTCGCTGACACCTACGATAAGCTGATTATGACTACAGGTTCATGGCCGATTGTGCCGAAGCTTGAAGGATTTGAACTCGAGGGGATTTTACTTTCCAAGAACTATGATCATTCCAACACTATTATAGAAAAAGCTAAACAAGCGAATAAAATCACCGTCGTCGGCGCTGGATATATCGGCGTTGAACTGGTGGAAGCTTTTCAAATGAATGGGAAGCAAGTTACGCTAATTGATGGTGAAGATCGCATTCTGAGTAAATATCTGGATCAAGAATTTACTGCACCGATCGAACAATCTTTTCAGGATCATGGGATTAAATTGGCACTGAATGAGAAGGTCAGCTCTTTTACGGGCAAAGATGGTAAGGTAACAAAGGTCATTACAAGCAAAGGAGAGCATGAAACAGATCTGGTCATTCTCTGCATTGGTTTCCGTCCTAATACTGAACTCTTAAAAGGTCAAGTCGATATGCTGCCTAATGGTGCCATTGTGGTCAATAACTATATGCAGACTAGCTGCCCAGATGTATATGCCGCGGGCGACAGCTGTGCGATTCACTACAACCCTACAGGCAAACACGCCTATATCCCACTGGCAACCAATGCTGTGCGGATGGGAACCTTAGTTGCACGCAACTTGGTAACAGAGACCATTCCTTATATGGGTACACAAGGGACTTCGGGCATTAAGATTTATGAAGATAATATCGCTGCAACAGGGCTTACTGAAGAAGGAGCTAAGGCTGAAGGAATGGACGTGGAAACCGCCATGATTATTGATAACTACCGTCCAGAATTTATGCCCACCTTTGAGCAGGTTCAGTTAAAAGTAGTGTTTGATCGCGCCACACGCCGTATTCTCGGGGCTCAAATTATGTCCAAGATGGATCTGACGCAATCGATCAACACAGTGTCTGTATGTATTCAAAATCAAATGACAATCGACCAACTAGCCTTTATCGATTTCTTCTTCCAACCGCATTACAACAAACCTTGGAACTTCCTGAATACAGTGGGTCTTCAAGCGCTGCCGACAACAGTACCAAGCAAAGAGGCTGTAACATTTTAAAAAGAAACGATTGTTTCTGAGTGATTTATCGACGAAAAAGATAACCTTATAAAGCTAGAAAAGCAGCGATTCTCCTGTAACGGGAGGGTTGCTGCTTTTTTTGTTAGGTGCAGAATGATTAGCTGCATAGGTAGGTAGAATCCAATGGCTTCGGCGATGGTAGCGAGCCAAATGTGCTCGAAAGTTACAGTTAAGGTCATTTGAGTCCGATGTCCGATAGCAAGCCAAATGTGCTCAAAAGTTACGTATAAGGTCATCTGAGTCCGATCGTGCTGAATCACCGCCCTCCTTAGAAGTTTTCAGACTCAGAAGCCGCTATATAGCAAATAATCGCTGTTTGAGTATGATTTCGGACTCCAATGCAGCTATTGCATAAAATGAGGTACAACTAGTGTGTTTTTGGTGGCAATAGCGACTATGGGGTCCGATGGCAAGTCAAATGTGCTCGAAAGTTACGAATAAGGTCATCTGAGTCCGATCGTGCTGAGTCAACGCCCACCGCAGAAGCTATCGGACCCAGAAGCCGCTATTTGGTAATTAATCGCCTATTAAGCGTGATTTCGGACTCCAATGCAGCTATTACATAGAATGAGGTACAGCTAGTGTGTTTTTGGTGGCAATAGCGACTATGGGGTTCGATAGCGAGCCAAATGTGCTCAAATGCTACCAATAGGGTCATCTGAGTCCGATGTCCGATAGTAAGCCAAATGTGTTCAGAAGCTACGGTTAGGGTCATCTGAGTCCGATCGTGCTGAGTCAACGCCCACCGCAGAAGCTTTCGGACTCAGAAGCCGCTATTTAGCAATTAATCGCTTTTTGAGTGTGATTTCGGACTCCAATGCAGCTATTACATAAAATGAGGTGCAACTATTGTGTTTTTGGTGGCAATAGCGACTATGGGGTCCGATAGCGAGCCAAATGTGCTCAAATGCTACGAATAGGGTCAACTGAGTCCGATGTCCGATAGCGAGGTATAGCTACAGTGAGATATAGCTGCATATAAGGACAACTGTGTCCGATAGCTGCTGCGTACGCTCAAATGTAATCCAACGAAACAAGATATGCTGGCTTAGTCGGTCATACATAAACTTCTATTTGTGCACAGGTCGCAGTAAATTTGACATGTCAGTGAAAACTTTCACTTAGTTTTCTCAAAGTGATAATTATCACGTTAATGTGTTTTACGACACGCTACAATGGTCATAAAGGAACAAATTTGAAGTAAATAGATGAAGGAGATAGGAACCATGGCTTATAGCAAACCGCAGCAAATTGCCGAAGTAACTGTAGAGAACGGCATAAAAAAAGCTCATAATCCGCTAAGTACCGTACTTATTCTGGGCTTTTTGGGAGGAGCGTTTATTGCGCTCGGGTTTTTATTGGATATTCGCGTCATTGCTGGCGCACCACAGGAATGGGGTTCCATTGCTAACTTTATCGGGGCAGCAGTCTTCCCCGTTGGGCTGATCATGGTACTCCTTGCGGGTGGAGAACTGCTGACAGGGAATATGATGGCCGTGCCGCTCGCTTTTATGGCTAAGAAGATTTCTTTTTGGGAAGTTGTGAAGAATCTTTTGCTCATTACGATTAGTAATCTGGCAGGGGCATTATTTGTAGCTTATTTCTTCGGTCATGTGGTGGGTTTAACTTCAGAGGGTGTGTATTTAGAGAAATTGGTGGATATGGCTGGTCATAAAATCGATGCAGAATTCTTTCCGGCATTTGTTTCGGGTATCGGCTGTAACTGGCTCGTTGCGCTGGCAGTGTGGCTCTCCTATGGAGCAGATAACTTCAGCGGCAAAATCCTTGGTATTTGGTTCCCAACGATGGCCTTTGTTGCGATCGGATTCCAGCACGTTGTAGCTAACATGTTCCTAATTCCAGCAGCTATTTTTGAAGGTTACTATTCATGGGGGCAATACTTCACTAACTTTGTTCCCGTCTGGCTCGGCAATCTAACGGGTGGAGCAATATTTGTCGCAGCTGCCTATTGGATGGCATACTTGCGTAAAGCACCTACGGCTATTCAATCCGTAGATAGCATGTCCGGCAGCAGTGTCAAAAAACACGCTTAAGCTCGTCTTATAGAGCACTCCATAGAACATTCAAGGTCTGCCTTATTGGTGGCGTTAATGTTTTAGGGGTGCTTTTTGTTATGTAGACACAAAAAAATCCGCCGTGATATATCCGCGCTCGGGGGAACGAAATCGGATCACGGCGAATTTTGAAGGGGGAGTGTTTCTAGGCTCTATTACCCCGTCTTTCTAAAAGCGAATCAGTTTCTTCTTGTTTAGTTTGCTTTACGGACGACAGCCACGGCTTTAAAATAAGAATAGATATTAGAGCTAGGAAGGGCTGCGGACGTGAACCCCAAGGGAGACGGGATAATTCATGCGATATGTGCGTTTTATTCTCTAGATTTCATGCGTACTTTATCGCGATAAAACGTCAATGTGTATGCTTGCTCATAACCCTGTTTTGGGATAATACTGGATGAATTAATGACACATATATAACAGGGGATGTACACTACTTATGAAGTTTTTACAGGCATATCCAAAAGAAGTGAAAATATTTCTAATTGCCAGCCTAATTAATGCAACAGGTAGTGCGCTGATGTGGCCGCTCGTTACGATGTATGTATTTGATGAGCTTGGACGCAGCATGTCAGATGCTGGACTGGTGATTCTTATTCAATCGGTTGGTGGGATCGTGGGTCAACTACTCGGGGGCTCACTCTATCATAAGGTAGGCGTTAACCGGCTGATTGTCGGAGCGCTCGCCATGAATGCTTTGGCACTGTTCACCTTGCCGGCAGCTAGTAACAACTGGACGTTATTTATGGTTGCAATGGGACTGGTAGGATTATTTAATTCCTTATCATTACCTGCCATTCAGGCATTTATCGGCTTTCGTTTCACGAAGCAGCGTGGTGAGCTGTTTAATGTTATTTATGTCGCCAATAATATTGGTGTAGCACTGGGTACGGCATTAAGTGGTTTTTTGGCCGATATTTCCTATATGCTAAGCTTTGTAATGAATGGTGTAACTTCGGCGGTATTTGCGGGTTTCTTTTTTATATATCTGAAGAAAATCGGTGGAGAACCTGCGCATGAGGTAATGGGGCATCAGAAGAATGAACCAGAGAAACAATCCACGTGGAAGCTAATGGGGCATACTCGTATTTATCTTTATATGGGGATCGGTTCTTTGTTCCTGCTTCTCGGTAACTCTATCTGGAATACAGGGGTATCTCCGTTCATTATTTCAGAGGGCTGGCCTAAGAAAACTTATGGTTTTCTCTGGACACTGAACGGTATTTTGATTTTTGCAGCTCAGCCATTGGTAACAATGATTAAGCGCTGGTTCGCGTCTACCTCAACGGCGCAAATGACTGCAAGTGCCCTGTTTTATTTGGGTGGCTATGCGTTTCTTTTGTGGATGCCTAATTATCCTGGCTTAGTGCTCGGAATGGTGCTTGCTACACTGGGAGAAATGCTGATTTCTCCAGCGATGCCATCCTTTATCTCGGATCATGCGGGGCGCAGCGCACCATTTTATTTGGGACTAAGCGGAGGGATTGGTGCAGTCGGGAGAGTCATTGGCCCTTACTTCATGGGCAGACTGTATGATAGCGGTGGTTTGGCACCAACAGCCTGGCTGGCCTGTGCGATGGCGCTGCTGTCTGTAGGATTTTTCGTCATCCATTCTTTAGTCAATCGTAAAGGCCATTCGTTAGAGCGGTCCGTAAGATAACTATACACAGTGGATTCCAACATCTGCTGTGAATTCTATAGAGGTGCAAGGCAAGGGGTGTACATCTTATGAAACAAATCAACAAGGCAAGGTTAACTATTAGACCATCAGAGATTAAAGACGTGCGAGAACTGATTGATCTGGACCATCTGATTTGGACAGAGGACACTAGCCCGGGACCTATGTTGTGGCGCTCACAAGAGGATTTCTTGCTGAATGCTCCTCCGGGCTCTCAGCTCGTAGCGCTGCAAGATGACAAGCTATGCGGATATGTCGGGTTTGGCTGCCCTAGTAGAATGGAGAGCAACCGGCATGTGTGCGAGGTTAATATTGCTGTTCATCCGAACTATCAACGTTTAGGCATCGGCCGGCAGCTCATGGAAGCCATTAAGGAACATGCTGCGGCGCATGCTATTCGTAAGCTTCGCCTGCGTGTATTATCCTGTAATGAATCAGCGATTTCTTTTTACCGGAAATGCGGTTTTGTGGAAGAGGGACGTCTGCGGGAGGAGTTTTATCTTGGCGGCCGTTATGTGGATGAGATATTTATGAGCTGTATGCTGACAGGAGGAAATGGATATGGAGATCGTCTCGCTTAATGTCGGTCGGCCGGTGACGGTGGATTATCGGGGAAAACCTTTGGAGACCGGAATTTATAAAACGCCTGTAGAAGGATCGGTTCGGCTGCATACCAATGGATTTGTTGGAGATGGTCAGGCAGATCTTAAACATCATGGAGGTCCTGACAAGGCGGTGTGCGCCTATCCCATTGAGCACTATCCTTATTGGGAACAGCAGCTGGGAAAGAAACTGGAGTACTCGGCTTTCGGAGAAAATATCACCACAACGGGTCTGCTGGAGACAGAGGTGTGTATTGGCGATGTATATGAAATAGGCACCACTTTGCTTCAGGTTAGCCAGCCAAGATATCCTTGCTTCAAAATCTCACAAAAGCATGGACCCGCAGATCTTCCGGCTCAAGTTCTGGATACAAGGTATAGCGGATTTTACTTGCGTGTACTTCGTGAAGGAATGATTTCAACCGGCGATGCAATTGTCAAAAAAGAAAACGGAGACAGCAATGCTTCCGTGGCGCATGTACTGCATTTAATGCAGGTTGGGCTGCAAGAGGAAGCTGCTCTGGCAGAGCTTGTGGAGCTGGAAGCCCTCTCAGCCGTAGTACGGAACAAGTTTCGAAAACAGCTGGGTATGCCAGAGATCTAATCTTGGTCTGCTCAATAAAATAAACCTGGGGGCGTATGCCAGCCAGGTTTATTTCTGCTTGTGTGTTTGTTTAACTTTGCTTACGTAACTTAGCCGAGCAGCTGCCACTCACTACGCAATAAACCATATACGGCGTGATTCACGTAGCCATCGGGCAGCTTTTCTGCCTGTCTGATCACACCTTCGAGCACAAAACCAAGCCGTTCAGGAATTGCCCGGCTAGTTACGTTGGCGGTCGCGCAGCGAATTTCTACCCGCTGCAGCTCCATTTCCAGCAGTGCGTAGTCTACTAGAACTCGGCAGGCGCTGGTCATATAACCTTTGCCTTCATAGCCATCACCAAGCCAATAACCAATCCCTACGGAACGGTTATGCCAGTCAATCTGGTGATACCCAATGACACCGGCGAGCTCGCCGCGGACCCAAAGTCCAGCAGTGAAGGCGCCATTGTCGGTGCCTTGTTTTATAGCATTTTTAATGAAATTAAGGGTGTGATCCTGTTCCGTAACGGCATCAACCCAAGGAAGCCATTGCCTAAGTCGTTCCCGCGAGCGCTCCACTAACGCGAATATGTGCCTAGCATGCTCAGGCATGAGTGGCTTTAAGATAAGCTCTTCGTCGATGACATAATTAAACAAGCGGTTGCCTCCTTTTCGGCACAAGGCCTTATGTATGATTATGGATTTTTTCTTATGATTATCATGCTACTCTATCGCCCGCAGAGAAGTCAAAAGGTCTAAAGATGCTAAAAATTGATCCAGGCCATGTGCCCCCTTTTATTGAACAATCTACAGTTAACGGGTATATTAGTAGGAAACATGTTTATACAAGAAGTAGTGTAACACTACAGAACGAAAGGTTGATAGCTGTGGAGAACCGTACTACCCCCTCCAATTTTATTAAAAATGTTATTACCGAAGACCTCCGTACGGGTAAAGTAAAAGAAGTTGTCACACGCTTTCCGCCGGAGCCGAACGGTTACTTACATATCGGACATGCCAAGGCGATTTGGATTAACTTTACACTGGCGGACGAGTTCGGTGGCAAGACTAACCTAAGATTTGACGACACGAATCCTGCCAAAGAAGATACGGAATATGTGAACTCCATTCAGGAAGATGTAAAGTGGCTGGGTTATGAATGGGAAGAGCTGCGTTTTGCATCGGATTATTTTGAGGAAATGTACAAACGTGCCGAATTATTAATTACTAAAGGCAAAGCTTATGTAGATGACCTCAGCGCGGATGAAATTCGCCAATTGCGGGGAACGCTGACGGAGCCAGGACAGAACAGCCCACATCGTGAGCGCGGCATCGAAGAGAATTTGGATCTGTTCCGCCGTATGCGGGCAGGGGAATTCAAAGATGGTGAGAAGGTTCTTCGTGCCAAGATCGATATGGCTTCACCAAATATTAATCTGCGTGATCCTGTCATCTATCGGATTACTCATGCGCATCACCATAATACAGGGGATAAATGGTGCATCTATCCGATGTATACATTCGCTCATCCACTTGAGGACGCTATTGAAGGAGTGACTCACTCCCTTTGTTCGCTTGAGTTTGAAGATCAACGCCCATTTTATGATTGGGTCGTAGCGGAATGTGAGATGCCTTCTGTTCCGCATCAATATGAATTCGGCCGTCTGAATCTCGCTCAAACCATGACTAGTAAACGTAAGCTAAAGCTGCTGGTAGACGAAAAACATGTGGATGGCTGGGACGATCCGCGGATGCCAACGATCTCCGGCCTGCGCCGCAGAGGATATACGCCGGAAGCGATTCGTAAGTTCGTGTTCGAGGCAGGGATCTCCAAGAGTCAGGGTCTAGTGGACCTGCAAATGCTGGAGCACTTTATCCGGGAAGACCTTAAGTTAACTGTGCCTCGCACTATGGCTATACTTCGTCCGCTTAAGGTTGTTATCACCAATTATCCGGAAGGTCAAACAGAATGGCTTGAAGCGGAAAATAATACAGAGAATGAAGAAATGGGCGTACGCCAAATTCCGTTCTCTCGTGAGATTTATGTTGAGCGCGACGACTTTATGGAGAATCCGCCCAATAAATATTTCCGCTTGTTCCCCGGCAATGAAGTACGCCTGAAGCATGCTTATTTCATCAAATGTAATGAAGTCATTAAAGATGAGAATGGCGAGGTTGTTGAACTGCATTGTACGTATGATCCGGAAACAAAGAGTGGCAGTGGATTTACAGGCCGCAAGGTAAAAGGTACTCTGCACTGGGTAGAAGCTAGTCAAGCTGTGCCTGCAGAATTCCGTTTATACGAGCCACTGATTTCTGCTGAAGAAGTAGATGAAGCTGCAGAAGTTGAAGGTCTGGATTCCACGGTAGAGAAAGCGGAGCCTAGCTTCTTGGATCAGCTTAATCCTAAATCCATTGAAATCTTACAAGGTTTTGTGGAACCCGCACTTAAGGACAGTGTGGCTCAGGATAAATTCCAGTTTTTCCGTCATGGCTATTTTAATGTAGATAGCAAATATTCGGCGCCTGGGCATCTCGTATTCAATCTTATCGTTTCACTGAAGAGTTCATTTCAGCCTCCAAAACAAGGCTAACACTTGATTCGTTCAGGTTCTTTATAATAAAACAGGCTCAAACGTCCCGTTTAGGTACGTTTGAGCCTGTTTTTTATATTTTCGCTTATAATATTTCGATGTGAGAGAGTTCTTCCTCATCCTCTGTAGGGGGCCGGTAGCCTCCACGGTTTACAAAGAGCCACATGAAAGTAAAGCCTAGCGTTCCAAACAGTGTCAAGAAGACACCCGCTTGATACATGCTCTGTGCACCTAGATTCTGATACATCCACCCGCCGAGAACTCCTCCAACAATACCGGCTATACCGCTCCAAGTCAGTGTGTAGAGTGCTTGTCCTGAAGCACGGTAAGGTCTTGGAATAAGAAGCATGGTCAGTTGAGTGCCTACATAGAAGAAACCACCAAATGTTATGCAGTGTAAAATTTGAATGAGCACTACTTGGAGGGCTGTAGTCGCGTCCGCCATGAACCACCATCGTAGTACGAATAAAGCGCTAACCAGCGCAAGCCAGCCGAGCAGAACAGATATTTTACGTTTAAGGAATCGGTCGCAGAGAACAAATACACCCACTTCCAAAATAGAGGAGAGGAATACTGCGAGACCAATCATTCCCTTGGAGCCGCCTAGATCCGTAATATACAAAGACATGAATGTAGTGTTCATGGTGTTCGGTATGGAAACTAGGATACCAAACAATATGAAACACAAGAAAAAGGGATTATAAATTAGCTTGCTGAAGCCTCTATAAGGCATGGGAGCCATGCCAATGGTATGGTTAAGTTTCGGTAATGCAAGAATGGATAACATTGATGCACATAGTAAGCCTGCAAACAGATAGGACAAGATAGATACACCAGCCCAGTCAAGGACCAATCCGGCGGCAATTGCAATTAGTGCCCACCCCAATGAACCCCAAAGCCGAAAAGAACGGAAGCGATAGTTAGTTCCGTCAATATAGCTGAGAATCATCGTATTGCTCTGAGCAAATAACGGTCCTTGGAAGAAATAGAACAAAAGAATGGAGATGTAGATCATCTCATATGTATTTGCCCGAAACATAAGCTGGGATAACACTAACGTTCCGATTAACATAAGCAAAACGATTCGCCGGATATTCTGGTATCGGTCAGTCCAGATCGCCCAGAATGGATTTGCAAAGATGGATACTAGCGCACCCATAGAGAATACGGCACCGATCTCTAATTTGTTCATCCCTACATCCAGCAGGTATAGTTGAAAGAAGCTGGAGAAGAGGACCATGGTTCCGTATACAAAAAAATTGAACCATTTTAAAGACGTGAAAGAAGATGGATAGTTAACGCCTTTCCGCAAATGCGTCACTCCTTTCCCACTAGATGTCTTGCATGGATATACTGACCAATATTAGGCCCTTCTATCACTGTAACACGTGTTGAAAAGGGATACAAACTTCCTTTTTTACTTTTTTACATTTTTTTAACGTTTATTTAAATTTGATCCGCTAAGTGACAAAAATCGCATATAACAAGTTTGCAGGTGGCAGAAATGTTAAGAGATCGCTCCTCCTTACTAGGAATATGCCTGAGGATTACCCTATCTACGTCGTACAAAAGCGGATCAACGGGTTTAACTTCAGTTTACAATTCAGGGCTAGGATGGGGTTAAGCGAAACAGAGATGATACACTCTTCTCGCAGAGTCACCAAGAAAAGGGGAGTTTTTGCATGAGAAAATCCGAAGCTAAGGGGAAAACGGCGCTGAAGCCATTCCTCACATTATTAAAAGAGACCAAGCCTTCATACGGCTTATTGGCAATAGCCATTGCACTAAGCATGATCTCGACATTGGTTAGTCTGGTGATCCCAATGTTCACCAAAAATCTGGTGGATGGCTTTTCTTTGGCCTCCGTCAGCAAGCTGCAAATTGCGGGTATAGCGGGTGCTTTTATCGCGCAGACGATCGCCGGGGGAATTTCCATCTATCTGCTGAATTACGTGGGCCAGAAGATGGTTGCAGGTCTACGTGA
The DNA here is from genome assembly GCF_037969975.1 of Paenibacillus sp. FSL R7-0163. Classification (NCBI taxonomy): domain Bacteria; kingdom Bacillati; phylum Bacillota; class Bacilli; order Caryophanales; family Paenibacillaceae; genus Paenibacillus; species Paenibacillus sp. FSL R7-0163. The sequence continues at coordinate 6,567,050 of NZ_CP150224.1, forward strand.
CCGGTTATGGCGTAAATTTTTAGTATTGCCAGTAGCTTATTACAATGATAATCGAACAGGAGAAAGCGTCAGCCGGATGACGAATGATACAGGGATCATCAAAACGCTGATTTCTGAACATCTGGCCAGCTTATTTACCGGAGTGATCTCCATTGTGGGCTCCATTGCTGTGCTGTTATTTTTAAATTGGAAAATGACGCTTGTTCTATTCACCGTTCTTCCACTATCTGCGTTGATTCTGGTGCCGCTTGGACGGCAGATGTACAAAATCTCCAAAGGCATGCAGGACGAAACAGCCTCTTTTACCGCGACACTTAGTGGTGTATTGTCAGAAATCCGTCTGGTCAAATCCTCGGGTGCAGAGAAAAAAGAGTACGAAGCAGGCAAAACCGGAATTATGAACCTGCTCTCCTTTGGTATTCGTGAAGGCAAAATCAGCGCTATGATCAGTCCACTTGTCTCTTTTGTTTTTATGATGTTACTTGTGGTCATTATCGGTTATGGCGGAATGCAGGTATCTTCCGGGGCTTTGACAGCTGGAGAGCTGGTAGCCTTTATCCTGTATCTTATTCAGATTATTATGCCGCTTACTCAATTGACCACGTTCTTTACACAGATTCAGAAGGCTAAAGGGGCATCAGAGCGCATTATTGAAACCCTGGCAGCAGAAGAGGAGGTATATGAGGGCCAGGAAGAGGCGAACGGTGCAGAAGGTCCTATCTCGGTAGAAGATCTAAGCTTTGGATATAAAAATGGTGAGAATGTGCTAACCGATGTAAGCTTTCGGATGCTTCCGGGTCAGGTGACGGCTATTGTTGGACCGAGCGGGGGCGGCAAGACTACTTTATTTTCACTGCTCGAACGATTCTATGAGCCTCAGAAAGGTATGGTTAAGTTAGGTGATAAACCAGTGTCAACCTTCTCTTTACGCTCATGGCGGAAACTGATCGGGTATGTCTCACAGGAAAGCCCATTATTGGCAGGTACGATTGCTGAGAATTTAACCTATGGATTGGATCGCGACGTTAGCATGGAGGAGATGCGTGCAGCAGCAGCAATGGCTTATGCAGATGGCTTTATCGATGAGCTTCCTGAAGGATATAATACGGATGTTGGTGAGAGAGGTGTGAAGCTCTCAGGTGGACAGCGGCAACGGATTGCTATTGCTAGAGCGCTGCTGCGGAATCCAAAGATTCTTATGCTTGATGAGGCTACCTCCAGTCTGGATAGCCAATCAGAGGCCGTAGTACAGAAAGCACTGTCCAATTTGATGAAGGGCCGGACTACGATTGTAATTGCGCACCGTTTGGCTACTGTTGTAAATGCTGAGCAGATTATTTTTATGGAAAAGGGCCAGATTACCGGGATGGGAAGACATGAAGAACTGCTGGAAAACCATGAGCTGTATCGTGAATTTGCCACCCAGCAGCTGCAGATGAATAACCTTGAGATTCAAGACAATAAAGAGGAGGCTCCAGTGATACATGACAAAAATACTAGTAGCGGACGACGATCCGCACATCCGCGAATTGGTAGAAGTATTTCTGAGAGCTGAGGGGATGGATGACATCTATGGAGCTTCTGATGGACTGGAGGCTCTTCAGATTCTGGAGAGCCATAACATAGACTTAGCCATTATTGATGTGATGATGCCCAATTTGGATGGCTGGGAGCTGTGCCGGAAGATGCGCCAAACTTATGATTTTCCGATATTGATGCTGACGGCTAAGGGTGAGACCTCCCAAATTGTGAAGGGCTTTGAACTGGGAAGTGATGACTATCTCGTCAAACCCTTTGAGCCAGTGGTGCTTATTGCGCGAGTAAAGGCGCTGCTCAAACGTTACCAAATCTCTGCTGCACAAAGTGTGGGGATCGGCCGGCTGCGAATGAATCGTAAAACCTACGAGGTATCCTCAGAGTATGGAGAAGTCACCTTGCCGCTTAAGGAATTTGAGCTGTTGTTTAAGCTGGGCAGCTATCCGGGGCAGACATTGACTAGAGACAGGCTGATCGAAGAGATATGGGGTTATGATTTTGAAGGGAATGAGCGGACGCTCGATGTGCATATCAACCGTTTACGCGAACGGTTCGCTCCAGATAAATACGGGTTTGTTATTCGTACCATCCGCGGATTAGGCTATCGGCTGGAGGCAGAGGCATGAACCGGTTTAAGGAGCTTCTTAAGCGGATTGGGATGACTTTTATTTACTTCGGTGGCGTTGGGATTAGCTGGAGTGCAGCTTATTTCTTGATGAACTGGATATATGGCAGGGTTGGACGCCCCTCTTCGGAGTATTTGACCCAGTTAATCGGCGTGATGGTCGGAATTGTGATTTTGTTCATGATGGCATTGGTAACCTCCAAGTTATTCCGGGGCTGGGAACGTGTTTTTTATAAATCAATTATCGAAGGTTTAGGGCGTATTGCTAAGGGTGATTTCAATGTGGTACTCGATAATACTAAGGACTATGGTGATTTTGGTGAGATTGTAGAGAGCATCAACGTAATGGCCAGCGAACTGAGTCAGATGGAGACCATGCGTCAAGACTTTATCTCTAATGTATCGCATGAAATTCAATCTCCGCTAACCTCTATCCGCGGCTTTGCTCTTGCGCTGCAAGATGAAACTTTGAGTGTGAAGAGCAGGAGGCACTACCTTAATATTATCGTGGCTGAGAGTACCCGTGTATCTGGGCTCAGTGATAATTTATTGAAGCTGTCCGCGCTTGAATCGGGCAATTTTCCGTTTGAAAATCAGATTTACCGCCTGGATAAGCAGCTTAGAGATACGATTCTGGCTTCTGAACCACAGTGGTTGGAGAAAAATATAGAGGTAGAGGCTGAACTGGAAGAAGTGAATGTATCTGCTGTAAAAGATTTAATGAGCCAGGTCTGGACCAATCTACTGCATAACAGCATCAAGTTTACTCCGCAGAACGGTTACATCCATATTAGCCTTCGCATGGTGGATGAGCAGGTAGAGGTGGAGATTCAAGATAGCGGGATTGGCATCTCGGAGGAAGATCTGCCTCGGATCTTCGAGCGTTTCTATAAGGCAGATAAAGCTAGAACCGCAAGTGGTGGCGGTAGTGGACTGGGTCTGTCACTGGTTAAAAAAATCGTTGAGCTGCATGAAGGTAAGGTAACTGTACATAGTCGTCCGGGGGAAGGAACCGCCTTTAAGGTGAGCTTGCGAGTACGAAAGAAATAAACTTGCTGTATGTGAAAAACAGCTGAAGCTGGTATTCTGGGTGGATTCGAGGATAACACCTTCCGTCCTGAGAATAATGCCACAAGAGCCGAGGCAGGAGCGACTATTTATAAGCTGCTCGAAGCTCTGTCTCTCTAATAGTGATTGAATAGTTCATCGCTAAGCTTTAAACCAAACGCCGCTTTCCCAGATTGTTCAGTGGGAAAGCGGCGTTTTTTGTATTTATGAAATTAAAAGAGGAACTATAATACCGGGATGGACGTTTATCCACCAATTTGAGACATGCGCCGAGCTGTCGGCGTGTGGCTTTGTGCTTTTTTCTCCAGAGCTAAGGCCATTTCATGGTTATGAGGTTTGTTGCCCAGCGCTTTCCGGAATAAGACCTGCACAGCAGCAGGATCGCTTATTAAAGGACGGACATTGTATTCATCTGCCCAATACAGGCAAGCTTTGATGTGCCCATCTGCGGTAAGTCTCAGGCGGTTGCAATTATCGCAGAAGTGATCGCTCACCGGATGAATCAGGCCGAATGTACCAGGGGCTCCAACAACCCGCCGATTCTGGGAAGGGCCATTCCCGGAGGGCATTTCTGCTGCTTCCGTTTCCCAACCAGCCTCAGTACAAGCTTCTACAACCCTTTCCAGAGGCAGATAAGTTTGGCGCCAAGCATCAGTAGCACTGCCAATCGGCATGTATTCTATAAAGCGTACATTTAGAGGACTCTCCAGCGTAAGGGAGATGAAGTCTTTGATTTCGTCGTCATTAATTCCTTTCATCAATACAACGTTAAGCTTTATCGGTTGAAGTCCGGCGGCTTGTGCGGCCTCGATCCCCTTTAATATCTTGGCGACTTCACCGCCACGAGTAATCATAGAAAATCGATCCTGCCGTAAAGAGTCTAGGCTGATGTTTACCCGTGACAGACCAGCCTCTTTTAACAGCGCGGCTTTGGCTGGAAGCATTAAACCATTTGTAGTCAGCGAAATATCTTCTATACCTGGAATCGCGGATATCATCGCAACAAGCTTTTCCAGATCTTTGCGGACAAGAGGTTCTCCGCCAGTTAGTCGTACTTTACGTAATCCAAGAGGGGCTAGCGACTTAACGACTGCGGTAATTTCCTCGTAACTTAGAATCTCGTCCTGCGGTTGGAATTGCATCCCTTCCGCTGGCATACAATAGATGCAACGCAGGTTGCAGCGGTCGGTAACCGAAATGCGGATGTAATCGTGTAAACGTCCAAAAGGGTCCGTCAGCGGCTCCATGGCGTTGCTCCCTTCCTTTAAATCTGGCTGATAAATTGCTCTTGAATTTTCTCGTATAAACGCCTAACGTCACTAACAGGATAGAACGCGAAGATGTTTATACTTGTTTAGAATTTTAAAGATTGCTTGGATTCACGTCAATGAGCAAAGTTCTGGACGACAGGGTTTCATTACATAAAACTGGACAAACTAGATAAGAAGATAACGCATATTGAACAACGAAAAGTGTGACAAAAGTACGACAAATAAAGTTTTTAGACATAGAATGCTCACGGAAAGCGCTTTTAATTTCCGATATAATCTAGGTGCGGATTAGTTTTAACGTTCACTTTTGCGAAAACAGATAGGATACCGGAAACCGCACGTCGGTAATGTGTGTGACGGAGAGTGACCGGGAAACCATTGAGGAGGATTTGCAAAATGAGTACACATACTGTTCCATCGCTCACCGTTCCGGAGGCTTTTAGCCGTTGGTTGGAAAGTCGGGGATTAATATATCAGCTTTTAGTGGATTTTTTGGGTAGAAAACCATCACTCTCTCTAGTGGCTCAATGGAGCCGCCATCGCCAGATGAGTGTAGCGGCAGAGATGACAGAAGGCGGTCGGGAGCTGAAGCGCTATTTGAGTCAGGAACCGAACAAGCTGCCAATGATATGCGAGAAAGAGAGCAAAGAATATAAACGGCTTATGCAAGAACAGTCCGTTAGTTCTTTTAAATTGCGCGAAGCAGCGATTTTAGGTCGTTCGGAGGATTTCTGCAACGTGCTTGCAGATGTGTACACCTCCGCTGGAATTGTATTCAATAAGTGTAATGGTGAAGCCGATGATCATATTGCTATTGAGCTCGAATTTATGGCAGTCATGCATGAGCGTATGCTTTACAATAGTTTTTCAATAAGAAGTGCTATGGAGCTGCTTGATATTCAGGAGTCCTTTTTGGAAAAGCATCTACTTCAATGGACACCGCAGTTCTGTCAGAAACTAAATGCAGCAACAGATAGTCCGCTATATCTAGGCCTCTCTCATATGCTTGAGGAGTTTCTGCCACTTGATCTGCAAATGCTTCGTTCCTGGAGAGCTTCATTGGAGAGCAGTGCAGCTACAAGCATTTAATATTAGAAAGCCCGACCTATCCATTAGGGCGGGCTTTTGCATGCTGAGCATGGGGAAAAGAATCGTTGTGTGAAGCACCAACTGAAGTAGTAATTGAAGTACCAACCGAAGCGTCTTATTGTTGCCCAACTCAAGCGCCGATAGAATAATTGGGGAATTTCTCCCTGAAATTCTGGGATTTTCAGTCATCAGACTAATAATTAGGGAAAACCTCCCTAAAATATAGCTGATTCGGTGGTAATTAAAGAAATCCCCCTTATTATCAGGGAGGAAATCCCTAATTTCGTTCATTTAGAGAAAATATTAGCTTTTTTCAGGGAGTTTTTCCCTGCTATGAACGAATTAGTCAATTCCCCTGTTTTCCCCTTTAAACTAGAGGGTTTTCAATCCCTTGGGCACAGAGACAAAATGCGAGTCGTCGGCTGGCAATCTGCTATCCGTGGGTTGGTTACCACATATTATGCCTACGTCGAAGGAGCTTCCGTAAACTAATTTCGCACGTTAGATCAGGGATCCTGTGCACAGGGAATTCACGGATTCTCCTCGAACCTTTCTCTTTGTCTCCATGCCCCAAGGATTCAAATCTTTTGGGTATGTTTTTATTTTTTTTCGTTTCACCTACGCCATTTTTCGTTCTGCCTCTACCGCAATCGACCAGATAAATCCAATTAACTCACGACCCACTGCTGCCATGGTTAAATTTCGGTGTTTCCCGCGTCTGACTAATTTTAAATACTTGCTGTGTAACCGTTCTTGGGCTTTCCACGACGTTTCATGGACATGAATACTCTGGCCCTCAAGACGCACTGCTAAATCTCCCTTGACGGCAGGGCGGTGACGGTAACTCCATGCGGACTCCACCAGTGCGCGCCGCACTCCGGAATTTCCGACTTTTGTAAGACTCCCTCTTTTGGTACTTGCTCCCGAGGAATATTCCCGTGGCACGAGTCCCAGGTAACTCATGAGCTGAGCCGGTGAACGAAAACGTTCGAAATTTCCAATCTCGACAACTAAAGTCATAGCTGTCAGCAGGGCGATTCCCCTCAGGCCTTGCAACGCTTGAATGACAGGTGCGTAAGGGCAGATCTGTGCTTCTTCTCGCATTGCGGCTTCAAGTCGCTTGATTCGCTCCTCCACTTCCCGGAGCTGTTGCAGGGATTCGGTAAATACCCGTTCTTGAGCTACATTATTAAACTTCAGCATAGAGAGCCATTCCCGGTACCTTTTGGTCCAGCGTTTTTTCATACCCTCTGGCTTGTGAATTTGGTGGCGCAATAGAAAATGAATGAGCCGTTGCCGAGCCCGATGTAGGTCTTGCCTAGCATCTTCTCGTGCACGAATGAGATCTCGTAAAGCTTCGAGTTCTGGCGTTGGCACATAGATCGCAGTCAATTCTCCAGCCCGGTGTAACTGAGCCAGTTTTTCTGCATCCCGTCGGTCGGTTTTTATGGCATCTCCGGGACGCTGTGGCATACGCGAAGGTGCAATTACCACACAGGAAATTCCCATCTTCGTCAACCAGCGGTATAAGTCGTACCCCGTAGGCCCGGCTTCATAGCAGACCTCCAGTGTAATCCCTGAACCTTTGAGTTTCCGAATCATTCGAGCCACTGCATCTGGGGTATGGGGGATGGCTCCATAATATCGTGCGGGTTCCCGACCCTCATCTGCAATCGCCACCGCAATTTTTTCTTTAGACACATCCAAACCGACGTATTTTATGGTATTCTTCATAGTAACAGCTCCTTTCGCATGTAGCTCTGTAATGGTTGTCCTTTTAACTTCCATTTTAACCTACGGTGTGCGAAACAGGGGCTGCCTTTCGTTCATCATAACTAATTAGTTTAAGATCCACTCCGCGCATCGCCCAAACACAGAATGCAGTAAATACAAATGTACGCCGTCCAAACGACCCACGCAGATCACCCGCGTATACCGCATATCGCAAACGTTCACGGTACATTAGCCTCCCCACGCACAAACGCACATCATCCACCACCCAACCTAATAGTGATGAACAATTGGCACAGCACACAGTCTATTGGGCAAAGGAGGAATCCGCTGTACAGCCTATTTTCTAAAAAAAGAAGCTGCCTCATAAGTAGAATTCACTACTTTGGAGACAGCCTCTTGTTTAAATCTAATTTACTTGGTCACATCAGGTGTTCTAATCAATTACCTTTTTGCTGCGGAATTTCATCAGGAATTCATACACGACTGGCACTACTACAAGTGTCAGCAGCGTGGAACTGACCAAACCACCGATTACGGTCACGCCGAGCCCCTTAGAGATAATTCCTGCACTGTTTTCAAGTCCAGTAACCAATGGCAGCAATGCACCAATCGTTGCAAGGGCAGTCATCAGGATTGGACGTAAACGTGTGCCACCTGCTTCAAGCAAGGCTTGACGCGTAGTGAGGCCTTCTTTTTCCTTATGAATAACGCGGTCGATAAGGACAATCGCATTCGTTACTACGATACCAATCAACATCAGCGCACCCATGAGCGAGGACACGTTTAAGGTTTCTCCAGCGATGAGAAGGGCAACGAGTACCCCGATCACTGTGAAAGGAAGTGAGAACAGGATAGCGAATGGTGCTAATCCACCGCCAAATGTAACCACAAGCACGAAGTATACGATGGCAATAGCGGCCGCCATAGCAATTCCTAATTGACCAAACGTATCATTGATCTGCTCGGTTACACCGCCGAAGGTAACAGTTACACCATCAGGCAATTCCATAGCATCTACTTTTTCTTTCACGCTGTTCGAAGCGCTATTCACGTCACTCGAAATAATTTCGGCAGTAACATCTACCTTCATTTTACCGTCCATACGAGTAATCGAGTCAGGGGAGGAGCCATTTTCAATTTTAGCGACTTGCCCGATTGGCACGGAAATGCCTAGTGGCGAAGTCAAAGTAGCCTCTTCCATTTCTTTAATGCTCTTATACGTTTCTTTATCTGTTTCGATATAGACTTTGTAGTTCTTGCCGTCCAATTCTACTTCTGTGAGCACTGGACGTGTGCCTGCTGGACTCAGCTTCATCGCAATTTGTCCGGCTGTAAGTCCAAGGGAGCTAAGCTTCTGTTGATCCGCTACAATCGTATATTGATCGTAAGCTTCCTTGAGACTTGTTTCTGCGTCTTTGAAATTAGTGGTGTCAGCCTGTACGATTGAGGCAATCTCATCCGCGACTGGCTTCAGCTGATCCAGTTCATCTCCGAATACATTCACGGTCAGAGTGCTTCCACCCATGCCTCCACTCATCAGAGCGGACATGTCACCCCATACACCATCTGGCACTTCTGCGGTCAAACCTTCAATAAGCTTCTCTTTAACAGCTTCGAAATCAGGAGTATCACTATCATAAACGATGAAAAATAGTCCTGAATTGCTGGATCCACCCATACCCATCGGGCCTCCACCGCCGATGGAATATTGCATTTTGTCTATATGCTTCTGCGCTAAAATGTATTTTTCAGCTTTCAGACCTTGTTCTTGAACTTCCTCAATCCGTTGTCCAGCCTTTGGTGAATAAGTAAGCATTACAGTTTTATCCTCTTGGGATGGCATGAAGCTTACACCAATAGGCTTGATTAAGAATAAGCTGCCCGCAAGGAGAAGAACGGCAACTCCAAACGTAACGAGTTTATGAGAAAGACACCAGTTCAGAATCTTTTGATAACCAGCAGAAAGTTTGTCTGGTTTCTCGCTGTGAGTTTTTTTACGTTTCAATCCATTACGGAACAACGAGTGAGCCATTGCAGGAACTAGGGTAATCGCAACTACTAATGAAGCGAGCAGGGCGAAGACCATGGTTAGAGCGAAAGGCAAGAACAGCTCACCAACCATACCACTAACCAAAGCAAGTGGTAAGAAAACCGCGATGGTTACAATTGTAGAGGACATGATAGGCACGAACATTTCACGCGTGGCTGCACTGATTAATTCTCTGCCCTTCAGTTTCTCACCAGATAAGGAGAGCCGTCGATATATGTTCTCTATAACTACAATCGAGTCATCGACTACCCGCCCGATCGCGACCGTCATCGCTCCAAGTGTCATCATATTAAGCGTAATGTCCATCTGCCGCAGACACAGCACTGCAATCAGCAGGGATAATGGAATAGAGATGATAGAAATAATCGTCGAACGAATATTCCGCAGGAACACCAAAATGATAATTACTGCGAATAAGGCACCAAACACAGCTTTGGACAACATCGTATTTACGGAGTCCTCAATGGGCTTACCTTGGTCAAGCAGAACAGTAAGGTCAATGCCTTTATATTGTGCTTTTAATTCTTCAGTTTTGTCTTTAACGCCATTTACAACATCAACAGTGTTGGCATCATTGGCTTTGACAATCTGAATACCGATCGATTCTTTACCATTTGTACGGGAGATGGATTCGGAATTCCCCACAACCTCAATCGTGGCCAACTCTCCGAGCTTCACGGTTGGAAGTCCCATACTTGCAGCTCCGCCAGGAGCAGCATTTCCAGCACCTGCACCAGCAGCTCCGTTAGCAGCACCAGCGCCGGTAGCTCCAGCACCTGCACCAGCAGCTCCGTTAGCAGCACCAGCGCCGGTAGCTCCAGCACCTGCAGCACCTGCAGCGTTAGCGCCAGTTGGCATTACCGGTATGGTCACATTTTTAAGATCTTCAACGGTAGTGATGTTGCCGTCCACGACAACTGCTTTTTGAGCCTTGTCCATCTCGAATAGTCCTAGTGGAACACGGAGGGAAGAGCCTTGAATGATACCTTTAACGGTATCTTCAGTCAGTCCATATTGGCTGAGCTTATCTTGATTGAATTTAAGTGATACTTCTTTGACGTATTGACCAGAGATTTGAATAGAAGCCACACCCTCAACATCCTCTAGGGCTGGGCGAATATCGTTCTCAGCAATACGTGTCAATTCCTCAAGGTCCTGGGTATCTCCATTGGAAAGACTGAGCGAAACGACAGGCATTGAGCTAAGGCTAAAACGGGAAATGGAAGGCTTCTGCACATTGTCTGGCAATGAGACCTCATTTAGCGATTCGCGCACTGCTGCTGTAGCATTATCCAGATTTGTTCCGTAATCGAATTCAATTTGGATACTGGAGGCATTCTCCAGAGAAGTGGAGGTGATCGTCTTTACACCATCCACATTGCGGAGCTTTTGCTCCAACGGTTTGCTGACATCATTAACGACGCCTTCTGGTGCGGCCCCCGGATAAATGGTTGTTACGCTAAGATAGGGTATACTAATATTAGGCAAGGTTTCTTGCTTCATCGTCAGTCCGCTATATAAACCGGCAAACACAATAATTATCGTCAGAAGCCAAATGGCAAATTTGTTCCTGAGCGAGAAATTAATTAAGCTTTTCATAAGTTTCGTTTCTGCTCCTCTCGGCCCTTTTCTTTACGAAATAAGGCGCCATTATAAAAATTCATAATACTCACTATCCATGACTTTCTCTCTACCGAACTCTTCTTAGAGTCAATTAACGAAATACACATGAATTGTGCGGAATTGAGGCAATTAGCTTCCTCAGCTCTTCCAATTCTGCTGTGAGCTCAGAGCAGGATTGGAGGTTGGACAGCATCCCCTGAATGATTGCTTTTCGTGGGTGAGGTATAAGCACTTCACCTTCCAGAATATTGAGCGATTCCAGCAGATCGGCTGCTTCTTCGGATTCTATACTATTTAATTTACTGACCACAGTCTTCATTTCTTTAATGAGCTGTAATGGATTCTTTCGTTTATTCTCCTCATTCTCCGCCATCCAGTTCGCTAAAGTAGCAGAGTTGATTAGTGGAACCTGTTTACTAGTGAGTAAGCCAGACACAATCATATCCATTAGATTCATTAGATGATCTGCCATATCGGCAATAGGTACCTGCGTATCCTTACGAAAAATAACCGCAATATAAGACTTGATGAGACCATGTCCGATCATACATAAATCTCCGGTATAGGGAACGACGTCTTTTCCATAGAGCAACTCCATCTTCACCTGGAACCATCTTAAGAAGGAAGCGTTGTTTCTCCGCAGCCAGTCCGGGACTTCAGTATCAAATCCTTTGCCCGCAACCTCCTGAATTTGACGCTGTAAGAACTCGCGCAATTCGTACACGTGACTTAGCAGAATTTCTATCTGATTCCTAAGCTTCTCACGTGGTGTTCGTCGGGTTTCCTGTTCTTCACGTAACAAGGGATCACGAATCATCCGATAACAATAAAGGAAGATACTGCGCTCCAGTTCTTCTTTTGATTTAAATACCAGATACAAACTGCCCTTCGAAATCCCACATAATTCAGCGATCTCTTGCATGGATGTGGACGAGGAGCCTTTCACAGCGAATAACTGCATGGCGATCTTAATAATTTGTTCCTGCTTGTCAATAGTTTTATCATTCATTAAAGGATTAACCTCCTTTCTGACTACTGGGTTCTATAATTGACTAGTTGGTCAAAATTATTATATTCCATCCAACCAGGCAATACAAATATCGGAACAGAAGGGTTACAGTTTTGTCGTAAATAGACTTTTGCACAGTAATTAGCTAGGAAGAAAAGGGTTCTTCATGTAATATATAAAATGTGTCAATTTCGTGTTGCTTGTATGAATAAGAAGGTAGGTAGAGTATGAGAAGAGGACTTCAATCTATAATTATCATTGGGGCATTCATAGCATTTTATTATTTTGGTTTCGGCATTTTTGGGAGTACTGCGGGAACGATTATTAGTATCTTCTCCACTCTGACAGTTATTTCGATTAGCTTGGCTATTTTTATGGAGAACCGTAATCCTTCTACAACAATGTCATGGATCTTATTGCTTGCGTTGATCCCGGTGCTGGGACTGGTCTTCTATTTTCTATTTGGGCAAAATGTGTTCAAACGCCGTAAATATGATAAAAAGGCACAAAGAGACCTTATGGCCTACGAAAGAATTGAGAATGACGCTTTACGTACGCACCAAGATTGGTCAGTCTTTGATCCCTCGCGCCAAAAACTGTTGCTGTTATCCAAGACTTTAGCACGTACTCCTATTTCCTTTGCATCAGAAACTCGTATCCTCACTAATGGTGAAGAGACGTTTGGTACGTTATTGTTGGAGCTCCGTCAAGCTAAGCATCACATTCATATGGAGTATTACATCTTCCGGGCGGACCACATTGGAACACGCATTAAACAAATTCTGATCGATAAAGCTCGTGCCGGTGTTGCAGTCAGATTTATGTATGATGCCGTTGGCAGTTTTCAGCTTTCCAAAGCTTTTTTGAAGGAAATGAGTGACGCCGGAGTTCAGGTGGCTTCTTACGGAAATTCAACATCCTTTTTTTCCAGCCGTGTGAATTACCGGAATCACCGTAAAATTGTTGTGATCGACGGAGATGTCGGATTCATGGGTGGTCTCAATGTAGGCGATGAATATTTAAGCCGCAGTAAGACTTATGGATTTTGGCGTGACACACATATGTTGGTTAGAGGCGAAGCGGTACGGACGATGCAAATTATTTTCCTGCAAGATTGGATGCACACTACGGGTGAAAAAATACTGGAGCAAGACTACCTCACTCCACAACTTCGCTTTATGACAGGTGATGGAGCCGTACAGATTATTGCTAGCGGACCGGATAACGAACGTCGTGCGCTCAAAAACATTTTCTTCTCCATGATCACTTCTGCCGAGAAATCGGTGTGGATTGCCAGTCCATATTTTATTCCTGATGAGGACATCTTAACTGCACTGCGTGTAGCCGCTATTTCTGGTTTAGATGTGCGATTGTTATTCCCGGCTAAGCCGGATAAATGGATTCCTTTTCTGGCTTCACATTCTTATTTCCCGGCGTTGCTGGAAGCTGGCGTGAAGATTTATGAATATGAAAAGGGATTTATCCACTCTAAGCTGCTTATCGTCGATGGTGAAATAGCAACAATCGGTACGGCCAATATGGATATGCGCAGCTTCCACCTTAATTTTGAAGTGAATGCATTACTGATTCAGACGGAGAGTGTTGCTCGTATTGTGGCTGATTTTGAGCGGGATTTATTATCTACCAGCTTAATTGAGCATGAGGAATTTATGAATAAGCGTATGGTGATCCGTATACTGGAATCTGCTGCTCGACTTATGTCGCCGTTACTATAACCAAAAACCACCTCAGAGGGTGTTGTGCCTCTGAAGTGACCCCTTAAAGTTAGACAGGTATATAATTAAGCGACTTGTTGGGCTTGAGTTCGGTACTGTACCGGACTCAGGCCTTTTAGTTTTGCCTTAATTCGCTTGTTGTTGTAATAATCGATGTATTTTGATAGCTCTTGTTTGAAATGTGTGATACTTTCGAATTCCTTTAAATATAGAAATTCAGATTTCATGATACCAAAGAAGTTCTCAATGACGGCGTTGTCGTAGCAATTACCTTTACGGGACATACTTTGCTTGATATCTCGTTCTTCAAGGGCATGACGATACTGCTTCATCTGATAGTGCCAGCCTTGGTCAGAATGAATAAGGAGGTTATCTTCATCAGTTAATCGTCGGAATGCTTGATCTAACATCGTTGAAACAAGCGAGTAGACCGGCCTTGAACCGATTGTATACGTAATAATCTCACCATTATATAGATCTAGAATTGGAGATAAGTACAACTTTTCTCCAAATAATTTAAACTCTGTAATATCCGTAACCCACTTCTCATTTGGATTCTCAGCGTGGAAGTTACGTTCTAATATGTTCGGTGCGAGTTTGCCAATCGTCCCTTTATAGGAACGATATTTCTTCATACGTACCACACACTTTAAACCCAATACCTTCATCAAGCGTTGTACCTTTTTATGATTCACATGGTGTCCTCGATTCACTAACTCGTCACGAATACGACGATAACCATAACGACCCTCATGCTCCTCGTAAATCGCTTGAATAACGTCTTTTAGCTCCTTATCTCTATCGGGCATACCAAACGTTTTTACCACGAAATAATACGTACTACGAGGGATATCTGCTAGCTGCAGGAGTGCTTTCACCGAAAATTCGTTCCTTAGTTCATAGACTACTCGTGCTTTGTCTTGTTTGGTGATTTTTCCTTGTTTTGAACTAAGGCATTCAACTTTTTTAAATATGCATTTTCCATTCTCAAACGCTCTACCTCTGCTTGTAATGCCTCAACAGACCCTTCTTTTAACGTTTGAATCTTTCGTTTATTAGGTTCTTTTTTCATGGATGGACGCCCCTTCTTCTTTGGTTGTAGGGCGTCCATTCCATGTAACTCTAAGCTTCTATGCCAGCTTAAAATGGTACTATGACTCGCAATATTAAATATCGCAGCCGTTTCTCTAACAGACGTCCCGAATTCGTTCATATAATTAAGTACGTCTAGTTTAATCTGTGCTGGATATGATGTATAGCCCTTTTTAAATGCTTCTTCACCATGATGCTCATATTGACTAATCCAGTTTGAAAAGACAGAATGGTGAATCCCGATTGATTTTGCAATGGTTTTCAAGCTCTCGGATCCCTTTTTATAACGCATAATAGCTTGGATTTTTTCGTCTGTACTGTACCTGGTCATAAAAAAACTGCACCTCCAAATGTTAGTTGTGTCTAACAATTGGGGTGCAGTTCACTCATCTGCGGTGGTTTTTGCTTTAAAAAGTAGTTAAGCCCAAGGTGGTCTGCAACCGGAACAGGATATATTTGAACCAGGTCACTTCGCCCTGATAAGCCTCAAAAGGTAGGGTATACTCATGGTCCTCGTTATTCCACAGTCGATTGAAGTAGGCTTCCATCTGGGCATAAAGAGGCTGATCTTGTTTTACAGATACCCACAGATTATTCTCCAGGTTGTAGTCATCCAGATTGCGTGTCGTGAAATTGGTGGAACCGCCAAGAATGATGGAACTTCCAGTCTGTTTGGCAATGAAAAGCAGCTTCGAGTGATATTGTTCTTTGGTCGTGTTGTACCAGCGAATAGAGATTTTTCCGTTCGTGCGCTTGTTCAGGTTCATGGCAACTGGACGGTTAGGAATGCCGATTTTATCACGGCCGAAGGCGTTCTGATTGGGGTCCAGTATCAATCTTACCGTAGCCCCTCGTTCGGTAGCTTCTACCAATTCATCGAGAATTGCATCATCGGCAAGGTAGAACATACCCATCCAAATGGTGTCACCCTCCTGTGCAGATTGGAGGGCTTGTCTTGCATATTTATATACCTTTCCTTCCGTTAAATAGCGGACTCCCATAGATTCTTCAGAGTGCTGGTCCTTATCCTTGGTGAAATCCGGCTCATAAGTGAGCAATGGCCCTGCATCCGAAAGATTGACCGCGGCCTGTTCCGTCTGGAGAATATCAGCAATAATTGGACCTTGTACTTCCAGAGCGATATTGGAATGATAGGCGCTGGCATCATGGATATTTCCTGAGGAGATTAGAGCGCTATTCTCACTAACAACTACCTTACGGTGGTTAGCTTTTACATTGAGTAGCTTCATATAAGAACGAGCAGTAATATCCGGTCCGCCGCTGGCCATAAGATTCGGAATCCGGCCTTCGCCCGACTGTCCGAACCATTGAATAAAGGTACGCCAGACAGCAGAATAAGCAGGCGTAGAATCGCGTAGAGCATTTACATCAGTCATAATCACTTTAATCCCTGCAGCCTTCATCTCTTCCAGGAGATGGTTAGGTGCAGAATTGTAATTGGTATTAACCTCATCCGTAATGAAGACGATCTCCATCTCAGGATAAGTAGTTTTTTGTAAAATAAGCTTGTCCGTCAACATTCGACTGACTGGAGGAAATGACTGATCTTTATGGGTATAATCATTGAAAAGAAAGAGGTCAATCACCAAAAATTCATCGGACTCCTCGATAATTTGTAGAATCCTCGAAAGAATCTGACTTTCTTGAGTGCCCGTGGCTGTACCGTCCGAATAGGTTAAGTCGTGCCAGAAGGATACATGATTTGTTTTGTATATGGGGCTTTCAAAGGAAATACCGCTGGGTAGAGGTTTGTGCGTCTGATAAATCATTACGCCGGTTAACCAAAGGAGTAGAATGACGAAAGCCCATAACACCCGTGTACGGCGGCGTGAAGTGGAACGTTTCTTCGTAGTTAAACCGGGAGCGTAGTTTATATCTTTAGGTTTATGGGGGTGAACGGGTTGCTGACGATCTGAATTCATGGAAGTTCCTCCTGAAATTATTGCAGAGCACTTCCTTAGGATTGTGATGCTCCGGTGTATTACCAACCTATTAACACCTAGTGGAGCAAAATGAAGCAGCCCAAATATCCTTAACATTAATAAATAACATTCAGCTAGCTATAATGAGTTTGAACGATTAGTACGAAGTTTATGAAATTAATGATTACTAAACCGGAGAATTGTAATCGCTAACCTCATATTGTAAATTCATCTGTAGGGATATGTTATAATAAATCGAGTTTGGGAATAGGAGGAACGCAGCATGAATCATACGCCAGAAGAGGCCGTGCCATATGATGCGACTAGGCAGTCTGGCGCAGATCATGGCAAGGACCTGCCGGCTGTAGAGGCTTCTGACAAAAGATCTTTATTGCCTACATCGAAGACAGGCGAACGCAAAATTGAACATGTACGCCTTTGCCTAAATGAAGAAGTAGGTGGCGTCGGTGTGACTACAGGGTTTGAACATTACAGATTTCAGCATAATGCTCTTCCAGAGCTGAATTTTGACGATATATCATTGCAGACTACGTTTTTGGATCGCAAGCTGCGTACACCGCTGCTCATCAGCTCGATGACAGGTGGCAGCGCAGCTACAGGAGCGATTAACGCCCGGTTGGCCACAGCTGCACAGCGTCGTGGTTGGGCGCTGGGTGTAGGCTCGGTCCGGGCGGCAGTGGAGCGTTCTGAGCTTACGGCGACCTTTTATGTGCGGGATCAAGCACCTGATATTCCGGTTATCGCCAATATTGGTGCTGTACAGCTGTCCTATGGTTTTGGGATTGAGGAATGTCGCCGAGCTGTGGATATCGCAGGTGCTGATTTTCTTGTACTGCATCTGAATGGGCTGCAAGAGGTCTTTCAACCGGAAGGGAACACTGGTTTTGCCTCTTTGCTATCCCAGATAGAGAAGGTATGCCGTGCACTTGAAGTCCCTGTAGGTGTGAAAGAAGTAGGCTGGGGCATTGATGGAGATGCAGCTGCACGTCTTTATAATGCAGGTGCGGCTTTTATTGATGTTGCGGGTGCAGGCGGGACATCCTGGAGTCAGGTGGAGAAGTTCCGCAGTGTAGATCCTATACGGCGGGCAGCGGCGGAGGCTTTCGCGGATTGGGGTACTCCAACGTCTGATTGTATCACAGAGGTGCGCGCAGTTTCCCCGCAGGGCGCTTTGATTGGCAGCGGCGGACTAAAACATGGCGTGGATGCAGCGAAAGCACTGGCACTTGGAGCTGATCTGGCAGGCTTTGGCCGCAATCTGTTAGGGCCGGCTGTCGATTCTGAAGAGGCGCTGGATGCTGCATTGGCACAGGTTGAGCTGGAGCTAAAAATAGCAATGTTTGGTATTGGCGCTCCAGATTTAGCAACTTTACGTGGTACTTCCCGTTTAATACGTAAATAGGATGGTAAATATTGAAGCGAGGAAGTGAGTAAGATTATGATTAAACTGGTCCATATGGATGAGTCGGCCTTTCAATTTTTCTTAGGTCAAGCTACCCGGGATTATGCGGAAGATAAGATCAGCGCCGGTGCTTGGGATCCGGAGATCGCGATGAAGCTGTCTGAGGAAGCCATAACACGCTCTTTGCCAAAAGGGCTGCACACAGATGGTGCTTATCTATATTCTATAGTAGAAATAAGCAGTGATGAACAGGTTGGTTATATCTGGTTTAACGTAAGTGAAGGCCGAGGCGGCCGCGAGGCTTTCATTTATGATTTTTATGTTTTTGAACCGTTCCAGAGTAAGGGTTATGGCAAGCAGGCTATGATCGCACTCGATGAAGAAGCCCGGGAGATGAATGTTACCAAAATCGGGTTGCACGTCTTCGGCCAGAACAATCGCGCATTTGAGTTATACAAAAAAATGGGATATATCGTAACTGACATCACAATGTCTAAAGATCTATAGTCCATAAGTGTGAGGACCTCGAAAGAGGTCCTTTTTTGTTGTTCTACTGAATTATTATGTAAATAATTGTGATAAATATATTTGAATTAGGATGATTAGGAAAATATGATTAAAAAATAAATTCCTGAAAATGGATAAATCCATAAAAGAGAAAAAGGGGGATTAAGTTGAGACCAAGGACTGTATCGTGGGTGGTTGTTTCAGCAGTTATATTACTATTACTGGTCAGCTGCAACAGTGGCGATTTACCAGGAAAGAAGAAATCTGAGTCTGAGCAAGTTCAGGCAAGTCCGGTTGCACCGCTAGCCTCTTCAGCTGTAGTTGAAGAACCATCAGAAATAGCTTTGCCTTCATTGACGGTAGAACAAAGGCTAGAGGATTTTGATTATATGTGGAAGATTATTGAGGAGAACTATCCTTTCTTAGAGGTGAATAAACGTCTCAATGGAGAGGATTGGCTTGCTAAAAAAGAGGAATACCGCAATAAAATAGCAGCCGTGAAATCGGATGATGAGTTTTTGAAACGTATGAGATTTGTCCTTAGCAGATTAAACAATGGGCATACAAATTTTATATCCAAGGAAGAATACCCCTGGTATCTACATACGTATGCTCAGTTAGGTTTTGGTTTTGAGCCTTGGGTCAACGTGTTTCAGCAGCCTAACGTATTGGCCCGTTACAACCAGAAACCTTTAGCGGAGCAGCAAAGCTCTAATGATATCAATAACGATATGCATAATGGTGGAGATGGAGTAGGAGATGTAACAAAAAAGACTTCTGGGAATGTAAAAAAAGTCATTATAGAGCCCGATCGAATCGCTTATCTCGGCATGCAAAGCTTTGACGGGAGTCTCATGGAGATGGACAGCTCCGAGATCCATGATTTTTTAATAGAGGTAAAGGACTATAAGACATTAATATTAGATATCCGCGGAAATGGGGGAGGAAACAGTAATTATTGGAGAATTCATCTTGTCCCTATGTTGATCAATAAACCTATCGAATACAATACATACTTACTTTATACAAGAGGCAAATATGCGGAGACCTTTATGCAAGCACGTCAGATTACAAAGGGGCAACAACCTATTGCTGGCATCAAAGATGAGCAACTGCCCAAGCTGCCAACCGAAGCTTTAAAGATGTTTAAGACATATAGAAAAACAAATGATGTAGTAACCCCTAATAAATCTGTTGGATTTAAAGGGAAAATCTATTTGCTGGTAGATAGCTCTGTGTATTCATCATCGGAAGGTCTTGCAGCCTTTGTAAAAGGCACCGGGTTTGCAACGGTTGTAGGCGGCAGGACAGGTGGGGATGGACTAGGGATAGATCCGCTTGTTGTTGCATTGCCTAATAGCGGTTATCTCTTCAGGTTTTCCTTTGAAATGGGTCTGAATTCTGATGGAAGTTGTAATGAAGAGGTAAAGACTGTGCCTGATGTGGAGGTTGATCCGGATAAATCTAAGCCATTACTGGACCAGCCGGCGATAAAAAAGGTATTAGAGCTTGCGCGTTCGGACACATCTGCCTGACATCCGGTGTTGCTGGCGAATATGTTCTAATATATAATGGTTTAGATCGTATAGCTTATTCGGATGATCAATTTAGCTGAAAATAGGAGTTGTCATATAAATGGCTTTGAAAGCTGGAATCGTCGGTCTTCCTAACGTAGGAAAATCCACATTGTTTAATGCGATAACGCAAGCGGGAGCAGAATCCGCTAACTACCCTTTTTGTACCATTGACCCTAACGTTGGTGTTGTTGAAGTTCCAGACGAACGTCTTGATAAACTGACTGAGCTGGTACAGCCGAACAAGACCGTACCTACTGCTTTTGAATTTGTTGATATTGCTGGTCTCGTGCGTGGTGCCAGTAAAGGAGAAGGACTAGGCAACAAGTTCCTGGCCCATATCCGTGAAGTAGATGCTATCGTGCATGTGGTTCGTTGTTTTGAAGATGAGAACGTTACCCACGTTGATGGAAAGGTAAATCCGATCAGCGACATCCAGACCATTAATCTGGAGTTGATTCTTGCTGATATTGAGAGCATTGAGAAGCGGATTGAGCGTTCCCGTAAGAATATCAAAGGCGGCGACAAGAAATACGCTCAAGAAGTTGAGCTGCTAGAACGCGTCAAAGAAGTGCTCTACGAAGATAAACCTGCACGTAGTATAGAATTGTCTGATGACGAGAAGCTTATTATCCGTGATCTTCATTTGTTAACATTGAAGCCAGTGCTGTATGCGGCGAATGTAAGTGAAGATGAAGTGGCAAGTGCTGAGGACAATCCTTATGTACAGCAAGTTCGCGATTTTGCAGCTACTGAAGGTGCAGAAGTTGTTCCGATCAGTGCTAAGGTGGAAGCAGAAATTGCTGAGCTTGAAGGTGAAGATAAAGCTATGTTCCTGGAAGAGCTGGGACTGGAAGAATCCGGGCTTAACCGGTTGATTAAAGCGGCTTATAAACTGCTTGGCTTGTATACGTATTTCACAGCAGGCGTTCAGGAAGTTCGGGCGTGGACGATTCGTCGCGGCACCAAAGCACCTGGAGCTGCCGGTGTGATTCATACAGATTTCGAACGGGGATTTATCCGTGCTGAAGTAGTGGCTTACGCGGATCTTGTGGCAGCTGGTTCCATGAACGGTGCGAAGGAACGTGGTCAACTGCGTCTTGAAGGTAAAGAATATTTGGTGCAAGACGGCGACGTAATGCATTTCCGTTTTAACGTTTAAGAAGGTTTAAGTGTACGAATGATATAGGGGTCATCTCGAGCAGTGGGAGTTTCTATTGCTGGGATGATCCTTTTTAAAAATATAAGCTTTTTATTAAGGTATTGTGCGTACGGAACTGTAGCCATTTCACAATATCTTTGGTATAATATAAAGTCGTATATCTATTTTTATGACAGTACAAATTTGATGTTATATTTGCGAATTTGAAATTGAATCAGGAGAGGTGAATTCCCTTGTTGGACCGATTGCAATCCCTGGCGGACCGCTATGAGAAGCTCAGTGAACTGCTTTGTGATCCGGATGTTGCAAACGACAGTAAGAAACTGAGGGACTATTCCAAAGAACAATCAGACCTACAGCCTGCATTTGAGGCGTATACTGAATATAAGAGCGTAATGGAAGAGCTTGAAGCTGCTAAGCAGATGCAAGGCGAAAAGCTTGATGATGAGATGAAAGAAATGGTCAAGATGGAAATTGATGACCTTTCCAAACGTCAAGTGGAGCTGGAAGAGAAAATCCGCGTGTTGCTGCTGCCTAAAGACCCGAATGATGATAAGAACGTAATCGTTGAAATTCGTGGTGCAGCGGGTGGAGATGAAGCAGCATTGTTCGCTTCAGACCTTTACCGGATGTACACTCGTTATGCTGATGCACAAGGATGGCGCGTTGAGTTAATGGATGTTAACGCGAGTGATCTTGGTGGATTCAAAGAGGTAATCTTCCTTATTAACGGCCGTGGTGCATACAGTAAGCTGAAATACGAAAGTGGTGCGCATCGCGTACAACGTATCCCAGCGACCGAATCCGGAGGTCGTATTCATACCTCTACTTCTACGGTGTCCGTGATGCCGGAAGCTGAGGCTTTTGAGATCGAGATCCATGATAAAGATATTCGCGTGGATACCTTCTGTTCAAGTGGTGCAGGTGGACAGTCTGTAAATACGACCAAGTCTGCAGTACGTGTAACCCATGTACCTACAGGCATCGTTGCTACCTGTCAGGACGGTAAGTCACAGAACTCCAATAAAGAAAAAGCGCTGCAAGTGCTTCGTGCCCGTATCTCTGATATGAAACGGCAGGAAGAAGAAGCGAAGTATGCTGGTGAACGGAAGAGTAAAGTAGGTACGGGTGACCGTAGTGAGCGCATTCGGACGTATAACTTCCCGCAGAGCCGGGTTACAGACCATCGTATTGGCCTGACACTGCACCGTTTGGAGCAGGTTATGAACGGAGAAATCACTGAAATTATCTCAGCCCTTTCAATCGCTGAACAAGCTGACTTGATGGATAATATGGATAATGGAGAATAATGCTTTGAACGATGGCGTATATGTCATGTCGGAAGTCAAAAGCATCCGGGAAGCCTTTGCGGAGGCTTCTTCTTTTTTGAGCCGGAGCGGCTGCAATGAACCGCAGCGCAGTGCACAATTGCTGCTGGAGCATGTGCTTGGAGTGTCTGGCGCAGCTTATTATATGGCGTTGGCAGATCCTTTTCCAGCAGCGGTTAAGGAAGCATTTGAGGCGGGAGTTACCCGCCGGGGCGCTGGTGAGCCGGTGCAGTATATCATCGGCGAGCAAGAATTTTACGGGCGGCCTTTTGAGGTGACGCCTGACGTGCTTATTCCGCGGCCGGAGACGGAGCTGCTTGTCGAGGCGATTTTACGTTACGGCGCGGAGCTTTGGCCAAACGGCGTTGTAACGCCGGGCGAAGCGGCGCTGGATAGCGCGGGCGGAGATACGGCCCGCAACGGAGGCGGCGCGGGGGACGTGCGCGGCGCCGCAAGACCGCTGACCGCCGTCGACATCGGCGCCGGCAGCGGAGCGATCTCCGTCACGTTGGCGGCGGAAGCGCCGGCGTGGCGGGTCTGCGCCGGCGATATTTCGCCGGCGGCTCTGGCTGTGGCCGAGCGCAACGCTTTGCGCAATGGCACAGCTGTGGACTTTCGGCTCGGCGATCTGCTCGAGCCGTTCGCGGGGATGGAGACGGATATTCTCGTCTCCAACCCGCCGTACATCCCCGGCGAGGATATCGCCGGGCTGCAGCGTGAGGTGCGCGACCATGAGCCGCGCACTGCGCTGGATGGCGGAGCGGACGGGCTGGACCCGTACCGCCGCATGATGGAGCAGCTGACGCTGCTCCCGGCACCGCCGCGCCTGATCGGCTTTGAGCTTGGCTTCGGTCAAGCTGAGCAAGTCGCTGCACTCCTTGCGGCAGCGGGCCATTGGACGGAGATTATCACCATTAATGATCTGGCTGGAATCCCGCGTCATGTGCTAGGCATAACGAAATAATATTGCCTACTTTGCAGAGGGTTCCTTTGTCCAGGGTAGAGAAATTGTATTTTCAATCCGACTTCCTTTATAATAGTATTTAGCAGGATTTCTCAGGGGATCATAAAGAAAGACCGGATATAGAGTAGGGAGGCAGAGCGTGCTTCAGAAGATTAAAAAGATTGATGGTGCTATTGTAGTCGTTCTGTTATTACTCATGGTGGTCAGCATCTTCGCCATATATAGTGTTACTCATGGAAGAGAGAAGCTGGACGGACATCATATTCGTATGATGATGTATTATGCTATTGGTTTTGTAGCTTTTATTGGAATGACCTTTTTGGATTACAGAATATTAGTGAAATATGCGATATATATTTATTTGTTTGGGATAGGGATGCTGGTGCTCGTCAGCTTTTTGGGCGAGACTAAAAATAATGCACAAGGCTGGTTGACCCTGCCTGGAGGACTGAGTCTGCAGCCTGCTGAGCTGTTCAAGTTGATATTAATTCTTTTTCTGGCGGCCATGCTTGTCCGCAAGAATAAGAGTAAGCTTCTGTTCTGGCGGGATGTTGTGCCACTCGGCCTTCTGACCTTGTTTCCATTTCTTATTGTTCTTACCCAAAATGACCTTGGGAATGCCTTGTCTTACGTTGTGATTCTTGCGGGTCTGTTGTGGATTGGCAATATTAAATACACGCATGCATTAATCGGGCTGGTCATCGTGGCTAGTTCTGCGATTGCGGGAATTATGAGTTATATCCATTATCACGATGAAATTAAAACCTTTCTTACGGATATTGGGCGATCTCACTGGATTGAACGTTTTGATCCTTGGCTTGTTCCCGAAAAGGCAACAGAAAAGGCTAAGTATCATACCACCAATGCTAGAATTGCTATTGCTTCTGGAGGAATGAGTGGTGATGGCTATATGAAGGGAGATTCCGTTCAAACGAATCGTGTGCCATATACCTACTCGGACTCCATTTTCGTGCAAATTGCCGAGGAATTCGGTTTTGTGGGGGCGGCGCTGCTGCTGCTGCTGTACTTTATCCTCATTCACCGAATGATTCTGATTGCGCTGGAGTGTAAGGATAGAGCTGGGCCGTTCTTGATTGTCGGAATTGTCGCCATGATGCTATATCAGATTTTTGAGAATATTGGCGCGTTTATTGGTCTGATGCCTTTGACTGGTATTACGCTACCTTTCATCAGCTTCGGGGGTACATCACTGCTCATCAATATGGCCAGCATCGGGCTGGTAATGAGTGTGCGCCTGCACGGGCAAGAAGTAGAAGAAGATTTTCCTAAACCTACTCCTTATGCAGCTGCCAAACAGGTGTAACCACGAAATAAAATAGAACCGTCAGGTCCTTATTGTTTAATAGGGGCTGGCGGTTCTTTTTGATGGAGGACGGCTTCGTCGGATTGGTGTAATACGTAATGCGGACCGTTTCAGGTAAGCAGGCTGGAAGTAATTCGTATTCGTATTCGTATTTGTATTTGTATCCTGACTCGGACTCAGATGCCCTTATATTCGAATATTAACTACTTATTGGATAGTATCGGACCGCAAAGACGTTATTTGATCAAAAAGACTGGATTTACTGCAAAATGGCAAGTAATAACGACTCTGGAGTCCGCAAAAGTTCCCGTGGAGCAATAAATCCATAAATAAAGTCTACGGAGTCCGATAGGTTTGGATCATAGAGTAAAATCACGTCAGAGTGTAATTTTAATAGAAAGATATTTTATAGATTGGCTACATAAATTTGGAATTATATTGACGAATGTTTTACAATAGAAAGGAACGACTTTCCCTGAGAGAGGAGAGTTGAAACCTTAACAGAGTAAGGGGCTTGCAGATGCTTCAAAAGTTCAAAAGGATTGATAAGGTAATTGTTACTGTTCTGATTTTGCTGATGGTGATTAGTATTTTTTCAATATACAGTGTAACCAATGGAAGAATAACGCCTCCGATGAAATTGGACGGATTTCATTTACAAATGCTTAAATACTATATTTTAGGTTTTGTAGTTTTTATTGTGCTCGCTTTTGTGGACTTTAAGATATTTGTTAAACATGCACTTTATATTTATCTCTTGGGCTTAGTCTTGTTAGTGTCGGTTAGTTTTATTGGTAAAGTAGAGAACGGTGCTCAATTGGGACTTGAGATCGGTGGACTTAGGTTTCAGCCTGCCGAGCTGTTTAAATTGGTATTGATTCTTTTTTTATCATCGATCTTAATTCGAAAACAAGGGTCTACCTTAACCTTCTTGAAAGGGATTGTTCCTCTCACCATTCTTACGTTCATTCCATTTGGAATAGTGATTATGCAAAATGATTTGGGAAATGCCCTTAGTTACATCGTAATATTAATTGGACTTTTATGGATTGGGAACATCAAATTGTCGCATGCGCTCATCGGCTTGCTTATAGTGGGTGGGATTGGTCTTGCTGGGATTTTGAGCTATATAAACTATCATGATGAAGCAGTCAATTTTTTTGAAGGCATTGGTAAGGATCATTTAGTGGAGCGGTTTGACCCTTGGCTGGTACCTGATTTAGCGACAGATAAGGCAAGCTATCACACGAAAAATGCCAAATTAGCTATAGCCTCCGGGGGAATGAGTGGAGAGGGATATATGCAGGGCAGCTCTGTGCAGAATAATCGTGTCCCATATACCTATTCGGATGCGATATTCGTGCAGATTGCCGAGGAGTTTGGATTTGTGGGGTCTGCGCTGCTTCTCTTGCTCTTTTTTATTTTGCTGCATCGGATGATATTGATTGCTCTCGAGAGTAAGGAGCGTAGCGGACCATTTCTAATCATTGGAATTACGGCTATGCTGTTGTATCAAATTCTTGAGAATGTTGGAGCTTTTATCGGCCTGATGCCGTTGACAGGAATAACACTTCCGTTTATCAGTTATGGAGGCACGTCTCTTCTGATTAATATGGCCAGCATGGGGGTCGTGATGAGCGTGCATCTTTATGGGCAGGATGTGGAGGAAGATTTGCAGCTGCATAAGGAGCTGGCATTGAAGTTATAAATTTAATAGATTCATAGGTTTGCAGTCTCTTATCTCCGGGCATACTACTAGCATGAGAGTTAAGAGGAGAGGGGCTGCAACAAATGAACGATAATCATATGGATAAAAGAGATTCCTTACGTGTAACTTTTAAGTATACTGCCATTTTAATTTGTTTTTTTATGGTCCTCATGATGGCTTGGGAAGGTCAAAAAACCGATGCTGCAGTAGCTGAAGTATCTATTCCCCAAGAATCTATCCGGTTACGTATTCTAGCTAATTCTGACGGAGCGCAAGATCAGCTGGTGAAACGGCAAATTCGCGATAAAATTGTGGAGCAAATGAACCAGTGGGTATCTGCTCTTGAGGATCCGCAGAGCTTGGAGCAGGCACGTGCTCTGATTAGAAATCATCTGCCGGAGCTTAACGCTTTGGTTGGATCAGAGCTCGAGAAACGGGGCATTGAATATTCCTATAAAGTGGAGCTGGGCGTAGTCCCTTTTCCAACCAAATTATACGGTGGTACCGTCTATCCTGCTGGGGAGTATGAAGCTGTACGGGTCACGCTTGGTGCAGGCAAGGGACAAAATTGGTGGTGTGTACTGTTTCCTCCGCTTTGCTTTATCGATGCGGGCTCTGGAGATGCGGCAGCACCTGCTGCTGACAAAGGTACAAAAACAGTGTCTGCTGCTGGTGCGGATAACAGTGCTAAGGTGAAATCGGCAGCTGCAAAAACAGTGCAGGCTGATTCCTCGGCAGGAAGTGCTTCATCAGGAGAAACTGCTGCTGAGCCAGAGGTACGGTTCTTCGTCTGGGAGCTGCTGCAAAACCTTTGGAACTGGATCAGTGGATTATGGTCGTAAGACCCCAGATATGTTACTATTTTATAAGCAGATCTATCACGGCTCCCTACTGGGGCCGTTTTTTGCTAAGATAAATTATATCTTCTAGAAAGCCTGTGATGAGAATGAATGAACACAATAATCCTTTATTCGCCGTTCAGCGGCGGAGTGGAAATAGAGCTGAGACTGTATACTGGAAGTTGAATTCTGTTGAGGGAACGAACTCTGAGGTATTTCAGCCGAATGAAGCTGACAAGCTGGCGATAGCGGAGGCAGCAACAATGCTTCGCGAAGGCGGAACAGTGGCTTTTACAACCGAAACCGTCTACGGGCTAGGGGCGGATGCCCGAAATACGTCGGCAGTTGAGGCTGTTTTTGCAGCAAAAGGACGGCCCTCTGACAATCCGTTAATTGTACATATTTCGGATACGGCAGCTTTGGACGAGCTTGTTGCAGAGGTGCATCCTAAGGCGGCCGCGCTGATGGCAGCTTATTGGCCTGGTCCGCTGACAGTTGTGCTTCCTGTTCGTGAAGGTGTACTGTCGCCTTGTGTGACGGCGGGTTTGGATACGGTTGGTGTGCGGATGCCGGATCATCCGGTAGCTCTGGCGCTGATAAGTGCCGCAGGTTGTCCGGTTGCGGCGCCCAGTGCTAATCGTTCGGGTCGCCCGAGCCCGACATTAGCTTCGCATGTGATGGAAGATTTGGCTGGATACATTGATGGCGTCCTTGATGGTGGTGCTGCTGGAGTGGGACTAGAGTCAACAGTCGTGCAGGTACAGCCTGACGGAAAAGTTGCTGTGCTGCGCCCCGGCGGGATTACTTCGGAGCAATTGGCTGCAGTGGTGGGAGCAGAAGCTGTAAGCTCAGAGCCCGGTAATGCTGAGGCAACTGCTGCCTCTACTACTACTGTCATGGCTGATTCGGGGACGACAATCTCTGTTGTTGATTTAAGTACTGCTGAGCCAATCACAGCTAAAGCAACTACAGCACAATCTTCAGCGGATTGCCTGAATGTTAACAATCGTGAGCCTTTCGAAAGGGCATCCGCATCTATTGAGCAGCATGGTGCGGATGCTGCTGGCGGCATTTCGGCACCGCGCGCGCCGGGCATGAAGTACACGCACTACGCGCCGCGCGGCTGGCTTGGTGTAGTGCGCGGCTCTTCCCCGCAGCGCGTGGCGGACGAAGCCGCAAGTCAACTTCAGGCGGCGCAGCTAAACGGCGAGGTCACGGGCCTGCTCCTCTTTGAGGAGCATAAGGCCCTTTATCCCGCCGACCCTGCCGCCTGTGTCCTTTCCCTTGGCTCGTTATCCTCGCCGGAGGAAGGGGCCCGCTCCCTATATGCCGCTTTGCGGCGGTTCGATGAAGCGGGAGCGACTTACATCTTAGCCGAGGCTTGCCCGTATACGGGCCTCGGCGCTGCCATCATGAACCGGCTTATGAAAGCCGCCGGTGGATCCGTCATCGACGCCGGATAACCACGGCGTTGCTTTTTCGTATATGACTCCTATATGAAGTCATGATTACCCCCTTGTCCGCATATCGTTGTTGTACAAGATATTTCGGACTTGGGGGGTTAAGCATGGGCTTAGGAGATGTATATACCGAATGGGGGCAGATTGTTACCATTACTATAATGGCGGTTGCATTAGGGATGGATGCCTTTTCGCTCGGTGTAGGGATCGGTATGAAAGGTATTCGTCTGCTGCATGTTCTGCAAATGAGTCTGCTCATTGCTGTTTTTCATATGCTGATGCCTCTCCTGGGTTTGTTGACAGGAAGTTATGTCGGACACTTGTTAGGTCAAGTAACGACTTATGCTGCTGGAGGTCTTCTAGTTCTTTTGGGCGGGCATATGGTGTACAACTCCTTTCGTCCGGATACGGGAAGCTCGCGAGCTATGGATCATCGAACCTTGTGGGGGATGATACTTCTTTCGCTCAGTGTGAGTATTGACTCTTTCTCCGTGGGTGTATCACTGGGGATGTTTGTGAATGGAGTGCTTTTGACCATCTTAGCCTTCGGTGCCTGCGGGGGACTAATGTCGATTCTAGGGTTGCTAATAGGACGGCATGTCAGTCGTGGTCTCGGGGATTATGGAGAAGCACTAGGCGGTGCAATACTTCTGGGGTTTGGCTTGCTATTCATCTTTTGATACAATAACGGCATTAGAATATTTAATTTCATGGGGGTGCAAAACATGCTGCATATTTTATTCGTCTGCACCGGAAATACATGCCGAAGTCCTATGGCTGAGGGGCTTTTACGAAAGCTCGCGAAGGAACGTGGAATCGACCTGGAAGTGCGGTCTGCAGGTGTATCCGCCATTTCCGGTACTTCTATATCAAGACATGCTGCAGCTATACTGCAGGAAGAAGGAATTCATGATTCAATGGAGTCGTCACAATTGACAGGTCAAGCTGTCGCTTGGGCCGACCTCGTGCTGACCTTGACGGGTGGGCATAAGCAGCATTTGCTGCAGTATTTTCCGGATGCTGTAACGAAAACCTATACATTGAAGGAATACGTGCATGATGAAGATGCGGTGACGGAAGATATCAAGGAATTGGACAGCCTTTACGCAGATGCGGAGTTGAGCTTAGCCCTTGGTGGTGAACCGAATGCAACGGATCTGCAGCGGATGATTGAGATTCGCCAGCGTATTCCGAGCTTCGATATTTCTGATCCATTTGGTGGCACGCGTGAGGACTATGAGCTAACTGCTGCTGAGATTCGCACTGCGCTATTCAGTTTGCTGGATAAGCTGGAAACCTTCCGCCATTTGTAAATGGTTGATTTTCAGTTCACTTTGCTTTAAGATGAAGTTACAAATAATCGGTTCCGATGTAACTGGCGACAAATGTGGATCAAACCACGATGGAGCATCGGAATAAACGGCCGGTCGCCTGGGCAAAAGAGCAAATCCGCAGCTACCTGCGGACTGCTCTTTTTTGTTTAAAATAAGCTTGTTTGAAGTTTGAGGAGGTAGAGTGATGGACGAAGTTGTAGAGCTATCATTAACTGAAGCCACCGTCACTGTGTTAAGAGAGTTGGCGGAGGCTGGTAACCTTGGGTCAGGCAAAATTGTTGTCGTCGGAGTGAGCACAAGTGAAGTTGCTGGTGTCCGGATTGGAACTGGTGGTGCACTTGAAGTTGCAGAACAATTGCTTGAAGGTGTTCGTTTAGTAGCAGCGGAAAAAGGATTTCATCCGGTGTATCAGTGCTGCGAGCATTTAAATCGTGCACTTGTAATGGAACGCTCTCTGCTAGAATCACTTGGTCTGAAGGAAGTATCAGCTGTACCTATACGAGGTGCTGGAGGTTCGATGGCTACGGCTGCTTATCACGCTATGAAAGATCCTGTTTTGGCGGAAACGATAGAAGCTCATGCTGGTTTAGATATTGGCGAGACTCTGATAGGAATGCATTTACGGCGGGTAGCCGTTCCTTTCCGTCCGACTCTACGCTACATTGGAGCAGCCAGAGTGAATGCGGCATGGACCAGACCCCCACTAATTGGCGGGGAACGTGCGGTATATCGTGCTCCAGAACAAAGTGGTTCACAGTTTTGTGATTAACGAACTTTAGTTTTTATATTTTTTGCAGAAACGTAGACCTAAGTCACTTTATGGCGGGCAAATCGTTTCTACTTAAATACAACATATCTACACACACTAGGGAGGAAATAAGAACATGGAACAATTGCGTAAGAGTGACCCGGCAGTACTGGAAGCGATGGAACTGGAACTGAAACGTCAGCGTGCCAACATTGAGCTTATTGCCTCAGAGAATATCGTTAGCGAAGCCGTAATGGAAGCTATGGGCTCCGTGCTTACGAACAAATATGCAGAGGGTTATCCAGGCAAACGATATTATGGTGGCTGTGAAGATGTAGATATCGTTGAGAACCTTGCTCGTGATCGTGCAAAAGAATTGTTTGGCGCGGATCATGTCAACGTACAACCACATTCCGGCGCTCAAGCAAATATGGCAGTTTATCTGGCTGCGCTTAAGCCTGGCGACACTGTTCTTGGAATGAATTTGGCTCACGGCGGTCATTTGACACACGGTAGCCCAGTTAATGCTTCAGGATTGCTTTATAACTTCGTTGCTTATGGAGTACAAGAAGATACTTTCCTAATTGATTATGATGAAGTACGTAAAGCAGCCTTCAAGCACCGTCCAAAAATGATTGTAGCTGGTGCCAGTGCCTATCCGCGTATTATTGATTTCGAAAAACTTGGCGCTATCGCCAATGATGTGGGTGCGCTATTTATGGTAGATATGGCCCATATCGCAGGATTGGTTGCTGCTGGTCTTCATCCGAGCCCGGTTCCTCATGCTCATTTCGTTACAACTACTACGCATAAGACTTTGCGCGGTCCCCGCGGAGGTATGATTATGTGCAGACAGCCGTGGGCAGCTGCTATTGATAAAGCGGTATTCCCTGGTTCCCAAGGTGGACCTTTGATGCATGTAATTGCTTCAAAAGCAGTCGCATTTGGTGAAGCATTGCAGCCATCCTTTAAGACTTATGCTCAAAATGTAGTGAAGAACGCTAATGTTCTTGCAGAAACGTTGATCAGTGAAGGGGTTAACATTGTATCCGGAGGTACAGATAACCACTTGATGCTGCTGGATACCCGTAATCTGAACATTACCGGAAAAGATGCGGAAAAAGTACTAGATTCCATCGGGATTACTGTGAATAAAAACGCAATTCCATTTGATCCTACAAGTCCTTTTGTAACAAGCGGTATTCGGATTGGTACACCTGCAGTCACATCCCGTGGTATGGACGAGCAGGCAATGGTCACTATTGGACGTATCATTGCTAATGTTCTAAAGAATCCGAAGGATGAGGCAAACTTGGCAGAATCTGCCCGTCAAGTGGCTGAGTTGACTGACCAATACCCTCTTTATCCAGAGTTGAAATACTAAATTTTTGCTTCCAATAAGAAATGATTCTGCCTCCATTCATACCCTCTTCCGGGTTTGATGGAGGCTTTTTTGTTGCATATTGTTCACAAATATTACTGCAGTTAATAGATGAAATTGAATGAAATTAATCTTGAAAGTTCATGGAACTTTCAATAAAATTAGTGAAAATAATGTGAATAGTATGAAAAAGCCAAAGTTGCACAACATAATCTAGGTTTTATAAGTGATTGGTTTCCTAATTAAGCCAATCATTACCTTTAAAAACAAGGAAATACAAGGGAATATGTTCAATGTGAGTTCAAGTACCATTCTGAGGTGAAATGCAGCGGCGGGAGTGCTATAATAGACAGGATTTAGCCACTGAGAAGCAAAGCGCTTTCTATGGCTATAGACAAGACTTACAATTACCGGAGGGACAGTAAATGGGAAAATTGGTGATTTGCGATCATCCTTTAATTCAACACAAACTAACATTTATTCGCGACGTTAGAACAAACACGAAGGATTTCAGAGAACATGTTGACGAAGTTGCCACATTGATGGCTTATGAGATTACACGTGATATTCCACTAGAGACAATTACGGTACAGACACCGGTCACTGAGACGGAAAGCAAAGTGATTTCGGGAAGAATGCTGGGGCTTATTCCTATTCTTCGTGCGGGTTTAGGTATGCTTGAAGGTGTACTGAAGCTTCTACCTGCGGCTAAAGTAGGACATGTAGGGCTTTTCCGTGATCCAGACACTCTTCAACCAGTGGAGTATTATATCAAGCTTCCAACTGATGTACAGGAACGTGAGTTGATAGTGATTGACCCAATGCTTGCTACAGGCGGATCTGCAATTGCTGCGATTACCTCACTGAAGAACCGTGGTTGTACACAGATCAAAATGATGAACTTGATTGCAGCGCCAGAAGGTGTTGCTGCAGTTCAGGAAGCTCATCCGGATGTTGATATTTATGTAGCAGCGCTTGATGATCATTTGAATGAACATGGTTACATCGTGCCAGGCCTTGGTGATGCTGGTGACCGTCTTTATGGAACCAAGTAATAAGTAATTAAGTATTAAGTATAGTAATGCGAGAATATTTGATGAGAGGGTAGGGGTTATGTCCAAAATCAAAGTAATGACTATTTTCGGAGTGCGCCCCGAGGCGATCAAGATGGCTCCTCTGGTTCTTGAACTGAAGAAGCATCCTGAGCATATCGAATCAATAGTATGTGTAACAGCGCAGCATAGAGAACTGCTCGATCAAGTGTTGGAAGTGTTTAATATCACCCCTGATTACGATTTGGATGTGATGAAGGACCGTCAGACCTTGAACGAGATTACTATTCGTGTGCTTGAAGGTTTGGAACCTGTACTGAGGGAGGTTAAGCCTGACCTCGTGCTGGTGCATGGGGACACCTTAACAACGTTTTTAGCTAGTTACGCTTCCTTCCTGCAGCAAATTCAGGTTGGGCACGTAGAAGCAGGACTTAGGACATGGAACAAATTGTCTCCTTATCCTGAAGAAATGAACCGTCAATTAACAGGTGTATTAGCCGATCTGCATTTCGCTCCAACCGATTGGTCAGCTAGTAATCTGAGACACGAGAACAAAAAAGAATCAAGTATTTATATCACAGGCAACACCGTAACTGATGTGTTTCAATATACCGTACAGCCGGATTACCGGCATCCTGTTTTGGATTTTGCTTCAGGAAAAAGACTTATTTTGATGACTGCTCACCGCAGAGAATCTCAAGGTGAACCGCATCGTAATATCTTCCGAGCTATTAAAAGAATCGCTGATGAATTCGAAGATGTCGCCATTGTTTACCCTGTGCATCCGAGTCCTGCCGTTAAGGAACCTGCACATGAGATACTGGGAGGACATCCAAGAATTAAGCTGATTGATCCGCTGGATGTCGTGGACCTGCATAATTTTTATCCGCATACCCACTTGATATTGACCGATTCCGGCGGTCTGCAAGAGGAAGCTCCTTCTTATGGAGTGCCTGTTCTTGTGCTTCGTGATACAACGGAGCGTCCCGAAGGGATAGAGGCTGGAACGCTGGAACTTGTGGGCACGGACGAGGAGAAGGTGTATCAACGGACACATGCTCTTTTGACTGATAATGAGCTCTATCAGTCGATGAGTCGGGCCGCCAACCCGTATGGAGATGGCAAGGCTTCCCAACGGATTGTCAATGCGATTTTGCACCATTTTGGTGTTAATAAGGAACGTCCTGAAGAGTTTCACAGAATGTTCACAAAAAATAAATAATTTCAATTAAACTAATATCTGATCTGATTAAAATCAACATACAGTGAAACTGTACGGTTTATATGGTTTTGGAACGTTTTGCTGTGATTATTTTCATGTTTTCAAGGGTTTTTAGGCAATGTTCAATGAATTGACAAAGACTCAGGAAATTCAGTAAAATTAGTTGGGATTGTAGCCCATGAAAGAACAAAATAGCAAGGACAGCTTGTTACAGACCGCGCTTGTCATTGG
The DNA here is from genome assembly GCF_037969975.1 of Paenibacillus sp. FSL R7-0163. Classification (NCBI taxonomy): domain Bacteria; kingdom Bacillati; phylum Bacillota; class Bacilli; order Caryophanales; family Paenibacillaceae; genus Paenibacillus; species Paenibacillus sp. FSL R7-0163. Next base: position 6,602,083 of record NZ_CP150224.1, read on the forward strand.
AAGTGCAGGCACTTTGCTTGCCGCTTACATTCTTATTGGTTTTTTTGCGGCAAGATGGCTGAAAGACCTGATGGAGGGGCCAAAATATTGGCTCGCCATTGGCACTATAACTGGAATGATTCTGGGAATTGTGAATGTCGCCTTGTTAATTAAAAAATTTTTGGGGGAGCAGAATGGATAATATGACTCCCATGATCAATACCGTCACTAGAGTTACGCTCGTCCTTATGGCAGGACTCTTAATGGGCTGGGTGCTTCATCATGAGACCCGGGCAATTACACTGGGCATGACTCTGGGTCTGGTGGCGGGATTGGTAAACTTTCGTTATCTGGCCGTCAAGGTTCGACGGGTTACGCAGTCGATTGCGAGCAACGAAGGGAATGCCTTCAGCCTCGGTTTTGTTACACGGATTAGCTTCGCAATTTTGGTCACCATGTTCTCGGTCAAGATTGAGCATTTCTCCCTGGTAGCAACTGTTTCGGGCGTATTCATTCCTCAGCTTCTCGCCATTCCTGCGGGGATATATCTGAGTGTGAAGAATAAGCTTTAACCAGATTAAAGAGAAAGGGGGATGATACTATGCATGACATGCCGAAAATATTTGTCGGGGGAATACCGATAGATTTATCCGCCGTGTTGATGCTTCTGATCAGTTGTACAGTGGTATTTGTTCTGGTTATGCTTTCGGTTCGTAAGCTTTCCGTTGAAAATCCATCCAAGCTTCAGAACTTCATGGAATGGGTTGTGGAATTTGTAGAGGGTGTCATAAGCAGTGCCATGGATCTGAAGAAAGGAAAACCTTACATATCTTTAGGGTTGACATTGATTCTGTTTATCTTTGTTTCCAATCTACTTGGATTGCCTTTCTCCGTTGTAACTGAGGCGCATGGACCTGTAACAGTGTTTGGCCACGTGATTGAAGCAACTAAGAACTTGGCGAATGGTGAGCATGCAGAAATTTTATGGTACAAGTCGCCAACTGCTGACATTAATGTCACTGCAGGATTGGCAATCATAGTATTTGTACTGATGAACTTTCTGGGCATTAAGCTCAACGGCAAACATTATTTCAAACACTACATCGAGCCGTTTCCAATCTTTTTGCCACTGAACATTATCGAAAACCTGGCAAAACCTGTAGCGTTGGCTATTCGTCTATTCGCTAACATTTTCGCCGGAGAAGTACTAATTACAGTCATTTTGAAGCTGGGGATTCTCAGTATTCCGTTCCTGGCTGTATGGCAGGGCTTCAGTATTTTCGTCGGGGCACTACAAGCGTTTATCTTTACGATTCTGACGATGGTTTATATCGCACAGATGACGATTCACGAAGAAGAAGCACATTAATGAACTGCTGCGAAGAGAACGGCTATCGTCTGATTTTCCTTCGTGGGAGATATCTTATATCATTAAACACAAATATGAACCGAAATTAAAGGAGGATATTTACAAATGGAATTTTTAGCAGCAGCAATAGCGGTTGGATTGGGTGCACTTGGCGCAGGTCTTGGTAACGGTATGATCGTTAGTAGAACAGTTGAGTCCATCGCTCGTCAACCAGAAGCGAAAAATGCTTTGCAAACAACAATGTTTATTGGTGTAGGTATCGTCGAAGTTATTCCGTTGGCAGCAACAGTTATCGCATTCCTGATTATGTTTACTTAATAAACCGTAGTTACGGTTTGGCGGGGACGGCCGATGCCATCCGCGCCTTACTTTTGTATACGTCCGCATGACGCGGTAACGGAAGGGAGTGACCTCAGTGGATATTGTTTGGACAAACATAGTATTTTCAATTGTCGCCTTTGGGATTTTATATTTCTTGCTTAGCAAGTATGCGTTCAGCAAACTTTTTGCAGTTATGGAGAAGCGCCGTGAGCTGGTAATGCAGCAAATGGACGAAGCTGCGAAGACTAGAGAACAAGCGGTCGCGTATGTGGAAGAGCAGAAGCAAGCGCTGAACAGTGCACGCCAGGAAGCTCAACAGATTATTCAACAATCGCAAATCACAAGCAATCTACAGGTAGAACAAACTTTGGCACAAGCCAAAGCAGATGCAGCACGTGTCAAAGAAGAGGCTGTGCGCGATATCGAGAACGAAAAGAACAAAGCAGTGGAAGAGTTGCGCAGCGAAATTGGAACGGCATCTGTTCGTATTGCTTCCAAACTTCTTAAGAAAGAAGTTAGTGCTAGCGGCGAGCAGGAGCAACTTGTGAACCAATACCTCAAAGAGGTAGGAGGCCAATCATGAGCCGCGATACGGTAGTTGCCAAGCGCTACGCTAGAGCATTGTACAGTGCAGCGGTAGAGAAAGGGATTACCCTTGAAGTAGAAGAAGAGCTCAAGGCAGTGGTTGGGTTATTACATTCCGACCAAGAGATAAAGCGGTTTATTCTTGCACCGCGCATCTCGGAGTCCGACAAGCTGAAAGTGCTGCGCACAGCGCTTCAAGATAAGCTCTCTCCCATCGTGATGAACATTGTAGAATTGTTAGTAGAGCGAGGCAGAACCGATATTTTTGCCGATCTGCTGGATACGTATATCAAGATTGAAGGAGACGCTCTTGGCATTGGTGATGCTAAGGTATACTCTGTTTATTCTTTAAGTGAAGAAGAAAAAGCAGCTGTAGCTGCAGAATTCGGCCAACTCGTAAACCGTAAAATCCGGATTACGAATGTGGTGGACCCAAGCCTGTTGGGAGGACTGAAAGTTTATATCGGCGATAAGCTGTATGACGGCAGTCTGTCTAACAAATTGGAGCGTCTCGAGAAATCCTTTAATGATAAGCATAGAAGATAGGGGTGAGGATATTGGGCATCAGACCTGAAGAGATCAGCACTTTGATCAAAAGTCAAATTGAGGAATATAAAGCCGATATCGAAGTTGCCGAAGTCGGCACCGTCATTCAAGTCGGCGACGGTATCGCCCGTGTCTACGGTCTGGAAAACGCAATGGCAGGCGAATTGCTAGAGTTCTCCAACGGAGTAGTGGGCATGGCGCTCAATCTGGAAGAAAGCAACGTCGGTGTTGTTATTCTGGGTGAGTACAAGGAAATTCGTGAAGGCGATCAAGTAAAACGTACAGGACAAATTATGCAAGTTCCTGTTGGTGAAGCTCTGCTCGGCCGTGTAGTTAACGCACTTGGTATGCCGCTTGACGGCAAAGGCCCAATTGCTACAACTGAATTCCGTCCTGTAGAAAATAATGCACCAGGTGTTATCGATCGTAAATCGGTACATGAACCGATGCAAACAGGTCTTAAAGCCATTGATGCGATGGTACCAATCGGTCGTGGACAACGCGAACTTATCATTGGTGACCGTCAAACAGGTAAGACTGCAATCGCAATTGACGCGATTATCAACCAAAAAGGCAACGGCATGAAATGTATTTATGTTGCCATTGGTCAAAAGCAATCCACAGTAGCACAGGTTGTAGAAACTCTTCGCCGTCATGGCGCTTTGGAATATACAATCGTTGTAACTGCATCGGCTTCCGAGCCGTCCCCATTGTTGTATATTGCTCCATACGCAGGCTGCGCAATGGGCGAATACTTCATGTACAAGGGCGAGCACGTACTGATCATTTACGATGACCTTTCGAAACAAGCTTCGGCTTATCGCGAATTGTCCTTGCTGCTTCGTCGTCCACCGGGTCGTGAAGCATTCCCAGGTGACGTATTCTACTTGCACTCCCGTCTTTTGGAGCGTGCAGCTAAGCTTAGTGATGAGCTTGGTGGTGGTTCATTAACCGCACTTCCATTTATCGAAACACAGGCATCGGACGTATCAGCTTACATTCCTACGAACGTAATCTCGATTACAGATGGTCAAATCTTCCTTGAATCCGATCTGTTCTACTCTGGTCAACGTCCGGCGATCAACGTCGGTATCTCCGTTTCCCGTGTAGGGGGCTCCGCTCAAATCAAAGCGATGAAGAAGGTAGCCGGCTCGCTCCGTTTGGATCTTGCCCAATATCGCGAACTTCAAGCCTTCTCACAGTTCGGCTCAGATCTTGATAAATCTACACTTGCCCGTCTGAATCGCGGGGCACGTATGATGGAAGTTCTGAAACAAGGTGTGAATCAGCCGTTGTCTGTTGAGCATCAAGTGCTTAGCTTGTACACAGCTGTAAAAGGATATTTGGATGATATTCCAGTTAAAGACGTAAAACGTTTTGAAAAGGAATTCCTTGCTTACATGGATAGCAGTGCTGCTGATGTAGCTCAATCCATCAGGGATACAAAAGATTTGACAGCTGATAACGAAGCCGCTCTAAAAGCAGCGATTGATACCTTTAAAAGAGGTTTCGCTACTAGCTAATATAGATAGACTTTAACGGATTTTACTAAGTGAGCTTTGGCTCTGCCGAAGCTCAGGCTGTGCTTATGAAGTAGCTTTGACTCCGTCAAAGCTAAGATGATGCTTACGAAGTTAGCTTTGACTCCGTCAAAGCTAAGATGATGCTTACGAAGTTAGCTTTGACTCCGTCAAAGCTTTAAGGTGGTGAAATCATGGCAAGAAGCATGCGTGATATTAAACGTCAAATTAAGAGTGTTCAAAACACAAGACAGATCACAAAAGCGATGGAAATGGTAGCCGCATCCAAGCTGAGAAAAGCTCAGGAGAAGGCAATTGCCGCCCGTCCTTATGCTGAGAAGCTAAAAGAGGTTGTATCGAGCATTGCTGCTGGCACAGAAGGTGTTCAACACCCTATGCTGGTTAGCCGCCCTGTGAAGAAGACTGGTTATCTAATCGTTACCTCTGATAGAGGGCTTGCAGGTGGTTACAACGCTAATATTTTGCGTAAGGTGACGATGCTCATCGCGGAGAAGCATAAGTCCAAAGATGAGTACGCATTGTTTGTTATTGGTCGTAAGGGCCGTGACTTTCTACGTCGCCGTGAATATCCGATTGTACAGGAAGTTACTGAGCTTTCGGATGCGCCGAAGTTTGCTGACATCAAGTCTATCGCGAATTCGGCAGTACAGCAGTTTGTAGATGGTACGTATGATGAGTTGTATGTTTGTTACAATCAATTCGTCAATGCTATCACCCAGATCCCAACCGTTGAGCGACTGTTGCCTATGGATGGAGTAGGGAATCAAGAGCATCATGAAGCTTCTGCAAACTACGAATATGAACCTTCACCGGAAGGCGTGCTAGAAGTATTGCTTCCAAAGTACGCTGAAACTTTGATTTATAGCGCAATTCTGGATGGCAAGGCCAGTGAGCTGGGTGCGAAAATGACAGCTATGGGCAGTGCAACGAAGAACGCGTCGAAAATGATCGGAGAACTTACCCTTACGTACAACCGTGCCCGTCAGGCGGCAATTACGCAGGAAATTACCGAGATCGTGGCCGGAGCGAACGCGCAGTCTTAAAATACAAGAAAAGTTAAACCAAGTGCTTAACTTGTCTTGTATTTTACGAGAAAGAGTGCCGCTTGCTTAGGGTACATAGTTCCTTAAGAACGGCACTGTAAGTTCTTCTTACAATATAAGAAAGTATAGGTTTTACACTATACGAAATGCTTATATTTCTACGAGAAACGGTTGTCATCTTTATATGACGACAACGTCGTTTCTTCTTGATGTAACAGCTTTCGAGGAGGGAAAAGAAGATGAACAAAGGACGCGTTGTAAGCATTATGGGTCCGGTTGTCGATATTGAATTTGAACGCGGCCAGTTGCCCGAGATTTTCAACGCTATCAAAATTGAAACCGTCTTGGACAATGGTCGTCAGCTTAACCTAACACTTGAGGTTTCCAATCACTTGGGAGACAATCTGGTACGTTGTATCGCGATGTCTTCTACTGATGGTCTGGTTCGTGGACTGGATGCGATCGATCAAGGAGGTCCAATCTCGGTTCCTGTAGGGGAAGCGACATTAGGCCGTGTATTTAACGTACTTGGTAATCCAATTGATAACGCTGGTGAAGTTCTTGCTGAGAAAAAGAACCCGATTCACCGTCTCGCACCAACATTTGATGAATTGTCAACACAAGCGGAAATCCTGGAAACAGGTATTAAAGTTATCGACTTGCTCGCACCTTATGCTAAGGGTGGTAAAGTCGGCCTCTTCGGCGGTGCCGGCGTAGGTAAAACAGTAACAATCCAAGAATTGATTAATAACATTGCCCAAGAGCACGGTGGTATTTCCGTATTCGCAGGTGTCGGTGAACGTACTCGTGAAGGTAATGACCTTTATCACGAAATGACGGATTCCGGCGTTATTAAGAAGACAGCAATGGTCTTCGGACAAATGAACGAGCCTCCAGGTGCACGTCTTCGTGTAGCTTTGACCGGTTTGACCATGGCGGAATATTTCCGTGATGTGGAAGGCCGCGATACGCTGCTCTTTATCGATAATATATTCCGCTTTACCCAAGCGGGTTCCGAAGTATCCGCTCTTCTCGGCCGTATGCCATCCGCGGTTGGTTATCAGCCGACTTTGGCTACTGAAATGGGCCAGTTGCAAGAGCGTATCACATCGACTAAAAAAGGTTCCGTTACATCGATTCAAGCAATCTACGTACCGGCGGATGACTACACTGACCCTGCTCCGGCTACAGCGTTTGCTCACTTGGATGCAACAACTAACCTTGAGCGTAAAATTTCCGAGAAGGGGATTTTCCCAGCGGTTGATCCACTGGCTTCCAGCTCGCGTTTGCTAGCTCCAGAAATTGTTGGCGAAGAACATTACAACGTAGCACAAGGTGTTAAACAATTGTTGCAACGTTATACCGAGCTTCAAGACATCATTGCCATCTTGGGTATGGATGAATTGAGTGAGGATGATAAGGTTATCGTAGCTCGTGCTCGTAAAGTTGAACGCTTCCTGTCGCAGCCGTTCCACGTGGCTGAACAGTTCACTGGCTTTAAGGGTAAATATGTACCAATCAAAGAAACTGTACGCAGCTTTAAGGAAATCCTGGATGGTAAGCATGATGATCTTCCAGAAGCAGCCTTCCTATTTGTAGGTACGATTGAAGAAGCAGTAGAAAAAGCAAAATCGATGTAACCTGAGCTTAGCTAATGCTTTCGATGCAAGCTTTACTTCGTAAAGCTTAGTGCATGCTTTCGAAGCGAGCTTTACAATGTAAAGCTTTAAGGAGGAATGGAAGTGAATACCTTTTTGTTGGAAATTGTCACGCCGGAGCATCTCGTTTACTCCAAGCAAGTGAATAGCTTGATTGTAAGAGGGGTCGAAGGCGAGTTGGGTATTTTGCCGGGACACATTCCGCTTGTGACTCCACTTCAGGTTGCTCCGTTATCCGTCAAATCGGACGGTGTTACGATCTCCATCGCTGTTCATGGCGGGTTCGTTGAAGTGCATAAGGACAAAGTAACCGTGCTGGCTGAAAGTGCCGAGCTGCCAACAGATATCGATGTTGAGCGCGCCGAAGCGGCTAGAGAACGGGCTCAGCGCCGTCTCCAGACTCGGAGCAAACAAGATGATATCGATCACCGCCGTGCGGAATTGGCGCTGCAACGCGCTGTTACACGGATTAAAGTGTCCACTGGAAAAGGACAACAATAGGAAAAAAGCAGTCAAGCCTTATGGTTTGACTGCTTTTTTTTTATAGTAATCTATTGAATAAGGTTAAAATTCCTTCATTATTTTGGATAATAGCGCTGAATTGTTTAAAAATTTGTAAAAGTACTGGATTCTTTTGCCCTTCACAAGTATGATATAAGAGTCGATTTCCGAGTAATACGAACACGGAGGGTTAGCATGGAGGATATATTGTCGGGTGGGTTGTCTAGTGCAGTTGGAACCAGCAGTATGGTCTCAATGATTGTATCTTTGCTCAGTGTTGTATTATCTTGGTGGGCATTGCAGAACCTTAAGCTCGATTTGGTCATAAGATATCCCAAGAGTCCTCAGGGAAGGCTGCTGCACTTGCTGTTGGCCATTGTACTTGGTCGTTTTGTAGCGGGGTTCTTCCTGGATTACCTGAGCTGGAGTGGGATGATCCGATATATGTTTTAAGGGGATGTAGTTTGGTTATAAGTGTCTTAGGTCGCAGTGGTCAAAAGGTGTCGAATAATAAGGTTTTATTATGTCAACACTGAACTTTAAGGAACATGCCCGAGTAAATGGGCGTATTGATGGAGTAGAGAACTTTTTTGCAATTACTTTAATCTAAAAAAATAATTTAAGAAATAATGGACGCGGAGGGAAACCGAAAATGAGCAAATTTATCGTCCGCGGTGGCAACAGATTGACCGGGAGCGTGAAAGTTAGCGGCGCAAAAAATTCCGTATTACCGATCATAGCCGCCTCTCTATTGGCAGAAGAAGGAGTAAGCGTCATTGTAGACGCACCTCCGCTTGATGATGTGATGACGATATCAAAAATGTTGGAATCTCTGGGTGCAGGGGTTACATATCAGAACGATATTATCCAGGTGGATGCTACAAACATCACTTCCTGTGAAGCACCTTATGAATGGGTTCGAAAAATGCGGGCGTCTTTTTTAGTCATGGGCCCACTGTTATCTAGACTTGGTCAGACAAGAATTTCCCTGCCAGGCGGCTGTGCCATTGGTACACGACCGATTGATCAGCATTTGAAAGGGTTTGAAGCACTGGGTGCGGAGATTAGTCTCGGCCAGGGCTACATTGAAGCGAAAAGCAACGGACGCCTGCGCGGTGCCAAAGTGTATTTGGATGTAGCAAGCGTAGGTGCGACCGAAAATATAATGATGGCAGCTACACTAGCTGAAGGCGTGACCGTTATCGAGAATGCGGCTAAGGAGCCTGAGATTGTAGACCTAGCTAATTACTTGAATGGTATGGGCGCTATCGTGCGTGGTGCGGGAACAGGCGTTATTCGTATTGAAGGGGTAGAACGTCTGCATGGGGTCAAACATCATGTAATCCCTGACCGTATCGAAGCAGGTACGTACATGGCGGCTGCAGCAATTACCGGTGGCGATGTATATGTGGAAGGCGCAATTGCAGATCACTTAGGTCCTGTTATTGCTAAGATGGAAGAAATGGGTGTAACCATTATTCCCGACGAGAACGGTATTCGTGTAATCAGTGACAAGCCTCTCAAAGCTGTTGATTTGAAGACTTTGCCGTATCCAGGTTTTCCTACGGATATGCAGTCGCAAATGATGGCATTATTGCTGCGTTCTGAAGGTACCAGTGTCGTTACAGAAACCGTATTTGAGAACCGGTTTATGCATGTGGATGAATTCCACAACATGAACGCTGAGATTAAGATCGAAGGTCGCTCGGCGATCGTTACAGGTAATGCACAATTGGTCGGAGCTAAGGTTTGTGCTACGGATCTGCGTGCGGGAGCTGCGCTTATTTTGGCAGGTCTGGTTGCTGAAGGCACTACTGAAGTAAGCGGAACTCATCATATTGACCGCGGGTATGTTCATTTGGCTGAGAAGTTGTCCGGACTGGGTGCGGAAATTTGGCGCATTTCCATGGAGGATACTTCAGCGCAAACCGTGAAGGATGAAGTTCTTAAACCGGAAGTATCCAAGAGTGAATCGACTAAAACCGAAGAGGTTAAACCACGCTTTCAGGTTCAACCAACTTGGGTATAATATCACTCATTAGGAGAGACCAGGCTGCAGATTGCAGCTTGGTCTTTTTTTATGGAATCCTCATCTGATGGGGATTTTTTTGTGCGCAATTTAATAGCCTGCGGTCTAGTAATAGATTGAGGACAGGAACTCTCTTTCTCTCAAATTGTGTTCTAGCAGTTGCTGTAATTTCATATCTATAAGAATCACCAGTGATTCACGGAAGGAGCCATAGAGATGAAAGATTTCCGCTACTTGCGAAGAAACAAGACAACGCGCTGGCATTCGCGTCCCCTTGCTCCCCGGCGCAGGCGACTCATTCCCGTCGCCTGGCTCGCAGCGCCTTTCCTGGCGGCGCTGCTGATTCCGCTGGCGGTTGTCCCGCTACACCGGGGACAACCGGCGCCTGTGGCCGTGCCGGCGGTCACGGCCCCTCCGGCGGCGCCGGAGACGGCTGCGCAGGAAGCGCCGCAGCCGAACGTCTCTGTCTATTTGTCGCACAGCGGACAAATAGAGACATTGCCGCTGGAGGACTACGTCCGCGGCGTGCTAGCGGCCGAGATGCCGGCCGACTTTGAGCTTGAAGCGCTCAAAGCGCAGGCCGTAGCGGCCCGCACCTTTATCATGCGCCGCCTGGTGGCTGGCGACAGAAGCGGCGTACCCGTTCCGGAGGCGGATGTAACCGATACGGTAAGCCATCAGGCTTACATATCTAAGGACACGCTGGAACGGCAATGGAAGCTCGGCGGAAGAAGCGCCGACCTCGCAAAGCTGCAGCGCGCGGTCCTTGAGACGCGCGGAGTGATTATGACTTATAAAGGGCAGCCGATAACGGCCTCCTTTTTCGCCTCCAGTGGAGGATATACTGAGAACTCAGAAGAGTATTGGAATGCAGCGATTCCCTATCTGCGCAGTGTGACGAGTCCTTGGGAGAAAGAGATTACCCCAAACTATGCGGTGACTAACACTTTTACTGTTTCTGAAATACTTACTAGATTGGGTCTGAACGATAAAGTCATTCCAGCCTCCAAAGAAACTACCAATTCAGGAACTACAACGAAGATTTCATCATCTTCGAGATTACCTATGGAAGTGTTGTCTCTTACCACTGGACATCGGATTAAAGAGATCTCAATTGGAGGCTCTATATTTACAGGACGTGAAGTGAGGGAGAAGCTAGGCCTACGATCCAGCCAATTCAGTTGGAGCCGTAAGGGGAATAAGATCTTGATCACGACCTTCGGAAATGGGCATGGGGTAGGGATGAGTCAGTGGGGGGCAAATGGGATGGCCAAAGAGGGTGGAACAGCTACCCAAATTCTCAAACACTATTATAGTGGTATCTCATTTACACAAATCTCAACTCTTCTGAAAAAATAACTTGAAAGATACGTATAAAAGAGAAAAGCCCGGTAACACTGGTTACTGAGGTGATAACCATATGAATGAACAAGACAAAAACAAAACAAACCAAGATGAATCTCTCAAAAAAACTCAGGGAGATTTACCTGGTGCAAAACCTTCTTCATGGAACAGACTGGTATCTAAACGTTGGGTATTCCCAGCAGTCTACACGGCGGCAGCGGCAATTATACTAACCTTGGTGTGGGTCTATCAGGATGCCGGCCAAAAGCCGCTCAACCAGGACACTGCCGCCACTTCGCAGCAAGTAGGAACTTCCGCTAATGAAGCTGGTACAACAACCGGAGGTCCAGATGCACTTGAAGTTGTTGCTTCAACGGAAAGTATGACTTGGCCAGTAGCTAAACCAGGTGAAGTAGAAGTAGTTAAGCCGTATTATGATGAGAATGGTACAGAGGACAATCACGTTGCCGCTATGGTGCAATATAACGACAAATTTATTCCTAATGTCGGAATCGATATTGCCCGTGAAGACAACAATACGTTCGATGTCAAAGCAGCGCTCAGCGGTGAAGTGACCAGAGTGGAAGATGTTGCGGTATTAGGTAAAGTGATTGAAATTACCCATCAAGGTAATTTGAAGACTGTATACCAAAGTCTTGGTGAAACAAAAGTTAAACAAGGCGATGTAGTGAAGCAGGGAGATACTCTTGCCACAGCTGGTCGCAGTGAGATCGAAAAGAACCTTGGAAATCATGTACACTTTGAAGTGTACGAAGATGGCAAAGTAGTCAATCCATCGGATTTACTGCCACAGCGATAAAAATTTCTATAGCAGGGGGCGAAAGCCCCCTATTTTTTTGTGTATATAAGGATTTTTAAGGTTATGTTTGTGATGAGCCTTTTGTTTACGCGGGAAACGGTTGTTGACCTAAAGGGGCAGCGACGGCTTTTCATCATGCTAATAACACGGGTTATTAGGTTGTCCATTAAATAAAATGAGCCCTCCATAGCTTGTCATGTCTTGAAAGCGCGAATATATAAGCCCGCCCCTCATATAATGTACCAAACTATCCACAGTTGGGAGGCGGGAGCGTGCACGATTACATCAAGGAACGTACGATCAAAATCGGACGCTGCATCGTGGAAACCAGGCATACGGTCCGGACCATAGCCAAGGAATTTGGCGTTTCAAAGAGCACGGTGCATAAAGATTTAACTGAGCGTCTGCCAGAGATCAACCCTGATCTGGCCGATCAGGTGAAGCACATTCTCGAATATCACAAGTCCATCCGACATCTTCGGGGGGGAGAAGCCACAAAAATCAAATATAAAAAATCGACGGGGAAAAAACGTGAGGTTGCTGTAGCATCAAAGCCATGAGATTTTCGGAAATTTAAGGAAATATTCAGCTTTAATACATTGTGTACTTCCCCTAAAGTATGGTATTTTTAAATTTAGTACTAACTGCTGTTTTTTCAATTAAAATAACACTTTGGGGGCTCTTTCATTATGTTTAGCAAGGATATCGGAATCGACCTCGGCACGGCCAATGTGCTCATACATGTTAAGGGAAGGGGAGTCGTTCTGGATGAACCTTCCGTGGTCACACTTGAAAGTGATACGAAGAGAGTCCTTGCGGTGGGAGAACAGGCACGTCGCATGGTTGGACGTACACCTGGAAATATTATAACAATCCGTCCTCTCCGGGATGGTGTCATTGCAGATTTTGAAATCACAGAAATGATGCTTAAGTATTTTATCGACCGCGTTGGCGGCCGGTCCTGGTACGCACGGCCCCGTATTCTGATTTGCGCCCCTACAAATATTACATCTGTGGAACAGAAGTCCATACGGGAAGCGGCGGAGCGGAGCGGGGCTAAGGAAGTTTTTATGGAGGAAGAGCCAAAAGCCGCTGCAATCGGAGCGGGAATGGATATTTATCAGCCTAGTGGGAACATGGTCGTCGATATCGGTGGCGGAACGACGGATGTAGCCGTACTTTCTATGGGCGACGTCGTTACCGCTTCTTCGATTAAAGTCGCAGGAGACAAGTTCGATGAGGCCATTTTAAGATATATTAAACAAAAGTATAAGCTGTTAATCGGCGAACGTACGGCAGAGGATATTAAGGTTACAATTGGCACCGTGCGTCCAGGCCTGATGCAGGCTGAAATGGATATTCGTGGTCGTGATATGGTAAGTGGACTCCCTCAGACGCTCACTATTACTTCAGGCGAGGTAAAAGAAGCACTATGGGATCCGGTTTCTTCTATTGTGGCAGCTGCTAAGTCCGTTCTGGAACGTACACCGCCTGAGCTATCCGCAGATATTATTGACCGGGGTGTTGTTCTAACTGGTGGTGGCGCTTTACTTAATGGATTGGACGAGCTCCTCTCGGAAGAATTACATGTTCCGGTGTGGATAGCGGAAGACCCGATGCATTGTGTAGTTAAGGGAACAGGAATAATGCTGGATAATTTGGACAAGGTCGTTAAGAAAAAGTTCTAAGCAGCCGATATAAAAGGTAGCAAAAGATTCGGAAGGGGACTACCTTCATGATAAGAGGATTATATACAGCCGCTGCAGGTATGGTTACACAGCAGCGTAGACATGATACGGCAACACAGAACATCGCTAACTTGAATACAACGGGGTACAAGCAGGTTGACAGTGTCAATCATGCTTTTCCGGATGTATTGATCTCTGCTATGAGTAATGGCAATACCAAGCCAGTGGGGCGTCTTAACACTGGGGTTTTTGCAGAACAGTCGATATCCCAATATTTACAGGGTGATTTAAGGGAGAGCGGCAAGACCATGGATTTTGCTTTATCTACGGATTTGCAAGTAGCTGATCCTGTGACAGGTCAAAATATCTCCTTTGATGGTTCGGGCAAATATGTAAGCCCTGAGGGTGAGGTTGTTTATCGTCCACAGGCCTTCTTTACTGTACAGGATGCTGAAGGGAATAATCTGTATACGCGAAATGGGAGCTTCTCAATAAACGCGGCTACAGGAGAGGTACTGAGCAGTGGTGGCTTCAAGGTTCTTGATTCCACAGGCAAGCCCCTTGTCTTGACAGGAAATCAGGACACCCTTAAAGTGGACGGGCAGGGTAATTTGCTTAATCCAGCAACAGGACTTCCGACAGGGACCAAGCTTGGTGTGAGTGTAGTAACAAAGCCACAGGAGCTTGTACGTGACGGTAATGGTGTATTTCACGCTGATGATGTAGAGGCGGCAGATATCCGTTTCTCTAACGGAACAGATAACATGCAAGTACGCCAAGGTTACTTGGAAAGCTCCAATGTAGATCCTACTCAGGTTACTGTGGATTTGAATGCCGCCTATCGGGCTTATGAAGCGAACCAGAAGATTGTTCAATATTATGATGGCAGCTTGCAGAAGGCTGTAAGTGAAGTTGGCAGGGTTTAGGCAGTGCTTAGGAAATGAGCTTTACAGGTAGAGCTTATAGGAGGTTTGATCTATGAACAACTCAACGATTAGTGCGGCAGTCTCCATGTCGAGCCTTCAGCAGCGGCTTGATATTATAGCGGATAATCTAGCCAACATGGATACCAATGGTTATAAGAGCAAGCAGGGCTCTTTTGAGGACGTGCTGACTCGTGTACAACAGCAATCGGATGATTATGACCAACCGGGCCGTTCTACACCCCTAGGCTTTAATATGGGTTTTGGGACTTATGTGCCTTCGATCTCAACGAATTGGGAAGAGGGTCCCCTTAAAGAAACAGGGAGTCCGACCGACTTAGCCATTCAGGGCAACGGGCTTTTTGGTGTTCAGGTCAATGGTACTACGGCGTACACACGTCAGGGTGATTTTCACTTTATTCCTGACACGACTGATGCCAAGATGATGGTATTGGTTGATAACACAGGAAACTCCGTTTTAAATACAGAGGGCAAACCTCTAACGGTTCCTGTAGGTGTGAATGCTGCTATCGATGAATCCGGTCGTGTGTTAACGAAAAAGACGGAGAATGGACCTGTTCAGGTAGCGGGTACTATAATGATAGTAGAACCTAAGACACAGAATGCCTTAAAGGCTGTCGACGGGAATTTCTATATGCTTGCAGATGGAGTTACAGCACAGCAGGCTTTTGTACAAAGAGCGGCAGGCGAGGCATCTGGAATTGGAGTGCGCTCAGGATGGCTGGAGCAGTCGAATGTCGATATGACCTCAGAAATGACAGAAATGATGCAGATTCAACGCACGTATC
The DNA here is from genome assembly GCF_037969975.1 of Paenibacillus sp. FSL R7-0163. NCBI lineage: Bacteria > Bacillati > Bacillota > Bacilli > Caryophanales > Paenibacillaceae > Paenibacillus > Paenibacillus sp. FSL R7-0163. Next base: position 6,617,239 of record NZ_CP150224.1, read on the forward strand.
AACTCGTAGCTCGGGCACTTTCGTCCAGTGATCAGATGTTTGGTCTAGCCAATAACATGCGCGCGTAGAGGTGAAGGAATGGATCGACAGGAAAAAGTTAAATCGGAAGAGAAGAAAGAACCCTCTCCACGAGGGATCTCCAAATGGACCATGATACAATGGGTTCTTATTCCCTTGCTTCTCGTAGCTGCACTTGGAGGCGGCCTGGCCGTCGGTTACGTTGTCCTGGGTAAGAAAGAGTTAAGCGATGCTCTGCAGTGGAGCACGTGGAGACATGTATATGATTTGGTTTTTGCTCCATAAATGAAGATGATTTAACCACTCCCTTGTTATACAAGGGAGTTTTCTTTTTTATGCTGAAAAATGTATAATGGTGGGGGGCCTCGGGCAGCAAAAAGGGCCCTCTCCGCCATGCTGCCGCATCCGGTGGAGAAAGCCCCTTATCTCAACCTCCACTTCTGCAGTTGGTGAAGGATAAATATAGTTTTTACCGAACCTGCCTAATTTTATGCATTTCGGCAAAGAATAAAAGAAAATGTGCAACATCCGAAAGGAGTTCTGTCATAATGCTGGATATCAACCAAATTCAAGAAATCATCCCCCATCGGCCTCCATTTCTGCTGGTGGACAAAATTATCGAGATTGAAATGGGCAAAAAAGCTGTAGGAATCAAAAATGTAACGATCAATGAACCGTTCTTTGTAGGTCACTTTCCGGGCTATCCGGTAATGCCGGGTGTACTGATTACAGAAGCCCTTGCACAAGTGGGTGCGGTTGCTATCCTGGGAGTAGAGGCTAATCGCGGCCGAATCGGTTTTTTAGCTGGGCTGGACGGATTCCGTTTCCGTGGTCAAGTGGTACCAGGCGATACACTTACTCTTGAAGTAGAGATCACCCGTCTTAAGGGCAGCATCGGAAAAGGACAAGCTACTGCTTCCGTTGAAGGTAAGGTTGTAGCCTCTGGAGAAATTATGTTTGCTCTGAGCTAAATATTTTATTTTTTTATAAATATATCTAAAGGAGAGATTCATATGACTCAATTAAGTGCAAAAGCGGCAGACACATTATCCCGCTGGTTGCAGGACCCTTCTGTTGACGAGGCTACAAAGGCAGAGCTTCGCGCTCTGGAGAATGAGCCACAGGAGCTTGAAGAGCGTTTTTACAGAGACTTAGAGTTTGGTACAGGCGGCTTGCGTGGGGTTATTGGTGCGGGCAGCAATCGTATCAATCGTTATACTGTTGGCAGAGCTACACAAGGCTTCGCTAATTATATTCTAGAAAAGCATACTGGAGAAGGCAGACCTTCGGTTGTTATCGCGCATGACTCTCGCCGCTTCTCGCCTGAATTCACACTTGAGGCTGCTCTCGTACTGGCTGCTAATGGTATCGAGGCGCATTTGTTTACTTCCCTTCGTTCAACACCACAGCTGTCATTCAGTGTGCGTTATTTGAAAGCAACGGGTGGTATTGTAATCACCGCGAGCCATAACCCTCCTGAATACAATGGTTATAAGGTCTATAATTCGGAAGGCGGACAGCTTGTACCACACGAAGCCGAAAAGGTCATTTCTTACATATTAGAGGTTGACACTTTTGATGGTGTGAAGCGGATTTCGCAAGAAGAAGCTGAAGCTCAAGGACTGTTGCACTGGCTAGGAGAGAAGGATGACGAAGCGTTTACCGATACTGTTGCTGCGGTCAGTCTTGCAAGTGAAGAGATTGCCTCTACGCTTGGAAAAGACTTCAAAATCGTATACACTCCGCTGCATGGTACAGGTAATTTGCCAGTCCGCCGTGTACTTGAGAAAATCGGCTTCACCCAGGTGCATGTTGTACCTGAGCAAGAGCAGCCGGATTCTGAATTCTCTACAGTGAAATCTCCGAACCCGGAGGAACGTGAAGCTTTTACGCTGGCTATGAAGCTGGGCGAAGAGTTGAATGCTGACCTTTTGATTGGTACAGATCCTGATGCAGACCGTATGGGTGCGGTAGTTCGCGACAATGAAGGTAAATTTGTTGTTCTGTCCGGCAATCAATCCGGAGCACTGATGATTCATTACTATTTGAGTCGTTTGCAGGAACAAGGAAAGCTGCCTCGCAATGGTGCGGTTGTAAAGACTATCGTTACTAGCGAAATGGGGGCTGCTGTAGCTTCTCATTATGGTGCAACTGTATTTAATACGCTGACTGGCTTCAAATATATTGGAGAAAAGATGACGCAGTTCGAACAATCCGGAGAATACACATATCTTTTCGGATATGAAGAAAGCTATGGTTATCTTGCAGGCAATTATGCTCGTGATAAGGATGCTGTTCTTGCTGCTATGCTTATCGCTGAAGCAGGTGCTTATTATAAAGCTCAAGGCAAAACATTATATGATGTTCTTCAGGAATTGTACGAGCAGTTCGGATACTTCTTGGAAAGCTTGGAGTCCCGTACGCTGAAAGGCAAAGATGGCGTTGCGCAAATTCAAGGAATCATGAATGATTGGCGTTCTAATGCACCACAAGAAATTGCTGGATCTGCCGTAACAGAAATTCAGGATTATTCTCTGGGCTTAAATGGACTGCCGAAGGAAAATGTACTGAAGTATTTGCTGGCTGACGGATCTTGGTTCTGCCTGCGCCCTTCCGGCACAGAGCCTAAGATTAAGGTTTATTTTGCAGTAGTGGGTGACTCCCTGCAGAATGCTAAGGATAAGGTTGCTGCACTGTCGAAACAGGTTATGGCTCGCGTTGACGGGGGACAATAATAAATATAGAGTGCCTTCTATATTGTGAATTATATTTTATGTAGAAACGGGTACCGTCTCTAAAAGGATGACGATCCGTTTCTACTTTTGTTAAAAGAGTTTTTAAAGCGAAAGAGGAGGTACTTTTGGTGCGGCAAAAATGGCAACGTTGGAATATTACTTCCCGAAAGTGGCTGTGGATCATAGTTGTGGTTGGCGTTATAGCAGCCTTGCCTGTGGTCTATGATCGACTGCAGACGGAGAAGTCTTCCAAGACAGTAGAATTTGTATTTGATTATCGTGATCTGGTTGATGTAGCCAGCTATCGTGCAAATCCACAAGATTATATTTCCGAGCAGTTAGATCGCCTTAAAGACGCGGGTGTTCAGAGTATGGCGATTTACGAAAGCACATTGGAAGATTATCGTAAGGCGCGTCGTCTGATGATATGGGGTGCGGCTGATATAGCTAATCTTACGGACACGATCATTCCTGAAAATGAGAACTATACCTATATTCTTTTTACCAGTGCTGATTACAGCGATACTTTAGCGCCTGTAATTAAAGAAGCATTTAGTAATCTTGGGATTAATTCAAGAGACTGGAGTTTCCGCGGACAGCAGGGTCTTATCATTGAGACCCCGCTAGAAGATGCTACATTGAAGCCGCTCCAGCCCGATCCATTTACATTGGAGATGCTGCACAACAAGGGATTCAGTATTGTACCTCGTCTTGTGGATTCTCTGACTTATAATGAAGCCACGGTAAAGAAGCTGTTGGATCGTTATGAGGAATTGGGTGTTAAACGGATTCTATTTGAAGGTGAGTCTGTTAAAGGGTTTAATGATGATGCCGATACTGGCAGTATCACTGACTTTGCTAATCTCCTTAAGGAACGTGGAATGGGGATTGCAGCAATTGAGAATATTAAGAAACAGCAAAAGGGCTTTAACAGGCTCGCTTATTTGCTGGATTATAATGTGACGCGTTTATATTCCCTTAGTGAGGGTGATTCTGCTTTAGATCCAAAAGTGATTTCGGACCGTTTCGCTCTGGCAACAAAGGATCGGAATATCCGCATGATCTACTTAAACACGATTCCTGCAAGAAATACTGCTAAGGCACAGGTAACAGATACATTAGATAATCTTATTACCAGCCTAAGCGAACCAGGCGGAGCTGTTGAGCAGATTGAAGATAATGGATTTAAGTTGGGACAAGCTACGGCATTTGAGGTTGTAGATTCCTCTTATCAACGTTACTTTAAGTTAGTTGCGGTGGTTGGAGCAGTGTCTTTAGTGGCTCTGCTGGTCTCTTACTTCATTCCACAGCTCACGCTTGCTGCCTGGGTGTTAGGTCTGATTGGAAGTGCAGGCCTGATGCTAGTGAAGCCTGAAATGTTTGAACAAGCGCTCGCGCTTGCCGCTGCGATAAGTGCACCAACGCTTGCCGTTGTGCTTGCCATTCGTAAGGTTAATGAAATGGGGCCACCTCTACGGAGCAATCCCCTTACCTATAAGGCTATGAGCCCGCAACGCCGGTTTACACATAGCTTAGTGCTTTATTTTAAGACTTCACTGATCTCTTTGAGCGCTGTGCCGTTTATGATAGCACTGCTTAATAATGTTACTTATAGCCTGGTTCTCAACCAGTTCCGTGGTGTCAGTCTGCTTCATATGGCGCCTATCGGTCTTGTGGCACTTTACGTACTTTTGTATCGCGGGGATTTTGTCTTTAACAAGACAGGTAAGCTGCTGCGGACACCAATCACATTTGCGATGATTATCATTGCCTTTGTTTTGGCGGTTGTTGGCTATTATTACATGACCCGTACAGGTAACGGTGGCAGTGTGAGTCCGCTGGAAATGGTTTTACGTACCTTCTTGGAAAATACGGTTGGCGTTCGACCGCGTAATAAAGAGTTTTTGCTAGCGCATCCGTTATTAATTCTTGGTGCATTCTTGGCCTTTAGATACCGGAATGCAGCGTTTATCATGATTATTGCTGTAATCGGTCAGCTCTCCATGGTGGATACCTTTGCACATATTCACTCGCCAGTTCTGATCTCGCTCATTCGTGGCTTGCTCGGTCTTGGATTAGGACTGATCATTGGTGTGATTGCCGTAATCGTATGGCAAATTGCAGAAGGGTGTTGGAAACGATGGTCGCCACTCCTAAAAAGATAGTTATTTCCGGTTATTACGGTTTCCATAACAGCGGGGATGAGGCGGTACTGCAATCTATATTGATTGCACTGCAACAACATTCTCAAGCTGCAGGTATAGAGATCGAACCCATTGTCTTGTCCATCGATCCTGAGTGGACTAGCGCCACATATGGAGTGAAATCTGTGCACCGGATGAAGCTGGTTGAAGTCCGTCAAGCTATTTATGAGAGTTCTGGTCTGATCAGCGGTGGAGGTAGCTTGCTGCAAGATGTAACAGGAAGCAAGAGTATTCCTTACTATTTAGGTATTATCAAGCTTGCGCAGTGGATGGGTAAACCGACCTTTATTTATGCTCAAGGAATCGGACCTGTGAATCGTAAGCTTTTCCACCCATTAATCAAATCAGTGTTTCGCAAATGTACCTATATCTCTGTGCGGGATGAACAATCCCGCGAGCTTTTACTTTCTATGGGATTAGAACAGAAGAACATAGAGGTTGTTCCTGACCCGGTGATGGGCTTATCTTTACCTGATGATACTGATGCTGCTGAATTACCAGAGTCTTCAGATTCACTTCCGGTAGTAGGTATTTCGGTACGTTATTGGGAACAAGATCGCAAGGAGCTGGACGCTCTTGCTCAAGGCTTGATTAAGGCGAATCTTGAGAAACCATTGCATTTAAGATTCCTTCCGTTTCATCTTCCATCGGATATTGAAGCCTCACGTTATGTGATGGAGAAGCTGGAAGAAAATATAAGCCAGCATGGGGGGCAGGTCAGTATTTGTGAAGATGCCAGTCATCCGCAACACATGCTGCGGGAAGTAGGGCAATGTGAAGTGCTGATCGGAATGCGTCTTCATAGCCTGATTTATGCCGCAGGGCGGCGAGTTCCGCTGATTGGTATCTCTTATGATCCGAAAATTGATCATTTTCTAGACAGAGTTCGGTGTCAGCCTGTGGGCACGACCCAATCATTAGATGCTGGACAAGTTGCTGCTGAGATAGGCCATCTTTTGGAAACAACAGAGGGATGGAGAAATGAGCGGGAGACGATCCTCTCCTCGTTGATTCAAGAAGCAGGGGCTCCAGCACGGCAAATCGTAGAATATTTCCACCATAAAGGATGATCTAAAGTGAAAGCAGAAAGCGCGGTACCTACAGTTCCTATTTTTGGGATTAGAGTCTCCAAGGTGGATATGGCAGCAACTGTTGCTTATTTGACAGAGGCGGTTCATACCCGTATCCCGCATCAAGTGATTACAGCTAATCCGATTATGGTTATGGCTGCTTTGGAAGATCCAGCTTATATGGAGATAATGAAGTCAGCTGAATTGGTTGTCCCAGATGGAACCGGTGTGGTATGGGCTGCTAATTATTGTAAGGAGCCTGTAACCGAACGGGTAGCTGGGTTTGACCTGTTACATGAATTGATGCAACAGGGTGAAAGATATGGATGGAAGGTATATCTCCTTGGTTCTACACCTGAGGTGATTCAGGAAACCGCTGAAAGGTTACAATTGCAATATCCGCGTGTTATTATTGCAGGATATCATGACGGTTATTTTGGTCCGGAATCGGACGATGAAATTATTGCTGGAATTGTTAAAACCAATCCTGACTTATTATTTGTGGCCAGAGGCGCGGATAGTCAGGAACCATGGATTGCAAAACACAAATCCAAGTTAGGTGTTCCGATCATGATGGGGGTCGGCGGCAGCTTTGATGTAATTTCTGGCAAGAGCAAGAGAGCGCCAAAAGTTTTCCAAAAAATGAGAATTGAATGGTTGTACCGTTTATTAAAAGAGCCTACGCGGTACAAAAGAATGCTTGCGTTGCCGAAATTCGCATTAAAAGTGGTGCGTGAGAAAGATAAAGTAACAAAAGTCTAGTCAAATGCCGATATTCACCTAGAAAATCAGATGAATAGCCTAAAAAAGGGATTGGAATTTGTTTTTGTAACAGCGTATAATTCAATGCGGTAGAGAAATGGGGGTCGACTGATCAAATGTTAATCATATACATCGCTGGATTTATCGTATGCATGGGACTCGCACTTGGCCTCACACCTTTGGTGAAAAAATTCGCCATTAAGATTGGTGCGACAGATGTGCCGAATGCTCGTAAAGTGCACACGAAAATTATGCCCCGCCTTGGCGGATTAGCTATTTTTCTGGCGTTTGTGTTAGGCCTGCTTGCCGTATTGCCGATTATTCCATATGAGTTCACTCCGCGGGAGGCCAACTTCATCAAAGCGCTGCTGTGTGGCGGCGGACTGATTGTACTTATCGGAGGGTTGGATGACCGATTTGAATTATCAGCAAAGTTGAAGCTGCTGGGCCAAATTGTCGCAGCATGTATTGTAGTTTTCGGTTTTGGTATTACTGTAGATTTTGTGAATATTCCATTTAACAATACGTATTCTTCATTGGAAAGCTGGATTGCTATCCCGCTTACGATTTTCTGGATTGTTGGTGTCACCAATGCTGTTAACCTGATTGACGGGTTGGACGGGCTTGCTGCTGGTGTATCAGGGATTGCGATTGCTACGATTGCGGTAATGGCTTTCTTGATGGGTAACACGATGGTTGCAATGTTATGCCTGTTGCTTCTGGGTAGCATAATCGGATTCTTGTTCTTCAACTTCCATCCCGCCAAGATTTTTATGGGGGATACGGGATCGCTGTTCTTAGGCTTCTGCTTAGCTTTACTTGCTTTGCTAGGGTTTAAACAGATTGCCGTGGTTTCGTTTATTACACCTTTGCTTATTATTGGTGTACCGTTGTCGGACACGTTCTTTGCGATCGTGCGCCGTAAGCTGCAGAAGAAACCAATCTTTGCACCAGATAAAGGTCACTTGCATCATTGCCTTCGCGAGCTAGGCTTTAGTCATCGTCAGACTGTGCTCATTATTTATGGTATTGCTGCATTTTTCGGAGTTTTAGCTGTTATTCAATCCTCTGCCGCTCTTTACGAGGCGAACTGGGTTACCTTTGTAGTCATCTGCATCATGCTCTTCTTCTTGCAGATCGGTGCGGAAGTTACAGGTTTGATCGGTAAGACTAAACGTCCGTTGATTGATTTCTTTTTAAGAATTCGTATGAAAGCTAATCCGGAAAGAGGTTCCAAATCTTAATTTATTAATGGTATTATTCTAATATTTTCTATAACTAACAAAACTCATCCCTTTTCGGATGAGTTTTTTGTTGTTTTCCCTAAAAATATCGCTTCCTATGACCGATAAAGAACAAAGTGAAGGTTTACGAGAATTTATACTCAAAGGAGAGATATAACACATGCAACGCTTTAAGAGACCGTTCGTTTGGCTGATGCTGGCGGCTTTGATCGTTTCTATGTTCCCAGGTAAATACACGCCCATAGCGGCAGCGGCTACCACGAGCTCCACGACTTTCTTCAGTCCGGATGATCTCACATTACGGAATACTGTTCTGTTGAAACAGGATGTTGTAGCAACAACAGCTAATCCTAATCCTGAGGGACTTATTGACCGTTCTAGTGTTTACAAAGTAAGTAGCCCTACCTTTTCAATTACAGGAACCTACTCTCAGGTAACATCTTCCACGATGAAGGTTACTGTAGAGCAGCTTACAAAAGATAGTCAATCTAATAAATGGGTAACAGATGCTACTCACCTGACTACGGGAGCGGTAACAACAGATACCAATAGCCCGGATAACCGTTTTGTAGCATCTGGTCTTGTTTTGTATACAGGTTTTAATAAGGTGACCTTTTCTGGTATGCAAGGGAATCTCCAACGTTCAGAATCATTTTATGTTCTTTATGATAAAGTTCCCTATGTAACAGAATTAAAAGTTTTGGGTGGTCCTTCTGCGCTTAATTTAAATGAAGGAACACAAGTTGTCGTACCAGTATCTACAGTTACTCTTCAAGGTAAAGTAACGAATGCCACTAAAGTCAGTGTCTCCGTGAATGGAGGAACTGCATTACAAACTTCCCTATTGGAAGACGGAACATTTTTCACCCCCGCGCTGAACTTGAGTCCGGGATTAAGTACGCTTAAGATTGTTATTCAAAATGCTTCGGATTCAATAACAATAGACAGATCCGTATATTTCTTTGATAAGGATCAACCGTACGCTTCTTTGAACATCAACCACGACAATGCGGACTATAATATCTTAAATGATAATGTGCCTACGTTGACTGCTGATTTGACTCCAAGTGTTGCAGGTTTTACTGGACAGATCTTAGTTCCATATAACGTGGCTCCGTTTGCAACAAATGCTGTGCTAACTCTTAATAAAGGTAATAGTTCCGAAAAAGTTGTAACGATTAGTGCTGTGACAGAAGAATTAACAATTCCTGGTCCTGATGGCGTTACGCCAACGTATAAATTGGTTAAATTTAAGACTGCAGCTGATTTAGAAATCTTGGCGGGTGTAAATGACTTTAAATTGTCTGTAGATTATGGCAGCCACAGCAGTTCTCATCTTTATTCATATAAATTTTTGAAAAATGAGACTGTTATAACAGAAATGTACTACCTTCCTGGATATACAGGCTCAGGTGATCTTACCAATATCTCTAAATTGCCTTTGAATGGCCAACAGTTAGAGACGGATAGTTTCTATATAATGGCGAAGACAAATAGATCAACAACCCCAGCAGATATAACTGCAAACTATTTGCCTTTGAGTAATAAACCACTATCCATAGATTATGTAACTGCAGGCACAGGAACAAATGAATATATTTATAAAATATCAGGGTTCTCTAATGGTCAACAAAAGGTACAATTCCGTTATAAAGGATCAGAATCCTTCTATAATGCTGATATTTCATATGTATCGAAAAACTATATATATGTAAGTAATCTGCAAGATGGTCAGACCTACGAATTCGATTCCAGTGTAGAAAAAAAACTTAATGTCGCTGGGGAATATATCGGGTTCGAAAATATAGAAAATGCACAAGTGCAAATTAACGGTACAGACAGTAACTCATTATCTAGCAATCCTTTTAAGCTTGAAGTAGAAAAAAACTCAACAGTAAATAAAACAACTTTTAATTTCACTGTGACAATCAGTCAGACGGGACCACTGGTATACGGTGAGAATAAAATCGTGTTTACTGGAGTCTCAAGAGATAATGCTGGTAACCAACGTATTATCAAAAAAGAACTTAAAATTTACATCATTGATACCAACATTTCTGGGATAAAACAATTCCATCCTACTTTAGGGGATAATCGTTTACCTTTTACAACTACAACCCTTTCTAATGAAGTCGAGCGTAATGCCATGCTGGCATTGCCGGCTGAGATTGTATATAAGGATGAAAAATATACAACAAACAAAGATAAATTCGACTTGGTACTACAAGGTAGTGGTGCTACAACGCTGAATCTTTATCAGGGCTCTACTTTGGTGTTTACTTCGACGGGGCAAGATAAGCTGCTAATTGACGGTACGGAATCCGCTGGACCTATTGGTCCTAAACGTTATCCTGATGAAGTGGCTGCAAATGGTCTGTATTATGACTACATTGGCAGTGCTAAAAACTTTATTTTAAGATTACGTGACATTAAATTTGATGCCCCAGGAAGTCAAGTTTATACCCTAGAGCTTATTAACAAAACAGGAGCAAGAACTACACAACGTCTTGAAGTAGTGCGGGAAGTTGCTCCATATCGTCTTCTGTCACCTGTAGCGACGGTAGGTGAGCAAATTGTTGTTAACAAAAACTTTGTTCGTTTTGATATTGAGGCTGAAGGTGCCACTAAAGTAATAATTGGCAAAGAAGAAGCAATTAAACGTACGGATTTGCCAAATCAAGATCGCTTCACCTATGATTATGTGGGTTTAAAAGCAGACAAATCGAATCCTATTAAGATACAAGTGGTTCGTGCTAACTCCACAATAAGCGATACCATAAATGTGTATTATGCCAGTGCTGTGCAGATTGATACACAATATATGGCGGAGAAGGTAGCTACGAAGTATAGTGTCTTTAATAAAACCTTGGAATTGAACTTCCCTAAAGGTACGATTATGAAGGGATATACTAGCTCTGGTGCTGCAAAATATTATCCTAATACAAAACTGTTGTTTGGTATTGCGGATCCCGCTGATGGCGTTGTTGAACGTAAGAATGATTACGGGAACATTATCAATGTAACGGGTAGTGACGACAGAACCGAAGGCGGGGGCGGGCAGCTTGTGATTCCACAGGATCTTGCTCTGCGCTTTACATCAACCGTCTCTACTAATAACTTTTCGAGAGTATCGGATATCTATTGGCTTAGTGGGGGTCTAGGAAATGATGGCGTTAATCTTGAGACTAACGGGGTTACCCCACATTTCGTGGATGCCAGTGGAAAGACTGGATATTTTACACAGTATAGTCAAACAAGAAAAATCGTACCTTCCCAACGTGGTGAATTGACGCTTACTTTCAACTCCAGCATAGTGGATGAAGTGGGATCGACTATTACAGTATTCCGATATACAGATTCAGGTAAGTGGGAGAACTTGGGCGGTGTCGTAGATACGAAGAAACATACCATCACCGTTCCATTCGATGAATTTGGTTATTACACTGTTATGAAGCTGCGCCGTGGTTTTGTTGATATTACGAATCATCCATGGGGCAGAAATATAATGAATGGATTGTATTCCAAAGGATTTATGACTAATCTTCGAGCAGATGCATTCGGAGCCGATGATTTGACCACTCGTGGTGAATTTGCAACATTGTTGGTGAAATCATTAAGTATTCCTTTGAACTATGATGCTAATAAACAAACCTTCTTTGATATTGTGCCAGAAGCCGTCGCGGCCACATGGGATTTCAAACACATTGAGACAGCTGCTAGGGCAGGTATTGTTACAGGCCTCAGTGATGGCTTCTTTGGGCCTGATCAAGCCTTAACACGTGAACAAGCCGCAGTAATGATAGCTAGGGCGTTGAAACTCAAGATGTCTTTGAATGACAGTAAACTGCTAGCAAGCTTAAGCAAATCATTTGTTGATACAAGTAACATGGATTTCTACTCACGTCCTGCAATTGAAGCTATATCTAAAGCTAAGATTATGGAAGGAAGCGCTGTGACCGTTACAGGCCAAAAGAAGCCCGTCTATAACTTTAACCCGAAGGGTAAGTTGACTAGAGCAGAGGCCGGTAAGATTACTGTGGCACTCTTACAGAAGAGTACAAGCATCTTCCCTAAGAACTTTAACTAAAGAATAAAAAAAAGTGCTCCGGCTTGCGAAAAGTATTCGTAGGTCGGAGTTTTGATGTAAAGATAACAATTACCAGCGACATAAATTTTGTAATCTGCACCGATTTACGATACAATAATGTAGAAAATATTATTTTCTGAAAGGTGAAAGCCATCGATGAAACCGATTTTATCAAAAGCACAGTTGGATTACATGAAAGCCAAGAATATGTTTGAGAATAGAGCAAAAGTGTTGGAGAAGGAAATTGCAGCTAAACGGGCACTACAGGAGATCACTCAAGAGGTTATGGAAGAACTGGTGCAAGCAACAGGATTCCACGATTCATACAACGAGCTTGTTGTTACTGAGAATGCTCTGATCGAATGGTCTCATACTACAATCAAGCATGAGAAGAGCTACCGCGAGAACCGCGCAGCTATTGATGCAATGTATGACAATGTGAACTCGAGTCCTGAGAAGCGTCAGGAATTGATCCAATTATCTATGAAGATTCGTTAGAAACAATGTAATAGAAGCAAGCGTCGGCAACGGCGCTTTTTTTGTTTTTTGTAGGAATGTTTAAATTAATAGTACAAGTGTTAATGATTCTTAGTAAATATTGCATAATGACGTTTAGAAAGCGACTATGATATACTGTTTTCCGTAGGCACCCATGATTAACAATAGTTAGTAGAACATACATATGTATCTTCTAATGGGATCACACCGGAAAATATAAAAAAGAAGATTTTTTTTGAGAAACCGCAACTTTTTCAAATCTTCTGCGTTTAAGGTGTAGAGTCATTTACACAGAGGCTGAAATTAACCGCTGGTAAAGCCAATTTAACAAAATGGAAAAATTAGCTTTACGTGACTTGAGGCACATTGTATAATACTTAGGTATAATTAGGAATCTAGTATTGTCATGTCCTAAAATCGTTTACCAGTTTCTGTGATACCCGTCACAGACATTATTTATACTTAATTTGCTCAACTCGGGAAAGGGGGTGCATCGGCTAATGAGTGACATGAGCTACTCAACTAAAGAAAAATCTCAGTTTATGAACGTCCAAGGAGGAGAAAAAAAGGTTATGAAGAAAATTTTATCCGTAGCATTATCTACAGCAATGGCATTCTCGATGTTTGCCTCTGTAGCGTTTGGTGACGCAGCAACAACTCCGCAACAAAAATTTGATGCTTTGGCAGCGAAAGGTATTCTCAACGGATACCCAGATGGTCAAGCTCACCTTGAAAAAGATCTTACTCGTGCTGAGTTCGCGAAGATCGTTACTAAATTGTTCGACCTTACTGAAGTAAGTAACAAATTGTCTTACAAAGACAAAGGTTACAACGCATCGAACTGGGCAGTGCCTTACATCGAAGCTGTTACTGCAGTAAACTACATGCAAGGTAAAGATACTGTTAAAGGTATCTTCGATTACAACGGTAAAGTAACAGTTGAAGAAGTTGCGGCTGTATTGTTCCGCGCTTTGAAATTGGAACAACCAACTACAACTGATAACTCTGCATCCGCATGGGCTAAAGGTTATGCTCAAGCAGTAATCAATGCAGGTTTGGTTGCTAAAGACACTAACTTCAAAGCTAACGCTAGCCGTTCTTTGGTAGTTGAAACAGCTTATGCTGTTGATCAATTGAGCCAAGCAGCTACAATCGTTTCTGCTGAAGCATTGAGCCCAACTAAAGTAGTTGTTACTTTCTCTGACAAAACTACTACAACTGTTGAATTGACAACTGCTCTTGTAGCAGGCGTTGAAACTACAATCAACTTCAAACACAATGATCATGATTACACTACAAAAGTAACTTTGGCAGCTCCTAAGGTTGTTTCCGCAGAAGCTCCAAATGCTAAACAAGTAGTAATCAAATTTAACCGTTCAATCGATGTTGATACACTGGCTGAATCCAGCAAAGTTATCGACGGCGTAGTAAAAGTAACTAAAGTGGGTAGTGATGTTAACGAAGTAGCTAATGCTAATGTTACCTTCAACGCTGACAACACTGAAGCTGTTATTACCCTGCCAGGAGTTAAATTCCTTAAAGGTAACTACACTGTAGTTCTTAACGATGCTGTAACAACAACATCTGCTGAAGCTATCCCAGCTTACACACAACTGATCACTGTTGCTGATACAGTTGCTCCAACACTTGCTTCTGCTAGCTCTACTGCAAAAGCAACTACTAAAGATGTATACGTGAAATTCAGCGAACCAGTTAAAACTACTGGTATTGTTGCTTACGTAAATGGTCAAGTTGCTACTGTAACTGTAACAAATGATACTTACACTGAGTATAAATTGTCTGCAGGAACATTGGATAGCGGCAAAACTTACGATGTATCGTTGCTTAACGTTACTGACTTTGCAGGTAATGTAGCTAATCCTAACCCAATCAAAACTACTGTAACTGTAGTTTCTGACGTTGCTGCTCCAGTAATCAAGAGCGTAACTCCAGTAAGTGACAAGTATGTTGAAGTTGAGTTCGACAAAACAGTTGATCGTGCTTCTTTGGTTGGTAATGTTCGCTTGTTGAACTCCGTTGGTGAAAGCCAAGGTACGTTCCAAGTGTTGACTACTGACAATGGCAAGAAGTTCACCCTTCAAAGCCCATTGACTAGCTTCCCTTCAACTGGAACTTTCACTGGTTCTGTAGTATTCGGAGCTTCTGTAAAAGATACTCTGGGTAACATTTTGGGAACAGCTGCTAGCCAAGCAATTACCTTTACTAAAGACACTGTAGCTCCTACTGTAACTGGTGTTACTTACACAACTACAGCTGTTAATAAAGGTCTGGTTCTGAAATTCTCTGAAAATGTTGTATACAAAGGTAAAGGCACCCTGCAACTGATTAATGATACTACTGGTGAAGCTACAACTGTACTTCACAATTCTAGTCTTGTTAAAGGTAGCGGAAGTACTTTCACTATCACTGGTGTAAGTGTACCAACTGCTGGTAGCTACACATTGCGTATTCCTGCAGGATTGTTCGTAGATAAATCCTACAGTGCAAATGAACTGACTGCTGCAGTATTGCCTGTAACAATCGGATCTACTTCAACTGACGATAAAGCTCCAGAATTGTTGGTTGTTAATGGCGCTGCTCCTATCAAGTTCTATGATAGCAAATCTGTTGGTGATGACACTTATGGTGATGCTTTGATCACTGTTGATCTGTTTGATGCTAGCGGTTTGAAATCATCCACAATTCTTGATAAAAACAGCTACACATTGAACAATGCTGGTCTTCCAAGCACTTCTTACGTTACAATTAAAACATTGAACGAAAAAGGCGAAGAAGTATCATCTGCTACTAACCCAACTCGTGCTCGTGCATATGTATATATCCCTAGCTCCAGCATCACAGAAACTAAAGACTATGTCTTTGCTGTGAATGGTGTTACTGATACTGCTGGTAACGTAATCGATGGTACAGTTGCACAACAAAAAGGTAAGCTGACTAGCAGAATTAGCCCTGCGTTTGATTCAGCTGTAGTATCCAGCGGAGGTTCAACTGAACTGATTCTCGGATTCTCCAAAGACCTGAATGAAGCTACAACTGAAGCTGACTTGAAAGCGAACCTGGAATTCTACATCAACACTGATGTTAATTCTAGCAACAAAATTTCATCAGATAACATTCTTTCTATCACTCCGATTAAATACGGATCTGATAAAGGAAAATGGTCTGTTAAATTCTCCAAGAAAATCATTGATTCCGCTGCTGGTGCTAAAGAAGAACTTGATCTTAACGCCAACGGTGTTAACAGAATCATTGTTAAAGTTAAGAAAGACGCTGCAATCTTCGATGCTGATGGCAACAAGATCAAAGGCGAAACAGAAATCTCCGCTAAGTAATCTCCGATTACCGAAGCACAGAATAGCCTCTTCGGAGGCTATTCTTTTTTTATAGGTTTTTATCCCCAATAATGAGGAGGAACTTCTTTGAAATCGGTATGGAAAGTAACAACCGCTGCTGTATTGCTGGCTGGTGGTATATGGGCTGGGTCTTTGCTAAACATTACTGCTGAAGGTGCAGGTGTTGGTTCTCAGCCTGGCACAACGGATGATCCTGTAGTTACTAAAAGCTACGTCGATCAGCAAATTCAGAAAGCACTTTCAGGTGGTGCAGTGACGACTCCGGTAGCGACTGCTACACCTGCGCCTAGTGCAACCACAGCGCCAGTAGCTACACCTGGTCAAAATAGTAGTAATGAATCTGTGATTGTTGATGTGAAGCCTGGCCAAACTTTAATTGCTTCTGCAGGCGCTGAATTTATCGTTCGCGCGGGTAAAGCAGTAATCGTTTCACAAGATGCGAATGGTGTGGCCGATTTAACAGATGGTAAAGATCTTACAAATGGACTAGCTGCACCATCTAACCACTTATTGTCCTTCCCTCGTGATGGTCGTGGTATAGCTGTTCAAGAGGGTCAAACCCTTGGTCTTGTTGTGATGGTTCGTGGTGGATATACCTTGAAATAATGTGTAATGATATATATTCATAATGCCCGTAAACGGACTTAATCATACCTTCAAACTGTTTTCCAAAGTTACAAATCATTGGCGCGATTGAAGATTAAGTGATGGACGCACAATATTCCTGTAATCTTACAAATTCACAGGAGGTGCTGTAACATGGCACGTAATAATCGTACAGTCGTACCTGAAAGTCGGACAATGCTGAAACAAATGCAATATGAAATTGCAGCTGAATTTGGTTTATATGGGGCTCATTATGGAGGCGGGGCAGACACGGAGTTTGCTTCTGAGTTAGGAGCAGTCGGAGGTAGTGGTTCTGGCCGTAGTCAGTACCTTGGGCATCTGAGTTCAAGGGATAATGGGTCTGTTGGAGGAGAAATTACGAAGAGACTCATTAAGCAAGCTGAACAGTCTCTTTTTCAATAATATCAGGGGTTAGGATACCCTTATTCCTTATCTGATATTGCTTTTTTATAGCGTGAAATCAATATTCATACTCTCACGGGGGGCTCTGTGTTTAATTGACACCACCCCCTAAATAAGATAATATGACTTTTGAGGAAAGCCTTAGACCTTTTCCATATGGAAAAGGTTCATTTTTTGAAGAGTTTAGTGAATGCAGGCATTAAATTTTGCGAAAATCCTTCATAAAAAGAAATCAGGCAAACCTGAATTATTTATATTATTTAGTTTTATTATTTGGCCTGTTATCATTAAGGAATCCCTTATACAGTGTCAGACTAACCATATGGGAGGTTGTTATACTTGTCTATTAAAGGGCGTCATTTGTTTACTTCTGAGTCCGTTACGGAAGGGCATCCGGATAAAATCTGTGACCAGATTTCCGACGCAGTATTGGATGCATTTTTAGTTAATGATCCTAATGCACGTGTAGCCTGCGAAGTAGCAGTAGCAACAGGTCTTGTACTGGTGATCGGGGAAATCAGTACCAAATCAGAGTATGTTGATATTCCTGCCATCGTACGCAATACCATCAAAGAAATTGGATACACACGTGCAAAGTATGGTTTCGACTATAATACATGTGCTGTGTTGAGTTCTCTTAACGAGCAGTCCGCTGATATTGCCCAAGGTGTTAACTCTGCTTTAGAACACCGTGATCCTGCTCAAGTAGCTGAAGAAACAGCTAATATTGGTGCAGGCGATCAAGGGCTCATGTTTGGTTTTGCTACGAACGAGACACCTGAACTGATGCCACTTCCGATTGCCTTATCACATCGTATTGCACGTCGTTTATCTGAAGTTCGTAAGAACGGAACCTTGGACTATCTTCGTCCAGACGGCAAAACACAAGTTACGATTGAGTATCAAGATGAAAAACCTGTACGCGTAGACGCTATCGTAGTATCTACACAACATGCAGAGGAAATTTCTCTTGAACAAATTCAGGCGGATATTAAAGAACATGTTATTTTGCCTGTTGTTCCTGCGGAACTGCTTGATGCAGAAACCAAATACTTTATTAACCCAACCGGACGTTTTGTTATTGGGGGTCCTCAAGGGGATGCTGGTCTAACTGGCCGTAAGATTATCGTCGATACATACGGCGGATATGCTCGTCATGGCGGCGGAGCATTCTCAGGTAAGGATCCAACTAAAGTGGACCGTTCTGCGGCTTACGCAGCTCGTTATGTAGCTAAGAATCTTGTAGCTGCTGGTTTGGCCGACAAATGTGAGATCCAACTTGCCTATGCCATCGGTGTAGCTACTCCTGTCTCGATAAATGTGGATACATACGGAACAGGTAAAATCAGTGAAGAGAAAATGGTTCAACTGATCAGCAACAACTTTGATCTTCGCCCTGCGGGCATCATTTCTATGCTTGATTTGCGTAAACCGATTTACAGACAAACCGCAGCTTACGGTCATTTCGGACGTACTGATGTTGATCTTCCATGGGAACGCGTAGATAAAGCAGAATTGCTAAGAGATCAAGCAGGGTTGTAATTCAATCATACGGTCTTATAATATGTTAGCCCGCAAGTTGGCCATGGTGTCAGCTCTGCGGGCTATTTTGCGTGCGAAAACGAGCAGGGCTAGTGAATCTAACCATAGAGAAGTAGACTACTAAACTTTGCCAGCCTTTTAGCCGAAATATAAGAATATACATAAAGACGATAGTATGGCTTGAGAGGAG
Organism: Paenibacillus sp. FSL R7-0163; assembly: GCF_037969975.1. Taxonomy (NCBI): domain Bacteria; kingdom Bacillati; phylum Bacillota; class Bacilli; order Caryophanales; family Paenibacillaceae; genus Paenibacillus; species Paenibacillus sp. FSL R7-0163. The sequence goes on from NZ_CP150224.1 coordinate 6,635,992, forward strand.
TCTATCACGGAATGAAAAGAAAAATTTCAATATGGACGGCACTTATTCTAGCGGGAGAGTTAGTACTTGGTTCGGGTTATCCTGCTATTGGAATAGGGAATTCAGCAGTGTACGCTGCATCAGAGTTTGGTATAACAGTCTCGCCAGCGCCTGGAGCAAGTTATGTAAATATCGGATCATCTCTTAGACTGAGCTTTGATCGTCAAGTAAACCCGCAGTCAGGTGAAATTACTATTACGGGTCAAGGTGATAGCTCACCTTTTTTAACGATTCCTATTGGTAGTTATGGTCTAATTGGTAGTTCAAAAGATTACGAGCTTAAGCTAAATCAACAGTTTACTTCAAACAAGACTTATACAGTGACAATCCCTAAGGGGTTGTTCAAGGATAATGATGGTAATGAGTCAGGTATTACTTCATGGGCATTTACCACTGCGCCTGAGAGTAATACAGCGATTACGGCAGGTAACTTTTCACCTGCTAATAATACAAGAGTGGATGCAGGAGCCCTTAAGGAGCTAAGTCTAACCTTAAATAAAAACCTGTTAAAAGGTGGAGGTTCCATACGGATTTTGTCATCTGCAGATAATGCAACCGTACAAGAGTTCAAAATTAAGGATGATGATACTAGAGTCAACGTTCAGACTGATGCTAACTCTACTACAGTTAAACTAACATTGGATAAAACATTGGCCTCCGGAAGTAACTATTATGTTCTTATAGATTCTTATGCTTTTAAGGATGTTGATAATCGAACGTATTCCGGGATTTCAAGCGGTGAAGTGTGGAGCTTCTCTACTAAAGGTGTGGCAGAGATTCCAGTGACTCCTGCACCGGTAAACGGATCAGGTGGGGTATCTACCACTGGTGCCCTACAGCTTACATTTGATCGTCCTATGATGCCTGCAGCTGGAACCATAACAGTATCTCCAGGTGCTGCTAACGATGCTAGAACGAGATGGCTCAATGTAAACTCCCCGGCCGTTACAGGAGGAAGCAGCAGAACTATAACATTGCTTCCAGCATCAGCAGCATCACCCTTGCTAAACAGTACGCAGTATACGGTGACGATACCGCAGGGAGCTTTTTACGATCAAGACGGAAATGTATTTCCAGCTTCGGGTGCGTATACCTGGACATTTACAACGGCTTCTTTGACAGGACTTAACGTAAGCGCGCTAAATCCAGCTGACCGGAGTGAATCCATAGCTAACAACAGATCATTTTCTGTCACATTCAATCGTAATGTGAATTATAACAGTGCTGTGGAAAATGGTGTAGCGCTTTATAAAAGTGGTGGCGCACAGGTTCCGGTTACTGTTAACCGGAGTACAACTGCTGCAAACGAATATGTAATTACGCCTAAAACAGCTTTAGATAGCGACTCAACCTATTATATTGATATTGCTAAAGGAGCTTTTGTAGACGCTATTGATGCTAATGTTATCTATGATGGACTAAGCGGCAAAAATTCATGGAGCTTCCGGACCTTGTCTCAGGACAAAACAGCTCCACAGCTCACATCTGTATCACTCGAGAACAATCGGACCATTCGTTTAAAATACAATGAGAGTCTCAACTCTTCCATTGCACTGTTGATCTCCAGCTTTGGTGCTACGGTGAATGATGAGAACCGTACAATTGAAAGTGTCTATATCCAGGGAGACAGCGCCTATGTGGTACTCAGTACAGGGGTAGCGGTTGGACAGAACGTGAAGGTTAGCTATACAGGTGGCCTGCGGACCATTCAAGATCCAAGCGGAAATGCAGCCAGCACCTTTAGCTCAAAGCAGGTTACTAACACTATCGAGTCCTCCATGCCTACACCAAAAGATGGACGGATCACAGGTAGAACTGTAGCGTTGAATTTCAATGACTCCTTAAAGGCAGTTTCCTCTTACGCACATAGTCAGTTTCTAGTGACTTCAGATGGGGGATCCCTAGGGGTCAACTCCATAAGCTCCAGCGGGAACACTGTATATTTAGGGTTAAATAGCGATGCTTCTAATGGCCAGACCGTTCGTGTCTCCTATTATGCAGGCTCTTATCCTTTGCAGAATTCTTTTGGACAAAATATTGCGGATTTCACAGATTTCTACATTCGCAACAGCAACGATACAATTCCACCCGTGTTCCAAAGTGCAACCGGAGGTGGAAATAAAATCCTTCTGAATTACAATGAAGGCTTGTCAACGACAAACCTCCCGATGAACAGCCAGTTCTCTGTGCTTGTTGGCAGCACTCCTAACTATGTTACGAATGTATCAGTCAGTGGCTCACAGGTCACGCTAACGCTCCAGAGTGCTTTGACGGTGAATCAGAATGTTACTGTATCCTATGTTCCAGGGACTACCGGAATAAGCGATTTAAATGGAAACCGTGCAGCTTATATTAACCTGCAGCCTGTGTCCATCTCGGAAAATAGCGGCACTAGCATACCTGAGATTAGTTCTGCCACCATCAATGGCGATGAGCTTACGGTTACATTCAGTAAAAATATGCAGGCATCTGGTTCCCTCTACGCCAATCAGTTCGGAGTTAGAGCGGATGGAAGCAGTATGGGTGTACAAAACTACACTTTGTCAGGGGATATTTTAAAAATAACAACATCCTCAGTAGTAAAGACCGGGCAAACTATCGATTTGTCCTATATGTCAGGTTCAGGTACGATCAAGGATCTGAACGGTAATGTACTGTCCTCATTCTCTTCTCTCTCTGTTAAGAACCTAACCGGCGTGAGCACCGGAACGGGAAATCGTCCATCCTATCTAGGGACGCTTGCAACAAGTGAGTTTGGAAAAGAATACGCGCTGCTGAAGAGTGACTCTTCACAAATCGTGGATGACCGTTCGTTATACAATCAATCTGTAAAAAGATATACCTTAAACACAGATCGCCTGACGGCCAGTTATGAATATCTGTATAAGGCAAGTAGTGATACATTAGCTTTTGAGGTGCCTGCTACAGAACAATCGGCCTATGTGACTGTTCCTTTAAAGCCTTTGCTTGATGCTGTAAATCGCAGTAAAACCACAAAATTTATGATACGTTATGGCGATCACTTATATAGCGTAGGACTAGACGATATCGATATGAACGGATTAGCGACTAGCTTGATTGCAGACAGTAAAAATATCTCGCTGGTGTTCCGCTTAGAAAAGGTTCCGGCAGGTACGTTCTCCCCATTTGAGCAAAAGCTAAAAACTATGGGGATGCAGAGCGTTACTAGTCTTATGGATGTCCGGGTGACTGCGATAGTAAGCAGCAATTATTCTAATGCTAAGGCATTATCGGTACCTGGAGAATACACTGTGCGTACAACTTCTTCATTGAACAATGCGCAGACATCTGCTGCTAGACTGGATCTTTCCTATTACGATGCAGCTTATCTGCCAACAAAAGTAAGTACGGTAGGTAGCTATACGATTATTCGTGCTCGTACGGAGGGTAATCAGGTGTTAGGAACCTTTATATCAACCCGGGCCTTCTCAGATATGAGTAAGCATTGGAGTAATTCGATCGTAGCTGAGCTTAGTGCAAAGACTATCATCGATAGCAGTTACGGGACTACATTTAGTCCAGAAAAAAAGATTACCCGTGCAGAGTTTGCAGTAATGCTTAGCCGGGGACTTGGTTTGCTAGGCGATCGCGAGACCGCACAGCGCTTCCGGGATGTGCAGCCTTCCACACAAACTGGAGACTATATTGGTGCAGCAGCTAAGGCTGGTATTATTACAGGGAACACGGATGGCTCCTTCCGGCCTAACGATAATATCACTCGTGAGCAGATGGCAATCATGATGATTCGGGCAATGGAATACACCAAACATCCTATTACATTAAGCGGCACTTCTGCCTCAACACTGGCTCGCTTTAAGGATAAGTCCAAAATTCAGAATCAAAGTGCAGAATTCGTAGCTAAAGCTGTGCAATCGGGGATTATTTTGGGAATGACCACAAGTGAGTTCCAACCTCAGGGTAATGCCACTCGTGCACAAGCTGCTGTGATGTTGCATCGGATGCTGAAGCAAACAGATTATTTGTAGAATAAATTGATTGGTAAAGCCTGGCATTCTGCTGGGCTTTTTTTTATGTTAATAGTTTGTGCTACGAGACTCTATAAAGCTTGAAATCTCTCAATTTCGCAACTTTTTCGCTTATTTTCAGTCTATTAAAAGAGTACTAGAAAAATAGGAACCAGTTTCCAGACTTTTGATAACGGACTTGAAGAGTAAAAAAGAGATGGGAGAGTTACGTCGAAATGAATGAAGTTTTCATGGAGAAGAAGAGTAGAGAAGTTGTTCGGGGAATAAAATTATCATCTACTAAAAAATGGGTTGCCGCTTCATTAGCAGGTGTGTTGTGGATTATGCCGGTAATTGGCAGTGAAGGCTTAGCAATGTTTGGTCATAGTTCCACACCAATTGCTGCCGCAGCCACATCTAATTTTAAAGTAAGCAAGCTGGGAGAAGAAGTAATTACTTCGGGCGCCATTATGATGAAATACAAATATACGGCTACACGTTCAGGAGCGAGTGCTTCTGGCTTGGCGGATGTTATTCGCGTTGACCTCAACAATCCATATGTTTCATTAGATGTTATGACAGGTAAAGGTGGAAACCTGACAACACGTCAAAGTACTGGCGGGATGGCTAAGGAAACTGGAGCCGTGGCTGCAGTAAACGGAGATTATTTTAATACAGGCGGGGAAGGCGCTCCGATTGGTGGACAAGTATCCAGTGGAGTATTGGTATCCACCCCTTCGCAATTGGATGGAATGTATGCCTTTGCAGTGACTAAGGACCGCAAGCCTCTTATTGATGAGTTCAGCTTTGAAGGAATGGTAACCGCACCTGACGGCGCACAGTTTGAGATATCCGGTATCAATAAAGGTGCTTATAGTCCTGAAGGTGGAAGCTCTACTTATAGCCATGCTAATGCAATGTACATCTATACGGATGTATGGACCGCACTCGATCGTCCCAAAAACAGCTCAACCACACCGACAGAGGTGCTCGTTGAGAACGGCGTAGTTACTCAAATATCTGAAAATGCTGCGCTTCCTACAGCGGTTCCAAAGGGAGCTTATATTTTGCGGGCCCATGGCTTAGCCGCACGGTATGTTACTGCCCATCTGACTGTAGGACAACCGGTAACAAGTGTGTACTCCCTGAAATCCAAGACTACGCAGCAATCGCTAGATCCTGCTAATCTGCAAACAATGATTGGTGGACATACGATTCTTGTAAATAACGGAAAAGCTGCAACGTTCTCTCGCTCGACTAGCAGCATTGGCGGTTATCGTGCACGTACGGCTTTAGGATACTCTCAGGATGGACGTTATGTTTATATTATAGCTACTGAAAAAAATGGCAACAGCTCAGGAATGTCATTGACCGAGCTGCAATCTTTTATGACCAATATTGGAGTCTGGAAAGGGCTTAACTTAGACGGAGGCGGCTCTACAACGATGGTAGACCGGCCTCTTGGTGAAAGCTCAGCCACACTAACCTTTAATACAGAGTATGGCACAGAGCAGCGCAGCATTGTTAACGCGCTTGGTGTTTATACTAACGCACCACAAGGTGAAGTAAAAGGAATTAAAATTAGCGGAAGCACTTCGCTATTAGTTGGACAAAAGGCTACTTATTCGTTAAAAGGTTATGACACTTACTATAACCCTATAGATGTAGCAGCAGGCAATCCTACTTGGACATCAAGCGGAGGAAGCGCAACTGTAAGTGCAGGAGAAGTAACGGCAGTGAAGCCAGGCACCGTTACCTTAACGGCTAAAAGCGGCGTAGCAAGCGCTTCTACAACCCTTACAGTCTTGGGTGGAGATGATCTATCCAGCATGAGTGTAGGCACTGCTACAGCGCCACTGACAGCTGGGACAACTGTATCTGTCCCTGTAAAGGCCTCTACGAAGAGTGGAGCAACCATAAGCGTTCCAGATTCAGCGCTGAAGTGGGAGTTTGTAGGCTTTAAGGGAGTCGTGCAAAATGGCAAGCTTACTGTAAACTCTGTGGATGCAGGGGTTACTACAGGTTACGCTATTGCTCGTTATGATGGATTTAGCACAGCGGTTGTATTATCGACAGCAGCAGCTACAACATGGGAAGATTTCGAGAAGGTAAGTTATCCAGTCAACTTTACTACCAATGTGCCAGCGGTGCAGGGGACTGCAACGATAGTAGACGGATCGGCTGAAAGAGTAGGCTCCAAGGTGCTGTCACTCAGTTATGATATGACGGCTGGCAGCGGTAAAATGTACGCTTATGCTCAACTTAACGGCACAAGTGGAAAAGCCGTTCCAGCGCTTGCAACTTCGATGTCAGTTGATGTGATGGGCGATATGAGCTTAAATTGGCTGCGTGCTGAGTTTGTAGACAATAGTGGAGCTACAGCCTATGTAGATCTTGCGAAGATTATCGATTGGAACGGTTGGAAGAACATAAACATCGACTTGTCAGGATCAGGGATTAAATTCCCGGCTACGCTGAAGAGACTTTATGTAGTCAACGTAGAGGAAGGCCAAGATGAACGGGCGAAGACAGGTACCGTTGCTTTTGATAATATCACCTTCACAATGCCTTCACTTTCCAGTGATGCAGGGTTACCAAAGGGTACAGCTTCGATGAGCATCGGCTCCAAAGCAATGACCGTAAACGGAAATAAGAAGGCTATTGATGTAGCTCCAATTGTGAAAGACGGCAGTACTTATGTGCCGATCCGTTATGTGCTGGATGCTTTTGGAGGGAATGCTACCTGGGATCAGGTGAATAAGAAGATCATGGTGTTGCGCGGAGCCAAGGCACTGGATCTGACGGTAAATAAAAAGGAATACCTGTTAAATGGTAAGCGACAAAGTGCTGAAGTAGCACCTATTATTTTACAGGGTAGGACTTTAGTACCTCTGAGACTGGTTTCTGAACAGTTAGGATTAACTGTAAAATGGGAACAGAAAACGAAGACCGTAACTATCGAATCGTGATATGTTAATATATAAGGAAAACCTTAATACGATCCGATAGAAAAGGGGCAAGCATCCGTGGAATTTCAAGCCGATGCGATTGATCGCGTTATTAAAAATACCATCGACGTGATGGAGAGCAGCAAGTATCAGATTTTTGAAATATTGCAGGTTGCACGTGATGAACTTGCTGCACTCAACAAGGAACTGCAGCGGGTCATGGACGAAACGGATGAAACGTTGAAAAAGGTAGACAAGCTGGAGTTACAGTATCACCGCTCCAGAATCCGGCTGACAGAGGTCAGCCGGGACTTTGTCCGCTACTCAGAGAAGGATATCCGTATTGCTTATGAGAAGGCTACAGAGCTTCAGCTCGAACTCATGATGACGCGTGAGCGAGAGGTCTATCTTCGAAGCAGACGTGATGAATTACAAATGCGAGTGCGCAGTGTCGAAAATTCTGTAGAGCGTGCAGAGTCAATTGGTTCGCAAATGAGCGTAGTGCTCGAATATTTGTCGGGAGAACTAGGCCAAGTGACGAGAATTGTCGAATCGGCGAAGAACAGACAGATGATCGGACTCAAAATTATCCTGGCTCAAGAAGAAGAACGGAAGAGAATTGCCCGGGAAATTCATGATGGTCCCGCTCAAATGCTGGCAAATCTAGTCCTTAGGACGGAAATTGTAGAAAGAATGCTGGTAAAGCAGGAATTTGGGCTGGTGCAGGACGAAGTAGTAGATTTAAAAGGGCAGGTTCGTAACAGCCTGGAAGAAATGCGTAAGGTTATTTTTAATTTACGACCGATGGCTCTCGATGATTTGGGCTTGATTCCGACTTTGCGGAAATATGTGCATGATTTTGAAGAAAAGACGAAACTGCGGACGACTCTGGAAACCCGGGGACAGGAACACCGACTATCTTCAGCGATGGAGGCGGCGGTATATCGTCTGGTTCAGGAAGCATTGTCTAATGCAGCAAAACATGCCTACCCAAGCTTCGTATTGGTGGAGATTACATACCAAGCGCAGTTAATTAAGATTGTGATTAAAGATAACGGATTAGGCTTTAATGTACAAAAGTTAAAAAATCAGCAAGGTAATCGGGAAAGCTTCGGGCTAGTAGGTATGCGGGAACGTGTAGAGCTGCTTGAAGGAAGAATGGAAATTGTATCAGCCGAGAATCAGGGGACAACAATCGTGATCCATATTCCGACGAATGTGGAGAAGGGGAAGGAGTAGTGTGATGGAGAACTTAAACTCTAGTAAAACGCCCATTAAGGTTCTTTTGGCGGATGATCATCAGCTTTTTCGTGAAGGGCTGAAACGCATTTTGAATATGGAGGAGGATATCGAGGTCATAGGGGAGTGCGGCGACGGTATTCAGGTATTAGAGTTTTGTAACGGGACTAAACCGGACATCGTATTGATGGACATCAATATGCCTGTTGAGAATGGCGTAGAAGCCACTCAAAAACTTCGGGAAATGTTCCCGGAGGTTAAGGTAATTATTTTATCCATTCATGATGATGAGAGTTATGTATTTGAGACCCTTCGTAAGGGCGCCAATGGTTATTTATTGAAGGATATGGAGGCCGAATCCCTTATTAATGCCATTCGTTCGGTCTGTGAAGGACATGCCTTTATCCATCCAAAGGTTACTGGAAAGCTTATCAATCAATTGCGGCGTATGACTTACCTTAACGAGACTGGTGTAACTACAGATACAGTGGTGAAGGAAGCTGGTGTCAAATTTATTGCTGGCGACAACAATCCTCTGACCCGTCGTGAAGCAGAAGTGCTGCGTCTAATGGCTGAAGGTAAGAGCAACAAAATGATTGGTGAATATTTATTCATTAGTGAAAAAACAGTTAAAAACCATGTTAGCAGTATTTTGCAAAAAATGGAAGTGGATGATCGGACTCAAGCCGTTATTAATTCGATTAAATATGGCTGGGTAACCTTGTAGAAGCTTCACGGTAATACGTTACATATAGGAAAGAAATTAAGTAGACACAGCTTGCTTCCCTGATGGGTGTTCTAGGCAGTCACCGACCTTTTAATGCCGGCATATAGTGTTGGTATACAGAGGAGGTGCATCTCCATGGTAGCCCAGTTGATATGGATTGCGGTTGTTTATGTATCCGCTGCAGTGATGATTCATATGTTGCATAACCGGCAGAAGGTGCGTAAAACACCGCAGTCCGGAAAATGGATTCATTATATTTTTATTACCCGCAATCATGAATCTGTTGTGGAATGGTACATTCGGGCACTGACATTTCAAGCTCTTCTAACCGGAAAACGATTGCGAGTAACGTTCATGGATGATGGTTCGAGCGATGGAACACTTGGGATAGTTTCCAAAATGGCCGCTAGCGGCTGTTCTATCGATCTTGCAACATCTATGTACTCTCTTCAGATGAGTGAAGAATTGCAGCATGAAGGAATTGTAGTAGACTTGCGGCTGTCAGGGCAGTCTGTATCGCTGCCTTTTATGGGGATGGCAGGAAGTAGGGGATGCGAATCAAAGCGCAACAGATCTTAAGTAAATATGTAAGTAACGGGTGAAGCACACTCTCCAAGAACTGGGGGAGTGTGCTTTTTGCGTTTGGGGAGACGGAGTCGTGAATTTGGGATCAAATATGGAGTTGCTAAGTACAAGCGAGAGGTAGGAGGGATTATTATGCAAGTCGCTGTATATGCTTTGGAATGCAAGGGGAGCTGGAGGGTTGAAATTTCATTAGATCTTAGCGTGGATAGATGGTGGTGGTCTGTAGCTAGACCGGAGAAGAAAGCTGGGAGTTCCTTAGCGGCGAATAGTTTGGTTCTGCTTTCTTCTGCGTTGCCGCTAGGTTGGGCTGTGAAGCTCCGGGACAACTTTAAACAAAGAAGCGTAATGGGCACCTGGGGGATTAAGGAGTGGGGGCAATATATTAATAGTATGCTTGAGGCTGAGTTGAGAGAGGAGAAAGAGGCAGGGGGACTGTGGGAGGCACAGTGGTTAAATGATGGAATATTCATATGGAATCCTAATGAATCAAGTTTCGGAATAGATCAGGACAATAAGAAGAATGAAAGATACGATTGGTGTGAAAAAGAGGATTTTGAATCTGGATTACTAGAATCGGATTCAGAACAATTATTGCGGGCTGTGGCCGGGCGCTCTTTATTGGAGCCGGAAGTAGAAGCGCTGCTGGCAGAAGAATTGCCAGAGCTAGGGGGTTGCTGGCGCCAGGCGGCACAACTGGCGCATCTGCAGGGGCGGCTGATGCTTACAGCCGCCGTAGGCAGTGCGACCCCGGCTGCGCACGGGGCGCGAGCCCGCCAGCTCCCTGCGGGTGCTGGCGTTATGATGCGTGCGGCGGCTAGGCTGCCGCACGCATTGCGGCGCGGCGCTGTCGCTCGCCGCGCGGTTTCGCGCTGCCTGCGTTGCGGCAGCGTGCCCACCGGCCGCACGGCATGCGCCGCGTGCGGGCTTATGGGCTGCGCCTATTGCGAGGCCTGCCTCGCGCTTGGGCGCAGCCGGGCTTGTGCGCTGCTGCTGCGCAGCGCAGCACTTCCGGCCGTGCGGTGCACGGCCGCCCTTGACCCCGCCGCGGCCGCAGGCCGGTGGGGGCTGAGCCCAGCGCAGGCGGGAGCCGCTGGCGCTGCGCTGGGTTTTCTGGCGGAGGCGCGCAAGCGCTCCGCCAGTACCTGCCCAGAGCGGTTTCTGCTCTGGGCGGTAACGGGAGCGGGGAAGACGGAGATGATCTTCCCGCTCCTAGAGGCTGTGCTCGCCGCCGGAGGGCGGGCGCTGGTAGCGACGCCGCGCCGCGACGTCGTACTTGAGCTCGCGCCGCGGCTCGCCCGGGCTTTTCCGGCGGAGGACATCGCCGTACTTTATGGCGGCAGCGCAGATCGCTGGGTGAGCGGTCGCTTAACGCTCGCTACCACCCATCAGCTCCTGCGCTTCCATCAAGGTTTTGATCTCGTAATCATTGACGAGCTGGATGCGTTTCCCTACCACAATGATCCTATGTTGGCCTATGCCGCTGAACAAGCCTGTAAAGTGGACGGCTCTTTCATTTATTTATCAGCTACGCCACCACAAGAAATGCAGCGTTTGGTCCGGTTAGGCAAGCTTCCACATGCCAGAGTGCCTGTCCGCTTCCATGGTCATCCCTTGCCTATCCCGCAGCATTTGAGTATGCCCTCTGTTCTAACCTTTCTGAAGCGTGGAAGTTTGCCAAGATCGCTTATACAGAATCTTCAAAAGTCACTGGAGCGAAAAGCACAAATTTTTCTGTTTGTGTCTCGCATAGCTCATATCGAAGGCTTGCTGATCCTACTTCGTCGTAGCTTTCCTGGCGTGGTTATCGAAGGCACCTCGTCCAAGGATTCATTTCGGGCAGAGAAGGTGACTGCTTTTCGCAACCGTATCATCTCTTTGTTAGTAACTACTACGATCCTGGAACGGGGAGTTACCGTGCCACGCAGTGATGTGTTTATTTTGGATGCAGACAGTGGTCTTTTTGACGAAGCCTCTTTGGTTCAGATGGCAGGCCGTGCTGGTCGTTCTAAAGACGATCCTGACGGGCATGTTGTATTTGCCTCCCCTCAGTGGAGCCGATCCCAGCGTGGAGCGATTGCTCAGATTCGTACTATGAATATCATCGCTCGCCGCCAAGGATATATTCGTAAAGGTGGGGCTATATGAATACCAAGCTTACAGGGTTACGAAAATCTCTGTCTTTCCTCCTTACCCCCTCCGTGCCTCAATGTCTAACCTGCGGGAAGTACAGCCCACAGTCCTCACAGTTGCCTGGTATCTGTAAGAATTGTGCGGAATCCATTCCTTGGATACGCATTCCGCGTTGTTTGATATGTGGGCGGCATGTAGGCTGTCCAGACTGTACTCGCAGCGCTGAGCCCTCACCCATTGTATGTAACCGGAGTGCGGTAGCCTACACTAATGAGATGAGAGAATGGCTCGGTCAATATAAATATCGCGGGAATGAACGATATGCCCCTCTGCTTGGTCTCATGCTGGATAGGGCATATTTAACCCTAAAGGAGGAGAAGCAACAGGGGGCTCTTTCATCCCAGAAGGCATCGTTTTTTCATCTTATTCAACATAAAAGGTACAAAAAAAACAGCCTTTGGTCAGCTGATTTATTAGTTCCGGTACCTGTCAGTGATTCAAGGCTTCTAGACCGGGGGTTCAATCAAGCGGAAAGATTGGCCGATGTTCTATCTCATCATAGGAAGATTCCTCAGCTACCGCTACTAATTCGTACGCATCATACGGTTAAGCAGAGCTTTAAAGGACGTGCGGAGAGACTGGCAGATATGAAGAATGCTTTTGGAGCGAATCCGGCAGTCTCCACACCATTTAAGGATTGGCTGAAAGATAACTCACCTATAAGCCGTCCTATTCGAATTATTATTGTTGATGATATCTATACAACGGGAAGCACGATTCGTGCTTGTGCCGGAATTCTAAAACAAATGGTTTCAAACTATGATTATGCTGCAGAAATCTATAGCCTAACCTGGGCGCGTTCCTAAAGCGAAAATGCATGATTGTGAACAGCTATATCTATTTCATTAAGGATTAGTTGCGGTTGGTAGCGTTTCTTCTGTCCCATAGACGAATTCCTTGCAATCATGTAATCTAGGAGCATAAGAATATTATGCATTGCACAGAATGTACGGAGAGGAGCGGCTGCTTGTTATGAATCTAGACAATTGTCCAAGGTGCGGCCGGTTGTTTGTCAAGAATCTTATGGGGTTGTGCCAGGCCTGTATCAAAGAGCTGGAGCATGAATATGAGATCTGCGTGAATTATTTACGGGAAAACAAAGGAACCAACATTCAGGAGCTCTCCGATGCTACGGGGATTTCTATTAAAGAGATTACCCGCTTTATTCGAGAAGGCCGGATTTCTATAGCTAATGCACCCAATATGATGTACCCTTGCGAAGTGTGTGGTACACTGATTCGGGATGGCCATATGTGTGACAGCTGTCGTAGCCGGCTCAGGAAAGATCTCACGAATGCTGTCAAGGAAAATTCTGCTGAGGATACTACTAAAAAGACATCTGATGGTGCATATCGTGCCATAGATAAGCTGCGTGACCTATAAAATCTGCAAAAAAACGTTTGCAGCTATAAAGAATGTTTCAGTCTACGCCGATAAACTTAGTAAAGATTATCGGCTTTTTTATATTAGAAGGAAGGTGGAAGTTATGAAAATTAACGAGACCGGACGAATTAACGCGATTAATCCGTATCAACGCAGCGCGGAAGCGCAAAGGCAGGAACAAATGAAGAAAAGCACACGCAAGGATGAGGTTTCGATCTCTGATGAAGCGATTCAACTCTTGCAAGCACAAAACACTGGCAAGAATGATCCAGAACGCGCACTTAAGATCGACAATCTAAAGCAGCAGGTCTCCGCAGGTACCTATCAAGTTGATGCATCTAAGCTAGCAGAGAAACTCGCCCCTTACTTTAAGCAATCCTCCGAGAATTAGGTGAAAACATCCATGGCATTGACGACATTAATAGAACTATTGGAGCGGCTAGATGGAGTGCATGTTCAAATGCTGGATCTGGCCGCTGAGAAGAAACAGACAATTATGGATAACAAGGTGGATGCGTTAATCGACATCCTTAATCGTGAATCCAAGCTAATGAAGGTAATTGGGCAGCTCGAGGAAGAGCGAATATTAGCCGCATATACCGTTTTGCAAGGTGTGGGTATTCGTTCCAACCTGAACCTGAACCTAACGGAGCTGTCCAGGCTTATATTTGACCCTGAAGACAAGGCACGACTGCTGCATATTCAGCAGAAGCTTTCGGGTACTTTGCATCGCCTGAAAGAAGCCAATGACCTAAATCAGAAGCTGATAGAGCAGTCGCTTACATTTATAGATTATTCTTTGGATCTGTTGGTCGGAAGACCAAATCAGGATATTACTTATCATCGTCCGTCCGACAAAGGCAACAACGTAAATCGGTCGGGGATTTTTGATGCACGAGGTTAGAATTGTACTGATGAAGTGTTCTGCCAGAGCAGAACATAAGGAGGAGTAAGAAGCATGACATCCACATTTCACTCGATAGAGACGGCGAGACGCAGCCTTTTTACTCAGACCGCAGCTCTTAATACAACTGGACACAATATCGCTAATGCGAATACCGAAGGTTATACTCGTCAACGTGTTAATATGCAAGCCTCTTTACCTATTGAAGCGTACGGATTGTTAAAATCTACCGTTCCAGGTCAAATGGGTACAGGGGTGGAATTCTCATCTATCGATCGGATTCGAGAAATGTTTCTGGATGATCAGTACCGTGGTGAGAACGCTGCTTTCGGCAACTGGAGTCTTCAAGCGGATACGCTCTCTAAGCTGGAAGCTATCGTTAATGAGCCATCGGATACAGGCATTCGTACAGTTTTGGATAACTTCTGGAAATCGTGGTCGGATCTAAGTAAGAACCCTGAAGATCCAACAGCCCGTAAGATTGTAGTGCAAACTGCACAATCTTTGACGGATGCTATGAACTATATGAGCACGCAACTGAATAATCTGGAGCGGGATCTAACCACTAATATAGATGTTAAGGCAAAAGAAGCTCAGGGTTATCTGACCGCTATCGCAGATCTAAATAAATCGATCTATAAGATTGAGGGTATGGGGGATCATGCAAACGATCTACGTGATCAACGCGATCTGATGGCGGACAAGCTCTCCAAGATTGCTAATATTACTGTTGTAGAGACGGAAGCAGGTTATAACATTTCTTTGGGTGGACAACCTCTCGTAGAGGGTGGAGAAGTAACTGCAACCGTAGATGGCGCGTTTCTTAATAATGCTTATGCCTCCGGAACTTTGAAGGGCGGCGAGGCTTACGGAATGATTTTTTCCAATAATACCTATGTTGCCGATTACAAGAAACAGCTCAATGATTTGGCGAGCACTATTGCTACAGGTGACGTTGAAATTACAGTGCCAGCTGGCTCCAATCTTCCTGAGGGCACAGTGTTGACTAGTGATGCCAAGATTACACAAGCTGACGGTACCGTAGTTACTTTGACCGCTGGTCAGGCCATGCCTAAGGGCGCAACAATGTATGAGGACGCCAAGACCATTGTCAAAGGGTTAAACGGACTTCACAAGTTAGGTTACGCGATGGATGGAAGCGTCGGACGCGATTTCTTTGTAACATCAGGTGAGGCTGGAACGATCAAACTGAATCCGGAAATTGCAGCTGACGTAAATCTATTTGCAACTTCGCTTCGTACAACTGTTGATGCGAATGGAAATACGCAAGTCGTTAAAGGAAATAACACCTTGGCGCTTCTATTGACGAACCTGAAGGATAGTAAATTTACTAAGCCAGACGGTAGTGTGAGCAACACTGTTGGTGGGCTTTTCAGCTCTATGGTTGGTCAACTTGGTATTCAATCCCAAGAGGCTGCACGTCAGACGGATAACTCAGATTATCTCGTAGAGCAAGTTAACTCCCGTCGTCAATCAGTCAGCGGTGTATCCCTAGATGAAGAAATGTCGAATATGCTAGTATTCCAGCATGCTTATAGTGCCGCAGCGCGTTTTATGACTACTTTTGATGAACTGCTCGACAAATTGATCAATTCCACCGGCACAGTCGGCAGATAAAAGGAGATATAGCGTATGTTGAGAGTAACCTCTAACATGATGAATTCACAGCTTCTGCTTAACCTAAATCGCAATGCACGTACGATGAACGATACACAGTTACAGCTTTCCAGCGGACGCAAGATCAATAAGCCTTCCGATGATCCGGTAGGAATCACGTATTCCCTGCGCTACCGTGCAGAGCTTTCTTCTAACGAACAATATACTAAGAATGTAGATAGCGCTCTTTCGTGGCTAGATTATAATGATACAGTTCTAGGACAGGCCGGAGATGTTGTTCAAAAGATTCGCGAACTGTCCGTACAAGCAGCGACAGGGACTAATCCGCAGTCCGCGCTTGATAGTATTAATGAAGAAGTGATGCAGCTAAAAGAGCAGCTTGTGGATATCGCTAACAGTACACTGAACGGTAAATATATATTTAATGGTGAGCAATACTCCACCAAACCTTATGATTTTGCTAAAGGTGCAGATGGTACCTATGATGTGTCTAAGCCGGTTACTACGGATCCTGGGCAGATTCAATTTATTGTCGGTGAAGGTGTACGTATGCCGATTAGTATGACCGGTAATGATGTATTCGGTAATACGGGAGATTCAGATAATCTGTATACAATCATTAATAGTATTTCTGCGGGATTAAAGGCTGGTGATCTTGGAGCCATATCGGGTCAATTAGATAACATCGACACGCGTATGGAAACCATCTTGACGGCCCGTTCTGAAATTGGTGCCAAAACCAATCGAGTGGAACTCATGCAGGAGCGCTTAAGTGACTTGAATGTCAATCTGACGGATCTGCAAGCTAAGACAGAGGATGCGGATTACGAGGGATTGATTATGCAGTCGAAAATCCAAGAGAATATATACAATGCCTCTTTGTCAGTAGGTGCAAAGATTATATCTACAACTTTGGTGGATTTTATAAGATAACGGAGGTGCTTCTCGTTGCTGCAGCCGATATTGCAAATTCGTCAGACTCCCGCAGTTATTGGTATTGATGCAGACTTGGGTGCTTTTTCTATTACTCAACCTAAAGCGGAAGTTAATATATCTACAACAGCGGGGAAATGGGATATCCAAACGTTTAAACCTGAGCTTTCTATTGATCAATCTCGAGCTTGGGCGGCATATAATGGTGGTAATATGCTCGAAATGAACAAACGAATTTATTCTGGTATCCAGCAACTATATCTTCAAGGAATCGCAAGGAAAGTAGAACAGGGTAATCAAATGGCAGAATTTTTTAAACCTGGTAACTCAATTGCTGAAGTGTATGGTACTGATACTGAACCCAACTCGTTTCCTGAAATGCGTGGTCCGGCATCCTTTGACAATGTCGATGTGCGTGTGAAAACTAGAGCGCCTCAAATCGAATTTTCGCCTAGCAAGGTAAATATTCAGGTAAACATTCATCGTCCGGAAATAGAATATACTCGTGGTAAACTGGATATCTATATGCAGCAATATGCATCTTTGAGATTTATTCCTCCAGAAGTGGATGCTCAGATGTAATATGAGATGCCGTAGCAACTTGGACAGACCGTCTTTGGAAGACGGTCTGTTGTCTTTACTATAATAGAATTTTTTGAAAAAGTTAGTTTTTTCATGCTAGGTCGGTGAAAGAATATTGCTATAAGAAATGCTAACAGAGCAATTGAGATTAAACTGTTCGTCTTCGGGGGAAGTTGATTTTTGTTAAAGGAGTGGGTAATTTTGATTATAGAAACACTGTCTTGGGGTAAACTTGAAGTAACTGAAGAACAGGTATATCATTTCAATAAAGGAATCCCCGGTTTTGATGAAGAAACTGATTTTGCATTGATTGCTATGGAAGATA
Organism: Paenibacillus sp. FSL R7-0163; assembly: GCF_037969975.1. Lineage (NCBI taxonomy): Bacteria > Bacillati > Bacillota > Bacilli > Caryophanales > Paenibacillaceae > Paenibacillus > Paenibacillus sp. FSL R7-0163. Next base: position 6,653,471 of record NZ_CP150224.1, read on the forward strand.
CTCCTTTCTGGTATTTGCAATCTATGAAAGAAAAGAAATTATCATTTTTGCTTGGAGATCCCTTTGCCTTTTATCCATCTTACGAATTTGAACTACCTGATGATGAGACTGAGGAACTGGAAATCCAATCTGATATTATTGTTCGTTGTATTATTACATTGAAGGATCAAGTTGATAAGTCTACTATTAATTTATTGGCCCCAATTGTGCTTAATCCTGGTAATCGAAAGGGCAAGCAGGTCGTTCTTCATAAATCATCCTATCTCACCAAGCATACCTTATTATCAGAGAAATCTGTTGAAGATGGAAAGGGTGGAGACTAATATGCTTGTACTTTCTCGTAAAAAAGGAGAGTCTATCATCATTCAAGATCAAATTGAGCTGACTATCTTAAGTGTAGAAGGAGATACAGTAAGGGTAGGTATCTCCGCACCTAAGCATGTGGATATTTTTCGGAAAGAGATATATCTGTCCATTCAGGAAGCTAACCGGGAATCTGCTGCCCCTGTCCAATCTGATTTGAACGCATTGATGGATCGGTTACGTAAAGCCAATAGTCACTAATATGTGATCGAGTATACCTGAGCTGCAAATTGCAGACTCAGGTTTTTTGATTTGTGAGAAATAAGTTCGAAAAAAATTAAATTACTCTAAACTATAGGTGGCTTCAAGTCGATATAAGTTGTAGATGTTGAACGGGTAGGGCGGCCGACCTTAAGGGTTCAACATTACCACAAGGATGTGGATTAACTTATTTTCAGGGAGGAAATTTATTATGATTATCAATCACAATATTGCAGCAATGAACACTCACCGTCAACTAGGTGTAAATACTGCCAACACAAACAAATCCGTTGAGAAACTATCTTCCGGTTTGCGTATTAACCGTGCAGGCGATGACGCTGCAGGCTTGGCGATTTCCGAAAAAATGCGCGGTCAAATTCGCGGTTTGGATATGGCTACTAAGAATGCACAAGATGGAATCTCATTAATTCAAACAGCAGAAGGCGCCTTGAATGAGACTCATAGCATTCTGCAACGTATGCGTGAATTGGCAGTTCAATCTGCGAATGATACTAACACAGCTTCTGACCGTGGTGAGCTACAAAAAGAAGTAAATGAGTTGGCAAAAGAAATCACTCGTATTTCTAATACGACTGAGTTTAATACGAAGAAATTGTTGGATGGTTCTGCTAGTACTGGTGGTGCAGGTGCCGATGGAAAGGATCTTACATTCCATATCGGAGCTAACAAAGGTCAAAATATTACCTTGAATATCAATGCTATGGATGCTGCTACACTAAAAGTAGCTGGTGGTGGAGCAAGTAACGCAGCGACTTCATCGACAGTAGATGCATTAGCAAGTGATGGTATTGATATTTCTACACAAACAGCTGCAGATGCTGCAATTACTGTTATCAATACTGCAATCGAAACTGTATCAGGCGAACGTTCCAAATTAGGAGCGTACCAAAACCGCTTAGATCACACAATTAATAACTTGGGAACGACTTCCGAGAACTTGTCTGCAGCTGAATCCCGTATTCGTGATGTAGACATGGCAAAAGAAATGATGAACCAAACGAAGAACAACATCCTTGCACAAGCAGCGCAAGCGATGTTGGCTCAAGCTAATCAACAACCACAAGCTGTGCTTCAATTGCTTCGTTAATATTTGAATTGAAGGGAAGGGCTTTATATAAGCTCTTCCCTTTTTTTGAAATGTGACTCTTCAAAATATTAGATTCCATTAAATTATAGGAAAATATTTCAATCACTATAAACTATGTAATATCATGTGTCGATATTAGTAGTAGGGTTGTTTCTGAAGGGCGGCCGACCTTGAGGAAACAATATCACCACAAGGATGTGGAATCATTTAATTTCAGGGAGGAAATAAGATTATGATTATCAATCACAATATTGCAGCAATGAACACTCACCGTCAGCTAGGTGTAAATACCGCCAACACAAACAAATCCGTTGAGAAACTATCTTCCGGTTTGCGTATCAACCGTGCAGGTGACGATGCTGCAGGTTTGGCGATTTCCGAAAAAATGCGTGGTCAAATTCGCGGTTTGGATATGGCTACTAAAAACGCACAAGATGGAATTTCTTTGATTCAAACGGCTGAAGGCGCACTGAATGAAACCCACAGCATTCTACAACGTATGCGTGAATTGGCTGTTCAGTCTGCAAATGATACTAATACCGCTTCAGACCGTGGCGAACTTCAAAAAGAAGTAAATGAACTGGCAAAAGAAATTACTCGAATTTCTAATACAACTGAATTTAACACCAAAAAATTGCTAGACGGTTCTGCAGCTACAGGTTCAGGTGTGACAAGTGCTGCCGATCTTACATTCCATATTGGTGCTAATAAAGGCCAAAATATTAGTTTGTCTATTAAGGCAATGGATGCTACGACTCTTAAGGTAAGTGGAGCATCAGGAGCCAATAGCTCAGCAGTCGCTGGTAATGGAGCAACTACAGTAGATGGTATTGATATCTCTACACAAACAGCTGCAGATGCTGCAATCACTGTTATCAACACCGCAATCGAGACTGTTTCTGGCGAACGTTCTAAATTGGGCGCATACCAAAACCGTTTGGATCACACAATTAATAACTTAGGAACAACTTCTGAGAATTTATCAGCAGCTGAATCTCGTATTCGTGACGTAGACATGGCTAAAGAAATGATGAATCAAACTAAGAACAATATTCTTGCCCAAGCCGCTCAAGCGATGTTGGCTCAAGCTAATCAACAACCTCAAGCAGTTCTTCAATTGCTTCGTTAATAGTAGTCAGAATAATAGAAAAAAGGGACTCCATAGGGGGTCCCTTTTTTCTATTATTCTAATGTTTGATTATGACAAGGCCGATATATAAGATAACAGAATTTACGAGTTTGAGAGGATAATAATATGGATAAGACAATTACTTTATGCATGATTGTAAAAAATGAAGAAAAATATTTGAAAAGATGTCTTGAGAGTGTAAAAGATAAAGTTTCCGAGATCGTAATTGTTGATACCGGGTCAACGGATGGAACTCTATTAATAGCAGAAGAATATACTACGAAGATTCATCATTTTAAATGGGTTGATGATTTTGCAGCTGCTCGGAATGAATCATTAAAATATGCTACTTCAGATTATATTTTGGTACTAGATGCAGACGAGTACCTGGAGTCAGATGCAGATTTGCAGAAAGATATAAAGCCTGATTATGACTATTTTTTATTGAAAATATATAATGATGTTTCCTATGGCAGGGCATTTACACATACTGCGGTACGACTCTTTGCTAACAATAGAGGATTACACTACAATAACCGTCTACATGAACATTTAAACATATTGGATGCTAAAACGAATTATAAAAGCCAATATGGAGAAGTAATTATTCATCATACTGGATACACTGATGAAATTATGCAAGAGAAGGAAAAAACAAAACGGAATTTACCCCTTATGTTACAAGAAGTTGAGGAAAACCCTGGAGCCTACAACCTATATAATATGGGGAAAACTTATTTATCTATTAATGAAAATGCAAAAGCAATTGAATATTTTCAAAGAGCTTATCCACTAAGCTCTGGACGTATGTTTTTACCTGAGCTTATTACTAAACTGTGTTATTGCTTAGGTGAACTCAATCAATATGACGATAGTTTGAGAATTTTAAATGATGCAGTGAAAGTATATCCGCTTGAGACGGATATGCGCTATATGCAAGGTAGAATATTCATGGATGCAGGATACATCAAGGATGCTGAAATAACTCTTAAATCATGCTTAGAGTTCGGTGGTGACCTGGGTGTGAGTGTTACAGAAGGAACCGGGGGATATATGACCCGATTTGTATTAGCAGAACTATATGAAGACCAAAATCAACTAGACGAAAGTTATAAATATATAGTAGAGGTTCTTCAGGAGAAAAAGACTTTTGCGCCTGGATTAAGTAAATACTTCGAGATTGTGACTAAATCAAATATACCACTAGACGATGTGTACCAGAATATTATACAGCTGTATAATATATCTAATATTAATGATTTACAGCTTTTACTAGATGTTCTGTATGGGTTACGACATCCTTTATTGAATAGATTCATATCAGTGTATAGCATTTCTGCTCAATCGAATGTTGCAGCATCGGCAATGCAATATGGTAAGAAATATATTGAAGCTAAAGATATGTGGTTGAGCATGGAAGATATACAGCAAGAAAATGCAGTAGACATTCTTTTATTATCGTTTGTATTAGATAATGAGGAATTATTTAATCTGGCTAAGCCTCTTCTAAACTTTAGTGAAAAGGAAGAAAAACTCTTTAGAAAAATAATAAGAAAAGAAGCGATTTCATCTAATAAAATGACTTCTTATATAGAAAAAATTCTCGGGGATATCGCCTCTCATTTACTTAAACTTCAGGAATATGAGTGTTTGCAGACCCTATTAGAATACATTGCGAAGACTTCTTTGAAGAGTAAAATTAATAGCTACAGTCTCTTGATATCTTATGGCTTCAATGAGGTTGCTATTGATCTTTTTGTTAAGCTATTTGAAAATAATCCTAATAATGTGGAGATTATACGATTATTAGGCGATTTGTGTCTTTCCTGCAACTATATGGAGGACGCCCAGCTTTTTTATTCCAAACTTTTAGAGTTAGCGCCAGATTACGGTTCTTATGAAAGATGTTATAGATTATATGAAAAAATGAACGATCGTGTTGGCATGTCTAGAACGATAGATAGCATTAAGATTAAATTTCCTAGATCTTTGTGGGTGATCTAAATTCTCATATTGATGTACTCTTAATATTTTGAATATTTAACCGATAAAAATAATATAAATATGCATCGGAGGTTGTTCTATGAATCTGCAATTTTCCTTGACCAGTAACAAATATGAGAATTCTGTTATTGATCAGCGCCAGGTTAGTGAACGTAATATTCAAAACCAGGATACTAGATTAGTAAACGCAGTGAAGAATGGAGAGAAACTATCTGTGCTGGAGAAGCAGGGGGTTCAGATTCCGGTAGGACAAGAGCAATTGATACGTAATATAGATAGGGCTGTTAAAGCGCTGGAGGGACCCTCTACATCCTTAGAAATCAGTGTTCATGAAAAAACACATGCTATTATGGTGAAGGTAATTAACAAGGAAACAGGTCAACTTATACGTGAGATACCTCCAGAAAAAACGCTGGATTTAGTGGCCAAGATGATGGAGATCGCTGGGATATTAGTAGATGAAAAAGTATAAAAAGGAGGTTTAAAGATGCGGGTTTTTGGATTTGGATCCGGTATGGATATTGATTCAATTGTTAAGGAGATTATGACGGCCAAAAGGGCTCCGCTGGATAAGCTTAAACAGCAAAAGCAAACCTTTGAATGGCAAAGAGAAAGTTATCGTGAAGTAAATAGCAAACTGGTAGATTTCAAAATAAATAAATTAGCCAAATATAATAAGGGCGAAGAGATGAATCCTCAAAAGGCAGTATTAACTGGAAATAGTACTGCTATCAGTGCGAAGGCGAATGCAGATGCAACACCTGTTCCTATGGAGATGTATGTAGAACAGCTTTCTACGCGTACTACGATCACTACTACAGGTATAACAGGTAGTTATGCCAACGGATATAAATCAAGTACTCTGTTAAGTGCTTTGCCAGGAGGGACAAGTAATGCCGATGCACAAGGGAATTATACATTAACAATTGGTGATGCTGAATTTATCTTTAACAAGGATTATTCAATAACTCAGGTATTATCGAGAATTAATGCTGATGCAGGTGAAAAAAAGGCGAATGTAGTTGCGAGTTTTGATGAACTGACAGGCAAATTAATTCTCTCTGCAAAAGAATATGGTGACAAACAGATTGGTGCTGTAGGTGGGAATTTATTGAGTTTGTTCAATGCAGCACCTACGGATACATTAAGTATAACTGATGGGAAAACAGGAATTATACATGTTAAATCTGAAGGCGAAGCTTCCTTTCAGAAAGTGGAATTCAATGGTAATAAAACTATTATTAACGGAATAAGCATCTCGCTTCTAAGTACTTCAACAGAAGCGACTTCATCTAAAATATCAGTTCAGGTGGAGCCTGCCAAAGCAATAGAATCAATTAAATCATTTATAAATGACTATAATGAGTTAATTGAATTGATGAATAAAAAAACTAGTGAGAAAACTTATAGGGACTTCCCTCCTCTAACGGATGAACAAAGAAAAGAAATGTCAGAGGATGATATCAAAAACTGGGATGCAAAGGCTAAAAGTGGTCTTCTTAAAAACGATACAATTCTGGCGGCAACGGTTGCAAATATGCGTGAGATTATTTATGCAAATTTGGGTGACCTTAGTAAAATGGGAATTGATACTGGTCAGTATTTCGAAGGTGGTAAATTAGTTCTTAAAAGTGAGGATGACCTAAATAAAATATTGGAGAACAATCCTACCTTTGTTACTCAGTTATTTCAAGGTTCGGGTGAGCAAAAAGGTATATTCTCACAAATTTCCACTAAAATTGATGGACAGCTTCAAAAACTAGTTGACAAAGTCGGTACATCTAAATTTTCTACGAGTGTTACAGATGTGTTTAAAACAAATAGTATTATGGGAGATATGTTAAAAAATTATAATAAACGGATAGATGATATGACTCAACGTATGAACGATTTAGAAACAAGATACTATAAACAGTATGCTGCCATGGAACAAGCAATGAGTAAGTACAATGCACAATCAACAAGCTTGACTAATTTTATATCAGGGTAATATAACCGATGCAATCTATTATTAATTAAACTGGGCAGACCTGATGTTAGCAGGACGATGTTATCCGGATATCGTTTAAGCCTAACCTCTGGGCTGCCTTGTATATTTTTGGGTTATTTCACACCTTAAACACCTTAAAATATCAAGTTAACGAATGGAGAAAAATAAGGTATGTGGAAACAGCAAGTACAGGGATTTATTGAGACGGGCAACCTCGATGGTGCTAAAAGATTAGTAGCAGAGTTTGAAGAAACAATTGACGGGGTTGAATGTGTTGAGGTTCTTACTATTAAGGCTGCTATTGCTGTAGCGGAAAATAACTTGCAAGAGGCTGAAGCATATTTGCAAGAGGGATTACTGATTGATTCAGAATATATAGATTTGCTCTTTAATCTCGGATATATATATAAGTTACGTAACAATTTAATTCAATCAAATTATTATTTCAAAAAAGCACTAAGTGTAGCAAAAGATGTTGATATTATTAATATAATCGATCAATTTATGAATGAAAATAGACAACAAAGATTACTGACTGAGCATCCCCTTGTGAGTATTGTTCTTCTAGCGTATAACAAGTTAAGTTATACAAAATTGTGTGTGGAAAGTATATTGAAATATACTGAAAATATAAATTATGAGTTAATTCTTGTAAACAATGGTTCTACAGATGAAACCAAAGAATATTTTGATTCATTACCCTTTGCAAAACCTCTTCATCTTATAAACAACGTTGGACCTACCAATGGATTTAACGAAGGAATGAGAGTAGCAGTTGGCAAATATACAGCTTGTGTTTGTAATGATTTTATTTTCACTCCTCGTTGGCTAGAAAATTTATTAATATGTATAGAGTCAGATAAGAGAATAGGGTTTGTGTCACCTGGGGCTAGCACGATGAGTAATCTTCAGCAAATAAATGGTGACTATAATAATATTGAGGAAATGATACAATTCGCAGAGCGCTATAACCATTCAGATCCTCGTAAATGGGAAGAACGGGTAAGATTGCTTCCATGTGTATTACTGGCAAGAACAGAGTTGCTAAAGGATATTGATTATTATGATCCTAGATTTTATTATGGAGAGTTTGCTGATGATGATATTAGTTTCCGTATTCGAAGAGCAGGGTATAAACTAGTTTATTGTAGAGATACGTTCACTTATCACTTTGGCTCAGTTACGGTGCGGGAAGATCAAACTAATAATAATTCATTAGGTATAAGCAGGGATATTTTTAGAGCCAAGTATGACTTGGACTCATGGATAGATACTGCGTTTAATGCCCGTCTTCTTAATGAAATATCAGTAAAATTATCTAGTACTCATGCTTCAATTCTAGGTATAAATACAAAGTGTGGTAGTAATCCGTTACAGCTAAAAAACATGTTGAAGGACAAGGGAGTACGAAGTACTCATATCACTAATTACTGTATTGATAAGAAATATACAAAAGACATCAGAACAGTCTCAGATGATTTTTTTGAAGGAGAGATTGATTATCTTCATAAAAAATTAATAGGAATGAAATTTGATTATATTGTGTTTGAATACGAATCAGAACATCTTAATAGGTCGCCACAGATCATTGGAGAATTAAGTTCGCTGCTTAATCAAAGTGGACAATTAGCATTGAGTTTGAGTTACCCTGAATTTGATGAGGTTGTTATGAACAAGGATGTTGTTATACTTCAAAATTCTGGTCTCGCGATTTCTTACTATGAAGTCACAGCTAAAAACAATTCCTCTGAGGTGGAGTTGGAGATTATCCTTAGAAAGGATGTTTGACAGTGAAGGCAGTTATTTTGGCTGGTGGGTTAGGCACACGATTGAGTGAAGAGACAGTATTGAAGCCCAAACCAATGGTAGAGATTGGTGGATCTCCAATGCTTTGGCATATTATGAAAGTATATTCAAGCTACGGAATTAATGAATTTATCATATGTCTGGGTTATAAAGGGTATCTAATAAAAGAATTTTTCGCAAATTATTATATGCATACATCGGATGTTACATTCGATTTCAGAACTAATGAAATGCAAATCCATAAAAATAACTCGGAATCTTGGAAAGTAACATTAGTTGATACAGGTGAACACACCTTAACTGGAGGAAGGTTGAAAAAAGTTCAACAATACGTTGGTGATGAAGCTTTCTGTTTTACATATGGAGACGGATTGTCTGACGTAAATATATTAGAACTTGTAGACTTTCATAAGCACAAAAATCATCTTGCAACCGTAACAGCGGTTCGCCCTCCTGGAAGGTTTGGAGCGTTTGAGTTTCATAAAAATGAAATCATTGGATTTCAGGAAAAGCCGATGGGGGATGGAAACTGGATTAACGGTGGATTTTTTGTTCTTGAACCGGAGGTTTTTGACTTAATTAGTGGTGATAATACAACGTGGGAAGAAGAACCAATGGAGAAATTGGCCAAATCAGGAGAATTATCTGCCTTTATGCATGAGGGGTTCTGGCAACCGATGGACACTCTTAGGGATAAGAACAAGCTAGAAGAAATGTGGAGCACTGGAACCGCTCCTTGGAAGGTGTGGTGATCTATGAATACTAATTTTTGGGTCTCTAAAAAAGTGCTAATTACAGGACATACAGGCTTCAAGGGTAGTTGGTTATCATTATGGCTTCAGCATTTGGGAGCTGATGTATATGGATATAGTAGCCCAGTACCAGTGAGTGAACCACATTTATTTGGAATTGCTCAAGTTGCAAAAAACATGGACTCTACTTATGCTGACATCCTGGATTTCCAACGCCTGCAGTCTTTCATTCAAAAGGTTCGACCCGAGATCATCTTTCATCTTGCGGCTCAGCCTTTAGTCAGAGAGTCATATATTGATCCAGTTGCAACTTTCTCTATTAATGTTATGGGCACGGTAAACTTGTTAGAAATAGCTAGGCATACTGAATCTGTCAAAGTTGTCATCAACGTAACTACAGATAAATGCTATGAGAACACTAATAACTCAATACAGGGCTTTATGGAAAATGATCCTGTTGGAGGTTCTGATGCCTATAGTGCCAGTAAGGCTTGTTCAGAGATTGTTACTTCTGCCTATGAAAGATCGTTTTACTCGAATAGTGGTAAATTTCTATCTTCTGCAAGAGCAGGGAATGTAATAGGGGGAGGGGATTGGGCAAATGATCGGATAATTCCGGATATCATTCGATCTATTATCAATAAACAACCTTTAAATATTAGATATCCTCAAGCAATTCGACCTTGGCAGCATGTATTAGATTGTTTGAATGGATATTTACTGTTGGCTCAAAGTATGTGGGAGTCAGGTGCAAAGTATATAGGAGCTTGGAATTTTGGACCAGGTGAATCTTCAATTTTATCGGTTGCTCAGTTAATTGAAGAATGCAACAAGCATTTAGAGAATCGATTGAATGTGGTGTATGAATCCAACACGCAGCCTTATGAAGCTACAACACTGGTACTAAATAGTGATAAGGCTGCAAAGTTGCTAGATTGGAATATTATGTTGCCCATTCACCAATCAATTGAATGGACAATGGAATGGTATTCCTGCTATATGAGTAATAGGCTTAGCGATTTAACGTTAAGACAAATATGCCAATATGAAAACATTAATGCTTCTAGACTTTAATCACAATAAGGAGATATGAATGAATGTCGAACGGAATTTGTCGTTTTTGTGGTACAGAACTTAATACCGTATTTCTTGATTTGGGGATTTCCCCTTTGGCGAATTCCTATGTAAAGTCTGTAAGCCAAATGGAGTATATGTATCCATTAAGAACCTATGTCTGTGAAAATTGTTATTTGGTTCAGGTAGAGGATTTTGAGTCTCCAGAACATATATTTAGTGAATATGCATATTTCAGCAGTTATTCGGATAGTTGGTTAGAGCATTGTCGCAAATATGTTGAACATATGGTAGATATATTTCATTATACAAGTAACACAAATGTAGTTGAAATCGCCAGTAACGATGGTTATTTGCTGCAGTATTTCAAAGAAAAGGGTATTTCTGTGTTGGGAATTGAACCCGCAGCGAATGTTGCAAAATCTGCAATTGAAAAAGGGATAGACACTTCGGTGAACTTTTTTGGAACTGTATTAGCTAGATCCTTAAAGGGTGAGGGGAAGATGGCAGATCTCTTACTAGGTAATAATGTACTTGCCCATGTTCCTGACCTCAATGATTTTGTGGAAGGTATGAAAATTCTTTTGAAGCCTTACGGGACTATAACTATGGAATTCCCCCATTTACTACAACTAATAGAACATAATCAGTTTGATACAATTTATCATGAACATTATTCTTATTTTTCTTTTACAACAGTTTTCCGACTGTTTGCTAAGCATAATCTTTCGATTTATGATGTTGAACAGTTGGAGACTCATGGCGGTTCTATACGGATATATGCATGCCATTTAGAAAATAAAGATATTTCAGCAAGTACAGCTATTAATGAATTATTAGAAAAAGAATTATTGTTTGGTATGACAAATATTGAGATGTACAAGGGATTTCATACAAAGGCAGTTCAATTAAAAAGAACGATTTTGAGCTTTCTATTAGACCTTAAGGAACAAGGGAATACGATTGTAGGATACGGAGCGCCGGCTAAAGGAAATACGTTAATTAATTATTGTGGTATCGATCGTGATTATTTAAACTATACAGTTGATCGTAGTCCATATAAGCAAGGGACCTTTCTACCTGGTTCAAGAATCCCTATATATTCTCCCGATCTGTTGAAACAGACAAAACCAGATTATGTATTTATTCTGCCTTGGAATTTAAAAGAAGAGATTATAGAGCAGACTTCCTTTATCCGTGAATGGGGAGGTAAATGGATTATTCCGGTCCCTGAAGTGGTGGTGATTTCATGAAGTTTTTAGAAACGCCATTAAAAGGTGCTTATTTAATTGAAATTGAGCCTCATCAAGATGAACGGGGCTTCTTTGCGAGAACATTTTGTAAAGAGGAATTTATAAAACATGATTTGAAAGATGATTTTCTTCAATGTAATGTTTCTTTTAATCATAGACGAGGCACTGTAAGAGGCATGCATTATCAGGTCAAGCCTTTCGAAGAGACTAAATTGATACGATGTACAAGAGGTGCTATTTATGATGTTATCATAGACTTGTGCCAAACATCAGATACATATCTTAGATGGTATGCTATTGAATTGAATGAGAATAATGGTCGAATGCTGTATGTACCAGAGGGTTTCGCGCATGGATTTCAAACATTAGAGGATAATACAGAGGTCTTCTACCAAATGTCGGAATTCTATCATCCTGATTGTGCAACTGGTGTACGCTGGGACGATCCTACTTTTGGAATTCGTTGGCCATTAACAAACTATATTATGAATGATAAAGATAGAAACTTTCCGAATTGGAATTTGTAGGAGTGATCGAAATGCTTTTTATATCTGAACATGCTACAATTTCAAAATTTGCAGATATTGAACCTTCTCTACGAGGCACTCGAATTGTAATTAAAAAGGGTGTAATGATAGATTCCTTTGTTAAGATAAAACCTACCGGTGGTACTGGTGATGTCATAATTGGTGAAGATACTTATATAAATTCAGGGTGTGTTTTATATTCAGGTAATGGAATTAAAATTGGACAAGATGTCCTCATAGCAGCAAATTGTACTTTAGCACCCGTAAATCATGAGTTTCGATCTCGTCACCAGAAGATAAGAGAACAACGTTTTATGGAAGGTCGAGGCGGTATTGTAATAGAAGATGATGTATGGATCGGGGCAAATAGTGTTATCTTGGATGGTGCAATCTTGCGACAGGGATGTGTGGTTGGGGCAAATTCATTGGTGAATGGTGAGTTAAAGCCATATACGATTAACGTTGGCAATCCGGCGAAAATGGTAGGGGTGAGAGGATGAAAACTACTGTTATAGGAGCAAAAGGATTTATCGGACGCCATGTTATGCACAGACTAGGACAACTCGGGATTGAAGCATACGGACCTAGTCGTGAAGATTTAAGCTTATTCAATGACCATCTGGGGCATGTTATATATTGTGCCGGGGTTACCTCGGATTTTCGCCAACGCCCGTTTGACACGATAAGAGCACATATCAGTTTTCTAGCAGAATTATTAGAGAAGGCTACATTTGAATCATTTCTATATTTATCTTCAACTCGTGTCTATGTAAATCAAAACACCGATGAGATGGGTGAAGAAGAGGATCAACTCCTCGTAAATCCGTTTCAAGCGGAAGACTTATTTAACTTATCAAAAATTACCGGAGAATCTCTTTGTCTCATGGATAGCAGACCAAACGTGAGAGTGGCTCGTGTATCAAATGTCTGTGGAAATGATTTTTCTTCCAATAATTTCATCTACTCTATTATTAAAGATGCTGTAAATAATGGGAAGATTGTTCTTCAAACCACGTTAGATTCGGAAAAGGACTACATTACTGTAAGCGATGTAGCAGAGTTGCTTATTCAAATCTCACACAGTGGTAAAGAGCGCATGTATAATGTAGCAAGTGGTACTAATACTACTAATAAACAATGGGTTGAAGGAATTTCAGATCATACTGGTTGTGAAGTTGAATTGATATCAAATGCAAAAACAGTAAAATTTCCAGCGGTTAATATTTGTCGTGTGCAAGCTGATTTTAATTTCATACCGCAAAATTGTTTAAATATACTGGAGAATTTGATTCAACAATATGTTAATGGAAAGGAGCGTTTCTAATGGAACTATCCCTACCTTTATATAACTTTAAAGAGTACACATTAGCTCAACTTAATCATTTTTTTCAGACAAACAAATAGTTCGTTTTAAAGAAGTTGGGAACTCTCTATTTGATCTTGACTTAGATCGTACAGAGTATTGTTTTTCCAAGATAGCTTTGGAGTTTTACAGGAAAAATGGCACCACATTCCTCAATCATCTGCATTCCGATCAATACGCTGTTTTTCTTTGGTTCTTGTCGAATACCGTATGGAAAGAAAGTGGAGATACGGCATTAGCTAATAAAATTTTTTATATTAATAAAGCACTTCATGGATTTAGCTGTATGTATGATACGAACTTACCGAATATTTTTTTGCTCTTTCACACTGTGGGAACGGTGCTGGGCAAGGCTGAATATTCCGATTTCTTAGTCGTTGGGCAAGGTAGTACGGTTGGAGCTCAAAATGGAATCTATCCGAAGCTAGGGAAAGGTGTATCATTATTACCTTATTCCTCGATTGTTGGTAATTGTATAATTGGCGATAGAGTTTCGGTAGGGATTGGTGCTTCAGTCTATGAAAAGAACATTGAAAGTGGAATGGTTGTTTATAAAGAAATAGACGGATCTATTAGATGTAAATTTAAGCAAAGATGTTGGGCACAGCAGCATTTTTTAATAGATATATAACAGTTATATAGAGAAGATACAAACATTACTCGAGGTTTAACCAGTATTAACAAATTCTTGAGATTATTCGGAAAAAGACTGCAATAACATTCATCAAATGCCGATATATAAACTAAATACTAGTTCCCTCGTAACTATTGAATACGGAGTAGTAGCTATTAATGCCTATAAACTTAATGTAATAGAATGAAAAAGATTAAAAATGGACTTTTAAGTAAAGGGTGACACAAATGATAAATTCTCCTTATGAAAAATACCGTCAGTCATCGGTAAAAACATCGACCCCCTCACAGTTACTGATTATGTTATTTGATGGAGCGATTAGATTTGTAAGGGCGGGTATGGAAGGAATCGATTCAGTTGACTATCAAAAGACAAACATTAACCTGGGTAAAGCGCAGACAATTGTTAGTGAATTGATGTCAACACTGGATCCTACCTATGACATATCTAAAAGTTTGTATGATCTATACGAATATATAAATCATTTGTTGATTCAGGCGAATGTGAAGAAAGACAAGGTTCCTGCAGAAGAGGCGTTACAGTATTTGACTGAGTTCCGCTTAACTTGGTTGGAGGCGTCAAAGCTGGTACCAGCACACGAGAAGGCCCATGGATAATTGTATCTTAGAGTTAAACAAGATTACTCAAGATATTATTAATAGACTAGATAATTGTTCATATGAAGAATTAAATGATTTCGTCGAACAACGTCAAAATTTGATAGATCAGCTCGAACAGCAGGTAAGAAAACAGTCGATCGGTGTAATCGAGCAGCATCAGTTACGAGAGTTGTTGGAAGCCGATCCTATGATAATTGCAAGAATGCAACAACTTAAAAGTGAGGCAGCTAAGTGGCTTCAACAGAGAGAACAGGCCAAAACCCAACGCAACGCCTACGAGGCCGCCTACACCCCAGACAGTTTTCTTATGGATCGCAAAAAATAATTTTATCTCTGTTTCACTATAGGAGTAGACGGGTATTAAATACCGTCTGCTCCTTTTTTTGATCATTGTACCGAATCTATTTCTTGTTTATGGGAAATTTAATAGTTTATTTTACGTGGTAAATTATTGAATGTAAACATTTTCTTTTCCAATTGACAATAAAGAAGTTACGGTGGTATAGTCGAATTGTGAGCAAGACTCACGTTCATCTGATGACGAAGGGAATGTTTAATCAATGGAAGGTAAAGTAAAATGGTTTAACGCAGAAAAAGGTTATGGTTTTATCGAGACTGCAGACGGTGGCGACGTATTCGTACACTTTTCCGCGATTCAAACTGATGGTTTCAAGACATTGGATGAAGGTCAATCCGTAGAATTCGATATCGTTGAAGGTGCACGTGGACCACAAGCAGCTAACGTAATCAAATTATAATCATCCGGCGAAGCCGAACTACATATAAGTAGATGGTTAGCAATTTAGACAGCGCTAGCAGGGATCTTGGAATCTTCCAAGATCCTTTTTTTGTGCGTTCATATGTGTCTAGTATAGCCAATCCTAGTAAAGAAAATAGCCTATTTTGTAAATTCATTTTATGGAAAATGTTAGAACTCTGCAAAAGGTGGGTAATAGATATACGTTGAGCTGTTTATCTTACCTCGACACACACTATGTTAGCCTAGGTTACTACATTCACGAAGAAATTCAATATAGCCTAAGCTATCAAAACAATTAGGAGGGTGATTAGCAGGATGAAGAAGATGTGGCGCGGTCTTATGACCGGAATATTAGGTACTAGTATGTTATTGGGGTCTCTCGGCAGCGTATCTGCTGCAGCTGTACCTAAGGATATTCAAGGCCACTGGGCGCAAGGTCAGCTGCAGGAATGGCTAGATAGAGGTTACCTTGGAGGCTACCCAGATGGAACGGTAAAACCAAACAAAGCAATTACGCGTGGTGAGTATGTGACTATGGTAAATCGCCTGTTAGGGTTTACAACTAAAGCAACAGTAACTTTCAAAGACATGAAGAGCACAAACTGGAATTACAGTGAAGTGGCTAAAGCCGTGGAAGCTGGATATATCGGAGGATACGAGGATAATACGTTCCGTCCTAATAATCCGCTTACAAGAGAAGAAGCAGCTGTAATTACTGCAAAATTACTTAAATTGAGCACCAATACAACTTCGAACAAATTTAAAGACAATGCACAAATTGCAGCATGGGCAAAAGGTGCTGTAGCAGCCGCAGTGGAAAAGAAGATTGTTAACGGTTATCCAGATGGAACCTTTGGTCCTAAGAGATCGTTAACACGTGCCGAGGCTGTAGGTATTATCAATACTTCAGCTATCTATTATCCTGGTAGTGGCACAGGTGGTGGTGTAACACCTACACCAACTCCAACGGCTACTCCGACACCAACAGCTACACCAACCCCAACTGCTGCTCCAGGTGGTAGTACTGGCGGAGGTTCTGGCGGTGGTAACGGTGGCGGAAGTAGCACAGCGCCAACAGTAAGTGGGGCAACCTACGGTAATGTTGGTTCGGTCACAGCGGATGTATACCTGACACCTTCCGTAACTGGTGCAGTATACTATGTTGTAGCTCCTTATAATGCTGATGTAATTGCTCCAACTGCATTACAGGTGGAAAAAGGACAAATTAGTAACGGGACTGCAAGTGGTATCCATGGTAGTGTTGCGACTGTAGCTAACACAACGGTTACATTCTCTGTTTACGGATTGAATCCTGGTACAGAATATGCAACATATATCACGCTTGCGGATGCAGCTGGTAACTTGTCTACTGTAACGACAGTTCGGTTGACTACTGCTCAAGCTACTGCTAGCTCGATTTCGCTTTTTGAGCCAGGACAAGTTAGTACAGTTACAGCAGATGTATATATTAAATATGGTACGACAGGTGGCACTACAACACCAGTTAGATATGTAGTATTGCCAGCAAATGAGAAGGCACCTACTGCAGCACAGATTGCTTTAGGCCAAAATGGTAGCGGTACTGCACTGGCTGCTCCATGGACTGACACACTTACGTTTACTCCTGGTGTAAAACGTACACAGACCCTAACTGGTTTAGCAGCAAATACTGCCTATAAGGTATATGTTATTGCAGGATCGGGTTCTCAATGGTCTCCTGTAGAAATCATTCAAATTCATACCAAATAGCCTGACCTTATGTGATTTCATTCGGAGAATATAAGAGTGGGATCCGTACTATAATAACGACAGGTTTACTTTTGGTCCGGTAGGGCGATTGGTTGCTCTCACCGGACTTGTTTTATTTGTGAACGCTATGACAACATTTGTTATCTAAATGTAAGGGCTGTAAGGAATTGCTTTTTACTTAGCGCTTACAATTTGGTATAATGAAGGTGTAACTAAAGGAGGAGTGGCCATGCAATTCACCATTCGAGGTCAACAAATTGACGTGACCGACGCTTTGAGAGAGTATGTTGATAAGAAGCTCAGCAAACTTGAGAAGTATTTCGAAGCACCCCCTACCTCTGAAGGGGCTGTGACGCTTGGCGTAGTTCGCGGCCTTCATACGGTGGAAGTAACCATTCCGCTTGCTGGCGTGACGCTTCGTGCGGAAGATCGCAGCGATGACATGTATGCTTCCATAGACGCCGTTGTGGACAAGCTGGAACGTCAAATTCGCAAACACAAAACGAAGCTGAATCGGAAGTTCCGTCAAGAGGGACTCAAGACGCTGTTTGTGGATGGAGCTAGTGCCGCTGTTGCTGTAGAAGAACAAGATTATGATGATTTAGAAGTGGTTAGGAACAAACGCTTTACGATGAAGCCGATGGATGTGGAAGAAGCGATTCTTCAAATGAACATGGTAGGACATAATTTCTTTGTGTTTTCCAATATCGACACCTCGGAAGTTAGCGTAGTTTACAAACGTGATGATGGTAAATATGGACTGATTGAACAGGGCTAAGATACGATGATGCCAGTTATGCTCTAAGTATAAAGGGCCTCGAGAGTTAGTCAGGACTTAAGAAATTTAAACCGAGCCCCTATTCGCTTATAGCGAATAGGGCTCTTGTGCGTATATATGAAAAATGTGGCTGTTACACCTTGTATTGCGGCATCTCTTACAAACTGTTACAATTTATGAAGCAGCGGAATCGAATTTATAAATGGCCCTTTCAATTTTGTGAGGATGGGCTCGGTTCCACCATCTGTGTTGCATGAAAGGGGTTAACCATGCTAGGACTTGTAAAGAAAATATTCGGAGACACAAACGATCGTGACGTTAAACGTCTCATGAAGACAGTCGATGTAATTAATGGATTGGAGCCGGAATTTGTAGCACTATCCGATGAAGCTTTAAAAGCTAAGACGGAAGAGTTCCGCGCCCGTATTGAGAAAGGCGAAACCTTGGAAGAAATTCTTCCTGAGGCGTTTGCAACCGTACGTGAAGCTTCCAAACGGACGCTTGGCATGCGGCATTTTGATGTACAGTTAATTGGTGGTATGGCTCTGCATGAAGGCCGAATCTCCGAGATGAAGACTGGTGAAGGTAAGACTCTAGTAGGAACATTGCCGGTGTACTTGAATGCTTTGCTTGGTAAAGGCGTACACGTTGTAACGGTCAATGACTATTTGGCTCAGCGCGACAGCGCACAAATGGCACAAATCTATAACTTCCTGGGCATGACGGTTGGGGTTAACCTAAGCGGTATGGACCATGCTGATAAACAAGATGCTTACGCCTGCGATATTACGTATGGCACGAACAACGAATTTGGTTTCGATTATTTGCGTGACAACATGGTGCTTTATAAAGAACAAATGGTTCAGCGCCCTCTTTATTTCTGTATTATTGATGAAGTGGACTCCATTCTTATTGATGAAGCCCGTACACCTCTTATCATTTCCGGACAAGCTGAGAAGTCTACTGAATTGTACTTTGCAGCAGACCGTTTTGTGAAAAAGCTTAAAGCTGAAGAAGACTACACAGTTGATATCAAAGTGAAGTCCGTAGCCTTGACTGAAAAAGGTGTAGCTACTGCTGAACGCGCTTTTGGTATTGAGAACTTGTATGATCACAGTCATGTAACCTTGAATCACCATATCGTCCAAGCCCTGAAAGCAAACGTAATTATGCGTCGTGACGTAGACTACGTTGTTAACGAGGGTGAGGTCGTTATTGTTGATGAATTTACGGGACGTTTAATGTCAGGCCGTCGTTATAGTGACGGTTTGCATCAAGCGATTGAAGCGAAGGAAGAAATCGAAGTACAGAATGAGAGCATGACGCTTGCTACGATTACTTTCCAGAACTATTTCCGTATGTATCGCAAATTGGGTGGTATGACAGGTACAGCTAAAACTGAGGAAGAAGAGTTCAAGAAGATTTATGGTCTTGAAGTTCTTCAAGTCCCTACGAATAAACCGAATCAGCGCGTAGATATGCCAGATGTCGTCTACAAGAGTGAGAACGGTAAGTTCAACGCTGTTGTGGCAGAAATTGTAGAGCGTCACAAAAAGAACCAACCTGTACTTGTTGGTACAGTATCGATTGAGAATTCAGAGCTCGTATCTGAAATGCTGAAGCGCAAAGGCGTTAGACACCAAGTGCTTAACGCGAAGCATCACGCTGCTGAAGCTGAAATCATTACACATGCAGGTCAGCCAGGTACAGTTACGATTGCTACCAACATGGCAGGTCGTGGTACGGACATCGTTCTGGGCGAAGGTGTGACAGATCTTGGAGGTCTGCATATCATTGGTACAGAGCGTCATGAATCGCGCCGGATTGATAACCAGCTGCGTGGTCGTGCGGGTCGTCAAGGGGACCCAGGTTCTACACAATTCTACTTATCCCTTGGTGATGAGTTGATGAAGCGTTTTGGCGCTGACAACGTTTTGAGTATGATGGATCGCCTTGGGTTTGAGGAAGATCAGCCGATTGAGAGCCGCATGATTACGCGTGCTGTGGAATCTGCTCAGAAACGTGTTGAAGGTAATAACTTTGATATTCGTAAAGTCGTATTGCAATATGATGACGTGATGAATCAACAGCGTGAAATTATTTATAAACAACGCCGTGAGATTCTGGAGTCTGAAAATATTAAAGATATCGTACTTGAAATGATCAAGCCGGTTATTGAACGTATTGTTCACGCACACTGCAGTGACGATATTCCTGAGAACTGGGAGCTGCAAGAAGTTGCTGATTACGTAAACAGCAAGCTGCTTGAAGAAGGTGCTTTGACTCGCGATATTCTGTGGGGCAAAGAAGCAGAAGAGATCATTGAGTACATCTTCGAACGTGTACTTGAGAAATATGCTGCTCGTGAAGAACGCCTGGGTTCAGAATTGGTGCGTGAATTCGAGAAGGTAATCGTGCTGCGCTCTGTAGACAGCAAGTGGATGGATCACATCGATGCGATGGATCAATTGCGTCAAGGGATTCACCTGCGTGCTTACGGTGGTACAGATCCACTTCGCGAGTATCAATTCGAAGGTTTCGAAATGTTTAATACTATGACGGCTACGATTCAAGAAGAAGTAGCTACTTATATTATGAAGGCTCACATCGAGACAAATCAGGAGCGTCAATCCGTTGTAGAGGAAAATAAAATTTCCACTAACAGCGAACCTGCTGAGAAACGTCCGGTACATGTTGAGGCTGCGGCTGGTCGTAATGATCTTTGCCCTTGCGGAAGTGGCAAGAAGTACAAGAACTGCCACGGTCAAAACGCATAAGACAAACGTTTAGTAGCGCTCATATTCAGGTGTTGAAGATGTAAGTCTTTAACCCTGATCTCTATGGGTATACTAACCATAAAGAGCGGCTGGGCCCGGGGGTATCCCCCGTTTACGGCCCAGTCGCTTTTTTTGGATATTTAGCACTTGAGTGAATGAGGAATGGAGAGAAGGTTTGGAACTGGAGAAACGGAGTGATCGCCTTTGTTTCTGGATTCCAACCGCTATGCGGTTATCAATTCAAGGAATCTGGAAACAACAGCGATCGGAAGTCCAATCCTTCTCGGAATGGCTGAACATTCACTCATTACTAACTTTCCAATAGCGAGGACCGTAACAACCTATTTTGAAAGGTGAAGTGACCATATGATTGAAGCTAATGTAAAGCAGGATCTGCGTGAAATAGGCAAGAAACTAACTGACCTTAGGGGGTCTCTTTGACTTAGATCTTAAGCAAGAGATGATCTCGAACTTTGAAGAAAAAATGGCTGCTCCAGGCTTCTGGGATAATCCAGAGCAGGCACAGAGCGTGATCGGCGAGATGAATGCCGTGAAATCGTCCGTGGATCAATACGAGAAGCTGCAACAAGAATACGACGATGCTGCAATGATGGCGGAGCTTGCGGATGAAGAGGGCGATGAAGGTCTTGCGGCAGAGATTGGGGAGACGATCAGCAGTTTAGGCAGTAAAGTTGATGAATTCGAGCTGCAATTGCTACTTAACCAGCCGTATGACAAGCTGAATGCTATTCTTGAGCTCCATCCGGGTGCGGGCGGTACGGAATCCCAAGACTGGGGCCAGATGCTGCTGCGGATGTATACTCGTTGGGCTGAAAAACGTGGATTCAAGGTTGAGGTGCTGGACTACTTACCGGGTGATGAAGCGGGAATTAAGAGTGTCACACTACTTATTAAAGGCTTCAACGCCTACGGATATCTGAAAGCTGAAAAAGGTGTACATCGGCTAGTACGGATTTCTCCGTTTGACTCTTCGGGCAGAAGACATACTTCTTTTGTATCCTGTGATGTCGTTCCGGAAATTGCCGATGATGTAGAGGTTGAGATTCGTACGGAGGATCTTAAGATCGATACGTATCGTGCAAGTGGCGCCGGTGGACAGCATATTAATACCACAGACTCCGCGGTACGGATTACTCACTTACCTACGGGTGTGGTGGTAACCTGTCAGAACGAACGTTCACAGATCAAAAACCGCGAACAAGCGATGAAAATGCTGCGTTCCAAGCTATATGAGCGCAAACTGCAAGAGCAACAGCAGCATTTGGATGAGATTCGCGGTGAGCAATCCGATATTGCTTGGGGCAGTCAGATCCGTTCCTATGTATTCCATCCGTATAACATGGTTAAGGATCACCGTACTTCCGTGGAAACGGGGAATGTTGGCGCTGTGATGGACGGAGATATTGATGCATTCATTGATGGTTACTTGCGTAGCCAGATCAAGATTGAGGCAGAATAAAAGAGAGTTTCGGGGAAACGGATACCATTCATGGATTAGGATGGGATGGCCGTTTCTTCTTTCGTAGAGCAAGATGACACTTTAAGGAGAGCCTTTGAAATGCAAAAAGTCAATTCACGTAATAAACCCCCACTGATTCCTCTGAATGGGCCACTCCGACATGTGGTGGATACGATGTTAATTTTGCTCGGATCGCTAGTTACAGCGCTGGGGTTTAATCTTTTTTTTCTGCCTAATCATATTGCTTCTGGTGGTGTATCCGGTCTGTCTGTATTGGCTGAAGCTTGGTTTGGGGCTGAACCGGCATTTACGCAGTGGGCGCTTAATATTCCGTTGTTTGTACTCGGGGTAATCTTCTTGGGTAAACAATACGGAGTTCGCTCGCTGCTTGGGAGCTTTGTGTTGCCGCTCTTTATCTTGTTGACAAAAGATTTGCCTGCACCTACCACCAATCCACTCTTAGCCTCCATTTATGGCGGTATCTGTGTGGGGGTGGGGTTAGGTCTTGTGTTCCGCGGACGGGGCTCGACAGGTGGACTTACTATTTTGGCGCAGATTATTCAAAAGATATCCGGTCTCAGCTTCTCGATTTCCGTAGTGCTGCTGGACGGGACGGTTATTGTGCTGGCTGCTTTTATACTCGGTATGGAACAAGCACTATATGCACTGATCGGTCTGTTTGTTACAGGTAAGGCGATTAATGCGATAGAGGTAGGCTTCCGTTATACAAAGGTGGCTTACATAATCTCGGACAAGACGGAAGAAATATCTGAGGCGATTTTAAATGATCTGGATCGGGGTCTGACGAAGCTGGATGCACATGGCGGTTATACTGGTGATGAGCGTACGGTGTTGATGGTTGTAGTAGGCCAGAATGAGGTTTCCAGATTAAAAGCGATTGTTCAATCGGTAGATACTAGTGCTTTTGTGATTATAACTGAGGCGCATGAGGTGCTGGGTGAAGGGTTTAAAAGAGAAGTGTAATTTCTCCTCAAGGAGAAGCTATGCTTCTCTTTTTTTGTAAATACAATTATATTTAGGAATAAAGAAAGTTAACACTATGTGTTGTATTTATATTAATTGAGTCGTATAATAATACATATTTCTAAGACGGTATGCATTATATTATTTATTATAATTCATGATAAGCAGGAAGTGGGGATGACAGTGGAAGGCAAGCTGAGAGCGGCGATTGTTGGATCAACGGGTTATGGGGGCGTAGAGCTGATTCGGCTGCTACAAAGTCATCCTAAGGTAGAGATTACTTCGGTAATTTCCTCATCAAGTGCAGGGGATGCTATAGAGGAAGGTTTTCCGCATTTGACGGGTATCATTGATCGAAGGCTGGATGGCGTTGACCCGGCTCAGATGGCTGAGCGGGCAGATGTGGTATTTACGGCGACGCCGTCGGGTGTGAGCGCAAAGCTGGTACCGCAGCTGCTGGAAGCTGGACTTAAGGTCGTGGATCTGTCCGGTGATTTCCGATTAAAGGATGGTGCAGATTATGAGCACTGGTATAAACATCCCGCTCCGGCTGATGAATATCTAGAGCAGGCTGTATACGGACTTTGCGAGGTGTTTGGAGAGCGTGCGGCTGGGGTTGATTTTATATCTAATCCAGGCTGTTATCCTACTGCTACACTTCTTGGACTAATTCCTGCAATTCAGGCAGGTTGGATTAAGCATGACAGTATTATTATTGATGCGAAATCAGGAGTTACTGGAGCAGGACGCGGAACAAGCCTGATGGTGCACTACGCAGAGATTAATGAGAACTTTAAAGCTTATAAAATCAATAAGCATCAACATATACCAGAAATTGAGCAGACACTAACAGAGGTTGCTGGAGAAAAGGTAACGGTAACGTTCACCACACATCTCGTGCCGATGAGCCGGGGAATTATGAGTACGATGTATGCAGGGATGACGGACAATTATACGGAGCAGGATTTTGTGAATTTATACCGTGAATATTATGCGGGCCGGCCATATGTGCGGGTGCGTGATATAGGTGTGATTCCGGCGACAAAAGAAGTTAGCGGCTCTAATTATTGTGATATCGGATTTGCAACAGATACTCGTACAGGGCGGGTGACCATAGTCTCCGTCATTGATAATGTTGTAAAAGGTGCGGCAGGGCAGGCAATACAGAACCTTAATTTGATGATGGGATGGGAGGAAACCCTTGGCCTCGGCTACACACCTGTGTATCCATAAGGATCAGCGGTACAAATAATATGAGCGAGATTGAGTTATTTACCACCTTGGAGGGTGGAAGCATCACTTCACCTAAGGGTTTTAAGTCCGGAGGATTGCATTGTGGATTAAAAAAAACAGATCGCAACGATCTCGGAGTGATTCTGTGTGAAGTTCCGGCAACGGCTGCGGCTGTGTATACGACGAATGTTTTTCAGGCGGCTCCGCTGAAAGTGACTCGGGAAAGCCTTTCGAACGGAGTATTGCAGGCGGTTATCGTGAACAGCGGGAATGCCAATGCCTGCACAGGCGAACAAGGTGAAGCAGATGCTTATGAGATGCGCGCTGCTGCGGCTAAGCATTTAGGTGTGGCCGTTAATGATGTGGCAGTTGCTTCGACTGGAGTTATCGGTGAACTGTTGAAGATGGATTGCGTACGTAGCGGAATTACTGCAATACCAGAGAAGCTGGACGGAGGAGCTATTGGCGCGGAAGAATTCTGCCAAGCTATACTTACCACTGATTTAGTTAAAAAAGAGATCGCCGTGAAGGTGCTCGTTGGCGGTGTAGAAGTTACAATTGCCGGAGCTGCAAAGGGCTCAGGGATGATCCATCCTAACATGGCTACCATGCTTGGCTTTATGACCACGGATGCTGATATTGCAGCGGAGGATTTGCTTAGTCTTTTACGTTCAGCTACGAATGTTACTTTTAATAGGATTACAGTCGATGGAGATACTAGCACCAATGATATGTTAGTGTCGATGGCGAGTGGGCTTGCCGGTAATGAGAAGCTGACACGGCTGCATCCGGATTGGGACGCTTTTGCTGCTGGATTCACTTATGTGTGCCAGACGCTTGCCAAAGCGATTGCTCGAGATGGCGAAGGTGCAACTCACCTGATTGAGGTTCAAGTGAATGGTGCTGTTCATGATGAGGCGGCGGCAGCGATTGCCAAGACAGTGGTTGGTTCTAGTCTAGTGAAATCTGCTATTTTTGGAGCGGATGCGAACTGGGGGCGGATTATTGCTGCGGTTGGACGCGCGGGTGTTCCGGTATCGCCGGAGCATGTGAACATTTCGTTAGGGGATATTGAGGTGCTTTTGCACTCGAAGCCAGTTGCTTTTGACGAGGAAAAGGCTTTGGCCTATTTGCAAAAAAGTGAAACTGTGCTGATCACTGTAGATCTGCATGATGGAAGCGGAAAAGCAACGGCTTGGGGCTGTGACCTAACTTACGATTATGTGCGTATTAACGCCGCATATCGCACTTAATTTATGGCGTGTTAAGCCCATAAGGGAAGGATACCGATCATATGACGCTAAATAGCGAGCTTGAACTTATAGATGCTTTAGATGGTAGTGGATTGTTTGTAATGAAATGCGGCGGCAGTACGCTTGCCGCTCTACCTGATTCTTTTTTTGAGGATTTGCGAGATTTGCAGGAAGAGGGCATTCAGCCAGTAATTGTTCATGGTGGAGGGCCAGCCATTTCTGAGAATCTAGCCAAACTGGGCATTGAAAGCAGCTTTGTGAATGGCCTGCGAGTAACCACCGAGGAAGTACTAGATGTTGTAGAGATGACCCTGGCAGGGAGTATAAACAAGGCGATTGTCCGGCGAATTCAAGGGAGCGGCGGTCTAGCTCTGGGGCTTTCGGGCATCGATGGCAATATGATTATTGCTAAACCAGTGGCGAACAGCGCCGAAGTAGGTTTGGTAGGAGAAGTAACAGAAGTTAAGGCTGAGATCTTAACTGGTATTGTTGGGATGGGTTATATTCCTGTCATTGCACCTATCGGAGTAGATACAGCAGGTCAGCGCTACAACATTAACGCAGATACGGCAGCAGGGGCAGTTGCTTCCTATGTGGAGTCTCCCAAAATGATCGTCGTCACAGATGTGCCAGGCATCATGAGTACAGTGGAAGGTGAAAAGATTGTGCTTCCCTCCGTTACTGTACAGGAAATTGAAGCCTTGATCGAAAGTGGAGAAATCTACGGTGGCATGATCCCTAAAGTGCGGGCAGCTTTAGATTGCATTCAGGGCAGCGTATCAGAGGTTATCATTGTGGATGGAAAAGAACCGCGGGTGCTTAGTCGAGTACTGCAAGGTGAAGCGATAGGTACACGTATTATTCGTTCGTAGAATCATAGATGAATACAAATTAGAGGCGCAGCCTGTTCACAGGAGCAGCCGATGGGAGAGTGACTTAGAATGAGCAAGCTTACACAAGCGGAGTTGGATTCGCAAGCAGGGGCACAGCAGACCGATACAGTAGGATCAGGTACACCGGATGTTGCAGCAGGCAAGCTGAGTGCAGTGTTCCCTTCTTACGCCAGATATGATATCAGCTTAGTTAAAGGCAAGGGTACCTGGGTATGGGATGATAAAGGCAATAAGTATCTGGATTTCACCAGTGGATTGGCTGTGACCAGTCTAGGTCATGCTCCTGAAAAAGTCGGCGCTAAGCTGAAGGATCAGATTGATACGCTCTGGCATGTCTCGAATCTGTTCCATATTCCGGGACAAGATAAAGTTGCCAACCTTTTGACAGAGAATAGCTGCGCTGATCAAGTGTTTTTCTGCAATAGCGGGGCAGAAGCGAATGAGGCTGCTATTAAGCTGGCCCGCCGTTACCATCAGAAGATTAAAGGTGTCGACCGTTATGAGGTTATCACATTCGAACAATCCTTCCATGGACGCACACTGGCAACACTAACAGCTACAGGCCAGCAAAAGGTAAAAGAAGGCTTCCTGCCGCTTCCAGCAGGTTTCAAGACCGTACCCTTGCATGATCTCCCAGCGTTAGAAGCTGCTATCGGAGATCATACAGCTGCTATCATGCTGGAGATGGTACTTGCAGAGGGTGGCGTGCTTGAGGTAGAACCTGAGTTCTTGAACGCTGTAGTGGCCTTGTGTAAGAAACACGGATTGCTTCTGATTGTAGATGAAGTACAGACAGGTATGGGACGTACAGGCAAGCTGTTCGCTCATCAGCATTATGGAATTGAGCCGGATATTTTCACCTTGGCTAAGGGGATTGCTAGTGGGTTCCCGGCAGGTTTAATGCTTGGCAAAGGATATTTGCGTGAAGCCTTCTCAGCGGGCAGCCATGCGTCCACCTTCGGGGGAACACCGCTAGCAACAGCTGTTATGGCAGCAACGATTGAGACGATGCTGGAAGATGAGCTTCCACAGCGCGCCGAAGATATGGGTAAGTACCTGACAGGTCTTTTGAAAGAGAAGCTGGCGGATTGTTCTTTTGTGAAGGATATCCGTGGTAAAGGGCTGTTGATCGGGATTGAATGTCAATCCCCAGTAGGCGATATTGTACTGGCTGGACAAAAGAAAGGCCTGTTGTTCGTGACAGCCGGTCCTAATGTTCTTCGTCTGCTGCCAAATCTATATGTAAGCAAAGAGGAGATCGACCAAGCGGTGGACATCCTATGCGAACTCATTCATACTTATGCTAAACAAGCAAACGGGGAGGTAAGCTCATGAGTCAGGGCGTACAGAGTAACAAGCACACCATTGCGCAGCAACTGAAAGGCCGTGATTTACTGGAGCTGAACGATTACAGCCCGGAGGAAATTACGTATCTGATTGATTCGGCGATTGAGCTTAAGAAGAAGCAGAAAAATGGCGAAGAATTTCAGCCGCTGAAGGGAAAGACGATTGGACTTATTTTTGAAAAATCCTCTACACGTACGCGTGTGTCGTTTGAAGTTGGAATGTATCAGCTGGGAGGGCATGCCCTTTTCTTGAGCAAAAATGATATCCAGCTTGGACGCGGAGAAACTGTTGGTGATACAGCGCAAGTAATGTCACGTTATCTCGATGGAATTATGATCCGTACCTTCGGTCATGACAAGGTTGAAGATCTCGCTCGTTATGCTTCTATTCCGGTAATCAATGGTCTTAGTGACCTGGCACATCCTTGCCAAGTGCTGGCGGATTATCAAACAATTTATGAGCACAAAGGAAAGCTCAAAGGCCTGAAGCTGGCTTACATCGGCGATGGCAACAATATGGCGCATTCCTTAATGATTGGCGGAGCTAAGCTGGGCGTGGACGTATCTATCGCCGGACCGGAAGGTTATGAGCCGGATGAAGCGGTTGTCGCAGAAGCTCGTGAGATCGCTAAAGAAACCGGAGCGAAGATTGTGATCACTCGCAGCCCGCAAGAAGCTGTACAAGACGCTGACGTCATCTATACAGATGTATGGGCGAGTATGGGCTTCGAGGAGGAGCAAAAGGCACGCGAAGCGGCATTCAAGGACTATCAGGTCAATGAGGAGCTTGTAAAAGGCGCTAAGAGCGATTATCTCTTCCTGCACTGTCTGCCAGCCCACCGTGAGGAAGAGGTCAGCACAGGCGTGATTGACGGCCCTAACTCGGTGATCTTTGATCAGGCTGAGAACCGCCTGCATGCGCAAAAAGCTTTAATGGCTGCGTTGATGAGTTAAGGAATTATAGATAATTAGGATTGAACTTATATTGGTCTAAGATTATATAAAATACTATATAAGATGAACTTAATAAGTAGCGCTGGAATTCCGGTGCGGAGCAATGAAGTGAAAGTTTGGAACTGTAGGAGCGTTAGCGTTCGCCTTTATAATCAGATTTCATCTGCGAAGGCAGACTACAATCATAGAAATCTGATTATAACAGCGACCGGAAGTCCAAACATTTCACGTAGTTGCGCTTTATCACCGGAGTTCTATAAGCGCATTTAAGCGAATCTTATACCCCCCACACGAAAGGAAGTTGCCACACCATGGCTAAAGAAAAAATTGTACTCGCCTATTCCGGCGGATTGGATACATCCGTTATTTTGAAATGGCTTAAAGAAACTTATGACGCGGAGATCATCGCCTTCACAGCCGATATCGGCCAAAAAGAAGAGCTCGACGGTCTGGAGGAAAAAGCACTCGCTACTGGCGCATCGAAAGTATACATCGACGACCTGCGCGATGAGTTCGCTAGCGATTTCATCTACCCGATGTTCCAATCTGGCGCACTTTATGAAGGCCAATACTTGCTCGGAACTAGTATTGCTCGTCCATTGATCGCTAAGCGCATGGTAGATATCGCCATCGCTGAAGGCGCAACGGCTATCGCGCACGGCGCGACAGGCAAAGGGAACGACCAAGTCCGTTTCGAGCTTGGCGTAGCTGCATTGGCTCCGAACATCAAGGTGATCGCACCTTGGCGTCTAGAAGAGTTCCGCAATCAATTCCCAGGTCGTGCGGAAATGATCGCTTATGCGGAAGCTAATGATATTCCGGTACAAGCCTCTGCGGCGAAGCCGTATTCGATGGACCGTAACTTGCTGCATATCAGCTATGAGAGCGGCGTACTGGAAGATCCTTGGTTTGATCCAAGTGCACCAGAGAACAAAGGAATGTTCCTACTGAGCAATGCTCCTGAGGATGCTCCGGATGAAGCGGAATATTTGGAGCTCGAATTCGTTAAGGGAGACTGCGTAGCCCTGAATGGGGAGTCTTTATCACCCCTTCAAGTTATGGAGAAACTGAATGATCTAGGTGGTAAACACGGCATCGGACGTGTAGATATGGTTGAGAACCGTTTTGTCGGCATGAAGAGCCGCGGCGTGTATGAGACTCCAGGTGGAACGATCCTGTTCGTCGCTCATCGCAAAATGGAATCCATCACGATGGACCGTGAAGTGATGAACCTGCGTGACAGCCTGATCACTCGTTACAGCACTTTGGTGTATAATGGTTTCTGGTTCGCTCCAGAGCGTATCGCACTGCAAGCTCTTGTAACACAGAGCCAACAAAATGTAACGGGTACTGTTCGTCTTAAACTGTACAAAGGCAACATCATCGGCGCTGGAGTGAAGAGCCCAGTCAGCCTGTACAATCCTGAGATTGCAACGATGGAAGCTGATCCTACACAAGCTTATGATCAAGGGGATGCCACTGGTTTTATCCACTTGAACGCATTGCGCCTTAAGGTTTCTACAGGTGTAAATGGAGCTTCTAAATAGTACGATAACATAAACTTAAACGGGCAACCCCGAAGGCCGTTCCTCCCGTCAGGATAGGAGCGGCCCTCTGGCGTCCAAGAGGAGGAAACAACAGGTGAGCAAGCTTTGGGGCGGACGGTTTACTAAAGGAACGAACAAGCTGGTGGAGGAATATACGGCTTCCATTGGCTTTGATAAGGCTTTGGCCAAAGAGGATGTGCAAGGCAGTCTGGCACATGTCACGATGCTGGGCAAATGCGGAATCCTTCCACAAGAAGACGTGGAAACAATCAAACAAGGTCTGAACAAAGTGCTGGACAAGGTTAATGCTGGAGAGGTTGTTTTCTCAGTATCGGATGAAGACATCCATATGAATATTGAAAAACATCTGATCGAGGAAATCGGTCCAGTTGGCGGTAAGCTGCACACAGGACGTAGCCGTAACGATCAAGTGGCGACGGACATGCACCTTTACTTACGTGGTCGTGTAGTTGAGCTAGTTAGTTTGCTGCATGAGCTGCAGGAAGCTTTGATCGAACAAGCAAAAGACAATGTGGAGACCATTATCCCTGGTTATACGCATTTGCAACGGGCACAGCCGATCCTGTTTGCTCATCACTTGCTGGCTTACGTATCGATGTTCCGCCGCGATGCAGAACGTCTGACGGACAGCTACAAACGGATCAACGTGCTGCCACTCGGAGCAGGAGCGCTTGCTGGAACGACCTTCCCGATTGACCGTCATTTTGTAGCGGAACAACTGGGTTTTGACAGTGTGTATGAGAACAGTCTGGATGCTGTCAGCGACCGCGATTTCATCGTGGAGTTTTTGGCGAATGCCTCCCTTATCATGACACATCTATCCAGACTCAGTGAGGAACTGGTGCTGTGGAGCAGCACAGAGTTCAGCTTTGTAGAACTGGATGATGCTTTCTGCACAGGCAGCAGCATTATGCCGCAGAAGAAGAACCCTGACGTACCAGAACTGGTACGGGGCAAAACAGGCCGCGTTTACGGCAACCTGATTGGCTTGCTGACGGTGCTGAAATCATTGCCACTGGCGTACAACAAGGATATGCAGGAAGACAAAGAAGGCATGTTCGATACGGTTACTACGCTGACTGGTGCACTGCAATTGTTCGCGCCGATGATCTCCACTATGAAGGTGAACAAAGGTCGTATGCGTGAAGCTGTGAACACGGATTTCTCGAATGCAACGGATATCGCCGACTTCTTGGTAGGCAAGGGCCTTCCTTTCCGCCAAGCGCATGAAGTAATCGGGAAAACGGTACTCTACTGTATCAATGAAGGCAAGTTCCTCTTGGATCTGACGCTGGAAGAGTTCAAGCAATTTTCACCGCTTTTCGACGAGAATATCTATGCTGTTCTTCAGCCGGAGGCTGTAGTTAACGCTCGTAACGTTTATGGCGGCACAGCAACCGTTCAGGTGAAGGCTGCAATTGAACGGGCGGAGCTGGCATTGCACGAAGCTAATGAATGGGTTGTACAACACGGGGATGCTATATTGTAAACCGTATCAATATCAAATCTCGCCTCAGACCTTTATAGGTGGCAGGCGGGATTTTTTTTATTATCTAAATGAACTATGACTGGATTAGCAGTATTCTTTACGGTTATCCTTAGGTTAGGATAGGAGGGTTCGTAGATATGAACAGAAAGCAAACCCTAGACGAGCTTAGATCGGAATTAAAAGTAGGCAATCATATTATTGGAGTAGCCACCGGTGCTGGTATAACGGCAAAGTATGCGAAGCAGGGTGGAGCTGATTTCATTCTGATGTTAAACTCGGGTAAATTTCGCCAGATGGGGAGGAGCTCTCTCGCTGGTATTTTACCATTTTGTAATAGCAATGATATGGTGATGGACTTTGCATCTAGAGAGATCATACCGTTGGTCAGAGATATCCCTATTATTTTTGGCCTCAATGCAACTGATCCGACAAAAGATATGGAATCCTATATAAGTGAAATAAAGAATAGAGGCTTTGCCGGCATTAATAATTACCCCACGGTTGGTTTAATAGATGGTCAATTTGGAGAAGCGCTCGAAGAAGAGGGGAATGGTTATCTACTTGAAGTAGAAGCCATAAGAATAGCCCATGAGAAGGATTTGTTTACCATTGCCTTTGTATTTGACGAAATCCAGGCAGCACAGATGATTGAGGCTGGAGCGGACATTATTTGTGCACATCTAGGTCTAACAGAAGGCGGGTTATTAGGCGCTAAGAAAGTATTCTCTCTGGAAGCGGCCAAGGTTAAAGCGGACAAGATATTTAATACATGCAATGAGTTAAAGCCAGATTTAATTAAGCTGGTTTACGGTGGTCCGGTGAAAACGCCAATTGATGTGCAATATATGTACAGCAATAATCAAAACTTGATGGGATATATCGGTGGCTCTGCTTTTGAAAGAATTCCATCGGAGAAGTCCATTACGAATATAACCAAAGCTTTTAAAGTGTCGGGGACGCTGGATGAAGATGATTTTATGGTCAAAATGTTAGATGGCATCACAAAGCACTATGATTATGTTGAATTTGTTAAAGAATACGTAGCTCAAAATTATATGAATGATATCTTGTTTGCAGATTTAGCTAAGGTGGCGCATGTATCCCGAAGTTACTTGAGCAGTTTGTTCACCAAAAAAGTAGGATGCAGCTTCCAAACGTATCTTGTGCAATTTCGGATGGATAAGGCGGCGGAAATATTACATAGAGACCATATCCAGTTATCTGAGCTAGCGCCATTAGTTGGATACCAGGATTATGCGCAGTTTAGCAAAATGTTCAAGAAGTATAAAGGGTACTCTCCAAAACAATATAAATCTAACATAAACACAAAAACATAAGACATAAAAGCGTTTTCATCTATAAATCAAAGAAGTATGATTAACTCATAAGTTGATCATGCTTTTTTTTTGAAATATAAGAAAGCATAAGTTTCACATTATACATTATGCTTATATTTCTTGTTGCAGATATTTGAAGAGGAGGTTGAAGAAATGAAGACGATTGCTATTGCCGGAACTTTTGACACCAAGGGTGAAGAATATCTCTACATTAAAAATTTATTGGAAAGCTTGGAGCTGGGTACGTTTACAATTCATACAGGTGTGTTTGAGCCCACTTTTACACCGGATATCTCTAATAGAGAAGTAGCAGCAGCTGCGGGTGTAAGTATAGATGAGCTCGTTGCCAAAAAAGATAGAGCACTAGCAACAGAATTATTAGCCAAAGGTATGGAAAAATTAGTACCTGAATTATATAAGCAAGGCAAATTTGATGGAATTATCTCCTTTGGGGGCACTGGAGGCACTTCACTTGTAAC
Organism: Paenibacillus sp. FSL R7-0163; assembly: GCF_037969975.1. Taxonomy (NCBI): domain Bacteria; kingdom Bacillati; phylum Bacillota; class Bacilli; order Caryophanales; family Paenibacillaceae; genus Paenibacillus; species Paenibacillus sp. FSL R7-0163. The sequence goes on from NZ_CP150224.1 coordinate 6,687,375, forward strand.
ACCGGGTATGCGGGCATTACCTATTGGTGTACCTAAAGTGATGGTTTCGACCGTAGCTTCAGGGAATACTGCTCCATATGTAGGCACTAGTGATATTGTCATGATGCCATCCGTAGTGGATGTTGCCGGACTGAACTCTATTTCAACAAAGATTTTTACTAACGCAGCTTTCGCCATCGCCGGTATGCTTAAATTTGAGAATAAACAAGTGATAGAGAAAAAACCATTAATAGCTACAACAATGTTTGGGGTAACAACCCCCTGTGTGACGGCAGCCCGTAACTATCTTGAAGCTAGAGGATATGAAGTGCTTGTATTCCATGCAACAGGTGTAGGTGGCCAGTCCATGGAAGCGCTAATCGAGGCTGGTTTTATTGAAGGTGTATTGGATCTGACCACAACAGAATGGGCGGACGAAATTATTGGCGGCGTGCTGAATGCTGGACCTCATCGGTTAGAAGCTGCTGGTAAACATCATATTCCACAGGTTGTCTCGGTAGGCGCGCTTGATATGTGCAACTTTGGCCCTTATGATACGGTACCAGCCAAATTTGCTGGACATAAGTTTTATAAACACAATCCAACAGTTACTCTGATGAGAACAACAGTAGAAGAAAATGAAGCCATCGGCAAAAAGCTTGTCGAGAAATTAAATATGGCCAAAGAGAAAACGGTGTTAATGCTGCCGCTTAAAGGGATATCCGGCATTGATGTTGCAGGGGAAGCTTTTTATGGGGTAGAGGAAGATCAAATGTTATTTGATACTTTAAGAAATGGTGTAAACAGAAATGTTGTAGAGGTTATCGAAATGGATTGTGCCATTAATGATGTGGAGTTTGCAGAAGCAGCAGCGCAGAAGCTAATAGATCTCATGAGCAAATAAGGCTTTTATAAGATAAATAAATATTTAAATGGAGGCGTTACACATGAACAAAAATACAAGAACTGAAATCATGGCGAAGTTTAGAGAAGAAGTGGCAAATGGAAAGATTCTTTTAGGCGTGGGGGCTGGCACTGGAATTACTGCAAAAAGCAGCGAAGCTGGCGGAGCAGATATGCTGATTGTTTATAATTCAGGAAGATACAGAATGGCAGGCCGTGGATCACTGGCAGGGTTATTATCTTATGGGGATGCCAACCAAATTGTGGTCGAAATGGGCTCGGAGGTATTGCCTGTTGTAAAAAACACCCCTGTATTAGCAGGCGTATGCGGAACAGATCCATTTAGAGTAATGGAGGTTTATTTAAAACAACTTAAGGAACAAGGTTTTAGCGGCGTACAAAATTTCCCAACCGTAGGTTTGATCGATGGCGTATTCAGACAGAATCTAGAAGAGACCGGCATGGGATATGGTTTAGAAGTAGATATGATTAGAGCTGCGCATGAATTGGATATGCTCACCACTCCTTATGTATTTGATCCTGAGCAAGCAAAAGCCATGGCAGAAGCCGGCGCAGATATTTTGGTGGCACATATGGGCTTGACTACCAAAGGTACAATTGGAGCTAAGACTGCTCTGACATTGGATGATTGTGTAGAAAGAATCGAAGCGATTATTAAAGCAGGGAAAGCAGTAAATCCAGATATTATGGTGATTTGTCACGGCGGACCGATTGCAGAGCCAGAAGATGCGGCGTACGTAATTGAACGGACAGAAGGCATAGACGGATTCTTTGGTGCATCGAGTATTGAAAGATTTGCTGCTGAAAAAGGAATCACAGAACAGACTGGATTATTTAAAAAAATCACCAAACAAGCATAATTGCCTTCGGCGTCCTTATAAGGACGGTAAGCAATTAAGCGAGAAGAACCCTCCGAAGAGGGCAATCTGAGTAGAACAGATATTAAGGTGCAGCTTATGGCTGCATCTTTTTGTTGTCTAATAAGTACAGCTAGTTACTTCTTAAAGGTAGCCATGCCAGCACATCGCGGATTTTGGCATCCCAGTATCCCCATTCATGTGTCCCCGGACCTTCTTCGTAGGTTAAAGAAAGTGAGGTTGCCTGGCAGGCATCGCGGAATCTCAAGTTATCGGTGTATAGGAAATCTTCTGTGCCACAGCATTGATACAACGCTGGTTTTGGTCCCGTGGAGCGGTTCACTTCCTCAAGCAGCCAAAGAAGGTCTTCCGGCGTTCCGGCGGTATCTTCTTTTCCGAAGATCATTTCGTATTCTTTGCTTTTAGTGGTAGCACCTTCCCCGTTCAAGAAATTATGCGCCATATCAAGTGCTCCAGACAAACTCGCTGCTGCTGCAAAAGATTCCGGTTTACGCAGTCCCAGCTTAATCGCTCCATAACCACCCATCGACAACCCGGCTACAAAGTTCTCCTCGCGTTTATCGGAAAGCGGGAAAAATGAGCGCGCCAGCATCGGCAACTCCTCACTAATGAAGGTCCAATAACGGCCCCCCATGGCCATATCTGTGTAGAAACTGCGGTGCACATTCGGCATTACCACAGCTATCCCCATCTCCGCTACATACCGTTCTATGGAAGTCCGGCGCAGCCAGATCGAATCATCGTCAGACAAGCCATGCAGTAAATACAAAGTAGGGTGAAGATCACCTCTTGTTACATTACTCATCCCGATTTGTGTAGTTGTTTTTTGCGGCAAAATTACAGTCATTGAGGTATTCAAACCTAGTACTTCAGAATAAAATTTGCACTCTATTAAAGCCATTTCATTCATCTCCTCTCTTTCCAAATCATAGCATAGACCAAAAGGGAGAGATATTGTAGAAATATCTGAATTATAAGGGTTTTGAGGATTGCTGTAGCTGGATATGAGAGAATATAATGGAAGTAGAAAATTTAGGAAAAACGTGCAAATACGAAAAGTATTTTCATAGGCGAGAGGCGGAAAGTAGGATGAAACCGGGCCTAAAGCAGGAAAAAGGATTTACATTAATCGAAGTGCTGGCAGCTATTGTAATTTTATCGATAGTTTCACTGGTGCTTACGTCTTACTTTACTAACGCCATGAGTTACTCTAAATCGAACCAGAACAAAACGATTATGGTCAATCTGGCGCGGAATGCACTGTTTTATGTGGAGAAGCAGGATTTTAAGGCGATGAAGGAATTTTTTACGCAAGGGGAAGATGCGATAGAGGCGGCGAAATGCCAAAAGGATACGGATGATTCTCTGAAATGTGAGGATTACAAGGGGCTTGTTCAGGATACAGAAATCTTAAACCAGGTTTTGAATCCTGCAATAAATGGTGTGAACTATCAGATAGATATTAAATATCAGCGTGATCTACATAACCAAAGCTTGGAATCTAGTGATCCGGAGAAACAGAAGATGGCAGTATATTTGTTGCCTGTGTTGGTCAAAGTCAGCAGAGCGGATTCTTCTGGCGGACCTCAAAGTGAACCTGTTGTGGAGGGATATATTACCGATGAGAAAATTCGTTAATCTTCTTCGCAGAGAAGGCGGCTTTACCTTAGTGGAGCTAATTGTGGCACTATCATTGTTTACAGTTGCAGCGGGAATTATTTCGGGGATAACAATGCTGGGCTTACGAAGCTATCATAAAATATCGATTGAAAACTCATTACGAGACGAAGGTGATTTGTTAATGTCCGCAATTATAACGGAGTTGTATACATTTGCTCCTGAGAAGGTCACTCCAACTATTCTCAAAAATGATGCAGGGACTATTATTGATAGCTACATTACGTTAGAACGTCAGGATGGAACTAAGTCTCAGATTCGTATTGTTAATGGTGCTCTTACAATAGCAAATCCTGATGTAGTCGATCCACCAGTAGATGCAAGAACTGAGACGATATCTAAATTAGAACAGGGTTCTGCTATAACTTTAGAGTGTCAGAATAGCATCCCTTGTGATAGCGGCTTGATATCTATAGATTTATCGCTAGTTCAGAGCTACGACGGAAGGGATTACCCATTGGAGTTGAAAAGTAAATTCGGATTCTAGGAGGAGCAGGAGGGATGAAGAATAATGAAAGAGGCTCAGCCCTAGTATTAGTTATGTTTGTTGCTCTTCTACTTACTATACTCGGAGTAGCTGTACTCGGGGCAACGATGGGTGGCGCACAACGAACGGAGACAAGGGAAAACGACGTGCAGAGCCTGCATCTGGCTCAAAAGGGGCTCGATGAAGCAGCGGCATACATACAGACGAAGTTGGACGGGCGTACGGATATTGATCCTGATCATATGGAAGATGAGATTAAAAGTATTGTTAATGAGGTGACCACCAAAGTTGTCGGCGTTAACAATGGCGTAAGTACGGGGTTATCTGGAGCTGGCGGTACGATCAAAAGCATCACCTATGAGAAGCAGGATAAGCAAAAATATTATGTCGATATTGAAGCACAAGCCACAGTTAATGGCGTCATCAGACAGCTGAGACAAAAGATAGTCATTGATACCTATCCTGATTTTCTTAAATATGCTTTTGGATCGGAAAAAGTATTAACATTAAACGGAGCACCTGGTCTCCATGGCAATATATATGCGGGTGAAGAACTAAACATCAGCGATACGGCTGTTTATACGTATAAGAAAGTGAAAGATCTTAAAGAAAAGACTCAATATCCTAAAGTAGAATTACTAAAAGACCCTGCCAGTCTAGCATCTACGGAACCTCTTCCTGAGGTGCATGTGCAATCACTTGAAAGTATTAAATATTCCGGAAATGGAATTATTAATGCAGCAGTAAATAAAAACAACGCCTCAATTATTCTTCCTAACATACTGGGAGTTAATAAAGAGCAGGTGTTTATCAAACCGCAAAAAAAGTTCGTGCAGATTAATGTGCTGGAATCGTTTCTTGATAAAGTGGAGGAAGCGACAGGGTTGACCGGGAAAAGGTCTGAACTTAAGCAAGCTATTAAGGATAATCAACTGGGTAATTATTTAAGCACAACAACATTAGATAGACTACCCGATGAGAATCCACCCTACACTGAGCCAGTACTTGAAGATAATCCGACAAAAGAAGAAAAGGATAAGTATGAACTAGAGTGCAGCCAATACGAAGAACAATTGAGAATATATCAGAACTCCTTGTTGGATAAAGATTTGAATAATTCTACGATTTATAACGGTAATCTGCTTATCGATGGAATTGATTACAAACAGTTAAAGTTTAGTGATGAAGCCAAAACAGGTAATCCTTCTAATAAGCCCAAATGGCTTATTGTTAATGGTGATCTGGAGGTAAATAACTATAGCCCAGATATAACTAAAATTTTGGAGATACAAGCTAATATTCTAGTTACAGGTAATGTTACTATTAAAGGTCAGGTGAAATTCAACTCTACTATGTTTGTTTTAGGAGAAACGAAAGTAGAGGATGCCGTGATCCAAGGTTTAAGTAGTAAGGAGTTAGTCCTCATATCTCAAGGAGATGTGCTCATTAACCGAATTGATACTTTTACTAATCCACCTAAGAAAAAAGTTGAGCAGGATTCATTTTATATGAAAGCTTTTTTTTACACGGATAGTGACGCTGATTTGTACGGAGTGGGGTCAATCTTTTGGTTAAATGGAGGCTTCTTTGCCAAAGGGAATCTTACAGTAAACGCAGTACTAGGAGGAGTAACTGAGCCCTTGGATCCGGCCCTCGGCTTTAATTTTGAAAATCAGGATGCGGATCGATATAATTTGGGTCACCGTTTTCAGATTCAATATAATCAGGATGTTTTTACTCATCAGCAGTCTAGCCTCCCGCGTGTGCAGCAGGTGAATGTAACTGTAGGCCCTCTGGAGCTTGTGAGTCATTGAGACTAGTTGAAAAAGGGGTATCTCTAAGCGAGTGCTTAGGGATACCCTATTTATCGTTGGAAGTTTGTTGTTTTTTAAACGTGAATTTTAGTAACGATCGTCATTCTGGGGTGCTACAACCTTAACTGTAATATCTGCTTCTACTGTTGCGCCTGTGCTTCCGGTATAAGTCACTGTAATGGTAGTTGATCCCTTTTTAACACCGGTAACAGTTCCTCTGGTATCAATATTGGTTCCATTATCGACACTGGCGATTGAAGAATTGTCGCTTACCCAACTCAAGTTATCTTTGATGTCTTTTATCGAGACGGAGGTTGGGAATGCCCATAAAATATTGGTTAATTGGAAAGTATGGCCCACTTCAATAGTAATAGACTGTTCTTTAAATCTTAATCCCGTTAACTCAACGATGTTAACCTCGTGTGTTGAAGTCATATCTTTGAATGAAACCTCAATCAGCAGTCCTTCTTTAGCGGTATCACCAGCCGTCAATTTAGCGGTTGAGCCATCACTAGAAGGCGTAAGAGTAGCAATATGATCATTCGTAATAGTGTCATCCGTAATATTTTTATCCGTTGATTTCACGAATCTCCATCTTAGCGTTGCTGGATCAGCATACGTAGGATTTCTACTTGCGCTTAGATCGATTTGCCCTCCTATCAATACCGTTGTTGGACCTGTAATCGACAATGAGGTTAGTGGGTTAGTAACTGTTATGGTTTTCTCTTGGGTAATTGGAACCGGGTTACTTGAATTTACAGTAAGACTTACTAGGTAAGTTCCTGACTGCGTCGCACTGAAAATCTTTTCGGTATCATCACCGGGATACTCTGGATTGGTATTAATTACAGCAGTGCTTGCCCCAGAGGTAATGTTTTTAACGGACCAGATATAGGTTATGTTGGTCTCAGGTTCTTTACTGTCTTGAACGTACGAGGCACTTAACGTAATGGATTCATAGATTTTCCCTGTTTCATATCCTTTAATTGATAGAGAACGAGAATTACGTTCTTCTACAGTTATGAATGCAGTACCAGTAACTTCGCTACCATCAAGAGCCTTAACAGTGACTTGTGCTGATCCTTTGGCCAAACCGATAATATCGCCACTGTTGGAGTCTATCTGCACAACTGAAGCATTACTAGTTGTCCAGAGGAATGCAGAATTACTTAAATCTGAAGGCGTAACTATTGGGATTAGTCGAATCTCATCTCCTACATAAATAGTTTTGTCATCCAATTGCAGGGCGTTAATCTTATATTCGGCTGTAAAAGTTAAAGTCTCAAACGAAATTGTAGTCCGCGCTAAATTAGTCGATGAAGGATCTGTTGGGATTGGAACAGGTAGCGGATAGATTTCCGCTGGTAGGCTACCGGCAAAAGGGAAATGGTATAAAGTGGCACTACTCATATTCATTGAAGCTCCAATGATTGTTCCATACACCTGTCCTCCATCAAAGTTTATAGTAGATCGTGGTGCCAGAATGGTTCCGTATACGTTGGCTTGGGAAATTAGCAAAGGCTTGGCGTTAGGGAAGTTGTATAGCACACGGCTACCGTCGCTCCCCAGTGGGAAATGTAAGAATGGTTCACTGTTACTGTCTTGTTGTACATTAACAATTACCGTTGATCCTTGCGGAACCTTAAGCTCGGAACTGTTAAGCGTATTTAACGCTGAACTAGAAATATTAACAATATTGATATCTGAGTTACCTGTGACCGTAAGTTTTCCGTATTCATGAGTCGCCGTGGCATTGGAAGGCAGCTTGGCAATAGCATCAGAGAGTCCAAGGAGATAACTCTCTTGCTTGTTGAAATCGAGAAGTTCTCCGTAATTGATGGTACCATTTTGGATAGAACCAGGACGTTGGTCTTTAACGGTGCCTTTAACCATTAGGTTTCCGTAAACTGTTCCTTCAGGAAGGGAAACATCTCCGCCCGTGACAATACCATATGGCACTTGGTCTTTAAATTGTTCATTTACTGTAATACCCGCGTTGTTGAAGTTGACTGTTCCCCCGGAAGCCAGTGGTCCCTTGATAGTTCCACCACGAAGTGAAGTGGTATGAAGGATAAGTGCATTGTATTTACCTAAGATTCCTAGCGGTGGCAATGTGGCATGAATATCGATATAACTAAGTTTGGAATCATTTAAAATATAGGTTTGGGTCTCGGTCGGTTTAACTGTGATTTGGAACGTTATAGGCTGTTCAGAGTCTGGTTTATAGATTTGGGCGCCGTTCACCGTTTTTAATGAATAGGTTATGTCATTTAGATTGCGTGTCAATCTAAATCCACTGGTTGCATTTCCAGTGACGATCGTACCGGCAGGTAATTCTCCTGAAATCTCCAGGTTAGGTGGGAGATTCTCGGTAAATACAATATCCGATATTAATTGTGTGTTAGAGGTCTGGTTGACCGTGCCGACTTTATCAAACGGTACAGATTTTGGGGTGATGGAATAACTAAGAGTGACCGGTTCTCCCTTTTCTATTTTGCCATTCACAACATTCTGAGAGAGAGATCGTGTTACACTCAAATTGGTGTTTGACGGCAGGACATTTACTCTGAGCGTTTTACTTGAGAGCGCACCATTTTGATCCCAAGCTTTAATTTCGATGTCGAGTAGACCTCCGTTTGGAAGCGGATTGTCAACTGTTCTATATATATTTTGACCGGATTTGATGTTCATCTTACTTATTTCAATCTTGGGAAAGTACGTGTTCCCTGATTTGAAACGGACTTCAGTTGTTAGATCACGATCGTTAAAGTCCAAATCAGTTACTGTATAGTCGACAAGGAGTGTTTCTTGATAAGACGGAATCGATGAATCATTAGCCGGCGTATGCACGGTAATCTCTGGAGCATGATTGGCCCCAATAAAAGCACGATACATAGTATTAACGAACAATTGTTGTTCCCAGTCCGGGAATTTCTTTAGATTGGCTGGAATATCACTTACTCCAAAAAAGTGACCTGTACCTGAGTAGGTAATATTTCCTTTGGAATATGTGTAATATTGATTCCAGCTATCCTCGGTATCACGTTGGTATTGATTATATTCTCCATTTGGTTTTATCCTCGTACCTGATGCTTCACTTTGAATGTTATACCAAGATACTACTTCAGGATCTTCCAAATTAAGTGTGAAGTACTGGTTATGTGTTGGTGCAATTTGTGGTGTGGAAATATCGATTTGCTGGTTGCTGTCGTCCCTCTTGCTTAGATAAAAAGGATATTGCATCAAAAGCCCGTCATTCACCGGCTTAACCTTGGTGGAAAGATTGATGGCATTATGGCCTAAGTTGGTCTCAGGATTCACCTGACCAGTAATCCCCATGAAATTATTGATCCAGTTCTTTTTATTTGCATCTAAATTAATGATGGTATCGTGAGTGAACAAGGCGCTTTGCTTGAAGGTACCAGTAAATTGTGTAATAGCGTTGATCGCATTAGTGTTTAAATTAGATTTTTTGTAGTATTCGTCTACAAATCCAAAGATGAGCATGTCATAAGTGCCATTTAGTCCGTAACTATGTGTTGCAGCATAGCTGTCATCAATATAGTTTTTGAATTCAGTCATCGTTTTGATTTTTATATCGAGCTTATAGTCAGATGTATCGAGAAAATTCGGATTCATATTACTAGTGTTCAGGAGGCTGCTTTCTGTTAGAGTGTCAGGCATAACCTGAAGAATATTTACTATGGTTTTCTCGCCACGGTAACGAATTACACCGCTGTCGAAGTCTTTTAATTGTGTACTGTGGTAATCATTAACTTCTAGCTTCCAGTAGAGTAACCCAGAGTATGTTTTTGGCAAAGTGTATTCAATAGTTCCGCTGGATGTACTAATCTCAGTTTCAGCAACGACCTGTTTTTCTCCCATTTTGATGGATTTATCAAGACCAACGTACAGTTTGACTGAGAGCGGAGCACTATTTTGTGTAGAGGGTGTGGTGACATTGAAATTAAAAGAAAGCTTCTCCCCAGGAACATAGATTTTGCTGTTAGTTGCATTAGGGTCATAGTTGGGAATTCTATTCGTAATTTGTAGATGAGGGCGTTTCTTCAAGTCGTTTATGTATTTGGAGTCTTGTTTTTTTAAATCGGCGAAAATATCCGCGAGTTCACTGTCATCTACAAACTTAACATTTGGGTTGGAGGTGGAAAGACGATAACTGTTAAAAGAGCTGTACAGTATACCTTGCTCAGTTTGAGGTTTTGCATCTTTGTCTTTAAAGGGCTGGCTATGAAAAAAAACATATAATCCCTTGTTGATAAATTCCTTTGTAATTTGATCAGCCTTCAGATGAGTAATGTCGTTCTTCATACTTTTGGTATTAAGGGCCTTAGCTCTATTTTCCTCAGAGGAGGGTTGTTGATTACTTACCTGTGCAGGATTGTAAGTTCCCTTCCCGATATATACTGCATCATATCTCCCGTCCAGATCATCCCGCAGCGCCACAAAGCGCTTCATACTCATCGTGTCAATGGTAAGGTTAGATATTCCCGTTTTTAGAGACGCAAGCTCACTAACCCCATTCTCCGTAACCTCCAGCATACGAATTTGGTATTCATTTGAACTGGCATCGACATTCATAAAGTGATTTTTGATCGGCAGAACAAGCAGAAGGAGAAGCAGGGTAGTTACTGTAAAAATAAAAACTTTTTTGTTGCTTTCAAGTTTCATTGTCATCTCTCCCTGATTGTTAACTATTGGCAGATATGGTCGTATTCCGTCTCGTATATGCTAGATTCCGACAGCCTTTTTCATTCCGTGTCGTTGTAAAATTATCCAATCTATGTTATATACATTCTAGGACATTCAGCATTGATAGACAACATAAATCTATTGAAATATACCTATTAAATTATAACTAAAGTCCTAGTTAGATTGAAAAATACTCAAAATTGACAAATTTATGGAAGGCGTATTTATGGTAATTATATCTTTCGTTTTTGAGCGAATTTTGCTGGGAGTTTGATTTCTATTTATATAAAAAATATCCATTATTTCAGCCGGCATAAATAACGGCATACGGAGATGAATAGACTTGGCTATCGCGAAAAAGAGACTGGGAGACTTGCTGGTAGAAAATAATATTATTTCGCAGGACCAGTTGCTTGAGGCTCTCGCGGAACAGCGTAAGAGCAAACGGAAGCTCGGCGATCTGCTAATCTCTCAAGGCTATATCACGGAGCAGCAACTGATTGAAGTGCTTGAATTTCAACTCGGCATCCCGCATGTCAGTTTATTTAAATACCAGATAGATCCCGCAATCACGCAGATAATCCCTGAAAGTATGGCTAAGCGATATCAGGTGCTTCCATTCTTAAAAGAGGGCGGCAAGCTGATGGTTGCGATGGCGGACCCGCTGGATTATTTTGCGATAGAAGATTTACGTATGAGTACTGGCTTCCGGATCGAACCCGCTATTTCTACGAGAGATGAGCTGCAGCGGGCGATTGCGCGTCACTATGGCATGCGCGATTCTATGAATCAGATGCTGGTAGAACTCCCGACACAGGAAGAAATAGAAGAGACAGAGATTACAGATGAGGACTCCCCAATCGTACGTTTAGTCAACCAGATGATTCAGCAGGCAGTTGCTCTGCGGGCGTCTGATATACATATGGATCCAGGTGAAAATAATTTAACCATCCGCTACCGCATTGACGGAACCTTACGGACAGAGCGGATTATTCCTAAGCAGATGCAGGGCTTTATCACCGCCCGTCTGAAAATAATGGCCCGCCTGAATATTGCAGAACGGCGTTTGCCGCAGGACGGGCGGATCAAAATGCAGTTCGATTACAAAATGGTAGATATTCGTGTGTCTTCATTACCAACGATGCACGGAGAGAAGATTGTGCTGCGGCTGCTAGATTTAAGCACAGGGGTCAAATCCATAGATGCTTTGGGATTCAGTGAGGGGAATGCAGAAGCTTTTAAGGAGATGATAGCTCGTCCTTATGGGATTTTGCTGATCACAGGACCTACCGGTAGCGGAAAAACAACAACTTTATATTCAGCGTTGAATCAACTTAATGTAGAAAGCGCAAATATTATCACAGTCGAAGATCCAGTGGAATACCAGCTTGAAGGAGTAAATCAGGTGCACGTAAACTCGGCTATTGGACTAACCTTTGCAGCTGGGCTGCGTTCGATTCTTCGACAAGATCCGAATATCGTAATGGTTGGTGAAATACGGGATGCGGAAACTGCAGAAATTGCTGTTCGCGCCTCATTAACGGGTCATCTAGTGTTGTCTACTTTACATACAAACGATGCGATTAGCTCCGTCTCCCGACTGCGGGATATGGGGGTAGAACCTTATTTGATCGCTTCTTCGCTGATTGGTGTGGTAGCACAGCGGCTGGTGCGCAAAATCTGCACTGACTGCAAAGAAACCTACAAACCATCTGAACAGGAAGCAATTATGCTACGTAGCTTAGGACTACCTACGGAAGAATTACAGCGTGGACGCGGCTGTGGTAGCTGTAACAATTCTGGCTATCGTGGACGAATAGCGATTCATGAAGTACTCAGTATTGATGATCACTTACGGCAGCTCATAACAAACACTGCCTCAGTAGAAGAACTGCGTGCAGCAGGTAAAGCGCGTGGGCTTGTTCAACTGATGGATGACGGACTGCTCAAGGTCAGTCAAGGAATTACAACGCTTCAAGAAGTCATGCGCGAGACGGTCTCACATTAGAGGTTAACAGGGATTTAGCATTCTGACTTAGGGGGAGCGGCTAATGCCAACGTATACGCGGGATATTAGACAACTATTACAAACGGCTTACTCCTCCAAAGCTTCTGACTTACATATTTCCGTAGGATCACCGCCGGTTATTCGGATGGATGGAAAGCTGCACTCGCTTGAGGGTGAATCCGTGGCTGCTGAAGAAGCGGCAGATATGGCCAAAACGCTACTTGGTAATGAACGTTTTGAAGCATTTCGGAATGCGGGCGAGTTAGATTTTTCATATCCGCTTGATGGTGGGGTAAGATTCCGGGTGAACGTTTATCGTCAGCGGGGCGAGGTTAGTATCGCCGCCCGGGCCATTCCTGCAGAGATTCCGAGTCTGGAACAGTTGTCGATGCCTTCGATTTTAACTACTTTATCGCTTAAGCCACAAGGTCTAATTTTGGTTACAGGACCCACAGGCAGCGGCAAATCTTCTACGCTTGCAGCTATGCTGAATTATATTAACCAGACGGAGAGCAAACATATAGTGACTCTGGAAGATCCGATAGAATTTCTACATAACCATGGAACCTGTCTAGTGGATCAACGTGAAGTGGGCTGCGATACCGCAAGTTTTGCTAATGGATTACGTGCTGCCTTACGTCAGGATCCGGATGTCATTCTCGTTGGTGAGATGCGGGATTTGGAGACCATTTCAGCAGCAGTTACGGCCGCAGAAACAGGTCATCTTGTGATGGCTACCTTACATACAACAGATGCACCACAGACGATTGACCGAATTATCGACGCTTTTCCGGGACATCAGCAGGGACAGATTCGTTCACAATTAGCATCAGTGCTGCTGGCAGTAGTCAGTCAGCGGTTGTTCCCAAGGGCTGGAGGTCGGGGGCGTTTATGCGCTACGGAAATTTTGCTCAATACACCAGCCGTAGCCAATCTTATTCGTACCGAAAAAACACATCAGATCAAAAATGTGATGCAAACGGGACGCTCACAAGGCATGCACACATTGGACATGAGCATCCGTGACTATTTATCGCAGGGGCTTATTGATCCAACAGCAGCTAAGGCGTTTATGGCGGAGGTGAGCAGCTGATGCCTCTTTTTGAATATCAGGTGAAGACATCCGCAGGCAAATCTATCAAAGGGAAACTAACGGCAACCGATAAACCTACGGCGATGGAGGAGCTACGCAAGCGGGGACTTACGGTATTTTCACTGATTGAGCGCAAAACCACGATTTTATCGATGGACATTTATATTGGTAATCCCGTTAAGCCGCTTCATTTCATCATTTATTGCAGGCAGTTTGCCACGCTTATGCGGGCGGGGGTATCGATTGTGGATGCAACGCGTATTTTGGCAGAGCAGACCGAGAGTAAGCCACTGCGCAAAGCGTTAGTAGATGTTAATTCCAGCCTGATGCGCGGGATATCGTTCTCACAAGCCGTTCAGGATCATAAAAAAATCTTCCCGCAGCTATTTGTCAGCATGATCCGTGCCGGTGAGGAATCCGGTGATATTGAGGGGACGTTGGACAGGCTGGCTATGTTTTTTGAGAAACAGCACACCACGACAGAGAAGATAAAATCAGCGCTTACGTACCCGATTACCGTAGGGGTTATGGCGATTGCCGCGGTTATCTATCTACTTTGGGCGATTGTGCCGCAGTTTGTAACGATGTTTGAATCGATGGATGCCGAGCTTCCGGCAATTACACAGATGGTCTTGGCACTTAGCAAAAGCATTCAAGGTCAATGGTATTTCTGGATACTCGGAGTACTTCTCCTAGTGATAGCTTTTCAGATTACAAAACGTACGGAAAAGGGTGCTTACGCCCTTGATTATGCCAAGTTAAAAATTCCTGTGTTCGGCAAGCTTAATCAAAAAGGCTCGATTGCTCAGTTTACGCGCACTTTTTCTTCTCTTTATGCCAGCTCTGTACCGATCCTACAGTCCTTGGTGATTGTTGAGGAGGTAGCAGGAAATAAGGTCATCGGGAAATTCATCCGTAGTGCAGGAGATTCGCTGCGACAAGGAAATCCACTATCTGAGCCGCTAAAAAAAGCCTGGGTCTTCCCGCCACTAGTTACACAGATGATCGCGATTGGCGAAGAGACAGGGGCACTCGACACAATGTTGTCCAAGGTAGCTGATTTTTATGAGATGGACGTGGAGAATACCGTCGACCGTCTGAAATCGCTGCTTGAACCATTATTGATCGCTTTTCTAGCTGCTGTTGTAGGTGTCATTGTGGCTGCCATTATGCTGCCAATGTTCAGTCTGTACGGAAATATGTGAACCTCTTGGTTCCTTGTATATTTTGAGAGGGGTGACGCCGGGGAGGCGGGGCAAGATCCACGAACTTACGCTGGCGATTAGACGACGATGGACGAGCTGTTTCCGTAAGCACAAGAAAGATGATGCTGGATTCACTGAAATAAAGGATATAGGTCTTATCATCACACACCACTTAGAGGGGGAAATCAAATGTTAGCACAAGCCATTAAGAGAAGATTAAGCAAAGAGGAAAATCAAAAGGGGTTTACGCTGATCGAGTTGCTGGCGGTTATCGTTATTTTGGGGATTATTGCGGTAATTGCAATACCGATGATTGGTGGAATAATTAATAAATCAAAAACGGATGCAGATTTAGCAACTGCTCGACAGCTTTATGATGCATCTCGTATGTATATTATGGGCGAATTAGATGGAGATTTTAAAGGTAAGACAGTAACTCTTGAAGCACTTAAGGATAAAAAATATATTGATCAGACTCTTGTTTTGCCTAGTACAAAAAAATCATTAAATGGTACAAAAACAACAATAGTATATACTTCGGACGGTGTACTTCAGAAAGTAACATTAGATCCAGTTCCTACGGGTGAGAGTGGTGAATATTCCGCTGATAAGGTGCTTAGTGCAGAGCCAGCAGCGTCACCAACGCCAGCACCAACAAATTGATCTGGTGGCTAATAGGAGTATCTAATTAATCTCTATAAATTCAAACTTACAATCTATCCTAAGGAATCGGACTTCCCGATTCCTTTTTTAAAATCCAGAAGCTAACAGAGGACAACCATGACGATATTTATCGTAAGTTACATCACATTACTGGGTCTGATTCTAGGCTCCTTCTATAACGTAGTGGCGCTACGGGTGCCGGCCAAGGAATCCTTGCTTAATCCGCCGTCACATTGCCCGAACTGCAACACGCGGCTGAAAGCGCGGGATTTGATTCCGGTGGTAAGCTACCTGCTGTCAGGAGGCAAGTGCCGATACTGTGGGACAAGGGTATCGCCATTATATCCGCTTGGAGAAGCGGCAACGGGTTTGCTTTTTCTATGGGTGTATTTGCAATTTGGCCTGACGGGTAAGGGAATCATCGGGTTCATTCTTGTAAGTTTAGCGGTTATCGTGACGGTTGCGGATTTGAAGTACATGCTGATTCCCAACAAGGTATTGTTGTTTTTTTTACCGCTGCTGCTGATTCTTGTACTGCTATTTCCGGATGGACCGATATGGCATCATCTGCTAGGAGCTGTGCTTGGGGGAGGGGTTCTTATCCCTTTTGTTCTATTAGGTGGCATGGGGGCTGGAGATGTGAAGTTATTTGCGCTGCTGGGTTTGGTGATTGGCTTTCCGAATGTGATTTTGGCTTTTTTTGTGGCTTGTTTGCTTGGGAGCGTGGTGGGCGGACTGCTGATGCTGCTCGGTGTAATCAAACGTAAACAGCCGGTACCCTTCGGCCCATGGTTAGCTATAGGAGCTTTAATTAGTTTTGGATATGGCTCACACATCATCGGCGCGTATCTCTCGCTTATCGGATAGGAGGACATTGATCACATGCTTGGATTAGGCCCCAAAGTGGCCGGACTTTCAATTGAAGCTGCCGGAATCCGTTATATTAGTTTTAAGAATAAACAGTCATGGGAAGTCCGTAAAAAACGGTTTCTCCCGCTCCTTCCAGGCATGATCATTGAGAATCAGGTGGCGGATAGCGAGGCGCTTTATGATCGGGTAAGGCAGTGGGTGAAGAAGGAAGGCTTACGGGGCAGTAAGGTTTCTTTGTCCATTCCCCCTTCACAGATCATTATCCGTAAAATGAGTATTCCTAGTACCAACGACAAACAGGTAGAACAACTGGTGAAGCTGGAAGTGGAGACGGGACTGCATTTACCTTTTGAAAATCCTGTCTATGACTATGTAACGCTCGAAGTGGATGAGGAGCAAAGTCACCTGCTCGTATTTGCTGCTCCGCGAAAATCGATTCAGGATTACGTAGAAGTTCTGGAGCGGGCGGGTCTTCGGATAAGCAGTGTCGAAATTTCGGCAACCGCCTTGGCGCGTGCTATAACCACTGGGCACGGGGAGAGCTTTGCGGAGACGATGCTGATTAATATGGAGCCATCGGTAATGGACATTTATATGTTCAGAAACGGGAATCCGGTCTTCATTCGTACGATAAACTTACTTGATCTACATAAAGGAAGAAATTTAGCGGGAATGGATCTTTTGACAGACAGTGAAACCTTGGCAGAAACAGCTGTCGCTGTAGAAGAACATTTATCACCCGAGCAAATGGTTGAAATCACTGCGGAAATCTCCCGTATGCTCAGCTTTTATCAATACAGCTTGCATGACGGTTCCACTCGTATCAACAATTTAGTGATTACGGGCACTCCCTCGATTCGTAAACAACTGGACCTAGAACTCCAGCAGTCCCTAGCTGAACTTGTAATAACACCAATAAGTCTGGAACAGATGGCTAGTGCTGCTGTTTCTGACCCTGAACTAAATGATTACCGCGTAGCTGCCGGGACCGCTCTAAAAAATAGCATCAACACGGATACGATTGATTTATTGCCGAGAGAAGATCGGGAGACGTTGCTATTTCCTTATGTCACGATGGGGCTTGTAGCGATCTGGCTGCTGGGGATGATCGGAACGGGGATTTATTTTTCGGCCAATAAGGGTCAGATTTCTAATGGTAAAGAAGAGCTGCAAGGCCTGCAGGATCGCAGTTTAATGCTCCAAGTAGAGCTCGCGAAGCTTAAAAACAGCGGACCTGGACAGCTAGATCGGAAAGCAGCCATCACAGTGCTTCAGGACAATAAGGTGATTGCAGTCCCTATCTTGGACGAATTAGTGGAGGGATTGCCTAAGGAGGCACTAATCCGTGATATTAACTATACCTACCGGACCTCTATAGATCTGACTGTAAATGTATCCACTATGGAGGATGCTTCCAACTATTTAAGACAACTTCGCCAAATGTCTTTTACGACCGATGCCTCTATTCAAAAGCTTACTGAAGGAGCCGCAGATGCCATTTCATACAATACGTATACGGCTATTTATAAAGTGAACTTAGCAGCGGCTAAGCTTCAAAACAGTGAAACGGATGCCAGCCAAGGGGAGGTGAGCAGCGATGGAACAGATCAATAAGTATCGCTCGCCGATTGTTCTGGGAGTGCTGATTTTGTTCCTGATATTGTTTGCGTTCTATATGCTGGGTGTTCAGCCGACCAATAAGGAAATTTCCGCACAGAGCAGCGAGATCGGTCAGTTGGAAAAGGAAGCAGAAGTCCTCCAAAACAAAATCTATGAGCTGAAGGGCAGCGGCACTGAGGGAGATCTAGAACAGAAGGAATTACTGGGGGAACTCCCAAAGGGCGATGACAGCGAAGGTCTGATTGTTGATTTGCGGGAGGTTAGCACGTCCTCACAAGCGCGGCTAAAGGATCTTAGTTTTGTTATGGATGAGGCTAATCCGATTCAGCAAATGACAGGTTCAGCTGAGGTGTCATTCCCGACGGTCAAACAGATCAAAATGACTGCAGTGGTGGAAGGGACATATTCGGGGATCCGGCAATGGATGGATGAACTACAAGCCTTACCTCGTATTGTGAATGTGGACTCTTTCAATTTTCAGCAATCCTACGAGGATCGTACTAAGAACAATACGGAGAGTATTTTGACTGCTAACGTAGCTTTTACAGCGTATTTTGAGGCCACCGCAGCAGCATCCGATTAGGGTTCTTGTACTACTTTATTTAACTATATTACTCCGCTTTTCCTGTGAATCAGGAGGGTGGAGTTTTTTTATATTTTCAAAAGAGTTGTAATACGTTTTCATTCCTCTGTTTATTGGGTATTTTAGCTTGCGGGGTGCATAAGCTGAAACAGTGGCGATCGCCTGTATTTTTCAGATGAAAGAGGAGGAACTTCAGATGAACAAAAAATGGATGCTTGGTTCGTTGGCCCTATCCTTAGGCCTTTTATCAGCAGGTAGCGGAGTTATGGCAGCTTCATCATCAGTGGGAAGCTCGGCAATAAAAAATGTGGCTGTGATTGGCACAGGAAAAGAAGGCCCAGCTACTATAAACAATTTGACGGTAAAAAGTGTGGTACCGCTTGTTGTACATGCCAGAGCAATCTATTTCTATACTAGCCGTGGGGGCAACTTTTTCCCGATGGAAACCTTCATGTATAAAGCGCAAGAGTACCGTTACCTTTCCAATGATATTGGGACAAAGGCGAAGCTGATGAATTACATAAAAAAAGCCTACACGCATAATGCAGCAGCTTATTATGTGCAGACTCAATTTTTGGAGCATGAAGGTAGAATGTCACAGGTGAATGCGGATCTTGGAAACTCATTAATGTTTGAAAAAGCCACCGCCCGAATGCTCTCCAAAACTGCAACAACCGCTGAATTTGACTTAACAGTTCCTTATTCGAGCGGGCAGGAAGGCAGTGAGTCGGTGTATGTGAAGCTGAAAAAGGTGAATGGATACTGGAGAATTGATACGTCACCGGATATTCTTTTTTGAGGAAGGGTTAGGGTAGAAGAGGAAGAGCAAAGAGGTTCTACGCTTGGGCGCGGATAAGGTCAGAGGTATATGCAACACCAACGAATTTACCTTTGCGAGTGATAATGACACAATCATTTTTCATAGGGTCTGGGCGGTTCATAGCGAGGCTCAATACCGTATCGAGTGGAGTGGAAATGTCAAGAATGAGCGGGGTTTTGTTCATAAGCTTCATGGCAGGTTCTCTGTAGAACAGATCTACTCCGGATCTTCCTGTAGCTTTTAAAAAGAAACGTTCGCTCATCAACAATCCGAGGGGTTCATTCATAGCATTGCAGACGACGATACATTTGGATTCTGGATGCTGAAACATGACGCGAAGAGCTTCTCTGCAAGTGCGTGAGGCAAAAATAGCGGGAGCACTGCGGACAATACCAGTAAGATCATTTACAAGAGCTGTTGTCATAGGATGTTCATCCTTTCTGATTATGGGTCTACTTCTAATGTACCCCTGAATCGTAAATTTCAAAGCCGTGTAACGTAAGCTACAGGTAAAATAGATTGCTGGCAAAAATAACCGGTCAGACCTTAGGGGCTCTGACCGGTTATTTGTTGTTAGCTATTCACTGCGGACCCCGTCCTCCACCAGCTGCTTTCGGGGGACATCGGGGATTATGGATTTGCTCACGCCTCCACGATTAATGGCGATTAATCGTTTTTGTGCGTAATATACGTCGCGGGACAGTTTATTCACCTCAGTGGATTTACCGTCAACATACTTTGTAATGTAGGTTTCTACAATATATCCGGTTTTCCCATTTTGAATAACGCGTGAGCTGCCACGAGGCAGTGAAGAATCGTTTACGTATTTATCGACTGGAGGGAGCACCTCTACTGTTTTTGAATGAACTTTGTAAGTGACATTTTGCGGAAACGTGCCGAACAGCTTTATGGTCAGTGATTTACCCTGCACAGCTGCTTTAATTATGAGATATTTGCCAGTCGTATTGCGAAAACGAAAGTTGATATAACCTTCAGCGAATGTTGCGTCCTGACCTTTGGGCAAGTAGTTGACGGGCAAGGAATGATTACGGCGTTCCACAATTTCTAGCCCTATACGCAGTGCGGCATTGTAAAGAGTGCTCGACACTTGGCAGATCCCTCCACCAACACCTGCTTGCAGCTTGCCGTTCACAATCACCGGCGCTTCACGGAAGCCGTAATTCACCTTTGCTTTTTCTATAGCTTTTCCATAATCAAAGACGGCTCCAGGCGGGAGAATGGTTCCATCCACAGCTTTGGCAGCAGCTTCTACGTTGTAGCTTCGTCCAGGTCCACTTGCACCTAGAGAGGTGCTGAATTGCATTACTTTTCGCTCGATACCTTGTTCCTTTAATTTCTTTAATGTTATGTCAGGCTGCAGGATTAACAAAGGGACTTCCATCGTGATTCCCTTCTCCAACAGGGTATTCAGATGATTGAAGCTGGTGGGGGCAGCTGCTCCTAAGGAAGTCTCCAGAGCTGTCCAATCGACCTCCAGGGAAGTTTTCTCAGAAGTATATACGATTCGGTCATCGCCTGTAATTCGCCGCGTAGCGTCCACTGGTTCACCAAAGGACTCCTTCTCCCAAGTGGGACTTAGAATTTTCTGGAATTGTGCGATTTCCAGATGCGTTTCAAGCTTCCACAGCTGAGGGAAGTTATAGCGTGCCTTTACCCGCTCCCAAAGTGTTCCTTCGGCAAGCTCTTTTAAGCCCTGCTGAAAAGCAGCGGCTTCATAACTCAACCCAGTCTTACTAAGAGTTAGGGGTAAATCTGCATTGCCCTCCACTTTTAGCACTAGAGGGACGGATTCGAGGGCACGCAGCCGCTGATCCAACTGGGAGCGGACCTCGGTGAGGGTCATGCCTCCGACCTGCCAGCCGGCAAGGGTTGTACCCTTTGGAAGCGTAGTTTTGCTGCCATATAGATGAAGCCCTCCGTAAATGCAGGAGCCGATAAGGACGAGTGCGATGACCACTATGAGGGCAGCATGGATTTTTTTCATAATTAATCTCCTTTTGGGGATTTGGATTGCGCTAAGCAGGCGCGGCCCTGTAACAAAACTTAAAGAACACTTCGTGGGATACCGATAATAACTTAGTAAGAAACAAGTAGTCTCTAATAAAGGGAGTTACGACATCTGATAACAGGCACCGTTAGGTGCTTTTTTATATGTATATGTCCAGTCACTACAAAACTTTCGAATCGTCGTGCAGTTACGGGGTACTCAATCAGTTACAGATTTGTTACAATAGATACATTGCGGAAATATTGAAGTTTATGGAAACTTGAGGTGGACAATGTCGATTCGCACAAGTGGAAAATGTCATAATTGGGAAGTGAGAAAATGATTGAAATGCAAGATGTATGGAAAACGTACCCTAACGGAACTCACGCACTGCAAGGAGTTTCAGTGAAAATCGACCGCAATGAATTCGTGTACGTTGTCGGCCCTTCCGGCGCGGGTAAATCTACTTTTATGAAATTGATTTATAGAGAAGAAGTGCCTACCAAAGGACAGATTTCGGTGGGAGGTTTCAATATAGGAAAGCTAAAACCACGCAAAATCCCTTATGTCCGCCGTAATATCGGCGTTGTATTTCAAGATTTTCGGCTTTTGCCCAGAATGACGGCATACGAGAATGTAGCTTTTGCTATGGAAGTTATTGAAGCGCCGAAAAAAGTCATCAAGAAACGTGTGAATGAGGTTCTTGATTTGGTTGGGCTGAGAAGTAAAGCGAATCGTGAGCCCTCACAGCTTTCTGGTGGTGAGCAGCAACGGATCGCTATTGCACGGGCTATCGTCAACAATCCTTCTGTTATTATTGCGGACGAGCCTACAGGTAACTTAGACCCCGAGACTTCATGGGGCATTATGCAGCTGCTTGACGAGATTAATTTTCGTGGAACAACGATTGTAATGGCTACCCATAACAGAGATATTGTGAACAAAATGCGCAAACGGGTGCTTGCGATTGAGAATGGAAACATTGTCAGAGACCAAGCGAGAGGGGAATATGGTTATGAGTTTTAAAACCTTCTTGCGACATGTGCGGGAAGGCTTTAAAAGCGTATTCCGTAATGGCTGGATGTCGATCGCCTCAATCACTTCGATTGTTGTTTCTCTTTTTGTTCTAGGTGTATTTATTCTTCTTGTCCTCAACGTAAATTCTGTAGCTGATGAGGCAGACAGTCAGGTACAGATCAAAGTGCACCTAGCTTTGAATACAGATCAGAAGATGCGCGAGACCCTGCAGACTGAAATTGGCAATATGCCGGAGGTCAGCAAGATTACGTTCATCTCCAAGGAACAGGGACTTAAAGATCTCCGCGCGGATATGGGCGAGGAGGCAGCAGAGCTTCTGGAAGGGTTCGATGAAGATAATAACCCGCTTCCAGATACCCTTCAGGTAGAGGTTATTGAACCTACAACCGTTGCTTTTGTGGCTGAGAAGATTCAAGCCCTTAACAAGACACATACCGAGCAGCCTATCTACAAAGTGAAATATGGCAAAGGCTCGATAGAAACATTGTTTAAAATCACGCGTGCCGTACGTAACATTGGCTTTATTTTTGTAGCGGGGCTGGCACTTATGTCTATGTTCCTCATCTCCAATACTATTCGGGTGACGATTCTTGCCCGGCGTAAAGAGATTGGGATTATGAAGCTGGTAGGCGCGACAAATTATTTTATTCGTTGGCCTTTCTTTATAGAAGGGGCATTAATTGGACTCATTGGATCATTGATTACTTCGGGCGTTTTATATGCCGGCTACAACGGTTTGGAATCTTCGGTACAGGGAGATCCTATGCTCGGATTGCAGTTGATCCCTTTCAGTGATATTTGGCTGCTGCTCGTGGGTCTGTTAGTTGGACTAGGCGTGCTAATCGGCGTCTGGGGAAGTACGGTTTCTATTCGTAAGTTTTTGAAAGTTTAATTTAAGAGTGAAGGATGGGGAGTGCGAGTTGAAGAAGATTGCCGCCGGACTAGCCGTAATGTTACTAGCTGTCACTATATTCCAACCCTCTGATGGATATGCCAAAAAAACAAGTGTTGCCGAGATCGATAAGCAATTAAAGCAGCTGCAACAAGAGGTGCAGGAAGCTAAGGCGCAGCAAGAGAAAGCGGAGTCCCAAACACAGGAAGCGCAGCACTATAAGAATAAGACAAATATTAATTTACAATATGTATTGCAGCAAGTGGATCAAGTTAAAGGTAAAATGACCGAAATCTCTAACAAAATTTCCGATACAGAAGAATCCCTTAACGTTACAGCAACGGAATTGGATGAAGCAGAGGCACGAGTGGCCTCAAGAGAAGAACTCTTAGGATCCCGTGTCCGGTTGATGTACACGGATGGAGCGGTGTCTTACCTAGATGTTTTGCTCTCATCGACAAGCTTCTCTGATTTTCTGGGCCGCACCGATTCGCTTAAGATGATTGTGGATCAGGATCAGGAGCTGTTAGTCCAACACAAGCTGGACAAGCAGACAGTTGTAGAGAAGAAGCAGGAGCTTGAGGGGCAATATGCTCAAGCCAAGCAGTTATACACCTCCTTGGAAAATCAGAGAAGCCTGCTGAAAGAGAAGGAAGCGGAGAAGCAGGAGCTTATCGCATTTTATGATAAGCAGCTTCAAGAAAGCGATGATCTAAGTGAAGAGCAGAACGAGAAGCTGGTTAAGCTGGCGAGCGAACGTTCTGCTTTGGAAACCCAAAAGGATAAGATTAAAGCTGAGGAAGCGGCTCGCAAAGCAGCAGCCGCCAAAGCAGAAGCAGCACGCCGGGCAGCAGCAGCGGCCAAGAAAGCTGCAGCTAGCAAGGCAAGCAGCAGTTCAAGCTCCAGCTCCTCAACCGCGTATGCTGGTGGAGATGGACCCTTCCTGCTGCCTGTAGGTTCGGCAAGAATCTCTTCCTCCTACGGACCACGGACACACCCAATTACGGGTGAGAAGGGGAAAGTACACACCGGGGTAGACTTTGCAGTTCCACAAGGAACCAATATTCATGCGGCTGATTCCGGAACGGTAATCGTAGCTGAATGGTATAGCGGCTATGGATATTGTGTAATTGTTGATCATGGCGGCGGAGTTTGGACCCTCTACGGACATATCCGTAAAGGTGGTATCAAGGTTAGCCCTGGGGATAGAGTCAATCGTGGGGATGTGATTGCTGAATCCGGTTCTACAGGTAATTCGACGGGCCCCCATCTCCATTTTGAAGTTCGGATCGACGGCAAGACAGTAAATCCGATGCCCTATCTCTAATTTTTAAGAACTTATAACTCATATTATTTGAACGTACGGCATATACTGGAAGAGATACCGTACCTTTCAGGACGGACTTATGGAGTTGTTTGCGAGATGGACAAGAAGGGACGGTGGGAACATCATGTTAAAAAAAAGCACAGCGGCGTTTATGATTATCGCCGCCCTGCTATGCGGTAGTCTGGTGACCTTGGGCGTGACGGGTTATAGTCATGTTATTGGACAAGCTGCAGGAGAAGGACTGGCCTCAGCATTGCAGGTTACTGGCCTTCAGCAGAAGGAATCCCAGAAGCTTGGAACTGCTCTCAGTCTGATTGAGAGCAATTACTACGAGACAGTAGATCGGGAGAAGCTGATAGACGGTGCTGTCAACGGTATGATGGAAGCGCTGGGCGATCCTTATTCCAACTATATGGGTAAAGAAACAGCTGAGAAATTCGAAGAAAGCATTGAGGGTTCCTTTTCAGGTATCGGTGCGGAGGTCTCTTCGGATAATGGCAAGGTAGTCGTGGTCTCTCCGATCAAGGGCTCACCTGCTGAGAAAGCTGGGATTCAGGCCAAAGATGTTATCTTGTCCGTTAACGGTGAATCGCTGGAAGGTATGGAGCTGAATGCAGCTGTTGCCAAGATTCGCGGTCCTAAGGGCAGTAAGGCCACTTTGAAAATACAACGTTCCGGCGCTGTAGAGCCGCTGGAATTTGTTCTTACCCGGGATGATGTGAAGCTCGAAACAGTCTACGCTACCATGGAAAAGGACAATGTGGGCGTAATCGAGGTTACGCAGTTCTCCTTGAATACCGCAGAACGATTCAAGGAAGAGCTGGAGAAGTTAGAGAAGCAAGGCATGAAGGGACTTGTTATTGACGTCCGCAATGATCCAGGTGGTGTTCTTCCGATTGTTATTGAAATGGCAGAGCAATTTGTTCCAGCTGGCAAATCTATAGTGCAAATAGAATACAAAGACAAAAAACGCGAAGTTAGCACCTCAAAAGGATCAAGTAAAGCTTATCCAGTGGTCGTGCTGATGAATAAAGGTAGCGCAAGTGCTTCGGAAATATTGGCGGGTGCCTTGCAGCAGTCGGCAGGAGCTAAGCTAATCGGTGACAATTCTTTCGGTAAAGGCACCGTGCAGACGAGCTTTGACAAACAGCTTGGAGACGGCAGCTTGCTGAAAGTTACCATTGCCAAATGGCTTACGCCAGACGGCACATGGATCCACGGCAAGGGAATTAAACCGGATATCGCGGTAGCGCAGCCGGATTACTTCTCGGTGGCTCCAATTAACAAAAGCGTGGCGCTGCAATATAATATGAACAACGCTGATGTGAAGAGTGCACAGACGATGCTGGACGGTTTGGGTTACAAGCCTGGACGTAAAGATGGCTATTTCGATGCTGGCACTAAGGACGCAGTGAAGAAGTTCCAAAGTACAGCAAAGCTCCAAGTCACAGGCATAATTGACGCCAAGACAGCGGAGGCGCTGGAAGCAGCGCTGATCAAGGTCATTCAAGACCCTGCTCACGACAACCAACGGAATAAAGGGATTGCTGAGATTCAGAAGGAAATTAAGGCGGCAGCGTCGAAAAAGTAAGAAGGCTGAATTCAGCCTTCTTTTTTTCTTTTAGATAAGAAAATGCCAACCGACGTAGAGGAATTAGAATATATACAAATCAGTCATCGGACGAAAAGGAGTGTGACGAACAGTTTGAATGTGATTCAGGAACTGTTAGGAAGCTTGGGCACTGCGTTCTTACACTTATTGATCCAGCCGTATTACTACATTGCTATTATATTTATTGCGTTATATTACCGTAGGCAGGTGGCATTAGAACGAAAGCTGATACATGTAAAATTACATAGCTGGGGTCAGGAAACGTGGCGGACGGTATGGAGTGGTTTAGTCATGGGTTTGGTCGTCTCTATAGCAGCCGTTCTGCTAGGAATATCGTTATCAGGTACCGCTGTAGCCTGTATTTGGGTAGTTAGTCTCGTGTTGTCGCTACTGCGTGTGCGGTATTTGTGCTTTGCGTATTCTATAGGCTTGTTAGGTATCATTCAGTTTGTAATTTCTTTCTTTCCAGATGCTTTAGATAGTGGAACGGTAGGGAATATTACCACCGCCATACGGGAGATGGATATTCCTGCTTTGCTAGTGTTAGCTGCGCTGCTGCACATGGCGGAGGCACTGCTGGCCCGCAGACAAGGGGCCAAGCTTGCAACGCCGCTCTTCCTGAAGGGAAAGCGCGGCATGGTCGTTGGCGGCTATCAGCTGCAGGCCTTCTGGCCGCTGCCGCTGTTCCTGCTGCTCCCATCGGGAGCAGGAACGGATTTGCCATGGCACTCGCTGCTCGGCGGCAGCCTTGGCATCGTCTCTTTGCCCGTCATCATCGGCTTCAGCGAGATGACACAGGGCATGCTGCCCGGGCGCAAGGCGGCCCGCACTGCAGGACGGCTGCTGATCTACAGCATCGTCCTGCTCGGCTTAAGCCTGCTTGCCGCTTGGTGGAGCCCGCTGACTCTGGTCGCGGCGCTCGCAGCCATTGTGCTGCACGAAGGGTTAAGCTGGTACAGCGCTCTGGAAGAGCGCAGCATCAGCCCCATCTTCGTGCATCCACCGCGCGGCCGCAAAGTGCTGGCCGTGCTGCCGGGCAGTCCCGGCCAGGAGCTGGGCATCCTGCCCGGCGAGATCTTACTGAAGGTCAACGGGGTCCTGTTGACCGATGCGGCGCAGCTACATGAGGCGCTGCGCATGAATCCAGCGTTCTGCAAGCTGGAGGTGCTGAACCGTGAAGGGGAGAGCAAATACCTTCAAAGCCCGATCTATGATGGGGATCACCATCAGCTCGGTATTATTTTGGTGCCGGAGACAGATGGGATGATTACCGCTGAGGCGAAGCCTTCCAGCATCTACAGCATCATCGGGATGAAGACAGGCATACGCAGTCGGAACCTTCCGGACGGCCAACTTAAACGAAAAAAGACCACTGAAGCCAAGCAGGAATCAGCGGAAGGATAACTAGAAGATGCCCCATAAGCCATGAAATGGTGAATGGGGTATCTTTGTTTTTGATTAGATGGTAATTTCGCGTGCGAGAAGTTGCTATCGGACCCAGTTGCCCCTAATCACAGCATTTTCGCTTTTTTAGAATGGTAACGGACCCCAAAGCCGCTATTGGCATCAAAAACACCCCAAATGAGCCTCTTTCTGAGGAATAACGTCGCTGGGGTCCGAAACTCTGCTCAAACGCCGATAAAATTGTAAATAGCGTCACTGGAGTCCGAACCCGCGTCCAAGGAGTAATGTCACTGGAGTCCGAACCGGCGCCCAAGGAGTAACGTCACTGGAGTCCGAACTCGCGCCCAAGAAGCAGCGTCATTGAAGTCCGTAAGCCCCCTCGGCTGATTATCAGGGGTCATACGTAAGAAAAACTAACTTTGGCAGTGGACTATTCACAGGCTATATGTTACTAGTTCAACCTTGCCTATTCTTCAAATAAAAAATTGCAATTTGCGTACGATCGCGGAGCTCTAATTTGCTTAATATATCCGTTATGTAATTTTTGACGGTACCCTCGCTTAAAAAAAGCTGTCCGGCGATTTCTTTGTTGCTATGCCCCTCAGCGATAGAAGACACTACAGCCAGCTCTGTTTTGGTCAATCCGAATGATTCCAGTGGCTGTACCTGTGGCAATTCTTGCAGTGCCGTAGGCTGCAGAAAGGTTGCCAGCTTGCGGGCGATATCAGGGTGGATAAGCATGTTCCCATCAAAAACCGTTTTAATGCCCTGGATGATCCGGTCTGGCGGTATGTTTTTGAGCAAATATCCACTAGCTCCGTTACGCAGTGCTTCAATGATATATTCATCGTCATCGAAAGTGGTCAGCATCAATATCGCAATTTGCGGAAAAGCCTGCTTAATCTTCTCCGTTCCTTCAACGCCACCGCAGCCGGGCATGCGGATATCCATCAGAGCTACATCGGTCTTTAATCCTTTTTGAAGTAATTCCAAGGCCTCGTTACCTTCACAAGCTGCTCCGACAACTTCAATACCTGGGTCCATACCTAGCAATACTTGCAGACTTTGGCGAATAAAGGGGTCGTCATCAACAATCAACACTTTAATCATTAGCATGGCTCCTTTCGTTATACAATCTCATCCTGCTTATAAATGGGCAGCCGCGTAATGACTGTAAAATGTGGTTCCTGCCTCAGTTCGAGTGTTCCACCGATTAAATGCGTTCGCTCGTACATTCCTTTCATTCCGTCCCCACCACGCCCCAATAATTTGCTGAGTTTCTCTCCTTCGGGAAGCGCTCCATTGTTGCTAACCTCCATAGTGATTCCTGCTTGCGCGTAGTCAATTTTGATCCGGATGGACGTTGCTTTTCCATGCCGCAAGGCGTTGGTTATAGCTTCACGGGCGTTTTTGTACAGGATTACTTGAATACTAGGATAGAGTGGATAAGGTATGCCCTGTACTTGGTATGAGGTCTCGATCCCCGTCTCACGTCCAATTTCTTCGAGCAGCCGGTCTAACGCATAAGCTCCCTCAAGCTTCGGAGTGTAGTTGATACGTTTAACTGCGGACCGCATATCGTCCATGCTGGCCGACAGCTGGTCACGAATCAATTCCATCATTTGCATTCCGCTCTCGGGAGAGGTGGGCAAGGTCTGGAGGGCGGCCTCCATCATCATTTTAATCCGGATTAGCCGGTGGCCGATATCGTCATGGAGCTGGCGTGAGATTCGGACGCGCTCTTTGGACTGGGCAGACTCTTCTACTTGCGTGCTGAACTCCAGCAGGCGGTTGCGAGCTTCATCGAGCTCGAAATGCTTTTTGCGCAACTCATCATATAGAAGAAGAGTGTCTTCGCGCCGCTGGCCAGCTTTTAATAATAGCTTATTTAGGTAGGCAGTGAGCAGAAATGAAAAGTTAATGTAAGTCACTACGAGCGATGGAGAATTCTGGAGTGCAACGTTCAAAGCTATCAGATGTACACCTGTGAACACGTAAGGCACTGCTTTAGGCTGGAGTCTAGAATAATAAAGCAGTGCTGATATAGCGGGGAAAATCATCATGCTGCCATATTGATAACATAACCAGGCCGTGAACAAGATTTCAATGATACTAATCAAAGCATGAATGGACCTAGGGAGCTTTGGCACCATGACCACAAGGAATAGAAGCATCAGGATATGCAGCGTGAAGATTCCATAATCGTTATATTGATAGACATAAATAGTAATAAACGCAGGGATTAAGATGAGTCCGTAACGCAATAAATTTAGCTCTCTGGGCACGCCTTAGTCATCCTTTATGTTTTTTAATAATCTTAGCATATTATCCCACTACTTCAGGAGATGACTTTAGTCACCTTCAAAAAATGACCTTTCGTACATCCGTAAAAATTCAACCTAGAATAAAATTGAAAATATAGAAGCACACACGACAGGGGAGATAAGAGATGGCAATCGCGGTGTTGACCGATGTGGTGAAACGGTATGAGAACAAATTAACGGTAGATCATGTGAATGTTACGATCCAAGCAGGAGAGATCTTTGGTCTGCTGGGCCCGAATGGGGCAGGTAAAAGTACAACTATAAGTATGATTTGCGGCCTGCTAAAGATTGATAGTGGAGACATTGTTATTGATGGGTTATCAGTCTCTTCGTATGCACTGGAGGTTAAGAAAAAAATCGGCTTAGTTCCGCAGGATTTGGCTTTGTACAATACAATGACAGCAGCTGAAAATGTAACTTTTTTCGGAAGATTGTATGGTTTGCGGGGAAAATTGCTGAAAGAGCGGGTGACGGAAGCTCTTGCTTTCACAGGACTTAGTGACCGTGCCAAAGAAAAACCAGCCACCTTCTCCGGAGGGATGAAGAGACGTTTGAATATCGCCTGTGCCATCATGCATCATCCAAAGCTGATTATTATGGATGAGCCGACCGTAGGGATTGATCCGCAGTCTCGTAATCATATCCTTGAGTCGGTCAAAGAGCTCAATCGGCTTGGCTCAACCGTCATTTACACTAGTCATTATATGGAAGAGGTTGCAGCCATTTGTGATCGGGTAGCGATTATGGATAAGGGACATATCATTGCTTGTGGTACGGAAAAGGAGCTGCGGGAACGGGTTTCTAAGGAAGAAAAAATAGTGGTCAAAGCAACGAATATCACCCCGGAGCTAATCAATGAGCTTAGTCTACACCCGCGGATCACGAGAGTGGAAAGTAAAGAGGGAACGGTAGAAATGTATCTCCCCTCCTCACAGGATGAGCTGCAGGATATCTTATTTATTTTTGCTAAACATGAAGGGGTTATTGGTTCTTTGAATATAGAGGAGCCGGATCTGGAGACATTATTCCTTAGTTTGACAGGACGGACATTGCGCGATTAAAGGAGGGAGAGAACGCTTTGAGAAATATTTGGACAATTATGATTTATGAGCTTCGCAGGCTGTTTATTTCACGCTCAATCATCATTAATATGTTTCTGCTACCGCTGCTTTTGATCTTTCTGCTGGGTGCCTCCCTTTCCAGTGTAATCGGTGATAAGGCAGCGTCTGAGATTGATCCAGTACGTGTTGGTATAGTTAATCTTTCTGGAGAAGGATATGAAAGCTCGGCGATGATAGACAGCTTTTTGAAGACGCCGGAGCTTAAGGATATCATCATTCCGGTCAAAGTAGGGAGCCGAGAGACAGCGGAAAGCGGCTTGCGTACCGGAAAATATGGTTATGCGGTTATTGTTCCTCCAGGCTTCGATAAAAAAGTACAAAGCGGTGATACTGCACAGCTAGAGTTTATTCTGGGTAAAGATCGGACAGATAATATGGTTGCGGGGACGGTATTCGATAACTTTTTGAACAATATTAACTATAAGCAGTCCGTAGCTATGACGCTGGGTCCAGAAGCTTTGACCGTTACTGCACCAAGTTCGGGGGAGCAGCCTTCTGTTAAGGTTGGGGCGCTCAGTGAAGGTGGCCGATCCTATACAGCCTCCCAATTCTATGCGGTATCCATGATGCTGATGTTTCTGCTATATAGCGGTTTGACCGTCAGTACCTCTCTTTTTAATGAAAAAGAAAATCATACCCTCTTCCGAATAACTTCAATGCCGGTAAAAGGTTCTGAGCTGTTTATTGGTAAAATGTTAGGTGTAGGGGTTGTAAGTGTAGTGCAGTGTGCAGCGATTATTATCCTGACTCACTTGTTGTTTGGCGTAAATTGGGGCAATCGTCCGGGCTTGCTGCTGCTCTTCTGTCTCTTAATGATCATTGCTTCCATGACGTTATCGATTGTCATTTCAATGTTTAGCAAAACTAAAGCAAGTGCAGGAAGTATTATTAATGTTATCACTGTGGTCATGACCTTTATTAGTGGAGGGATGGCTCCACTTCCGGAATCATGGGTGAACTCCGTCGGGGCATTTACCCTGAATCACTGGGTGCTACAAGCTGTTCTAAAAATGATGCTGCATGCAGAGGTCTCAGAGATTTTGCCGAATCTGCTGGTCATGTCGATCATCTGTCTAGTTCTATTCAGTGGAGCGGTTATCTCGTACCGGAAGGTAGGTTACCATGGATAAGATCTTAACGATTGCTTGGAATATGGTGAAAAGAACGATCGGTTCTCGGAATGGGCTGCTTACGTATATTCTTCTGCCCTGTATTGTCGTGTCGGTGATAGTAGCAATTAGTGGAAGTATGGGTGAAAGACCGGCTACTATTTTATATTCGAATATGGATGATGGTGCAGCAGGTAAACATTTGCTTACCGAGCTGGAGAATACCGGTGATTATAAGCTTGTTGAGAAGACAGATGAGGCTAATTTGAGGGAGAGTATTATCGATCAGAACGGAGAAGCCGGTGTTTTGATACCGCAAAACTTCACCTCCGCACTGCTTGCTGGAGAAGAGCCGCAAATTAGTGTGTATGAGCTTAAGGCTACCGAAACATCAATTATGGTAAAAATGAAAATCAGTGTAATTGCTGATGAAATGCGAAACACTGCTGGACTAATTGGAGCAGCTCGGGCTGAGGCTACTGGCTCGGACTCACAGTTTGCTGCCGTAATGCAGAGAGCAGAGCAACATAGTGTAGGCAGTATAAGAACAGATTATGATTTATATCCAAAAGAGGGCTTAAGCATCGTCACAGGATTTACTTTGATGTTCTTAATGGGGCTGGTTACAAGTTCAGTGTCACTTATTATGGATGATCGAAGAGAACGAACGATGAAACGTATGTTCAGTGCCCCGGTTCGTTCGTATGAGATTGCCCTCGGTAATTTTCTGGGAAGCTTCATCGTTGGGTTAATTCAAATCGTTGTAGTACTTGCCTTGGGCCGTTATGTACTGCAGTTTGACTTTGGATTACCGCTCTACTTGTATTTCTTGGTTCTTGCAGCATTTATGCTAGTTTCCATGGGTTTAGCCAGTACGGTAGCAGGTCTGATTCGCAATCCTAATAATACTGGCATGCTTAATTCGCTGATCCTGACCCCGACCTGTATGCTTGGAGGCTGCTTCTGGCCGTTATCCATTATGCCGGACTATATGCAGAAGGCAGCTAATTTTGTACCGCAAAAATGGGCGATCCAAGCGATCGATATCGCTGCTACAGGTGGGGGCTGGAATGAATTATGGCTGCCCTTTGCCATCTTGGGCCTTATGGCCGCCGTGCTGCTGGCGATTGGTTCTGCTATTCTTCGTCCGAGTGAAGCCGGAATTAACGCTTAAGAAATTTCCGGAGAATATAGATATGCATAGCTTGGACTACTCTATTCAGGTACAATAATAGGTATCAAATGTCCCTAGTTCTTAATATGTGCAAAAGAGGGGATTTCTAGGAGGATGAGCAGATGAGCAGCAATAAATTGGCTTGGACATGGCGGGTGAAGGAAGAATGTTTAGAGGAGTATGTAGCTATGCATTTAAATCCTTGGCCAGAAATTTTGGAGGAGCACAGTAAGGCTGGTATTTCTAACTATTCCATCT
This sequence comes from Paenibacillus sp. FSL R7-0163, assembly GCF_037969975.1. NCBI lineage: Bacteria > Bacillati > Bacillota > Bacilli > Caryophanales > Paenibacillaceae > Paenibacillus > Paenibacillus sp. FSL R7-0163. The sequence continues at coordinate 6,720,973 of NZ_CP150224.1, forward strand.
TTCAGAATGGCAATCAATTTTTTTACTGTTATGAGTGTGAGGATAGTAAGGCGGCTTTTGATTACATTGCCAAAAGTGATGCCTGCAACCGCTGGAATGCGATTACCTCTAAGATGGTTGAAGGGTCATTTGATTTCAATGATGAGGTGCCTATGCAGCCCTTACGTGAAGTGTTCTATCTGAAATAAGTAATTGCATTCTAGAACAAATCAAATGTGCATAATTATATTATCGGCGCATCTGGTTTACAGTTATTTTAAATATAGGTATAATATAATTTATAAAGTTAAATTGAATAATTATTTGTTTTTTGGAGGAGCCTGTCAACAAGGGCTCCTCTTTGTCTTTTTTTGGCTTGGAGAAGCTCCTGGTTGGCAGTTCTTATATACAACAAGGGAGTGGATAGAAAGATGGAGTTTGTTTTATATCTTATGCTGATCATATTGTTCACCAAAGTAGCTGGTGATCTATCTGTGCGGCTTGGGCAACCAGCTGTGCTAGGCAAGCTTATTGTGGGAATCATACTGGGGCCTGCGGTACTGGGCTGGGTTCAGGATGGAGAGTTTATTCATTATATCTCTGAGATCGGTGTTCTACTGTTAATGTTCATAGCAGGGCTTGAGACGGACCTGGATCAATTGCGCAAGAACTGGAAATCAGCTTTTGCAGTAGCCGTCGGTGGAATTATATTACCCTTTTTGGGTGGATTCGCCTTAGGAGAAATGTTTGGTTTTGCTTATCATAATGCATTGTTTATGGGCGTTATTCTTAGTGCAACATCGGTCAGCATATCGGTGCAGGTGTTAAAAGATATGAATAAGCTGAACACACGTGAAGGCTCTACAATTCTGGGGGCTGCTGTAGTAGATGATATTCTGGTTGTTATTTTGCTCGCTGTTCTGATGAGCTTTTTCGGTACAGGGGCAGACGTTTCTATTGGTCTTCTAATTGGGAAAAAGGTGTTGTTCTTTGCCGTAGCGATTGTTGCCGGCTGGTTTATTGTTCCTCGGGTCATGAAATGGATGGCTCCGCTGAAGGTGACAGAGGCAGTTATCTCAGCAGCGTTAATGATTTGTTTCGCATTCGCCTATTTTGCTGAAATCATGGGGATGGCAGGAATCATTGGTGCCTTTGCGGCTGGGATTGCTATCTCGCAAACTTCCTTTAAGCACACGGTAGAATCCAAGCTCGAGCCGATTGCTTATTCGATTTTTGTGCCAGTCTTTTTTGTAAGTATCGGACTTAGTGTTTCCTTTGAAGGGGTAGGCAGTCAAATAGGCTTCGTGATCTTGCTTACGGTGGTTGCCATTCTGACCAAGCTGTTTGGTGGCGGTCTGGGCGCGCGTCTTACAGGCTTTGATAACCACTCGTCTGCCATTATTGGGTCAGGGATGATTTCACGGGGGGAAGTTGCGTTGATCATTGCCGCCACAGGGCTGCAAAGCGGCTTGTTACAGCAACAGTATTTTACTTCGGTCATTATTGTTGTCATTGTAACTACACTTGTAACGCCGCCACTATTGAAATTTATGTTCCGTGATCCAGTACGTGCGGAAGGGAAATAAACCATAACAAAAGGGAGTCCTGTTGGCCATTTATATGGCTAACGGGGCTCTTTTTTTATGCTCACGTTCCAGTTGCCATCATCAAGAAAAAGTACGGGGATCTGTCTGCAGAAGGGGAAAGTTCCCCGTCTTAAGACTGAGTACGAAACCAGCCGTAGGGCTGTTTTGACTTCAGCCAAAAATGACTAAACTAAATCTCGGGATGGAAATTAATACATAATCAAACAGACATAAGGGGAGTGCCAGAAATCATGTGGAGTGGAAGGGGAAAAAGAAAATGAAATGGTTAACAAAATGGTCGTTCGGTAACAAGGCTGCGGTGGGGCTTTTAGTAGTCATGGCTCTTGTGGTGGGAGGGATGAGCTACACTTCGTTACCGATGGAATTTATGCCAGAGGCGGATAATCCTCAAGTGACTGTAACTGTGCTGGGTCCTGGCCAGGATACACATGCTATGGAGACTAATGTAACGAAGCCGATAGAAGCTGGAGCAGCTTTTGTGAAAGGGAAGAAGGAAATACTGTCCACTTCCGGAGACGGATATGCGCAGGTGAATATTTTTTATGATTCGAAAACGAATATGAAGGATGCTGCGCAGGAGGTCCAGAAGGTCGTCGATTCATTGAAGTTTCCGGAAGGGGTAATGGCTCCTTTTGTACTTCAGTTGAATACCTCCATGATTCCTGTATCCCAGGTTACCCTTACTTTTGAAGAAGGCCTGACTAAAGAGAATCTTAAGCTTGCGGAAGAAACTATCATTCCAGAGATGCAAAAAGCTGAAGGGGTAGCGAACGTTGCTTTATATGGTAAGGTAACTCCGCAGGTCAGTGTTAAGCTGGACCCAAAATTAATGGCTGAGAAGGGAGTCACGACTCCACAAGTATTAGGTTTACTTCAAGGACGTAATGTTTCGGCATCCCTTGGGGAGCAAACGATTGGTGGGCAAACCGGTAATGTTAACGTAGTTTCTACGATAGATAGTATGGATACTTTAAAAAAGCTTCCTGTATCTGCGGGCGTTAAGCTGCAGGATATCGCTGCTGTCGAATTGAAGCAGGATCAGGAAAGTGTCAGCCGTTCGAACGGGAAAGACGTTCTATTCGCCATTGTGACCAAAGAGGCTAATGCGAATGCAGTCAGTGTCGGAGATAACATTCAGGCTGCCGTAGATCATATTAATAAAACTATTCCTAATGCAGAAGCAGCAGTGGTATTCAGTACATCGGATATGGTAGTTACCTCGGTGAACAGTATGATGCGTGAGGTATTGCTAGGTGCATTATTTGCGACGATCGTGATTCTGTTGTTCCTGCGTAACCTGCGGGCTACTCTGATTACGGCAGTATCCATTCCGCTTTCGTTAGCGGTCACCTTATATCTGCTGAACATTTCCGGCATAAGCTTAAATATCATTACACTCGGGGGAGTCGCGGTTGCGGTAGGCCGCTTGGTCGATGATAGTATCGTGGTGATTGAGAACATTTACCGTAGGCTGCAAAAAGAACCCCTTTCCCGTGAAATGATTATTAGCGCAACTGGGGAAGTGGCTAGAGCGATTACCTCATCAACCATTGCTACTGTAGCAGTATTTCTGCCGATGGGTCTCTTGCGTGGTAGTTTGCAAGCTTTCTTACTGCCGTTTGCTTTAACAGTGACCTATTCATTGCTTACTTCACTCGTAGTAGCTTTGACGGTTGTTCCTCTGTTAAGCTCATGGCTGCTGAGAAGGACATCAATGAAAGAACATGAACCTTCTAAATGGTTTATCCGCTTTCTGGACTGGAATCTTCGCCGTAAATGGGTTAGCTTATCGTTGGGTCTCCTGCTTCTGATTGGCTCCATTGCTGCTTATGTGACTATGCCAAAAGGGGCACTCGATGCATCAGATGCCAGCTATGTTTCTGTTCAGATGAATTATCCGAAGGATGTTCCTGTCAAAGATATTTTGGAAAAGGGAAAGCAGTTAGAACAAGATTTGATGAAGCAGCCACAAGCAGAAACGGTAATCATGCAATCAGGGAATAGTGCGGACGCCGCTAAGTGGGGGAATGTTACCTCTGAAACCTTAGTGGACTATACCGTTGTTATGAAAAAAGGTGCAGATGCTCAGGCTTTTATTGATCATGTTCGTGAGGTAAAAGATTCATACACTGGAGCAACGCTTGTTGCCAACCAAATGAGCATGATGGGATCCAGCTCTACCAGCGAATATATTGATATTGTCGGAGATAATCTTACGGATATTACTAATGTAGCAACAGAAGTTACTGCTAAGCTGAAGACCGTAGAGGGGATTCAAAAAGTCAGCAGCAATATGGAGGATACCAAACCTGTATTTTCCTTTAAGGTAGATCCGGCGCAAAGCAATGCGCAGGAGATTTCGATGCAGCTGTCAGCGATGCTTAATCCGATTCCAATGGGGCAAATTGAGCTCGATGGTGACGCAGCAGGTGTAGTGTTAGATCCTATGGTTCAGCCGCAAACGGAGCAGGATTTAAAAGCACTGACGCTCATGACGGTTGAGGGGCCGAAGCCACTGTCTCAGCTCGCAACTTATGAGGTTCGGAATGAGCCTGCAATGTTGTTCCATAAAGATGGGAAGCCGTATGTACGAATTACAGCAGAGGTTGATCCGAAGAAGGTATCTGAGATCGGTGCGAATATTAAAAAAGAAACGGATAGTCTTACACTTCCGAAAGGCGTGACCTTATTTGCAGGCGGAGCGTCAGTTGATCAGTCAGAGGATTTCAACGACCTGGGTATGACGGCATTAATCTCCATCGGGTTGGTGTATCTGATCATGGTACTCACCTTTAAAACTCTTCGGGCTCCACTGGCGATTATGTTCTCCTTACCGCTCGCAGCGATTGGTGCGATTGTTGGACTTATCGTGTCCGGTGTAACGCCTGACTTCACAGCTCTATTTGGGGCGTTGATGTTAATAGGTATTGTTGTTACGAATGCCATTGTGCTCATTGACCGGATTAAGCAAAATGAAGCCACTATGAGTATCCACGAGGCTATTCTAGAAGCTGCCGGAACACGGATGCGTCCGATTCTCATGACGGCGATTGCCACCATTTGCGCCATGACACCGCTGCTGTTCGGCCATGCCGAGATGGGCAGCATCGTCTCGCAAAGCTTGGCGATTGTAGTCATTGGCGGCTTAACCGCAGCAACACTGCTTACGCTGATTGTAGTGCCGGCGATTTACGAGTTGTTCTACTTCCGTAAATCGGCAAAAGAGCGTAAAGGAGCAGAAAAAACTAATGCTCCGGCGCTTTAAATAGGCAAACGGCAAGCCTCCGGGTTAATGGGGCTTGCCGTTTTTATGTTTTGTTACAAATCCTTATAATTATGGAGTTAACTTGTCTACACTAATCGGATAGGTCTGATCCAGCATCCATTTGCCTGCTTTGGATTTCTTCAGCGTTGTGACAGAGGTGGAGCGGTTATCCTGAAACTCAGGACCCTTAAGCTTGATGCTCGTCTGAACCATATATACGGCTGTGGTATCCTGGGTATAATGAATGATTTTGGCAGATTCCAGAGTGAACTTTAGATCATAGACTGTGAAAATTTGGCTGAAGAGCTGTTTGGTTTGTTCGAGAGCAGGGGACTCAGGATCAATAGTAGATAGCACACCTTGAATATTCTCTGCATTGGTATAGTCCAAGTTGCTCTTAAGCACAGCTAATATATCCGTTTCATCCGACTTCGTCACAGCTGGCTTAGCGTTCAGCAGTTTATCTGGGAGTATATATTGTACGCCTTTAATCTGCAGGTTGTTGATTTTCCAGTCTTCAGTGCTGGCAGTACGCGTTAAGCTATAAATATATTCAGAGGTATTGTCTAAGGTGAATGGACCGCTGAGGTGTGTAGTCGTTTCAACGGCGTGAACCGTAGCCTCTGTGGGTTGAAGGCTGATAACCTCTAATTGATCAAGTGAAGTGGTCGAATCGTATTGTTCCATTTGGCTCTTAATCTGTGGCCCGATGACCACAAGAGGAGACTTGCTATCGATTAGGCTCATGAACCCTTCATAATTCTCATTGTTGGTATAGGTTACGTATTTTTCAAAAAAAGCATTGATTTCCTGCGGGTTTACCTGGTTAGTCTTGCCTGTAATGGTTACTGTCTTCGAGTGTGCATTCCAGGAGACTTCATTACCTGTAGCCTCCCCAACGAAGCGCAGCGGAATGTAAGTGGAATTATTGATGAGCTTAGGGGCAACAGAAAGTTGGGTTATTACACCATTGACACTGGCCTGCTTGCTGCCTAGTTGCAGTGTAATCGTAAGCCCTTCCTTAGTACCCGTTATGGTACCTGTGGTTTGATTCCAATCGATTGAAAGTCCTAGTTTTTCAAAAACCGGGCGAAAAGGAACGACAATTGTACCATTATCATTGAAGGGAGCCTGTCCCTTCAGTGCGAGCTGTTGCTGATTGATCTGAATGGAGATTGGCTTCTCTGCGGCATGGACAGGCCATGCGATAGCGGTAGAAAGAAGAGTTGCTGCGATTATGCTGGATATGGTTTTCATCTTGTGATTTCTCCTTTGAGTTATGAATGATAATTTAATGTTATTAGAGGATGACTCCACTAAGAGCCAGAGTAACCTTTGCTTGGAATAAAGCGTACTTTACTTTTTGCTTATCGAATTGCCGATTTAAGTTGAGTAAATCGAGCTTGTTCTGATCTGCCTGAGCCGCTGAGATTAACCCGCTATTTAGGAGAGTATCATTATCCTGGGAGACGCGTACGAGTTCCAATTGCTGCTCTTTTAGTTCTGAATATTCAAAATCAATTTCATTTGCTTCCGGCTTATAACTAGCCAGTTTTTCTTCGAGTTGTTGTTGTACTATATTTTTGTGTGCAATCTGGCTAGACCATAGGACTGAATAATAAGTGATGAGTTCAGCATCGGAAGCTTTAGCTGCGTCAAGATTATCTTTGGCGAGTGTGATACGTGCATCTTCTTCGCGTAAATCATAATTACTAGAGAGGCTAATTACTGTATTACAATTCACAGGCTCTGGTGCACTGGAGATGACATCATCCAGCAGGACTTCTGAATAGGATGATAATCCTAACTCAAGCTTAAATTGTTCTAACTGAGCTTCATAACTTCGAAGGTTACGTTCAAAAATAGATTTTTGTACTATGTTTTTACGATTAAAATCGTCCAAACTTCTCTTAGACAGAAGACCATGCTCATAGGACCGCAAGGTATCCTCAGACTGTTGAAACCAATATTGGCTTTCTTGTTTGTCATATTCAATCGTTTTTTTTAGAGAAGAGAGTTGATAATATTTCTGCACAGCGTAGTAGCGGATGAGGGCTTCTGTTTTTTGAAGTCGTAACTGATTAATTACTTTATCTGTTTCTAATGTGCGCAACTGGTCACGAAATTCCTTGAGCTGCGCTGTTTTAGTCTCTTGATTGTAACTGTTTTGGCTTTCAGTCTGAGCGCTAACCCATTGATTCAGAGATGTGTTAATCATAATTTGAATGAGAATGGATTGATTAACCCCTGCCTGTTCTTCTTTACTTAAATCAGAGTAACCAGGAATACTACTGATAAAAATATCAGGATTTACTGGCAGCAGTCTGCTAGTTATGACTACATTTTTTTGTTCCAGCTTTTTCTTTTCAGATGATACATACGAGAATTTGGAATCCGTTTCTGCAATATTCCATTGTGAGAGCTTGATATCTACATAGTTAGTTAATGCTAGCTGGATTGTTTCTTCCATGGAAAGCAATTTTGTTGCACTAGATACCTGCGTATCAGCATGAGCTGTAATGGAATGCGGCAATAGAAGTAATAAGAAGGAAAGTATCAAGAGAGCTGTTTTCTTTAACATTTAGCTGGCAACCTCACTATTCCTTTAAGTTGATTTTTTCAAGAACAAAATCAATGATCTTCTTGGAGTCGGTAATAACAGAGGCTTGCGCTATCATCCCTACACGAAGCTCTCCACGTTCACCTCTGCGATTAACAAGTGGGTCATTGGATATCGTTGCTTCCACCAAATAGTAGCTTAGACCGTCTTGCTGAACAATTGAATCTGTGCTGATAGATGTAATCGTACCTTTTTGGGAACCGAAACTTTGTTTAGGGAAGGCTGAAAAGCTGAAATCAACTTTATTGCCAATCGCTATTTTTCCTGCTTCTGCGTTAGGTACGGCGATGCTCATTTTATATTTTGACTCGTTGCTAGGAATAATGGAGATCAAGGCTTCGCCGGATTGTACCATGTCCCCGATGTTGGTTTCTTTTAAAATATTAATGGTCCCAGAAATTGGTGCTATGAGCAGTCTTTTGTTTCGTTCAAGCTCAAGTTGCTTAATAGCCTCTTGCAGCGTAATTAAGGTTCTTTTATTTTCTTCTATTGCTGAATGAATCTGTACAATACGGTCAAGTTTCAACTTTTCCAATGAGGTTTTTTCGGTTGACCGGTTAAGTTTCTCTTGATTCAGTAGATCATTTTGCTGCTCAGCCAGCTGTTTCTTTTGCATTTCTAAAGTTTTTCGTTCTGAAACTGAGGGATCATGCCCATTTATTAGCAAATCGAGGCTGACCTCTATCTCAACCAATTGTTGATTGTAATTGGTGATATTGCTTTCTGCGCTGAGCACGGCTTCGGTTTGGAATTGGTTGATTTGCAAATATGAACTTTCATATAGATGCTGTTCATCTGTAATCTGAGATTGAGGCACAAGGCGGTCCCCCAAGCTGAGCGAACGGTTGTAGATTTCTTTTTTCTCAGCAGATTGTTTAGATAGTTGCACATATTTAATTTGGTATGTATTATATTGTTCCGTCCGTTTGGTATCTGTAGATGGAAGCAGATTTTGATTCTCTTTGATGGATTGCACAAGCAATTTCTCGTTTGTAATTTCAACATTCAGCAGTTTCTTTTTTCGTTCCAGTTCAATTTTATTTTGAAGAGATTTATCCAAACTGGATTCGGCACTAAAGGCAGAAGATTCTTGCAAACCTATATTCTCGTGAATGGCAGCTGTAAGCTGATCCTGGGTTCCTTGATAGGTCTGCTGCTGCTGGCTGTATTCAAGGAGAAATTGTTCTACCATGTCATAATAGTAAACTTCGTCTGCATGTTCAGAAGAAAATTGATTGTTTAAATTGCTAATGCTTTGTTTATAAAGCTCGAGATAGTGCAGTTTCTTAGTGAGCTTATTGATTTCGGAGTTACGATTGGATAATTCTATATCGAGTTCTTTATGCTCAAAGGAAATTAACTGCTCGCCCTGCTTAATTTGCATCCCTTCATGGATATATACCTGTTCCACTTTTCCCACAGATGAAGTCTGAATGGTACTGACTTTTTCATTGGGCCTAACTACAGCAGAGGCTTTGGCGACTTCATCGATCTGGCCAAAATAGGACCAGACCAACGCAGACCCCAATAGAATAAATAAGATAAGTATGAAAATAGAAATCACAGGACTGGTCTTGGATTCCATGATTTCTCTGCTATCGGTCATTTCTGATAAGTTATGTATTTGTGCGCTCATACGAGAGACACCTCGCCTACTCCTGCAGCAGCATATTGAATGGTGTGATCTTGTTTTTGTTCAACCCCGGGGAGTTGATCTTTCCACAAGCCGTAGTACTTTCCACGGTAATCTAGAAGCTCCTGATGTGTCCCACACTCAATAATCCGCCCCTGATCCATGACATAAATTCGGTCACAACGCATGATTGTACTCAAACGGTGAGCGATAATAATCGTAGTCATGTCTTCAAAAGCATTGATCGTCTCCGATACTGCCTTCTCCGTTGTAGAATCCAGGTTACTAGTGGCTTCATCCATAATAAGAATATCCGGCTGTTTGAGCACCGCTCTGGCGATAGCCAGTCGCTGCTTCTGTCCTCCGGAAATATTGGTCGCATTCTCTTCTAACAAAGTGTTGTAGCGGAGTGGAAGCTGATTGATGAATTCGTGAGCCTGTGCGGTTTGGCAGGCGGTAACAATCAGTTCCAAATCCATATCCTGATCGACACCCAGACATAGATTTTCCCGAATTGTTCCGCTAAAAAAGAAAGTATCCTGTGAGATATATGCGATCCGCTGTCTTAAGCTATCTAAATGAATATCTTTAATGTTGTAGTTGTTAATTAAGATATCGCCTTCTTCGTGTTGGTAAAATTGCATAATTAATTTGATTAGTGTGGTTTTACCCGAGCCGCTCTCACCGACAAAGGCAATTTTCTCACCCTGTCTAAGTGTCAAATCGATATCATGAAGTACAAGGGAACGTGTACCGTATCTGAAGCTGACACGATCAAATTTAATATCACCTTTTAATGAAGCAGGTTGAATCTTCTTGTCCTCATCATTATGCTTCTCCGCTTCCAAATCAAGAATTTCTCCTAATCGGTCAGCAGCGACAATGGCCGTTTGCAAAGTGGGCTGGAGGTTGATTAAGTTCTGGATGGGTTGCAGGAAGTAAGCCAATAACGAGTTATAGGTAATCAATTGGCCCATTGTCATATTGCCTTTTATCACTTGTCTTGCTCCGACCCACAGTATGGCTACTCCTCCAACGAGTTGTACAAAACTCTTGAGGGAGGCTTGAATGTTATTGAAAAGACCAAAACTGAAGACAGATCTCAGAAATGAGATGAACTTCTGTTCAGTTTCATAGCCCACTTTCGATTCTGCATGATAGGCTTTAACTGTCTCGATACCATCTATTGATTCAACAATATAGGAGGTGAGCTGAGCATTTTTTTCCATCTGTTCGCGGTTTAAACGGTCAAATGGTTTGTGGAAGCTCCAAACCAATACCAGATACATTGGCACCATAAGTATAGTAATTCCGAATAAAAGAGCACTTTGCGAATATAGAATAATTCCACCGGCAATAACCATGATAATATCGATCATGATGGTTAGTGTTGCGCTGGAAATGGCATCTCGTACTTTCGAAGCATCCATAAGCCTTGATATTATTTCTCCTGTCTTACGTGTACCAAAAAAATTCATTGGGAGCTTTAACACATGGTGGTAATAGCCAAGTATGAGTGAAATATCGAGTTTTTGGCTCAACGTCAGTAAGATATGGCTACGAAAGGCATTTAATAATATTTGAAATATGTAGAGAATGATGACTCCAACAGATATTATGTTAAGTGTCTTTTTTAATCCAAAGGGTAGAATTTCGTCTAAAAGAAATTGGAAATAGAATGCAGCAAGTATACCTAAGATAGTGTAGAGTATAGATGTTAGAAAAATTCCTCCTAGCATTCTTTTTTGAGGAATCAGCAATCCAAAGAAACGAGCAAATAGACCTTTTGTTTGGTCCCCTTTTTTGAATTGAGGAGTGGGTACCATTAAGATAAGGACACTTGTCCAGATTTGGAAGAAATCTTCCGGTGTATATTTAACTATGCCTTGGACTGGATCCGCAACAATTATTTCCTTATTTGATATTTTATGGATTACAACATAGTGTAATAATGTCTGATCTATAATGACATGGGCAATAGCGGGAAGTGGGAAGTTTTCGAAGAAGGCTTCATGGCTTCCCTTGACTCCTTTTGCTGTAAACCCAAGTTTTTCTGCTGCTTTTATGAGTCCATATATATTGGTTCCCATTTTATCAGTTCCGGCTACTTCACGAATTTTAGTGATTGGATATTTGAGACCGTATTGTTTGGAGATAGTTGCTAGACAGGCTGCACCGCAGTCTTTAATATCAAGCTGTTTAATACAATAGTATTTCTTAAACAGAATAAACCCCACCTACTATTAGTGATTTGTACATATTCATTGGGATCAACAATATCTTATCCATGTAGAGAATGATTTCGTAACTGAAACAAAATCTTTTTGTAAATAAGCCTCACTAGAAGATTGCTTCTCTGACCTAATAGAAATCATAATAAGCTCCAAGTGAATGATATTTATTCTCTTGGAGCTACTAAATATTCAGGAAAGTGTTTTATATATTTTTATTAGCAATTCCTGCGGAAATTACAATGATACTAGATGTAGTTAAGGCAGTATAGCCAAAGGCGCATGCTGCTACTACTGGAAGACTAACTGGTGCTGTTGCCGCAACTGCTATTAAAGTGGCTCCAGCAATAACTCCACCTATACCAGTTGCAATTTGTCCCCAAAGAGCACCGCCCTGAATATCGTACAATTCAGATCCTTTTAATAATTCAAAACCACTACTTGAAATTTCCAATTCAATCCCCCCTTATCCAAATATTGCGACTCCTACGCCTGCTACTGCAGCAGCTAAACCTAATGCAGGAAGAGCTGGTACTGTGGCAATTGCTCCTAAGATTGCGCAGCTACTAGCGATTGCTGGTACTCCAGCAGCAGCAACCCCAACGCCCACTACTGAAGAGGCTACGCCGACTGCTTTAGTTAACCAGCCACCACCATTAAGATCCATCAACGAAGATAAATCAAGTTCTTCAAACGTACTATGATTAAAACTGAGTTCCATTATGTCACCTCCTTTAATCATGATTTATATTAAATCGGGAGTGAATGATCAAATGAAAATCCCTGATTTAATTCCATATTCATTTTTCGTGTTTGGCTAGAAAATTCAATCCAATTAATATGAGAGCGATAAATCCTGTGAAACAAAAGGGTATCCATATGGGACCATTAGTAATCCTATTCATTTTGGCTATCAATATAATTCCTGAGCAAATAACTGAAAAATACACCTTCCAAAGCTTAATATTTTGATTTCCCAGTCTAAGCTTATTCCATTCACTGATGATAAATAGATTCAAAATCAAAAGAGTTCCTAATACAGTAATTGTAGTATCTTGAAAGGTATCGATATAATAAATAAAACTCAAGATAGTGAAAATTAATGCGATACTAAAACAGAAAATCACTATTTTTTTTTTCATAGCCGGCTCCTCATTTTTATAAAATAGATGGATTTACACCTACATAAATGTCAATAATCATTTTTTCTAAGGAAGCTTCAGAGTTATCTGAAGTGTACACATTATAAAATGCTGTGATTTGTTGAAGTCCCTTATCTGATATGTACTTTATAATAGATTCATATGTACTTTGTACTCCAACAGGGTTCCCCATGAATCTGCAGGATAGGGCATTAACTAAGTGGAAAATTTTTTTGTGTTTATAAGTTTGATCTGATGGAAAAGGCTTATTGAGAGGAATCATAATCTCCATGTCCATTAAATATTCCCCATTAACAATCTCCGCCGAGAATGTGCTCGTAATAAGGGGTCCTGCTTTCACTGCTTGATATTTTTCTATTATTTTTGCAGTTTGAGCTATTTCTATTTGTAATTCTTCTTGATTCATCTTCTTTCTAACGGAAAGGACATTTTCAAGCAAAATTTCTTGATTTTTTTGAATTTCAAACAATTCAGCACCTCCTAAAAAAGATCATAACTATGTGAATTTTCACAAACCTATCGTAATTGTTAAACTCCCTGATGAGTGGATTAATAACTTTATAGTAACTAGAATATCTATTAAGATACATATCCCTCAGTACATATTCCCTTTTGAGTTAATCTGTGCTAAAATATATTTTTTTTACAATAAATCCACTTTATTTAACAATTTTTTATCTTTTTGATCTAACACAAACCTCACGACTTATGTCATTGTTTTCTTTTGAATGGAGTGTTATGCTCTGTTTAATTAATACCATAAGTTGGGAGAATGGTTTGTTTTGGATATTCTTGAATGTGAACGAGCTTGGTTTACGGTAGATGATTTAGATAAAAAATCTAATAATTCCTTGTGTGAATTTTGCCAACCTTGGAGTAACCTCAAAACAGAAGAATCCTTTTCTATAGAAGAGCTGGTTCCCTACGAGGTATTGGTTGAAGTACTACATTCAGAATTGGCGAAAGTAACGGAATTTCTCTTATTGCCCTTTGTTTTTTTCTTAACAGATCAAGCCGGCAATATTATTAATATTGTTACTCCTTTCGAAGCGTTTCAGAAGAAAGTAGATCATTTTGGAATTAGGAGTGGAACTAACCTTTCGAAGCAATTCTCTGGAGTAAATGCAGTTTCACTAGCGATGGAGGTTAAATCAATTGCAGTAGTGCGTGGAGAAGAGCATAGTATGCCAATGTTTAAAGAGTGGAATTGTGTATGCGCTCCTATAATGATAAATGGTTGTATATGTGGATATATCGACATTTCATTTGAAGCCGAGAGGCAAATTGGCTTTTCGATTCTCTTTATTAAACAATTATCCGAAAAGATTGTTCTGAAGTTGAAGGAACGAAGCCCAAAGTTAATTGAGTACAGATTTCAGGAAAAGTGTGATTCGTATCGATTATCGCCCAGAGAAAGGGAGGTAGCGTATCACTGGTCACTAAGAAAAGGTGCGTTGCAAATTTCCAATGACCTTAATGTGAAAGAGGGGACTGTGCGGAATATCGTTAAGAGTATTTATAGTAAGATGGATATCAGCGAGAGATGGGAATTGATAGAAATACTTAAGTTGTAAATTTTGATGATAAACATCAAAATACTCGTTTGTACATAAGATATAAAAGCCATCCTCCGAAATTAATCAACAACGGAGGATGGCTTTTATCTGTCTAGAACATTTTTTTGATAAGTACTTAACCGCAAGAACAATTCAAAACTGGCTTACGCGCAGCCTGTGTCTCATCCAAACGGCTAATCTCTGTGGTATGCGGTGCGTTGATTACAATTTCTGGTGTCTCCTGCGCTTCTTTCACAATCTGAATCATCGTATCGATGAAGCCGTCGAGCGTTTCTTTACTTTCGGTTTCCGTCGGCTCGATCATCATGCATTCCTCAACAGTCAGAGGGAAGTACACGGTTGGCGGGTGGTAGCCGAAGTCGAGCAATCGTTTAGCAACGTCTAAGGTGCGCACGCCATATTGCTTGAGGTTTTTGCCGGACATCACGAATTCATGCTTACATACACCCGGATATGGGATTTCAAAATACGGCGCCAGACGGTGCATCATATAGTTCGCATTCAGCACAGCATTTTCGGATACCTCACGCAGTCCGTCTGGACCATAGGTCCGGATATAGGCATAGGCACGAACCAGAATACCAAAGTTTCCATAAAAAGCTTTCACGCGTCCAATCGATTCAGGACCACCGAAGTGAAGTGAGAAGCTGCTATCTTCATTCTTTACCACAGTAGGTTGTGGCAAGAATGGAATGAGGATAGATTTTACGCCGACTGGTCCGGCTCCAGGGCCACCTCCGCCATGCGGGGTGCTCATTGTCTTATGCAAGTTCAGATGCACAACGTCAAAGCCCATGTCGCCAGGGCGGGTAATGCCCATAATGGCATTGGAGTTGGCTCCATCGTAATAGAGTAAGCCGCCTGCTTCATGCACGATCTCAGCAATCTCGACGATTTGGGTCTCGAACAAGCCGAGTGTGCTTGGGTTAGTCAGCATCAGTGCGGCTGTGTCACTGCCAACAGCTGCTTTGAGTGCTTCAAGATCAACCATCCCTTTATCTGTGGAAGGGATCGTGATCGTTTCAAGTCCTGCTGCTGAAGCACTAGCAGGATTGGTGCCGTGTGAGGAATCCGGCACGATAACCTTCGTGCGGGTCTCGCCGCGGCTTTCATGATAGGCGCGGATCATCATGAGGCCGGTCCATTCACCATGAGCACCTGCGGCAGGCTGTAAGGATACTGCATCCATGCCCGTCAGCGCGGACAGATCATTTTGTAGGGTATACATTAATTCCAGTGCGCCTTGAATACTTTCTTCTGGTTGGTAGGGATGAATTTTGGCGAAGCCGGAGAAGCGGGCAACATCTTCGTTAATCTTCGGATTGTATTTCATCGTGCATGAACCGAGTGGATAGAAGCCATTGTCTACACCAAAGTTGCGACGTGAAAGAGAAGTGTAGTGGCGAATGACATCCACTTCCGATACTTCTGGAAGTACGACGGGTTCGCTACGGAGTAAATCTGATGGAATTAGGGATTCCAAGGTTTCTTCCTGCGGCACATCGCATAGTGGCAAAGAATAGGCCGAACGGCCCGGACGGCTTAATTCAAAAATTAGACTTTGCTCCGGTTTCATAAACAGCCCTCCAGTGCGCTAGCGAATTGGTCGATTTCGGTTTTGCTTCTTTTTTCCGTTACGGCAACCAGCATATGTCCAGCAAGTTCAGGATAATCACGACCCAGATCATAACCCCCAAGATAACCTTCCTTCAGCAGCTTCGAATTAATAGAGGCCACACTGCTGCCTTCAGAAAGCTTCACGACAAATTCGTTAAAGAATGGGGAGGAGAAGGCAAGTTCAGCACCTGTTAGTCCGCTAAGTTTATTAGCAGCGTAATGGCTTTTGCGAATATTTAGCTCGCCTACTTCACGCATGCCTTCTTTGCCCATAACGGACAAGTAGACGGATGCGCAGAGAGCCAGCAGCGCCTGATTGGAGCAGATATTCGATGTCGCTTTTTCACGCCGAATATGTTGTTCACGCGCTTGAAGTGTAAGAACGAAGCCACGTTTACCGTTACGGTCTACCGTTTGGCCAACGATCCGGCCTGGCATGCGGCGCATCAGGTGATCAGCTACGGCAAAGAATCCGCAAGTTGGACCCCCGAGAGAAGCCGGAATACCGAGTGGCTGAGCATCACCCACTACGATGTCGGCTCCAAGTTTGCCCGGAGTTTCAAGTACACCTAGAGCTATTGGGTTCGCGCTGACTACAAGAAGACCTTTAACCGCGTGAATCAGCGGCTCAACCGAGCGAAGATCCTCGATGCTGCCGAAGAAGTTAGGCGATTGAATAAGCACTGCGGCAGTATCTCCATCGATAGCTTCAGCGAGTTTAGCTTGATCGGTAACACCGTCTTTATAGTCAATCTCCACCACCTCCAGACCCCAAGCATTAGCCGAAGTACGTAGCACTTGGCGAGCCTCAGGATGAACGGTACGGGAGACGATTAATTTTTTGCGTTTGGTAGCACCAGCCGCGAGAACCGCTGCTTCGGACAAAGCTGTAGCGCCATCATACATACTGGCATTGGCAACTTTCATACCGGTTAGTTCGCAAATGTAGGATTGGAATTCGAAGATCGCTTGCAGCTCACCTTGGCTGATCTCCGGTTGATAAGGAGTGTAGGCAGTGTAGAATTCAGAACGGGAAATGACATGGTTGATGACCACAGGGATGTGATGATCGTATAATCCGGCGCCGAGGAAGCTGGCGTGAGAATCAAAGTCGGCATTTTGGTCAGCCAAACCTTTCATGTGGCGCAGCAGGGCGTATTCATCGAGTGGTTCAGACATCGGCATAGTGCCTTGGTAACGTACCGCTTCAGGAATATCGGAGAACAGCTCATCTATAGACTGAATCCCGACGGCCTCCATCATCTCTACGCGGTCCTGTTCTGTCATGGGCAGATAACGGTGCTTCATTAAGGTTTCACTCCTTGGCTTTTTTAAAATATAAGAAAGTACAATTTTCACGCTATACTTTATCCTTCTATTTCTCGCTTAAAAGCTCACCGTCCTTATATGGACGCTAAAGGCGTTTATACTTGTAAAAAGGGGCCTTGATCACTACAGCCTTAAGCTGCTTGCCGCGTATCTCTACGTAAACCTCTGTGCCTATTTCACTGTAAGCAGCATCAATCAAAGCCAACCCCAGGTTCCGTTTCAGCGTAGGGGACTGTGTTCCGGTTGTGACCTCACCAATCTTAACCCCATCTGCCCAAACAGGATAATGGGATCGTGGAATGCCTCGATCAATCATTTCTAGGCCGACAAGGCGACGGGGAATCCCAGCTTCTTTTTGCTGTATTAGTGCATCGCGTCCGATAAAGTCTATTTTGTCCAGCTTCACGAAGAACTGTACTCCTGCTTCAAGCGGGGTGATGTCAGCGGATAGCTCCTGACCGTACAGTGGTAATTTTGCCTCAAAACGCAGGGTATCCCGTGCACCCAGTCCAGCAGGTGTTAATCCGTGAGGCGCGCCTGCAGCAAGCAGTCCGTTCCATAACGTTTCTGCACCTTCCAGCGAAGCGTAGATCTCGAAGCCATCTTCACCGGTATAACCCGTACGGGAGATAAGTACCTCTACACCGCAAACGGTGGCGC
This sequence comes from Paenibacillus sp. FSL R7-0163, assembly GCF_037969975.1. Classification (NCBI taxonomy): domain Bacteria; kingdom Bacillati; phylum Bacillota; class Bacilli; order Caryophanales; family Paenibacillaceae; genus Paenibacillus; species Paenibacillus sp. FSL R7-0163. The sequence goes on from NZ_CP150224.1 coordinate 6,738,654, forward strand.
GTTCGATGAAATGGAAAGGCTTGAGTGTTGAAATAGGAGCATCAGTAACTTCCGCGAGAATGGTCTCTGCCAGAGGACCCTGCAAGGCGAGCAAAAGCGTCTCGTCAGAGACATTAGTGAGCGTGACTTCACCGAATTCAGAGCTCAGATGCTCTTGCAGCCACTGGAAGTCTTTGTCGATGTTGGAGGCATTAACGACGAGCATATAATGCCCTTCGCTTAGGCGATACACGAGTAGATCGTCGACAACTCCGCCATTTGGATAACAGAGCAGCGTATATTGCGCCGCACCATCTGTGAGGCGGCTGACATCATTGGTTGTCATTTTTTGCAAAAAGGCTTCTGCACCGCTCCCAATCACCATGAATTCACCCATATGCGAGACATCGAACAGCCCAGCCTGCTGGCGAACGGCTTCATGCTCTTTTACGATACCTGTAAACTGTACTGGCAGCTCCCAGCCACCGAAGTCAATGCATCTGGATTCCGCATAAGCGGAATAGAGATCATAAAAAGGTGTTCTTCTCAAAGCATCCATGTCGTCACTCCCCTTGATCTGATTACATACGAAAAAAGGACAGGCAGAAGCAATCATGCATAAATGCACAAATCGCTTTCTGCTCTGTCCTTTGTACCTGAGAGTTACCCTGCCGTAACTAGCTTGCAGGTTTCCCCGTTGGTGATCTGACGCATCTAGCCTTGCGTCTGATGCTCTCCAGAGATACGTCCGACAAAGGTCCTTTTGCCTGAGAGATTCACCCCTGTTAGGGCTTACTCCTTCGGCGCCGTCTTCAAGTGAGACAGTCTCTCCCTATGCCATCATCCGCAACTATATTTATTTCAAATATAAGAAAGTATATGGTTCACATTATACATTATCCTTATATTTCTCCGAGAAACGGTTATTGTCTATAAAAAGACGACAACGTCGTTTCTTCTTGTATGTCTCCATTAAACGGGTATAGTCGGGCGCTGTCAACAAGAAAACGTCGAAAAAATGACAAATTTAAATTTCCTGTTAGTAATATTGACATTGTGAGCCGGGATAACTTAGGCTATAACTAAATTTAGAACTCCAAATTGGAAATGAGGCGGCTTGAAATGAGTGAAGTATTAGACAACCTTCTTTACAGCGAAGAGCATGAATGGGCACAGCAAGTAGAAGGACGAGTAGTACGTGTTGGGATTACGGACCATGCTCAGCATTTATTAGGCGACATCGTATTTGTTGAGTTTCCTGAGGTAGGATCAACCATTTCGGCCGGTGACAGCGTAGGCAGTATCGAATCCGTTAAGACGGTATCGGAATTGTATTCGCCCGTCTCTGGGACGGTTACCAAGGTGAATGATGGATTAGAAGCTAGTCCGGAGCTTATCAATGATCAGCCATATGGCGGGGGTTGGATTTTTGAGATTGAAGTTGATGGAGAATATGCTGATGCTGTAAAAGGTCTGTTAGATGCAGCCGGTTATAGCGCGTTAGTTGCTGAATAATTGGAAATTGGGGACGGGAAATAGTCTGATCAAGTGTGATGTTTTTAGCAGCAAGTTTCTGCGATTTGGGGACTTGCTGTTTGTGTTTCTTATGTAGATTGTGCGAGTATTCGTAAACCCAATCGAGTGGTTTGAGGGTCTAGTGGAGTATGGAATTAGGGAAAACCTCCCTCATTTTAGACGATTATAGCTTGAGAGTTAGGGTTTTAGGGAATTCCTCCCTAATCATCTCGGTAAAACCACTATTTCAGACTAAAAAGAGTAATAATCAGGGAGTAATTCCCTCATTCCGCGATTGGATACGATAATAGGTGAATAATCAGGGAGGTTTTCCCTAATTAAATTAGGTGAAACCCCTTTGTTGGTCAATGTGGTAATTGCAAAGGCTCCTGCCGCCGAACTTAGCTCTGAGCGCAAACAACTATATTTTATTCCACCTCTTGAAGCTGTCGAAGTACAATGATCTCTACGCGTCGATTTTTTTGTTTGCCTGCTACCGTAGTATTATCTGCTGTTGGTCGGGTATCGGCATAACCTGCATATTGAAAAGTGTCCGGGTTCAGTCCTTCATTATCTAAGAAAAAGCGCAGCACAGAAAGCGCACGAGCACCCGATAGCTCCCAATTGTCGTTATAACGGGAAGCTGATGACACTGGTGTATTATCCGTATGTCCTTCAATGCTGATCGTTGCCCCGATATCTTTGAATAAGCCTGACAACTGCTGAAGAGCAGGAAGGGCTGGTGACTTCACATCTGCTTTACCCACATCAAAAAGAAAACGGTCGCTGAGCGTGATTTCTATGCCCTGCGGTTTGTCGGCTACAAATATTTGTTCACCGAGATTATTCTCCTCCACATAGTGGGTGATCACACCCATTAACTCAGCAAGCTTCGCCTCTTGTTCTCGAAAAGCCAACTCCCGTGCTGAAGGTGTTTCATTCTCCGTTTGTTTATCAGAACCGTCATTTGGTTTTGCAGTTGCGTTCCCATTCCCATCTGTACTCTCTGGTTTGTTGTCAGGGGTCTTTCCAGCATCTAAAATACCATCTCCGCCTTCAAGAACAGTGCTGCTCGACTTGAAAGTCTGGGATAAAGAGCCGGTTACGATATTGTATTTGTCAGTGTCCAGGCTGCTCATCGCATACAATATAACGAAAAATATAAGTAAAAGCGTAATTAGATCTGCGTAAGTAATCATCCAACGATCACGGCTTTCTCGATTCTCTACCCGCCGTTTGCGCCGGTCTCTTTGTCTCATATAAAACCTCTTGCTTCTGCACGGTCATCTGTGGTGGTGTCTGAAATGAAGGAGTTCAGTTTTTTACGCACCAGCAACGGATGATCCCCGTTTTGTAGAGAAAGAATGCCTACTAGCAGCATCTCCATGCTATGCAGCTCACTTTGGCTGCGGGATTTGATTTTGGAACCAATGGGTAAAAATATTAGATTAGCGATGGCTACTCCGTACAGTGTTGCAGTGAACGCTACTGCGATAGAGGTACCTAGATTTGATGGGTCTGTAAGGTTGCCCAGTACCCTAATGAGTCCCATAACTGTACCGATGATCCCCATCGTTGGAGCATATCCACCAGCGGCTTCAAAAATCTTGGCGTAGCTTTCATGCTTCAATTCTTTCGCATCCATTTCCAATTCCAAAATCTGTCTTACCTGCTCAGGGTCGGTGCCGTCGACGATAAGCAGCAGTCCTTCACGTGTAAAAGGATCAGGATGTACCTCCGCTTGTTTTTCGAGCATTAAAACGCCGCCGCGGCGGGCCACTGTGGCCATTGCGATGAGCTCTTCTGCCTTCTCTTCATCACGTTCAGGATTGCGACCAAAAGCCATGCGCAGAGCGGTGGGAATGGAACGTAGCTTAGCTGCCGGGAAGCTGATCATTACGGCGGCAATCGTACCTCCAAATACAATCAAAGCTGCATTAAGCTGCAGCAGTCCGGAAAGGCTTCCGCCTTCCCAGAGGTAGCCGCCGATTAGCGCAGCCAGTCCGGCCACTAGGCCGATTATTGCGGTAATATCCATGCTTCAAGCTCCTAACATTTCTGTGTATTATGGTTTGCATCGATCTAAGCAACACTGTATAATGAACGGGAACACATATTCTTATCTTCCATATTTTTTACTATCGTATGGAGAGAGAAGATTCAGACAACAATTATAATATATTAATCTAGTTTAGACGATAGAGGGGAGACGGGCAAATGAGTGATATTGTCGTCAGTACGAAGACTTTTGAATTGGAGTCCGAGTATACACCCCAGGGCGATCAGCCTCATGCCATAGATGAATTACTACAAGGCATCCGGCAGGGTAAGAAGCACCAGACGCTGCTGGGAGCGACAGGTACAGGGAAGACCTTTACTGTCGCGCAAGTTATTTCCAAATTAAATCGCCCCACGCTGGTTATTGCGCATAACAAGACACTGGCTGCCCAGCTGGCAAGTGAGTTTAAGGAGTTTTTCCCGAATAATTCGGTAGACTATTTCGTCAGCTACTACGACTATTACCAACCAGAGGCGTACATTCCCTCCTCCGATACTTATATTGAGAAAGATTCCAGCATTAACGAAGAGATTGATAAACTTCGCCACTCCGCGACAAGCTCCTTGTTCGAACGGCGTGACGTTATTATTGTAGCGAGTGTGTCTTGTATTTACGGTCTCGGTTCACCAATGGAATACGGAAGCTTGCTGTTGTCCTTGCGGGTTGGGATGGAGAAGCCGCGCAATGAGATTCTGAGCAGACTGGTGGATATTCAATACCAGCGCAATGATATCAATTTTGTACGCGGAACATTCCGTGTACGTGGTGATGTGGTTGAAATCTTCCCGGCCTCTCAGGGTGAACATGCGATTCGCGTTGAATTGTTTGGCGATGAGATTGAGCGGATCACTGAAATTGATGTTTTAACGGGTGAATTGATCGGTGAACGCGACCATGTCGCCATTTTTCCGGCTTCTCACTTTGTTACCAAGGAAGAAACGATGCGTGTAGCAATAGTCAATATTGAACGGGAGCTGGAAGAGCGGCTGACCGTGCTTCGTGACGCAGGCAAGCTCCTGGAAGCGCAACGTCTGGAACAACGGACACGTTACGATATTGAGATGATGAAGGAAGTGGGTTTCTGTTCGGGGATCGAGAACTATTCCGGGCCGCTAACCTTCAGGGAGCCAGGAGCAACTCCATATACGTTAATGGATTATTTTCCTGATGATATGTTAATCGTCGTAGATGAATCCCATGTTACCCTTCCGCAAATTCGGGCGATGTATAACGGTGACCGGGCGCGTAAGACAGTGTTGGTAGAGCATGGTTTCCGTCTGCCTTCTGCACTGGATAACCGTCCGCTTCAGTTCGAAGAGTTCGAAGATAAAGTGAACCAGATCATATACGTCTCCGCGACACCTGGACCTTATGAAATGGAACACTGTGAAACTATGGTGCAGCAGATTATCCGTCCGACTGGGCTATTGGATCCAATCATTGAGGTTCGTCCTACAGAAGGCCAGATCGATGATCTGATTAGCGAAATCCGTGACCGGGTCGAACGTGATGAACGTGTACTCGTTACCACTTTGACGAAGAAGATGTCGGAGGATCTGACAGACTACTTTAAGGAAATCGGTATTAAGGTTCGTTATATGCACTCTGACATCAAAACACTGGAACGGATGGCGATCTTGCGGGATCTTCGTCTCGGTACGTTCCATGTCCTGGTAGGGATTAACCTCCTGAGAGAAGGTCTCGACTTACCGGAGGTATCTTTAGTTGCAATTCTCGATGCCGATAAAGAAGGGTTCCTTCGTTCCGAACGTTCACTAATTCAGACGATTGGCCGTGCGGCTCGTAACTCTGAGGGTCGTGTAATCATGTATGGTGATCGGATCACTGATTCGATGGAGAAAGCGATGAGCGAAACATCGCGCCGTCGCGCCATTCAGATTGCTCATAATGAGAAACATGGCATTACCCCAACCACCATTAATAAAAAAGTGCGTGACATCATCGAGGCAACGAAGGTTGCTGAGTCTAAAGCCGATTATCTCACAGGTGTTGGTGGCAAGATGAATAAGAAAGAAAAACAAAGTCTGATCCAGCGTCTGGAAGCTGAAATGAAGGACGCTGCCAAGAACCTGCAATTCGAACGTGCGGCAGAGCTGCGTGACGCATTGCTGGAGCTTCGGGCTGAGTAACAAACCATTAATGCATCACCGATATTTAAAATAGGTTTTGAACGGTGCTGTCCTAGACCGTTCTTTTTGAATCAATAGAGGGCCGCGTATCCAGTAATGTTTATGGCACTTAAACGTATCTCGCAGGGACAGCGCCCGCAATGTACTTGGCACTTACGCGTATCCCGTAGGACAGCACCAGGCAATGTACTTGGTACTTATGCGTATCCCGCAGGGACAGCACCATGCAACGTCTATGACAGTTGCATGTACCTGTCTTTAGTTAGTGCGGTAACGTCCAAGTGGTCCGGTAGGGATAAGCGCTCTGAGCATTATAGTCACTAAGTTACGTCCCACCATACTCCTTCTCCAGAAAATGCGGGTGTCCAGAGGGTGCAACCCTTGGGGCCCTCCCTTGGAAGGGAGGGTTTGGGAGGGATCGAAAGGCTTTGAAAAGGCTTTGAGAATATTTTGAAATAAAGTTGAAATAGTTTTTTAAAGGAGAGGTTCCGTTGGCGAACGAAAATATTGTAATTAAAGGCGCGAGGGCGCACAATCTCAAAAACATCGATGTGACGATTCCACGTGACCGTTTCGTCGTGCTGACGGGACTTAGCGGCTCAGGTAAATCATCGCTTGCATTTGATACGATTTATGCTGAAGGACAACGGCGTTATGTTGAATCTTTGTCGGCTTATGCACGTCAGTTTTTGGGACAAATGGAGAAACCAGATGTGGATTCGATTGATGGTTTGTCCCCGGCGATATCTATAGATCAGAAGACAACAAGCCGGAACCCACGCTCCACGGTAGGTACAGTGACGGAGATTTATGACTATTTGCGGTTGCTCTTTGCACGTATTGGTCATCCCCATTGCCCAGAGCATGGTATTGAGATTACCTCCCAGACCGTTGAACAGATGGTAGACCGGATTATGCAGTATCCCGAGAAAACTCGGTTGCAGATCCTGGCGCCAATCATTTCAGGACGTAAAGGTGAGCATAAAGGACTCTTCACAGATATCTCTAAGCAAGGCTTCGTACGTGTGCGTGTGGACGGGGAACTAAGAGATCTGTCTGAGGATATTGAACTAGAAAAGAATAAAAAACATACAATAGAAGTTGTGGTAGACCGGATCGTTGTTAAAGACGATGTGGAGACCCGGCTGACGGATTCACTGGAGACGGCGCTTAAGCTTTCGGGCGGTAAAATCCTTGTGGATATCATCGGCCAGGAAGAGCTGCTTTTCAGCTCTAACTTTGCTTGTCCAATTTGTGGTTTTAGTATTGAAGAGTTGGCACCACGGATGTTCTCTTTCAACAGTCCGTTTGGAGCTTGTACAGAGTGTGATGGACTTGGCATGAAGATGGTGGTCGATCCAGACCTGCTTATTCCTGATGCTGAGAAATCCATCGAAGAAGGTGCTTTTTTAGCTTGGACTGGAAGTACTTCTAATTACTATCCGCAATTCCTGAAGTCGGTTTGTGAACACTTTAAAATTCCACAGAACGTTCCGGTAAGCAGTCTGACATCTGATCATATGAATAAATTACTGAACGGAACAGGCAGTGAGAAGGTCCGCTTCCGTTATGAAAATGATTTCGGTCAAAAGAAAGATGCGATGGTTGCCTTTGAAGGGATTATACCTAACCTAGAGCGGCGTTACCGTGAAACTGCTTCGGATGGTATTCGTGAATTTATCGAAGGATTTATGAGTGCTAAGCCATGTCATGTATGTAAAGGTAAACGTCTGAAAAAAGAAATATTAGCTGTGACTATCAATGATCATAATATTTCTGATGTTACGGACCTTTCAATAGGAGACTGCCAGCATTGGTTTGAAGAGATAAAATTGAGTGAAAAAGAAACAGCCATCGCCAATCTCATTCTAAAAGAGATCTGCAATCGGCTTGGATTCCTTGTGAATGTGGGCTTGGATTATTTGACGCTTAGCCGTGCGGCGGGTTCGCTTTCCGGTGGTGAGGCGCAGCGTATTCGGTTGGCTACTCAGATTGGTTCAAGTCTCATGGGTGTATTGTACATTCTGGATGAGCCAAGTATTGGCTTGCATCAACGGGACAATGATCGCCTGATCTCTACGCTTGCGCATATGCGCGATTTAGGCAACACGCTAATTGTTGTAGAGCATGATGAAGATACGATGATGGCAGCGGATTATATTATTGATATTGGTCCGGGCGCAGGTATTCATGGTGGACAAGTTATGGCTCAAGGGACGCCAGAAGAGATTATGAAAGATCCAAATTCATTAACGGGTGAATATTTAAGCGGACGTAAATTTATTCCGGTTACCGCTAAACGCCGTCCTACCGATGATCGATGGGTAGAAATACGTGGTGCTAAAGAGAATAACCTGAAAAATGTGAATGTGAAGATTCCATTAGGTGTATTTACAGCGGTGACAGGTGTATCGGGTTCCGGTAAATCCTCGCTTATCAACGAGATTCTTTACAAGAGTTTAGCACGGCAGCTGAATAAGGCTGTGAAGGTGCGTCCTGGTCAGCATAAAGAAATTCGTGGACTAGAAAATCTCGATAAGGTTATTGAAATCGATCAGTCGCCAATCGGACGGACACCGCGCTCCAACCCAGCAACTTATACAGGTGTATTCGATGACATCCGTGACCTATTCTCCAAGACAAATGAGGCTAAGGTACGTGGTTTCCAAAAGGGGCGCTTCAGCTTTAACGTAAAAGGCGGACGTTGTGAAGCTTGCCGTGGAGACGGGATCATTAAGATTGAGATGCATTTCTTGCCGGATGTATATGTCCCTTGCGAAGTATGTAAAGGCAAACGGTATAACCGCGAGACACTAGAAGTGAAATATAAAGGCAAAAACATTTCAGATGTGTTAGAGATGACGGTAGAGGACGCAACAGAGTTTTTTGTGAATATTCCGCGTATCCATCGTAAAATGCAAACACTGATGGATGTAGGACTTGGTTATATTAAGATTGGTCAACCGGGAACCACTTTATCCGGTGGTGAAGCACAGCGGGTAAAATTGGCTTCTGAGCTCTACCGTCGCAGCACGGGTAAAACACTTTATATTTTGGATGAGCCTACGACAGGCCTGCATGTAGATGACATTGGTCGTCTGCTTGAGGTATTGCATCGTTTGGTGGATTCCGGAGAATCGGTTCTTGTTATTGAACATAATCTGGATGTAATCAAGACAGCGGATTATATCATCGATATGGGACCGGAAGGTGGTAGCGGCGGTGGTACCGTCCTGGCAACAGGAACACCGGAGAAGATCATTACTGTCACAGAGTCTTACACAGGTAAATATCTGAAGCCGGTTCTGATTCGTGATACAGAGCGGACCGAAGCGCTTATGCTTGAGACGGCGGAAACCAAATAAACAGTAAGTAATATAACCTATGTATAAATAAGGCCTCGGTATCTTGCCGGGGCTTTTATTGTAGGTTGTAAGCAATAATTTCTTGAAGGGAAACATCTGACAACTAACAGCTAATAGCTAACCTCGTCCTCTAGAATGGAGTCAAAGCGACTTAAGGCGTTGTAGGATTATCTGGTAATTGTGCGAAAGATGGCTCATAGATATATGATGTGATATTTCTAGCAAAAGTTATACGAATTCTATAGAAAAAATGGATTTAATAATAGGCAAGGTAGGCATATGTAGGACATGTTCGTAGTAAGATTCAATGAGGAGTATTCTGTTGATAGGGTTAACAAGTAATTGATTAACGTTAGGGCCAAAAGTTCCTTGAAAACCGAATAATTAATCATCATATCACTCTATCAAATAACTGTTTGTTAGATTAGGGAAAACTTCCCTGAAAATCCGAGTTTTTAGATCATATAAGGTGAAATCCGGGAAAACCTCCCCAATTATCGGGTGAATTTACTCATATACCCGGTTTTCTAATGATTTTTAGGGAGGAATTCCCTGATAACCACAAAATGAACTGTTAATCGGACAATTTTAGGGAGAATTTCCCTAATTCTTTAAAAACCTAAATTTTGAGCTCAGAATGTTAAGTTCTAAGTTCTAAGTTCTAAGTTCTAAGTTCTAAGTTCTAAGTTCTAAGTTCTAAGTTCTAAGTTCTAAGTTCTAAGTTCTAAGTTCTAAGTTCTAAGTTCTAAGTTCTAAGTTCTAAGTTCTAAGTTCTAAGTTCTAAGTTCTAAGTTCTAAGTTCTAAGTTCTAAGTTCTAAGTTCTAAGTTCTAAGTTCTAAATTTCAATTCACTGCTCAATTTATCTCAACTCTAAAGCAGTTAACGGACTTTCTATTGTAACCTTCACGACGAAAGAGATGATTGGGCTCATAGCACTTTTTCACTATGTTGCACTCAATTGTCAGTGATCAATCTCATCAATATTACGGATTTTGCAGGGATAAAATATATTTTTTGCGACAAATACATAATTTTTCTACAAAACCTATTGCATCGCCCAAATGGTAGCGATAACATAGAAGGTGATATGGGGATTACTGGATCTTGCTTGACAACATTTTTGAGGAGGTAAGGTTATGTTGCTTGCAGAAGTTGCCGCGCAAGGACCGTCTAAATTTCATACCTTTGATGTGTTTATGATTTTATTTACCATCTTGATTTTGGTCGGGGTTGTTCGACTATTGAAAGCTCCCCAGAAGAACAAATTTGCCATTGGTTTTGGAGCCGTTAGCTTGCTGGTTTTTGTGATCTCTGACTATGCCATGGTGATGCATTGGTTAAGTTAATGAAAGAACTAAATTGAACAGCTTTGCACCAAAAGACTCCTTTAACGCCATGGGCGCATTGAAGGCGTCTTTTTTCAAATTATATAATGTTAAATTTATCCATTTGCAAAGAGAGGGTCTGGTGAGGAATGAGGAGTATTGGGGAGAAGCTGGTGAAGAAAGGATTAGGTCTATTACTGTGCGGCGTAGTGCTGTCGGTAGCATGGAGTCAGTCGGTGTTTGCTTTTGATAGTACTAGTAAGGTGGTTAGTAAAGTAGCGGCAGAAGATCCGATACCTGGAATTATTAAAAGTATCACTCCTTCTGTTGTGGGCATTATCGGCAAAGATGAGAGTGGCGGGAATAGTGGCCTGGATGATCGGTACAATCTGACGCATGGCTCCGGCATCATTGTGAAATCGAACGGATGGATTATAACCAATGCTCATGTAATCAAGGATCTGCAAAATGCCATAGTAGTCACTTCGGACTCCAAAACCTACAGCGTTAAAGAAACATATCTGGATGAAGTTAGTGATCTGGCGCTGATCAAAATCAATGCCACCCATTTAAAGCCCGCCAAGTTTATTCCAGCGAATAGCAAAACAGTGGTTGGGGAGAAGGTTATTGCTATCGGAACACCGATTAGCTTTTCTCTACGAAATTCAGCGACAGTAGGCGTTATAAGTGGTCTTAACCGTGAGGTAGATGCGGCTTATCGTCTTATCCAGAGTGACACAGCGATTAATCCCGGAAATAGCGGAGGGCCGCTAGTAAATATGAAAGGTGAGGTGCTGGGAATCAACAGCCTGAAATACTCAGCAGTGGGCGTGGAAAATATGGGGTTTTCGATTCCGGCGAATACTGTGCAGTATATTATGAACCAGCTTTTAAAATATGGTGAGGTGCAGCATCCGAGTCTGGGGCTAGAGCTGGAGGCAAGCTGGTCTACGATTGTGGGATTGCCAACGCTGGACCCGCTGTCCGTCACGAAGGTGGTGTCTTCAGAAGCGCTCAAGTCAGGGGTTGCTGAAGGGGACGTCTTGTATAGCATCGATGGGCATCGTGTGGTCTCACTAGTTGATATTAATGAATTGTTCAAAAGCTACCTGCCGGGAGCAACTGTGCGGCTGGTTATGCAAAGCGATGGGGATATCGTCGTCCGTAAACTCGTGCTCACTCAAGGTGATCCGTTGTTAACCGGAGATGATTATGAAACGGATGGGGACGAGCACGCGGAAGAGTGATTAGCAAACTGGAGAGGGGGACGGTAAATGGGCTTGAAAATTTTAAAACAAGGATTTTGTGCGATGCTGGCCTTATTACTGCTATTTTCTATATTACCCATACAAACAGCATTAGCTTCACAAGGAGATAAGCTACAGCTGAGTCTAAAAGTTGGCAGTACTTCAGCTACGGTGAATGGTAAGAAGGTGGTTATCGAGCGGCCTTATACGGAGAACGGAACGGTTATGGTCCCGCTTGGGGTTTTTAAAAAGACGTTTGGCAGCACTGTTTCCTTAGAGCAGAACAATGTGGTAAAAGTAACCTATGGTGCTCATTCAGGGGCGATGACGATTGGGAGCGATATCGCTTGGAAGGATGGAATCAAAGTTAAACTGGGTTCAGCGCCCCGGATGGTTTCAGATGTGCTGATGGTACCGCTTCGCTTTGTAGCTGATGTGTTAGGTGCGACACTCTCTCAAGGGAGTGGGGATGAGCTAATGGTTACCCTAGTTCCTATAGACAGCGAAGAAGATACGCCAGAGGAGACTGGGATTGACAGCGATGTTGGTAAGACTCAAATTGGAAACAGCTATTTTCAATGGACACTGAATTATCCCTCAGGGCTGATTGCTGGAAATAGCGGTGGAGATGAAAGTGTGGCTACCTTTTCAAGTGCGGACAATCTATATTATGTGGAGATTCATGTAAGTGACCAGGCGGTTGCGGTAGATGCGGATGGGCTGCTGGAACAGCTGGTTCGGGAGGTCGAGGCAGGTGGGGAGTTGATATTGGATCGGGAGTCGTTCCCCAAAGCCGCGATACCTTATGCTAGATTGATCAGTAAAGATTCCAGTGGAGCGCTCTGGGAAAGCAGACTGTTATATGCTGAAGGTCGACTCTACGAGATTTATTTGACGGATAACAAAGCAGTTAATTATAAAGATTTTGCTAAATACACAGGATTACTTAACTCTTTCCAGCCTTCTTTTGATACTAAAAACAAAAAAATCCGTGATCTTTCTACGGTGAAAAGTGGATTGCGTGACGCGTACAATGAGGACTATGGGATTTCACTACAGGTTCCCGCAGATTGGAGTAAGGACGACCAGCATCTCTATTATGAGAGTAAGCAGGGAAGTCATCTGAGTGTGGCGGTTACCTCGGCACCTGCTGGTTCTACACTAGAGAGCTGGGCTGAAGATCTGAAAACGAAAACTAAAGAAAACTTTGTAGCGGATGCTTATGTTCTGAAAGACAGCAACAAGTCGGAGATCTCCGGTGTATCTGCACAAATCAATGAGCTACAGCTAAATTACGGCAACGGTGTTACTACAGAATATCAAGCTCTCATACTCAAAAATGGGTATCGCTATTATTTTGAATATGTAACAGCTGCTGGGCAAGATGACGATAAGGCAAAATTCAAAGCCATCATATCCTCTATTGATATTGATTTTGATCTGCTGAAGGAGAACTTCGGGCGACTCGCTAGTGATGATTATAAGACGCTCAAAAATAAGACATTAACCAAAGTATCCAAAACCTACGGTTATGCCATTGATATTCCAAGTTTATGGACACCTTATCAGGATATTTTTGAGACGCAGTCGATTGAATATCGCTTCAGCGGAGGACGTCTACAGATCAACTCAAAATCCGAGGGTTCAGTGGATTATACAGTTAATGTTCTCAAAGATGCTTATCAAAATAAAAATAATGATCCCAAAGGCCCTCGTATAGAAAGTGTAGTGGAGTCTACCTTTGCGGATGTCCCTGCTACGATCATAACTGCACATCAAATCAAAAATGGCATCCCTTTTCGCAGCAAGCAGGTTGTTTTCGGCAAAAATGATGTGGTCTACACGATTACCGTTACGCTGAATGATGCCAATGCCACTGCAGAACAGCAGGCTCTATTAGACAAGACGTTACAATCGTTTCGGTTTACAGGCAGCAAGTAGTTAAAAGAGTACCAATGTCGTAGCTGACACACGAATAGAAGCGTATAATTCAATCAGACGAAGAACGTCCCAGTTGCCGATTTGGCTTGGGGCGTTCTTTTTTTGTATAAAGAGGGAAAAGGAATTCGGCCTATTATTAAAAATACATATATTTGTTACTTTGAACCGATAGAAGGGTTGTCGGAAGGGTTGTTTTAGGAGATTCGGAGCCAATGTTATCCAAGTTGGGCATAATGTGAATAACTAAAGGGTGGATTAGTGTATTCGATTTGATACAACATTCTATTGTATGTCACGATATTCCTAGTGAATTGTTGTAAATGTTGCAACTTTTTGTGCCAGTTGTCGATACTAGAGTGTGAGAATGATGCTTTATGTACAACATTTAGTTGTTGAAGCGCTGGATAAGTCGATATAGTTACATGTTCTACAACATTCACGGAGTAAAGAGCAATAAGCAAGAAGTCAGCTTCCTGACAGCATTATGACTTTTATTCTATATAAATGTTGGTAAACGCATGGCGCTCAAGTGTGATATTTGATACAATTATCAAGTTAATCAACTAGAAATGACCCGTCAAATGGCGGTTTGGGAGGATATAAATGAAAGAGCAACAAATACGCAGAGAAGACGTGGAGCTATTGGCACCCGCAGGTGATTGGGACTGCATGCGTGCAGCGGTAGCAAACGGAGCGGATGCTATCTTTTTTGGCGTAGAGAAGTTTAATGCACGGGCCAGAGCGAACAACTTTCGCATGGACGAGCTGTCGGAAATTATGGCGTTTTTGCATAGCTATGGTGTGAAGGGCTTTTTGACCTTTAATATACTGGTTTTTGAAAATGAATTGTCTGATGCAAAAGAACTGATTGATGCATGCGTGGATGCTGGCGTGGACGCAGTAATTGTACAAGATTTAGGTTTGGTCAAAATGATCCGCGAAATCTCACCGGATTTCCCGATTCACGGATCGACACAGATGACCATTACTTCGCCGGAAGCGGTCGAGTTTACTAAACCTTTCAGTTTGGAACGTGTGGTATTAGGTCGTGAGAACAATCTGAAACAAATTCGTACGATCGGGGAGCAAGCCCGCCTGCCGATGGAAGTATTCGTACACGGTGCTTTGTGTGTTTCCTACTCCGGTCAATGTCTGACCTCTGAAATGTGGGGCGGACGTTCTGCCAACCGCGGTGAATGTGCGCAGGCTTGCCGCCTGCCTTATGATCTGATGGTGGATGGTGAGGTAAAACCTATGGGAGACGTAACTTATTTGCTCTCTCCTAAGGACCTGGCAGCAATTGATCTAATGCCTGAGCTGATCGAGGCGGGTGTGACTTCTTTTAAAATCGAAGGTCGCCTCAAAAGCCCGGAATATGTAGCGAATGTAGTTAGTAAGTATCGTAAAGCGATTGATCGGTATTTTGAAGGCGATCTGTCTAAACCTTCGAAGGAGGAGGTGCGTGAGCTGCAACAAAGCTTCTCCCGCGGGTTTACACATGGTTTCCTGGATGGAACGAACAATAAGAAACTGGTAGACGGGACTTTCCCAAAAAGCCGTGGTGTATATTTGGGGACTGTTGAGCAAATTCTGCGTGACGGAGTGGTCTGCCGTATTCATGCACCGCTTAAGCGTGGGGACGGAATTGTTTTTGACGCTGGGGATCCGACGAAAAAAGAAGAAGGCGGTCGTGTCTACGACCTTCGTCGTAAAGGTGTGAAGCTGGAAGGCGAAGCCGGAGAAGGCTGGATCATCGACATCGTAGCCGGTCGTAATGATGTGGATCTTCGTCGTCTAAATGTCGGTGACCGCATTTGGAAGACAAATGACCCTGCGTTAGATAAGGCGCTGCGCCAGACTTATGAAACTGAAAAGCCGTACCGGGTATTTCCGGTACATGTTAGAGTGCAAGGCTGCGTCGGCGAGAAGCTGACGACTTGGTGGACGGACGTTCAGAAGAACGTTACCGTCCGTGTGGATTCGGAGCTCGCGCTGGAAGCCGCGCAAAAGCGTCCGATGGATACCGCGCTGCTGGAAGAACAATTCGGCCGCCTGGGCGGGACCGTGTTCCAGCTTGACGCGTTGGAGTCGCATCTGCAAGGCGACGTCATCGTCCCTATGCGCGAGCTGAACAGCATCCGCCGCCAAGCGGTGGAGCTGCTTGCGGGCGAGCGCCCGAAACCGCCCGTCTACGTGAAACGGGCGATCGAGGTTTACGGCGACGCCACCCGCAGGGGTGTCGCTCCGCAGTGCGCTGGTGAAGCGGAGCTCACCGCGCTGTGCCGCAGCCTGCCGCAGGTGCAGGCTGCGCTCGAGGCCGGCGTGAGAAACATCTACGCCGACTTCGAGTTTATCAAGCAGTTCCCGGCAGCGGTAGATGCGGTACGGGCTGCAGGGGCCAGCATAGCGCTGGCCACGCCGCGCATTCATATGCCGGGCGAGAACGGCTACCACGCGAATATTCTTCGCTTGCAGCCGGATGCTGTGCTCGTGCGTAATACAGGCGCGTTGTATTATTATCTGCGCCGCCGCCAGGAGCAACCGGATGCTGTGCATCCACGCCTGATTGGCGATTTCTCATTGAATATCGCCAATCATAAAGCAGTGGATTTGTTCCTTGAGGCAGGCTGTGACATAGTAACGCCATCCTATGACTTGAACATTCAACAGATGGTCGATCTGCTTGAGCACAGCGATACTTCCCGGATGGAGGTCGTTATCCATCAGCATTTGCCGATGTTCCATACTGAACACTGTGTGTACTGTACCTTTATGAGTGAAGGCACGGACTTTACGAACTGTGGTCGTCCTTGTGAAGAACACCGTGCTTCTTTGCAAGACCGTATTGGAATGTCACATCCAGTTCGTGTGGATGAAGGCTGCCGTAATACCGTCTATAACGCTGTTGAGCAGTCTGGTGCGGAGTATTTGAACAATTTCCGTGACCTAGGAGTATCTTCATACCGTGTGGAGTTCTTGGAAGAGACGCCAGAGCAAGTGGCTGAGGTAATCAGCCTCTACAGCCGCGCTCTGCGTGGTGAAATCTCTGGTACGCAGGTATGGAAGAGCCTAAAGGCTACTAACCAACTTGGCGTAACGCGTGGGCAATTGGTGAACGCGAAGTAATAAGAGTTAAGAGTTAAAGAAAAAGGGCTAAGTAACTACCAGGTAGATGCTGGTATTGCTTAGCCCATTTTATTAGATTTGATCTCGTCCTCACCCTAATTTGCATATACTAAATAATAGTATATTATGGGGGCAGCAAAGTATTTAAAATAGCAATTTGATTATAATTCCTGCCCTCTTATTTCATTGGAATAGATATACAAATATAACAAACACTCTGACATAAATGTGCTGTAACTGCTATAATTGAAAGAAATATGCCATTTTAGGGTACTTACAGATATGTAATTGAAAAGAGTATATGATAGAAGGAGTTAATGTGATGAAGATCCGTAAAGCGATTATTCCCGCCGCAGGTCTCGGCACTCGTTTTTTACCTGCAACTAAAGCAATGCCTAAAGAAATGCTACCGATTGTAGATAAACCGACGATCCAATATATTGTTGAAGAAGCTGTTGCTTCCGGGATCGAGGATATTATTATTGTAACAGGGAAAGGTAAACGTGCGATTGAAGACCACTTTGATAACTCTTTTGAACTGGAATTTAACTTAGCAGAGAAGCAGAAGTGGGAGCTGCTTGAATCCGTTCGTAAATCTTCCGAAATGGCAGATATCCACTACATTCGTCAAAAAGAACCAAGAGGTCTCGGACATGCAATTTGGTGTGCACGTAAATTCATAGGAAACGAACCGTTTGCTGTCCTGCTAGGCGATGATATTGTTGAAGCGAATAAACCTTGTCTTAAACAGATGATAGATGTTTATGACGAGTATAAATCTTCTATCGTGGGTGTTCAGCCTGTTCCATGGGAAGAAGTATCACGGTATGGTGTTGTAGATGCTTCGCCTTTGGCAGAACGGGTATATAAAGCTAATCGTCTAGTAGAAAAGCCAAAGAGAGAAGAGGCTCCTTCTAATCTAGCAATTTTAGGACGATACATCTTAACTCCACGTATCTTCGATATGCTAGGTGAGCAGCAGGTAGGTGTAGGTGGAGAGATTCAACTTACTGATGCGATAGCACGTCTAAGCGAGGTTGAACGAATTATTGCCTATGACTTTGAAGGTAAACGTCATGATGTGGGTGAGAAAATGGGCTTTATCCAGACCACCATTCATTATGCACTTCAACACGAGGAACTTAAAGATGACTTGCTTCGTTATATGAAAGAGCTTGTCGAGAGCGAAGCAGCTAAGGTCGGGCTATAAGTAAATCTCGTATAATCGAATAAAGGCGCGCCGCTGTTATTACAGTGGCGCGCCTTTATGGTTTCTTTCTTTTATTAAAATTGTGAATTTGTAATGGCCTCAACTTGTGCTGCTTCCGCAGGATCAGCTGCGATCAGCGAATCGTATAGTGCCTGATCCTCGCCACCAGTTTTCGCCAGTGCAGCAAGGTACCAACGAGCAATCTCACGATTGGTTGCATCAGCGAAATCTTGGCTTAAGGCTGTTTTTAAGATGGAGGCTGCAATTTGTATCTTTCCAGACATATATTGCATTTTCCCTACCTTCAGTGTCACATCCGGAGTAAATGCCTTCGAGGGATCATTATCCGCAAGTACATGATTGTAGGCCAAAAGCCCAATAACAAAGCCAGCTTTCATGTTGTCTATTCTATCTGGATTATCTTGTTGTGCATAAGCTGCCTGCCCCAAATCAAATGAACGGCTGATGAGTGAACTATACCAATTTATATCCCATGGAGTTTCACTGTTCATAATATCCGTGTAATTAGCATCTGAATTAAGCTTGAGAGTGGTCTTCGCCGCATCCTCTTGTCCGGATAAAAGTTGCATTTTGCCAACGTTTAAAGCAATAGTTGGCGTTACTGAGAAAGGACGCCCTTGCAGTTGTTCTGGTGGAAGAGTCTTCAAATGTTCTATTCCAGCAAGAACGTGATTATATGCTTCTTGCGCTTCATTGAAATACTCTTGTTTCTTTGTCTCATCCTTTTGATTAAGTGCTTGCTGACCTAAGGCAAAGGAACGGCTGATGAGAGTATCATACCAACTAATATCCCAATTGAACTTATCAGCATTGTCACGGTAAATACCCAAGGCGACGTCGCTTTGACCATTCAGATCGTAGTAGCTCACTAATTGGAGCAGAAGATTTTTGTTGTATGGCTCATCTTTGAGTGCGCGAGTTAATACACTGTATGCCTCGTCAAGGAACTGTTCCTGTTGTGTTTGACTAAATACCTGCTGATCCAAGGCCGATAGATAAATTGTCGATTCTGGATGACTTGGACGTTTGTTCAAAGTCTCAATCAATGGGGCTCTAAGCTCTTCGTAGGAAGTGCTATAACTTCTCAATTGTTTAGCTTTCAAAGCAGAGTTACTGGAGCCAATATAGCTGATTGACAAGAACACTAGGAACAAGGTTCCTAAAGAAAGCACAGCGAGGTATCCAAAACGGATGCCCGCTTTATTCCAATTTTTCCGCAGTGGCTTGCTATCCATAACGGAGGCCATTCCGGCAAGGCCAATAAAAACTAGTATGCCCATAAAGGCATAACTCATGTTGAAATCAAGTAGACTGTGCACAAGAATAGAGAGAGCAATAATTAGATAGAA
Organism: Paenibacillus sp. FSL R7-0163; assembly: GCF_037969975.1. Classification (NCBI taxonomy): domain Bacteria; kingdom Bacillati; phylum Bacillota; class Bacilli; order Caryophanales; family Paenibacillaceae; genus Paenibacillus; species Paenibacillus sp. FSL R7-0163. The sequence goes on from NZ_CP150224.1 coordinate 6,757,942, forward strand.
GAAACCATTCTCAAATTCGTTTTTATCCCGTTTTACATATCCACGAATATATTTATAGAAGATATACAGAATGAAGCTCATAAATATGATAAATCCAACAATACCTACTTCAATGAGAAATTGTAAGAAGAAGTTATGCACCTGCCGGCTTGTATAAGGGTTGTTCTGATAATGCTCATACAGTGAGGCCCAGCCTCCTCCACCAGCACCGAGGACCGGATAATCCTTAACCACCTTCACGGCATCCTTATAAAAAGTAATCCGCTCGAGTACGCTATGTTGCTGGAAATTGATGTTCTCGAGGCGAGTCTCCATATTGTCAGGTAAGATGCTTTTTGCACTCGTACCGATAAGCAGGAAAGCTACAATAGCAACTAGAGCGACAGATCCGAGCGGAATCCAAAGACCTGTCCGTTTACGTGACGACCAATTCTCTAGTTTTGCATACAACCATGGTGCGACAAAACGCTGAATGACCCAAGAAAGGCCAGCCACAACTATTGAGGCTCCTAATAGATACGCCCAACCTTTTAAAGCTGAAGAAGAAGTGAAATTAGCATTTAACTCTATTCCTAGGTTAGTAACGGGTGTCGTAATGAGCAAAGCTACAATACCAGCAATTCCTAGATGCAGAATCCAAAGGATTTGCTGTGCAGGTTTTAGGAATAGAAGTAGGAGTATGAATACTACAGGTAGCAGGACTAAGCCGCCACGAGATAAGGTTAACAAGATCGACACAATGATGGGAACTAACATAAAGCCATGCGTCAACGTTCCATACCACTTTTTAGAGCGAATAAGCGCGAATATTGCTACAAATAGAAAAGCCATCAAGAAGGCTGCGTACGTATTTGCGTACTGAAAGATCGAAGTCAGACGAAGTCCGTTAGAGTCAGTCATAACTGCATCTAAGTAGACATCATTTCGGACGGTGTTTGAGAACCAGCCCACAAGAGCTCCTGCTAATTTACTGCTGCCTAACCAATTTAAAAGTCCAAAACCCACTATAAAATATGCAATCGCTAATATAGCATTTTGAATGACAACATTTACTTGCTTTTGCTTCATGAGATAAAAGGCTATAATGAAAACTGCGGCATATGTACACTGAATAAATAGCATATTCATCGCCGTGTAATGCGAAACTGCGACAAACAGTGACAGAGCATAGGTCACAGGGAGCAATAATGCTGCCCAAGCTACTAAATCACTCTGCCCTTCAAGCTTGAACTTTTTGTAATACAAGCCAACACAGGCCAGCAGCATCAGTGCGCTTAATAGTGCTGATACATATATTGGCTTCTCGTAATCAACTAGTGATCCATTAAACAATCCCACTTGAAATGGGGTCCAACACAAAAATAAAATAAAACCAACAACTAATGCCCATATCGGACTTGCTATCTTTTCAACATTTCTCGACTGAGCGGCGTTTTTACCGTATACTGGTTTCGACACGTTATAATCTCCTTTTCCTGTAGGTACGTGGATATTTTAACATATAGTACAATATGAGAGCTAGTTGCTTGGACAATTTACGCCACCATATTATAATGTTTCTCTTGATAGAGACCTTGAGAAGATGGATTTATATTTGGTGCGCATTTAGAGGTGATATACAACGTAGGACTTATTGAATATTTCCTGAAGTGTGTTTTAATGTTCGGACAAATAAACAAAGATAAGGCGATGAAAATGGATTTTTATAGACGGATACAGAATTACCTAAAAAGTATATATAAATCGAAAGATTTGCTCTTTGAGCTTACTAAGAGAGATTTTCAACAAAGATATAAAGGTTCACTTCTTGGTGTAATATGGGCTCTATTATCTCCTTTATTAATGCTTGGAGTGTATAGTTTCATATTTGTTAGCGTATTTAAATCAAAATGGGGCGACTCATCTATTCAAGATGGAAATATGCTTTACACAATGATGATTTTCGCAGGACTTATTCCATTCCAAATTTTTTCGGAGTCCGTTAATCGTTCTGTGAGCCTATTGGGGCAAAGCGCGAATTATATAAAAAAAGTGGTTATACCAATTGAAATACTTCCTTCTAGCATAGTACTCTCCACGATAATTAATAGTTTTTTTTCTGTAGCGCTCTTAATAGTTGGTAAAATATTTTTTCTGAACACACCAAATTGGACTCTTGTATTTGTTCCTTTAGTATTAGTTCCTAGCATGCTTCTTTCTCTTGGATTTGCACTAATCGTTGCAGCATTTGGGATTTACTTAAGGGATTTGGTTTATATAGTGGGTCTTTTAGTAAATATTCTATTTTACATGTCTCCAATATTTTACTCTTCCGAAGCGCTTCCGGAAAAATTTAGGTTTTTAATTAATTTGAACCCCATAGCTCCGATAATTACTCAATTTAGAGATATTTTTGTGAATGGGCAGTTATTCTCGATTTCAAGTTATTTAATATCGTTATCTATTTCATTTGTTATTTTTATTCTAGGATTATCAATCTTTAATTATTTAAGGAAGGGATTTGCAGATGTCATTTGATGAGGTAGCAATAAAAGTGAGCGGTGTATCTAAAATATATAAAATGTATAATACACCTGCGGATAGACTAAAGGATCTTTTTAATGTTTCTAAAACTAAAAAAAGGCATCAAACATTTTCTGCTCTTAATTCTATAACGTTCGAAGTGAAAAAAGGAGATACGGTTGGGATTGTTGGGAAGAATGGTTCAGGCAAGTCTACTTTACTACAAATAATTGCTGGTACAGTAACCCCGACTAGTGGCAAGGTTGAAGTGTTTGGAAAAGTTGTTGCACTTTTAGAACTTGGATCGGGTTTTAATCCAGAATTCACAGGACGTGAGAATGTTTATTTAAATGCTACTATGTTTGGAATTAGCAGAGAATCTATAGAAAGTAAATTTTCTGAGATAGAAAGCTTTGCTGACATTGGTGAGCATATCGATCAACCTGTTAAGACGTACTCTAGCGGTATGTTCGCTAGATTAGCGTTTTCCGTTGCTATTCATATGGAACCAGACATTTTGATTATAGATGAAATTCTAGCAGTTGGGGATGCAGCTTTTCAAGCGAAATGTGTCTCGAAAATGCGCCAACTTAAAGATGGCGGCGTTAGCTTGTTATTCGTAAGCCATTCCGTAGATGCAATAAAGTCAATGTGTCATTCGGCAATACTAATATCACATGGAAATCTAGTTGATCAAGGAAGTTCGGAGAAAATAACAAATCATTATCTGGCTATGATCCGCGACGAAATGAATCAATACAATAGTGATGACTCAATTCAAAACGATGAAACTATAGAAGAAATAACAAGTATTGATACTAGCTCTAGTTTTAGATACGGTTCAGGACTTGTTTCATTCAGAGATGTGCATATGGCTAATGAAAATGGAGAACCTACCAAGGCATATGAATTTGGTGAACAAGCTTCAATAATCTGCACTTTGTATTCTAAGGAAAAGGTAACGGATATAAATGTATCTTTTTTAGTTAGAGATATTACAGGAATAGATTTATTTGGAACAACTATGTTCGATGAAGATATAACTCTAGTTTCCTTAGAAAAACAAGAGAAAAGAACTATAAGATTCAATTTTCCGATTTGGCTTAGACAAGGGAGTTACTCTGTATCGGTTGCTGTTAATCGAGTGACAGATCGCGATTATTCTGATGTTTTTTTATATGAACAAATTGATGGAGCCAGTGCCTTTGAGGTTATAAGGAAAATTGATCGACCCGTCCATTACAAGGTTCATTTTCCAATTAGAATAGAAACAGAAGGTGGTCTATATGACAAATAATATATACGAAAATGAAGCATGGTGGCAACAAAATGGAATGGGGTGGGCAGATGAGGTTGAGAAAAGAAGATCGCTGCAACCTCTTTACGGAATTCAGGAAGTCATTTTAACACATATATTTTCCAAGTTGCCTAAAGAATCTAAAGTTTTGGAGTTTGGAGTGGGATTTGGGAGACATGTGGATTATTTGAGTGATATACCTAATATAGAAGTTTATGGCGTTGATCAAAGTCCTACAATGTTAGAAAGCTTAAGGAATCGTCTCTCCCATAAGCCGGATTTAATAAAAAACATTATCCTTATAGAGCCACGAACGCAACTCCCTTACCCTGATAATTATTTTGATTTTGTGTATACAGTATCTGTACTTATTCACATCAATCCTGCAGATATGGAGGGAATATTAAAGGAACTGGTCCGCGTCTCTAAACATGGTATTATTCATTTTGAAAATAATTTTTCTGAAAATACGGAATTGAAATTTATGGATCATAATGGATGTTGGCAGCATTCAATAGTCCATGATTATTTGAAATTGGATTTGCCTTGCTCTGTATTGTCAAAAGTGGCCTCGGAACAGGATATATATTATACAAAGTTATCAGATAGTTGGAGTGTAGAAGATTTAGAAAATAAAGTTATGTTCTCTCGTCTTCATTTAATGGATGATAAGATTAGACCGACTATAACAAAATTTGAAGGGGAGATAGGCTGGAGAGCTGAAGAGCTAAAGGAACGTATAGAGAAAGAATTCAAGATGCAAGATGATATGAACTCTTTAAATCAGGAATTGTCAGATGTGAGAAATGAAAATGAAAGAAATAAGACAATGATAGCAGAACAAACAGCAGAAATCGCCATTCTTACTGATGACAAGAGTAAACTCAGTAGCAAATATACCGATCTAAATAAACTTTATCAAGCACTTTCGTTAAGCTTTAATTCACTCGAAGAACAGATAGAAGAACTGGAAAAATATAGTGGGAATCTATCGCATGAGGTATCACAGTTGACCTCCAATAAAGTACTCTTAGAATCGCGGTTATATGATATAGAAACATCTCTTGCTTGGAGAGTCATTACTAAGATGCGCAGTCTAGATCGTGCTTATAGACTCTCAAAGCCTGTTAGAAAGCTTTTAAATACTATCCGCAATTATCGTCTGAAGTCTAAAGAACAACAAAAACAACACAATAGTTATGAAAATAGCAACAACGAATTGAGTCAACTTGTTAATAATAAGCAAAGTGAAAGAAAAAATAACAAGTATAGTTGGCTTGAGATAAAACTTGCGCTAATTCCTGAACAATCAAGTATTGCTATTCATCAACCTGAATGGCTAGGTGTCTCGCATTCAACCCAAGAATTATTTCCGTTTACACTTCCCATTAAGGAATTATTTGATACTAACGAAATTATGCGTGTAGGTAAATTGATTGCTGAAAGCAAACCAAAAGCAATTGTTTTTAGTGGCTTTGCTATTGGTTATTATGAATTAGCGAAATTTATTAAAAGTGTAGATTCTAAAATAGCAATAAAAATTTATTGGCATGGAAATACAACACATATGTATGAAGACTACTCATGGAGTCGGTATCAGGAAATCATTCAACTCTGCAACGAAGGCATAGTAGATAGTTGGGGGTTTGCTAAGGAAAGTATGGCTGAACTGTATAAGGAGAATGGATTCCCAAGTTTCTTTGTGAAAAATACTGTGAAGAATGAAAGTCTCGAATTCCTGGAAAATAAAGATCTAAAACATAATGAATCTGTGAAAATAGGTATTTATGCATCAGGTAACACTTGGAATAAAAATGCATACACTCAGATTGCAGCAGTAAGTCTAATAGAGAATGCTAGTATAAATGCCATTCCCTACAATAATAGAATGAAGTCATTTGCTCAACAATTAAATTTGAACATGGAGGGCTCTGAAAAGGCAGTTCCTCGTGAAGAACTTTTAGTTACTTTGGCATCTAACGACCTCAATTTGTATGTTACTTTCTCAGAATGCGCCCCGCTACTCCCATTGGAAAGTATGAACATGGGTGTACCTTGTTTGACAGGGCCAAACCATCATTATTTTGATGGAAGTCCTTTGAAAGACTATCTAATTATTAATAGTCCGGATGATCCAGTGGAAATTGCCAAGAAAGCCAAGTATGCAATGGAAAATAGAAAAGAAATCTTGGATTTATATAATATATGGAAAAAAGAAAATGACATCGCATCAGAGTTAAGTATTCAAAGATTTCTTGAGGAGAATTAATATATGGTTAGAACATATGTCTTTACTTCGTATGAGCTTTACCCTATTAACGCCGGCGGGTGCGGTGTGTTTATTTATAATGCTATGCAGCAGTTGCTTCAGAATGCAAATAACCGCGTGATTTTATTATTAGATATGCCGAAACATGAGTGTGAATCATATATTAAAGACTTTCAGCCAAAGCTTCCGAATAGTAAGAACTTAGAGGTAATATGTTTGTCTGAATGGATACAAGAAGAACCTTATGGGCAAAAATTTTCCAATGTGTTCCTGCAAAAAAGCTATCGTTTTTATAAGGGGCTTCATAAATTAACTCTTCTTCAGCAAGTAGATTATATTGAATTTTTTGATTATGTAGGTATAGGCTATTTTTCAGTTAAAGCAAAACGATTTGAAGGACAGTTTTCCAAAACTGTCCTTGCTGTGAGAGCACATTGTACAATTGAGTTGATGGATCTTGAACAAGTACCTAATAGCTTTGATTTATACAAGCTTGAAATGTACCAAATGGAAAAAGAAGTTATACAAGATGTAGATATTTTGCTCGTTCCTTCTAATGCTTGGGGGGAGATTTACACTCATCGTTATGGAGTGAAAAACGATAGAGTTATAGTTTCTCCTCCTCCTGTAGAAGTATGGAATGATGTTTCTTATAGCCTTAATGAGAGCCAGCAGAATGTTATATTTTACGGTCGAATATTTCAATTAAAGGGAGTAGATCTTTTCGTTGATGCTGCAATAGCATTGATGATAAAACGGCCTGAAAATAATAGTATTTTTTATCTTGTAGGATATGATGGTTTAGACTTAAATGGTCAACCTTATAAGGAGCAACTTTTGCTTCGAATACCCGATCATCTAAAGGAAAGATTCATATTCACTGGTCAGCTCAATCATCAGGAATTAGAGCAATTGTTAACAAATATTCGATTTGCAGTCTTTCCAAATTATGTAGAGTCTTTTTGTTATAGTATTCACGAATTGTATAATACGGGGATTCCAATCATTGCGAATGATATTCCAGCGTTTAGAGATTATTTTAAACATCAAGAAAATGCTTTGTTATATCATGGTACATCTAGTGACCTTGTTACACAAATGGAATGTATGTTTGACAATGATGAGATGCGTCATCGTATGAGCAGACCATATGGAGTGACAAAAAATCAAGAGTTCAATGATATTTATGAAAGTTTAATTAATTCTATTCAGCCAGAGACTAATACGTCATATTCAATTAATAGGGTTCTAGAGAAGAATAAGTTATCTCTGATTATTTTGGATGAAGGTATCTCAAGTGATACTGGGCCTATATCATTAGTGAATCTTTCGGAAATAGATAAAGACAGAAGTTATATTCTTAAGAATCAATCTCCGGGAACACCAGTTCATTATCTTGGAAAATTAAGATATGCTTCTAAGATTGATGGGAGTTTCGACGATTTGCTCCCAGTCAATAAGTTCCTTTTAACTTGTTATGCTAATGATAATTTTGATTGTGATTATATTACAAATTCTTTGAATATTTTAGCGGCTAATGATTCCATTCGATATGTGGGTGCACAATTTAGAAATAAGGATCACTATGAGCAGTATAACTTACTAGAACCCAATACTTATCGGGATTATACTAGTTTAACAAGAGCTATCTATAAACTGGATGATTATAGTAAATCACTTAGAGATATTTATGATATTAGGTTGAAGGAACTAGGTGAGAAAAAATTTCTTCAAATGACAGGATATATTCTACCAAAGGAATATATTACATTAGGTGAAACAAAGATTCTTGATATTAAAGAAGAATACTATATTTACAGTACTCATTATTCTACCCGTAATAATGAATGGACTCCCTTTGTGCTATATCCCTACTTAATGAATTCTAGTTCTTCAAATGATCTAACTGTTAGTCAACAAAATAATTATAGAGCGAAGAAAATATATCATCGCCTAAAACATAAAGTTGATGCAGTTGGTGGAAAAAAAGGAAAGTTTTTAGTTAGAGTAGTAGACGTTTTGCATAGAGAATTTAAAAAACGATTCTAATACATGGCGGTGTTTAAATGGAGATCTGGTATATTGAAAGTATATTGAGCCAAAAGTTACCACAACCATTTGAAGACTGGCTGTGTGAGCATGTTCATAAGATAATTTTGCAAAGTGGAGTACCAGTTAGACCTTGGTTTGAATCTAAAAACATTGTTAGGTATTCTGATTCTATCCCATCGGAAATAGAACTAAATGGAGATTTTTCGTATTCTCTGAATTTGTCAAATACTTTAGTTGAACAACGGAAATTAAATAGGGAACCAATATGTATATTCATTAATAATAATAATAGGGCACTCCCATATTATCTGCTGCAAAATTTATGGTGTAAAAATCCTGCATTTAATGAAGTGTCAATAATCACCATACAAAACTCTGTATTTACTCCCCACCACGATGCAAGTGCGTTTCGATTTCCAGAGTATTGGTTGAAAAAGAAAAATCAATTTTCGCTTGATGCATCACATTTTATTTTAACGTGGGATAAAACAGTACGTGATACTTGGCAGAATAAAACGGATGTTCTTTACATTGAAGCAGACAAGGATGTACAACTAGATCTTAATCATCTCCACGAGAAAAATATGAATAACCAGAATGAAAAATATCCTATCAGTTCGAGTATTCCATATTTAAATAAGAAGGACTTTGTACAGAAAGAGGGTAGCTTACTCTCGGTAATAATTCCATTCTATAATATGGGATCGATGATACTAGAGACTATTCAGAGTGTTATTGACAGTACTTACCCTGAGATTGAAATTATAATTGTAGATGATGGTAGTGATGAGTTAGAGAGTAAAGAGATTTTACGGAAAATAGAGTTGTCAATGCCTTTTATACAAATTATAACCATTAAAAATGGGGGGTTGTCAAATGCTCGCAATGTAGGGGCTTATGCGTCAAAAGGAGTGTTTATAACTTTTTTAGATTCGGATGATTTAGTAGCGCCTGAATATTATCAAAGATGTATTGAAATTCTTGAAAGTTATATAAATGTTTCTTTTGTTTACTCATGGGTGCGTTTTTTTGGTTTACGAGAAGATGTGTGGGTTACTTTTGATACAGAATTTCCTCTGCTTTTGTTATCCAACATGCTGAGTGCTTTTGCGGTAATCAGAAAAGATCATTTTTTGGAGTATGGAATTAACAAAGTGGAAATGAAAAAGGGAATGGAAGATCATGAATCATGGATAAATATGTGTGAGAATGGATGCGCGGGTGTCAGTATTCCCGAAGCACTCGTTTATTATCGCATTCGTGGTAATTCAATGTCTAGGCAATTCAACCGAGAAATTGTAAACGATCTTTATTATAAGATTAGTCAGTTTCATAAAGAACTTTATAAACGGTTCGGAGACGAAATATTTAATCTAATATACATGAATGGCCCAGGGTATATGTGGAATAACCCTGCGGTGTCATATCCTGAATTAGGTTATTTGCAAGATCATGAAATAGATAATAACCTCAAATATGAATTAATGAGGATTTTTAACACGAAAAAAGGGAAATGGCTTATTAAATTATTCATAAAATTAAATTTGAATAAATGGTTTAAATAAAAAATGGAGTTGTTAAAAGAATGCGAGCAAAAATAAAACAATTAATAGCTATATTGTTAGCTATTCTTTTTTTCTTTTCTTTCAGCGAGATATTTATACCGATCCATAATAAAGGTAAGGTATATATTATTTTTGTTTATATGTATCTTTTTGCTCTAGGTTTCTTTACTTTTAGATACTTAATAAAAAAAAGTATTGGCTTGTTGAGAAATAATTCATTAACTAAAAAAGTACTGAAGCTATTTCTAGTTTTTTTTATAAGTCTTTTTATTTCATTTGTATTTATTCCGAAAAATTACTTCGAACCAATGAACTATACAAATATAATATTGACGCCAATTAGTGAGGCTTCTAACTCAAATAGAACAGAGGTTTGGTTGAACGAGATTATAATAGATCAGAGTAAACTGGATCTCAAGAGTATAGATATTTCTAGTGGCTGGGTGTATAAGGATGGAGCAATAGTATCAATGAGCGGTAACATCAATCCCCAAAAACTAAATGTGTCATCTAAAAGCAGTATTGAACTAGTTTTTGGAAAGCATGCTTGGTCTGGTAAGGTGGAAATATATAATGGAAGTACTCAAATAATTAATTTGCATTCTGAAAATCCTTCAGAGAAAAGTGTCAGGATAGCAGAATCAAGTAGATCAAATGATAATTTTATTAAGTTGGCGGCATATTCAGTATGTGTATCTGTTCTATCCATGATTTTATTAATAATATTTTCTTTTTTTAAAAAAATATTATTAAAACGTAAATAATATAAAAAGTAGGTGGGTTATGATGAAAATATTAGTAACTGGTGGGTGTGGATTCATTGGATCACATATTGTTGACGAACTATTAGCTAATGGGCATGATGTCTTAGTAATTGATAATTTATCTAGCGGTTATATTAGGAATTTAAATAAATCGGCTCGCTTTTACAAAATGGATTTTATGTCATTGGAGGCGGAAAGGATAATAAAGGAATTTACACCTGAAGTTGTGATTCATCATGCGGCTCAAGTAAGTGTGCAAAAATCGATGATCAATCCAGTAGAGGATGCTACAACAAATATAATAGGCACAATAAAACTTCTTGATTACTGCAACAAAGCAGGGGTTCGAAAAATAATTTATGCGTCGTCAGCTGCAGTATACGGAAATCCAGATTATCTACCTATCAATGAAGATCATCAAATACATCCAATATCATATTACGGAATATCAAAATATACTCCTGAACAATATATTAGGACTTTTTGCAGTAATAATGAGCTTAATTACACAATATTACGTTATGCTAATGTATTTGGAGAAAGACAGGATGCTAAGGGAGAAGGTGGTGTGGTAGCAATATTTTTGGATCGTCTACTTAACCATGAACCTCCGAGTCTTTATGGTGATGGTGAACAAACCAGAGATTTTATTTATGTAAAAGATATTGTTAGCGCAAATTTATTTGTAATGGATAAAGGCAATAATGATTTGTTTAACGTAAGTACTGGTGAAGGGGTTTCATTAAATAATCTCTATGACTTAATGAATAGTGGATTAAAGAAAAATATCACTCCTATTTTTGAAAGTCCAAGAAAAGGGGATATTCTACATAGCTATTTAGATAATGCAAAATTGAAAGCATTAGGATGGGCACCGAAGTTCAATATTGAAAGTGGATTGAGAGATGTTTTTAAAAATCTTAACAATTGAAAAAAGGAACAAATATAAGGAAGTGGCTAAGTTCTATTACTTTATTAGTCTGAGTTTGAGTAATCGAAAAGTTGGAGGCTGAAATGTCTGATAGAAAAATGCTTCATTTAAATGGTCTTCGTGGTGTTGCAGCATTAATGGTTGTACTATCTCATTATACTTTAAGTTTTTATCCGGCACTGCATACAGGGAATCCTAGTGATGTTTATAACTCGTTTGAACTATTTGTTTCAGCTTCGCCATTAAATGTGCTATATAACGGGAGCTTCGCTGTTTTTATTTTTTTTATATTAAGTGGTTTTGTTTTAAGTTATAAATACTGGAGATTAGAGCACTATACGTTCAATGATTATCTAGGGAATATAATAAAAAGGTATATTCGTTTAAATATTCCCATTGCAGTATCAATAATTTTAGCGTTTACTTTGCTTGCTCTTGGATTATTTTATAATACAAATGCAAATGAAATAGCTAACTCACTGGGGTGGCTAAAAGGAATATATAACTTCTCCTCAGATTCTTTAGAAGCATTAAAAGAAGCTTTTTATGGAGTTGTTTTTCAAGGAAAGCAAAATTATAACCTGATTTTATGGACTTTAAAATATGAATTTTATGGATCAGTCATGATTTATTCATTTATGCTCGTACTTAGAAAGACTAATATACGTTATGCAATATATCCTCTGATATTTGTTCTTTTATGGAATAGCTACTATTTAGCATTTTTTCTGGGTTTATTATTAAGTGATCTCCACTCTAAGGATTTATTGAAAATTAAAAATAGAATAGCTTTGTTTTTAATATTTTTATTAGCTTTATTTTTCGGGTCTTACCCTTGGCGTGAACAATTCGGAGCACCTACTAGATTATATGGCTTTTTAAAGTTGGATTTCTTAGGGGTGAATTCTTACTACGAGTTCTATCATACTGTTGGTGCATTTCTTCTACTAATTTGTGCTTTGAACTCATCGTATCTAAAGAGACTACTTAGTAGTCGAATTTGTTTGTTTTTAGGAGAAATATCTTTCTCATTATATCTCTTACATTTGCTTATGCTTTGTTCATTATCCAGTCTTATGATGCACTATTTAACTGGTCAATTATCATATAATATTAGTTTTGTTTTGATGTTTACTATTTCTATGTTCCTATTGTTTTTGATCAGTTATCTATATTATAGATTTGTTGATCTACTAGGTATTAAGTCGGCAAGCATAGTAGTTAAGAGATTTGAGAATCTTATAAATAAAGAAGACATCGCTTCTACACTGCCATATCAATCGAGAAGACTTGATAATACAAAGAATTTAAAATTGTGAAATAAGCTGTGTTTTTGAAAAACATGTATTGGAGGGAGAATAAAATGAAAGGAATTATACTAGCCGGAGGCACAGGCTCACGCCTTTACCCTCTAACAAAAGTGACCAACAAACATCTTCTTCCAGTAGGCAAATATCCAATGATTTTCCACTCAATCTATAAGCTCAAACAGGCTGGTATCAAGGATATCTTAATTGTTACTGGTAAAGAGCATATGGGTGATGTGGTAAATCTGCTGGGGAGTGGAAACTCTATGGGTGCTTCTTTTACCTATAAAGTTCAGGATGAAGCTGGCGGTATAGCACAAGCGCTCGGTCTTGCAGAACAATTTGTTGGAGATGACCAAAGTGTTGTTATTCTTGGAGACAACGTATTTGAAGAGGATATTTCTCAATATATTGAAAACTTTAAAGCTCAAGGAACTGGAGCTAAGATTCTGATTCAAAAGGTTTCCGATCCACAGCGCTTCGGTGTTCCTGAACTCCAGGGCGATAATATCATATCTATTGAGGAAAAGCCTACTGCTCCAAAAAGTGGATATGCCGTCACTGGGATTTACATGTTCGATAGTAAGGTTTTCGAAATTATTAAGAAGCTTACTCCTTCAAATCGTGGAGAACTTGAAATAACGGATGTAAATAATGCATATATTAAAAGAAATAAACTAACATATGATGTTCTAGGCGGTTGGTGGACTGATGCGGGCACGCATTCATCACTAGCGAGAGCCAATGAATTGGCCAAGGAAATTCTATTTGATGAAGAATTCGGCAAATTAAAACTATAGAAACGAGGAGGAGCTCCAACATGAATGTCACTCCTTTAAGGTTACAAGGCGCAAGCCTACTAGAACCGGTTGTCCATGGCGACAACCGGGGTTTTTTTATGGAAAGCTATAACGAAGAAATAATGCATAAACTCGGAGTTAACTATCAATTTATTCAAGATAACCAGTCCCTTTCCGGAGAGGTTGGAGTGTTACGTGGCCTGCATTACCAGTTGAACCCTAAGGCGCAAACAAAGTTAATCCGCGTCTTATCCGGTGCTATTTATGATGTTATCGTCGATATCCGTCGTAATTCACCTACATTTGGTCAATGGGTCGGAGTAATTCTTAGTGAATATAATAAACGTCAACTACTGGTGCCTAAAGGCTTCGCTCATGGTTTCTGTACTTTGGTACCTAACACCCAAGTGTTATATAAGGTGGACGAATATTATTCCCCTGAAAATGATCGTGGCATATTATGGAATGATCCAGCCTTAGATATTGATTGGCCGACTTCTAGTCCGATATTGTCGGATAAGGATCAACGTCATCCATTACTAAAAGATGCGGAAATAAACTTTGATTAACAGTGGTAAGCAAAAATTTAAATATAATCTCAAAGAACAAAAGGTGGGCTATAAATGAAACTGCTAGTTACCGGCGGGGCTGGGTTTATCGGCAGCAACTTTGTGCTGTACATGTTACAACAACACCCTGATTACGAAATTGTTAATGTAGATGCATTAACGTATGCAGGCAATCTAGAGAATCTGAAAGCAATTGAGAATAATCCTAATTACACTTTCGTGAAGGCCGACATTACAGATGTTACTGCGATGGATGAACTGATTAGCCAGGGTGTGGATGTCGTTGTCAATTTCGCGGCGGAGTCGCATGTGGATCGGAGTATTTTAGAGCCGGAAGTGTTTGTGAAGACGAATGTACTTGGAACACAAGTGCTTTTGGATGCGGCGAAAAAATACAGTATCACTAAGTTTGTTCAAGTATCTACGGATGAGGTATATGGATCACTGGGAGCGACAGGATTATTCACCGAAGAAACTCCTCTGGCTCCTAACAGTCCATATTCAGCAAGTAAAGCAGGCGGAGACTTGCTAGTACGTGCGTATCACGAAACGTTTGGACTGCCAGTGAATATTACCCGCTGCTCAAACAATTATGGCCCGTACCAATTCCCGGAAAAGCTTATTCCGCTGATGATTTCCCGTGCACTTGCTGATCAAGCGTTGCCTGTTTATGGCGATGGAATGAATATCCGCGATTGGTTGTATGTTGAGGATCATTGCAGCGCGATTGATTTGGTTATTCATGAGGGTGTGAACGGCGAAGTCTACAACATTGGTGGCAATAATGAACGTACGAATGTGCATATTGTAAACACGGTATTGCAGGAACTAGGCAAGCCTGATTCTTTGATTACTTATGTTCAAGACCGTCCTGGTCATGATCGCCGTTATGGGATTGATCCAACTAAGATTATGAATGAACTGGGATGGAAGCCGAAACATACGTTTGAAACAGGTATTAAAGAAACTATCCAATGGTATCTCAATAACCGCGAGTGGTGGACCCGTATTCAATCTGGGGAATACCAAAAATATGCTGAACAGCAATATGGTGATCGTTTAGGTGACTCATTGTAATTTTGATACGGGGGTAAAATAGCTATGAAGGTACTTGTTACAGGTGCGGCCGGACAACTAGGTCAGGACGTAGTTTTACTGCTCCAGCATCAAGGTCACGAAGTGTTGGCTTGCGATCGTCAGGAGATGGATATTACTGATCTGGATCAGTGCATCCAAGTTATTGGCGGGTTTGGACCGGATGCGGTTATTCATTGTGCTGCTCATACGGCAGTAGATGCGGCAGAAAGTGATATTGATGCAGCTTATTTAATTAATGCTACTGGCAGCCGAAATGTAGCGCTTGCTTCTGAAAAAGCTGGAGCCAAGCTGGTGTATATTAGCACGGATTATGTATTTGATGGTATGGGTGCACAGCCTTACCATGAATATGATAATACAGACCCTAAGAGTATATACGGCAAATCGAAACGTGCGGGTGAGGTACTCGTTCAATCCCTCTCCTCTAAGTATTTCATCGTACGAACGTCATGGGTGTACGGCAAATACGGAAATAACTTTGTCAAAACAATGCTAAAGCTTGGTCAAGAAAAGCCAATGCTTCAAGTTGTCGATGACCAAAAAGGTTCGCCTACTTACACAGTCGATTTAGCTCGATTCTTGCTTGAGCTTGTTCAAACTGAGAAGTATGGTGTATACCATGCGTCAAATAGCGACTCTTGTACCTGGTTTGAATTTACACAGGCGATCTTTGTAGAGGCCGAGGATATTTTGGGTTTCAAATTCACTGCTACGCTTGAACCGTGTGCTACGGAACAGTTTCCGAGACCTGCACCACGTCCTCGGAATTCGGTGATGGAGCATCTGTCGATACGTACGAATGGTTTTGAGGACATTCGACCTTGGCGTGAAGGCTTGAGAGATTTCCTCTTAGAGCTAAAAGAATAGAATAACACCAATTGAAACTCCTAAATCGTTTATAACGATGCGGGAGTTTTTTGTGTTCTTTCGTTATAATAAGAAGGAAGCAGGTAGTTAATTAGAAATTACAAAGTCGAGGATACTCATGAATAACAAAACAGTTAGTGTACATATCGTCACCTACAACAGTGCGGATGACATTATAGATTGCTTAGAGGCAGTAATGGCACAGGATTATCCTATTGAGAAAATTGTTGTTGTGGACAATGCGTCTTCGGACGATTGTGCAGAGAAAGTGAATATATTCTTTAACGCGATCGATAAAGGGGCTTTTTCAAGTAATTCACTAGAGGATTTAGAACCGTTCAATTCACAAGCTAACAAAGAAGCGTCTACGAGCCTGCTACTCATCCAAAACCCAAAAAACACAGGCTTCGCCCCAGCTCATAACCAAGCTATAGCTACTACAGAAACAGATTATGTGCTCGTTCTCAATCCGGATTTGACGCTGGCACCAGACTATATCTCTAGACTAATCGCACTAATGGAAGCCAACCCGCAGATCGGCAGCGCCACAGGTAAGCTTTTGCTAAAGGCTGATCACGGATCAGTGGATAGCACTGGTCTTCAGATGAACAAGGCACGGCGTGCGTTTGACCGTGGTGCGGGGGATCCAGCAGAACTATGGACACAGTCGGGGACAGTATTTGGTGTATCTGGGGCGGCGGCGATGTATTCTCGACGGATGATTGAAGACGTTAGTGTTGATGGGGAGTTTTTTGATGCAGATTTTTTTGCATATAAGGAAGATGTGGATGTGGCTTGGAGAGCCCAGCTATTTGGCTGGCAGGGGTATTATGATGCTGAGGCAATTGGGTATCATGAACGTGGGTGGAAAACGTCTGGCCGTAGTACCAAACCAATGTTCATCCGGCGAATATCTTACATTAATCGCTACAAAATGATCTACAAGAATGAATCGGCTCGAACTATGCTGAAGACAATCTTGATTTCCCTTCCCTATGAAATTGCCGCTCATGGTTATATGCTTCTGAGAGAGCCGAAGTTAATCGTAGCGTGGAAATCCTTTTTCACTCAGCTCCCAGCGTTAAAAAAGAAACGAAAATATATACAGACCATCGTAAAAGAGCGAAAGAACACGTAAATCAAACAGTATCTGGAAAAACCTCCCTGAAAGGTCACCTCCTCTCAGGGAGGTTTTATGTTATAATAATTGTCGGTAGATTACTATATTTGTCAGGAGCGTTACGCAGTGAATGTAGATGTAAGCATACTTATTGTCAATTACAACACGTGTCGCCTGACGATGGACTGTATCAGGTCGGTATATGACTCAGAAACGAACTATTCCTATGAAATTATTTTGATAGACAACAATTCCCATGATGATTCGGTAGAGATGATTGGTAGAGAGTTTCCAAGTGTCATGTTGATCGCAAATAACGACAATGTCGGTTTTGCCCGTGCAAATAATCAGGGGATGGAAGCTTCATCCGGACGGTATGTACTATTGCTCAATTCAGATACGGTGGTACGCAGGGATACGCTGGAGACGATGATCTCCTTTATGGATGGTCGGCCCGATGTTGGGGCGTCAGGATGTAAGATTATTTTGCCAGATGGGTCGCTGGATAAAGCGTGTAAGCGAGGATTTCCTACGCCATCCGCTTCCTTCTATTATGCTTTTGGTTTCAGTAAGTTGTTTCCGGATCGACCGAAGTTTAACGGTTACCAGTTAGGTTATCTGGACCCTGATCTTGATTACCCGATAGATTGTCTGGTGGGTGCGTTTATGCTGCTGCGGCGGGAGACGATTGATCAGGTCGGCGGATTAGATGAAGAGTTTTTTATGTACGGTGAGGATTTAGACTGGTGCTATCGTATTAAAGAGGCTGGTTGGGAGATTTATTATTATCCGAAGACCTCCATCGTACATCTCAAAGGCGGCAGTGCCAGACGTAGACCGTTCAAGATTGTCTATGAATTTCACAGGGCAATGATTTTATTTCATCGTAAGCATTATAGTAGGAAGTACAACAGTATTATAAATGGAACAGTATATGCTGGTGTTGGTATGAAGTTTGCTCTGTCCCTTTTGCGGAATGCCCTAATCTTTCCTAAAGCAGTTCCATCACCTGCACAGAGTCTTAGCTCTGCCCCTGAAACAGGCACTCGTAACGATAAGAATACTGAGGTGAGATTATGATTCGGCGGAATCAGAAATTTTTGACACAGCTCTATATGGTTGCTGATTTCATTGTCATTCAGCTGTCTTTTTTGGCGGCTTGGTGGCTTAAGTTTAAGAGTGGATGGATGGAATTTTACAATCCTCTACCCGTAGAGTCGTACGCTTATTGGAGTATGATCTATGGCGGAGTAGCTGTCTTAATCGGTATCCTTTTATCGCTTTATTTGCCTAAGCGTAAGAAACGTTTTGTCGATGAATTTATTAAGATTTTCCAAGTGCATATCATGAGCATCTTCATCCTGCTCGGTCTAATGTTTTTCGTGAAAGAAATTGATATCTCCCGTACATATCTGGCTATTTATATGGGATTTAATGTTCTTTCCATTATGCTTTACCGTTATGTGTTGAAGAAGATGCTTAAATCTTTTCGAGAAAAGGGATTCAACCGCCAGTTCGTGCTTATTATCGGCGCTGGTACACTCGGCAAAAGATTCTACAACAATTTGGAGCAATATCCAGAGCTCGGATATGAAGCTATTGGTTTCTTAGACGACTATCATACTTGGGATGGAATTGAAGAACAGCGCTATAAACCGATTTTAGGTACGGTTGATCAGTTATCCGGAATGCTGGAGATGCTGCCTGTGGACGAGGTTATTCTAGCCTTGCCGCTCGATGCGCATTCTAAATATCCTTCCATTATTGCGGCCTGTGAAAAAGCAGGGGTACGCACATTGATTATTCCGGATTTCTTTGATTATTTACCAGCTCGACCTTACTTTGATAACTTTGCAGGTATGCCAATGATTAATGTTCGTGATATTCCACTGGATATGACGGGGAATAAGATGGCAAAACGTTTGTTTGATATCGTGTTCTCTCTATTCGCTATTATTATGATATCTCCCGTGATGCTGATCGTAGCTCTCGGCGTACGTCTTACCTCACCGGGACCGATTATATTCCGGCAGGAACGGGTGGGACTTAATCGGCGTAATTTTATGATGTATAAGTTTCGTTCAATGAAGATGCAGCAGGACGGGGAAGAGGATACAGGTTGGAGTACGCGGGAAGATCCTCGTAGAACTCGATTTGGAACCTTTATCCGTAAGACAAGTCTGGATGAGCTTCCGCAATTTTTTAATGTATTACTCGGTCATATGAGTGTAGTTGGCCCACGGCCAGAACGACCATTTTATGTAGAACAATTCCGTGATGAAATTCCGAAGTATATGGTGAAGCACCATGTGCGTCCAGGAATTACGGGCTGGGCACAGAGCAACGGGCTGCGCGGGGATACTTCAATTGAGGAACGGATTAAGCACGATATTTTCTATATCGAGAACTGGTCCTTACTGTTCGATATTCGAATTATTTTCAAAACGATTCGCAACGGCTTCGTTAACAAAAACGCATATTGAGACCTGCACTTATTTAGATTTGTGAAATTTTAATAATACCCCGTTTTGCCACAGGCAGAGCGGGGTATTAATTTTCTAATCTAAACTTTGTAAAGGAAACTCACAACTATGAATAAGAAAAAGATTATTGCAACCGTAGTAATGATTGTCGCACTAATAATGATTCTTGTAATAACGTTGAACAAAGAGGAAGAGCAACCCGCGAGCGGTTTTGAAGCGCACAGAATCGTTGCACATGCCATGGGGGGAATTAACGGCTATACGTATACCAATGCTTGGGAGGCCTTTGTCGCTAACTATGAACGGGGAACTCGCGTATTTGAAGTTGATTTTTTGTTATCGAAGGATGATCAGTTGGTTGCTCGGCATGAATGGACAGGCAATATGAGCAAGCTTTTAGGTCAGTTGGAGGTTCTCCCTGCTAATAAACAGGGTGTGGCACTAGATTACGAGGAATTTATGGACAGCCCCATCCTGAATATATACTCTCCGCTTGATATTGAGAAGGTGCTTGATCTAATGCAGAATTATCCAGATGCTTATATCGTTACGGATACCAAAGAAATCCAACCGGAACTTATAGAGAAGCAATTTACATTGCTGACCGAAGCGGCGCAGCGTCGGGATCCAGCGTTGTTGGAGCGGATAGTTCCACAGATCTACAATCAGCCGATGCTTGATGAGATCAATAAGGTGTATTCTTTTCCAGAAGTGCTTTACACCCTGTACCAATCTAAGGATACGGATGAACAAGTTATTGAGTTTGTTAAAAAAACAGGTGTGGATATTACGATGCCAGTTAGCCGGGCCACCAAGAGTTTTGTCAAACAGTTAAAAAATATTGGAGCTCGTGTATACGTTCATACAGTGGATGAAGAGGATGAGATTAGAGCGTTATCTCGTATGGGTGTAGACGGATTTTATAGTGATTTTGTGCCTGAAAATGATTTGAATAACCTCAAAGGTATACGCTGAAATCTTTCTCCACTCATTACCACTAATATATCCCCACAAAGTGATGCTTTCCTCAGATGCGTATTCAGGTACTTTGCAGGGACCCCAAATTTATATACGAAAAAATGTTCGTATTTTTGTTCGCTTTAAATTGACACACCTCCTGTGCTGGCATAGACTAGATCTATATCTTTTGCGGCGGCAGGAGTGTTTTGTCTTGCCCAAATGACAATTAAGGATGATTCTCATGAAATCAGTACAGCAAATGATCAAACCTTGGCGGCATGTGTTTAAGTTGGACCCGGATCGTATGATTTCTGATGAGGATTTGGAGGCCGTTTGCTTGTCCGGCACGGATGCCCTATTGATAGGGGGCTCTACAGGAGTAACCTATGAGAATACAGTAGATCTCTTATCAAGAGTAAGACGTTTTGAACTGCCCTGTGCACTCGAGGTATCCGAACTTGAAGCTGCTGTACCCGGATTTGATCTTTATATGATTCCTATGGTGCTAAATACACCCGATCCAGCTTGGATTGTAGGTCATCATCGTCGAGCTATAGAGCGTTATGGATTTATGATCCCATGGGATCAGCTGCTAACGGAAGGTTACGTCGTTTTGAACAGTGATTCTTCAGTTGCGCGGATTACAGGGGCCGAGACAACCATTAATGCTGAAGAGGCGGCTGCGTATGCCCAGGTTGCGGACAAGCTGATGTCTCTGCCAATAGTATATCTTGAATATAGCGGTAGATTTGGGGATATGGAGACAGTACGTATAGTGCGTGAGATGGTGGAGCAAGCCCAACTATTTTATGGAGGCGGCATTACTTGTGAGGCGGAGGCCGAGCAGGCAGCAGCTCTATGTGATACAGTAGTTGTCGGCAATATTATTTATCGGGATGTAGAGCAGGCAATTCGTACGGTATTAGCTGTTAAAAAGACGGTGCAAGAGCAGTTCGAGTAGCGGCTAGCTTATGGACTACTTATGATTTGTAATTTCATTTTTGGAAAGGAGCATGTTACACATGCAACTTATTAACATACAAGACGCGGTCAGCCGATTGAATCCTCCACAAAGGCAGGCTGTCGAAACTACTGAAGGACCCCTTTTGATTATGGCTGGTGCGGGCAGTGGGAAGACGAGAGTGCTGACTCACAGAATTGCCTGGCTGATTGCTAATCGAAAGGCGCCGCCTTGGGCGATTTTGGCGATTACATTTACGAATAAAGCTGCGAGGGAAATGCAGGAACGTGTATCTAAGCTCGTTGGACCTGAGGGAAGAGATATTTGGGTATCTACCTTTCACTCCATGTGTGTTCGGATCTTGCGGAAGGATATTGAGCGGATTGGATTTACCTCCAACTTCTCGATTCTGGACTCTACAGATCAGTTATCAGTTATTCGTAATTGCATGAAGGAACTGAATATTGATACGAAAAAATTCGAACCGAAAGCTGTACAAGCCATAATTAGCGCATCTAAGAATGAGTTGATAACTCCGGCGCAGTATGAGCAAAAAGTCGGTGATTATTTCGAAGGTTTAGTTGCTAAGGTTTATAAAATGTATCAAAGACGTTTGAGAAGCAATAACTCGCTTGATTTTGATGATTTGATTATGAAGACTATCGAATTATTTAAGGAAGTTCCCGAGGTTCTGGATTTTTACCAAAAGAAATTCAAATACATCCATGTGGATGAGTATCAGGATACGAACAGAGCACAATACATGTTGTGCCGCATGCTGGCAGACAGCCACCACCGCATTTGTGTGGTAGGGGATAGTGACCAGTCGATCTATCGCTGGCGTGGTGCGGATATTACGAATATTCTTAATTTTGAAGAGGATTATCCGGAAGCGAAGACGATTCTGCTAGAACAGAATTACCGTTCAACCGCTAATATCCTGAATGCAGCCAATTGGGTAATCGCGCTTAATAGTGGCCGTAAACCGAAAAAGCTGTGGACCGATTCCGAGGAAGGCGCCAAGATTAAGGTGTACCGGGCGGATTCCGAGCATGACGAAGGATATTTTGTAACCGGAGAAATCAGCAAAAATGTGAAACAAGGTCAAGCCTACCAGAATCACGCGATTTTGTATCGGACGAATGCTCAGTCACGGGTAATAGAGGAAATTCTGATCAAATCAGATATTCCATATCAAATCGTTGGCGGGATCAAGTTCTATGATCGTAAGGAAATCAAGGATCTGCTGGCGTATCTACGTTTATTGTCTAACCCTGATGATGATATCAGCCTGACGCGTATTATTAATGTTCCTAAGCGTGGATTAGGAGATACAACGGTTGGTAAGCTGGCAGCTGCGGCTGGTGAACGTGGTGTTTCTATTTTCCGCGTTCTGCAAACGGTCGATGATTTGGGCTTTGCTGGACGGACGCGGAATATGCTAGTAGAGTTCTACGATATGATTGAAGCTCTGCATCGTATGGTGGAGTTCTTGTCTGTAACCGAATTGACGGAAAAAATACTGGAGATGTCGCAGTACCGTTTGGAGCTGCAAAATGAAAATACACTCGAATCACGTTCGCGGCTAGAGAATATCGATGAGTTCTTATCGGTGACGATGGAGTTTGAAAAGAACAATGAAGACAAGTCGCTGGTCTCCTTCCTCACGGATCTTGCACTTATCGCAGATATCGATAGTGTGAACGATGATGAAGAGGATCGTAGTGATGCGGTTGTGTTAATGACGATGCACAGCGCCAAAGGTCTGGAGTTCCCGACGGTATTTATCGTCGGAATGGAAGAAGGCGTGTTCCCACACAGCCGTGCCTTCCAGGACAACGACGAGCTGGAGGAGGAACGCCGGCTTGCGTATGTGGGGATCACCCGCGCGGAGAAACAACTGTTTCTCTCTTGTGCGCGGATGCGTACGCTCTTTGGCCGGACGACGGCGAACCAACCGTCCCGCTTCTTAGAGGAGATTCCGGAGGAACTGAAGGAAGATACCGTTAAGACTCAAGACCGCTTCCAGCGCGGAGGCGCGGAGGCAGGCGGTGCTTACGGCGGACGCGGTTTCGGCAGCGGTGGCCGTGGGAACTTTGGCGGCCGAGGCGGAGCCGTCGGAGCTACGCCGGCAGGCGGCGGAAGCACGGCGTCAGCGGCGGCAAGCAAGAGCAGCGTGACCGTGACCTCCGGAGGCGCACAGCGTGCTACCGGAGCAGGGGCTGCAGCAGCTGGCGATTACAAAGCGGGTGACAAGGTCTCCCACGGCAAATGGGGCACCGGCACCGTTGTATCTGTTAAAGGCAGCGGGAATGACACGGAGCTGCAGATTGCTTTTCCGGCACCAGTGGGTGTCAAACGTCTGCTTGCGGGGTTTGCGCCGATTACCAAAGTGGAATAATAGCAGACAACGATTAACGAACGGATATTTAGACCACGCTAACTTTAGGAAACTTATTGACGGAGGGATGTACCTGCATGGATGCTATGCATGTGATGGAAGAGCTTGTTGCGGAATTAAATAATTATAATTACCACTACTACACGCTGGATGCACCGCTAGTCAGCGATAAGGAATACGATGTTTTATACGACAAGCTTGTAGCACTGGAGGCTGAGAGTGGCTTCGTGCTACCAGATTCGCCTACACAACGTGTAGGTGGAGAGCTGCTTAAGGGCTTCACGCCGCATCGGCATCTGGCACCGCTTTGGAGTCTGGATAAAGCACAGAATATTGAACAGCTGCGCAGCTGGAATACCCGGGTGCTCCGGTTAGTGAATGAATACAATCTTAAGAATCCAGACAACCCTCTTCCTGATCCTTGTTATGCAGTAGAACTGAAGTTCGATGGCTTAACGCTGAATTTAACCTATCGTAATGGTGTTCTCGAACAGGCATCGACGCGTGGCAATGGTGTAGTTGGCGAAGGAATACTTGCACAGGTGAAGACCATCAAATCCGTTCCATTGACGATTCCCTTCAAGGATGGGGTCATTGAGGTTCAGGGTGAAGGGATTATGAATCTGTCTGTGCTGGCTGATTATAATACAAGGGCTGCAGAGCCGCTGAAGAATGCGCGTAATGCAGCAGCAGGTGCACTGCGTAATCTTAATCCGAAGACTACTGCGGACCGCCGTTTGAACGCTTTTTTCTATAATGTAGGCTTTGCAGAAGGCGCGGAGTTCGCTGACCATCAGGAAATGATGGATTTTCTGCGGAATAACAAATTTAAAGTGAACCCATACCTGACCTACTGCAATGATTTTGATGATGTAACTGAGCAGCTCGCTGGAATCGAGGAAAGTCGTTCGAGTCTTGATTACCTCATTGATGGGGCTGTAATTAAGGTCACGGATTTCCGGATCCGTGAGGTGCTTGGCTACACTGACAAGTTCCCGCGTTGGGCAGTTGCTTATAAATTTGAAGCCGAAGAAACGACGACCGTGCTGGAGTCTGTTAGCTGGAATGTAGGTCGTACAGGTAAAGTGACTCCGCTGGCTCGGGTTGAGGCTGTAGAGCTTGCCGGAGTTACCGTTCAGAACTGCACCCTGAATAATGTGGGTGATATTGAGCGCAAAAACTTGAAATTCGCCTTAGGTTCGCGGGTCTTTATTCGCCGTTCCAATGATGTTATCCCAGAAATTCTCGGCAAGGTAACAGAGGAGAATGACGGTGGAGAGATTATTTTCCCTGAGGACTGTCCAGCTTGTGGATATCCGTTAGAAATGCGCGGAGCACATCTTTTCTGTAACAATAAACTGAATTGTAGGCCG
Organism: Paenibacillus sp. FSL R7-0163; assembly: GCF_037969975.1. Lineage (NCBI taxonomy): Bacteria > Bacillati > Bacillota > Bacilli > Caryophanales > Paenibacillaceae > Paenibacillus > Paenibacillus sp. FSL R7-0163. Next base: position 6,783,261 of record NZ_CP150224.1, read on the forward strand.
CAGATTATCAGTCGGATCACCCACTTTGCTTCGCGTGATGCGATGGATATCGAGACGTTTAGTGAGAAGACGGCGGGTCAGCTCTATGATGAGCTTAATGTACATGACTCTGCGGATCTGTATGAACTGAACTTTGAGCAGCTTGTACAGCTGAACCGTTTTGGTGAGAAAAAAGCACAGAATTTGCTGCAAGCTTTAGAAGATAGCAAAGGTAGAGATCTTGCTTCATTTCTCTTTGCGTTAGGGATCCCTAACACAGGTAAAGCAACGACGAAGATGTTGGCTGATCATTTCCGCGATCTGGATGCTGTGATGCAAGCCAAAGCCGAGGAGCTCGCTGAGTTACCAGACATTGGTGGGATTGTCGCCGAGAGCATTGTCAGCTTCTTCGCAGACCCAGTTGTAGTAGCTAATGTTTCCCGCTTGCGGACGTTGGGTGTGGAAGCAAAGGCTCCTGAGGCGCCACGTCCTGTTAGTACCGATTCCTTCTTTAGTGGCAAAACGGTCGTATTGACCGGTTCCTTGCAAAAGCTTACCCGAGATGAAGCAGCTGAACGTCTGGAAGCACTCGGAGCAAAGGTGTCGGGAAGTGTGTCGAAGAAGACGGATTTAGTTATTGCTGGTGAAAAAGCTGGCAGTAAGCTGGCTAAAGCGCAGCAGTTAGGCATTCAGGTCATTGAGGATGAAGATGAGCTAATTCGCTTGTTGGATATGTAAGTAACAAACTATATTCGATTCCAAAAGGTTCCCGGTTCCATTTCGTTTAAGTACGAGAGGAGCAGGGGCCTTTTTTGCGTGGATTACAACTAAACGTTTCATTTTTAGAAAAAAATTCGGATGATCTGCTAATATATAGCTATAGATATTTATTACTATATTTGAAAGGAAACCCTTCCTGTGAAGAGAGAAACGATATTGTTAGTAGACGATGAGAAGGAAATTGTAGAACTGTTAACGATTTATCTCTGTAATGAAGGCTATAGACTGCTAAAGGCTTATGATGGAATGGAAGCGCTGGAATGTCTGCAGAAAGAGGAAGTTGATCTAATTATTCTTGATGTCATGATGCCTAAAATGGACGGGCTAGCTGCATGTATGAAGATCCGTGAAGAGCGGAAAATGCCAATTATCATACTATCAGCCAAAAATACAGATATGGACAAGATCTCCGGCCTGAGCCTCGGGGCAGATGACTACGTGGGCAAGCCGTTTAATCCTTTGGAGATTGTGGCACGAGTAAAATCACAGTTGCGCCGTTATCACGGATTTAATAAGGATAGTAATACGTTGGGAAACGACAGCAAACTAAGCTTTGAGGATCTGACTATAGATACGTCTAAGCATGAGGTGTATGTAGACCAGCAGAAGATTAAACTGACTCCGCGGGAATTCTCTATTCTAGAGCTTTTAGCGAGACACCAAGGTCAAGTGCTTAGCTTGGAGCAAATTTACAATAAGGTATGGAATGAACCCTTTTTAGATGGCGGTAACACAGTGATGGTACATATTCGTAATCTCCGAGACAAAATCGAAATCGATTCGAAACGCCCACGTTATATACAAACCGTCTGGGGAGTTGGCTATAAATTAGACGGACCTTCCTGAAAGGATTAGGTGAGGCTTCTTGAATTCTAAATATATAACGACGATTCGCTGGAAGTTTATGTTTGCTTTTTTGCTGAGTGTGCTTTCGGGCGCTTTGCTGCTCATGGCAGGGTACCAACTCGTCAACTTTATGATCTATCTAAATCCGGCTTCAGAGTCGGCTCCCTATTCACGCATACTGCGCTGGATTATTAATCATATTGGCTCTATGCCACTAATGACAGCAGCGGGTATTATCAGCTTTTTATTATTCTTTTTTATCTACACTCGTAAAGTTGTGCTGTATCTGGAAGAGATCACAAAAGGGATTCGAGAAATTACAAGCTCCGGGATGTCCCATAGAATTGAAGTCAGAACCACAGATGAGCTGGGTGTGCTGGCTGAGAATATTAATGAAATGGCTGAGCGTTTGCAGCACTCCATAGAGGAGGAACGTAAAGCTGTAAATGCGAAAAATGACTTGATCACAGGTGTTTCCCATGATTTACGCACCCCGCTTACCTCTGTCTTGGGCTTTCTGGAATACATTGAACAAGATCGATGTCAGGAAGAAGCGGAAATCCGGTATTACGTGGATATAGCCTACAACAAATCCCTGGTGCTGCGTAAACTGATCGATGATCTTTTTGAATACACACGTGTAAATAGTGGAGAGTACCCTTTGGTTATGCAGAGATTGGATTTGAAGGCTTTCATACGGCAGCTGGCGGAGGAGTCAGTTCCTGAACTAACAAAGGCGGATATGATCTATGAAATCGAGGACGTTGCTGATGAGTTATGGATAGAGGCTTCGCCTAAAGAATTAGTACGTGCTTATGAAAATTTGATTACTAACGCGATCCGTTACGGCAGAAGCGGCGGGAAATTGGAGATAGGTTTCAGTAAAAAGGAAAATGATGCTGTGGTCCGTATTAGCAACTTCGGAGAGAGGATTGCGGAAAGTGATATCCCTTTTATTTTTGAACGATTCTATCGGGCAGAAAAGTCGCGTTCACAGCATACAGGCGGCTCAGGGCTTGGACTTGCGATTGCCAAAAGTATCATCGAACGCCACAATGGCGTTATTTATGTAGAAAGTATATCTCTTCGCACGGATTTTATTACCCGTTTCCCATTCTTCATAGAATCTTAAGAAAACTATGGCGGGTTCTTAAGATTTGGAAGTTATCCTTGTGGCACAAGGAGGGAACTACCATGCCAAAACTTCGGACGGTTCGTATCAGCTATTTATATATTTTTATGGGTTGCGCTCTTTTGAGTGCTGCCTTTCTTTTTGTTGTCCAGCGAGCTGTCGCTTTGCTGTATTCTCATTATTCGGGTCAATCAGGAGCCTTTTTTGTCCGGCTTATTCATTGGGTTATTAATCATATGGGTCAAACCCCTAGTGCCATCCTTCTATTTATTCTAGTCTTCGGTGGGCTGTATGTTCTTCGTTCACAGAAAATGGCTGATGATTTGCGCTCGCTAGTGGTGGGAACCTCGGAGCTGGCAGATAAAGGAGTCGCCCAGAACATCAAGGTTCTCTCTGGAGGAGAAATAGGTGAAATTGCTGCTAACCTCAATCGAATGCAAAGAATAGAAGTTCCAGAAAGAGGTGCAAGCTCAAAGCGGATAGAGGACACACCAGCAGTAGCTTTATTAATAAGGACTAGGGCGATACTTCGCACTCTCCGTGAGGTTGAAGAGGATGAGGCGGAAGTACATACACTTCTTGCAGCAGCGAATGATGAAGTGCGGAGTATGGAGCGGTTCCTGGAGAACCTGATTATCGAATCATGAGCAGATGGAATGCACGCACCCGGATATTGCGAGTAGGGTACCTATTATTTGATGTGAGTGTTATTAGTACGGTATTGGTGCTTTTGATTTTGTTCTATGTATACCAGTATGGGGGGATTGTACTTAACCGGCATGAGGATAGGCTGCAATTGCCAGAATCAAGCCTCATCACAGCTTCAGATGGAACAGTTATACGAATGACTCCGCTACCGAGCTCGGGTTATAGGCTTACAGCAGAGCTTGAGGAGATGCCGGCTTTATTAATAGATACCTTTTTAACAGTAGAAGACCGCCGTTTTTATAGCCATCAAGGGGTCGATTATAAAGGGATATCACGCGCGTTCTTAAAAAATATCTTGGACATGAGTTTATCAGAAGGTGGCAGTAGTATTACTCAACAGCTTGCTCGCAATCTTTATTTGAACAGAGATAAGAATATGCTGCGCAAGTTAAATGAAACCGCTATTGCTTTTGCCTTGGAGCAGCGACTGACGAAACGTGAGATTTTGCAGCTGTACCTCAATCAGATTTATATGGGGAGGGGACAATCTGGAGTAAAAGCAGCAGCGAAGCGTTACTTCGGCGTGTCTGATCTGAAAAAATTGGAGATCTGGCAAATAGCCACTCTGGCGGGAATCCCTAAAGGCCCCTCTATTTATAACCCAGTAGACAATAGTGCATTATCCAAAACGAGAAGAAATCTAGTGCTAAAGATGATGTTCAATCAGCGACTAATCACGAATGGGCAAATGCAGGAAGCTATGAATAAACAATATCAGCCTCCAGCTGCGGTCGAAAATGGGGTTGCCGGAGTGTACTATGTGGATGCCGCCCTTAAGGAAGCGGCTCAGATCACAGGGAAATCCGTAGAGGAGCTTCGTACAGGCGGCTACACTATAGTTACAGGTTTGAACATCAAAGCACAGCAGGCACTTGAGCAGGCCGTTCTCAAAGAGGCTTCATTTCCACCTGACGGAAAAGATCAGCAGGTAGAAGCAGCTATGACCATAATGGATCATCGTACAGGAGAAGTAGTGGCATTGATTGGTGGGCGAGATCAAAACGAGGGCAATTTGAACAGAGCTATTATTGATGCACGTCAGCCGGGTTCTAGCTTTAAGCCGATCATTGATTATGGACCTGCACTGGAGAGCGGGAAATTCAACCCGAATAGTATGCTGTCCGACCGTAGAGTTGCTTATGGCAGCTACAAACCTGAGAACTTGAACGGTATATACCAAGGTCAGGTCACAATGAACACAGCTTTGCAAAAATCCATCAATGCACCAGCCGTATGGGTATTGAAGCAGGTTGGAATCTCTTCTGCGCGGCAATTTGCCGCCAAATTAGGAATTGTACTGACGGAGGAGGACAATCATTTATCAATAGCTTTGGGGGGGCTTCATAATGGGGTTTCTCCACTAAAAATGGCCCAGGCCTACAGTGTCTTTGCTAGTGGAGGCAAATTTAATGCGGCTCATATGGTGCGCTCCATAACGGATTCAAAAGGGAAGGTCTTGTATACTCATCCCTCTGAATCACGTCAGGTAATCTCGCCGCGTACCGCAGAAGCGATGACGGCTATGTTACGCAATGTTGTTAATGAAGGAACAGGGAAAAAAGCGCAGATGAACAGACCAGTAGCGGGAAAGACCGGTACGACCCAATTGGACTTGGCTGGCGTGAGCAAGAAAGCTAATCGGGATCTTTGGTTTGTAGGCTATACTTCGGAGTGGACAGCTGCGGTATGGATGGGTTTTGATCGTACGAATCAGGATAATTATATGACTGAAGGCAGCGGGAAGGCTGCCGCTCTATTTTCTACAGTAATGAGTAAAGCCTTAAGTGATCATTGAGAAGTTATTGCGCCGCCCATTCTTCTAATTTCTCATCTCTAGGAAGCAGCAAGGCAAGAAACCCAAGCAGCGGGAGGAAGCCGCAAGTGATGAACACTTTAGCAATCCCGATACTATCAATGAGGTTGCCGAGGACTAATGAGCCGATCCCGCCGAGTCCAAAAGCAAGTCCCGTGATCAGACCTGAAACTGTGCCAATGTTGCCCGGATATAGCATTTGAGCATAAATGACGGTAACAGAGAAGCTGGACAGAAGTATGAAACCGCCAATCAGCAGCAATACAGCCGCCCATAATGGACCTACAAAGGGTAGAGCAAGCGCAAAGGGAACGGTTCCGACCATTGACAGTAAGATGAGATTACGCCGTCCAAAACGGTCAGCCAGCGGACCCCCAAAAAATGTACCCACTGCGCCAGCAGCCAAATACATAAAAATATAGATTTGGGCTTTATCCAGTGTCATTTGATATTTGTCCATTAGATAGAAGGCGTAGTAGCTGCCGATAGAAGCGCCATACCAAGACCTAACAAAGACTAGGAATACAAGAATAATCGTTGCTGTTCGTATGCTTTTTCGGCGGGCAGGGTCGATTGCCCGTGCTGTTGATTTTTTATGAAAGGTATAACCGGCATCTAGCATTTCTCTATACCAGCGAGCTACATAGGTCTGAACAGCGATTCCGGCAGCCGCGACGATCGTGAAGCCTAGGGCACCAATCTGGCCAAAGGGGATGAATACCCATTTCGTAAGCATTGGACCCAGGGACTGTCCAGCATTGCCGCCCACTTGAAAAATAGATTGCGACAATCCCTTTCGCTGACCTGCGGCCATATGAGCAACACGCATACCCTCTGGGTGGAAGGTGGCTGAACCGAATCCGATCAGGATAACCGAGAATAAGACCAGAAAATAGCTATTGGCATAAGCCAATAGAAGTACACCTAGAAATGTGCTGCACATACCCAGTGGTAATAATATAGGACGGGGTTTACGGTCTGCAGCATATCCAATGACGGGTTGGATTACTGATGACGTCATATTTAAAGCGAATGAGATCCATCCAATCTGGGCGAAAGAGAGCAGAAGATTATCTTTGAGAATAGGGAAGATTGCTGGAATGACTGCCTGTATAGAATCATTAAATAAATGAACAAAACTGACAGCTAACAAAATTTTATAAATCGTTGCCTGCTGCAGATTACGCTGCTCCTTGTCCTTGCTGTCTACCGTGGACGCAGCGTCTGTAGGTTTGGTCTTCATTTTGACTCCTCTCTGTACTGATAGTTAGAAGGTAAGATTGGCGAATACGATAAATTCTATTTAGCCACAAATAATGGATGAATGGTATCAATTTGTGTTGTATGGAAGTTATTTATACGAATGATTTTTTTATTTCAAAAAAAGCTTGCAAACTCAATGACAGCATGGTATATTATCTCTTGTGCTTACGACGCATCGCACATACGAAACACAAGCGATGAAAAAATAAGTTGACAAGATAGAAACAAACATGATATACTCTAATTCCTGTGCAAGAGACATTGAATGTCAAAATGCTAGGAGTAAGTTCTTTGAAAACTGAACAAATGGAACACGTTAATTTTTAAAAAGATTCATTTAATGAATCGTCAGTTTCAAAATGAGCATATCGCTCTTTTCAATACTAATTGGAGAGTTTGATCCTGGCTCAGGACGAACGCTGGCGGCGTGCCTAATACATGCAAGTCGAGCGGAGTTATTTTGAAAGCTTGCTTTCAAAATAACTTAGCGGCGGACGGGTGAGTAACACGTAGGCAACCTGCCCTTCAGACTGGGATAACTACCGGAAACGGTAGCTAATACCGGATAATTTCTTTTTTCTCCTGAGAGAAGAATGAAAGACGGAGCAATCTGTCACTGAGGGATGGGCCTGCGGCGCATTAGCTAGTTGGTGGGGTAACGGCCCACCAAGGCGACGATGCGTAGCCGACCTGAGAGGGTGAACGGCCACACTGGGACTGAGACACGGCCCAGACTCCTACGGGAGGCAGCAGTAGGGAATCTTCCGCAATGGGCGAAAGCCTGACGGAGCAACGCCGCGTGAGTGATGAAGGTTTTCGGATCGTAAAGCTCTGTTGCCAGGGAAGAACGTCCGGTAGAGTAACTGCTACCGGAGTGACGGTACCTGAGAAGAAAGCCCCGGCTAACTACGTGCCAGCAGCCGCGGTAATACGTAGGGGGCAAGCGTTGTCCGGAATTATTGGGCGTAAAGCGCGCGCAGGCGGCTATTTAAGTCTGGTGTTTAAACCTTGGGCTCAACCTGAGGTCGCACTGGAAACTGGGTGGCTTGAGTACAGAAGAGGAAAGTGGAATTCCACGTGTAGCGGTGAAATGCGTAGATATGTGGAGGAACACCAGTGGCGAAGGCGACTTTCTGGGCTGTAACTGACGCTGAGGCGCGAAAGCGTGGGGAGCAAACAGGATTAGATACCCTGGTAGTCCACGCCGTAAACGATGAGTGCTAGGTGTTAGGGGTTTCGATACCCTTGGTGCCGAAGTTAACACAGTAAGCACTCCGCCTGGGGAGTACGGTCGCAAGACTGAAACTCAAAGGAATTGACGGGGACCCGCACAAGCAGTGGAGTATGTGGTTTAATTCGAAGCAACGCGAAGAACCTTACCAGGTCTTGACATCCCTCTGAATCTGCTAGAGATAGCAGCGGCCTTCGGGACAGAGGAGACAGGTGGTGCATGGTTGTCGTCAGCTCGTGTCGTGAGATGTTGGGTTAAGTCCCGCAACGAGCGCAACCCTTAACTTTAGTTGCCAGCAGGTAATGCTGGGCACTCTAGAGTGACTGCCGGTGACAAACCGGAGGAAGGTGGGGATGACGTCAAATCATCATGCCCCTTATGACCTGGGCTACACACGTACTACAATGGCCGGTACAACGGGAAGCGAAGCCGCGAGGTGGAGCCAATCCCATCAAAGCCGGTCTCAGTTCGGATTGCAGGCTGCAACTCGCCTGCATGAAGTCGGAATTGCTAGTAATCGCGGATCAGCATGCCGCGGTGAATACGTTCCCGGGTCTTGTACACACCGCCCGTCACACCACGAGAGTTTACAACACCCGAAGTCGGTGGGGTAACCCGCAAGGGAGCCAGCCGCCGAAGGTGGGGTAGATGATTGGGGTGAAGTCGTAACAAGGTAGCCGTATCGGAAGGTGCGGCTGGATCACCTCCTTTCTATGGAGAATCGTTCTCTGCAATGAGAACATTCAAATCGGAAGCTCAGCTTCCAAAACTCAGGTTTAGGCCTGTTACTCACTCGTTGCTCAGTTTTGAGAGTTTAAGCTCTCAAGTAAGACTTGATCCTTGAAAACTGGATACCGAAACGAATTTGCGTTTTAGAACATCTTTTAGCAACTTGTGTAAACAAGTAAATGTTATTAGTGAGATGATTCCAAAGAGAATATCATCGTATGATATTTTCCTACGGAAAAATCGAGGTTAAGCTAATAAGAGCACACGGAGGATGCCTAGGCGCCAGGAGCCGACGAAGGACGTGGCGAACAACGAAACTGCCTCGGGGAGCTGTAAGCAAGCTTTGATCCGGGGGTGTCCGAATGGGGAAACCCAGCTGTGGTAATTCGCAGTTACTCATTTCTGAATACATAGGAAATGTAGAGGCAGACCAGGGGAACTGAAACATCTAAGTACCCTGAGGAAGAGAAAACAATAGTGATTCCGTCAGTAGCGGCGAGCGAACGCGGAACAGCCTAAACCTAAGAGCTTGCTCTTAGGGGTTGTGGGACGTCTCACATGGAGTTACAAAGGAATATGGTAGGTGAAGAGGTCTGGAAAGGCCCGCGATAGAGGTAAAAGCCCTGTAACCTAAACTGTATTCTCTCCGAGACGGATCCCGAGTAGTGCGGGGCACGTGAAACCCCGTATGAATCCAGCAGGACCATCTGCTAAGGCTAAATACTACCTGGCGACCGATAGTGAAACAGTACCGTGAGGGAAAGGTGAAAAGCACCCCGGAAGGGGAGTGAAATAGAACCTGAAACCGTGTGCTTACAAAAAGTCAGAGCCCGATCTATGGGTGATGGCGTGCCTTTTGTAGAATGAACCGGCGAGTTACGTTTAACATGCAAGGTTAAGCCGAGAAGGTGGAGCCGCAGCGAAAGCGAGTCTGAATAGGGCGACTTAGTATGTGGACGTAGACCCGAAACCGTGTGATCTACCCCTGTCCAGGGTGAAGGTGCGGTAACACGCACTGGAGGCCCGAACCCACGTACGTTGAAAAGTGCGGGGATGAGGTGGGGGTAGCGGAGAAATTCCAATCGAACTCGGAGATAGCTGGTTCTCCCCGAAATAGCTTTAGGGCTAGCCTCGGTATAAGAGTAGTGGAGGTAGAGCACTGATTGGGTGCGGGGTCCGCAAGGATTACCAAGCTCAGTCAAACTCCGAATGCCATATACTTATTGCCGGGAGTCAGACAGTGAGTGCTAAGATCCATTGTCAAAAGGGAAACAGCCCAGACCATCAGCTAAGGTCCCCAAGTGTGTGTTAAGTGGGAAAGGATGTGGAGTTGCACAGACAACCAGGATGTTGGCTTAGAAGCAGCCACCATTGAAAGAGTGCGTAATAGCTCACTGGTCGAGTGACTCTGCGCCGAAAATGTAACGGGGCTAAACACACCACCGAAGCTATGGCTAGATACTATGTATCTGGGGTAGGGGAGCGTTGTGTAGGGGTTGAAGGTGTACTGAAAAGAGCGCTGGACACTACACAAGTGAGAATGCCGGTATGAGTAACGAAAAGATCAGTGAGAATCTGATCCGCCGAAAGCCCAAGGTTTCCTGAGGAAGGCTCGTCCGCTCAGGGTAAGTCGGGACCTAAGGCGAGGCCGAAAGGCGTAGTCGAAGGACAACAGTTTGAAATTACTGTACCACCGTAATCCGCTATGAGCGATGGGGTGACGCAGGAGGGTAGTGACGCGGACTGATGGATGTCCGTCTAAGCAGTGAGGCTGATGTGTAGGCAAATCCGCACATCGATAAGGCTGGGCTGTGATGGGGAGCGAAAATTATAGTAGCGAAGGTCATGATCTCACACTGCCAAGAAAAGCCTCTAGCCAGGAGAAGGTGCCCGTACCGCAAACCGACACAGGTAGGCGAGAAGAGAATTCTAAGGCGCGCGGAAGAACTCTCGTTAAGGAACTCGGCAAAATGACCCCGTAACTTCGGGAGAAGGGGTGCCCCGGTAGTGTGAATAGCACGAGGGGGCCGCAGTGAAAAGGCCCAAGCGACTGTTTAGCAAAAACACAGGTCTGTGCGAAGCCGCAAGGCGAAGTATACGGGCTGACGCCTGCCCGGTGCTGGAAGGTTAAGGGGAGTGGTTAGGGGTAACCCGAAGCTATGAACCGAAGCCCCAGTAAACGGCGGCCGTAACTATAACGGTCCTAAGGTAGCGAAATTCCTTGTCAGGTAAATTCTGACCCGCACGAATGGCGTAACGACTTGGGCGCTGTCTCAACGAGAGATCCGGTGAAATTTTAATACCTGTGAAGATGCAGGTTACCCGCGACAAGACGGAAAGACCCCATGGAGCTTTACTGCAGCTTGATATTGAATTTGGGTACGATCTGTACAGGATAGGTGGGAGCCGTAGAAATCGGAGCGCAAGCTTCGGTGGAGGCGCCGTTGGGATACCACCCTGATCGTATCTAGGTTCTAACCTAGTACCCTTACCGGGTACGGGGACCGTGTCAGGCGGGCAGTTTGACTGGGGCGGTCGCCTCCTAAAGAGTAACGGAGGCGTTCCAAGGTTCCCTCAGAATGGTTGGAAATCATTCGCAGAGTGCAAAGGCATAAGGGAGCTTGACTGCGAGACCTACAAGTCGAGCAGGGACGAAAGTCGGACTTAGTGATCCGGTGGTACCGCATGGAAGGGCCATCGCTCAACGGATAAAAGCTACCCTGGGGATAACAGGCTTATCTCCCCCAAGAGTCCACATCGACGGGGAGGTTTGGCACCTCGATGTCGGCTCATCGCATCCTGGGGCTGAAGTAGGTCCCAAGGGTTGGGCTGTTCGCCCATTAAAGCGGTACGCGAGCTGGGTTCAGAACGTCGTGAGACAGTTCGGTCCCTATCTGTCGTGGGCGCAGGAAATTTGAGAGGAGCTGTCCTTAGTACGAGAGGACCGGGATGGACGTACCGCTGGTGCACCAGTTGTTCCGCCAGGAGCATGGCTGGGTAGCTACGTACGGACGGGATAAGCGCTGAAAGCATCTAAGCGTGAAGCCCCCCTCAAGATGAGATTTCCCAATTAGTAAGACCCCTTGAAGACGACGAGGTAGATAGGTTGGAGGTGGAAGTGCAGCAATGCATGGAGCTGACCAATACTAATCGGTCGAGGGCTTATCCTATACTTAGAATGCAGATTCGTTTCGGATTCAGTTTTCAGGCGATTAAGCCTGTAACACGCTTAGAAATTCATTCTCACTTCTGGTGATGAACCGAATTTCACGCGGCAGCGTCTGTTTCACAGACGCATGTTTGGTGGCGATAGCGGAGGGGTTCCACGCGTACCCATCCCGAACACGACCGTTAAGCCCTCCAGCGCCGATGGTACTTGGACCGAAGGGTCCTGGGAGAGTAGGACGTTGCCAAGCACACAAGACCACTGTTGAGTAATCGACAGTGGCTTTTTTGCGTCTATTATAGATTGTGGAAAACTTGTGGATAATTCATTGGAATTTGCAGAAAACTTACGCACATGTGGATAGATAATTAAAAGGCAAAAAATCACCGAATGGTGTGGATTAAGTACATATTTATGTAGATCTGTCAACAGAAAACCTAAGTAATACACGGGTTGCTGTGGATATAGTCAGATTTATGTGGATAGAGGGATTGATAAGTGGATAATTATTTTAACTTGAATAGGACAAGATTACAAGACTATTTTTGAAACTCCTTAAAGCTGTGGATAACTAAAAAAAGTTCGAAAAATATCCTTATAATTCGCACACAATACACTCTCTTGTTATACTAACCATAAAAGTAAATTCATAAATGGTGAGGTGAGTTTTGTGGATATCAGACAGTTGCACTCAGAAGAGTTTGATCTAAGCATGGATTTATCTGAATATGCTTTTCAATACAAGCTGCCTAGTGAGAAAAGGGCTAATGCTAAGGAAAGATTTAAAGCAGAACGCGTATGGGGTGCTTTTGAAGAAGGTACTTTGGAAGCCAAACTTACTCTTCTTCCATTCCAAGTGTACATACAAGGTAGATTAGTACCTATGGGAGGGCTCGCTGGGGTAGCGACATGGCCGGAGAATCGCAGACAGGGTCATGTGGCAAAGCTCCTAGCGCATACGCTGCAAACGATGAATGAGGCGGGGCAGACATTATCTTTTCTGCATCCGTTCTTGATCCCCTTTTATCGCAAATTTGGTTGGGAAGTTTATTGTGAATATAAGAAATACTCCATTCCTGTTGCCAAGTTTCCCAAGAAGGTTGAAGTTGAGGGCAAGGTAAGACGCGGTGTTAAAGATATCGTAGTATTGGACAACTTATACAATCGTTTTGCAGTTAGATATAACGGAACACTTAAGCGTGATTTGGACTGGTGGGAGAACTCTGTTCTGGATGATGAAGGTCAGACTGCGGTATTTTATTCACAGCTTGGGGAACCTGAAGGATACGTATTATATAAGATAGAAAATAGAGAACTGGTCATTGATGAATTTGTGTTTTTGAACGAACAGGCCCGGCAGGGGCTGTGGACATTTCTTGCGAATCACGATTCAATGGTGACCGGTGCATCGCTAAAACTGGTGCCATCCGATGATATGTTACCCTTTTTGCTGCCTGATCCGCGTATAGAGCAGGAGAACTATCCTTATTTTATGGCGCGTATTGTGAATGCTAAAGTATTTGTGGAGAGTTATTCTTTTAAGCGTCACAGCAGTCAGAAGAAACAGGTTATTTATATTGAAGATAAATATGCACCATGGAATGACGGGTTGTGGGAATGGACGGTCTCCGAAGAGGGAGCAGCAGCTTTCTTGCGTATAGAGGGTGAACGGGATGCAGCTGACTTAAGCTGTGATATTGGCACGCTGACGATTCTAATGTTTGGATATAAACGCCCTGCAGAGCTGGCTCGTTATGGACTTGTGACTGGTAGTCCGACGGCTCTGGAATGGCTCGAAGAAATCATACCGCAAGCTGAAACCGCACTTTTTGATCATTTTTAGAAAATAATTAGGCTCTCCCCTTCGAAAGATGCTGGGAGAGTTCTTTATTTCCGAATACATTCGCTGAAAAAAGTGAAAAATAAGAGAATCCTCTTGGAATTAGCACAGAATATGTTATAATATTAAAAAGTCAAAGAAAGTCAAAGTCAACGCACCTGATGACATACAGTGCGATCCTCTGAATTCGTGAAGTTTTCTTCAGACTTATATGAATGAAGTTCACTAATGAATGTCATTAAGGATGCGGGCCGCAACCGATATTATGAAGCTTTAAAGAGCACTGGAGGATGAGTGATGCGCAATATCTCTGATATTATTGAACAATATCTGAAGAATATTTTGCATGAAAGTCCCGAAGGTACGGTGGAAATCCAGCGAAATGACCTGGCGGACCAGTTCTCATGCGTACCGTCACAGATCAATTATGTTATTAGTACACGCTTTACACTGGAAAAAGGCTATGTGGTGGAAAGTAAGCGTGGTGGCGGGGGATATATTCGTATTCAACGTTTTGAATTGCCGCCCAACGTGGCACTGCATGCCCATTTAAACCATACTATAGGTGGCGGGATAGATCAGAACGCTGCCGAAGGGTTGATTTATCAACTGGAGGAAGCTGGTTTTCTAAGCAAGCGTGAGGCGTGTCTTATGCGCGCTGCTGTTTCTCGGGATTGCCTAACGGTTAAGATTCCATATCGGGATGAGATTCGGGCCAAGATTATGAAGGCGATGTTAATCTCTTTGTTAGGCAAATAATTGTCAATCATAAGGGAGGGGCTTTCGCTTATGCAATGTCAGGAATGTGGCGTCAAGCCAGCAACACTCCATTTCACCAAGATCGTGAATGGAGAGAAGACAGAATTTCATATCTGCGAGAGCTGTGCGCGGGAGAAGGGTGAACTGATCCCGGGAACTGCTGGAGGATTCTCCATTCACAGCTTGCTGTCCGGTCTGCTTGATCTTGAAGGGGCCGGTAAGGAAAAGACGGCTGCTACGAAGACTACGCAGAGTCTGCAATGTGAGAATTGTGGGATGACGTACTCGCAGTTTAGCAAATTGGGTCGTTTTGGCTGCAGCTCCTGTTATAAATATTTTAACAGTGCACTGGACCCGCTCTTTAAACGGGTGCATGGCAGCACTTCGCATGTAGGCAAGATTCCCAAACGTGCTGGAGCACAGATTGTGTTCAAACGGCAAATTGATGAATTGAAGCTGGAATTACAGCAAAGTATCGCACAGGAGGAATTCGAAACTGCGGCAGAGCTGCGGGATCAAATTCGCCAACTTGAAAAAGAAATGGCACAAGAGTAAAGTCTTTGATATATAGGGGGGATATGACATGTCAAGTCTCCGATTTACTGAACAAGCGCTTAGTGATTGGATGCGCTCGGGAGGCAGTCACTCCGAGATTGTAATTAGCAGCCGTATGCGGATTGCACGTAACTTAGAGCATCTTCCATTCCCTATGCTTGCTTCCTTAGAGCAATCGGAAGAAGTATTAGAGCTGCTGGCCCCTGTGTTTCATGGGGAAACTGCTGCCGAATCCGGATCTTTTCAACTGATAAAGCTTGCTGAAGTGAATGAACTGGACAAAAAGGTATTGGTCGAGAAACATCTCATCAGTCCTAATCTGGCTAATGATTCACGTGGTGCAGCTGTGATATTAAATGAAGATGAGTCGGTCAGCATCATGATTAACGAAGAAGACCATCTGCGGATCCAATGTCTGTTCCCGGGTCTTCAGGTAAGAGAAGCATGGGAACGTGCGACAGCCATCGATGATATCTTCGAATCGGCTGTTAATTACGCTTTTGATGATAAAAGAGGATACTTGACCAGTTGTCCCACCAATGTGGGTACAGGGCTGCGTGCCTCAGTAATGCTGCATTTGCCAGCACTAGTAATGACCCAACAGATCAATCGCATATTGTCAGCAGTGAATCAAGTGGGATTGACTGTAAGAGGAATTTATGGTGAGGGCAGCGAAGCAGTAGGGAACATCTTTCAAATTTCCAATCAGATTACTCTCGGTCAAACGGAAAGTGAAATCATCGAGAACCTTCACAGTGTAGTCACCCAGATTATAGAGCATGAACGAAATGCCCGTGAAAGGCTGCTTGTAGATTCCGCTTTAAGAATTACAGACCGAGTGAAAAGATCTTATGGGATTTTGTGTTATGCAGCTCTAATGGAGCTTAAAGAATCCGCACAACGGCTGTCTGATGTGAGACTTGGGGTCGACCTTGGCATACTGGAAGGCCCTTCGATTTCCGTGCTTAATGAGCTTAACGTTAAGACACAGCCAGGATTTCTGCAAAAAATGTTCGGTGACGAGATGAACGCTACTGAACGGGATATGTATCGGGCGAAACTGCTCCGAGAAACACTGGGAACACAACATTAATATAGATATTTATTATTCATGGAGGTGCAGGAGATATGATGTTTGGAAGATTTACGGAACGCGCACAAAAAGTGCTAGCGCTAGCGCAGGAAGAAGCTGTTCGTTTAGGACACAACAATATTGGCACAGAACATATTTTGCTAGGACTTATTCGTGAAGGAGACGGCATTGCTGCTAAAGCATTAATCGCTTTGGGTCTGGGTCTTGAGAAAATCCAGGACGAAGTGGAGACACTGATTGGCAGAGGCCAAGAACAACCTACGAACATTGCTTATACTCCTCGCGCCAAAAAAGTAATCGAGTTGTCGATGGACGAAGCCCGCAAGCTGGGACATACGTATGTCGGCACTGAGCATATTCTGCTAGGACTTATTCGTGAAGGAGAAGGTGTCGCGGCTCGTGTGCTTAATAACCTCGGCATCAGCTTGAACAAAGCTCGTCAGCAAGTGCTTCAGCTTCTGGGAAGCAGCGAGGCTGCATCCAGTCATAGCGGAACACCTGCTAATGTCAGCACACCGACTCTAGACGGCCTAGCACGCGATTTGACGGCTTATGCCAAGGATGGCAACCTGGATCCGGTTATCGGTCGTAGCAAGGAAATTGAACGTGTTATTCAGGTACTGAGCCGCCGGACGAAGAACAACCCCGTGTTGATAGGTGAACCTGGGGTTGGTAAAACAGCTATTGCTGAAGGCCTGGCCCAAAAGATCATTAATAATGAAATTCCAGAAACACTGCGCGACAAACGCGTAATGACGCTCGATATGGGTTCTGTAGTGGCTGGTACTAAATATCGCGGTGAGTTTGAAGACCGCCTCAAGAAAATCATGGATGAGATTCGCCAAGCGGGGAATATCGTACTCTTTATCGATGAGCTTCATACGCTGATCGGTGCTGGTGGCGCAGAAGGTGCTATTGATGCATCTAACATTCTTAAGCCGGCTTTAGCCCGCGGAGAACTTCAGTGCATCGGTGCGACGACGCTGGATGAATATCGTAAATATATTGAAAAAGATGCAGCTTTGGAGCGCCGTTTCCAACCGATTACGGTGGATCAGCCATCTCCAGAAGAAGCGGTACAAATTCTATTTGGACTTCGCGATCGTTATGAAGCACATCACCGTGTGAAAATTACGGATGAAGCTATCGTGGAAGCTGTAAAGCTGTCTGATCGTTACATTCCGGATCGTTTCCTGCCGGATAAAGCCATTGACCTTATCGATGAAGCAGGGTCTAAAGTAAGGCTTCACTCTTACACTATCCCGCCAAATCTGAAGGAACTAGAAATGCGCTTGGATGATATCCGCAAGGAGAAGGATTCCGCTGTTCAGAGCCAAGAGTTTGAGAAAGCGGCTGCCCTGCGTGATACGGAGCAAAAAATCCGTGAAGAGCTTGATACGACTAAGAACCAGTGGAAAGAAAAACAAGGACGCACGGATTCTGAAGTTACTCCTGAAGATATCGCACAGGTTGTAGCAAGCTGGACGGGGATCCCTGTAAGCAAGCTGAAGGAAGAAGAGACCGACCGTCTGCTTAACATGGAGGCTCTGCTGCATGAACGAGTGATTGGTCAGGACGAAGCTGTTAAGGCTGTCAGCCGGGCATTGCGCCGGGCGCGTGCGGGTCTTAAAGATCCGAAACGTCCAATGGGCTCGTTTATCTTCCTCGGTCCTACGGGTGTAGGTAAAACTGAGTTGGCACGTGCGCTTGCTGAAGCTATGTTCGGCGATGAAAATGCGGTCATTCGTATTGATATGTCGGAATACATGGAGAAGCACTCCACGTCCCGTTTAGTTGGTGCCCCTCCTGGATATGTCGGCTATGAAGAAGGCGGCCAATTAACAGAGAAGGTACGTCGTAAACCATACTCTGTAGTACTGCTTGATGAAATTGAAAAAGCGCATCCGGAAGTATTCAACATTTTGCTGCAAGTGCTTGAAGATGGTCGTCTTACCGACTCTAAAGGCCGGGTAGTTGACTTCCGTAATACACTTATCATTCTGACCTCTAACGTAGGCGCACAGGCAATCAAGAAGAATTCGACGCTTGGATTCACGGCTGTGCAAGATGCAGGAGCAGAATACGGCAATATGAAGGGCAAGGTTATGGAAGAGCTTAAGAAGAGCTTCCGTCCAGAGTTCTTGAACCGGATCGACGAAATCATCGTCTTCCACTCACTCGATGAGAAACATATCGCTGAGATCGTTACGTTGATGTCTGATGAGCTCCGCAAGCGCCTGCGTGAATATGATGTTGATTTCGTACTCACGGATGCAGCGAAGGCCTTCTTGGCTAAAGAAGGTTATGACCCAGCCTTCGGTGCGCGTCCATTGCGTCGGGCAATTCAGAAGCATATTGAGGACCGCCTTTCTGAGGAATTGTTGAGAGGAAATATCCAAAAGGGTGATTCCCTCAATATTGATGAGGTGGGCGGAGAGCTTGTGGTGACTAAAGTGGACGCTCCAGTAGCGCCAGCGCTTGAAAAAGAAGTAGAATCCGAATAAAATAAACATGGCTTTCGCTCCTTATTTATAGAGGAGCGGAAGCTTTTTTTATTGGAAATAGATCAATTTAAAATATACATTTAATGCAAATACCGAATGACCTTTCGTTAAAGGGGTAGAAATGGTAAACTTTCATTAGAAGAAAATGATCCGAATTGTAAACAGTTCGGACCGTAAGGAGAACAAATGGCTAAAGCAAAAACAAAATTTTTTTGCACCGACTGTGGATACGAATCGCCAAAATGGTTCGGGAAATGCCCAGGGTGCCAGGCTTGGAACTCCATGGTGGAGGAAACGGAAAGCGTAGTCAAAACACAGGGAATGAATGCCCCTATTTTTCATAGTAAAGAAAAGGCACAGTCGATCATAAGTATAGAAAGTGACAAGGAACCGCGCATACTGACAGGTATAGGTGAGCTTAACCGTGTTCTCGGTGGGGGGATCGTACCAGGATCGCTGGTACTAGTAGGGGGAGACCCAGGAATCGGTAAATCTACGCTCTTATTACAGACCTCGCACGCCCTTACAACACAGGGATTGCGAGTACTGTATATCTCGGGCGAAGAATCGGTAAGGCAAACTAAGCTGCGCGCGGATCGCCTCGATGCGTTGTCAACGGAGCTTTATGTACTATGTGAGACAAATATGGAAAGCATAGAAGAAGCGATCGAACAAATCCAGCCACAATTTCTTGTCATCGATTCTATTCAGACCGTATTTATGCCAGAAGTAACGAGTGCGCCAGGCAGCGTGACCCAGGTTCGGGAGTGTACGACAAGATTTATGCGTATCGCTAAGATTCGTGGAATTGCAACAGTTCTCGTTGGTCATGTTACCAAGGAAGGGGCTATTGCTGGACCACGGATGCTTGAACATATGGTGGACTGCGTGCTGTATTTTGAGGGTGAGCGGCATCATACGTATAGACTTTTGCGGGCTGTAAAAAACCGCTTTGGCTCTACGAATGAAATCGGCATTTTCGAAATGGGTGAAGCGGGGCTTACCGAAGTAGAGAATCCATCGGAGCTCTTTTTATCGGAACGTCCGCTTGGCGTGGCTGGTTCTACTGTGGTGGCCAGTATGGAGGGAACTAGACCTGTGCTTGTAGAACTTCAGGCACTTGTTGCTGCCACCCACTTCCCTTCTCCACGGCGAATGTGCACAGGCATGGATCACCAGCGGATGGCACTTATTATCGCTGTACTCGAGAAACGGATGGGCATGTTCCTGCAGAATCAGGATGCATACCTGAATGTTGCCGGGGGAGTAAAGCTGGATGAACCGGCGATTGATCTAGCTGTAGCTATTAGTATCGCCTCCAGTTTTCGTGATATTTCAACAAAACCTTACGACGTTTTCTTCGGAGAAGTAGGACTTACCGGTGAGGTAAGAGGCGTTTCGCGCGCGGAAATGCGCGTTAAGGAGGCCGCAAAGCTTGGCTTCCGGCGGGTGATTATGCCTGAGAAGAGCATGAAGGGATGGAAGCACCCGCAAGATATCCAGATTATTGGCGTCAGTACCGTAGCAGATGCACTATCGGTCGCGTTAGATTAGGGGGCACAGGGATATGAAAGAATATAACCAATTAGAGAATATGAATGATCTGCTCAGACTGGCGGCACCGGGTACACCTTTTCGGGAAGGTTTGGAGAATGTGCTGCGCGCTAAGACAGGGGCACTTATTGTCGTAGGGTACAGTCCTGAGGTGATGGACGTAGTGGATGGCGGATTCTCCATTAACTGCGATTTTTCGCCCAATTATTTATATGAGCTAGCTAAAATGGACGGAGCTATTATTCTAAGCGAGGATTTAAAGCGTATATTGTATGCTAATACACAACTTATACCGGATTCCTCTATCTCATCCATCGAGACGGGGATCCGTCACCGGACCGCGGAGCGGGTAGCGAAGCAAACGGGTAAGCTGGTGGTTTCCATTTCACAACGCCGCAATATCATCACGCTTTATCAAGGCTCGATACGTTATGCACTCAAAGAGATCGGCGCTATTTTGGCAAAGGCTAACCAAGCGATTCAGACACTCGAGAAGTATAAAGCAGTGCTCACGCAAGGACTGACGAATTTGTCAGCTTCAGAATATGAGGGCATTGTTACCGTTGCTGAAGTAGTGGGTGTTATCCAGCGTGTAGAGATGGTTCTGCGCATAAAAATGGAGATCAAACGTTATATCAACGAATTGGGCAACGAAGGACGCTTGATCAGCATGCAGATGGAAGAACTGGTTGGAAATACAGAGGAAGAAGCATGGCTTCTATACAGAGACTATGCTAAGGAAGAGCAGGAGGATAAAATCCGTGAAATTATCGCCGGTCTCAAACGGATAAGCGATGATGATCTGATGGATGACAACCATATTGCCCGTATACTGGGTTATTCTTCTACGGCAATTACCTCTGAAGAAGTGGTGACTCCACGTGGTTATCGCCTGCTTAACAAAATTCCGCGGCTTCCGAATGTGATCATTCACAATCTGGTGGAGCGGTTTGAAATGCTGCCTAATTTGATGTCCGCAAGCATTGCTGAATTGGATGAAGTGGACGGAATTGGGGAGGTGCGGGCCCGTAATATTCAGGATGGGCTCAAACGTTTACAGAAGCAAGTTCTTATTGACAGGCAAATGTAAATAACATACAATCACGTAATATTGGGGACGTTAAAGGCCAAAGTTAGAAAATTGAGGTGAAGAAATGATACAAAAATCAATTCCGAGTCTTTTTACGATAGGTAATTTGATGCTCGGAATGTTTGGTATCATGATGGCGTTTGACGGTAAGATTAGCATGGCCGCTATCATGGTTATTATTGCTATGCTGTTAGACGGCTTAGATGGTCGAGTAGCTCGCGCTCTAAAATGCGAAAGCGAATTTGGCAAGGAGCTGGACTCCTTATCTGATGTCGTTTCTTTCGGAGTCGCACCGGCCGTTATTTTGTACGTCTCAAGCCTGCAGGATTTGAACTCTGCATTAGGCTGGACAGTAACTGCGATTTTTCCGGTGTTTGGTGCTTTGCGCTTAGCCCGTTTTAATGTTCGTCCGGGGGTTCCGGGTTATTTTATCGGTTTGCCAATTCCTGCTGCAGGTGGTGTACTGGCCACATTAGCTCTTTTTAATAAAGATGTTTCGGCTCCGTTTATGATCGTTGCTACACTCCTCTTATCCTATTTGATGGTCAGCACTGTTAAATATCCTAATTTCAAAAAGATTGGATTGCCGAAAAAAGCGGTGGTTGGAGCGCCAGTGGTTATTGTTGTTGCAGTGGCTGTAGCTGTTGTGTTCCCAGAGCAAATCGCTAAGCTGATCTTTGTCTTACTTGGAATTTACGCATTATACGGCTTTAAGCAAAATATTGATCGATTGACAGCCAGACGCCGTCATCGTCGTCGTAGCCGTTCAGAGGATAAAGTGTATCACTCCAAGAACGGTTAATCGGTCCATAAGGTAAGGTAACTGAATAAATTATGACCAAAGGTTTTGTCTTCCCTAAGGGATGGCAAAGCCTTTTTGCATTTCCAGCGCTACCCCAAGTTTATCGTTTTGAAAATTGGAACATACTGGTGAGGAATAGATCCATTTAGGATGAATAAAAAGGAGGTGCGTTAGGTTATGTGGAAAAAAGTGATTTTGTCTTTTGCCTTAATATGTGGTGCTTGGTCAGGTTTTTCG
This sequence comes from Paenibacillus sp. FSL R7-0163, assembly GCF_037969975.1. Lineage (NCBI taxonomy): Bacteria > Bacillati > Bacillota > Bacilli > Caryophanales > Paenibacillaceae > Paenibacillus > Paenibacillus sp. FSL R7-0163. The sequence continues at coordinate 6,805,342 of NZ_CP150224.1, forward strand.
CTATACCATGCGCTCGAAAGAGGATTCCCCAAGGGGATGGAAAAGCTGGGTGAAAGCTTACCTGTAGAAGGAAGCATTTTATTTACGGTGCTGGGTGCCATTATTTTTTTGTTTGCGGGGTCTTTATGCGCGGAATGGGGAGGTTCAAAACTGCGGGAGGCGGTTCACTACTGTTCGCGTATTCCAATGAATGAATTAGCTGCAAGTGCAGCTGGGCTTACAGGGGGGCTTCTGTTATCTCTTCTGTTATACCCTGCAATGATCTGGCTTGGGAAAGCTGGGCAGCTGCTGCAAGTGCCAGCTACGTTAGCTTTTGGATATCTGGGGCTGCGGATCGGTTTGGAGAAAAAAGAGGAGCTAGCTGCACTGTGGACATCTGGACGCTGGGGTCAAGCGGCTGAGCCGGAAGGCCGCGGGCTTGAGGAACATAAAATCCTCGACACAAGTGTTATTATCGATGGAAGAATCGCTGACATTTGTAAGACGGGATTTATTGAGGGAACCATTGTCATACCTGAATTCGTACTAGAAGAGCTCCAGCATATTGCTGATTCTTCGGATTTGTTGAAGCGGAACCGGGGACGGCGTGGGCTTGATATTCTAAACAAAATTCAAAAAGAGCTTGATGTGAAGGTATTGATCTATGAGGGAGATTTTGAAGAAATCTCTGAGGTTGACAGTAAGTTAGTGAAGTTGGCGAAGGTACTGCAAGGTAAAGTAGTCACTAATGATTTCAACTTAAATAAGGTTTGCGAATTGCAGGGCGTTTCCGTACTGAATATTAACGATCTGGCGAATGCTGTGAAGCCAGTAGTGCTGCCTGGTGAGGAAATCGTAGTTCAGGTCATTAAGGATGGCAAAGAGCATGGGCAAGGTGTAGCCTACTTAGACGATGGAACGATGATTGTTGTAGAGGGCGGACGGGAATATATCGGGACTACGATGGAGGTTCTGGTCACTAGCGTGCTGCAAACTTCGGCCGGACGAATGATATTTGCTAAGCCAAAACTTTTGGAAAAAGCGCAATAAGTGAAGATAAAGTGTATGGGGACTGTCCTATGGGTTGGAAATGCCCGCCAAACACGTTATGATGGGATTATACGTGAAAGACAGGAGCCAGATTAATGTCAAACAGTGTGGGCGTCGTCATTGTGGCGGCAGGCAGAGGAACGCGAATGGGAACTGCGGAGAGCAAGCAATATTTGTTACTGCAGGGGAAGCCGATTATCGTTCATACGCTGGAGGTATTCCAGCAGCACGAATTGATCTCTGAAATCGTGCTCGTAACCGGTGAAGAGGATGTTGAACGCTGCCGGGAATGGATACAGCTCTATAAGCTGGACAAGGTTAAGGCTATAGTAACTGGTGGATCTGAGCGTCAGCATTCCGTACATAAAGGGTTGTTGAAACTTACGACACAGTGGGTAATGGTACATGATGGTGTTCGTCCGTTTGTACAGCCGAATGAAATTGAGGCTTGCTACGAACGAGCGAAGCAGATGGGTGCTTCGGTTCTTGCTGTACCCGTCAAGGATACGATCAAACAGGTGGATAATGAAGGACAAGTACTGTCTACGCCGGATCGGCGAAGTCTGTGGGCGATTCAAACCCCGCAGACTTTTCGTCTTTCTGATTTGCTGGAGGCTTATGCAGCGGCGGAACGGGATGGCTTTCTGGGCACCGATGACTCCAGCTTGGCGGAGCGTGCGGGGATTCCGGTTTCTGTGGTAGAGGGAAGCTACAGAAATATTAAGATTACGACACCTGATGATTTGGATTATGCAGAATTCACAGAAAGAAACAGGGGAGAGGGACAATCATGATCGCTGTAGGACAAGGATTTGATGTGCATCAGCTGGTAGAGGGCAGGCCTTGTATTATTGGGGGAGTTACGATTCCTTACGAAAAAGGATTGCTTGGGCATTCCGATGCAGATGTACTGCTGCATGCAGTTAGTGACGCGATTCTAGGCGCACTTGGACTTGGTGATATCGGCAGACATTTTCCGGATACAGATCCAGCCTTTAAGGACGCAGATAGCTTGAAGTTATTAGAAGAGGTATGGGCACTTGCTCGTGAGCGAGGATATAAGCTGGGAAATATCGATTCAACAATTATCGCCCAAAAGCCTAAGATGGCTCCATACATTCCACAAATGACCGAGATTATCGCACGTGCGCTTAATGCCGACCCGTCCAAGGTGAATGTTAAAGCTACTACAACTGAGCAGCTTGGTTTTGCCGGACGCGGCGAAGGAATTGCCGCACAATCTATTGTCTGTCTACTCCAAGATGTGATATCATCTTGAGATGGTCTAAGTAGTAAATTAAGTTCAACCATATGAAGCGGAGGGAATACAATGACGGATGAAGTCCGGGTGCGTTACGCACCGAGCCCTACGGGACATTTACATATAGGTAACGCCAGAACGGCGCTGTTTAACTATCTGTTCGCCCGTAATAAAGGCGGTAAATTCATTATCAGAATTGAAGATACAGACGTAAAGCGCAATGTCGCTGGTGGTGAAGAGAGCCAGCTTAAGTATTTGAAATGGCTGGGTATGGATTGGGATGAGAGCGTTGATGTGGGCGGAGAGTACGGACCTTATCGTCAGACAGAACGTCTTGACTTATATCGTGTACATTGGCAGGATTTGCTGGACAGAGGTCTGGCTTACCGCTGCTATTGCACAGAGGAAGAGCTGGAAGCGGAACGTGAAGAACAGACTGCTCGCGGAGAAACGCCTCGTTATTCTGGCAAACATCGTGATCTGACTGAAGAGCAACGTCTAGCTTTTGAAGCTGAGGGACGAGTTGCCAGCATTCGCTTCCGTGTGCCAGAAGATCGTACGTATGCGTTTGATGATCTCGTAAAAGGCAGTATTTCTTTTGACACAAAAGAAATGGGTGACTTTGTTATTGTGAAGAAGGACGGAATTCCGACCTATAACTTCGCGGTAGCTGTTGACGATCATCTGATGGCTATTACCCACGTATTGCGTGGAGAAGACCATATTTCCAACACACCCCGCCAGCTTATGATCTATGAAGCGCTTGGCTGGGAGCCACCTTTATTTGGTCACATGACGCTTATTGTTGGCGACAACCACAAGAAGCTCAGCAAACGGGATGAATCCGTTATTCAGTTTATCGAGCAATATGATGAATTGGGTTACTTGCCTGAGGCTCTGGTTAACTTCATTTCTCTGCTTGGCTGGTCTCCAGAGGGAGAAGAAGAGATCTTCAGTAAAGAAGAACTTATTTCTATTTTTGATGCGGACCGTTTGTCCAAAAGCCCGGCTGTATTTGATAAAAACAAGCTGGCGCATCTGAATAATCATTATATTAAGCATGCTGATCCTAAACGGATCTCTGCGCTAGCTATTCCACATCTGCAAAAAGCGGGTAAAATACCTGCTGAGCTGAACGAAGAGCAACAAGCATGGGCGGAAAGCCTTGTCGCGTTGTATCAAGAGCAGATGACTGCAGCTTCTGACATCGTGGCGCTATCGGAACTGTTCTTCCGCAGTCACCTAGAGTTAGAGACGGAAGCAGCGCAGGTTCTGGCTGAAAGCCAAGTCCCTGAGGTATTGTCTGCTTTTCTGGCTAAGGTTGAAGCCTGTCAGGATTTCAGTGCAAGCAACATGGCTGTTCTGATTAAGGAAGTACAGAAAGAAACAGGTCATAAGGGCAAAGCACTCTTTATGCCAATTCGTGTGGCTCTGACCGGACAAACGCACGGACGTGATCTTAATATAACCATTGCTTTGCTCGGCAAAAATCGCGTTATCGAACGTTTGAAATCACAAATTAAGGGCGCTTAAGGTCGTATTTCATACGACTAAACCCCCTTGTCAGTATCTTGTCTTTTGCGCTAAGATAGAATTATATGATAATAGCTGTGATCAGGAGAAGTACGTCCATTGAAGACAATTGCCAGAGAGAATAACCGAGAAAGGGACACCCTTTCGGGCTGGGAGTTATTCATTTGTCCGGGGCAGAACATGCGCCTGTGAGCTGCACGGTTGAATGACCTTTTTAAGGCTCATTAGATCGCGCCGGGAACGTCGCCGTTAATGATGCCAAGTGGAATGAAGAAATTCTGCCGTTTGTTACAATAGCGGCTCATTTGATTCGTTCAAGCAGAGTGGAACCGCGGTTAAACGTCTCTGCAGCATTATGCTGCAGGGGCGTTTTTTGTCTAAATATAAGCAAAAATAATTTTCATACAATACTCTTTGTCTTATATTTCTACGAGATAACAAACCAAGCGAACACTCACAGCATATGTATGATAAGGATGATGGGCCTGGAGACAATACCTTTCTTGTGTACCTGTAAACAGGAGATAAGGAAGTTAAGAAGAGAGGAACCGTGATGTTTAAGCATATTAAGTCGGACATTCGGGCGGTATTTGATAACGATCCTGCTGCCCGCAGCTGGTTCGAGGTTGTCTTCACATATGCCGGCTTGCACGCCATTTGGGGTCACCGGATCGCCCACTCTTTTTTCAAACGCCGCTGGTATACAATGGCTCGTATGGTTTCGCAGTTTAGCAGATTTATGACTGGTGTTGAGATCCATCCCGGAGCTGTCATCGGAAACAGGCTGTTTATCGACCATGGTATGGGGATTGTTATTGGAGAAACCTGCGAAATCGGTGATGATGTTATAATCTATCAAGGGGTTACGCTTGGAGGAACCGGAAAAGAAAAAGGTAAGCGACATCCCACGGTTGGCAACAATGTAGTTATTGGTTCCGGTGCGAAGGTTTTAGGATCTTTTCGTATTGGTGACAATTCAAATATAGGTTCGAATGCTGTTGTGTTGCGTGAAGTGCCTAACAACAGTACAGTAGTAGGGAATCCAGGTCGTGTGGTAAAACGTAATGGAGAACGGGTATCCGATCGGCTCGATCATACGAAGATGCCTGACCCGCTTGTCGATTCATTGCGGTTTTTGCAGAAAGAAATCGAAGAAATTAGGGAAAAGCTTGGCGCAGAAGATAAACAAAAAACCGCACAGCGGATAGCAGAAGCTCAGCAGTATATTGGTGACTATGAAATTTAAGCATCCCGGTATTAAGGAATCCGGATGAACAGAAAGGGCTGGAATAAGGATGGCTTTACAAATATATAACACAATGACACGCAGCAAGGAGCAGTTTGTGCCCCAGGAGCAGGGCAAAGTTAAGATGTATGTGTGTGGTCCAACCGTTTATGGATATATGCATATCGGAAATGCTAGACCTATAATTGTCTTTGATATGGTCCGGAATTACTTGGAGCAGTTAGGCAATGAGGTGCGGTATGTTACGAATTTCACGGATGTCGATGATAAACTGATTCGCAAAGCCGAAGAAATGAACACTACTGTAGCAGAGGTAGCGGAAACTTTCATTGCTGCTTACCGTGAGGATCTGGAAGGGCTTGGTGTTAAACCGGCAACCTTGAATCCCCGTGTAACGGAAAGCATGGCGCTGATCATTGGATTTATTAAAGAGCTTGAGGAAAAAGGATTCGCATACGAAAGCGGTGGCGATGTATATTACCGCACTTCAAAATTTGAAGACTACGGTAAATTATCTCGTCAGAATCTGGATGAGCTGCAGTTTGGTATCCGTGTTGAGGTGGACTCACGTAAGGAGAAACCTGAGGATTTTGTGCTTTGGAAAGCAGCCAAACCTGGTGAAGTGCACTGGAGTAGCCCTTGGGGAGACGGACGTCCCGGCTGGCATATTGAATGCTCGGCTATGGCGCGGGAGTTCTTGGGAGATACGATTGATATCCATGGTGGTGGACAAGATTTGCAGTTCCCACATCATGAATGCGAATGCGCTCAGACCGAAGCTCTCACTGGTAAACCACTCTCTAATTACTGGATGCATAATGGATTCATCAACATCGGTGACGAGAAAATGTCGAAATCGCTCGGTAATGGCTGGCTTGTAAAAGACATCCGTGAGCGTTTTAAAGCAGGAGCTATCCGCTATTTCATGCTATCGACCCATTACCGTAACCCGCTGAATTTCTCAGAGGAATCTATGACTTCCGCCGAAAAGAGCGTTGAACGGATCACGCTTGCAGAGAGTAACGTTAAACATCGGCTTGAACTCGCTGCTGATGGTGCTCAAGGTGAGGTCAACTCAGAGATTAATGATAAGCTGTCGGCTATAGTGGCCAATTTCCATGCTAGAATGCAGGATGACTTTAATACGCCTGATGCGATCACGGCTATGTTCGATTGGGTGAGCCTGGCAAACCATACGCTTGCGAATAACGAGGCTGCTCCTGCTGATTTTGCTGCATTACTGCAAGCTTTTGGCGAAATGAATGCTGTGCTGCGTTTGACGCCTGAACTGGAAGAGGAAATTGCAAGTGAAGAAGTTGAACGGTTGATCGCCGAGCGGGTTGAAGCTCGTAAGAATAAGAATTGGAGCCGGTCTGACGAGATCCGTGATGAATTAGGCCGCTTGGGCATATTGCTTGAGGATACTCCACAAGGAATGCGGTGGCGTCGTAAATGAGTGAGGAACGCAAGTTTGATAACGGATGGTTTCCTTATGAGCCTTCCAAACCTGCGCGACTACTTTCGCCTATTGTTCTAGCTTATGTAGGAGATGCTATCTATGAGGTGGCTGTTCGCCAGTATTTAGTATCTCTTCCGAATTTGCGTCCGAACCATTTGCATCGTTCTGCTACAGGGCTGGTATCCGCTAAAGCACAGTGTGCAATTCTGAACTTTTTGGAGCCTAGTCTCACGGAAGAGGAGAAGGATGTCGCCCGTCAGGGGAGAAATGCGAAATCGGGAAGTGTTCCTAAGAATGCGGATGTGCTTGAATACCGTCATGCTACAGCTTTTGAGTGCTTGATTGGTTACTTGTACTACACAGGACAACAGGAGAGAATAGAAGAAATTGTGCACAAGGGTATACAGTTTATGTTGAAACAGCCGTGATAGGCTTTGGCGAAATAGAAAATAGGAGAAGTGAACATGGAAGAAGAATTGAAGACTGAAGAGGAAATATTGGCAGGGAAGCATTCTGTGCTTGAAGCGCTTCGTGCTGGTCGTACATTAAATAAAATATGGATCGCAGAGACAGCCCAGAAGCATCTGACAGCACCCATCGTTGCCGAAGCCCGGAAAGCGGGAATTGTCATTCAGCATGTGGACAAGCGTAAGCTGGATCAACTGGCACCAGGTGTGCAGCATCAAGGGGTGGTTGCACAAGCAGCACCATTTGCCTATGTTGAAGTGGATGATTTGTTAGCTATAGCAGAAGCCAAAGGAGAACCGGCATTCCTTATTTTGCTTGATGAAATTGAAGATCCTCATAACCTGGGCTCGATTCTGCGGACGGCGGATTGTACTGGAGTACATGGGGTAATCGTACCTAAACGCCGTTCGGCTCAGATAACTGCGACCGTGTCCAAAACATCCGCGGGTGCTGTGGAGTATGTTCCGGTTGCCCGGGTTACAAACCTGGGTCAGACCATTGACCGTCTAAAAGAGCAGGGAGTCTGGGTAGTAGGAACAGACGTGGATACCGATCAGAATCTATACCAATCCGATATTTTCACGGGTCCGGTAGCTGTTGTAATCGGCAATGAGAATAAAGGAATGGGACGCCTGATTCGTGAAAAATGTGATGTGCTTCTTAAGCTGCCGATGGCCGGAAAGATCAATTCATTAAATGCCTCTGTCGCCGCAGGAGTCATTATGTATGAAGTGATACGCCGCCGGCAACTGCAGGGATAGCTATGGCCGACTGGCGCGATGTGCTGCTTGTGGATGGATATAACATGATCGGTGGCTGGCCGGAACTTGTGGCACTGTCCCAGATTGGTATGCAGGAAGCACGCGACCGCTTGATGGATTTGCTGGCAGATTACCAGGCTTTCTCTGGACGAAGAGTTATTGCTGTTTTTGATGCATACCGTGTTCCGGGGTTGGGAAGGTCTTTTGTCCAGGGTAAGGTCCAGGTGTACTTCACCAAGGAAAAAGAAACCGCAGATGAATGCATTGAGCGACTGGTTGGGGAATATAGCAATCGGCGCCGGCAGATCTATGTGGCTACGAGTGATTTTATAGAGCAGCATATTATTTTTGCACAAGGTGCATTGCGAATTTCGGCAAGGGAATTGCATCTGGAAATTGAAGAGAATCAAAAACAAGTAAAAAAAGCTATCGAACCTGGCGGTGTCAGTTCTACTCGTCATTCTTTGGAAGACAAACTGCCTCCCGATGTGCGCAGTAAGCTGGAAAAATGGCGCAGACAGTGAGATCGAGGAAGAATCAGGAAATATTTTATTCCAATTTATGCTATTCTAGATTGATTTTGGACAAACTCCGGTTGACGGTGGAAGGTAACATAATATATACTGATCCTATATTTCGCGAAGTAACGATGTGTCTTGCGTTGCAGCCGGGGGGATTCTTGGTGAGTGTCGACCTCAAGGAAATAATGCTGTCTGAGTATGATTTCATAAGTGATGAAGATATTGTCGAGGCTTTCCGTGGTGGCGACAGTGGCGCATTAGAACACTTGATTAATAAATACCGTAACTTTGTACGTGCTAAAGCCCGCTCTTATTTCTTGATCGGGGCAGACCGTGAAGATATTGTACAAGAAGGAATGATTGGTCTATACAAGGCTATTCGTGACTTTAAAGGTGACAAGCTCTCTTCATTCAAGGCTTTTGCTGAGCTCTGCATTACACGACAGATTATAACGGCTATTAAGACGGCCACTCGTCAGAAACATATTCCGCTGAACTCTTATGTTTCCTTGGACAAGCCCATTTATGACGAAGATTCTGATAGAACACTTATGGATGTCATTTGTGGAACACAGGTTCTAGATCCAGAAGAGCTAATTATTAATCAAGAAGAATTCATTGGTCTTGAAGATAAGATGGCGGAGATTCTAAGTGACTTGGAGCGCAAGGTTCTGATGTTGTATTTAGACGGAAGATCCTATCAGGAGATTGCTGAAGATCTTAAGCGGCATGTAAAGTCTATTGATAACGCTCTACAACGAGTAAAAAGGAAATTAGAAAGATATCTAGAAGTACGTGACAATTGATGATATAATGAACAAGAGAGGGCTCGGACATCGAGTTCTTTTTTTTAGTCTTTTTGAAATCACTCGGATAGAATTAGGTGCTTGCACCATAAATTACTATTTGAGCCGATTTTAGTCGTTGCCGTTGAAGGTAGGTTTATACACAGACGGAATACCCCATAATGGTAAGGAAGACAGCGAAGTGTGAGGAAGAGATAGACCCAAAGACAGGGTACGGCCATATGACTACTAAACCCGGAATTACCCAGTGCAGAACGGAATTCTTTCGTTGACACAGACCTTGACATTATGCTAAAGTGTTTTAGGTAGGCCTAAATTCGCGGCTTTTTTTTAGGATCAATATTTGCGTCTTCTAATGTGAATTGGAAGGACGTCTCGGGAGGTGCACATCATGCGGGTAATTATCACTTTGGCTTGTACAAGTTGCAAACAAAGAAACTATGCGACTACCAAAAACAAGCGAAATCACCCCGACCGCATGGAGATGAAGAAATTTTGCAAGTATTGTAACTCGCAAACTCCTCATCGCGAAACCAGATAGTCTGTGGAGGTGTAGTCGGCATGAAACGTAGTTTCAAGTCTATGTTTTCCTTTTTCACTGAGAGCTGGAGTGAACTCAAAAAGGTTCGCTGGCCAAGTCGTAAAGAATTGACCAACTATACATTGATCGTTCTCGGTACGATTGTAGTTGTCGCTATTTACTTCTGGGTTCTGGACATCGGTATTTCCGCTGTGATTGAAGCGATTATTTAGAGAGGTCCCAGGTGGCTTGATATGGAAAAAAGATGGTATGTCGTTCATACCTATTCTGGGTATGAGAATAAGGTCAAAGCCAATTTGGAAAAGCGCGTTGAGTCCATGGGCATGGAAGACAAAATATTCCGCGTTCTTGTTCCTATGGAAGAAGAAATCGTAAACAAAGACGGTAAGAAAAAAACCGTTATGCGTAAAGTTTACCCCGGATATGTTTTGGTGGAAATGGTTCAGACTGATGATTCCTGGTATGTTGTCCGCAATACTCCGGGCGTTACTGGATTTGTTGGTTCGACAGGCTCAGGGTCTAAACCAACAGCTTTGCTTCCGGAAGAGGTAGAACAAATTCTGAAGCATATGGGCATGGTTGAACCTAAAGCGAAGATTGATTTCGAAATCAAGGAATCCGTACGTATTATGGTTGGTCCGTTTGCGAATTTTGTGGGCTCCGTGGAAGAAATTTTGGCTGACAAGAGCAAGATCAAAGTGCATGTTAACATGTTTGGACGGGAAACCCCGCTAGAGTTGGATTTCACTCAAGTGGAGAAAATATAACATAAGCTAGGGTTTCTTGTGGGAGAGCGCTATTGGCGTTCGAAGACCACTATTTTTGCAAGGAGGTGTCACTCATGGCTAAAAAAGTTATTAAAATGGTGAAACTGCAGATTCCTGCAGGGAAAGCGAATCCAGCGCCTCCAGTAGGTCCGGCGTTAGGTCAAGCAGGTGTCAACATCATGGCATTCTGTAAGGAATTTAATGCTCGTACTGCCGACCAGGCTGGCTTGATCATTCCGGTTGAAATTACAGTATTTGAAGACCGTTCCTTTACTTTCATCACTAAAACTCCTCCGGCTGCTGTTCTGCTTCGCATCGCTGCTAAAGTAGAAAAAGGATCCGGCGAACCAAACAAGAAAAAAGTAGCAAAAATCGGCCGCGCTGCGGTACGTGAAATTGCTGAAACAAAAATGCCTGACCTTAACGCTGCAACTGTTGAAGCTGCAATGCGTATGGTTGAAGGTACTGCTCGCAGTATGGGTATCACAATCGAAGACTAGTAGTTTTCGAAGAATCGGTCATTCGTGACCCGCAAGTATGTGGGAGGAATTTCCGCTAACACCACAAAGGAGGAACATTTTCATGGCTAAACATGGTAAGAAATACCAAGAAGCTGCTAAGCTGATCAACAGCGAAGCAACTTACGAGCCTTCAGAAGCTGTAGAGCTTGTGAAAAAGGCAGCGACTGCTAAGTTCGACGAAACCGTTGAAGCAGCAGTTCGTCTGGGTGTAGACCCGCGTAAACAAGACCAAGCAGTTCGTGGTGTTGTTGTCCTGCCTCACGGCACTGGTAAAACACAACGCGTGCTTGTATTTGCAAAAGGTGAAAAAGCGAAAGAGGCAGAAGCTGCTGGCGCTGATTTTGTTGGTGATCAAGACATGATCAACAAAATTCAACAAGGCTGGTTTGAATTTGATGTCTGCGTAGCTACACCTGATATGATGAGTGAAGTCGGTAAACTGGGTCGTCTGCTTGGTGGTAAAGGTCTTATGCCTAACCCTAAAGCTGGCACAGTTACATTCGATGTTTCCAAGGCTGTGCAAGAAATCAAAGCCGGTAAAATCGAATACCGTCTCGACAAAGCAGGTCAAATTCACGCGCCAATCGGCAAAGTGTCCTTTGATGCTGCACAATTGAACGATAACCTTAAAGCTCTTATCGACGCTTTGAACCGTGCGAAACCAGCTGCTGCTAAAGGTGTATACCTTAAAGGCATCTCGATTTCTTCCACAATGGGACCTAGCGCTCGTGTGAACACAACCGTCTTCAGATAATTAAGGGTTGACTCTTTGAGTCAATTTTGATAATCTATAACAGTTGTGAAACTTAAGGTATCAATCTTAACCTTGAATATGCTTACCGTAGACAGTAGGTGCCTTAGTGCTTAATTTCCTACCGAGGTGTTGTGATAGAAACAAGAAGTAACGAGCTTGCTCGTATAACTTTCGTTTTATCAAGCCTTCGTGATTCTGCGGAGGCTTTTCTACTGCCTGCGTAGGAGCGGTGAAGCTTTCCTTGGAAAGAACGCCGACACATAAATTTTCAGGAGGTGTATACATTGGCAAATGCAAAAGTAATTCAAGCAAAACAAGACGCGGTTGACGTCGTTACTGCAAAACTGCAAAACAGTCTTTCGACTGTTGTAGCTGACTACCGTGGATTGAACGTTTCCCAAGTGACTGAACTGCGTAAGCAACTTCGTGAAGCTGGCGTTGAGTTTCAAGTCCTGAAGAACACATTGCTACGTCGCGCAACTGCTGCGGCTGAGTTGAGTGAATTGGATGAAGTTTTGACTGGTCCAACAGCTATCGCATTCAGCACAACTGATGCAGTAGCACCAGCTAAAATTTTGAACGATTTCGCCAAGAAAAACGACGCTTTGAAATTGAAGGGCGGCGTAGTTGAAGGTCGTGTCATTGACGCGGAACAACTGAAAGCACTGGCTGAGCTTCCATCCCGCGATGGTTTGCTGTCCATGCTGCTTAGCGTACTTCAAGCTCCAGTGCGCAACTTCGCGCTTGCAGTTAAAGCTGTTGCTGAAAAAGAAGAACAAAGCGCGTAAGCCTTTGACTCTTGCAGCATAATCAATACCACAAATAAATTTAAATATAAAATGGAGGTTCAATCATGAGTAAAGAAGCAATCTTGGAAGCAATTAAAGGCATGAGCGTATTGGAACTGAACGACCTGGTTAAAGCAATTGAAGAAGAATTCGGTGTAACTGCAGCAGCTCCAGTAGCAGCTGGCGGTGCGGTAGCAGCAGTAGCTGAAGAGCAATCCGAATTTGACGTAATTTTGACAGGCGCTGGCGCTTCCAAAATCAACGTTATCAAAATCGTTCGCGAAATCACTGGTCTTGGCTTGAAAGAAGCTAAAGATCTTGTAGACAACGCACCAAAAGCAATCAAAGAAAAAGTAAGCAAAGACGAAGCCGAAGCTACTAAAGCAAAATTGGAAGAAGCAGGCGCAGCTGTAGAAGTGAAGTAATTCCTTCTATTACTGAAAACCCCTTGAACTTGTTCAAGGGGTTTGTTTTATAAATAGAGTTAGTAGGGCGTATATACCAACTGCTAACATAATAGGAAAGGGAGGAAAGAGATGTCGCAACATTATTATTCGCAGCAGCCGGAAGTACGTCATGACAGACGTAGCATTGATACCGTACTAAGAGGCAAAAGCTTTCGTTTTACGAGCGATGCCGGTGTATTCTCTAAAGGAGACATCGATTACGGTAGCCGAGTTCTTATTGAAGCTATGATAATTCCGGACGGTTCAGCGGTGCTTGATGTAGGTTGTGGTTATGGGCCGATTGGCATAAGTGCAGCATACCTAGCTCCCAAAGGACATGTGACCATGATTGATATTAACAGTCGTGCGGTAGAACTGGCGCGTGAGAATGCTCAGCACAATGGAATCCGGAATGTTACGATAATGGAAAGCGATGTGCTCGGCGCATTGAATGAGCAGCAGAAGTTCGATGTGATTCTAACTAATCCTCCGATTCGTGCAGGAAAAGCTGTAGTGCATAAGATTTTTGAAGATGCTTATGAACATTTAAATGAGGGTGGCTATCTGTGGATTGTAATTCAGAAGAAGCAGGGCGCTCCATCAGCAGTGGCAAAACTAGAAAGCTTGTTCTCAATGGTGGAAGAAGTGGGGAAAGACAAAGGCTATCGTATTATTAAAGCGCAAAAATAAAATACAATAGGTTATTGACATGTGATAGTGATAATGGTATTATTATAAAATGTCAGTATTAAGATAGGCTCCATGTCTTTAGTTTGCTGAAATGTCAAGCAATATATTGTCGCCCGGCTAGCGCATGCCGCACGGCAAGTTTTTGCGAGTTGGTTGTCTATGCTCTAACGCAGCGAATGCTACGTGGTAATAGATAATAGCGCATAAACTATTGCTTGGTGACGTATAATATGTACGTTTTGGGCAAATCTACTTGATAAGGAGTATTTTGGTCATGGATAAATGCGCTCTTTTTTCGAAGATTTCGATAAGGGCTTTTCTTTTATTTATGACTGAATCCTTGTAGTATGGTTCCATTATACGGTTCCAAACAAGGGTTCGCAATCAATTTTTAAGTGAGTAGACATGAGGGGTGAGTAAAGTTGGCAGGACATCTTGTTCAGTATGGTCGACGCACTCGGCGGAGCTATGCGAGAATTAACGAGGTACTCGAGGTCCCGAACCTGATCGAGATCCAACAAAAATCTTATGATTGGTTTTTGGAGGAAGGATTGCGGGAAATGTTTCAGGACATCTCGCCGATCCAGGATTTCACAGGTAATTTGGTACTAGAGTTCATTGATTACAGCCTGGGTGAACCGAAATATACGGTTGACGACGCTAAAGAGCGGGACGTAACGTATGCGGCTCCTCTGCGTGTAAAGGTGCGGCTCATTAATAAAGAGACCGGTGAGGTTAAAGAGCAGGAAGTGTTCATGGGAGATTTCCCGCTGATGACGGAGACCGGCACTTTTATTATTAATGGTGCGGAACGGGTTATTGTCAGCCAGTTGGTTCGCTCTCCAAGCGTCTATTTCAGCACAAAAGTGGATAAGAACGGCAAAAAAACCTACACCGCCACAGTAATCCCGAACCGCGGAGCCTGGTTGGAACTAGAAACCGATGCTAAGGACATTATGTATGTTCGTATCGATCGGACTCGTAAAATTCCTGTTACCGTACTTTTGCGTGCTCTCGGTTTCGGTAGTGATGCCGAAATTCTGGAATTGCTTGGCAATGATGAATATATTCGCAATACGCTGGATAAAGACAACACGGACTCCACGGAGAAGGCGCTTATTGAGATTTATGAGCGTTTGCGTCCGGGCGAACCGCCGACACTAGACAATGCCAAAAGTTTGCTGGTTGCGCGTTTCTTTGATCCAAAACGCTACGACCTAGCTAACGTAGGCCGTTACAAAATCAATAAAAAGCTACACATTAAGAACCGTCTTTTCAATCAACGTCTTGCTCAGCCTTTGGTTGATGACTCTACTGGAGAAATCCTGGCAGAATCCGGCCAAATGGTCGATCGTAGATTGCTTGATGAATTGATTCCATATTTCGAAAAAAATGTTGCCTTTAAAAACTACCGCGTTACTGGCGGAGTTATGGACAGCGAAGATATTCCTCTTCAAACAATTGACGTATTCTCGCCAATTGAAGAAGGCCGGGTTATTAAGCTGATCGCTAACGGCAACATCGACAAATCTGTTAAGCATATTACTCAAGCTGATATTATATCCTCAATCAGCTACTTTATTAATTTGCTTCACGGAATTGGCAATACCGATGATATCGACCACTTGGGTAACCGTCGTCTGCGTTCTGTAGGTGAACTCTTGCAGAATCAGTTCCGTATCGGTTTGTCCCGGATGGAACGTGTTGTACGTGAAAGAATGTCGATTCAGGATGCTAATGCGATTACGCCTCAGGCTCTGATCAACATTCGTCCGGTCATCGCGTCTATTAAAGAGTTCTTCGGTAGCTCCCAGCTGTCTCAATTTATGGATCAGACGAACCCGCTTGCGGAACTTACGCATAAACGTCGTCTGTCCGCCCTCGGACCTGGTGGTTTGACACGTGAACGCGCGGGCTTTGAAGTTCGTGACGTCCATCACAGTCACTACGGTCGGATGTGTCCAATTGAAACGCCGGAAGGTCCAAACATCGGGTTGATCAACTCCTTGTCCACCTTTGCCCGCATCAATGAATACGGCTTTATTGAAGCTCCGTATCGTTGGGTGGATCCGAAGACTGGTAAGGTGACTGAGCAAATTGACTATCTGACTGCTGATGAGGAAGATAATTATGTAGTTGCTCAGGCTAACGTGTTGATCGAAGAAGATGGCACCTTTAAAGAAGACATGGTAATCGTTCGTTACAACAAAGACTCAGACAACATTACAACGATGCCAAGTAATCGTGTCGATTACATGGATGTTTCGCCTAAACAGGTTGTATCTGTCGCTACGGCGCTCATTCCGTTCCTTGAGAACGATGACTCCAACCGCGCACTGATGGGATCTAACATGCAACGTCAAGCCGTTCCGCTTCTAATTCCAAAAGCTCCGCTGGTCGGAACAGGGATGGAACATAAATCCGCTAAGGATTCTGGCGTATGTATCGTTTCCAAGTATGACGGTATTATCGAACGTTCTTCAGCTAATGAAATTTGGCTGCGTCGCGTTGAGACTGTCGAAGGCAAGGAAGTTAAAGGCGATATCGTTAAATATAAATTACACAAATTTATGCGTTCTAACCAAGGTACCTGTATTAACCAACGTCCTCTAGCTAAAAGAGGGGACATTGTTAAGAAAGGTGATATCCTGGCAGACGGTCCTTCCACAGAAATGGGCGAACTTGCTCTTGGCCGTAACGTAGTCGTTGCGTTCATGACTTGGGAAGGTTATAACTACGAGGATGCGATCCTGTTAAGTGAAAAGCTGGTTAAGGAAGATGTATATACTTCGATTCATATCGAAGAATACGAATCTGAAGCTCGCGACACTAAACTGGGACCTGAAGAAATTACGCGCGATATTCCGAACGTCGGCGAAGAAGCTCTGCGCAATCTTGATGAGCGCGGAATCATCCGTATTGGTGCGGAAATCAGCGCTGGTGACATTCTGGTTGGTAAGGTTACTCCTAAGGGTGTGACTGAACTGACAGCAGAAGAACGTCTCCTGCACGCTATCTTTGGTGAGAAAGCTCGTGAAGTACGGGATACCTCTTTACGCGTTCCTCATGGTAGTGATGGTATTATCGTGGACGTTAAAGTCTTTACACGTGAGAACGGCGATGAGCTGCCTCCTGGTGTAAATCAATTGGTTCGTGTCTACATCGCTCAGAAACGTAAGATTTCTGAGGGTGACAAGATGGCCGGACGTCACGGTAACAAGGGTGTCGTTGCCCGTATCCTGCCAGAAGAAGATATGCCGTTCCTTCCGGACGGTACGCCAGTACAGGTTGTTCTTAACCCTCTGGGCGTTCCTTCTCGTATGAACATCGGACAGGTGCTTGAGGTCCATATTGGTATGGCCGCATTGCGTCTGGGAATTCACATTGCAACGCCGGTATTTGACGGAGCGCGTGAGTACGACGTGTTTGATACGATGGAAGAAGCAGGTATGCAGCGTAATGGTAAGACTGGACTGTATGATGGCCGTACAGGTGAACGCTTCGAACGTGAAGTTACTGTTGGTGTCATGCACATGATCAAACTGGCGCACATGGTTGATGATAAGATTCACGCCCGTTCAACAGGACCTTACTCACTAGTTACGCAACAACCATTGGGTGGTAAAGCTCAATTTGGTGGACAGCGTTTCGGGGAGATGGAAGTGTGGGCGCTTGAAGCTTACGGTGCTGCATATACATTGCAAGAAATTTTGACCGTGAAATCCGATGACGTGGTTGGTCGCGTGAAGACGTACGAATCCATTGTCAAAGGTGAAAATGTACCGGAACCAGGTGTTCCTGAGTCGTTCAAGGTATTGATCAAAGAACTGCAGTCCCTGGGTATGGATGTTAAGATTCTTAGCGGTGACGAGCAGGAAATTGAAATGAGAGAATTGGACGATGAGGACGAGACGTCAGGCGACAAACTAAGCCTCAATTTAGAAGGTTCAGAAGTCGGAGTAGAATAATCAAGCTGGAGCTTAAAAGTTCCATTTTATAAAGGACCGCACGCCCTCTTTTGATGTAACAGTCAGAAGAGGGTAAAGCGGTACTAAATCAGGATTAGGTTAAGGAGGGTTGCTCCTTGTTGGACGTTAACAATTTTGAATTTATGAAAATCGGACTCGCTTCTCCGGAGAAGATTCGTTCATGGTCCCGCGGAGAAGTTAAGAAACCGGAAACCATTAACTATCGTACATTGAAACCGGAAAAAGAGGGTCTTTTCTGTGAGCGTATCTTTGGACCACAAAAAGACTGGGAATGTCATTGCGGTAAATACAAACGTGTCCGTTATAAGGGCGTAGTCTGCGACCGTTGTGGCGTTGAGGTTACCCGTGCTAAAGTTCGTCGTGAACGTATGGGTCACATTGAATTGGCTGCTCCGGTATCTCATATCTGGTATTTCAAAGGTATCCCAAGCCGCATGGGGCTTGCACTAGATATGTCTCCAAGATCACTTGAAGAAATTATCTATTTCGCATCTTATGTTGTAACGGATCCAGGTGAAACTCCACTGGAAAAGAAACAACTTCTGTCCGAGAAAGAATATCGTAGCTACCGTGAAAAATACGGTTACGGGTTCCAAGCCGGCATGGGTGCTGAAGCTGTTAAAAAGCTTCTTCAAGATATCGACATCGATAAAGAGCTGGAATTCCTCAAAGAAGAACTGCGTACGGCCCAAGGCCAACGCCGTAACCGGGCGATCAAACGTCTGGAAGTCATTGAAGCATTCCGTAACTCCGGCAACAAGCCTGATTGGATGATCATGGATGTTCTTCCGGTTATTCCTCCGGAGCTTCGTCCGATGGTTCAGTTGGATGGTGGCCGTTTTGCTACGTCCGATTTGAATGATCTCTATCGCCGTGTTATTAACCGGAACAACCGTCTGAAAAGACTGCTTGATCTCGGTGCTCCTGACATTATCGTGCAGAACGAGAAACGGATGCTCCAGGAAGCTGTCGATGCTCTCATCGATAACGGCCGTCGGGGACGTCCGGTAACCGGTCCTGGTAACCGTCCACTTAAATCGCTCAGCCATATGCTGAAAGGTAAACAAGGACGTTTCCGCCAGAACTTGCTCGGTAAACGGGTTGACTACTCTGGACGTTCCGTTATCGTTGTAGGACCGTACCTCAAGATGTATCAGTGCGGACTTCCTAAGAAAATGGCGCTAGAATTGTTCAAGCCTTTTGTTATGAAAGAATTGGTTAATAAGGGCCTTGCCCACAACATAAAGAGCGCGAAACGTAAAGTTGAACGCGTAAGTCCTGAAGTTTGGGATGTACTCGAAGAAGTAATTAGAGAACACCCAGTGCTTCTAAACCGCGCACCAACACTTCACCGTCTCGGTATTCAAGCATTTGAACCGATTTTGGTGGAAGGTCATGCTATTCGTCTTCACCCACTCGTATGTACGGCGTACAATGCCGACTTTGACGGTGACCAAATGGCGGTGCACGTTCCTCTGTCTGCAGAAGCTCAAGCGGAAGCACGCATTCTCATGCTTGCATCTGGTAATATCTTGAACCCTAAAGACGGTAAGCCAGTTGTAACACCTTCCCAGGATATGGTCCTTGGTACTTTCTACTTGACCATGGATAACAAGGAAGAAAAGGGTAGTGGTATGATTCTGCGTACCGTTAACGAAGCTGTATCAGCTTACCAACGCGGAACTGCAGGACTTCATGCTCGTGTTGCTATTCCGGCTAAAGCACTTGGCAAAACATGCTTTACGGAAGAACAACAAAATGCAATGTTGATTACTACGATCGGTAAGATCATCTTTAATGAAATCTACCCAAGTAGTTTCCCTTATATCAACGAAGCAACCAAAACCAACTTGCTGCACGGCACACCAGAGAAATACTTTATCTACGAAAAAGGCGCGAACATTCGCGAGCTGATTGAATCCGCTCCAGAAGCCAGTGCTGTAGGTAAAGAATATCTGGGTCTGATAATTGCTCGTTGTTTTGAAACTTATCACACAACCAAAACTTCTATGATTTTGGATAAAATTAAACAGCTCGGATTCACTTACTCCACACGTTCTGGTGTTACAGTTGCCGTGTCGGACGTTATTGTTCCTGAGGAAAAGGTTACCATCCTGAAAGAGTCTGAAGCTAAGGTTGATGTGGTTGCTAACCAATATCGCCGTGGTTTGATCACCAATGACGAACGGTATGACCGTGTTATTGAGATCTGGTCGAAGACTAAGGATGATCTTACGAACATCCTGCTTAAGTCGATGGACCGTTTCAACTCTATCATGCTCATGGTTGACTCTAAAGCGCGTGGTAACAAATCGCAGATCACTCAGCTGGGTGGTATGCGTGGTCTGATGGCAACACCTTCAGGTCGGATTTTCGAATTGCCAATCAAGGCGAACTTCCGTGAAGGTCTTACCGTCTTGGAGTACTTTATCTCCACTCACGGAGCGCGTAAAGGTCTTGCCGATACCGCACTTCGTACCGCTGACTCAGGGTATCTGACACGTCGTCTTGTTGACGTTGCCCAGGACGTTATTGTCCGTGAAGAAGATTGTGGAACCGATAAAGGCTTCACAGTTAGTCGTATTCAGGATGGTAAAGAGGTTATCGAGGATCTGTATGACCGTATTGAAGGTCGTTACTGCTTCGAAACTGTTCGTCACCCAGAAACAGGCGAAATCATTGTTCACCGCAATGATTTGATTGACTCCGATAAAGCGGAGGCAATTGTAAACGCAGGTGTAACTAAGCTGCAAATTCGTTCTGTACTGAGCTGCCGTGCCCGTCATGGTGTTTGTAAGAAATGTTACGGACGTAACTTGGCAACTGGTAAACACGTTGAGATTGGTGAAGCAGTTGGTATTATTGCCGCACAATCTATCGGTGAACCAGGAACCCAGCTTACAATGCGTACGTTCCATACCGGCGGTGTTGCCGGTGATGACATCACTCAAGGTTTGCCGCGTATTCAGGAGTTGTTTGAAGCTCGTAACCCTAAAGGTCAAGCTACAATCAGTGAGATCGATGGCGTAATCAAGGAAATCCGTGAAACCAAAGACCGTCGCGAAATCGAGGTTCAAGGTGAAGCAGAATCCAAGACTTATTCCATAACTTATGGTTCACGTCTACGTGTTAGCGAAGGCCAAGAAATCGAAGCCGGCGATGAGCTGACAGACGGTTCGATTGACCCTAAAGAAATGCTGCGTATCAAAGGGATCCGTGGGGTACAAAACTACATTCTGCAAGAAGTACAGCGTGTATACCGTAACCAAGGCGTTGAGATCAATGATAAGCACATTGAAGTTATGATCAAGCAAATGCTTCGGAAGATCCGTATCATTGACGCAGGTGACACAAGTCTGTTGCCAGGTGCATTTGCGGATATTCATGAGTACGAAGGTGCTAACAAGGAAGCTATTTTGTCTGGTAAAGAGCCTGCTGTTGCTAAACCAGTCTTGCTCGGTATTACCAAGGCGTCTCTTGAAACTGATTCCTTCTTGTCAGCTGCATCATTCCAAGAAACTACTCGTGTCCTAACAGACGCTGCTATCAAAGGTAAAGTAGATAAGTTGCTTGGACTTAAAGAAAATGTTATTATCGGTAAGTTGATTCCTGCAGGTACTGGGATGAACCGTTACCGTAACGTTAAGCTAAGTGATCCAAATGCAGAAAGCGAACTTGAATCATTAGAGACGGTTCCTGCTGAATAAATTAGCAATCATGGTAGTGTGCTCATGTCATACCTACTCATAGGTGTGGCATGAGTGTTCTGCTGTGTATAATTTCTATAAAAATTGTTGCTGAATTTCTTGACACCATCTATTGATAATGCTAAAATGTCTAAGGTGCGTGAGTAGCCATGTTATCCTTGTTCATTGGAGGTAAAGAGAATGACTGATGATAGAGGACTACAGGATGCTCAGGTCAAGATCGGTACCAAACAAACCGTCAAGGCGGTAGAGTTGGGCCTAGCCGCAGAAGTCTATGTGGCAGAGGACGGAGATCAAAGGCTTACTTCCAGGATAGTTTTGCTTTGTAACAAACAAGGTGTTAAGATCACATATGTGGATACGATGCTGAATTTGGGCAAGGCCTGCGGAATAGAAGTTGGCGCTGCGATGGCAGCCGTCTTAAAACAATAGCTACAGAAATGTTTTTGTACTGGGGTGAACACCAGCGGCAAGAACTTTTCATTTGTCTTTTTATGAACCGCCTGGGTCTGTGGGCTTAGAGTTCTTAAATCGACTATCATTTCAGGAAGGGGGTGGCAACAACATGCCAACAATTAACCAATTGGTTCGTAAAGGCCGTCAAGCCAAAATCGAAAAATCTAAATCTCCCGCTCTTCAAAAAGGGTATAACGCCCTCAAGCGTGAGGCTACAAATTTGAGCGCTCCGCAAAAACGCGGTGTGTGCACTCGTGTAGGCACAATGACTCCACGTAAACCAAACTCAGCGCTTCGTAAATATGCCCGTGTTCGTTTGACGAACCGTCTCGAGGTAACAGCTTATATCCCGGGTATCGGACATAACTTACAAGAGCACAGTGTTGTATTACTTCGCGGAGGTAAAGTAAAGGACCTTGCAGGGGTTCGTTACCATATCGTTCGTGGTGCTTTGGATACAGCAGGTGTAGCTAACCGGATGCAAGCTCGTTCTAAATACGGTGCAAAACGTCCTAAAGCTAAGAAGTAAGATAACAATATCTGAATAATAAACATTTAAGAAAGGGGGATATCCATGCCACGCAAAGGTCCAGTTACAAAGAGAGACGTATTGCCAGATCCGTTGTATAATAGCAAGTTGGTTACTCGTTTGATTAACCGCATTATGCTGGGTGGTAAAAGAGGTGTCGCTCAAAGCATTCTGTACAATTCATTCAAATTGATTGAAGAACGTACGGGTAAAGATCCGATGGAAGTTTTCGAAGCTGCCATCAAGAATATCATGCCGGTTTTGGAAGTCAAAGCTCGTCGTGTCGGTGGTGCTAACTATCAAGTACCTATCGAGGTTAAACCGGAGAGACGTACTGCTCTGGGATTACGTTGGCTCGTAAACTACTCTCGCAACCGCGGTGAGAAGACTATGGAAGAGCGTTTGGCGGCTGAGATCATCGACGCTTCCAACAACACAGGCGCTTCTGTTAAGAAACGTGAAGATACACACAAAATGGCTGAAGCAAACAAAGCGTTCGCTCACTACCGTTGGTAGGATAAAGGTCATTCAAATAACTTATATTTTGAAGGGAGATCCATTTCATGGCTAGAGAGTTCTCCTTAAAAAATACACGTAACATCGGGATCATGGCGCATATTGATGCTGGTAAAACAACTACCACAGAGCGGATTCTTTTCTATACAGGCCGTACGCACAAAATCGGTGAAGTTCACGAGGGTGCTGCTACAATGGACTGGATGGAGCAAGAACAAGAGCGCGGAATCACGATTACGTCCGCTGCTACGACTGCTGCGTGGAAAGGTCACCGCATCAATATCATTGATACCCCAGGACACGTTGACTTCACTGTTGAAGTTGAACGTTCCCTGCGTGTATTGGATGGGGCAGTTGGTGTATTTAGTGCAAAAGAGGGCGTTGAGCCTCAGTCTGAAACCGTATGGAGACAGGCTGACCGTTATAACGTTCCCCGGATTGCATATGTAAACAAAATGGACATTATCGGTGCGGATTTCCTTAACGTAATCGAAACTATGCGTGATCGCCTTCAAGCCAATGCAGTTGCTATTCAATTGCCAATTGGTGCAGAAAGTGATTTCACTGGTATTATCGACCTAGTTGAGCAAAAAGCACACATGTTCAGAGATGATCTGGGCCAAAACATCGAAGTAACGGATATTCCGGAAGAATATTTGGCCAAAGTTGAGGAGCTGCGTCTCGAGTTGATCGAGAAAGTTGCTGAACTTGATGAGGATCTGACTATGAAGTATTTGGAAGGCGAAGAAATTACAATTCCGGAAATTAAAGCTGCAATTCGCAAAGGCGTAGTTGAAGTTAAATTGTTCCCTGTAATTGCTGGATCTTCCTACCGAAACAAAGGGATTCAGCTTATGCTGGATGCTGTTGTTGATTACTTGCCATCTCCTCTTGACGTTCCAGCTATTACTGGACATCTTGATGACGGTACAGAAGCTGTTCGTCACTCTTCGGATGAAGAGCCGTTTGCAGCTTTGGCATTTAAAATCATGACAGACCCTTATGTTGGTAAACTTACGTTCTTCCGTGTTTACTCAGGCGTACTTGAGTCCGGATCATACGTAGTTAATGCAACTAAGAACAAGCGTGAACGTATTGGTCGTATCCTTCAAATGCATGCGAACAGCCGTCAAGAAATTTCCATCGTGTATTCTGGCGACATCGCAGCTGCTGTTGGTTTGAAAGATACCAGTACAGGTGATACACTGTGTGATGAGAAGAATCCAGTAATTCTGGAATCAATGAACTTCCCTGATCCAGTTATCGAGATCGCTGTTGAACCAAAAACTAAAGCTGACCAAGATAAAATGGGTGTTGCTCTCGGAAAGTTGACTGAAGAGGATCCAACTCTTCGTGCTCACACTGATGAAGAAACAGGCCAAACAATCCTGGCTGGTATGGGTGAACTTCACTTGGACATCATCATCGACCGTATGCGTCGTGAGTTCAAAGTAGAAACCAATGTGGGTAAACCACAGGTTGCTTACCGCGAAACGTTCAAGGCACCTGCTCGCGTCGAAGGTAAATTTGTACGCCAATCTGGTGGTCGTGGTCAATACGGTCACGTATGGGTTGAATTTGAACCCCTCGAACCAGGTACTGGTAGCAAATTCGAAAGTAAAGTTGTGGGTGGCTCGGTTCCTAGAGAGTACATCGCTCCTGCACTTGCGGGTATTGAAGAACAAATGAAAAACGGCGTACTTGCTGGCTTCCCGCTAGTAGACGTTAAAGCTACCATCGTAGATGGTTCTTATCATGATGTCGATTCCAACGAAATGGCATTTAAAATTGCCGGTTCGATGGCACTCAAAGCAGCTAAAGACAAGTGTAAGCCTGTCCTGCTTGAGCCAATCATGAAAGTAGAAGTAACTGTTCCTGAGGAATATATGGGTGATGTAATGGGTATGCTGAACTCCCGCCGTGGCCGTATCGAAGGTATGGATTCCCGTGGTGGAGCGCAAATTATCCGTGCTAAGGTGCCTCTTTCCGAAATGTTCGGATACTCTACAACACTTCGTTCTGGTACACAAGGACGTGGCGTATTCTCAATGGAGCTTTCTCACTATGAAGAAGTTCCTAAATCCATTGCGGAAGAGATCGCTGCAAAGAACAAAGGCGCTGAATAATTACCAGTTTTAACTTGCCGTCCCGGGTATAAACACTCAGTCATCTAAGATTACACGTATGCGGGCGGCTCAAATATAAGGAACCCCACATTAAGGAGGAACTGTTCAAATGGCAAAGGCAAAGTTTGAACGTAACAAACCGCACGTTAACATCGGTACTATTGGTCACGTCGACCATGGTAAAACGACTCTGACTGCTGCAATCACTACTGTATTGTCCAAAACTTACGGTGGCGCAGCTATCGCATTCGATCAAATCGACAAAGCTCCTGAAGAGCGCGAACGTGGTATCACAATCTCCACTTCCCACGTTGAATATGAAACTCCTAACCGTCACTACGCTCACGTAGACTGCCCTGGTCACGCCGACTATGTTAAAAACATGATCACTGGCGCAGCGCAAATGGACGGAGCTATCCTGGTTGTATCCGCAGCTGATGGCCCAATGCCACAAACTCGCGAGCACATCCTGTTGTCCCGTCAAGTAGGCGTTCCTTACATCGTTGTCTTCTTGAACAAATGCGACATGGTTGAAGACGAAGAGTTGTTGGAATTGGTTGAAATGGAAGTTCGCGACTTGCTTAGCGAGTATGACTTCCCAGGCGACGATACTCCAATCATCCGTGGTTCTGCTCGTGAAGCTCTGCAAAACCCAGATGGCGATTACGCTAAAAAAATCATCGAAATGTTTGAAACAATCGATGAGTACATTCCACTTCCTGAGCGTCAAACTGACAAGCCTTTCTTGATGCCTGTCGAAGACGTATTCTCCATCACTGGCCGCGGTACTGTGGCAACTGGTCGCGTAGAACGCGGAACAGTTAAAGTCGGAGAAGAAATCGAAATCGTTGGTATTCATGAAGATACTAAGAAATCCGTAGTTACGGGCGTAGAAATGTTCCGTAAATTGCTGGATTCCGCTCAAGCTGGGGACAACATCGGAGCATTGCTTCGTGGTGTTGACCGTAACATGATCGAGCGTGGCCAAGTATTGGCTAAGCCGAACTCCGTTAAACCACACACTGAGTTCACTGCTCAAATTTACGTTCTGACAAAAGAAGAAGGTGGCCGTCACAAGCCTTTCTTCACTGGATACCGTCCACAGTTCTACTTCCGTACAACTGACGTAACTGGTATCATCAACTTGCCAGAAGGTACTGAAATGGTTATGCCTGGTGATAACATCTCCGTAACCGTACAACTGATCTCCCCAATCGCTATTGAAGAAGGTACTAAATTCTCCATTCGCGAAGGTGGCCGTACAGTTGGTGCTGGTAGCGTAGCTTCTATCCAAAAATAATAATTCGACTTCTATCTGCGGGTAGATTCCGAATTACAAACACCCCTGATTCTTCTTGCGGAGAATCAGGGGCTTTTTTTTATTTTTTTTTTGAGAAAGATTTATTATTCGACACCAATTGATAATAAAGCATAACAATATGATCTTTTTCTACATAATTCGTCAAATTACAACAATCGATTGTTTACAATTATACTAATCTTAGAGTAAAATGAAGGAGGTATAATAATGTAAAATAATAGGAGTTGTGGGAGGGTGTTAATATGGGGAAATGTCCTTTTTCCTTCATGCATGCGTTAACTGCACGTAATAATAATGTGGATTCTCCTGCCTCTCGTTCCTTAGACTTCAAGGATCAGAATCATGCTGTTGCGGAGTCTTTTCATAAACTGGAAGGACATGGCGAACTTAACGAGCAGATGAGGATGATTGATCTGACTGAAGCAGATCTGAACTTACTACGCAGGGTGAAACCTGTTGTTGAGCAGAATATAGACTATATCATTGATCAATTTTACAATTCTGTATTAGGTGTAAATAAACTCGAAGCTATTATTTTGGAACATAGCAGTATAGATAGGTTAAAAACTACTCTGCGTGGTCATATCCTAGAGATTTTTAATGGAAAGGTTGACGATGAGTACATAGCAAAGCGTCTAATGATCGCTAATATTCATAAAAGAGTAGGACTTGAGCCTAAATGGTACTTATCTGCTTTTCAGAATCTTCAGAACGTATTTATACGCGTTATATATAATGAAACAAACGATGACAATATACGCCTTCGAGTGGTTCAGACGGTGACTAAACTGCTTAATCTCGAGCAGCAATTGGTGCTAGAAGAATATGAGAAGGAGAATATAAGAGAGAAGGAGGAGCAATATTTATTAGTGAAAAATGAATTGAAACAAAAAATTTCAGAGTTTAGCGTTGAACTGATAGATTATAGCATCGATACTAATGCTGCTGTGAAGCAGCTAGTGGCAAGCAGCAATGAAGTAAGTAGAACATTCCAACGTACGGCTTCATCCGCTCTGGAGTCACAGGGATTAGCTGCAGATGGGCATGAACACTTGGACGATTTGACTGAGCAAATTAATCTCATATATCAGACCACCAGTGAGATGGAAGACTCGATCATTGAGTTAAGCGATTCCTCTAAACAAATTCAAAAAATTGTGAACTCAGTAAGGGAAATTGCTGATCAGACTAAAATCCTCTCACTTAATGCAACGATTGAAGCCGCAAGAGCTGGTGAGCATGGTAGAGGGTTTAGTGTGGTTGCTCAAGAAGTTAGCCGGCTTGCGGAGGATACTAAGAATACTGTGATTCAGATCGTAGAGCTAACAAATAAATCAGGACTCCTCACTCAGCAGGTTGTAGAAGAGATTCGTAAGGTGCAGGACTTAACTAAGAATGGGAAACACCAATCGGTCGAGACTAGTCTTATGTTCTCTGATATTGTAGATGCTATGCGTAGCAGTACACAGGAGATTGTAATAGTGGAAGAAGAAATAAGAACCTTAATCCAAACCATTGAGGGGATCGGAACTGCAACGGCTCAGACTGCTTCCTCCGCAGAGATTTTTAAGTCTGCGACAGAGAATCTTTAACATATATATAGTAGAAGAACAGCGCATGAAAAAAATATGCGTTGTTTTTCTATTTTCGCTTGCAATACTGCTGCCTATTATATATAATAATAAATGTTGTTCTGAGACGTTGCGATGATGTGAGAGGTTACTGACACACCCGGCCCCTTTGCCATGGGGACGAGGTCAGAAAATTTTCACGGAGTATGTCCGATACCAAATTGGGCGATAGAAGGAGGGACTAAAATGGCAAAGCAAAAAATTCGTATTCGCTTGAAAGCATACGACCACAGAATTCTTGATCAATCCGCTGAGAAGATTGTTGAAACAGCAAAACGTTCGGGTGCAGGTGTGTCCGGGCCGATTCCGTTACCAACTGAGAAGCAAATCATTACTATTCTCCGTGCGGTACACAAGTACAAGGATTCCCGTGAACAGTTTGAACAACGGACTCACAAACGTTTGATCGATATTGTGAACCCAACACCACAAACTGTGGATGCCTTGATGCGCTTGGATCTACCGTCCGGTGTAGATATCGAAATCAAATTGTAATTTTATTTTTAAGTAACTTAGGAAAAGAAAAGAGGTGTCAACATTGAAAGGTATCTTAGGAAAAAAACTCGGTATGACTCAAGTGTTTACTCCAGAAGGTAACGTAATTCCTGTTACTGTTATCGAAGCAGGACCTTGTGTAGTACTGCAAAAGAAAGACCTGAATATCGACGGATATGAAGCAGTGCAATTGGGCTTTTCTGATAAAAAAGAAAAACGCTCCAATAAGCCTGAACAGGGTCACGCCAAAAAGGCAAATGCAACACCTAAGCGCTACGTTCGTGAAATTCGCGGTGTTGATCTCGGGTCTCTCGAGGTTGGACAAGAACTGAAGGCTGATATCTTTGCTGAGGGCGAATTTGTTGACGTAACTGGTACATCTAAAGGTAAAGGTTTCCAAGGTAACATCAAACGTTGGGGACAAAGCCGCGGACCAATGGCACACGGATCGCGTTACCACAGAAGACCGGGTTCCATGGGTTCTATCCAAGCTAACCGTGTTCCTAAGGGCAAACGCCTTCCAGGACATATGGGTCACACGACTATTACGGTTCAAAAGCTTGAAATTATCAAGGTTGATGTTGAACGTAACGTATTGCTGGTTAAAGGCGCTATCCCAGGTCCTAAAAACAGCTTCGTGAAAGTTAAACAAACCGTTAAGAAATAATTATTGAAGAAAGGAGGAACATGAAATGCCAAAAGTAACACTTTTTAATATTAGTGGCAACGAAGTTGGTGAAGTGGAACTGAGCGATACAGTATTCGGTATTGAACCGAATGAGCACGTTCTACATGAAGCTGCGCTTATGCAAAGAGCTTCCCTACGTCGTGGTACACACAAAGTAAAAGGACGTTCTGAAGTTCGTGGCGGTGGACGTAAACCTTGGAAACAAAAAGGTACAGGTCGCGCTCGTCAAGGCTCCATTCGTTCTCCACAATGGAAAGGCGGCGGCGTTGTCTTCGGACCAACACCACGTAGCTATTCCTGGAAACTGCCTAAGAAGGTTCGTCGTTTGGCGATCAAATCCGCTTTGTCCTCGAAAGTACTCGAGAATGACATTATCGTATTGGATAGCTTGACAATGAATGCTCCGAAAACGAAAGAATTCGCAGCAATCTTGAACAATCTGAAAGTAGATCGTAAAGCGTTGATCGTAGCTACTAGCTATGATGATAACGTAGCACTTTCCGCTCGTAACATCCCTGGGGTGAAATTCGTAGCGGCTGACGGCATTAATGTTCTTGACGTACTGACGTACGACAAACTGATCATCACTAAAGAAGCAGTTCTGAAGGTAGAGGAGGTGTTCGCGTAATGAAAGATCCTCGTGATATTATCAAACGTCCGGTGATTACGGAACGTACTTCCGACTACATGAGCGAAATGAAATACGCTTTTGAAGTGGATATCCGTGCTAACAAAACCGAAATCAAAAAAGCTGTCGAGGCTATTTTCAAAGTAAAAGTAACAAATGTGAACACAATGCGCGTACCTGGCAAACTGAAACGTTATGGTAAATATTCTGGTTACACTCCAGAGTGGAAAAAAGCCATCGTTAAGCTTAGCCCGGACAGCAAACCGCTTGAATTTTTTGAAGCGGTAGAATAATACTCTGTTGAAGTAAGGAGGGAACTACAGTGCCAATCAAAAAGTACAAACCGACCTCTCCGGCAAGACGCGCTATGTCCGTGTCTACGTTTGAAGAAATTACAACAAACCAGCCAGAGAAATCGTTGCTTTCTCCGCTGTTCAAACATGCGGGACGCAACAACCAAGGTAAAATTACGGTTCGTCACCATGGCGGCGGACATAAACGTAAATACCGTATTATCGACTTCAAGCGGACTAAAGACGGCATACCAGGTAGCGTTGCTACAATCGAGTATGACCCGAACCGCACATCTAATATTGCTTTGATCCACTATGCTGATGGAGAGAAACGTTATATCATCGCTCCTAAAGGTCTAAGAGTTGGGGATAAAGTAGAGTCCGGTCCTGCGGCCGACATCAAAATTGGTAACAGTCTTCCACTGGAAAACATTCCAGTAGGTACAGTTATCCACAACATTGAGTTGAAACCAGGTAAAGGCGGACAATTGGTTCGTGCAGCTGGTACAGAAGCTCAATTGCTTGGTAAAGAAGAAAAATACTGTTCCGTTCGTTTGTCATCCGGTGAGGTTCGTAAGATCCTTAGCGTATGCCGTGCAACTATCGGTTCCGTAGGTAACGAAGATCACGAATTGATCAAAATCGGTAAAGCTGGACGTAGTCGCTGGCTCGGCCGTCGTCCTGAAGTTCGCGGGGTAGTAATGAACCCTAACGATCACCCACACGGTGGTGGTGAAGGTCGCGCTCCAATCGGACGTAAATCGCCAATGTCTCCATGGGGCAAACCAACCCTTGGTTACAAAACGCGTAAGAAAAACAAGGCATCTGATAAATATATCGTTCGCCGCCGCACTAAATAAGACGCTTCTGGCAAGTTAATAAAGCGCGAAGCGTCGATTCGCGGTTTGAAGAACCGGATGAAGGGAGGATTCACACATGGGTCGCAGTTTAAAGAAGGGGCCGTTTATCGATGGCTACCTGCTTAAAAAAGTTGAGGAACTGAACGAGGCTGAAAAAAAGGTTGTAGTTAAAACTTGGTCCCGTCGCTCAACCATTTTCCCTCAGTTTATCGGACATACGTTTGGTGTATATGACGGCCGTAAACACGTGCCTGTATACGTAACAGAAGATATGGTAGGTCACAAGTTGGGCGAGTTCGCGCCAACACGTACTTACAAAGGCCACGCGGGTGACGATAAGAAAACAAGAAGATAATAATAAGGTCTCTGTTTGAAAGGAGGTTAAACAATGGAAGCAAAAGCACATGCAAGATCGGTGCGAATTTCCGCTCGTAAAGCGAAACTGGTTGTTGACTTGATTCGTGGTAAGCAAGTGGGGGAAGCAATTGCTATTCTTCGCCACACTCCGAAATCCGCTTCTCCGGTCGTTGAAAAGTTGCTTAATTCGGCAATTGCGAATGCTGAGCATAACTATTCTTTGGACGTGAACAGTTTGTTCGTTAGCGAGGTTTTCGTTAACCAAGGACCTACTATGAAACGTTTCCGTCCGCGCGCCATGGGCCGCGCAAGTCGGATCAATAAACGCACGAGCCACATTACACTGGTGGTATCTGAGAAATAAGGAGGGATAACACGTGGGTCAAAAGGTAAATCCAATCGGACTCCGAATCGGTATTATTCGCGATTGGGAATCTAAATGGTATGCAGGAAAAGATTTCGGTACTCTTCTGATGGAAGACGTCAAAATCCGGGAATACCTTAAAGGCAAATTGAAGGATTCCGCTGTTTCCCATATCGAGATCGAAAGAGCGGCTAGCCGCGTGAACGTTACAATTCATACAGCTAAACCAGGTATGGTTATTGGTAAAGGCGGAGCAGAAGTAGAAGTACTTCGCAGCGCAGTTACAGCAATCGCTGGTGGCAAAAAAGTACACATCAACATCAATGAAATCAAGCACCCTGAATTGGATGCAATTCTTGTAGCTGAGAGCATTGCTCAACAATTGGAACGTCGTGTATCGTTCCGTCGTGCCCTCAAACAAGCGATTCAAAGAACTATGCGTTCTGGCGCAAAAGGGATTAAAACTCAAGTGGGCGGACGTCTTGGCGGAGCTGAGATTGCTCGTTCAGAAGGTTATAGCGAAGGAACAGTTCCACTTCATACGCTTCGTGCCGATATCGATTACGGAACGGCTGAAGCACATACAACTTACGGTCTTATTGGCGTAAAAGTATGGATCTACCGTGGAGAAGTTCTTCCCCCAGCTAAGAAACAAGCTGCTCAGGAAGGAGGCAACTAATCATGTTGGTACCAAAACGCGTAAAACACCGCAAGCAACAACGCGGACACATGAAGGGTATGGCAAAAGGCGGTACTGAATTGAACTTCGGCGAATTCGGCCTGGTTGCACTTGAACCGTCTTGGATCACTAACCGTCAGATCGAAGCTGCTCGTATCGCGATGACACGTTATATCAAACGTGGCGGTCAAGTTTGGATCAAGATTTTCCCAGATAAACCTATTACTCAAAAGCCTCTCGAGGTTCGTATGGGTAGTGGTAAAGGTAACGTTGAGAAATGGGTAGCCGTAGTTAAACCGGGCAAGATTATGTTCGAACTCGGAGGCGTGTCGGAAGAAATCGCTCGTGAAGCGATGCGTCTTGCCGCTCACAAGCTGCCTGTAAAGACTAAGTTTGTGAAACGTGAAGAATTGGGTGGTGAAGCAAATGAAAGCTAATGAACTTCGCAACTTAACCACTGCTGAGATTGAACAAAAGATCGCTGGATTCAAAGAGGAACTTTTTAATCTCCGTTTTCAATTGGCAACTGGCCAATTGGACAACCCAACTCGGATTCGTGACGTGCGTAAGGAAATAGCTCGTGCTAAAACCGTGATCCATCAAAGAGTGCTTGGGATTAGTTAAGTGAGACGGATCGCAGATCCGTATTCAGGAAGGAGGCTAACTAATGAGTGAAGAACGTAATGCACGTAAAGTGCTAATCGGTAAAGTGGTCAGTGATAAAATGGATAAAACCATCGTAGTTGCTGTTGAAACCTATAAAAAACACAATTTGTACCACAAACGCATCAAGTCTACGAAGAAATTCAAAGCACATGATGAGGGAAATGTTGCAAAGATTGGCGATACCGTAAAACTCATGGAAACTCGTCCGTTGTCTAAGGACAAACGTTGGAGACTAGTTGAAGTGGTAGAAGCAGCGGTTATCATCTAAGATATCAAGAGAGTTTTTCCGGAAGGAGGAAATTATAATGATTCAACCATTTACACGTTTGCATGTGGCTGACAACTCTGGTGCGAAGGAACTGATGTGTATCCGCGTACTGGGTGGTACTGGACGCCGTACAGCAGCAATCGGTGATTTGATCGTTTGTTCCGTTAAACAAGCAACACCAGGCGGCGTTGTCAAAAAAGGTGATGTTGTTAGAGCGGTAGTTGTTCGTACGAAACGTTCCGTTCGTCGTAAAGATGGATCTTACATCGCATTCGACGAAAACGCAGCTGTTGTTGTTAAAGACGACAGAAGCCCTCGTGGAACACGTATCTTTGGACCAGTTGCTCGCGAACTTCGCGATAAAGACTACATGAAGATCGTTTCCTTGGCACCGGAAGTTATCTAATAAACACGGCACCAATAAGTTGAAGGTTAGTTATAGGAGGTGTAATAAATGCCTAGAGTGAAAAAAGTTCTGGAATCCCATAACAATAAACTGCACGTGAAGAAAGATGACGTGGTGCTTGTGATTAGTGGTAAAGACAAAGGCAAAAAAGGCCGTGTCATCGCTGCTTATCCTCGTGAAAACCGCGTTCTGGTAGAAGGCGTCAATATGGTGAAAAAACACCAAAAGCCGAACCAGCTGAATCCACAGGGTGGAATTATTGAGCAGGAAGCTTCGATTCATGTGTCCAACGTAATGCACATCGATCCGAAGACCGGCAAAGTAACCCGTATCGGTTACAAAGTTTTGGACAATGGTAAAAAAGTTCGGATTGCTAAAAGATCCGGAGAGATTATCGACTAATCTAGCCCTTAAGAAAGGAGGTTAAATCTTCATGGCAGCAAGAATGAAAGAACGTTTTCTTAACGAAATTACACCTGCTTTGATGCAGAAGTTTAACTATACAACTGTTATGCAAGTGCCTAAGATCGAGAAGGTTGTCATCAACATGGGTGTGGGTGACGCTGTTCAAAACTCCAAAGTACTTGATGCTGCAGTTAATGACATGCAGTTGATCGCTGGTCAAAAACCAGTAATCACTAAAGCTAAAAAATCCATCGCTGGTTTCAAACTACGCGAAAATATGCCGATTGGGGTTAAAGTAACACTGCGCGGAGAGCGTATGTATTACTTCTTGGACAAATTGTTCAACGTAACACTTCCACGTGTACGTGACTTCCGTGGTGTTTCCACTAAAGCCTTTGATGGCCGTGGTAACTACACACTTGGTCTTAAAGAACAATTGATCTTCCCCGAGATCGAATATGACAAAGTGGATAAAGTCCGCGGTATGGACATCGTTATTGTAACGACTGCTAAGACGGACGAGGAATCCCGCGAGCTGCTGGGTCAGCTGGGAATGCCTTTCGCAAAATAAAGTCGGTTAATCCATTTTCTCCGAAAATGTTTAGGAGGTGTCAGGCTAAGTGGCAAAAACTTCGATGAAAGTTAAACAACAACGTACGCCTAAGTTTAAAGTACGTGCATATACACGTTGCGAACGTTGTGGTCGTCCACATTCGGTACTGCAAAAGTTCAAAATTTGCAGAATTTGTTTCCGTGAATTAGCTTATAAAGGCCAGATCCCTGGCGTGAAAAAAGCAAGTTGGTAAGAAGTTTATAAACGGGAAGGAGGTTTACACACATGACTATGTCTGATCCTATTGCAGATATGCTTACTCGTATTCGTAACGCTAACATTGTGCGTCACGAGACGGTAGAAATGCCTGCTTCTACTATGAAGAAACAAATCGCTGACATTTTGAAGCGTGAAGGTTTCATCCGCGATGCGGAATTCGTTGAAGATAGCAAACAAGGGATTATCCGTATCTTCTTGAAATACGGCCCTAACCAAGAGCGTGTTATTTCTGGTTTGAAAAGAATCAGTAAACCAGGCCTTCGCGTATACACGAAGAGCAATGAAGTGCCTCGTGTACTCGGTGGTCTAGGAATCGCGATTATCTCCACATCTAAGGGAGTTATGACCGACAAAGAAGCTCGTCAATCAAAATCTGGCGGAGAAGTTGTCTGCTACATTTGGTAATAAACGTCACAAGATAAGGAGGTGCAACACATGTCTCGTATTGGTCGCAAACCAATCGCAGTACCTAGCGGTGTAGATGTCACTTTGGACAACGCCGTTATTACAGTAA
Organism: Paenibacillus sp. FSL R7-0163; assembly: GCF_037969975.1. Taxonomy (NCBI): domain Bacteria; kingdom Bacillati; phylum Bacillota; class Bacilli; order Caryophanales; family Paenibacillaceae; genus Paenibacillus; species Paenibacillus sp. FSL R7-0163. Next base: position 6,840,663 of record NZ_CP150224.1, read on the forward strand.
AAGGTCCAAAAGGTTCTTTGACTCGTGAGCTTCATAAAGACATGAAGGTTACAGTTGAAAATAACGAAATTACCGTTGTTCGCCCGTCGGATAACAAATTGCATCGTTCACTTCACGGCACAACCCGCTCCGTTGTCAACAACATGGTAGCAGGTGTGACTGAAGGTTTCTCGAAATCTCTGGAACTGGTTGGGGTCGGATATCGTGCAAGCAAATCCGGAGATAAAATCGTTCTGAACGTTGGTTATTCCCACCCGGTTGAAATTACACCGGAAGCTGGTATCGAGTTCGAAGTTCCTGCGAACACGAAGATCATCGTTAAAGGTATCGATAAAGAACGCGTTGGCGCATACGCTGCTAAAATCCGTTCCGTTCGTGAACCAGAACCGTATAAAGGTAAAGGTATCAAATATGAAGGCGAGCGTATCATCCGCAAAGAAGGTAAAGCTGGTAAGAAGAAATAACCAGTTTAAACTTAATTGTAAGATACCCCGTGCATCTTAAAGTGAAGCTGTTTACGGCAAACTGAAGGGAGTGAAAGGGAAGTCATGATTACAAAAGAAGATAAAAACAAGGCTCGTCTCAAAAGACACCTGCGTGTTCGTAAGAAGATCCAGGGAACTACTGAGCGTCCACGTTTGAACGTATTCCGTTCTTCGAAACACATCTACGCTCAACTGATCGATGATGTTAAAGGGGTTACTATCGTATCCGCTTCTACACTTGATAAAGATCTGAGCGCTAACATCGGTAATGGCGGCAGCGTTGAAGCTGCAGCGAAAGTTGGCCAATTGGTCGCTGAGCGTGCCAAAGAAAAAGGATATGCAGTGGTCGTATTCGACCGCGGAGGTTACTTGTACCATGGACGGATTCAAGCATTGGCTGATGCAGCTCGTGAAGCTGGTCTTGAATTCTAGAATAATTCTTAAAAGGAGGTTAACGACTTGCGTGTAGATCCGAACAGTTTAGAACTGACAGAAAGAGTTGTACACATTAACCGTGTTGCAAAAGTTGTAAAAGGCGGACGCCGTTTCAGCTTTAGTGCACTTGTTGTTGTGGGCGACGGCAACGGCTACGTCGGTGCTGGTATCGGTAAAGCCGGCGAAGTTCCGGATGCCATCCGTAAAGGCATTGAAGACGCCAAGAAAAACCTGATTCACATCCCAATCGTAGGAACTTCGATTCCCCATCTCGTTACTGGACACTTCGGCGCAGGACGCGTGTTGCTGAAACCAGCATCAGAGGGTACTGGCGTTATCGCTGGCGGTCCAGTTCGTGCGGTATTGGAATTGGCAGGCGTTGGCGACATTTTGACAAAATCACTGGGTTCTTCGAATTCCATGAACATGGTCAATGCAACTTTGGAGGGACTTTCCCGTCTGAAACGCATTGAAGAGGTCGCGAAACTTCGCGGCAAATCTGTCGAAGAATTGCGCGGTTAAGGAGGGGAACGTCAATGGCAAAATTGCAAATTACCCTCGTACGTAGTGTAATCGGACGTCCAGAAACACAACGTGTTACTGTTAAGACGCTCGGCCTGCGTAAACTCAACACGACAGTGGTTCACAATGACAGTCCTGCAATTCGCGGAATGATCAATAAAGTGAGTCACTTGCTATCTGTAACTGAAATTGAAGGCTAATCGCCTCGCATAAATTAACAAACATAAGGAGGTGCAAACGATGAAGTTACATGAACTTGCTCCAGCTCCTGGTTCCCGCAAAGAACGCAATCGCGTTGGTCGTGGTCCTAGTAGCGGAAATGGTAAAACTTCCGGTCGCGGTCACAAAGGTCAAAACTCACGTTCTGGCGGTGGTGTTCGTCCGGGCTTCGAGGGTGGACAAAATCCGCTCTATCGTCGTCTGCCTAAACGTGGTTTCGTCAATCCTACCCGTAAAGAGTATGCGATTGTGAACCTGGAAGATCTGAATAGCTTTGCAGAAGGAACTGAAGTGACTCCGCAGTTGTTGCTTGAAACTGGTGTTGTCAAGAATTCCAAAAGCGGCATCAAGATTCTCGGCAACGGTGAGTTGACCGTAAAATTGACTGTACAAGCAAATAAGTTCTCTCAATCTGCGGTAGAGAAAATCGAGGCTGCCGGCGGTAAAACCGAGGTGATCTAATGTTCAAGACGCTTAAGAATATCTGGCATGTTGAAGATTTGCGCAAAAAGATCCTGTTTACCTTGTTCATTCTGTTTATCTACCGTATCGGTTCGTTTGTTCCGGTTCCTGGTGTAAACAAAGATGTACTGGCAACAGCAAATCAGAGCGGTGACGCTTTGATGGGACTCTTGAACACCTTCTCGGGCGGAGCGCTCAAAAACTTCTCGATATTTGCGATCAGTATTTATCCGTACATTACAGCATCCATCATCGTGCAATTGCTGTCGATGGATGTTGTTCCTAAGTTTGCTGAATGGGCTAAACAAGGGGAGCACGGAAAAAAACAATTGGCGCAAATCACTCGTTACGGTACAGTGATATTAGCCCTGATCCAAGGTTTTGCTACGTCGATAGGGTTTAACCGGATATACAATACTCAAATGATGCCGAATGCGACATTTGCTGATTACTTGCTGGTTGCCATTATCTTGACGGCAGGTACTTCTTTCTTGATGTGGCTTGGTGAACAGATTACCGAAAAGGGAATCGGGAACGGGATTTCGATCCTGATTTTTGCGGGAATCGTCGCCGGTATCCCGGGATATATCACAAGTACGGCTAACTCAAGCTTTATTCAGCCGGATCAGGTGTTCCTGAATATTCTTAAAGTCGTTATTGTGCTGATTGTGATTGTAGCGATTATTACAGCAGTTATCTTCGTGCAGCAAGGTATTCGGAAGATTCCTGTTCAATATGCTAAACGCGTAGTTGGCAACAAAATGTACGGTGGACAGAATACACATATTCCGCTGAAAATTAATGCGGCAGGTGTAATTCCGGTAATCTTCGCCGTATCATTGCTTCAGTTCCCAGTTGTTCTCTCCAGTTTCTGGTCAACACATGCCTGGGCACAATGGATTACCAAATATTTGGCAACCGATGCTCCGCTTGGTATGCTTCTGTATGTAGTGATGATCATCGGGTTTACGTTCTTCTATACGTTCGTACAGATGAATCCTCAGCAGATGGCTGATAACATGAAGAAGAATGGTGGTTACATCCCAGGTATCCGTCCTGGTAAAGCTACAGAGAAATATCTGACTAGAGTAATGTCTCGTTTGACTATGTCAGGCGCGTTGTTCCTAGCTTTGATCTCTGTACTACCGATGTTCTTCGGTGCTATATCTGGATTGCCCAAAGAAGTTCGAATTGGTGGCACTGCGCTGCTTATCGTAATCGGCGTGGCATTGGATACTATGAAGCAGATCGAGAGCCATTTGATCAAACGCCATTACAAAGGCTTCATCAATAAATAGGTGATAGGTTCCGGTGAAGCTTAAGTTTTTATTCTTCCCGGCACCTATTATGCTGTTTCTTGCTTGGTGGCGAACTTTTGGGGGGAGAGAGAAATCGTGAACATTTTATTCATGGGCCCTCCTGGGGCAGGCAAGGGAACACAAGCGGCAGAAATCGTTAAAGAATTTGGTATTCCTCATATTTCGACAGGAGATGCTTTCCGTTTGGCAATCAAACAGGAAACTCCGGTAGGATTGAAGGCCAAATCATTTATAGATCAAGGTTTGCTTGTACCAGATGATGTGACCATTGGGATAGTCGAAGAACGGTTGCAGCAGTCCGATTGCGAAAAAGGATTTCTATTGGATGGTTTTCCAAGAACTCTTTCGCAAGCGGAAGCGCTGGATGATATTCTTAGCCGTTTGAACACTTCTTTGGATCATGTCATCAACTTGAATGTTGACCGTGGATTGCTAATGGCGCGTCTTACTGGACGTCGTATCTGCAGCGTTTGCGGAGCATCCTACCATTTAATCTTCAACCCGCCGAAGCAAGATGGCATTTGCGACATTGATGGCGGTGAGTTATATCAACGTCCGGATGACAACGAAGAAAGTGTAGGCAAGCGCCTGGATGAGTATGATAATAAAACAGCGCCGCTGCTTGCGTTTTATGATAATAAAGGTCTTTTGCGTCAGGTAAACGGGGAAAACGAAATTAATGTCGTTACTTCTGAAATCGTGTCTTTAATGCGGGGTTAATGTAATGATCATTTGTAAATCCGAACAGGAACTTGCCTTTATGAGGGAAGCTGGTCGAATTGTTGCCGAGAGTCACCGTCTTATTGCTCAGGCCATTGAGCCTGGCATTACAACGGGCGAGCTCGACAGAATCGCCGATCAATACATTCGCAGTCAAGATGCTGTGCCGTCTTTCAAAGGCTACAACGGTTTTCCTGCCAGCATTTGCGCTTCAGTCAACGAACAATTGGTGCATGGATTTCCAGGTAAACGTAAACTGATCGAAGGCGATATTGTTACGCTGGATATCGGTGCAGAGTACCGCGGTTATCACGGTGATTCCGCCTGGACCTACGGTGTGGGCAGCATTTCCGAAGAGGCTCAGCGTTTGCTGGACGTTACGGAAGGCTCCTTGTACGCGGGACTGGCGTTAGTTAAGCCGGATGTGCGCTTGTTTACAATCTCCCATGCTATTCAGCAGTACATCGAAGAGGCTGGTTTCTCAGTCGTACGTGAGTATGTTGGTCATGGTATTGGGGCAAAACTGCATGAAGAACCGCAAATTCCGAATTATGGCATAGCGGACCGCGGACCACGTCTGAAACCGGGTATGGTGCTCGCGATTGAGCCGATGGTAAACGCAGGAAAGAGACATGTCAGAACACTGGAAGATAACTGGACTGTCGTTACGGTTGATGGCTCACTATGTGCTCACTTCGAGCATACAGTAGCAGTTACTCCGGACGGCATGGAAATTTTCACAAAACTGAATGCGTAGGTGATCTCCTCTTGAATACTGTGAGCAGCCCGCAGGTTGGTCAATTAGTGAGAATTCTCAAAGGCAAAGATGCCGGAGAGGCAGCCGTTGTTATCGCAGTTGTTGATAGCAGATTTGTATACATTGCAGATGGAGACAAACGTAAGTTTGATGGGCCAAAGAAGAAGAATATTCTTCATCTTGAGCTCATACCCTTCATCAGCAGTGAGGTTGTGGACAGTTTGAAGGAAACTGGGCGGGTAACAAACGGAAAGCTGCGATTCGCAGTCATGAAGTATGCTGGACCCACCGGAATAAGTGCTGATGAGAAAGGAGACTAACTGTGGCTAAGGAAGATGTCATTGAAGTAGAAGGTACTGTCCTTGAACCGTTGCCAAACGCAACGTTTAAGGTTGAGCTTGAGAACGGTCATCAAATACTTGCCCATGTATCCGGTAAATTGCGGATGCACTTTATCCGTATTTTGACCGGAGACAAAGTGGTCGTGCAGTTATCGCCTTATGATTTATCAAAAGGTCGTATAACTTACCGTAAATAGATGGGAACTACGAAAAAAGTTTTGCTTCGCAAAACTTTGAGGAGGTAATTAACATGAAGGTAAGACCTTCTGTAAAGCCCATTTGCGAGAAATGTAAAGTAATCCGCCGCAAAGGGACTGTTATGGTGATTTGCGAAAATCCGAAACACAAACAAAAACAAGGTTAAGAAGGGGGTGTAGCGTAAAATGGCTCGTATAGCTGGAGTGGATTTGCCACGTGACAAACGCGTTGAGATCGCCTTGACTTATATTTTCGGAATCGGTAAAACGACTTCTCAGAAAATTCTTAATGAAACAGGCATTAGCGCTAATACACGTGTCCGTGATTTGACGGAAGATGAAGTCAGCAAACTGCGTGAAACGATCGACAAAACGGTTAAGGTTGAAGGTGACCTGCGTCGTGAAATTTCCTTAAATATTAAACGTCTTACTGAGATCGGCTGTTACCGCGGTGTTCGCCACCGTCGTGGATTGCCTGTTCGCGGTCAACGTACTAAAACGAATGCCCGTACCCGGAAAGGCCCGCGTCGTACGGTAGCAAACAAAAAGAAATAATAAGGGGGGATAAGAGACAATGGCTAAACCGAAAAAAGTCGTACGTACCAAACGTCGCGACCGTAAAAATATCGAATCCGGCGTGGCACATATTCGTTCCACGTTCAACAACACCATCGTTACCATCACGGATCCTCACGGAAATGCAATTTCCTGGGCAAGCTCCGGCGGCCAAGGATTTAAAGGTTCCCGTAAGTCCACTCCATTCGCAGCGCAAATGGCAGCTGAATCAGCAGCTAAAGCAGCTATGGAGCACGGCATGAAGTCGGTTGAGGTTATGGTTAAAGGACCGGGCGCGGGCCGCGAAGCAGCCATCCGTTCCCTTCAAGCTGCAGGGCTTGAAGTTAACCTTATTAAAGACGTAACTCCGGTTCCTCACAATGGATGCCGTCCGCCTAAGCGTCGTCGCGTATAGTGAAATCAGTATTGTGAATGTGGTATAATTCTGACGCATCTGCTAATAATAGGTGTTTAGGCATACTACATGATGCACCTGATGGGGTGACAGTTTCATATAGGAGCGACGTTGAAGGAGGGGTAAACTCGTGATAGAAATCGAAAAGCCGAAGATTGAGACCGTAGAAGCTAATGATGAAGGTACCTATGGGAAATTCGTAGTTGAACCGCTGGAACGTGGGTATGGCACGACTCTGGGGAACTCGCTTCGCCGGATATTGCTTTCTTCGCTTCCAGGAGCCGCAGTGACTTCGGTCCAAATTGACGGCGTTCTGCATGAGTTCTCGACCGTTCCAGGCGTAATGGAAGATGTGACGGAAATCATTCTGAACCTTAAAGCCTTGTCTCTGAAGATTCATTCAGACGAGGAAAAAGTGTTCGAGATTGATGCTGAAGGGGAAGGCATCGTTACCGCAGGTGATATCCGTGCGGACAGCGATGTTGAGATCCTCAATCCGGATCTTCACATTGCAACGCTGGGACCTGGTGCGAGACTTCATATGCGTATTTTTGCAGGCCGTGGTCGCGGCTATGTCCAAGCGGACCGGAACAAACGTGACGATCAGCCAATTGGTGTTATTCCAGTTGACTCCATCTATACTCCAATTTCACGCGTTAACTACGGCATAGACAATACACGTGTTGGTCAAGTGACTAACTACGACAAATTGACGCTTGAAATTTGGACGGATGGAAGTATCAGACCGGAAGAGGCTGTAAGCCTCGGAGCCAAAATTTTGAACGAGCACCTCGTTCTGTTCGTAGGTCTTACGGACGAAGCGAAAGACGCCGAAATTATGGTTGAAAAAGAAGAAGACAAAAAAGAAAAAGTACTTGAGATGACAATCGAAGAGCTTGATCTTTCTGTTCGTTCCTACAACTGCCTCAAACGTGCTGGTATTAATACCGTACAAGAGCTTACCACGAAGACTGAAGAAGATATGATGAAGGTGCGTAACCTTGGTCGTAAATCTTTGGAAGAAGTTCAGGAAAAGCTTGAGGAACTTGGTTTGGGTCTCCGCACAGAAGAATAGCTGCAGATTGCTTTAGTAAAGGAGGGAAAACACAATGGCATACCAAAAATTGGGCCGTGATTCCAGTGCGCGTAAAGCGTTATTTCGCGACATGGTAACGGATCTGTTTTTATACGAGCGCATCCAAACAACGGAAGCTAAAGCGAAAGAAGTTCGTTCTATCGCTGAAAAGCTGATCACTAAAGCTAAAAAAGGTGATCTTCATGCTCGTCGTCAAGTAGCTGCATTTGTTCGCCGCGAGACTGTTGATGGTGAACAAGATGCAATTCAAAAATTGTTCTCTGACATTGCTCCTCGTTACACTGAGCGTCCAGGTGGATACACTCGTATCCTTAAACTAGGACCTCGTCGTGGCGACGCTGCGCCTATGGTTTATCTTGAATTGGTAGACCGCGCGTAGTATCACAAGTATTGATTTCCGATGCTTCCCTTTCATCCAGCCCTCTTTGGAGTAAAGATGGGGGAAATATCAGCGTTATTGTGCTGCAGAGGCGCAAGACTCTGCTGTACTAATAACCGTGGGAATCACCTTGGTTCAATTGAAGGAGCTCCCGCAGGGGCTCTTTTTTTTGAAATTAAGGATCCTATAGGACTCTTTTAGTTCTATATATGAAAAATGGATGCCGTCCTACTAGGGACGGCGAAGCCATTTCTTCAAATAGAAGATCAGACAGTGCTTCGATCGACGTTCTGCTGACCGGTTTAAAAAGGAGAACGGAATGCGTAATCTATTGATGAAGGTCAATTATGACGGAACGAATTATGATGGCTTTCAGACCCAGCCTCAGGGCAATACGATTCAGGATCGGCTGGAGCAAGCCATACTCCATCTGACAGGTGAGAAGCTTAAGATTACTGCTTCAGGCCGCACAGATGCCGGAGTACATGCCTATGGCCAGCCTTTTAACTTTACAACCTCCTCTCGAATCCCAACTGAACGTTGGTGTCTAGCGCTTAATGCCCGGCTGCCACAAGACATCGTGGTTACAGAGGCTAGGGAAGTTCCGCTAACGTTTCACTCTCGTAGAGGGGCTAAGCGTAAAACTTACCGATACACGATTAATGGCAATAGGTTTCCAGATCCGTTTCAACGGCGCTGGCAGCTTCACCATCCAGTGAAGTTGGACATTCCTGCGATGCAGCAAGGCTTAACGCAAATTATAGGGACACATGACTTCACTTCGTTTGCATCACGACGGTCTACGAAGACTTCTCATGTACGAACGATCTTTGAAGCTCATATGGAAGTAGATCGCAGTATGTGCCGACCCTCTTCATCAGATCAAGGAGTTATCCATACTTATATAACGGGTAGTGGATTTCTTCAGCACATGGTTCGCATTATTATGGGGACTTTGATCCATGTGGGGGAAGGTAAAATACCTGCTGATAAGGTTGCTGAAATATTGGCAGCATGTGATCGATCACATGCTGGTCCAACAGCTGTGGCCATGGGGTTAGCTTTGTGGAGTGTTGAATATGACGAGATTGAAAGTGAATAGTTTTTTCTATAAATTTCTTCCTAATTAATAGGCTAAATGTTTAAAAATCACTTGCACTTGTTATGTTTATACTGTAATATAAAAGTTGTGTTTTCTTGATGGCTATCCCACAGCCCCGATCAGGAAAATGCCAAAAAAATGCTTTGCTTAACTCACATAATCGTAATTCAATGAGAAACAAGATATACGAAACAGAAGATTTTCGTACGAGAACAAGGAGGAAACATTCATGCGTACCACCTATATGGCGAAGCCGAACGAAGTTGAACGCAATTGGCACATTATTGATGCCGAAGGCAAAACACTCGGTCGTTTGGCCAGCGAAGCCGCTGCTTTGATCCGTGGCAAACACAAACCGCAATTCACTCCACACGTTGATACAGGAGATTTCGTTATCGTAATCAACGCTGAGAAAATTCACTTGACCGGTAAGAAATTGCAAAACAAAAAATACTACCGTCACTCGATGCACCCAGGTGGTTTGAAAGTTACTAATGCTGAAACTCTGCTGAACACTAAACCAGAACGCGTAATTGAATTCGCGGTTCATGGTATGATTCCTAAGACTCGTCAAGGGGACCACATGAAGCTGAGATTGAAAGTATATGCAGGCGCCGAGCATCCACATGCAGCACAAAAACCTGAAGTTTACGAACTTCGCGGATAAGAATAGAGGAGGACAGTTTCATGGCACAAGTACAATACTATGGGACAGGTCGTCGTAAACATTCGGTAGCACGTGTTCGCCTTGTACCGGGTGAAGGACGCATTGTCATTAACAAACGTGAGATGGACGAATATTTCGGTGTGGAAACACTGAAAATGATCGTAAAACAACCTTTGAACCTGACTGAAACACTGGGCAACTACGATGTAATCGTTCTTGCACATGGTGGCGGCATTTCCGGTCAAGCTGGAGCAATTCGTCACGGTATCTCCCGTGCATTGCTTAAAGTTGACCCTGAATATCGCGGTGCATTGAAGAAAGCCGGCTTCCTGACTCGTGACCCACGTATGAAGGAACGTAAGAAATACGGCTTGAAGGCTGCACGTCGTGCGCCTCAGTTCTCGAAACGTTAATATCTACAGAATTCAACCCTTGGCCTTATGGCCGAGGGTTTTATTTTTTATTGCCCCTTTCCACAAGAAATGGGCTTTTTTTGCATCTATTTACTAATTCTAACGGTTGAAACGCATTGACTTCCTCAGTAAAAGTTATATACTATTTCATATAGAATTAGTTGGTTTTATTACTTCTTTTACCTCATTTATTCATACGATTAATATTTTGGATGGAGGAATACCTTAATGAACCTGCTCGAGAAAGAGGATTTAATCAAAGTTAAGGCCGAAGAATTAGAAACTGCTTCACCCGAGGAAATTATCCGCTGGGCTGTAGAAACATTTCCTAACATTACTTTTGCCTGCAGCTTTGGTGCCGAAGATGTAGTGCTAGTTGATATGCTTCACAAAGTTAGTCCGTCTACAGACGTCTTTTATCTCGATACAGATTATCATTTTAAGGAAACCTATGAGACCAGAGATTTGATGGCGGATAAATACGGGCTGGAGTTCGTACGAGTGTCTCCACAAATCACTCCGCAGGAGCAAGCACTTCAACACGGTGATGCGTTATGGACAGTAGATCCTAACCAATGTTGTGGGATTCGTAAAGTAGAGCCGCTGACTCGTATCCTATCTCAATATGAAGCTTGGATTACAGGCATTCGTCGTGACCAAGCACCTACCCGTGCTAATGCCAAAAAGGTTGAGTATGATTATAAATTTGGTTTGGTTAAGTTTAATCCAATTGCGGATTGGACAACTGAGGATGTATGGAACTATATTCGTGAAAATGATGTAATTTATAACCCTCTACATGACCGTAACTATCCAAGTATCGGCTGTGAGCAATGTACACGTCAGGTTATGCCTGGTGAAGATCCGCGTGCTGGACGTTGGGCTGGATCAGAGAAGACTGAGTGCGGATTACACAAGTAAGACCTATCCCCGTGAGAACCCAGAAGGAGAGACGATAATGACTTCAATACGTCCGCATGGCGGAACATTAGTTAACCGTGTAGTAGAGGGTAAAGAAAGAGAAGAATTGCTGCAGCTTGCACGTGAATATAAGGCGATTGCCGTGAACACCTGGACTTTATCTGATTTGGATCTAATAGCGGTAGGTGCATTTTCTCCACTAACTGGATTTTTGAATGAACAAGATTATCACTCCGTAGTAAAAAACATGCGTTTAGAAGATGGCACAGTGTGGAGCATTCCAATAACACTTGCTGTAGAAGAGGGTGTGGTCTCTGGTTTAGCTATTGGAGACAAAGTATCTCTAATCGGTGAAGAGGATGGCGAGATCTACGGTTTATTGGATATTGAGAGTATTTATACGGTTGATCAAAACCTTGAAGCGCAAAATGTATTCAAAACAACAGACCCTGAACATCCAGGAGTAAGTAAGCTGTTGGCCCGCCCGGCTACCTATGTAGGAGGACCAATTACAGTGCTGAATAGACCACAGCCAGAAAAGTTCGGAGAATTTTATTTTGACCCTTCAGCTACACGTAAGATATTTGCAGACAAAGGCTGGAGAACAGTTGTAGGCTTCCAGACGCGTAACCCAGTTCATCGTGCACATGAATATATTCAGAAGTGCGCTATGGAGGTTGTAGACGCTCTGTTCTTAAACCCGCTTGTGGGTGAGACGAAGTCTGATGATGTACCGGCAAATGTACGAATGAAGAGCTACCTGGAGCTTTTGGAGAATTATTATCCTGAGGATCGTACCTTTCTAGGTGTTTTCCCAGCAGCCATGCGTTATGCAGGTCCGAGAGAAGCAATTTTTCATGCTATGGTTCGCAAAAATTACGGCTGCACTCATTTTATTGTCGGACGTGACCATGCGGGCGTAGGCGATTACTACGGAACTTATGAAGCACAAGAAATTTTCGCGAATTATACCGCTGAGGAACTTGATATTACTCCATTATTTTTTGAACACAGCTTCTTCTGTAAAAAATGCGGAAATATGGCTTCCAGTAAAACCTGCCCGCATCCTGGCGACGATCATATGACTTTGTCGGGTACAAAGGTACGGGCTTTGCTTCGGGAGGGTCAATGTCCACCTCCTGAATTTACGCGACCTGAGGTTGCGCAGATTCTAATTGAAGGGATGACTCAAGAAGTAACAGCTTAATCATCGTTATCTAGTACTATTTGGCCTTCTTGTCCCATATAGATGAGTATTATCTATCGGGACGAGGGGGTCTTTGTTATGTCTGGCCGAAAACACAGTAAAGTCTCGGTCTGGATCTCATGGAGCAGTATCAAAAAATGTATGCTGGGCGCAACACTGCTGGCTATAATGATCGGCATTATAGCGTATGACATGCCTACTGCCAAAACGTTAAATTATTGGAGTCTGCCTTTGTCTGGTAAAGTGATCGCTATCGACGCTGGACATGGGGGAGCAGATGGAGGGGCAGTTAGCCGGGAAGGGCTAATTGAGAAAGACATTAATCTCGCGGTCTCTCTTTATTTACGTGATTACCTGCAACAGGCAGGGGCTATTGTTGTGATGACCCGTGAAGGGGATTATGATTTGGCTCAGGAGGGCACTAAGGGCTATTCTAAGCGCAAGACTGAAGATCTTAAGCAAAGAGTAAGAAGCATTGAAGAGAAGGGCGCAGATCTTTTTATAAGCGTTCACATGAACAGCGTGCCTTCGAACCGATGGAGCGGGGCGCAGACCTTTTACTATCCCAATCACAAGGATAATAAAGCTATCGCAGAGTTTGTACAGAGTGAGCTGAAGATTACACTGGAGAATACTGATCGTGTAGCTAAGACTGTAAATACTGTTTATCTACTAAAAGCATTAAAAATACCTGCGATCCTTGTAGAGGTCGGTTTCTTGTCGCACCCTCAGGAATCAGTTCTGCTCGGAGATGATGTTTATCAACGCAAGGTAGCGACTAGCATATATCGTGGCATTCTTCGTTATGCTTCCGAGTAGCCGGGACTACTCATCAGGAGATGGGTAATGCTATAATAGACAAAAACTCCGGAAGAATTCTCCTCCGGAAAGGAAACAGAGGTGCTTTCCATGCTGACTAGGGAACATATCCAGGAAATACTGCAGTCATTAACAGACCCGGAAACCGGAAAAAGCCTTGTGGAACTACAGCTGATCCGTGACATTATGATTAAAGAAGATCGTATTTCTTTGTCAATCGTATGTCTGGATCCTGAAGAGCAAAGTCGCATGGACCTAGAACAACAGGTTCGTGAGTTGCTTGAAGCGGGTGGAGTCACTAATGTACATATCCGGCTGCGTGATGCAACCGATTATGAACGTGCTCTGCTTCGCGGAGAGAGTGCTGGGGAAGAGCCATTGGCTGATGAACCGGGGAAACTTAAGGGACATGCAGCAGGCCTTGACGATCATGAATTAATCAATGAGAACTCTGGTGTTAACTTTATCGCCATTGCCAGTGGTAAAGGCGGGGTTGGAAAGTCTACGGTTACTGTGAATTTGGCAGTAGCTCTGGCTAGAAAAGGTAAAAAGGTTGGATTGATTGATGCGGACATTTATGGGTTTAGCATCCCTGATATGATGGGAATCGAAGAGGGCCCCGTTGTAGAAGAGGGAATCATTATTCCTGTGGAACGTTTCGGAGTGAAGGTCATGTCTATGGGCTTCTTTATCCGTGAGAATAGTCCGGTAATTTGGCGGGGACCTATGCTTGGCAAAATGCTGCGCCAATTCTTTGGTGATGTGGGCTGGGGAGAACTTGATTATATGCTGCTTGATCTTCCTCCAGGTACAGGTGATGTGGCGCTTGACGTACATCAGATGCTCCCTCACAGCAAAGAGATTATTGTTACGACCCCTCATGCTACCGCAGCGTTTGTGGCGGCTAGAGCGGGCTCTATGGCTCTGCAGACAGAACATGAGATTATTGGAGTCATTGAGAACATGGCTTATTATGAGTGTAAAGACTGTGGTAAAAAAGATTATATTTTTGGCAGAGGTGGAGGCGCGCGGCTTGCGGAGACACTCCATACGGAGCTGCTTGCACAAGTTCCATTGGGCGCACCGGACAACCATATTTCTGAACCGGATTTCTCACCTTCTGTATACAAGGAAGACACACCAACTGCCTTGTTGTTTGCTGATATCGCCGAAAAGCTGATTGCGAAATATGAGCACTAATTATTGTGCATAAAAAGAGGCCGTCCCACTTTGTTAGGTGGGATAAGGCCTCTTTTTTGTTATGTGCTTGAATCATCGCCGCTACCGCTGCCACTTTCACCACCGCTGCCGCTGCCTTCCTGTTTATCGCCGCTTTCGCCGCCCTTTTTCTGTTCCTTTGGCTCGAGTTCGTCCTGAACGACCTTTTTAAGTAAATTCAATACCTCCATCCGGAATAATGGAGTCTGCATAGATTCCTGGATGGTCTTCATGGATTGCTTTCGGTAGTCAGGTGTTTTGGTTAGATTAAGAAACATGGTCATCATTTCTGGAGACTTCATGATTTCTTCGACGGATTTTTGATATGTGGGATCTTTAATTAGTTGCAGGTGCAATTCTTTGCTTTGTGATTGAATGGCTTTAGCAAAATCGCCTGCGAACTTGGGATCAGTCATAATTTTCTCGATTTCCTTTTGATATTCCGGTGCAGTGAGGGTATCTTTAACAGCGGTTTTTATATCCTCTGTTGTTTGAAGTGGCATCATTTTCATACTCATTCCGCTGGTGCCTCCAGAACTGGAATTTGATAATGATTCCTCAACCGCTTTTTTCCCATCTTCACTTTTTAATATATCAATAACCATGGTCTTCATTTCTTTATAACTGCCCTGACCAGAAGAAGAACTGCTCTGCTCACTTCCGCAAGCCGTTAAGGCCATAACAAAGCTTAAAGCCAAACCCACAGATCCGATAAATCTCCATTTCATTGGCGCTGCCCTCCTTTATTAGGATTCTCCAGTTGTATTATGCCGCATTAACACACATTTATGTTGCTGATGTAATGGTGTTTTGTCGGTATCCTTGGTAAAATAAATCTGACATAGGGGAGGTGAAGTGGCTGAGTATAAAAAAATGGTTTTATTTATTTTGGACAACCCTTCTAATAGGAGCGGGCGGAGCAGTAATCGCAGGTCTGGCACTGCAATTCGTGAACGGCCGAATTGATTTCAAAAGTGTCGATGATTTCTTTTTATACCCGTTGATACTATTCGGCTACGGTATGCTTGTCAGTGTTTATGCGCAACTTGGTTTTTTTGCTTATCTAATTTTGAATTACATGGGCAATGGTGTTTTCCCACCAAAAATTTGGAAATACATACAACTGGTGCTTTCTGTGCTCGCATTGCTTGAACTGATTTTTTTGCGTACCGTCGTTGGCGGGGAAAGAAGTGTCTTGTCTGATCTAATACTAGGAATCTTTATTTTGTTAGCTGCCATTATTGTGTCTTATTTCAAAGTGAAAAGTACAAACATCTCAGCTTGGATTCCAACCCTCTTTTTTATGACAGCTATTTCAATTGTGGAAATTATCGGCGTGCTCCGTATAGGTGTTGATAGTGCGACAGTGTTTATTGTTGTTCCGCTCATCGCCTGTAATGCATTCCAAATTTTGATGCTTCACCGTATTCTCAAGCCGGCAGCCGGATAAAGGCTGGGGCGAATTCAGCAAATCATGAACCCCGTGCTCTGGCCTTCAGAAGACGGGGTTTTTTGCTCTAGAATGTATCCTAACGATTAGAATCCGCTGGAGGAGGTTAATCTTAAAGAACAATAGAGCGGATTCTTTGTGTGTAGCAACGCTCACAAAACTAAGTAGATGCTTCCGAAGCGAGTTTTGTACGTAGTAATACAAAGCGTAGCATCGCTCACAAAACTAAGTAGATGCTTCCGAAGTGAGTTTTGTACGTAGTAATACAAGCGTAGCAACGCTCACAAAACTTTTAGGAGGGGAATATATGGACATCAAGCGCTATATGATAAAAGACACAAATGAAATCCAGCTTAACAAGCTGGACCCGGACGATACAGGTAACTTTAAATCAAAAAAAGAAGCAGAAGCCAAAACAGAGCAGTTAAAGGAACGGTTGGCAGAACTTCAAGATATTCTTTTTGCACAGAAAAAGCACTCACTACTCGTAATTCTGCAAGGGATGGATTCCAGCGGTAAGGATGGAACGGTTAAACACATTTTTTCAGGGATCAATCCACAAGGCTTTATAGTGACCAGCTTCAAGAAACCTTCTCTGGAGGAAGCAGCTCACGATTTCTTATGGAGAGTGCATCAAAAGACACCCCCTAAAGGCTACATCTCTGCATTTAACCGCTCACACTATGAAGATGTATTGGTACCGCGGGTACATGGGGGACTGAAAAAGGATGACTTGAAGCGCCGCTTTCGTTACATACGGCAGTTTGAGGAGATGCTGGTGGAAGAGGGAACGACAATTATCAAGCTTTTTCTGCATATTTCAAAAGAAAAGCAGCTTAAGAAAATCAAAGAACGGCTTGAAGATCCCAAAAAACACTGGAAATTCGACGCAAGTGATCTACAGGAGCGGGAGTTTTGGGATGATTACCAAGAGGCATATGTAGATGTTTTTAAGGAGTCTAGTATTGATAAAGCACCCTGGTACTGGATACCAGCCAATCATCAATGGTACCGCAACTATTTGGCCTTATCCATCGTTGTAAAGACACTGGAGAGTCTGGATCTGAGCTATCCGAAGCTGAATACCCCCACACCCGACATATCGGAGCTCATTTCCCCGCGTCATTAATATTTGGATAAGACCAACATCTATTGCGGTACCTAAGATTGGGAGGAGCGTTACAGCCCAGCAGCATCCTCTAAGGCACTATTTAGTGAGGCCGAGTCACGAACCTCTTTACCCTCTGCGTTGCTTTGGCTGATCAGCTCAGAGACGGTAACGAATTCATAACCTTGTCTGCGGAGCTCATCGATAATTTGCGGAAGAGCTTCGTGAGTTTGTTTGCAGGAATCGCTGGCATGCAGTAGAACGATATCACCAGGATGTGCTTTAGTCGTTACACGCTTCACGATATTGTCTACACCTATGTTCTTCCAGTCTAGAGAGTCTGTGTCCCACTGGATGACTTTGTAACCAAGATCATTGGCCACTTGCAGAACTCTTTTGTCAAAATCACCATTAGGCATACGAATTAGATTGGGTTCTTTACCGGTTAATTCTGTAAGCACAGTGTGAGCCGTTGTGATCTGAGTGCGAATCTCTTCGTTACTTAGAGTGCTGTAATTGACGTGTTTATGGCCATGACTGCCAATTTCGAATCCTGCGTTTTTGATGCTTGTTACAATATCGGGGTGAGTCTTACTCCATGGTGACGATAGGAAGAAGGTGGCTTTGTCCACTTTCTTGTCTTCAAGTACCTTCAAAATTGGTTCGGGTCTCTTTTCCCCCCAGCTAATATCGAAGGTTAGGGCAATCAGCTTCTTCTCTGTTGGCACACTGTAAATGGCAGAAGGTCCAGCCTCAGAAAAAACGGTGATATTACCCCTCTCGACATAGACAACTCCAGCAGCAAGAAGCACAGCGGCGAAGATATAGATGAACCTTTTGATCTTTTTGCCGCTGAATACATAAAAAGAATTCATTAATGACAGCGCTCCTCTCCCATGCGAAATGCTTGTTTGTTCTAAATGTATGCTCGTACCGCACGGTTATGACCTAAGAAACAGAGATCACAATTTCAGGAGGTATTTATGTTGTCGTTCTTCACGTTTGTTAAAGATATTAAATCGATCCGCAAGGCTTTGCTGCTATCCTGTCTGCTCTTCGTAATAGGAGCGGTTGTTGGCTGGGTAGCCACAAGTAGTCTGGAAAAACTATTGGTTCAGCAATTGGAAGGGCTAAGTGAGATCAGCGGAAACTTAAGAGACACCTCTAATCCGCAATGGAACTTCTTTGTATTTATATTTTTGAATAACGCCATCAAGGGCGTGGTTATTATTTTCCTGGGAGCGTTGTTCGGCATATTGCCAGCTATATTCTTATTTATAAACGGAGCGGTAATTGGCTACTTGATACATTTATCCGCACTGCAAGGACAGGATTTGTTCGATTTAATCGTAAAAGGATTACTGCCACACGGGATTATAGAGATTCCGGCAATCATTATCGCTTGTGCCTTTGGACTGCATTTTGGCGGGAAAGTGATTTCAAGTTTATTTCGATCTACAGATAGAAAAGAGGAGAGAAGCGCAGACTGGTCTGCTTTCATGCGTCAAACACTTACGGCTTCCATATGGACTGTAATCCTGTTATTTGTTGCAGCCATTATTGAAAGTACAATTACTTTTTCACTTTTATCATAAAACTTCCGGGAATAGAGCATAACATTAAGGGCGTTCATCCAAGGATTGCCTAAAGGTAAGGAGTATATAATCGACACGAAACCATAAAGGGAATTTTTAATAATTATGGTTATAAAAAGAGGACTCCGGTTAATCTAGTGTAAGAGGATCTTAAGGCAGCTTTCTCCATGAGATGTTACTTACTGTTTATGCACAAAAGTTTTGGGGGTTTAGAGAAGGTGTTAATTGCAACTTCATGAAGGAGGCCAAGCATATGTTGGGAATGTTGTTTAACGAAAAGGAATGCAAGGAACTGGATTATGTTTTGAGAAAAGAACTAGATGAGATGCTGTTAGATTTGAGTGATCAGCGCTTGGACCAAAATATCAGGCACGCCATCGCTAATAGATATAAGACTGTATTCCGGATGTATGCTCGCTTCGCTCCTCAGAAAGAGCTTTCCAAGTATGCATGGGGTGGACGTTCTTCTCAGTATAAACACTGAAGATATACGAGAATTGCTACAGTTTTATAAAGTTTTCAGATTATTTAATAAAATAGCTTGACTAAAAAGGAGTGCTCATGATAAATTATATCTCGCGCTCCTTTTGCTTGTGTAAAAGGGAAGCGGAAGGCAAGAAAAATTGAAAAAAAAGATTTTTCAAAAAAAAGACTTGCCAAACAGCTTAACACTGTGATATATTATAAAGGTCGCCGCTGATAAACAATGACGACGAAATGAGAGACATTGATCTTTGAAAACTGAACAACGAGTGAGTAGGAAATCACGCAAGTGAGGTCCAAATTAGAGAATTA